>JAZRWE010000001.1:0-210565 GCA_045599605.1 Thermoguttaceae bacterium
GCAAGAAAAAACATAATTACGACGCGGACGCAAGCGACCAACGGGAACGGTTTTCTTCATCCGCGCGGTAGCGCGAACCGGGAGCCGCGCCGTCGCGGCCGCTAACGGAACATATTATGTCGTTCCTCATGTTGACGTTGCCGATGAGGAACTTGAGATTCCGGAAGACTGGCGTAAGAGCGTTTTATATAAGATCGATTATCGTTTTTTAGAGTACGACTCTGTTTATGTTGATAGTTTCGGTATCTTTCGAGTGGGGCAGGAGCATTTTTTGATTCACGATCTCGACGATCCGCGTACTCTTAAGGAATCGATACTGCAAGGCAAATACGATGAGGTCGTCGAGTATGCGACGACGTTTGCAGCTTGCAAGGATCTTCCTGACGATTCGGAGTCGGTAGACGAAAAGAAACGCGCGTGTTTCAGAGATTGTCTAGCTCTTTGGGCGCTTGCGTTGGAATTGAAAGGCGATTGGAATAACGCTTTCAATGCTTATCGAACGGTATATGCGTTGTCTTCTACAGAGATGAAATGGATAGAAGCAAGACAGAAATATGCATGGTATGTGACTTCGCCGAAAAATGTCGCAGTTCTAAGATATTGGTGGGATTTTGAGAAATTGTGCGAGCTTGTACTTGATTTTTCAAATCGGGTGCCGGTAGACGAGGTCGTGGATAAGCTCAAGGAGTCAAAGAATTTTGATAGCGCGTATATAATTCCGTGTTCAAGACATGATGAGGAGTTCTATCGACAAGCGTTTGAGTCGTATCTCTTTAGAGATCGATGCGCTCGGGTCGTTAACCCTCGATTACACTATATTTACGGTAATGATACTGTTAAATTGACTTTGTTGACGCGAAGATCTTATGACGTCTTTATTGAGGAAATGGAAAAAGTTTATTACGAGTTCAAAAGGCAACATGAGCTCGGACGTCTGCAGTTGCAAAAGATAGAATCTGCACTTGAGGTTCTCAGACGCGTGCGTGAACTTCCGTACTGAGTTTTCAAACGCGTTTATGGCGGGCGCGCAATTTTGTCGAGTTCGCCGATCGGAGGGTAAGCGAGCGCGATTTTGGGCGAGATGTGGAAACAAAAGAGCTTAAGTCGTAAGACAAACGAACTTGCGCTTGGCCTAAGCGCTAACGAGATCTAGCCGTAGGGGCGCCTGCGGCTAGATCGTCTACCGGTAGCGACGGGTCGATCAGGACTCGGCGTTGAGTTTGAGGAAGCGTTCTAGCGTCGCTTTGGGCGTCGGTTGCGAACTAGGTAGCGTGGTCTGCCAATCGATCGCGGCGAGGACGACGTTGATCCCGGAGCCGATGCCGAAGAGTCCGATCTTGTCGCCGGGTCGCGCGAAGCCGGATTCGATCCCGAGCGCGGCGGCGGTCGGTAGCGCGACGCTGCCGGTATTGCCCAGGTAGGGCAATGTCGCGAAGTTCTTGGAGGAATCGAGTTTAAGCGTGTCGAATAATAACTTCTGATGCGCTTTGCCAACTTGGTGACAGAAGATCTTGTCGATAGTATCGGGGGCCCAGCCGAAATCTTCTTGGTAGCGTTCAAACGCTTTTGCGGCGACGGCCACGCCTTCATGGAGCAGCGTCTCGGAATCCGTCTTCATCGTTTGCCCGTCGGAGCGGCCGCCGGCGGTGACGTCCACTTGGCTGCGGCAGAGGTCCGCGCGATTGGAGTTCGCGCGAACGACGGCGCCGAGGAAGCGGTTGCCCGTCTTGGAGAGCTTGCGATTCACGAGCATGATCGCCGCGCTGCCCGAGCCGATCGTCAGGGAGGCAAACGCGTCTTTGATCGTCTTACGCGTCAACTCTTGGTTGGTATTGAGCTCGTCGATCGTCGTTTCCATCAACGCGCGACTGGTCTCGGTACCGACGACTATGCCCGCGTCGATCTGCCCAAGTTCGATCATATTCGCAATATGTATCGCGCCGGTGAGCAAGCCCAAACAGGCGTTAGAAACGTCGCATATCAGCGCTTCCTGCGTTAAGCCCAGGCGGCGATGCACGTCGCAAGCGGTGGCCGGTTCTTGATAATCGCGGCATACCGAAGCGTGAATGAACGCGCCGATCTTGGTACGATCTATCCCCGTGGTATTGAGAAGCTTCTCGGCGGTCAACACGCTCTGATCGCCCGGCAGCGACCCGCGCGACCAGAGTCCGCGTTCTTGTATCCCGGTCATCAGCTCAAGTCGGCCGTAAGGCAGCTTTAAGCGGTCGTATAACGGCGCAAGACGGTTCTCTAGTTCGTCGGACGTAACGATCTCGGTCGGCAGCGCGCATTCGATCGCTTCAACGCATACGTTTTCGTATTTCATAACAAATCACGGGGTAAATATAATTTATTGTTGACGTTATATTTAAGTTGAGCCGCGCGGTCGCGAACGGTCGTCGCGTCGGCGTCGAGCGACGCGTTTGGCGACGTAGGTTTATTGAGCCGCGGCGGTCGCGAGTGGAAACGCGGCGTCGTATTGCGCGCGCAGTTTCCGCCATTGCTTGTACGAGATCGCTTCGGGACAATAATTTTTTATCTTCGCGACGATCTTTTCGAGCGTACCGTCATTATAACGGAATAACGTCAAATTTGGACATGTGTCAAACGCTTTTTCTCCAAGTCCGTTGAGAATGCCTTCCAGTATGACCTTTTTTAACGAAAAACAGCCCGAAAATGCGCGTGAATAGATGGTGTTGAGTTTCGGCGGAAGCGTTACGGTTCTTAATGACGCGCAATGCGAGAACGCTTCGGACAAGATCGTCGTCAAACTGGTATTGAACGCGACGCTTTCTAGCGCCGTGCAGGAACTGAACACGCCGTTGCGCAACAAGGTTATATTCGGAGGGAGCGTCAGATTCGTTAGCGACGAACATCCCGCAAACGCGTAGTCGTGGATCGTTTCAAGTTGCTCCGGGAACGCGACGGCTTCGAGGTTCTTGCAGCGATAGAACGCGCGAGCGCCGATCGAGGTAAGCGCCTCGGGGAACGCGATATTGTGTAACGCCTCGCAGTTACCAAACGCGTTTTCACCGATCGTCGTAAGCGAATCGGGTAATTTGACGACCGACAACGCCTTGCAATCGAGGAACATATCGGGCTCGAGCTTTGTCAACGCGTTAGGGAATTTGACTTCGACCAAGTTGGCGCATTGCGCGAAAGCGGCTTCGCACAGAATCTTCAGCGAGTCGGGCAACGTGACGGCGGTCAGCGAGTCGCAGCCGCGGAAGCAGGAACTTCCGATACATTCGAATCCTTCGGGGAACTCGAATCTCTTCAACGCGACGCAGTTCTGGAACGTATTATCGGCAAGCGCGTTAAGCGCGACGGGCAGTTCGATCTGTTCGAGTTTGGCGCAGTTATAGAACGCGGCCGGCTCGATGAAGTTGACGGTTTGCGGCAGTTTCAACGCGGAGAACGCGCAACCTCCGAACGCGCCCATCCCGATAGTGTGTAATTGGGGCGAGAACGTTATATCGTTCAACGCCGAACAACCTAGGAACGCGCATTCCCCGACGGCTTTGACCGTTTTCGGCATATCGAACTTCCGCAAGGAGACGCATTCGCGCAAAAAGCTCTTTGGGATCGTCTTCAACGCGCTAGGACAGCGGACGGAAGTCAGCGCGCCGCATTGGTAGAAGAGCGCTTCGCCAAGCGACTGCGCGGAGTCCGGCAACGATACGGACGTCAGCGACGCGCATTGCGCAAACGCCTCGAACCCGATCGAGACGACCGAGCGCGGAAAGTTGAATTCCTTCAAGTTGGAACAATTCTGAAACGCTTTATCGCCAATAACTTCAAGCGAATCCGGCAGTTCGACGTCGTAGAGCGCGGCGCAGTCGGAAAACGCGCCGGAATCGATATACTTCAAGTTGTCGGTGAAATACAGATTCTTTAACGTCTCGTCCGCGCTAAACGCTAGTCTTGCGACGCGTTCGACGCCGGGGGGCGCGACAAAACAATCGCTCTCTTTATCGACGCGACCGTAAAGCGTTTTGCCGTCGCGAGAAACGATCGCGTCTTTATCGCGCTTGTAATTCGCGTTCTCCGGGTATCGAATATGCTTCAACGAGACGCAATCGTCAAGGTAGGACAGAACGTCGGGCGTAAAAGATGGCGGAAATGCGACCGAACGCAGTTTGGAACAGTTTTGAAACGCGAACGGCAAGGCGGTCGTCGTGCCGGGGAGGAGGGACAGATCGCCGTCGTAGCTCGGAGGACAAACGAGGAGCGTCAACGTTTGGTCTTCTTCGCGGCGATAGAGCGCTCCTTCGCTAGTAAGGTAGCGCGGATTGGAGCCGTCTACGGCGATCTCGCGCAGTTCCGGACTCTTCATAACAAGTTCTTGAATAAACTTGTCGGAGAATTCGACGAGGCGTTGCGGCAACGTCAACTTAGCTACGGCGCTTTTTTGGATCTTTACTAACGGATGGATGCGCGTTAACTCGTTGGGTAGCGCGAGTTCCGGCGACGTCGGGTAGTAGGCGAGGAGTTCGAGATCCGTTTGTCCCTCTTCGTCGCGCGCGACGCGATAGAATAAATTATCGATCTTGCGATAGACGGGGTTATTCGGCTCGACCTTAGGACTGCCCAGATTCTTACAGGAGTAGTAGTCGTCGAGATCGAAGCTCAACAGCGTATCTTGGATGTGGAACGCGGTGAATTGCGCGTTACGAAACGCACCCTTAGCGATCCTTTCAACTGTTTTAGGCGGGGACAAATGTTTATTGAGATTGCGCGGACAATGATATATGACCTTGTCGTCGATCGAGTAGAGAAACCCGTCGACGAGTTTGAAATTCCGGTTCTCAGGATGAACTTCGACGACAAGTTTGGGCGCGACGTCGGCAAATACCCCGTCGGCGATCTCGACGACTTCGGGCGGAATGACGATCGAGGCGGCGGTAGAAGAAACGGCGACTAGTTTGCCGTTGTCGATCGTTAACGCGTCGGTGTATGTGTACATATAGACTCCCCTGAAGAAGGTCGATACTTGTTATTCTCCATATTCTTGTTCGATATTAGGTATTATACGAACAATACCCCGCCGCGACAAGAAATATTTTCTTGCGCGACGGGGTACTGCGAGAGAAACGCGTTAGTTCATTTTTGAGAAATTCGATCTTTCATTTGCGTGGTAATACGCGTAAAGCCGAATTTCTGGACAATTAGACGCAGTAAGAATTCGGGATCCGAGACGTGCCCGTACTCTTGCACTATTTTTTTACCGGCGTTAATAATTTCGCAAAGCGGGATCTCTTGAAATTCGCGTTTAGGTTCGTTCGGACAAGGCGCGCGGAACCCGGCGTAGGTATTAGGATCGACGTCTTGCGCCCAGTAGACGAGTTGTCCGTCCTGTTCTACCGTATGCTTAACATGCGCGTTTTTTATGGCTAGTCCAAATACGAGGCGGAAGTCGGAACTTGTGCGCGAGATATTTAGCAAGCCTTTTACGCGTTTTTCCAACACCTTTTCGAGGATGGGGCCTTCGGTCGCGACTATGAGGTCGACCTGATCGGTCAGCATGGACATGCGCTGCGCTTGCGGCACGTAGGCGTTGGACCAACGCTGGGAATCAAGGTAAGCGAGGCTAGGATAGACCTGTTCGACGCTAGGCTTTGAGGGCTTGGGCGGCGCGACGTTTTGAGCAAAGCGTTGCGGTTCGACGACCTCTTTCGGTTCCGGCGGTAGCGGCTCTTCCTCGACTTCGGGCGTCGCGGGGGCCGGCGTGGTATTGGCGGCCGCGGTCGCGTCTTGTTCTATCGCCTTAGCGACCTCGTCCAGCAGTTTTTGTCGCGCTTTTGCGGGGCTGAATCGCCAAGCGGGGGACCAGACGCGCAGGATCTGCCATCCGAGCCCTTCGAGGATCTGTTTGCGCAAGACGACGCGGTCGCGAGTCGTTTCGGAATCGCGATAAGTCGTTCCGTCGCATTCGACGCCGACGATATAGCGTTTGGCGTTATTGGGATCGACGATGGCGACGTCGACGCGCGCATTGGAGAACCCGACGCGAGTGCGGACGTCGTAGCCGTTTTCGCGTAGAAATTCTGCGACGCTCTCGACGACCCCGGCGCTGTCTTGCGCGGCGGACGATTGTTGGGAGACGATGCGTTCGCCGCCGCGTTCGGCAAATTCGAGGAACAGTTTGAGGTCGTAGACCCCGCGAGACTTCACTACCCCAGAGGAGCCGGAGAGGCGCGAGAGGTCGATATCGGCGGCGTGGAACGACGAGAAGACCACGTTTTCTTCTTTGGCGCGCGTGATCGCGACGTTGAGGCGGCGTTCGCCACCTACTTTGTTGAGCGGTCCGAAGTTGTGGGATAGTTTTCCGGAAGGCGTAGGACCGTAGCAGATAGAGAAGTAAATGACGTCGCGCTCGTCGCCTTGTACGTTTTCGAGGTTCTTCACGAAGACAGGTTCGCGTCGATCCGGGGCGAAGAACGGTTCGATCTCAGGATGCTTTTGGCGTTCTTCGTCGAGCATATCTTCGATAACGTCTTTTTGCGCTTCATTGAACGTAACGACGCCGAGCGACTTATCGGCGAAACTCGGATCGCGTAGCTTTTTGACGACGTCGGCGACGAGTTTTCGCGCTTCGTTCTTGTTAGTCGCGGTATTGCCGCGGTCGTAGACTCCGTCTTGGACGAATTCGAAGCGAACGCCGGTCGTAGAGCGATCGGACGAAGGGAACGTCTTCAGTCTACCGTCGTAGTAACGGTCGTTACTGAACGCGATAAGCGCTTCGTGGCGACTACGGTAGTGCCATTTGAGCATGACTTCCGGCAAGCCGGCGCCGCCGCATTCGTCCAAGATGCTTTCCGCGTCAGCGATCTCGACTTCGTCGTTATCGTCGTCGGTCGCGCGTTGGAAGAAGTTCGTCGGAGGCAGCTGTTTGGAGTCGCCGACAATGATGACTTGCGCGCCTCTCGCTATTGCGCCGATAGCGTCCCAGACCGGTATCTGCGACGCTTCGTCGAATACGACTACGTCGAATTTTTCGCCGTTCGGGGGAAGGTATTGCGCGACGGATAAAGGACTTGTCAACAGACACGGCTTGAGCGTGCGCAATAGCGACGGTATCGACCCGAGGATCTGTCTGATCGATCTCGCGTGCTTTTTTAGTTTAAGTTCGTGTTTCAAGAGTCCTAGTTCGGTATTCTTGGATAAGTTTTCCGCGTTGCGTAGCGACGGCAATTTCTTCGCGAGCTCGTAGAGCGTCAGACGTCGCGCCAGTTCTGCGTATTTGGCGTCTAACTTATTGAATCGAGCGATATTGCGGTCTTGAAGCTCGATATCGGAAACGACCTTTTGCAGGAGTTGCGAAGAGCCGACGACCGCGTTTGCAAATTCTTCGTATAGACGATATTGCACGCCTTGCGCTATCAGTTCGGTCCGGAGCGTGTTGGAAGCGATCGCGTCGACGAATCGCGGGTATATCGGTTGAGCCTTCTTTGCTATTTCCAGCCAGTTTTGCCAAGCGCCGAAGTTGTCGGATTGGTCTAAAACTACGTCGGCAAACGCTTTGGCGGCGTCGAAGACGTTTACGGCGTTCAGCGGCGAGTGTTGTCGCGAATGAGCCGTCGTCGTTTCTAACGCCGCGACCTCGGACTTTAATTGGTCGTATTGTTCGCGAACGGCGATCCTGTCTTGGAAGAGATCGCTGTAACGATCCGGCGTCGCGACGTTGGCAAACAACGCGCCGAGCGTGTCGCGTTCTTGGTCGGAAACGACGATAGAGTCGAGCTTTACAAGTTTTTCGAGCGTCTTTTCCGCCGCGTTGGGAGCGAGTTTATCGCCCTTTTGGATAAAGTCGGCGCGTTCAGCTAATTCCGCCAACGTCGCGTCGAGCTCTTCTTTGACGGCGGCGTATTCCGTCAGCGCGGAGGTCAGCGCGGCGAGGTCGAGTTTTTCGGGTTGCGCGTCGACGGGGAACGCGTCTACGGAAGTCTTAAACGGATAACGTTTTATCGTTTCCCACAGCGGCGGGAGAACGGCGTCGAACTCGGCGCGAGCGTCGATAAACTCCTTGACGAGCTTGCTTGTATTGGAATCGGCGTCGTTTAGGTCGTACCAGGCGTTTGCGATCGTGTTAAGGAATATATTGAGATTTTCGCCCGTGAGATGGAGCTCATCCACGCGTTGAACGATCTCGTCGCCGGCGTCGAGGTCGGGTTCGATATCGTAACCGTCGAACGACTGCAAGTCGAAACGTCGCAACGTTTCCGCTTGATGCGCGTCGACGAACTTACGCGCTTGCGAGAGATCGCGTTTCCAAGTTGAATAAAGCGGGGACAACGCTTGATAAGCGCCGACGTAGCGCTCCCACGCGGCGTTGAAGTCGTTAAGCGCTTTACCCCAGCCGTTTTCGTAGTTTTCACGCGTCCATTTCGAGCCGATCCAACGCATGAATTCTCCAACGCGATAACTATTGGAAACAATAGCGTTAACGTCGTTGGCAAGCGCGTCGCCTGTTTCGAGATAGGATTCGAGTCGAGCCCAGTCGGATTCGAGATCGTTCCATTCTTCCGCAAAGCGTTGCTCACAGAGCTCGCGGTTGTATTCGTGTTCGGCTTTGAATTTTACGCATTCGTCAGCGACTTTGAGCGCGTTACCGATGAAAGTCGGCGTTTGTTGGCGATAGCGTTCCACGCCGTGTTCGAATTTCTCGCAAATACGATTCTCGTTGGAGTTGCCGTCGGCGCGTTTGGCCCAGAGAGCGCCGATTCCACGCCATACTCGCGAGACGTCGAACGACGAGTCGAGACGTTTGGCGCAGTCGTAAAGTTTTTGTCCGAGCGCGAGATAGCGTTCGAGCATATCGCAAGACAAAGCGCCGACGCGCAACGGGTTGGCGAGTAGGGCGCCTATACGGTCTTGACGCGAGCGCGTTTCTTCGCGTAGTTTTTGTAACGCATCGACGCTGTTGAGGAGTTGCGGAACGCTTTCGAAGGTCAGCGACGGCGCGCCGTTGAGCGTCGTCGCGCGTAACTCGTTGAGCAACGCCTTCTTCTTGGAGGAGCGGAAGAGGAAGAACGCCGAAGCCGCTTTATCGTGTTTTACTCTCGCGGCGGCGACGTCGTAGGAAACAAGTTTTTCAACGTCGTATTCGCGTAAGTTGAGCTTCAATTCGTTTTCGCGCTTGAGAAGCTCGAGCGTCTCGCGAAGTATTGCGGAACTTTCTTCCCACGGCGAATTAAAGAACGCGTCGGAAGGATAGACGGCGGAACCGAAGACGTTGAACACGTCAAATAAAGTCGTCGTCTTCGCTTCGTTGGCAAACGGATCGACGTTAAGGTATCGTAAGATCTCCTCGGTATCGACAAATAGACGATCGAGCAGGTCTACGTAATCGTCGAGGAACGGTTGCGCCGAGTCTTGCGACTCTTTTTGTAGTTCGGCAAGAGACAGGTTGGCTATATTGACGTTCGACGCGTTGCGGATATTGCGCAGCGCGTACATTCCTTGCGGCAATACCGCGATATTATACGCGTTATGGAGAACGTCGCTATTAAGAACGTCGAGATCGTATTCGGCGTATTGGCGTTTGAGATCGGCGTATCTCTTCGCGGCGGCTATTCCTTGACGGAGTTTGGGCGCGACGTTGGACCAGTCTGCGGAAAATAGTTTTACAGACTTAGGAGGTAATTTCGCAAGATGTTGGAATAGCGGAAGATAAGACACGATAACGTCTTCTGTAGGCGCGTCTTGTAATTCTAGCGTCGACAACGCCGTCGCCGCCGCGGGGAGTAGTTCGTTAAGCGCCGCGACCGCGTCGTTTAGACTACTGGCCAATGACGAGGCGTTTTCTGTTGCGGCGACGTCGGCGTACTTCTTCGCAAACTCGAACGCGCGATTCGGGAGCGTCGAGGCGTTGTCGGAGTCAAACGTGAGCTCGTCGACGTCGTTTAGGTCGTACGGACCTGTCGCAAGTCGATGCTTTTCTATATCTTGAAGCGAACGCAGAAGTTGACGCGCGTTTGCGGAAAACTCTTTCCAATCTTCTTGCAACAACTGCTTTGCGGGCGTCTTATGCTCGGCGAGCGCTTCGACGACGGCGCCGACTTTCGCGATGGCGCGCCCCGACTTGTTTCGCCCGATTCCTAGACGCGTGAAGAGGTTGTGAGTCGCTAAGTAGAAACGCTCAAAGACGTTGTAAGCGTTCTTGGCTTGCGTGAACAACTCGGAAGAACCGTTTATCTCGGGCGATAAAGCGTCATTGTGCGCGTCGAATTCGAGATGCGCGTATTTCGCGAACGGGTCGGCGATAGCGAGACCTACGCCCGCGGTTTGCAGATTGGCGTAGTTCGCGTCAAGACGACGCGCCAACTCGATAACGCGTCGGTATTTAGGCAGGTTTTGAGCCCATTGCGCGTCGTAGGCGCCCGCGGGTAAGTCGAGCCTTGATTCGACGAGAACGTCGACAAGTTTGTATACGCGTTCAAGTTCGTCGCGGTCGTCATTTTTCCCCGCGCCTAAACGACTTGCGAACGCGTTGAAAGATGAACGCGCCATATCGTTTGTTGCGATAAGCGCTTGCGCGGAATTACAGACTCCCTCGACAAACTTCGGGGACCACTTAAATACGCCGAAAGGAGCGAGTTTAGCCCACGCGTCGCAGGGTATCGTCCCGGCGGCGTTTTGGAGGTCGGAACCGAGGCGGATATAGGCTTCGAAGGGCGCTTTTTGTATCGTTAATAACGAACAATTTGCCGTGAACTCCGGAACGACGTCGTTAAGTTCGACGCGCGCTTCTAGCCAAGATAGCGCGTCGTAGAGCGAGAGTCCGTTGACGTAAGGCGTATGGAGCGCGTTGACGTAGTCGTTCAATTCGCGTTTAAGTTCTTCGAGTTTGTCGGTCGTTTCCTGCCAGGACTGCGGTTGCGCTTCCTCGACGACGTTCAACGCCTCTTGGAGTTGGTCTAAGATCTGTTGTTTACCGGACTTATTCGAGTGTAATTCGAGACAGAACGGTCCTAGTCCTAAGTTGCACAAGCGGGAGTATACGACTTCGAGCGCGGCGCGTTTTTCGGCGACGAAGAGCGTTTTCTTACCGTTGTAGAGGCAGTGCGCGATGATGTTGGTAATAGTCTGCGACTTACCGGTTCCGGGAGGGCCTTGCAGAATGAAGCTCTTGCCTTTTTCCGCGGCGATCGTCGCGGCGAGTTGCGAAGAGTCGGCGCTGAGCGGAGTTACGATCTTGGAGTAGGGATAAGAAGCGTCGAGCTCGTTGGATTGGACCTGTTTGACGCCGTCGACATACGCGCGATCGGGCGTCTCGACTAAATGCCGGACGACGGGCGCGCTCGAGATCTCGTCGATATGGTCGTTTAAGTCGCTCCACATAACGAATTTCTGGAATGAGAAGAGAGATATCGAGATCTCTTTGTGCAATTCCCAGCCGGTGAGTCCAATGAGTTCTTGTTGAACGATCTTGAAGATCTTTTCGACGTCTAGACCGTGGTCGTCGGTAGGCAGGTCGTTAGGATCGAGTCCGCGTATCTCCTTGCCGTAATCGCGTCGCATAAGTTCGAATAACGTGACGTTTATCATCGCGTCTTCGTCGGAACGCAATAGGGAGTAACCGTCTTTATTGGGGTTGCCCGAAACGCGCACAGGGATGAGGAGCAACGGAGCGAAACGTTTGACGGTCTTATCTTTAGCGTCGGGACGTTCTATCTTTCCGAGCGTAAGATATAGCGCGTTGGAACCGCTTTCTTGCAGGAACTTCTGCGCCTGTTTGGAGATATCTTTAAGACGTTTATTCATTTCGTCTCGATCGATCCCAAGGCGGCAATTGAGCGTCTGACGTTCGAAGTTATAGCGTAACTTTTCGTCGTACTGTTTCGCCGTTTCTCGGAGATCGGTCGTCGCTCTAACGCGTTTATCGTTTTCGTCGGCGACGAGCGGACAGATGGAAAACGCTTTACCGTCGTAGAGTTTGTCTTCTAACGACGCGAGAAGGTCTTCCGGTAGAACGAAATGCAACGTTTTTTTGTCCTCGCGGTAGTTGAGGAATCTGTTGCGCTGAGAGAGGTCGAGGAGTTTCTGTTTCCAGCGATCGATACGCGTTTTCGGCGTAGTTGGTTCGTCGTCGACGCGAACGTCGTACGGCATGATATCACGGGACGCGTGGGAATCGTCGTATGTCGCCGCGCTTTCGAGATCTAAGACGATACTCGGTTCGCCGGAGTTCTCCGCGCCGCGACGTAACGGCAGCGGTCGGATCTTTTCGAGTCTCGCGCGTTTGACGTCGAGCGTGCCGTGGAAATACTCGTCTGCTATATGAAGATTTTTACGCGCGGTATTTACCGCGTCGACAAAAGAAGCGTTATTGCCGTCGAGCGCAAGCGTCGATTCGAAGACGAGCAGGTAATTGACTTCAGCGCGTTTGCGTAACGCTTGCAGGTCGTCGGTGAAGGATTCCGAGAACGCTTCAGGTTTCAGGTGACAACCGACGTACGCATGCCCGCGTTGAAGCGCGATAATGGGATTCAGTCCCGCCGCTTCGAGGACCGAGGCGAAAAGCAGAGACATATCGAGACACGCGCCGAGTTTGTCGGATAGAATAGCGTCGACAAAGCGAACGCGTTGCCCCTCGGATTCAAAAGACGCGGGAGGATTGAGATAGCGAACGCCCTGACTTCTAACGACTTCGAAGATCGTCTGTACGACTTCGTAGACGCGCCCCGGGTCTTGGGCTTGATAGCCGTCGAGGCTAGGCGACTTGCCTTGCGCTTTGAGACGGTCGCCGACGGCGGTCAGGAGCTTGGAGACGGAATCGAGATTTGGAGTGACGAACGCGGCTAAGAGGCTTGGATTCGTGTCGCAGCCTTGCCATTCGTCGTAGGCGAGCAGGTCGACGGGGAACGTTTGTTCGACGACGGATCTTTCCGGCATACCGGCGTCTTGGCTATAGAGTTCGAGCTTGATCTCGCCGCGAACGCGTTCGGAAAGGTCGGCGAGAACGGAATAGAAGAGTTTTTCGTCGAATTTCTCGACGGTCGCCTCCGAACGCGGTTCGATATGGTCGATGAAGATCTCCGACGGTTGTAAAAATTCCGGGGAGGTTTGGACGACGATACGGATATTGTTCAACGCGCGATCGGTATCGTTGACGACGTTGAGCGTATGGAATATCGGAACAAGGTTCTGTTGCACCGCGAAATTGACTTTGGGAACATAACTCAGTTCGAGCGAGATCGTGTCTGTCTCGTTCACGCGATCCGCGTTTAATTCTTCCGTATTTAATTCTGCTTGCGCGTTTTGTTCCGCTTGTTCGTCAAGTTGGTCTGCCATCTCTACGACGCCTTTCAATTAATAACATAATTCGCCGTATAGATATTATACGTCAGTTACGAGGAACTGCCAACTATTTTTAACTATTTAAATCGCGTTCGCTATATTACGAGGGGCGCGACGCCAAGAAAAAATGACGGCGCCGGGATCGCGTGGATCCGGCGCCGTCGCGGCTTCGGGTTTGAGGGGGCGGTTCAGACCATGCCCCAGCGTTTTCTTAGTATCCAGTCGAGCGTCATGAGCGCTACGAACAGCGCGAAGAACGTCCAGGTACTGCATAGCGAGCGGTCGACTTCGCGATAGTCGGCGATGGTATCGCGGCGCTGCAAGAGCTCTTCGAGCAGCGCGGGGAACTCGTCGCGTTCGACGTAGCGGCCTTGCGCGATCTCGGCGATCGAGGCTAGCGCGGCGGGGTCGGCTTGCGGGCGTTCCAGTTCGAGATTGCGTTCGTAGACCAGGAACCGCGCTTGCGCCGTTTGTTGGACGTCGCCGGAAGCGGAGAGCAGACGCGCTTCGACAAGATAGTCGCCGGGTACGCGCGTCTTATGACCTTGACCGCGCCATAAGCCGTTTTCTTCTA
Organism: Thermoguttaceae bacterium; assembly: GCA_045599605.1. Lineage (GTDB taxonomy): Bacteria > Planctomycetota > Planctomycetia > Pirellulales > Thermoguttaceae > RUG369. The sequence continues at coordinate 13,877 of JAZRWE010000001.1, forward strand.
CGAGTTGCAGTTCTTCTCGCGTACCGTCGGGGGCGACGATCGAAGCGGCTACTTTCGCGCCCGAGAGGTCTTCGCCAGGCTTCGGACGATAGACGACGCGCAGGTCGACGTCTTCGTCGACGTCGAAACGCGTGCGTTCTAGTTCCGCCGCTAATTCGCCTTCAAGTAGGTCGTCGAATTTCGCCGACCATAAGACTAATTGCCGCCAGAATTTGGAGTGCTCGGTCTCTTTACCGCGCATACGCCAACGCCATGTGGAGTCGGTCGCGAGGACGACGACGCGTCCAAGACCGTATTGGTGCGCGACTAGGAGAGGCGCCGGCTTCGATTTCTCGACGATCTTGCCCTGCTTATCGACGGGGCGCGCGGTCAGCAACGTCTGCGCGTTCGGCTTGAGCTTCCCAAGACGGTATAACGAATTGAGCGCGGGCATACTCGCCCAGAGTTCGGCGTTCTTCTTCGGGTCGAGGCTCAGACGCGTTACGAAGTCGTTTTTCGTCGCCCCGCCGGCTAGTTCCACGCGGTACTCGGACGCGACGCGAAGACGTTCTTCTAACGGGAGTTGCGAATCGATCGACGAGAGGTCGGTATTGAGCTCGATGCGGTCGGCGTCGCTAGTCTGCACCGGAAACGCTTTGGCTAGCGGCGAATCGGCGTAACCGCCGGCGCCAAGCGAGCGTTCGCCGACGAGAACGACTAGCCCCGCGCCTTCTTCGACCATTTTCAGAAGCGCTTTTAACTCGTTAGGTTGAAACGCAGTAACGTCGACGTCGCCGAGGATGTATGTTGCGAACTTCCCTTCCGAGAAGAACGTTTTTTCTAACGATTTACGCGACGCGGCGTACTGCGCGATCATCTCCGCTTCGGTCTTGTTCGGCGACTTGGCGATAAGCGACGCGGTGGACGGCCGCCAGTATCGCACGCGAACGTCGGAAGACGCGTCGAGCGCGAGACGCAGGAAGTTCTGTTCGTAACGTCTTGTGCCTTCGACGTATAGCACGTCGATACCGCGGTCGATCGCCTCGACGAACGCGCTGAGTTGGTTATTGGCGTCGAGCAGTTCGTGTTCAAGCGTCGGCGCGGCGACGTCGAGCTTCCATTGCCCGGGCGCGGAGGGCGCGCACGTGAATTGGTAGGGAAGCGTCGCGTCGTTGGATTCCGTCTTAAGCGTCGTTTCCGCTACGATTTGCATCTCGCCTTCCGGCGTTTCGAGGGAGAGCGTAAGAGGGACCTCTATGCCCGCGCAGCCGAGTAGACGCACCTGACCTGAGACGGTAAGCTCGTTGCCGAGAAAGACTTGGTCGTTAGCGCGCAGATCGGACACGGCGACGTCGCGCGTCACGGCGGCGACGTTATCGGATCCGAACGCGGTCGCGTAGACGGGCAACTCGGCGTCGCGTAGGCGTAACGCCGCGTCTTGCGTGGAGATAGCGTCTTCGGCGCTCTTGACGCGTTGCGAGCCGTCGGAGAGTACGATCGCGCAGAGCAGTCGTTTTCCGGCGGTAGTTCGCAGCGTCTCGGTGAGCGCGTCGCCGAGTTTCGTTTCGCGACCTTGCGCGTCTTGCGGAAACGCAATAGCGCCGTCGGCGATATCGAGTTCCGTCAGCACGTCGCTAAACGCGTAGGCATGCACGTCGAATTTCTCGCAAAGCGCGGCAAAAGGCGTACTTGCGTCGGTAAAGAGCTTTTGCAGCGCTTCATAGCGACTAGCTTCGTCGGCTTCGTCGCGTATGGACATACTCTCGGAGTCGTCGACGAGGATCGCGATCGAGGCGGGCAATTCTTCTTTCTCGGTAACGACGAGCGACGGCCGCGCAAACAACGCCGCGAGGAGCGCGATCAACGCGAGACGTAAGCCGAGTTCGAACTTGCGTTTCCAATCGAATTTCGCGGCGCGCGCGGAGCGTTGAAGGGACAGGTATACCGAGCACGCGATCGTCGCCGCTAAGAGTACGAGGACGAGGGTCCAGCTGTCGCCGAGCGGTTGAAATGATAATCTTGGCATAACTTCTCTTACGATAAACGCGTTGTGACGCTACGATGCGAACGAAAGAATTGACGACGTAATAGGCGTTGCGAGCTTACTTTGCGCGACGCTTGGCTTTTTCGAACCAGTAGCGAGCGCACGCGAGTAACGCCCACAACAGGTCGACGGTAAATAGGATGTAGAGCACGGCGACTTTGCCGGATTCGCCCGCAGCGTAGGCGTGACGTCCGCCGCCCATGACGAAGCTCAGACCGTACCAAGTCATCAAGATGGCGAGCGCGCCGATATTAGCGCCGATCGCAAGCGCGAACCGCTTGCCGCCGCTGATCTTATGAACGTGAAGTACGACGAGGTAGATCAACAGCGTGACGAGCGCCCAGACTTCTTTCGGGTCCCAGCTCCAGAACCGTCCCCAGCTGAAGTCCGCCCAACGCGCGCCGAGAATGACGCCCGCCAGGAGGAAGAGGACGGCGCTGCGGATCATCGTCGCGACGATCGGGGCGACTTTGAGCGAATACGCCGGTTCGAACTCTTCTTGTTGCGCAATTTGCGTTTCCACTTGCGCTTCGCCGGTCGCGGGGACTACGTCGCCGGTCTCGAGCGCGGGTTGCGTCGCGCGGTCCTTGCGAGCGTCTTTGCGTTGTTTCTTTGCGTTCTTAGCGTCTTTGGCACGGACCGCCGCCGTCGTTTCCGTCGCGGAACGTTTGACCGGCTTCTGACCGTAACTGCCGAAGATATAGGAAGCTAAGGAGGTGATCGCAACGACCCAGGCGATCGAGCCGAGCGCGTAGCTGACGATGATCGCGATGACGTGTATCGTGAGCCAGAAGTTGCTGCGGAGGATCGCGACGAGCGGACGGATGTTCGGGTTGAACTCGACGGAGTTGAAGTACGCGGAAGCCGCGACTGCGAGCGCGATGATGCAACTAGCCGTAATAAACGCTTTACGTTGAACGATCTCGGAACCGATGGCGCCGCGTTTTTGTTTCTTATCGCCTTCGAGGTCGGGACGCGCGCAGAGCGTCTTCGGGAAGCACGCGAGCGCGAGGAGCGCGACGATAAAGCGTGGAACGCTCCAGACGACGAAGAGGAACGTTGCGAGGACGGCGAGGCTGTCGAGCGCACCCTTCATCGCGAAGGCTTCGCGGAAGGTCTGCAAAAGCCCGACGACGATCGGCAGGTCTTCGTGCCCGGAACGCCAGACGCGGAAGGCGACGAAGAAGCAGTACCCGACGAGCGCCAAGCGCGGAATAAGCGTCGTTTTCGCGACGCGCAACTCGTCTTGCGCCATACGTTTCGACGGAAACGCGGTCGAGCGCCACGCTTTGAGATAGGATACGGACCACGCGGGCGCGGTGGCGTAACCTATCGCGATAGCGGCGATGAGGAACGCGAGCAATACGACCGTTTCGAACATATTGGCGACCGGCGCCCAGCCGGTGATATACGCGCGCGTGGCGCCCCCAAGGAACGCGACGACGCAACTTGCGCCCAGGAACGCGAGTCCGAGCGTAAAGAATAAGTATTCGCTAAGTCGTTCCTTCTTCGTCAGATAATAAACGAGCTGACGGATATAGGATATCGCGAAGCAAGCGAGCGCGGCGAGACACGCGACCCAGTTCCAGTAGAACGCGTTGAGTCGGTTGTAGAACAACTCCGCGCGCAAGCCCTTAGGAACGTCGTAGCAAGTCTTTGCGAGGAACTCGTTTCTCGCGTCTTCATTTTCGATAGCGCGTTGCGCGAGTTCGACGCGTTTGGATTCGGCGTTGTGAGCGACGGCTTCGAGCGCTTGCGCAAGGTCGGCGATCGCGGTATTGAATCGCGTCGCGCGTTCGGCGGCGTCGCGATCGCGATACGCTTGCGCGGCTTCCAGGAACGCGTTGGAGACGGGGCGATCGTATTTGCTATTGGCAATAGATTTACGCAACGCTTCGGCGAGGTCGTCGAACGGCGAGAGCTTTTCGGCGTCGGTCGGTATCGCGCTCGCGTCGGCGGGCAACGCGTCGGGCGAGTAGAGAGTCGGGTCGACGAATCTTGCGTACGCGGTATCGGACGCGAAGAGCGCGGTCTGCAGCGCGAGCCACGGGGAGTCTTGCGAATCGGACGCGCGGAAGAGGCTGTTTTGCACGACCGGCAAGACGTTGAGCGTCTTCGGAGGTTCCGAGGTGAGCGCGAGATACGCGTGTTCGAGATCGTCGACGATCGATTGCAACGCGGCGACGCAGCGTTGTATCTCTTTACGGTATTCGAGCGAGAATTTTTCTTCCGCCATGATCGCGTCGCGGTGCGCTTCGAGGTCGTCAAGCGTCTGCGTCAAGGAGGCGAGGAGTTTCTCGTAGAGGTAGCCCGAGGTCTGGATGGGATAACGGCGTCCAAGCGAGACGAGCGTCGCGATCTGTTTCGCAAGCGCAAGCGTTTCACGAACTTGCGCGTCGCCGACGACCGGCGTCCTGCGTCGCAAGACGTATTCTTTATCGTTGAACGGCGACTCTTTACGCACGGCGCGTTTCTCGCGAGACATAAGTCGTTCGACGGTATCGGCGGCGACGTCGAGCTTCGTGAGCGCGCTTTGCTCCATAGAGTGAGCGCCGCCCATCATCGCCATCATGCTCATAGCGCTGCCGTTGTCGCCGTATAAGATCTTGTTGAGATAGAACGTCGGTCTTGTCGACGGCGTTTGCGTGGGCACGTACGAGACGGAGCGATAGGACGCGAGTTTGTCGTCGAACTTGTCTAACGCTTTGAGCTGGTCGGATCTAGAGGCGTCGGCACGCGCAAGCGCGCGGAAAGCGTCGACGCGGGACTTGCCGCTAGGATCGACGGCGTCGAAATCCTCGGGCGAGAGTTTCGAACCGCGTTTGGCGCATTCTTCCGGCAAGCGCTTGAGAACTTCGACGGCGACGACGTCTTTGGGGTCTTGTACGAACGGAACATATTCCCAGATCTCGGGTTCGACGAGCCAAGAGAAGAGCAGTTCCGCCGCTTGGAAGCGTTTCTTACCGTTAGGGAACGCGGCGCGGAGTCGTTTCGCGGCGTCTTGTTGGCGATCGACGGCCTGCGCGGCGACTTCCTTATACCATTGTTCTTGTTCGGCGCGTTTCTCCGCGGACGGCTTCGTATCGCCGTCGGCAAGATCGTTAAGGAATTCCTCTAACGACGGGAAATTGAGCGGTTTACCGCTTTCCAGGCGTTGCAGCGTTTCTTCGGGCAACACGATAGTCGGGGTCTTGGAGCCGGTCACGTCGCGAACGAGGATCTCGGCGAACGTGTTGAGCGGCTGACGGCGACCGCCATCGTAGACCGGGAGCAGCTTCCACGTGTTCCAGTCTAACGACTTAGAGCCGACGGCAATCTTGTGGCGCTTCTTCGCGTCCGGAGGCACGACCTCGTCGGCGTAGAGTTGAGGAAGTATCGCGCAGAGCGTCGCGACGATAGCGAGCGCGGCGACGAGCGTGGTCGAGGCTTTACCGGAATTCTTGACTCCGTCTGCGGTTACGGGGACTTGTTCGACGGCGATCTCTTTCGCGACGGCGTCGAACTTGCGATTCTTTCGGCGGTAGACAAGCATAGCGGTTCCCCAGACGACGAGCAACGAGCCGAGGTATTTCATACCGCGACCGGGGTCGTCGTTAAGCGTTACGATCGTGTGATATATCGATTCTCGCGGTTTCGTTTCGCCGGGCAAGATCTTGCCTTGCACGACCGCGTCAAATTCGGCGTCGCCGGGCTTGAACGGACCGCGGAACGAATCTTGATACGCCCAGTAGGTCTTCTTGGAGCCCTCGGGGCGGATGACGCCGGGACGATTCATCTGGATGAGAACGTCTTTCGAGTCGTCTTCGTAGGCTTTAACGCGTTGTTCTTCAAGCGTTAAGCCGGGCGGGAGGATACGCGTCAGACTGGAGAAAGAAGCGGCGGTGGCGGAACCGGGTTCGTAGACGGCGGAGAACTTCTTGACGAAGAGCGTCGCGCCGAGGTCGATCTCTTTGTCGACAAGACGGATCGTCGCTTGACGTTTGGAGGAGACGATACGGCGTTCCATATAGGGAAGTTGTTCCTTCGTAACGCTTTCTAGTGGTATCGTGCGCAGCAGGAACGTTTCGACGACGTCGTCGAGCGTAACGCGGACGCGCGCTTTGCCGTAGAACTCGTTAGCTTGCTCTTTCTGGAACATCGACGGCGCAAGACGCGAGCCGATCTCGTCTTGCATCGGGATCTGCGACAATTTAACGGCTTCGATTGCGTTGCCGGGAAGCTTGACCTCGGCGGAGGCGAGCGCGGCCGCTTCGTCGACGACGGTCGTTTCGAGAACGCCGGTCTTGACGTGATTGGCGCCGTCGTTGACGCGATAAGCGACGCGACCGCTAAGGTCTTGCATGAGTTCGAGTTTCGGCTTGTCGAGCGCTTTACTCCACGCGCGGCCGTATTCGTTGTCGTCACCCATCGCGCGTTCGAGCCATAACGCGCCGTAGACTCTGCCGTTCGTCGGGAACTTATTGCGTTCGAAGATATCGGAGAAGAGCGAGATCTCGCAAGTTTCGCCTTGCGGGGAAACGAGTTGCGCCATTGCGGACCAGCCTTGCAGTTCTTCGGCGCCGGGAACGAGCGTCGGCGAGGTCTGGAATCCGACGATCTTCCAACCGGAGTCGCCAAGTGTCGTCGCGGCTACGAGCTTTTCGACGTCGGCGAGACGCAGGTCGTTTTGGTTCTGCATCTTCTCGAGCGTTTCGCGGAACTCTTTCGAGGTCGGGGTCGTCGCTTCAAGTTGCGACCAAGTGGTATGCAGGTAGTTCAGAAGGCGTTGACGTTCAAACGCTTGACGCGCCGCGTTGAATTCCGCGAGGCTCTCGGGATCCGAATTGGCGTCGGTGGCGGCGTCGGCGAGCGAGGTCATCTTCTCGCTAAGTTTACGCAATTCCTCGCCTTGCGCGATAAGGTCTTCACGCGAGGTCGTGGCGAGCGGTTTCGCGGCGTCTTTTTCGGCGTCGGCGACGTCGTCGCGGTCTGCTTCCAACTTGAGCCTTCGCGCTATCTCTTCTTTTTGTATCGCGAGCGCGTCGCGTTGGGAGTCGAGATCGCCGTAGCGCGCGAGCAGATCGAGGTCGGCGAGCGGCTTTTGATAGCGAACGCCGTCGACGTAGAGCACGACATGATCGTTGCCAAATTCGGCGTTAGGGTCGGTAACCGTCTCGTCCAATACCGGCGTGGCGTTGAGGAACGCGTCGAAGTCTTGTTGCGAGTCGGCTATCATATAGACGACGCGAACGCCGTCGTCAAGCGTAACGCGTTGCGCGCGGCGCGACGACGCGAGCGCGTCGGTCGTCGGGGCGTTGAGGTCGTAATCGAAGTTGAGTTCGAACGGCTTGGCTTTTCCGGCGACGACGAGCTCGCCTTTGAGCGGTCGAGCCGGCGCAAATTCGCCGTACGTGATATAATCGAGGACTTCGAGTTTAAGTCCGTCGCGGTCGTAAATAACGCCGGGCTTGACGTTACGCGCCAAACGCGCGGCGCGGAACGCGGCTTTGTGACTGAGTTTTGACGCGCCTTTCGCAAGGTTTTGGAAGAACTTGCCTTCGGGGCGTTGCGCGAGCAGCGGTTCGGAAACGTCGGTCTTCCAGTTCTCGAGCTTTTCGTAATCGCGCCAGTTCATCGGGCCGCCGACAAACGGGATCTCGATCTTGGTAGGCGCTTCGGTACGCTTGGCGGCGATATCGCGAACGGCAAATTCGAAGAGTCTCGAATCGACGTCGATCGCTTTTTCCACGCCGGTACCCTCGGGGACGATAGCGCGCGCTTTCGCGCTGAATTTCGCGGTGGCAAGACACCCCGCAAGGAGAAGAAGGACCCCAAGGTGCGCGAGGAAAAACGGCGTAAGCGCTTTGCCCGCAGTGGTTATTTTAGGTACGCGAACGAGCGCGGAGGCGAGGATATTGACGGCGAGCAAGCCGATGAGCGCGTAGAACCAGTTTGAAGCGTAGACGAGTTGTTGCGCGACGGGCGTTCCCATCTCGCGTTCGATGAAAGTCGCCCAGCCCATAGCGACGGCGAGGACGCACATGATCGCGACGCCGAGACCGATGGAACCTAATAATTTAAGGAGGGATACGAGAGGATTGGTCTTGGAGCGATTCGGCGCGCTCATAACGTCTTCCTTTATAATAAAAATAGCCGCACACGCGGGTCATATTAACTTGCGTTGCGGCGGCAGACAGAGGCGTCGTACGTCGCGCAGTAACGCGGCGCCGCGACTACGCATACGGACGAACTTATACGGCGAAGTATAAGACGACGGCGATGAGGATCATAAAGAAAAAGAGCCAGAACGCGACGTTAGCGGCGCGTTTGAGGATCTCTTTCGGCGCTTCGGCGCGCGTGCCCGCATAGGTCAGGGAGAACGCGACCGCCAAAGGTATCGCGAGCCAGATCAGCGGGAAATTGAGCAACCCGAAGAGGGGACAGACGTCGAACATATCAGGTTCCTGGGATAAAGGCGCACCGCGAAGGACGAATATCCAACCGGCGCGCGCAAACGTTAAGTAATGCTAGATTCAGTTCTTAGGACCGATCTTTTCGAACGGGAGATAAGGACGCAAGACTTTCGGCATAACGATCGTGCCGTCTTCTTGTTGACCCATTTCGAGCACGGCGAGAAGCGCGCGGCTGATGGCGACCGCGGTGCCGTTGAGCGTATGAACGAAGTTGGTCCCTTTTTCGCCCTTGACCTTATAGCGCGCGTTGAGGCGGCGAGCTTGGTAGTCGGTGCAGTTGGAGGTACTGGTGACTTCGCCGTAGCAGTTTCTGCCGGGCATCCACGCTTCGATATCGTACTTGCGATACGCGGGACCGCCGAGGTCGCCGGTGGCGGTGTCGACGATCTGGTAAGGGATCTCGAGGTCGTCGAAGATCTCGCGTTCGATACCGAGCAGTTCTTGGTGGAACGCTTCGCTTTGTTCCGGCAAGCAGAAGATGAACATCTCGACTTTGCTGAATTGGTGGACGCGATAGAGACCGCGCGAGGCGCGACCCGCCGCGCCCGCTTCAGTACGGAAGCAGTGGCTGATACCGCAGAGCTTGAGCGGAAGTTCTTCGGAATCGACAGTTTGGTTCGCGAGCAAGCCGCCGAGCGTGATCTCAGCGGTGGCGATCAAGCTGAGGTCGGTCCCGTCGATGGAGTAGATCTGCGATTCGTTGCCGCGCGGGATATAGCCGGTGCATTGAAGGACGTCGTTTTTAGCGAGGTCGGGCGTGATCGCGGGCGTGAAGCCGTGTTGCATCAACTTGGAGAGCGCGAATTGTTCGAGCGCGAGTTCGAGGAGAACGGCTTCGTTCTTGAGGAAGTAGAACCCCGCGCCGGCGACGCGAGCGCCGCCTTCGAAGTCGATAAGGTCGTATTTTTCAGCGAGTTCGACGTGGTCGAGCGGCTTGAATCCTTCGGACCATTGCGGGACGGGCGTCTTGCCGTAGCCGACGACGCAGTTGCAAGTATCGTCTTTACCGATCGGGGAATCCGGGTGCGCCATGTTCGGAATACCGCGTTGGATCTTATCGAGTTCGGCTTCGACGGCGTTGAGGTCGACGGTGAGCGCGGCGATCTTTTCGCGAACGAGGCGACCTTCTTCTTTCTTCGCTTCGCGTTCTTCAGGAGTCTTGCATTTGCCGATCGACTTGGAAACGGCGTTCGATTCTTGATTGAGAACTTCGATCTCGCGCTGTTTTTCACGACGAGCGACTTCCAACTCTACGAAACGATCGACGTCGGCGACGACGTTACGATTCTTGCAATTTTCTTTAACGGCGTCGATGTTGTCCAAAATGAATTTACGATCAAGCATTGCTCTGACCTATTCTAAATACGTTGCTACAGGTCGTCGACCTTAGACGGCGACGGAATTTTACACGAGTCAAACCATTCGACTCGATTTTGTCATTATACTGATTGTAACGATTTTGAAAAGTCCCGACAAGTTGACTCTATAAGTAATAAAGACGACATTTCGAGTCCGGCTAATAATTATTATCTTGCGTAGAAATCGTGGTTTATCTAAATTAACTTTGGCGGAGATAAACGAGGACGACGGTCGCGTAATAGGTAAGATGACGAGGTTGCGTGAAATGAAAATATTATTGAAATTTTTAGAGACGCGAGCCGATAACGTTTACGATGAATTTTTAAAAGGAGAGAGTCGGCGCGCTTTGCGAGTCGGCAAAACGCTAGGAGCGAGTTCATGAGCAAAGCGTCGAAGAAGAGCGGCGGTCTTTTACCGATCGTCGGCGTCGTGGTATTGATCGCGTTAGCCGGTTTTATCGGCGGTCGTATGTACGGGTCCAAGCATGGCGCGATCCAAGAGAAAGCGCCGGTCGATCCTTATACCGCAGTCGTGGAGTCCGACTTTGCGGCCGACGACGAAGACGCGCCGGAACCGGAATGGGACGAAGACTCCCCGTCGAACTACGCGGACGAAACGAGTCTGGAATGACGCCGTTTTCGCGCCGCTGCAATAATTATGACGACGCCGACGCGCTAACGTAAAGTCGAACCGCCGCGGAGCTATGGAAGTTCCGCGGCGGTTTTTTTACGCTCGTTTTTAGGGCGTCGAGCGCTTGTCGCTAGCGTGGGAAGAAGGTAAAATGAGGGGCGGAACGACTGTTCCTGAATTTTTACTGAAAGGACTAATAATGGGTTGGAATCAAGCATTGATCGCGACGTTCGGAGCGTTGGCGTTGGCGACGTCGGTCATGGGACAAAATCTTGAAGCGGACGGTACTTTGCCGCGCGCTACTCCGGAATCGACGGGCGTCTCGTCGAAGGCGTTGACGGAAGCCATCGAGACGCTTGACGCGAAGACGAATCGCGTCGACAGTATTATGGTATTGCGTCACGGCAAAGTGATCGCGGAAGCCTGGCGCGCGCCGCATGATCCGAAGATGCAACACGCGTTGTATTCGCTGAGCAAGAGTTTCGCGTCGACCGCCGTCGGATTCGCGGTGCAAGAAGGCAAAATGTCGCTCGATCAAAAGATCGTCGATATCTTCCCCGAAGAAGTTCCCGCAGACGCGTCGGAGAACTTGAAGAAGATGACGCTGCGCGACGTGCTCACGATGACTTGCGGTCACGAGAAAGAGCCCGCGCGCCCGAATAACCTTAGCGCGTTCTACGATCGCGAAGGCCCGAATCAAGACGGCAATCCGACGTGGTTGCAACAATTTATGAATCAGCCCGTTCCGTACGAACCGGGTACGCACTACTGCTATAACACGGTCGGCACGTACGTTGCGACCGCCGCGCTCGAACGCTCCGTACAAAATAACGCGCTGAATTACCTTTCGGCGCGCTTGTTTGAACCGTTGAAGATCCAAAACCCGGTATGGGAAAAGTCGCCGGAAGGTATTACGAAAGGCGGCACGGGCCTCTTCTTGACGACGGAAGATATCGCGAAGTTTGGCCAATTCTATCTGCAAAAGGGCAAATGGAACGGCGAACAACTCTTGAACGAAGCGTGGGTCGAAGAAGCGACGAGCAAACTCGTTCCGACTTCCGGCGACGCTACTTCGAACTGGGCGCAAGGCTACGGTTTCCAATTCTGGCGCTGCCTCTATAACGCGTATCGCGGCGACGGTATGTACGGCCAATTCTGCGTGGTAGCGCCCGATTACGACGCGGTTATCGTTCTGACGTGCGACAGCGCGAACACGCAAGCTATTTTGAACAACGCGTTGGACCTCATTTTGCCGAAGATGCAAGACGAGCCGTTGCCGGAAGATCCGGAAGCGTGGGCTAAGCTGCAAGAAGTCGAGAAGTCGCTCCAACCTTGCGAAGGCGGGTCTAAGAGCCAACTTATCAAGCGCGTCGTTAAGGACTTGCGCGGCGAAGACGTTCGCTATATCGTCTACGTTCCGAACGGCTATATGACGAGCTCGGAATCTTATCCGGTCTTGTACCTGTTGCACGGCCTCACCGACGATGAAACGACGTGGTCGAGCGCGGAAAAAGGACGTATGCAAGGCATCGTCGACGAATACTTTACGAAGCATCCGGATCGCAAGCGCATCATCGTTATGCCCGACGCTCGCGCGACCTTCTATCGCGACGTCTACGGCACGGACGACAAGTACGAATCGTTCTTCTTCCAAACGCTTATTCCGCAAGTGGAACGCGAATTCCGTTGCAAGACGGATAAAGCGGATCGCGCGATCGCGGGTCTTTCGATGGGCGGTTACGGCACGCTGTTGTACGCGTTGAAGCATGGCGAGATGTTCAGCCACGCGTTCGCGATGAGTCCCGCCGTTATGGAAGGCCAATTCCGTCCCGACCCCGCGAAAACGCCCGCCGACGAGTTGGAAGCGCGCACGAAGCACGCCGAATCGTACGACGTCGTTCTCCTGCTTGAAAAAGTCAAGGATAAGAACGCGGTGCCGCTCGCTATCGACTGCGGCGACGACGATATCTGCTTCCCGAGCTCGATGGAATTCTTCTTCAAAGCTCGTAAGTTGAAGTTCCCCATCGAATTGCGCGTTCGCGACGGCGTCCATTACTGGGACTATTGGCGCGTTTCGTTGCCGATGGCGCTTGACTTCATCTCGGGGGACCAGCCCTGAAACGCTGTAACCGCTGAATAAGCGACGACTTACCGCGCGGTATCGATACGCCGCGCGGTTTTTTCACATCTAAAACCTATTCGGACAACTAGTAATGACTCGTATCGTCTCGACAGCCTCGATCGTTTTGACGCTTGTATTGGCGTTGGTTCAGACTTGTTTCGCGCAATACCAAGACGCTTCGCCGCAGAAGTTGAGCTCTTTCATCGACTTACGCGCCGACTACGGCGGAGAGATCGGGGCGCGCGTCGACGCCGTCGTACAGAATTGGTCGAAGAGGGCGCCAAAAGCTAACCCCGCTATGTTTAGCGTCTTCGGTATGAGAGAGCGCGAGCCGAAGTCCAGTTCGTTCTATGTCCCGTGGGTCGGCGAGTTCGTGGGGAAGTATCTTGAAAACACGATCTTGCTGACGCAGATGACGAACGACAAGGAACTGAAAACGCTCGTCGACGTCGCGGTCTCGGCGTTGATCGTGCAACAGGATCGCGACGGGTATCTCGGCCCGTATTCGAAGGACGAACGGCTTTACGTATGTTGGGACTTGTGGGGACATTACCACGCGATGACGGCGTTGATGCTGTATTACGAGCGCACTGGCGACTCTAACGCGTTAGAAGCGGCGCGTCGCGCGGGGTTCTTCTTCGAGAAGCGTTTCTATCATAAAGATAAAGAAGGCGTCGAGGTCGGCGTGAAGGACGTCGGGTCGGACGAGGTGAATTTCGCGATCGTAACGGCGTTGTGCCAACTCTATCGCCTGACGGACGAGGAACATTATCTTGACGCGGCGCGTTTGGTCATGAAGGACCTTGAAGAGCGCGGGGACTTCTATCGCGAAGGACTTGCCGGAACCGAGTTTTATCACACGCCGCAACCGCGTTGGGAATCGCTCCACACGATACTCGGACTGGAAGAATTCCATCGCGTCGACGGCGACGAAACATATCTGCGCGCGTTCTTGAATCTCTGGGAGAGCGTGTATAAACGCGACGTGCATAACAACGGCTCTTTCAGTTCCGGCGAACAAGCGGTCGGCACGCCCTTCAAAAACTCCGCTATCGAGACCTGTTGCACGGTCGCATGGATCGCGCTGACGGTGGAGGCGTTGAGAGCGACGGCGGATCCGCGTTGCGCCGACGCGTTGGAGAACTCGTTATATAACGCCGTTTGCGCGTACACGCATCCCTCGGGGAGCTGGTGCGCTTACGACACGCCGATGAACGGTCGACGCGAAGGTTCGACGCAGACGATCGCGTTTCAAGCGCGCCCCGGACAGCCGGATCTGAACTGTTGCAGCGTGAATAGTCCTCGCGGGTTCGCGGAACTCGCGAACTGGGGCGTCATGCGCGGTAAGGACGCGCAAGGTCGCGACGCGATATACGTCAACTACTACGGCGAAGGAACGCAGTCGTTCCGACTCGGCGCGAAGAAAGCGGCGTTGACGCAGAAGACGAGTTACCCCGTCGACGGACATATCGAGTTGGAATTTGGGACCGAAGACGGAGAAACGACGGAGATTACCGTATACGCTCGCGTGCCGCAATGGGCGCAAGGCACGACGCTGACTATCCCGGGCGAAGACTCGCGCGAGGTCGCGGCGGGAGAATACGTCGCGATCGAACGCGCGTGGAAGCGCGGCGAAACGGTGGCGTTAGACTTCCCGATGGCGTTGCGTTATATCGCGGGCGACGGCGATTTCTCAGGTAAAGCGTCGATCTATTACGGACCGCTGCTCTTGGCGTACGACCAATACTTCAACGCTTACGAGCCGGAGGCGTTGCCGACGTTCTCGCCGAAGGCGTTTGAAGACGCGAAGATCGAACTCGTGCGCTCGAACCCGACGGGCGAACTTATCGGCTTCTATTCCCCTCAGATCTTTGTGAAACTCGATACGCTCGAAGAAGGCGCGACGCCGATCTTCTTAGTCGATTTCGCGTTCGCAGGGGCGTTGGGTTCAAGTTACGCGTCGTGGTTGCCGGCCGCGGAGATCGCGCCCCCCGTTCCGGCGTGTGAAACGCCGTTGCAAGACCAAGCGGTCGGACCCGGCGCTATCGCGTTTACGTGGCGTCGAGTCGTAGACGCTCAAAATTATCGATTCAAAGTCGTGGTCGCGAGCGATCCCGAATTTGCCGACGTCGTTTTCGAGGCGGCTTCCGACAACGCTAAAGACGTCGTCGCCCCGGCGGAGCTGACAAAGGCGTTAGAGCCGAGTAAGACGTATTACTGGAAGGTCGTCGCGGAAAACGCGTACGGCGCGACGGAATCGCTCGCCCCAAGCCGACGGTTCCGCGTCGATCCGACGCTGCCGGAATTCGACCTCCAAGCGTATCGCGAACGACGCTCGCTGAATAAGAATATGCGAACGCTCATCGACGCGACGACGCCGGGACGGAACGAGAACGTCACGGTCGCGGAAGACGGAACGACGACGTTCAACGGCGTCGACTCGATCGTGACGTACGAATTGTCGGATTTTCCGCGCGTGGAATTTGAGGCGCGACTCGAATTCGTTATGAACGACGCGCCGGCGCAGGGACGTATCGCGCAGATCGTTTCGGCGTGGTGTAAGGGCGTCGACGACCCGTTGCGAGTGGCGGTCGACTCGGAAGGCAGGCTCTACGGCGCGGTGGAATCGACGGCGCGCGGCGGGCGCACGGTCGCGGTGAAGCTCGAGCGCGGACGACGTTACGCGTTGCGCGTTGAGAAGGTCGGAAAAACGTGGACGCTATACCTTGACGACGAAGAAGTCGGACGTGTCGCCGTGGAAGCGACGATGAACACGGAATGCGACGCGATCGCGCTTGGAGGCAATCCGAAATTCCGCGGACAGCCGGAGTTTTTTAACGGCGAGATACGCGCGTTCGAGTTACGCGGAATATGCGAATGAATAATACCGAAAGCAGTCGTGGAGAATCGACGGGGGTGGGGTTTAAAAAATCCAAACGGTATTATAATAATATAACCGATATCGCGACGCAAAACGCGAATGTCGTCGAAAAAATTCAACGACGAGCGCGGTAAGCGCCGATAACGGAAGAAACGCGGCGTCGGCGCTGTTTTTGCCGTCGCGCATATAGCTAACGCTTAATAAAAAAAGGAGCGCGGGGTTTTACCCATGAGCGAATTACACGAAGAGTGCGGCGTCATCGCGTTATATCATTTACCCGATAAGCCCATATCGAAATTATGTCCATTTGAGAATCGCAACGACGTTTCGCGTCTCGCGCCGCGTATGCTGCTCGATCTTCAGAACCGCGGTCAGCTTTCCGCGGGTCTCTCGACGTACAATCCTTCGCGTAAGCAACTCCTTACGACGTACAAAGATATTGGATCTGTCGCCGAGGTCTTCCAACAAAGCCACGCGAAGCAGTATATGCAGTTGATGGACGACTTGGCCGGCCCCGTCGCCATCGGACACGTTCGTTACGCGACGAGCGGTCGCGACGATCGCAACTTCGCACATCCTTTTGAGCGTCCGCATATCAAGCGTAACAAATGGTTCTCTTTCGCGTTCAACGGTCAGTTGGCGAACTACGAGATCTTGAAAGAAGAACTCCTGAAATCCGACGAAAACTCGTATTTCGCGCTCGATTCCGACTCTGAGATCTTCATGCACTTCTTGTGTTCCGCGGTCAAGAACAGCGAACGCGACTTGTTGAAGGTCTGCCAAAAGACGACGGAAAAACTCGACGGCGCGTACAGCTTGGCGTTCGTCAACGCATTGGGCGAGATGTTCTTAGCGCGCGACCCTCACGGTATCAAGCCGCTGTGTTACGCGTTTGACGGCTCGCTCTTTGCCGCCGCGAGCGAAAGTATCGCGCTCTTCAATCTTGGCTTCAGCGCCGACGATATCAAAGACGTGCCTCCCGGGTACATGATCATAGTCTCCCCGGAACAAGGCGTCGTGCTTAAAGAATTCGCGCCGTCGCCGCGCACCTCGCACTGCTTCTTCGAATGGATCTATTTCGCGAACGTCGCGAGCGTGATCGACAACCAGAGCGTCTATCTCGCGCGCAAACGCTTAGGCGAACAACTCGCGAAAGAAGAGAAGATCCCGATCGACGAAGACACGATCGTCGTCCCCGTGCCGGATACCAGTAAAGCCGCGGCGGACGGCATGGCGTACGCGATGCATCTTCCGTGCTTGGAAGGTCTGATGCGTAATCGCTATAGCGGTAGAACGTTTATTGAAGGGGGCGAATCGCGTCGTCGCAAGGCGGAAACGAAATACACGCCGTTGCCGCAGGTCCTCAAAGGGAAGCGTATCTTCCTCGTGGAAGACTCTATCGTTCGTTCGACGACGATGCGCGTATTGATCGAGCGACTCCGCACGATCGGCGGCGCCAAAGAGATCCACGTTCGCGTCGCTTGTCCGCCGATCATGGCCCCGTGCTTCTACGGTATCGACATGTCGACGTACAGCGAGCTGTTCGCCGCGAAGTATATGATGAAGTATTACCCCGTCAAGGCGGAAGAAGTCGGGCGCGTCGACCTCACCACGAAATGGCTCATGACGCCCGAGATCGAAGCGGAGATGGCCGCGGAACTCAAGTGCGACTCGTTGCACTACCTGTCCCCGCGTTCGCTCGCCGAAGCGATCGGCATTCCCGGAACGTACCTCTGCCAAGCGTGCGTCAATCACGAGTACCCGACGCTCTGCGGTTGCGAGTTGTCCAACCTCGCGTTGAAGAACTGCCTCGAAGGCGTTAGCGGAAGAACGTTCAGCTCCGCCAAGAAGTGAGCGCGAACGCGTCGAGGATATAGAAATAAGCGACGCCGGAATCGTAATGGTTCCGGCGTTTTTTTATGTCCTTATGTGCTTCGAGCATATAGAAAAAGCGCCGCGCGAGCGTGTCTCGGCGGCGCTTATTATTTTGGGGGCGAACGCGCTTGCTCAGTCGACTAAGGCGTAGCGGTTGGCGATAACGATACCGGAGACGAGCGCGCCGACGATACCGACCATGCCTTGGTCGGCCCCGCAGACAAAGAGGTTGTCGTAGGGCGTGACGCCGTCGTATTTCTTATCGGCGGCCCCGTAGATCGCGCCGCGAACGCGACCGGTGAAGCGTTCGATTGTAAGCGGCGTAAACATATCGACGTCGACGACGTGCCCGCGGAACTCCGGTACGAATCGCGCGGCGGACTCGAGCGTCTTTTCGTACCATCGCAGTTTCTCGCGCTTGTATTCGTCGGGAGAGAGCTTTCTCCAGAGGTCGTAATTTGCGAGCGCGGTGATGCGGATCATATTTTCTTCGAGCGGCTCGTTGTACGCGAAGTTGTTGGGGGAGCATACGACGCCGGAGCGCAGGTCGACGAGCGCGTCGGGGTTGCGATACGAGAATTCGTCGGAGTCGTTGAAGAAGACGATGGTCTTGTCGTGTCCGAACGATCTAGGCGCTTTATCGAGGACGCTGATCGTCTCGATGAAGCCGAGCTTTCCGGCGGGGCAGAGTTTGACGTCTTCTTCGGGCGCGCCGCAGAGCTTCATCGTTTCGGGCCAACCCGCGGAGGAGAGGAAGCGTTTAGCGCGCACTTCTTCGCCGTTGTCGAGAATGACGCGATCGACTTTACCGCCGGTGGTGACGAAGCGATCGACGCCGGTCTTGAGACGCAGTTCGCCGCCGAGCGTGCGGAATTTCTTTAACAATTTGAGCAGGATATGACGAACGCCGTCATGCGGACGCGCGAATCCTTCGAGGAAGATGGAGCGGAACATGACGCAGAACTGTCCGAATTCCATATCTTGTTCGCGCGCCCCGCCGTAGTAGAGCAGCGGGCAAAAGATCATATCGATAAGCTGTTTGTTCGTGAGGAACTGCGAGACGTATTCTCTGGCGGAGCCGCCGGCTGTGCCGATACCGAGTTGGTCGTAGCCCGCGAGGCCTTCGACCATCTTGCGGAAGCCGTCGATCTGGGTGGGGAATTTCTCGGCGACTTCGGTCTCGAAGCGTTGAAAATCGTTGGTGAAGTTGAGTTCGACGCCGGGGAAGGCGACGGCGGAGCCGTTTTGTTGCGTGAGTCCGAATTCGTCCCAAGGCATGCGCAGGTGTCTGATGACGCGCGCGAGCGGCCCGACTTTGACGCCTTTCGGAACGTAGTTCGTCATAGCGTGGAGTCCGACGTCGTAATTTCTACCGTTGCGGCGATAGAAGGAGTTAAGACCGCCGATCATGCTGTGCTTTTCCAACACGCAGACCTTTTTATCGTATTGAGCTAAGCGCACCCCCGCGGCTAAGCCCGACATACCGGCGCCGACGATCGCGACGTCGTAAACATTTTCCGACATTGACTCTCTCGCTTTTTTACTCTCTGGCTCGGATCTAACGGCGACGCGCTCCGACTCCGCTACCGCGTCCGGACGCGCCGCGCGTCAATATTTGACGTATTGTAACACTTTTTCCTTCTTCGACTAGGGGAAGGGGACGAGGCGGTATTGCTGTGCGTTTCAATAGCGTTTTCGTCCGTCTTCGCGCTCTTCGACGACCTGAACTGAATCTAGCTTCGGTTTCGAGCGCTAGTAAATGAATAGAACGCCGCTTCTCAGATACGAGGAGCGGCGTTTTTTATTGAGCGGCGTTAAGCGCTTGGCGCGCTACGAATTTGGCGTTATCGAGGCGCCGACTTGTTTTAGCGCTTTTAATCCCTCGGGCGCTCGGGTATAATATCGGCGGCGTCGCGGACAGGCGACGCGATAGGAAAATACGGAGGATGACGCTATGAAACTTCATAACATAGTACTGAGCGCGCTTGCGACGTTAACGCTTGCGAGCGCGTGTTTGGGCGCGGACGCTTGGACGGCGCAAGATCGCTGGTTCTACGTCGCGATGAACGCCGGCAACGACGAACAGGTCGAGAAGCTGAGTTCGCTCGTCGAGCGCGCAGGCAAAGCGGGTCTCAACGCGATGCTTTGGTCGACTTCCTGGGATAGCTGCGATCGTTGGGACGACGCGCAGATCGAACGACTTGAACGCGTTAAGAAAGCTTGCGCCGACGCTGATATCGAGATCGTCCCGATCTTGTGGTCCGTCGGTTACGGCACGATGATCGGCAAAGATCCCAATCTCGCCGAAGGTCTGCCTATAACCGATCTGCCCATGGTCGTGCGGGACGGCGAGGCCGTTTTCGAAGCCGCCGAGATCGAAGTGAACAACGGCGGTATCGAGGAATGGAACGGCAATAAAGTCGCGGGATTCAACTTCAACGACGAGCCCGGCGTCATCTCTTTCCGCGACGACGAGATCAAGCATAGCGGGAAGTCGTCGATCCGTTACGAGAATATGGAATCGAATAAACACGGACACGGCCGATTGATGTATGAGGCGCGGTTGCAGCCCGGACGCGTGTACGACGTCTCCGTCTGGATGAAGTTGGACGGCTTGCAAGGCGACGTCATGCTGCAAGTCTATTCCGAAGACGGCGAGCAGTCCGCGGTCGGACGCCCTAACGTCGATCGCGATCCCAACGGCGCGTATACCTGCGACTGGGTCAATGTGCGCACGATATTCCAAGCGCCCGCAAGCGGCGTCTCGCGCGTCTATGCCGGCGCGTGGGGGGGAAAGAACGGCAAGATGTGGATCGACGACCTAAAGATCGAACCGCTCGGGCTAGTCAATCCGTTGCGTCGCCCGGGCACGCCGATCGTCGTGAAAAGCGTCGACGGCAAGACGGTCTACGAAGAAGGTAAAGACTGGGTCTTGCCGGAGTTCGCGTTGCGTCCTTGGCGTCCAGATTCGCCGAGTCAGAAACTGCGTATTCCCGAAGGAAGCAAGATCGTCGACGGCGATAAGATCCTTGTGGATTTCTATTATCCCCCTCTCGTCGGCGCGCCGCAGATCGGGACGTGCATGTCCGAACCTAAATTGTACGAACTATTTGAAGAGTCCGCGAAGGCCGTCAAGAAGCTGCTCGATCCTAAGAAATGGTTCCTGAGCATGGACGAGATCCGTTGCGCGGGCACATGTCAAGCGTGTCGCGCTCGCGGGATATCGCTTGCCGCGATCCTCGGGGACTGCGTGACGAAGCAACGCGATATCGTCAAGAGCGTTTGCCCGGACGCGGAGGTGTATATCTGGTCCGATATGCTCGACCCGAACCATAACGCGCATGATAATTATTTCGTTTGCCACGGCGATTATACCGGCGTTTGGGACCTTATCCCGAAAGACCTTATTATCAGCTGCTGGTATTACGAGAAACGCGAAGAGAGTATGAAATTCTTCTCGGAACGCGGGTTCCGCACGCAAGCGGCGGCGTATTACGATACGGACGACCTTGTCAACTGCGAGGATTGGTTCGACGTTTACAAACGCACGCCCGGTTGTACGGGCATTATGTACACCACTTGGCGTAATAAATACGACCTGATGGAAGATTTTGGCAAGCTCGTCTCCCCTAAGACGAAGTGATATAAGGAAAAAAGATATGAAACGATTATTATTGACGTTCGCGTTGTTACTCTGCGCGACAAGCGCGACGGCGTTGGAACCGCTCGTCGTCTTCGATAAAGACTCCAAAGACGTGAAATTCCGCGCGCAAGGCGTGAAGACGGAATTCGTTGAGAACGGCTTGAAGATCGACAACGGTAAAGAAGACAGATGGCCGGGCGTCCATTTTGAAGGGAACTGGGATCTTAGCAATTACGCCGCGTTAGAGGTTACGGCGGTCCTCAATACCTCCGAACCGGCAAGTCTTTGCTTCCGCTATGATTGCGAAGGTTACGACGCGAAGACGCTCGACGGCGCGATACAGAAGAATCGCGAGATGAAGCCGGGCGAAACGCTTGTCTGGCGCATCGAGCTACCGAAATTTCTGAACGTCGACACGCGCGCGAAGCTGTTTGCGATGCGCGGTAAACCCGGCGGGATCCAGACTGACTCGTACTCCAAAGACGCGAAGATACCGTTTGATAAGAGCAAGATCGTCGCGTTTCGCCCGTTCATTACGCAAGACGGTAAAGAAGATTCGTGGACGCTCGTCTCGATCGTCGCTATTCCCGACGACGAAGAATCGATGAAGAACGAAGAATACCTGCAATGGGGGCCTGATAAGTTCTTCCCGATGATCGACCGCTTCGGACAATTCAAGCACGCCGATTGGCCGGGTAAAACGCACTCCTTAGAAGAGTTACGCGCCCAGATCGCGGAAGAGGAAAAAGAGCTCGCAGAACATCAACCTACCGAATTCGACCAATACGGCGGTTGGAAAAACGGGCCGCAATTGGAAGCGACCGGCTCGTTCCGCGTTGAGAAGATCGACGGCGTTTGGTATTTCGTCGACCCCGAAGGTCGGTTGTTCTGGTCCCACGGCGTAGACTGCGTTAGCGCCGGCGTCGCCTCGACCCCCGTCTCGGATCGCGAATTCTACTTTGACGCGGAGATCCCGACACGCCCGGATCCGAATAACAAGTTGTCGCAATTCCTTAGCGAGAGTAGCCGTTCCGTCAACAACTACTACGCGAACTACGGTAAGTTTTGGCAATTTAACTTCTCCGCCGCGAACCTGTATCAGAAGTACGGCGACGATTGGCTCGAGAAGCTGTATGTCTCCGTCGAACGACGTCTGCGGAGCTGGGGTATGAACACGATTGGAAACTGGTCGGATATGAAGATCGCGAAAGCGGCGCGTATCCCGTATACGGCGACGCTCAATAGTTCCGCGCGGATGATCGAAGGCAGCGAAGGGTATTGGGGCAAATTCGTCGATCCGTTCGCGCCCGAATTTGGCGAAAGCGTTCGTAAAGGGTTCCAATGGCAGCTGTGGACGGTCGACGACCCGTATTGCGTCGGCTATTTCGTCGACAACGAGATCAGCTGGGGCGAAGCCGGTTCGCTCGCGAAAGCCGCGCTCGCCTCGCCGAAAGATCAGCCCGTAAAGATCGCGTATATCGAGTGGTTGAAAGAACGCTACGACTCGATCGAGGCGTTCAATGCGGCGTGGGAAGTCGAAGTCGAGAGTTGGGACGCGCTGCTCGCCGAACCGTTCAAGACTCCCGACGGCGAGAATGCGAAACGGGATAGCGATTTGTTCTATACCGTTATCTGCGAGAAGTATTTCTCCGAGATCGTAGCGGCGGTGCGCGAGATGGCGCCGACGAAGCTGTATCTTGGCTGCCGTTTCGCTTGGACGAATGAACTTGCGCGTCGCGCGGGCCAAAAGTACTGCGACGTCGTGAGTTACAACTTTTATAAAGACGAAGTCGGTTCTTTTACGCCTGTCGAGGGCGAAGACAAGCCGGTCATCATCGGCGAGTTCCATTTTGGCGCGCTCGATCGCGGCTTGTTCCATCCCGGACTTGGACCGCGTAAAGACCAAAACGCTCGCGCGCAGGCTTACGAGGACTACGTCCGTAGCGCGTTGAGCAATCCTTGGATCGTCGGCGCGCATTGGTTCGAATACCAAGACGAAGCCGTGACCGGACGCTTTGACGGCGAGAACTACCAGATCGGGTTGATCGACGTTTGCGACCGCCCGTATCCGGAAACGATCGAAGCCGTTCGCCGCGTCGGGTACGATATGTACAATATCCGCGCGAAGAAATGAGCGCGTAAACGCGAGGCGATAAGATGAAAGCCGCCGCTTGGAGCGATCTGAGCGGCGGTTATTTTTATTGGCGTGAAAGAAGAACGCGGTCGAAGAAACTACCGGAATGGTGAAACCGAAAACAATTCGAACTTGCTTTTGAAAACTGTGAGAATTTTGACGTAATGAACGATTGTAGCGCTCTTGATGATTGGAGATGATTATTAAACCGCATTCCATTATGTTTTTTTTGAATTTTTTACATTGCATATTTAGATGTGTCGATTTAAAATAAACACATCTTGTTTTATTATGAGGCTGCCTTTAAAAAGAAATGTTTTATTTTGAAACATTGTTGCTTCGTGATAAAACAACTTGTTTGTTTTTGACTTTTGACGTTGACTTTTATTGAGGGCTGCAATGAGAAGAGAACGCGGCACGTTTTTACGCGGTATCATGGGTTCGTTTGGGACGAAAAAGAGGCGTTCAAACATCCCCGGATCTAAACGTCTCCGTTTGGAGACGTTAGAAGATCGCGCGATGCTGTCCGCCGTTCCCGCTACCGCTCATTGCGTCGACGACCTTATCGTATCGCAATGCGAGTATTGCCTCCCGATCGAAACTTCGCTCATCGTTGAGGCAAACAGCGGTAATAACAACGGCCATAATAACGACCATACCGGCAATAACGGCAACGGCGTCAATAATAAAGTTGGCGATGAATTAGACGGCTTTTTCTCTGAGGAAGAGGCGGTCCTCGAACTCGACGCCATCGATCAATTACTCGTCGAGTACGGTCAAAACCCGAATCATATCGATCAAGACTTCATTTTCAGCTTGAATTCGCGGCCTGATTCGACCTACACGATCTTTCTTGATTTCGACGGCAACACGTTGACGAACAGTTCTTGGAACACGTCGCGCAACGTTGCCGAGATCGTAACGCCGGCTTATTCTATCGATTCGAACACGGCGCTTTTTTCCAATCAAGAGCTCCGTAATATCTTCCAGATCTGGTTGATGGTCCGCGAGGATTACGCGCCGTTCAATATCAACGTCACGACTCAAGACCCTGGCGTCGCGGCTTTGTCGCGTAGCAACGCGGCCGACGACACGTTCGGGATCCATTGCTGCATTGGCGGCAAATATTCCGATTGGTACGGCTCGTCTTGCGGCGGCGTTTCGTATATCAACTCGTTCACGAATAGTGCCGATCTTCCTAACTTCGTATTTTCAGGTAGTTTCAGCAACGTGAAGTCGGTAGCGGAAGCGGCGACTCACGAAGTCGGGCACGCGCTAGGACTGCATCACGACGGCATTCGCAGCGGCGGAACGATCACGACTTACTATCGCGGCGCAAACGGTTGGGCGCCGATCATGGGGTCCGCGTACAACCATGCGTTGTCGCAATGGTCTTGCGGCGAATATTCGGGCGCCAATAATACCGAAGACGATCTGGCTATCATTACGTCGAATAACTACGGCGTAACGTATCTTGCCGACGATTTCGGGAACAGCTTTGCCGACGCCGAAGAGCTCGAACTTGTCGAAGGCGTCGTCGTTTCCGGGCTTATCGAACGCAATACCGATTACGACTTCTTTGCGTTCGACCTTGTTAGCGGTCTTCGAGTCGATCTGACGATCGGCGGCTTCGAGTCGATCACGAACCTCGACACGTTGGTTTCGATCTACGACTCCAATTACCAACTCGTTGAAACGTTCGATCCCCATGATAGTTTGATGGTCCACGCGGACTTGTCGAACTATACTCCCGGTCGCTACTATCTCTCCGTGACGGGCGTCGGTCTTACCGTCGACGGCAACGTTCTTTACACGGACTACGGTTCTATCGGCGAGTATCGTATCAGCGCGGCGATCGTCGCCAACGAGTTGCCGGCTCCTGCCGCTATACAAGTCGCGGCCGTCGCTAGTAACGCCGTCACCGTGGAATGGGACGCGGTCAATCACGCCAGCGGCTATCAAGTCTCGATCTACAACGCCTCGCACTCTCGTCGTATCGCGACCGCGACGGTAAATTCGCCCTTCCATACGTTTACCGGCCTAAGTCAATCGACGAATTACATCGTCGAGGTCAGCACGCGCGCGGAGAACAACTATGTTTCCGCTCCGATCGCGTTAAACGTGACGACGATCGTCGCGTCGCAAGCGCCGAACGCGCCGACGGGCGTAGTCGCGACTCCTTATTCGGTATCCGCCAACCTTGCTTGGAATCTCGTGCCCGGCGCGCATCATTACCAAGTTCGCGTTTATGATAAGGGCGGGCAAGAGGTCGCCGCGATACTGACTTCGCATACTTACGCGACGATCTCCGGACTGACGCCTTCAACGAAGTACACGATCTACGTTTCCGCGTGCAACGCCTCTAACGCGACTTCCGCCGGAACGAGCGTCCGCATGACGACACAACCTCGTCGCCAACTTAGCTCGATCACGGGGTTCGAGGCTTTGCCCGAGGACACGCGTATCGTCATGTCCTGGAATCAGGTTCCCGACGCCGAATACTACGAACTTATGTACAGAAAGGTCGGCGACGCAAGTTTCAGAACGACTACTATTTACGACGCATATCGAACGCTGACCGATCTGCGCGTAGGTACGGATTACGAGATACGTATTCGCGCTATCGCCGACGGCAATCTCTGCACCGATTCCGAGACGTTCACGACGATCGTTTCGACGACCGGCGAGCCGTCCATCGATCTTGTCATCCTTAACCCGTACATTTACGCGCCGACGTTCGATAATACGCCCATCGTTGGTTGCTTCTACGAAGGGATGTACGATCCGACGATCACTGTGTTGCTCGACGGACAACCTTCCGACTCGTTGCGCCTCGTGAATCACTGCGTCTATTATGAGGACGGCCTCAACGGCGAATACACTGTGACGATCATTCTCACAGAAGACGATCGCGTGCTCACCGACAGCTTCACGCTGACCGTCGTAACGCCGCAACTTGACGCTGTGGAAGATCTTGTCGTCTCCGACGTCCTTCCGGCGCGCGCGACGCTTTCTTGGACCGCCGTGCCTAACGCGGAAAACTACACCGTTTCCGTCTACGACTCTACGGGCGAGCTCGTTAGCCAAACGACGACGGTCGCTTCGAGTCTGATCGTCGAAGGCTTGGTCGCTAGCGACGAGAACACGATCTCCGTAGTCGCTAACGCTTATCGTTACAGTACCTCCGACGCGGTCTCGACCGTCGTGACCACTCCCGCCGTTAGAAAAACGAATATCCCGAACGTAAGGGCGGTAGCCACTGAAGACAGCATTGCGCTGAATTGGGGCGACGATCCTTGCGCTTCGAGATACCGTATCGAATACAAAGAGAGTACGGCGAGTTCCTACCACGTCGTTTTTGCCTACGAGTCGAATTACGTCATCGAAGGTCTTTCTCCGGAAACAACTTACACTATCCGCGTGAAGACGCTCTCGGGCGATCCGTGCTTCCTTAATTCCGATTTCCGTAATCTGACCGTTACGACGCTGCAAGCTACTTCCACGACGACGCTTAGCGCCGTTACCGGTCTAGCGGCTCACGATACCGCCGCGTTGCATACGGTCCTGAGTTGGAACGCGTCGGAAAACGCCGAACGATACGTCGTTACCGCCTACGCGCCCGACGAGAGCGTCGCCTTCGTCTCCACCGTCGAAGGACTGAGTTGCTATGTCGACGGACTTGAAGCGCAAACTCAGTATGTGTTTACCGTCGTCGCCGAAGCGGACGGATACGAGAGCTCCGTTCCCGCGATGTTCTCGCTGACTACGCCTGCGGTCAGAAAGATGTCGATCCCGGTCGTCAGAACGACCGTCGACGCTGAAAGCGTTTTGCTGCAATGGAATAGCGACGCCGCGGCAAGACGTTATCGCGTCGAGATCAAAGAAGCGAGCATGTCGGGTTACACGGTCTTCTATACCTACGACACGACGTACCTGTTCTCCGATCTTGACCCGAATACGACTTATAATATTCGCGTCAAGGCGTTGTCGGGCGACGATAGCTTCTTGAATTCCGATTACCGTACGTTGACGGTGACGACCGCCGACGAGCAGATCACGCTTTCTTCTGTCGACGGGCTTAACGCAGTCGACGTTGCCGCGTTGAGAACGACGCTGAGTTGGAACGGGGTCGACAACGCTCAAGCGTATCGCGTCTCGACTTATACCGCCGACGGACAACTGGTCTCCGAAACGACGACGAAGCGCACTACGGTCGCGATCTCCGGCTTGCAAGAAGAGACGGAATATCGCTTCACGGTCGTCGCTATCGCCGACGGTCTTAGCGATTCCGACCGCGTCGTCATAACGTTAGTAACGCCGCCCGTTAAGAAGATGAACATCCCGACCGTCTCCGTTAGAACGACGAGCGACGCGCTCGCGCTGACGTGGACCGCGGACGAGAACGCGTCGCGCTATCGCGTCCAGTATCGCGCCGCCGCCGGCGGTTCGGGCTACACGACGCTCTTCACGACCGACCCGTGGTGCACGATCGACGGTCTTGAAGCGAATACGACGTACAGCATTCGCGTTAAGGCGTTGAGCGGCGACGGCAGTTTCTTGAACTCCGATTATCGCAATCTTACCGCGGTCACTGATTGACTTGTGAATTTCCACGCTTTATAATGATAAAGCCGCCCGGCGACGGACGGCTTTTATTGTAGACTCGCGGTATTGCCGCGTAAAACTCATCGCAACTTTATTAACAAAGGACGTCAACGTGAAACGTTCATTTATTTGCTCGACGTTGCTGTTATTGGCGGCGTTTGCGTCGACTTTCGCTTCGACGACGTTAGCTGCGGAAAAAGACGGCGTTTTAGGTTATCCCAAAGACGAGCCGATCGACGTATGTCCGCAAGAGCTCGTTGGTTATGAAACGCTTGCCGTTATCGATTTCTCCGACGAGAACACGACGACCGACGGTTGGCAAGCGCGCGATGGCGTCGAGATCTCGCGCGGGGAAAACGCGTTAGAGATCGTCGGCGACGACGAAGACCCGTATTTCTTCTCGCCGATGTTCCCGGCGTTCCTTACGCCCGAACAGATGCAAAAGACGGTCGGGAAGACGCTCGTCAAGATGCGTATCCGCCGCGAAAACAAAGGCGTCGGACAGATCTTCTATGCGATGGAGAAGGAGCCGGGCTATTCTGAAAAGAACGCCTCTACTTTCAAACTCGCCAACGATACGGAATGGCACGACTATCTTGTCGCGTTAGACGTTGCTAGCCCGATACTTAGACTCCGTTTCGATATCGGCGGTTCCGCCGGGCTCGCGGAACTTGGGCGCGTCGAATTGATCTCCGTTCGCTATAAGCCGGTCAAATTCGGAACGCACACGATCGATCAAGGCACGTTGACTTTCAATTTTTTGAACAACGATATCGAACCTGAGACGGTCGACACGAAATACTACGGCGTGCATCCGCGTCGTTCGTATCCTAGTTCGCGTATCAAGATCGAGGATCGCGCGCTCGTCGATCTGTATTTCCCTCAAAAACGCGCGTTTGAAGAAGTCGAAGTCGTCGCGACGACGCAGTCGACCAAAGAGACGTTCTCGCGTCGCTTCTTTGCTTTCAACGAATCCGCGGCCGATAACGCTTTAATATCCGGCGTCGGGGCGCCGACGCTAAGAAACGACGAACTCGAAGTGCGTTTTGCCGCCGACGCGTCCGGAGCCGAGATCTTCCGCGAAGGTAAGCGCGTCGCCGTTATCACGCCCCTTGTCGCCGAAGAAGGGGACGGCGCCGCTATCTTGCCCGTGAAGACCGACTTCTCAAAGATCGACCTCGACGCCGAAGTCGCTAGCAACGCGACGAACGCCGACGCGACGCGCATCGTTCCCGTCTTCCGTTCCGTCAACGGCGATTCTATCGATTTCGACCTCGTTCGCGTGCCCGTCGACGTCGCGCGCGCGAAGCTCAACGCCGTCGCGAAGGCGACTACCGACCATAACCCGTTGTCGGAAGAGAAGAAAGTCGAAAAGAAAGAGACTTACGATCCTTCCGCGATCTGCGGTTCGCTGAAATTCCGTCTTGACGGCGACTTGCTCAAGTTCGATTTCGACGCGCCTTGCAAAGTCAACGCGCCGGTACTTCGCGTTCTTGGCGAGATGGAGCAAGCGATCCTGTCCGGTTCCGAGTATCTTGAAAAGGGCGAACGCAGTTCTTCCGTGGCGGATATCGAGACGAGCGAACATATTCGTTACGCTCAACCTATCGACTGGACGACGGCTCCGTTCGCGTCCGTCGTGACCGATCGCGCGTCTATCTCGATGCTTTACGACGACGCGAAAAAGCAATCGATCTTCGCGGTTCCCGATTTCATCGACGGCGACGCCGCGTCCTCGCGTATGAATCTCTGCGCGGAACAAGGTTCCGGCTGTTTCCGCGTCGCGCCGGCGTTGGAACCGATCGAGAAAGCGATCCTGTGGTCGGTGAAGACTCGCGGTCTTCCCGAACTTCCGGTCCCGCCTCGTACGGGCCGCGAGCAGGCGGAATACATTCTCGCCGGTTTCGAGAAATCGTGCTTGAAGACCCCGCAAGGCTGGGGACACGCTATCATCGGACCTGAACCGCCGTATCACTATACCCCGCATTGGGGCTCCGACTTCATCTCGACGATCTGGGAAATCTCGGGCAAGCTCCCGGAAACGCCCGCGGTCGCTTACGGCGGCGGACATATTCCGAACTACGTCTCCTTGCTCCTCACCGGCAACGCGCAGCTCATGAAAGACCGCCTTACCGGCATTGAAAATAGCTGTATCGCGCTACAACAAGCGGACGGTTCTTACCGCTTCAAAGGCGAGTACTTGCGCAGCGCGCAATACGATTACGCTTCCGGCGATTGCGGTAATCGACTTTACGAATTGATGGCGATCTGGCGTTTGACGAAGCATGACAATATCCTTCCCGTCGTGAAGAAGGGCTTGGATTTCGTCAATAAGTTGAAGACGCCCGCCGGCGCGCAAACGTGGGAACTCTCGTTGCATACGCCTGATATCATGGGTTCTTCGCGCTGCGTGTTGGCGAACGTGATGTATTACGAAGCGACCGGCGAAAAGGAATACCTTGACGCTGCGGCGCGTTGGGCGCTAACGGGCATTCCGTTCGTCTATCTCTGGGAAGATCCCGATATCACGCCCGGCAAGCAACCGATGATGCGTTACGCGACGATCGCCGTCTACGGCGCCACGAACTGGACCGCGCCGAACTGGATGGGGCGACCCGTGCAATGGTGCGGACTCGATTACGCTCACGCGTTGATCCTGCTGTCGAAACACGACGACACGCTCGACTGGGGCAAGATCGCCGAAGGTATCGTCGCGAGCGCGGAATGCCAACTCGCCGACAACGAGTTCATCGGCTTGTTGCCCGACTCGTTCCAACTCGCAACGCAAGAGAAGTACCCGTCGTACATCAACCCGTCAGCCGTTTGGCTCCTGCGACGCATGATCGACGGCGAACCGACCAACGTCTCCGTCGTCGACTGCAACGGTCGTCGCGTCGTTAGCCCGTTCCAAGCGAGCGTCGAAGGAAATAAGGTCAAGATCGCCGGCGTCAAGGGTATGACTTACCAAGTCCTTATCGACGGCGTCGAGATCAAAACGATCGAATCGCAGGGCGAAGACGTGCTTGAATTCTGAGTTTCTGCTTGAAACCGAGTGAGTTTTTGCGGTGAAACGCGGCGTTTGACGCTACGTTTCACCGTTTTTTTTGCAATATCGAGGCTGTTTTGTGGCGATATTGGGCTGTTTTTGAGCCGATTAAGCCTTAAAACGAGCTGAAAACGACGCCGTTTTTGGGGTGAAACGGAACGTTTTTGAGGCAAAAAAGGAGTGAATTTTATGAAAAAGTTGTAGAAAATTTCGGAAAAGTTAATTCTCGCTGTTGTAGCGCCGAAATACAATATTATAATACGTCTATACCTGATTTGGGTTTACGAACAGTACTAGTCTTACGATCGACGGAAGGTTGACTACACGATGAAAGCGCACGACGAATTCCAACGCTACTACGGAAAATCGGATAAAAAACAAGAGGTTTTGGAGTCTTTTTGCCCCTATCGCGTTTGCCCTCTCGGTGCCCACGTCGACCATCAATACGGCTTCGTCTCCGGTTTCGCGATCGACAAGGGTATCACGATCGTCTATACGCCGACGACCGGCATGGTCCGTATGCGCAGTTTGAATTTTGACGGCGAGCAATCGTTCCATCTTGGCAAGATCCCGCCGAAGCAAACGGACTGGGCGGACTATCTCCGCGGCGCCGCGTTCGCGTTGGAGTCGCGTTACGAGCTGAAGCGCGGGCTCAATTGCGTGATCGAAGGCACGTTGCCGATCGGCGGACTTTCTTCTTCCGCGGCGGTCATCATTGCGTTCTTGGCGGCGTTGTGCAACGTCAACGAAGTGCGCGTCTCTCGCGCGGAACTCATCCAGATCGCGCTGGAAGCGGAAACGAAATACGTCGGCGTCAACGTCGGGAAACTCGACCAGAGCTGCGAAGTCTACTGCCAAAAGGAAAAGCTCTTGTTCCTCGATACCAAGACCGACAAGTACGAGCTTATCCCGATGAACCCGAAAACGCCGCCGTTCGAGATCGCCATCTTCTTCAGCGGCGTTGAGAGAACGCTGGCAGGGTCCGCGTTTAACGTCCGCGTCGACGAACTCAAAGCCGCCGCGTACGCGTTGAAGGGCTGGTCCGAGATGGATTACGGACGTTTCGTCGACACGCGTCTGCGCGACGTCCCGGTTGCCGTGTTTGAGAAATACGCCGACCGCTTACCCGAGAACTGGCGTAAACGCGCCGAGCATTACTACAGCGAAGTCGCGCGCGTGCGCCAAGGCGCGGAATACTGGCGCAAGGGTAATTTGAAGGAGTTTGGAAAGCTCATCTTCGAGAGCGGACACAGCTCGATCTATTCCTACGAGACGGGTTCCGCCGAATTGAAGACGTTGTACGAGTTGATGCTTGACACAGACGGTATCTACGGCGGTCGTTTCAGCGGCGCGGGGTTCAAGGGTTGCTGCATGGCGTTGGTCGATCCGGCGAAAAAAGACGCAATATCCGAAAAGATTACCGCGGAATACTTGCGCACGTTCCCAAATCTTGAAGGAAAGTTCTCTATCCACTATTGCAAAACTTCCGACGGCGTTAAAATTTACTAGTAGTTCGACCCGTCGCGATAGGGTCGAGCGCAGTATAGCCGTGTTACCATAACGAGGAAGTTTGATGAACTGCGTTATCCTAGCCGCCGGGTACGCCACTCGGCTCTATCCCTTGACGGAAAATTTTCCGAAACCGCTGCTTAAAGTTGGTGAAAAGACTATCGTCGATTGGTTGATCGACGATCTTGACCGCCTAGGGAAGATCGAGAAATTCGTCGTCGTCTCCAACGCGAAATTCGCCAAACATTTCTATCAATGGCGCGACGATAAAGCGGCCGGTAAAGACGGACTCGTGCCGACGAAGGCGAAGATCGAGGTACTCGACGACGGCTCGACGACGAACGAGACGCGTATCGGCGCCGTGAAGGATATCCTATTTGCGATCGAGAAAGCGGAGCTCGCTGGCGATCTTCTTGTTCTCGCCGGCGACAACGTCCTTGATTTCTCTTTACGCAAGTTCGTCGAGTACTTCGAGAAGAAGTCCGACGGCTGTTGCCTCATGCGCTACTACGAACCGAGCGAAGCGAAGCTGCGCAAGTGCGGCGTCTTGCAACTTGACGAAAACGACCGCGTTATCGATATGACCGAAAAGCCGGCGGAACCGAAGTCGCATTGGTGTTGTCCGCCGTTCTACGCGTATCGCGGCGTCGACGCCGAAAAGATCCGCGGCGCGTTGGCGCAAGGTTGCGGGTACGACGCTCCCGGCAGTCTCGCCGCGTGGCTCTGCGCCAACGAGACCGTCTACGCGATGGAGATGACCGGCAAACGCTACGACGTCGGCAATTTGGAGAGCTATCAGAAGATCTGCTCCGAGTACCGCGGATTCGACGACTGAACGTTGTTCTGTGTTAAGCGATCTCTTTACGATACGGCAGCGAGGAGCTCATGAACGCGAAATTCAATCCTTTCGATCCCGGTAAGCGCTACCTGATCACGGGCGCGGCCGGTTTCATCGGTTTTCATCTGGCGAAGAAGTTGGCGGCGCAAGGCGCGACGGTCGTCGGATTCGACAACATCAACGACTATTACGACGTCCAACTGAAATACGCGCGGTTGGAACAGCTTAAGGCGTATCCTAATTTCTCTTTCGTCAAGGGCGACCTTGCCGACGAAGCCGCGGTTACGTCCGTATTTGAGAACTACCGTCCCGAGATCGTCGTGAATCTTGCGGCGCAAGCCGGCGTGCGTTACTCGATCACGAATCCTCGCGCGTATATCAACTCGAACTTGGTCGGATTCTTCAATATCCTTGAAGCGTGCCGATTTCACCCCGTCGAGCATCTGCTGTACGCGTCGAGTTCGTCCGTCTACGGCAACCAGCAGAAGACCCCGTTCTCCACGACCGACCGCGTCGACGAACCCGTCTCGCTCTACGCCGCGACGAAGAAATCCAACGAGTTGCTAGCGTATTCCTACGCGCATCTCTACGACGTGCCTTGCACGGGGCTGCGTTTCTTCACCGTCTACGGACCGTGGGGCCGACCCGATATGGCGGCGTTCATCTTCGCGCGTAAGATCTTCAACGACGAGCCGATACAACTCTTCAATCACGGCGATATGTTGCGCGACTTCACGTATGTCGACGATATCGTTCAAGGTATCGAGAATATGCTCATGAACCCGCCGAAGCCGAACGAGAAGGGCGATCGCGCGAAGGTCTACAATATCGGGAACAATCAGCCCGAGAAGTTGACGACGTTCGTCGAGACGCTGGAAAAGCATATTGGAAAAGCCGCGAAGAAAGAACTTCTGCCGATGCAAGCGGGCGACGTCTATCAAACGTTCGCCGACGTCGACGAGCTCAGCGCCGATTTCGACTTCAAGCCGAACACGAGCATCGACGAAGGTCTGAAACGCTTTGTGGACTGGTATCGCGAGTACTACAACGTCTGAGATACGCAAGAAAAAAACGGGACCGAGCGAGCTAGCGCGGTTCCGCGAGATAAAAATAAACGCGTCGACGAGCGGTCGGCGCGTTTTTTGTTTTGTAGAAGCGCTTTGTAGAGATCGGCGGTTCTAATTTTCCGAGAACGCGGACGATTTTCTACCGATGAACAGTCCGAGGACCCCGAACGTCATGGAGTGATAGCGGACATGTTCTAACCCGTGACGGCGCATGTATTTGATAATGACGTCGTTTTTCTCGAACGCGTCGACGCTCTCGGGCAGATACTTATACGCGTCTTTACTATTTTTTGCGACCTTTTGCCCAATGACGGGCAAGATATGGTGGAAGTAGAAGCGGAAGAGCGGCGCGAACAACGGAAACTTCGTCGGCGCAAATTCGAGTATGGCGACCACCCCGCCGATGCGGCAAACGCGGATCATCTCGGCGATACCGCGTTCCGGATCCGCCATATTGCGCAAGCCGAAGGAGATCGTGACCGCGTCGAAGCTGTGCGAATCGAACGGTAGATTCAAGCCGTCCGCCTCGACGAACGTCGCGACTTCGTCGAGCTTTTTCTTCGCGATCTTTTCTCTCGCGAGTTCTAGCATCTGCGGAACGAAGTCGGCGCCGGTCGTGAACAACTCGGTCCCCACGCCTTTACGCGTCGACGACTTCTTCCATTGGCGATGTTCTTCGATAATAACGTCGCCGGTGCCGGTCGCCACGTCAAGCGTCTCGACGCGTCCCGCTGTGTAGCCCGCGTTGCGCAGCGTGGAGAAGATCGTCTTGACGAGACGGCGGCGCCAGCGTTTCGCCAATCCTACCGAGAGAAGATCGTTTAAAAGATCGTATTTACCCGCGATCTCGCCAAACATCGCGCGAACGCGTTCCGGCGATTTGTCGACGTTGGGCGCAGCTTGTTTTGCGTCCGCGTTCTTCGTTCGTTCCGACGTCATAGAAAAGTCCCCTGATCAACAAGTGTCTTAAAAAGAGTTTCCCCAAAAAGCTCTTTTTTTGCTGTAGTGTGTGACGGGTCATTATAGCACAAGAACA
This sequence comes from Thermoguttaceae bacterium, assembly GCA_045599605.1. Classification (GTDB taxonomy): domain Bacteria; phylum Planctomycetota; class Planctomycetia; order Pirellulales; family Thermoguttaceae; genus RUG369. Next base: position 49,097 of record JAZRWE010000001.1, read on the forward strand.
AGCGTTAATAACAAGAAAATTGGAACGTTCGGAATTTTCGGTGCCTTCGGAACGAGCTGTAATCGGTATAATCCTAACAGATTTAGAAGATGTTGGTTTGCGCGCATTAGGAAAGCGGCGTAAGCTCGACAACGGCGTTCTACGTGGAAACGACGGAAATATGTCGATTTAAGGGTTGACAATATTAGAAAAGCGAGCGCGCCCGTAGTTCCTTTTCTAAAAAAACGTTGTATAATGCAGTAGGATAGTCGGGTCAGCGCATGTCGAACGCGCGAGCGTTTTTTTCCGAGCGCGCGCGTCCGCCCGACGCGAGTTAAGGAGTTTTTTCGTGAAAAAGATCGACGTTTACGCTTTGCCGGAATTGGCGCCGGAACTGCCATTTGACGGGGCCTCCGTCGCAATCGACGTATTGCGCGCCACTACGACGATAACGACCGCGTTATGCGCGGGCGCGGAAAAAGTCCTGCCTTTCGCGACCGTCGAGGAGACGTTTGCGGCGAAACGCGCGATCTTGGAACGTCGCGGCGACGACGGTTCTGTCCGTCTTGGCGGCGAGCGCGGCGGTCTGCCGATCGAGGGGTTCGATTACGGCAACTCGCCCGACCTGTACACGCCCGACGCGATCGCGAATAAGACGCTGCTCTTCACGACGACTAACGGCACGAAAGCGATCCTGAGTTGCCGCGGCACGACGTTGCTCGCTTCGTTTCTTAACGCCGAAGCGGTGGTCCAACGCCTTTTGCGCGACGACAAAGAAACGATCTCGATCGTTTGCGCGGGCACGAACGGCCAATACACCGAAGAAGACCTCCTGCTTGCGGGGCTGCTTACCGACCGACTGACGTTGCGCGCCCCGGGGTACGCGTTGAACGTCCACGCGGAAGTCGTGCGCGAGCAATGGCGTAAGTCGCGAACTACCCCGCTCGTGGAACTACTCAAAGAGAGTCGCGGCGGACAGAATCTGCGCAAGATCAAATTGGGTAAAGATATCGTCGACGCCGCGCGCCTCGATTCGCTCGACGCCGTGCCGGAGTTCCGCGTCGGCGAGATACGCTTAGACGCGGCGTATCGCGCGCAATGAGTTATCGAATAATAGTAAGCAAATAGTAACATTTTTATCAATCCAACATAAGGAATACAAAATGCGGATGGAAGATCTTGTCGCGTTGTGCAAACGCCGCGGCTTTCTTTTTCAATCGAGCGAAATTTACGGCGGTCTGAACGGTTTTTGGGACTACGGTCCTTTGGGCGTTCTGCTGAAGCGCAACGTCAAAGACGCGTGGTGGAACGACATGATCGTCGGCCATAACGAGATGAAACAACTTCCCGGCGCTCCTAGCACGTTCGAAATGACCGGGTTGGATTGCTCCATCATCATGCATCCGCAAGTCTGGAAATGCTCCGGCCACTACGACTTGTTCCACGACTTCATGATCGACTGCCGCGAATCGAAGCGCCGCTACCGATTCGACCACATCAAAGGTCGTTGGGTCTCCGGTCTGAAGCACGGCGAAGACGGCGCGCCCGCTCAACAAGTCCGCGTCTTCGTCACGACGATCGAGACGGAAAACGAACTTGACGCTCTCGAACAAGCCGCGTTGAAGTTCTTCGGACTCCGCAAGAAGGACGCCGATAAGCTGACGTGGGAAGGCGACGTCGAAGGTATCGATTCGTTCGAAAACGGCGACTTCTCCGAAGTACTCGGTCCCGACGCCAAACACGTCGGCACGCTGACCGAACCGCGCGAATTCAACTTGATGTTCAAGACGACCGTCGGCGCGCTCGGCGGCGAAGAAGACGCCGCGTTCCTGCGCCCCGAGACCGCGCAAGGCATTTTCGTGAACTTCAAGAACGTCGTCGATAGCACGAGCGTCCGCGTTCCGTTCGGCGTCGGCCAGATCGGCAAGAGCTTCCGTAACGAGATCACGCCGCGTAACTTCACGTTCCGCAGCCGCGAATTCGAACAAATGGAGATCGAATTCTTCTGCCGTCCGGACGAATCCGAGCAATGGTATAAGTTCTGGCGCGATCGTCGTTTCAAGTGGTACGTCGATATGGGTCTTGCGGGCGAACGTCTGCGAATGCGCGAACACGATAAAGCGGAATTGGCGCACTACTCCGTCGGCACCGCGGATATCGAATACGCGTTCCCGTTCCTTCCGGAAGGCGAATTTGGCGAACTCGAAGGCGTGGCGCACCGCGGCGATTTCGACTTGCGTTCGCACTCCGAAGGCAAGTTGGTCCGCGAAGGCGATTCTCTCGTTCTCGAAAAGGACGCTAACGGCGCTCCGAAATGGCGCGGTTCCGGCAAGGATATGTCGTACTATGACGACCTCCGCAAAGAACGCTTCATTCCTCACGTCATCGAACCGAGTTCCGGCGCCGACCGCGCTACGCTCGCGTTCTTGTGCGAATCCTACCAAGTGGATAAAGCGCCGACCTCCGAAGCCGGTAAAGAAGAAGAACGCGTCTTCTTGAAGCTGAATCCGCGTCTCGCTCCCGTCAAGGCCGCTATCTTCCCGCTCATCAAGAAAGACGGCCAACCGGAAGTCGCGCAAGAGATCTACGGCGAATTGAAGAAGCACATGGCCGTTCAATACGCCGAAAAGGGCGCTATCGGTCGTCGCTATCGTCGTCAAGACGAGATCGGCACCCCGTTCTGCGTTACGGTCGACGCGCAAACGCTCGAAGACGGCACCGTTACGCTGCGTAACCGCGACACGCTCGAACAAGTCCGCGTCAAGAAGGACTCCCTCTTGGCCGAACTGCAACAACGCATCGGTTGAGCTTAACGCGACGCAACACGCTTAGCGATAAGCGTTACGAATAGTCGGAACTCGAGTTGGAAGCTATTCCCTCGAGTTCCGTTGCGTATCGACGCGGCGCTTTGTCGCGACGATATAGAGGTAAAAACGCGTAAAACGCGACGAAAAATCGATTTTTTTTGTAGCGTTTTGCGCGGTATCTTGTCATAATAAGTATTTAAGACTTTTATCAATTTCATTCGAGCTCTATTCTAGGAAAGGAGACCCGACATGAAACGCGTACGCAAGACGGAACCGCAACAACAGCCGCAACATAAGCAGATGTTGGGAGTCGGTCTGGATAATACGGACGGCGAAAAGAGATTGACGAGAGGCGAGAATTTCACGTTGGTCGGCGGCAGCGACGAAACGCATTCTATGATGCAAGAGACCGCGATCAAAGTGAACGAGACGTTCAAGCGCAGGGGTAAGACGTTGGACGAGGCGTCCCCCGAGGAATTCCGCGACGTGCTCTACGACGTCGTCGACAGGATCCGAAGATAGGTCCGAACGCCGGCGTTACGAACGCGACGTCCGCGCTCGACGCTCGAATGTTTTCGCGAGAACGTATTACGATACAATAATTTATGGCCCGCCGCTGCGGCGCGCGTACGATAGCGCGTCGCGTATTTATATTGACTATTAGGTTATTAGGAAGGTTGACACATGCCGTCTTGGTTTGTTGAACGCGGAAATTTATCGAAGGAACAAGTTCTTGAAGCGGCGCGCAAGGCCGCGGACGAAGCGCGCGCGCGGATCTGCAAGGACCCGAAACGCGTTTTGTTGCTGCCGCCCGACATTACTCGCGCGCACAGCGGCGCGGGCATGATCGTGGAAGAGCTCTACAAGATCTTCTCCAAGAGCGCCGAAGTCTACGTCATTCCGACGCTTGGACAACACCTTCCGCACACGCCTGAACAAAACCGCTGGATGTTCGGTTCTATTCCGGAAGAACGCATCTTGAAACACGACTGGCGCGACGGCGCGACGCTCATCGGCGAAGTGCCCGCCGAATTCGTCAAGGAAGTCTCGAAGGGCAAAGCGGACTGGTCGATCCCGATCGCGCTTAATACCCCGTTGGTCAAAGAGAAGTGGGATCTCATCATCAACGTCGGCCACGTCGTTCCTCACGAAGTTCTCGGGTTCGCGAACCATAACAAGAATTACTTCATCGGTCTTGGCGGTAAAGCGACGATCTGCGCTTCGCACATGATGGCGGCTTGCTGCGGTATCGAAAACAACCTCGGCAACTTCCTCACGCCGCTGCGTAAATGCTATAACAAAGCGCAAGCGGAACTGCTCGGCGGTTTGCCCGACTGCTTCATCGAAGTCACGATGGCTTACGACTCCGAAGGCAAACTCGGACATACCGGCGTTTACGTCGGCAACGACCTCGACGTCTATCTCGACGCGGCCGCGGCTTCTCGCGATCAAAACATCACGATCGTTCCGCCGCTCAAGAAGGTCGTCGCCGTCATGCAAGGGGACGAGTTCTACAGCACGTGGGTCGCGAATAAAGCGATCTATCGTACGCGTATGGCGATGGCCGACGGCGGCGAATTGCTCATCATCGCGCCCGGCCTGAAGCGTTTTGGCGAACAACCCGACGTTGATAAACTCATCCGCCAATTCGGGTATTCCGGCACCGAAAACGTCTTGAAGCTCTGGAAACAAGAGCCCGTCTTGCAAGACCTTACGCACGGCACCGCGCACTTGATCCACGGTTCGAGCGAAGGCCGCTTCAAGATCACGTACGCGCCGGGTCATCTTGGGAAAGAAGAGATGGAAAGCGTCTGCTTCGGTTACGCCGATCTTGAAGAAACGCTCAAGCGTTATAACCCCGCGACGATGAAGAACGGGTTCAACACTATGCCCGACGGCGAAGAAGTCTACTTCATCAGCACGCCGAGCGCGGGTCTGTGGTCCACCAAAGAGAAGTTGGAAAACCGCGAATTCTGATAACGACGTCGGCGTGACGCGCCGCGTTTGACGCACGAAGCGCGAACGACTCAAACGACCGTTCGCGCTTTTTGTTTATGATATTAAATATAACAGAGGTTGATAGTTATGCGTATTAGTTCTTACGCCGCGTGTCTCGCGTTATTGTTCTGCGCGACGGCTTTCGCGGACCATCCTGGCGAACCGATCTCCGGACTCGACGACTCCCAAAACCCGGCGGGCAAGATCGTATCTTACGAAACGAGCGCGGATAAAGCGCGGCTGTTCCGCAAGGAGATCTTGGATTTTGCCGACGCCGCGTCGAACGCTCCGAAGTTGACGCTCGATCCTTCTCAACGCTTCCAAACAGTCGAAGGGTTTGGTGCCGCGATCACCGGCTCGACCGCCGTGAATCTCGCGAAGATGAGCGACGAGGACCGTCTTGCGTTCCTGACCGAGACGTTTTCCGTCGATAAAGGGCTGGGGTTCAGCTATATCCGCGTCTCGATCGGCTGCTCCGACTTCTCGTTGAGCGAATACACTTGCTGCGACGAGCCCGGCGTCGAGAACTTCAAGCTCGCCGACGAAGACCTCGATTACGTCTTCCCGATGCTGCGCGAGATCTTGAAGATCAATCCTGAACTGAAGATCGTCGCGTCGCCGTGGACCTGTCCGCGTTGGATGAAAGTCAACGATCTCAAAGAGCTGAAACCGTTCGAGTCCTGGACGAGCGGCCAACTTAACCCGAAATATTACGACGATTACGCGACGTATTTCGTGAAGTATATCGAAGCGGCGCGCGAACAAGGCGTGAAGATCGACGCGGTCACGATGCAGAACGAACCGCTCAATCGCGGAAACTCGGCTTCGCTATTCATGACGTGGCAAGAGCAACGCGAATTCGTGAAGAAGCTCGGTCCCGCGATCGCCGCGGCGGGGCTCGATACGGAGATCTGGGCGTTCGACCATAACTTCAACTACGACTCGAATAAAGAGGAATGTCGCGACCAGTGGGGTTACCCGTTGCATATCTATGAAGACGAAGAAGCGGCGAAATACGTCAAGGGCGCGGCTTATCACGCTTACGGCGGCAACAAAGAAGAGATGAAGCGCGTCCGCGACGCTCGACCCGACAAAGCGCTCTATTTCACCGAGCAATCGATCGGGGAATGGGGTTACTCTTTCGGCGGCGACCTCATGTGGTTCATGCGCGAAGTTGGTATCGGCGTTATGAATTACGACTGTAAAGCGATCGTCGTGTGGAATTTGATGCTCGACGAAAAGCGCGGTCCGAACCGTCCCGGCGGCTGCACGCAATGCTTTGGCGCGGTCAATATCGAGTCGCGCGATTACAAGACGCTCGAGCGTTACTCGCACTACTACGAGATCGGCCATTTCTCGAAGGTCGTTCGCACCGGCGCGGAACGCGTCGCGCTTGAAGGGGAACTGCCGCGTCAAGTCTACGCTTGCGCGTTCGTGAACCTCGACGGCTCTTACGCGCTCGCGATCCAAAACGACTCCGACGAACCGAAGGAAGTCGAGATCGTTTGCGGCGATTCGCGTTTCGTCGTGAAGCTGCGTAAAAAGAGCGTTAGATCGCTGCGTTGGAATTATTGAACGCTATAAAAGAAGCCGGCTTACGCGATTGCTGTAAGTCGGCTTTATGTTTTGCTTTACGCGAACGCTCAGTCGCGTTGGGGACGCGGCGTTCTGAAACTCGCGCCGGGTCGAGGGCCTAGCATCGCTTCGGCGTATTCTTCGACTTGGTCCGCCGTTTCAAAATACTTCTCGAAGACGAACAGGTCGTCGTATTCGCATTTCTCGGTGGAGTAATCGCGGCAGACTTGCGGACGGCGGTCGTAGATCTTGCAGCGGTTGTGGGCGTCGAGCGCCTTACAGACGGTATGCACGAGCAGGAACCAACTTCCGTCTTCGACGAAGACCGTCGCGTTCTCGTGAAGAAGATACCAACGTATCTCGTCGTATTCTTCGTAGTTCTTAGGCTTATCGATCGGCAGCGCAAAATAGCGACAGCATTTTCCCGAGCAGTAATTGCATAATTCGTCGGGATCGACTTCGCTCTTCTTAGGACGACCCGCGCAAGCTCGACGTGAACAAAAACTCATAATAACGCCTCTATTAATAGTAACGGTTACGACAGACGTTAGTATAATATCAAAAGAGCCCCGTGAAAATATAGTTTTTAGCAATTTTTTCGCTAAGATTGCGTTATTTTTGTGGCGCCAAATAAAAAAACAATTATACTGTAGAATTAGCGAAAATGCGCTAGCGTTGCGCTATGACTAGAAAAATGCGCCTTAACGGCTTAATTCATTAGGAGAATAAACGTGGCCGATCCGAACGAAATCAACGATATTGACGATCTGTTCTCGACGAACGATAAAGAAAGCGACGATATGGGCGACTTCTTCTCCTCAAACGCCGATCCGTTTGCTAAGGAACCCGACTCTACGTCCGATTCGCTAGAACCCGATTTTGACGTCCAAGCCTCTTCTTCCGTCTCCGAAAGCAATCCTTTCAATAATACGGAAGCCTCCATCCCGTTGCCCGAAGGCTTTGGCGAAAACGCCGGGATCAAACTTGATAAAGACGTCGAAGAAGAAGGCAAAGGCAAGAAGGGTAAGAAGGCCAAGAAAGAAAAGGCTCCTAAGGTCAAGACGGAAAAGGTCAAGAAAGTCAAGACGCCTAAGGTCAAGGAACCCAAGGGCGATATCAAAGACAAGGGCGCCGCGCGTTGCGTTTACCTCCTTGGGCTTATCTTCTTGCTCTTCATCATCGCGGGCAACGTCATGGCGTTCATGGCCGCCGGCGCGGCTTGCATCACGTTCCTCGTCATTTTCGACGTTCTCGGGCTCTTCTTGTTGCTCGTTCCGTGCTTCATGCTCAAAGCGTTGCGTAAAGCCCCGCTCGACCTGTTCGACACGTTCCTCGCGCTTGCCGCAGCGTTTGCGATCGTCAGCTGCATGATCGTTCTCGCGTTGCAAGCCGCTACTTACGGCAAGGCGATCAAGGCCGCCGCGAATACGCTGCCCGCCGTCGTCGAGACGCTCGAATGCTGATAACGCGATCGTCGCTAAGATAAAACAATAGACCGAGATAGTCGTTTCTATCTCGGTCTTTTTTTATTGTCTTCGTCAACCTAGAACGGCGTCTTTCGCTTTGAGCGTGATGAGTTCTTCCAGCCAACATTCGCCGCCGTAGTAGTCGGTCAAGCGGTATCGGCCGTATTTCGCGCTCCATTCTATCTTTATCGTCAACAACACGTTGTCGGCTCCGCGTCCGAGGTATTCGTCGTCGTCGGAATCGCTGACGACGAGCGCGGTATAGTATCGCGGGTCGTCGGGCGAGTACGTCGGGTCGTATTCGTAGCCCCAGAGCGAGATCGTGTGCGCCTGCGTTACGAGCGAACCCGGAACGCTTGAATAATACGCCAGCGCAAGACAGACTCCGCCGCCGTCGCGCAACGCGTTGACGGCGTTGGCGAAGAGCATTTTCGGATCTTCCTCGTTAGCGTAAGCGTAATAGTCGGCGACGTCGTCGAGCGTAACGCCTTGCGCGCGATAGAACCCGCCGGAACCCAATTCGGGCTGCGCCCAGCCGATAACGCCGTACGCGTCGTAGTCGCCCGTAATGAACCACTGGTAACCGTACAACGCGGAACTGCCCATATTGTCGAAGTTGGCGACGACGTATTCGTAAACGTCGTCCTCGTCTTCAAACGCGACGGAAGCGCCGCCGGCGTCGACGAGCGACGAGGAGTTCGCCCAACCTGTGTAGTACAAGACGTTTGCGGCGGCCGCGCCCCAGCAGAGACGCGATTCCGTGTAGCTCGATTTCTCTGCGTCCGCAAACGCGTCGACGATAAAGACGTTAGGCTTCTCGAGCGTCCCCTTGACGCTTATCGTCGTCAGTTCGCACGGTTCCGCCGAGCGACGGTCGAGCGCGTCGACGACGCTGAGCGTAACGCGGTATTCTAGGTCGTCGGCGCTTTCCGGGTAGTAATGCGCTAGCGCGACGCGATCCCCGAGCTGTTCGAGTTGGTCGACTTCGCCGTCTCCCCAGTCGAGCGTCCAAAGCGCGACGGGCGCGTCGGCATAGGACCGGACCTCGACGCGCGCGACGTTGCCGTCGTCGAAACGCTCGACCGCGACGTCGAACGCGGGCGTAATTTCGACATACGACGCGGAGAGCGCAAGACGCTCTTCAAGTCGTTCGAAACGTAGCGCGCGATCACGGCGCGGTCGGACGCGTAACTTCTTGAAATACGACAAAACTAGGATACTCCTCGGGATAGGCGCGACGCGACGCGCTTACTTCTTAACGCGGCGAACGAGCGCGCAGTCGCCGATCAAGCCGGACGGCAGCAGTTGTTCGTCGCCGGGGCCCCACATCGGGTTGGACGTGCGCGTGAAGCGTTCTTCCGCGGGGCGGCTCGCGTCGCCGATGAGGCGGTTGCACCACAGGTTCGCGACAGTGATCTTCAACTCGTTCCCTTTGTCGCGCAACAGTTCGGCGGGAACCTCGACGCGCCAAGGAGCGTGCCACGCCGTGCCGAGAACGACGCCGTTAAGTTCAACGCGCGCCATCACTTCGACGGAATCGAATTCCAGCGCGTAAGAGGCGTCGCCGTCGATCGGCGCGTCCGGATCGAACGTCTTTTCGTAGACGCCGAGCCCGGAGTAGTAACGCAGATACGCGTCGTCGCTCTTCGACCAGTCGGTCAGCGCGTCGAATTGGACCGTCTTCGGACGTCCTTCTTCAAAATCTCTATTCGCGGGCGCGTTCTGATCGAACGAGACGCTCCAGTTACGCGAGAGGTCGGCGACGACTACCGAACGTTTCGGCGCAAAGAAGTCGGACGCGAGCGGAAGCGTTTGGTCCGCCTCGGGTTGGAAGATCACGAAGAAGCTTTGCGAATCCTCGAACGCGATAGGAACGATCGTGCGACCGTCTTCTTCGCGAGCCGTGTCGATCGCGTAGCGCTTGCCCGTGATCGGATCCCAGAGCTGCGCGCGCTTGCCCGAAACGCGGAACGTACATTCCACGTTTTGCGCCTCTTCAAGACGGTTGCCGATATAGAAGATATCGACGTCGCCGTCGACGCGGCGGATCCAACGCACGTCGCCGGTCGACTCAAATTCCGGCGCGATACCGAGTTGCGCCATACGTTTCTGCACGACGTCCCATTGCGGGTACGTGGCGTCCGTATCGATCTGCGACGCGATCGTGATATTCCACGGCGCCATATCGTAAGCGCCCAAGACGGCGACCGCGCTACCGTCTTCATTTTCCCAACTTGCGTCGGTAACGACCTTTAACGCGTCGGAGATATAAAGACTCGCGATACCGCCCGCGGGATTGGCGACGTTCGTTTCAACGCCTTCGTTCAAGACCTCGAAACGGATCTCGTTGACGCCTTCGTGAAGCGCGCCTTCGGGTACGGCGGTAACGTCGGGGGAATGGAAGTTATTGCCGGTCGCGACGTTAACGCCGTTGATCGTCAGCGTGTAGACGTTGTCGGCGGTCGCGACGACATACGCGTCTTGCGCGTCGAAGTCGGCGGGCAACTCGAACTTCTTAACGAACGTTTTGCTAACGTTGGCGAGGGCGTTATAATTTGGTTCCGACCAGATCCATTTTGCGGAAGTCAAGACTTTGCGCGGGTTCTGGATCGGCTTGACTTTCGTCGCGGCGTCGGCGTCGGCTTCGCGGACGGAACGCGCGATCTGCGCCAACTGCGCGTCGGCGGCGGGATAATCGACGAGCGTCGGCGTCTTCTCGGGAATCGCGCCAATGACGGGAACGCCGGCTTTGATAAGTTCTTGCAACTTCGTCGCGAGTTCGATCGTCATCTCGGAGACGTTCGGGAGAACGAGGAGCGAATACGTCGCGCCGTCGGGGAAGACGATCTTGCCGTTTTCAGCGCGCGCCGTGTCGATGAGGACTTGAGGACAGCAGCCGTCGAAATTGTATTCGCGCTTGTCTTGGAATTCGCCGGGCATAAACGCCGTCGACGGCGCAACAAAGACCTGCGGCGCGCCTTCGCGGTCGAGGTAAAGAACGTCGGCGGAAGAGGTTCCGCGTTGCAATAACGCTTGCGAACGAGCGACGAATTGGCAGAAATCGCCCACGAGCGGGAACCACGTTTCCGTGCGGTCGAAGTGCGTGCCGTGAGGGCCGAGCGAGAAGCCGGGAGCGTCTTCGCCCGGTTGCGCGCACATGCGGTGGAAGATGAGACTATTTACGCCCGCGCAGAACGCCCAGTCCGCTTGACGCTTCATAATGCCGGGGTGTTGACGCCAGCGGTCGTCCATCGTCGTAAACGATTCCGCGCCAACGATCTTCTTACCGGTCGTATGCGCCGTGGAAGTTGCTTCGACTACGCTGAAACTCGTTTCGAAACCGTAACCCTTCGCCCAGAATTCGCACATCGGGATATCCGCCGCGCGGAATAAGTACAAGTCGCCGGCGGGGTTAAGGTCGTAGACTTCCGTCGAGAAGTTGAGCCCGCGCTCCGCCGCGAGTTCCTTCATGCGCACGACGTTGTTTTCGTAGACCAGTTCTTGCGCGGTGCGACGCAAGTCCCACAAGAAGCGTTCCGTTTGCTCGACGCTTTCGACCGGGATACCGAACATTGCGGGGGTCCAACGCAGCGGGTCGTAACCGCGTTTCTCAATGAACATCTCGCGGAAATGTTCCGACCAGTTTTGGGAACTCATCTCCCAACTATCGTGGTGCAGCGTCGTAAAACGCCCGATATCAATGAGTTTGGAGTTGAACGACTCGAAATGCTTTTCGATGCCGCTCTTTTCAAATTTATCGCTTTCGAGCCCGAGAGCGGCTTGCGGCGCGGGGCGAGTCGTTTGACCGGTGATGCGGCGTCCAAGACGCGCGATCGTCCAGTTACCTTCGGGCGCGTCCCAACGCAGAACGCCGTCCGCGTCCATCTTGTCGGTGATATCGATGATAGAGTCGTACGCGACGACGGAATCCGCCAGCGTCGCGACCGTGTCTTCGTCGTCGGCGCACGAGAGCAGGTAAGGCTTTACGCCCGGCATCGAGGAGTAGGGCGGACGATAGAACAACGCCTTTTCCTCCCAATCCGGCAACTTACGATCTTCTTTCGGCGTCGGGAACGCGAGGACCGCGACGTCGCGATAGAAGTTGCGCCAGTCGTCGTAGCTGGGACCGAGCGTGCCTTGACCGAAATACGGATCGCGCGGCGTCGGGACTTCTAAACTCGTCTCAACGCTTTGACCGCCTTCAACTTGCGTGAACGACGCGCGAAGGTGTTGCATCGTGTTTTCAGGCTTGATCCAAGGCCCGCCGGCGCCGCACCAGCCCGGTCCGACGCTCATCGAGAGGTCGACGCCAAGTTCGTTGGCCTTCTCAGCCGCGAAACGCCAATGCTCCAACCACTCGGGGGACATATACGGCACGTCGCCTTGCGGACCGCCGAGCGCCGCTTCGAAGAAGAGCGCGCGACCGAGACCCGCGGAGTTCATCGCTTCAAGGTCGGCGGCCATACCGCTCTTTGTAAGATTCGCGTCCATAAAGAACCAATACACGCCCGGCTTGGCGGAGCTCGGAGGCGTCCGGAAGTCTTGTAACGCGGTCGTGTCTTGCGCCGATCCGAGCGAGAGGGACGCCGCGGACGCTATTAACGAGAATAGTAATGTTTTATTGATCAAGGACATGGCGTTCTTGTTTCATAAAAAGGGAACGAGGGTGGGAATTATTACGGAAAACGCCGCGTCGATTGGAATACCGGCGCGGCTAACGTTCTATATTTCACTTCTTACCGAAGAGCTTGCCGAACAACTTGCCGAGGAGACCCGGCTTGCGCGGTTCGTCGTCCCAGATCGGGTAATCGTCGTCTTGCGCTTCGTCGTTTCTAAGATCGTTAACGACGTCGTCTAGCGACGGTCGTTCCGGTTGCTTCGGTTCGACGGGCTTCTTCGATTGCGATTCTTTGACGGGGTCTTCGCCGGGCATCGGGAGCGTCTTCGCGTGCGAGACGAAGCCGCGACGTTCCGACGGCGCGACCGCGTCGAGTTTGAAATCGTCGTGTTCTTTGGGGGCAACGCGTTCAAAATTGACGGGTTGCGCTTCGCGGTGATTCGGTTTGAGATCCGCTTCTTCGCCTTCCGGCATAGGAGGCGCGACGAGTTCGGGCGCGACGTAAGCGTCTTCGTCGGACTCTTTTACGGCGTCGACTTGCTTGCCGGGACGCGTATTCGGACGCGTTTGACCATTGAGCTGGATCTTGGACTGACCTTGCGGCTTCGCGGCGTTTTGAGCTTGCGACTTAGCGGCTTCCGCTTCCGCCTGACGTTTCGCTTCTTCCGCCTTAACTCGCGCTTGTTCCTCAGCTTGGCGTTTCGCTTCTTCTTCCGCGAGACGCTTCGCGCGTTCCTCCGCATGACGGCGCGCTACTTCTGCTTGAAGACGTTCTTGCTCGGCTTGACGACGCGCGCGTTCCTCCGCTTGACGCTGGGCTTCCTCCGCTCTAAGTCGCGCTTGTTCCTCCGCTTGCAGTCTTGCCTCTTCCGCTTTGATGCGCGCTTGTTCATCGGCTTGACGCTTCGCTTCTTCCGCTTGGCGACGCGCTTGCGCCTCCGCTTGACGCTTCGCTTCTTCTTCCGCTTGACGTTTCGCGCGTTCCTCCGCTTGGCGTTTCAGTTCTTCTTCCGCTTGCGTATCGCGGCGCATCGTCGGCGCTTGCAGCTTCGCGGGGCCGAAAGTGAACGTCGGGCGCGCGGACGGGATCGGGGTCTTGATCGGTTCCGGCTCGGGCGACAATTCTTCCGCTTTCGGTTCCGGCTTCACGGGCTCCGCTTGCGACGCAACTTCCTGTTGCTCCTGCGGTTTAGGCGCGACAGGCTTAGACGGCGCGAAGAGCGAGCCGCTATTGAACGTGAAGACGGGACGCGCCGGCGCCGGCTGCGGCTTGACCTCTTGAACAGGTTCGGGCTGCGGCGCGGGCTCGGGTTGTTTCGGCTCGATCGAGATCGCGGAATCCGTATCGGCGATAACGACTTCCTCGGGCTCCGTTTCCGACGCTTCGATAGTTTGAGTATCTTCGTGCTCGTGGGACGCGTCGACCGTCGCGTGGTCGTCATGCGCGGGCTGATCCGCCGTTACGCGAGGTTCTTGAACCTTGGGCGCCTGATAAGAAAGCGGCATACTAAAGCTATATCGCACAGGAGGTAACTTCATATTAGAAGCCTCGACGACGTCCGACGTCTGACGGATCGTAGGTTCGTCGGAAGACGGCTCCTCCGCCGTTACTTCAAGCGATTCCTGCACGTCGATGATCGGCTTCGCGCTGAGTTCCATCGTCGTCGCTTCTTCTTCGTCGACAACTTCCTCAACGTCTTCATCTTCGGTTACATCTTCTTCGACGACTTCTTGCTCGTCTTCTTCCGCAACTTCTTCAACGTCTTCGTCTTCGGTTACTTCATCTTCGACGACTTCTTCTTGCTCGTCGTCTTCCACAACGTCTTCAACGACTTCGTCTTCGGTTACTTCTTCTTGCTCTTCGTCTTCCGTAACTTCCTCAACGTCCTCGTTTTCGGTCGCTTCTTCTTCGACGATTTCTTGCTCGTCTTCTTCCGTAACTTCCTCAACGTCTTCGTCTTCGGTTACATCTTCTTCGACGATTTCTTCTTGTTCTTCGTCTTCCGCAACTTCCTCAACGACTTCGTCTTCGGTTACATCTTCTTCGACGGGGTTCTCTTGCTCGTCTTCTTCCGCAACTTCTTCAACGACTTCGTCTTCGGTTGCTTCTTCTTCGACGACTTCTTGTTGTTCGTCTTCTTCCGTAACGTCCTCAACGTCCTCGTCTTCGGTTACTTCTTCATCGACGATCTCTTGTTGCTCGTTTTCTTCCGCAACTTCTTCAACGTCTTCGTCTTCGGTTACTTCTTCGACGACTTCTTCTTGTTCTTCGTCTTCCGTAACTTCTTCAACGTCCTCGTCTTCGGTTGCTTCATCTTCAACGATTTCTTCTTGTTCTTCGTCTTCCGTAACTTCCTCAACGTCCTCGTCTTCGGTTACATCTTCTTCGACGATTTCTTCTTGTTCGTCTTCGGTCGTTTCTTCGTCGACGGCTTCTTCTTGTTCGTCGTCTTCCGTAACTTCCTCAACGTCCTCGTCTTCGGTTGCTTCTTCGTCGACGACTTCTTGTTGCTCGTCTTCTTCCGCAACTTCTTCAACGTCCTCGTCTTCGGTTACTTCTTCGACGATTTCTTGTTGCTCGTCTTCTTCCGCAACTTCCTCAACGTCCTCGTCTTCGGTCGCTTCTTCTTCGACGACTTCTTGTTGTTCGTCTTCTTCCGCAACTTCTTCAACTTCCTCGTCTTCGGTTACTTCATCTTCGACGGCTTCTTCTTGCTCGTCTTCTTCCGTAACCTCCTCAACGACTTCGTCTCCGGTCGCTTCTTCTTCGACGACTTCTTGTTGCTCGTCTTCTTCCGTAACTTCCTCAACGTCCTCGTCTTCGGTCGCTTCTTCGTCGACGACTTCTTCTTGCTCTTCGTCTTCCGTAACTTCCTCAACGTCCTCGTCTTCGGTTACTTCTTCGACGATTTCTTGTTGCTCGTCTTCTTCCGCAACCTCTTCAACGTCTTCGTCTTCGGTTACATCTTCTTCGACGATTTCTTCTTGCTCGTCTTCTTCCGCAACTTCTTCAACTTCCTCGTCTTCGGTTACTTCATCTTCGACGACTTCATCTTCTTCGTCGTCGTCAGCAACATCCTCAACGTCTTCGTCTTCGGTTACATCTTCGTCGACGTTTTCTTCTTGCTCGTCAGTCGTTTCAACGTTGTCGGCGTTTTCATCGCTATCGGAGGCAGAATAATCGTCGTCGTGTTCGCCGAGGATATTGAGCGGGACCTGTTTGGGATCGTCGTCGATCGCGTCTTGGGAGTCGTCGTTTGTTGGCGAGGCGGCGGGCGTGTCTTCGTCGTCTTGTTCGCCAAGGATATTAAGCGGGACTTTGGCGCTTTCGGATAACGCCGCAACAGTCGCAAGCGTGGAATCGTCTTCAAGTTGTTCCGATTCCGGTTCTTCCGTAACGTCGGACGCGTCTTCTACGTCGTCTTCGACTTCTTCCGTAGTTTCTTCAACTTCTTCGATCTCAGTTTCTTCCGTATCGTCGGAAATATCTTCTACGTCGTCTTCGACTTCTTCCGTGGTTTCTTCAACTTCTTCGATCTCGGCTTCTTCCGTAACGTCGGACGCGTCTTCTACCTCGCCTTCGACTTCTTCCGTAGTTTCTTCAGCTTCTTCGATCGCAGTTTCTTCCGTAACGTCGGACGCGTCTTCTACCTCGTCTTCGACTTCTTCCGTAGTTTCTTCAACTTCTTCGATCGCAGCTTCTTCCGTATCGTCGGAAATATCTTCTACGGTGTCTTCGACTTCTTCCGTAGTTTCTTCAACTTCTTCGATCTCGGCTTCTTCCGTATCGTCGGAAATATCTTCTACGTCGTCTTCGACTTCTTCGATCTCGTCTTCTTCCGTATCGTCGGACGTCTCTTCTACTTCGTCTTCAACTTCTTCGATCGCAGTTTCTTCCGTATCGTCGGAAATTTCTTCTACGTCGTCTTCGACTTCCTCAACCTCTTCGACGCTAGTATCTTCCGCAACGTCGGACGCGTCTTCAACTTCGTCTTCGGTTTCTTCCGCAACTTCTTCGGTTACTTCGTTGTCAGCTTCTTCGGACGGAACTTCTTTATCGTCTTGGTCGGCGGCGTTGAATCGATCGATCTCGTTGGTGAAAGGCGTTGTTTCAGCGCGTTCGTCTTCACTTTCGACGTCTTCAACGTCGTTCAAGATCTCGTCAAGCGATTTCAATTCCGGAAGCGCGGGCTCGAACGCGGATGTACCGAGCGCAGACGACTTCTCGTAATCCTCGGAATCAAATTCTTCGTCGTCTTCAAACGCTTCGGAATCATCGTCGCTAACTTCAACTACGGCAGACTCTTCACCGACCTCTTCCGCGTCGTTGGGAATAGAGCCTTCTTCGAGATCTTGTTCGTCTTCTACGAGTTCTTCTTCGTCGACGACCGCGGCGCTAACGTCTTCTTCCGCAAGTTCTTCAACTTCTTCGATCGCAGATTCTTCCGTAACGTCGGACGTGTCTTCTACGTCGTCTTCGCTCGCTTCTTCTTCGCTAACGACTTCTTCTGCGACTTCTTCAACTTCTTCGATCGCAGGTTCTTCCGTTACGTCGGACGTATCTTCTACGTTGTCTTCGCTCGCTTCTTCTTCGCTAACGACTTCTTCCGCAAGTTCTTCAACTTCTTCGATCGCGGGTTCTTCCGTAACGACGGACGTGTCTTCTACGTCGTCTTCGCTTGCTTCTTCTTCTTCGCTAACGACTTCTTCCGCGATTTCTTCAACTTCTTCGATTGCAGGTTCTTCCGTTACGTCGGACGTGTCATCTACGTCGTCTTCGCTTGTTTCTTCTTCGCTAACGTCTTCTTCCGCGACTTCTTCAACTTCTTCGATCGCAGGTTCTTCCGCATCGTCGGACGTGTCTTCTACGTCGTCTTCGCTCACTTCTTCTTCGCTAACGACTTCTTCCGCGACTTCTTCAACTTCTTCGATCGCGGGTTCTTCCGTTACGTCGGCGGCGTCCAGGACAAAGTCTTCAACGTCAGGATCTTCGACGTCCTCTTCCGTAGTTACGTCGAAACATTCGGTAAGAAATTCTTTAAACGATTCATTAAACCCAAAGACGTCTTCTTCCTCTTCGTCTTCAGCGACAGGCTCTTCGTCGACTTCTTCCGCGTCTTCTTGGGTCGTTTCTTCGACTACTGCTTCGTTAACGTCTTCAACGACGGTCTCTTCGCCGATCTCATCCGCGATTTCTTCGATCGTTTCTTCGACTACTTCTTCGCTAACGTCTTCAACGACGGTCTCTTCGCCGACTTCATCCGCGTCTTCTTCGATCGTTTCTTCGACTACATCTTCACTAACGTCATCAACGGCAATATCTTCAACGACCGGTTCTTCGGAGTTCTCGACGTCGACAGGCGCGGCGACAGCGGCGAGCGGCTGAGCGGGCAAGATCGTGGTCTCGTCCAACGGACAATTCTCGCGGAGGTCGTTGGCTTTCTTAGCGAGGTAGACGAATTCCCAGCTGTACGTGTAATGCTGTTTCGTGACCGTCGCCCAGAGTTCGGAGAGGTTATGGCGACGGCTCGCGTTATCGGCGCCGTCCGTAACGATCGCAAAAAGAATGTGTTGCGGACGCTCGTCCTCGCGCATGCGCGCGAATTTCTGACCGAGCGCGTCGATCGCGTCCACTACCGCGTCGTTGATCGCGGAAGCGCCTTTGTTTTCGCTGATGAGCGCCGCGCGCAACTCGACGAACGACGCCGCGTTGAGATCCATATCGTCGACGATCTGTTCGCTCGTTTCCGCAAAACGATAGACGTCAAGTCGCTTCTTCCACTGGAAGCTGTGTTTAAGTCCGTTTAGGAACTCGTTTAACGAAAACTGTACGGCGTCTTTGAGCGAATTCATTGATTCGGACGCGTCCAAGACGAGGCAAACGTGTAAATAACCTTCTTTCATGACGAGTTCCTTTCAAATACTTGTAATAATATAGCGCGTTACAGCGCGAGGGTATGAACGCCGCAAGTATTGCGAGCGGCGGACGCGATACGATCGACGCGCGATCAGATCACGATCGAATCCCATAATTTTTCTAGTCTTACGGCGGAGATCTTCATCGCCGTCCCTAATTTCTGCGCGAAGAGCGAAACGCGATACTCTTCGATCGCCCAACGGAACGTTTCCAGTTCCGGTACGACGATACCCGCCGCTTCCGCGCGTTCCGACGCTTCTTCATAGCGCGTCCAGTACTCGGCGAGTTCGTCGGTAAACGCGGCGTCGGTCTTGTTGCCGCCGTTCATCCATTTCTCAAAGCGCATGACGATCGCCTTGAAGTATCGCGGGTACTCGCGTAGCCATTCCCACGGCGTCGTGAGATAGAAGCGCGGCGCAAGTAGTCTCGACATCTGTTCTTGCGCGTCTTCCGCGGCGTAGTTGGCAGCCCCGCCGCGCTTGCGCTCGATCGTCAAACGCGCTTCGTGGTAGTTCTCCGCAAAGCGTTGGATCCAGCCGGTCAGTTCTTGTACCGAACCGCCGATGCGATTACGACCCTTATTGGCGAGCGTGTTGAATTCGCCTTCGTCTTTCGGCAACGAAACGATATTGAGGTCGATCGCTCGGGCCCCGATCGTTTCCGCGAGCGCGCGATCGACGTCGAAACCGTCGATGGAACGCGAGTAAGCGCGGAGTTTATCGATATTGGGGACCCAGCGCGCTTGCGTCCGCAGGTCGCGTTGGTTCGCGAGGTTGAACAGTCGCGTCACGCCTAAATACGTATGGCGCATCGCTTTGTCTTTGGAGTCGAACAAGCGCAGCGCGACGGTGGATTCGACGTCGGACCCCGGTGAGAAGTCGTCGGTGAGGAATCGCGGGTCGCATAGCGCGGGATACGCGGAGACGGTCATGCCGCCGCGTTCGATCTTGATCGAGTCCGGCAGCGAACCGAAATCCCAGCTCTTGAGTCCGTCGCGGTTCCATTTGGGGTCGACCACGGAACCGATCGACTTATTCATTTCGACGCCGAGTTCCGCGCGAAGTTCCTCCGCCTTACGACTTTCCGCAAGGAGTTTGCCCGCGTCGTCGATCACCTTGACGTTGAGTCTCAATTCGAGCGGGATACGTTCGTCGTCGAAATCCGCCGGCGTCGTCTTATGTCCTGTGCGGCGCGTAACTTCGTGCGCCAGAACTTCTTCAAGGTCGCCCGCGCCAAATTGCAGCTTCTGAACGATCTCGCGCGCCGTGTCCGGTACCGGCACGAGTTCGCGGCGTATCTCTTTCGGCAGCGTCTTCAACAACGCCGCGACTTTCTGTTCGAGCAACCCCGGCACCAACCAGCCAAGGCGACGCGCGTCAAGTTGTCTAAGTCCTTCAAGCGGCGCGACTACGGACACCCCGTCGTCCTCGCCCCCGGGATTGAATACGTATTCGAGCGGGAACTGCGTCGTTCCGCCGGTATCGAAC
This sequence comes from Thermoguttaceae bacterium, assembly GCA_045599605.1. Taxonomy (GTDB): domain Bacteria; phylum Planctomycetota; class Planctomycetia; order Pirellulales; family Thermoguttaceae; genus RUG369. Next base: position 68,944 of record JAZRWE010000001.1, read on the forward strand.
GAGTCGGGGAACGCTTCGAGCGCGTTTTCGTCGACCTCTTCCGCGGCGCAGAAGTCGGTAAGCGTCGCGAACAATTTGCGTTTCGCGTCGTTAGGGGCGCGTTTATGCCAGTTCTTTAACGTTACGACGTCGTAAACGTCGGCGGGAATACGCGCGTCGTAGAAGTCGTAGATCGCGTCTAACGATTTGACGAAATCGTACTTACGCAGGCGGTCGCGCAGCTTCTCGGCTTCCTCGAACGTCTTGACGTTGTGTTCGAAGAACGGCAGCGAGCAATCGAATTCGCGATTGACGAGCGCTTCGTAGATGAACAACTGCCGCGACTTGACGGGGTCGATTGGGCCGTAGTTGATACGACGACGCGGAACGATCGTAAGTCCGTATAGCGACGTGCGTTCAAACGCGTGGACGTAACCGGTCTCGCGATTCCAGAACGGGTCGCGCGTCGTTTTCGCGATAACGTGAGCGCCGAGTTCCTCGATCCAAGCCGGGTCGATCTTAGCGACGGTGCGCAAATAACTTCGCGACGTTTCGAGACGTTCGGCCCCCACGATCCAAGACGGCTTCTTCTTGATACCGGAGCCCGGCCAGATCACGAATTTACCGCTGTTGGTGGAATGATATTCCGCCCCGGCTTCCGTCTTCTGCGCCACGCCGTAGAGCAACCCGGTCAAGATCGAGCGATGGATCGCGTCGTAGTTCTCGCAACGCTTGCCGATCGTGAATTTCAGGTCGTGCACCATCTGACGCAGTTGGATGTACACGTCGGACCATTCGCGCATACGATTGAACGACAAGAAGTTCTCGCGACACGCTTTACGCAACTGGCTCTTGGAGAGCTTGTCTTTGAGACTTTGCCAGAAGTCCCACAACTTCAAGAACGACATGAAGTCGGAGTCCTCGTCGAGGAAGGGCGCGTGTTTGAGGTCGGCGGCTTCTTTCTTCTGTTCGGGGCGTTCGCGAGGATCGAGGATCTCCAACGCGGCGGCGATGATAAGTATCTCGTTGAGCGCTTTTTCTTCGTTCGCGGCGAGCAACATTCGCCCGATACGCGGGTCTAACGGCAAGCGACTCAATATCTTACCGATATTGGTCAATTCGTATTGGTCGTCGACGGCGCCGAGTTCGAAGAGCGTCTTGAAACCGTCTTCCACGGACGTTCTGCTAGGCGGGTCGATGAACGGAAACTTCGACACGTCGCCGAGTTTCAGCGCTTTCGTCTGCAAGATGACCGACGCGAGGTTCGTGCGCTGGATCTCGGGCGTCGTATACTTCAGACGCGAGAGGTAGTCGCGTTCGCTATACAGCCGGATGCAGACGCCGGGACCGACGCGCCCGCAACGCCCCGCGCGTTGATCGGACGACGCTTGAGAGATCGGCTCGATCGGGAGTCGCTGCGTCTTAGAACGCGCCGAATAACGACTTATACGCGCCGTGCCCGTGTCGATGACGTAACGGATACCCGGCACGGTCAGCGACGATTCCGCGACGTTGGTCGCGATCACGATCTTGCGATTCCCGCTATCGCCAAATATCTTTTGTTGTTCTTCCGACGGCAGACGCGCGTACAGCGGCAGGATCTGCGTCTTGCGCGCCGCGTCGTCGCCGGGTATGCTATGCCCTTTAAGGAGTTTCGCCGTCTCGAAGATATCGCGTTCGGTCGGCATGAAGATCAGCATATCGCCGCGTCCATGACGCGCGAGTTCGTCGACCGCGTCGAGCAGCGTGGCGTCGGCGGCGTCTTCGTCGTCCGCGTCGGCTTTATTGGGGCGGCGCAGCAAGCCGAGTTCGTAAGCCTCTTCGCGGCGTTGTTTTAGCTCGTCGACGGGGCGATACAGGATATCGATGGGGTAGGTTCTTCCGGAGACCTCGACGATAGGAGCGGGGCCGGCAGCGGTGGCGAAGTGTTGCGCGAAGCGTTCGGCGTCGATAGTCGCGGACGTTACGATCAATTTCAGATCGCGGCGGCGTTGCAAGACGCGTTTCAGCATACCGAGTAGGAAGTCGACGTTGAGCGAGCGTTCGTGCGCTTCGTCCACGATGATGACTTCGTAGCGATTGAAGAAACGATCGGTCTGCGATTCCGCAAGTAAGATACCGTCCGTCATCAACTTAACGAGCGTGTTTTCCGTCGTGTCGTCGGTGAAACGGATCTTGTAACCGACCCCTTGACCCATCGGGACGCGCAGTTCTTCCGCGACGCGTTGCGCGATCGAGCGAGCAGCAATACGACGCGGTTGCGTGTGTCCGATCATACCGCGCGCGCCTAAACCGAGTTCCAAACAGATCTTCGGGAGCTGCGTCGACTTACCGCTACCGGTCTCCCCGCAGACGACGATCACTTGGTTGTCGCGGATGAGCTTCTTCAGTTCCTCTTTGCGTTCGACGACCGGCAAGTCGGCGGGGTAAGTTATCTTCGGTATCGACTTACGACGTTTCTCGACCTTCTCGATAGACAGCTCGATATCGACGTCGAGTTCTTGCAGCCGCTTTTCCCACGCTTGGAATTCCGGATCGCCGGCGACCGACGCCAACACGGGCGACTTACGTTGGCGTTCGTTCTCGTCTTGACGCGACGTATCTTCTTGCGCGGACGTTTCTTGCGTCGACGCTTCTTGCGCGGAGTCGTTCTGTTCGTTTTCCGCTTGTCGCGCTTCTTGTTCCGCCGCCTTTTTCCGCGCTAGTTTTTCAAATTCTTGGTCCAAGCGTTCCAAGCGGCGACGCAGGGGCTCGCGGTCGAACAGTAAGACTCTGTTCAACTTACGTTTGAGTTGGAAAACGGATTCGTTAATCGTTGCGGTGGCGCGTCGGTCGTTGTTATGACGTCGACGGCGCGGGCGATCGGAAGACATGAAAGGACGGTTCCTTGGGCGCGAAAGCGCGTTGCACACAGTCGCGGACGCAAAAAACGAATTGTTGTAAACATCCGCAAATAATAGGGTAACGGTTTGACGCAAATTTGCGCGTCAAACCGTTGCAAACAAAGCGTGGCGTCGAGCCTGCGACGCCTAGACAGGACGAGCTATCATTCGCGTATAGCGCCGTCGCCGTAAACTACGAACTTGTAGCTCGTTAGCTCGTTGACGCCGCACGGACCGCGAACGTGGAACTTGTCGGTGCTGATACCGATCTCGGCGCCGAGGCCGAACTGACCGCCGTCGTGGAGACGCGTGCTCGAGTTGACCGTGAGCGCCGCGCTGTCCACTTCCGTCGTGAATTTCTTGATCGCTTTGAAGTCGCGAGAGACGATCGCTTCGGTGTGACCCGAGCTATGCTCGTTGATGTGTTCGATCGCTTCTTCGATCGTGTCGACGATCTTGACCGAGATGATCGCGGCGAGGTATTCGGTATCGTAATCCTCGGGCGTGACTGGCGTTACTTCGATCTCGGGGGAGAGCGCGCGCGAGGCTTCGTCGCCGCGGATCTCGACGCCTTTTTCTTTCAACGCCTTGAAGAGGCGCGGAACGGCGTCGCGGGCGATCGCGGAGTGGATGAGGAGCGATTCCGCGGTATTGCAAGTCCCGAGGCGTTGGCACTTCGAGTTGATCAAGACTTTTTCGGCGACGTCGAGATCGGCGTATTGGTCGATATAGACGTGGCAGTTGCCCGCAAAGTGCTTGATGACCGGCATACGCGCTTCGCGAGTTACGCGACCGACGAGCGACGCGCCCCCGCGAGGAATAGCGACGTCGATATATTCGGGTAAATGCAGGAATTCGTCGACGGCGTCGCGGTCGGTCGTTTCGAGCAGCTGAGCGGCGTCGGCGGGGATCCCGACTTCGCGCGCCGCGTCGGCTAAGACCTTGCCGAGTATAACGTTAGAGTTGAACGCCTCTTTACCGCCGCGAAGAACGACGGCGTTCCCGCTCTTGACGCAGATCGCCGCCGCGTCCGTCGTGACGTTAGGACGCGATTCGTAAGTGAAGAAGACGGTTCCGATCGGGACGCGCACTTTCTGCACTTCGATACCGTTGGGGCGGATCGTCGACTCGATCGTCGCCCCGATAGGATCCGGGAACGCGGCGATCTCGCGAAGCGCTTGCGCCATGCCGGCGAGCGTCTTCTCGTTGAGCGTAAGGCGGTCGATCATCGACGCTTTGAGCCCCGCTTCGCGCGCCGCGACAAGGTCTTTTTCGTTTTCCGCCAGGATCTCCGCCTTGCGTTCGATCAGCTTATCGGCGCAGAGGTTGAGCCAAGCGTTCTTCTTCGCGCCGGGTACCGCGGCGAGCGCACGCGACGCTTTTTTCGCGCGTTTCGCCACGTCGACGCAGTAGTCGTGTAGATTAAATTCTGACATGATTGAGCTTTATAATAAGTCGACCGCCGAGACTAGCGCGACGTTCGACGGTGAGAGGATCATTTAAGCGGCAGGCGACCGTCTTTGACGAGGTCGGCGAGATACGGGACCAGGATGCGCGTCGCTTTGGCGCGGTGACTGATCATACTCTTGACCTCGGGAGGCAGCATGCCGAACGTCGTGTCGTAGCCGTCGGGTTGGAACATCGGGTCGTAACCGAATCCGCCGGTTCCGTGTTCTTCAAACAGTATCTTACCGGGGCAGATCTCTTCGCATTCGAACATCACGTTGCCTTTGTTGTCGGAAAGGACCATATGACAAGCGTAATGCGCGGAGCGTTGTTCGAAAGGAACGCCGTCGAGCTTTTCTAACAGTAATTGGTTATTGCGTTTATCGTCGCAGTGATTGACGCAGGCGAAACGCGCGGAATAGACGCCGGGAGCGCCGTCGAGATAGTCGACGCAGATTCCGGAATCTTCGGCGAGCACCCACTCGTTGAGGTTGCGAGCTTGTTCCGTCGCCTTCTTGCGAGCGTTTTCGCCGAAGGTCGCGCCGTCTTCGACGACGTCGATCGCGTTCGGAAATTCCGAAAGGGAAACGAGCGCGACGCCGGTCGGAGCGACGATATTCGTCATCTCTTTCACTTTGTTCTTGTTGCCCGTCCCAAATACGATGTATGCTTGTTTAGACATTGTCGCGCCGTAAGTTAGTTAGCGTGCGACGCCGACCGATCGCAAGACCGATCGACGTCTTGAAATGGAACTCATTTGCCAAGTTCGTTGGCGAGTTCGGGAAGTTGGTAAACGTCGCGAACGACGTCGCGGATCGCTTGCGAGTGAACGAGCACCGCGCGCATTTGGACGTCTTCAAACGTGAAGTTGCCGACGAGCGAATAGACGTTGCCGTCGAAGATCAAGCCGATGACTTCGCCGTTCGCGTTGACCGCCGGACTGCCCGAGTTGCCGCCGATGATGTCGTTCGTGGAGACGAAGTTCAGCAGCGATTCCTTAGGCGAGCGACCTTCGGCTTCCGCGTCGCGCCAGGATCGCGACAAGTCGTAAGGATCTTCGTAGTTGTGTTCGGCGGCGTGGTCGTAAGCGCCTTGGACGTTGGTCGCGAACGGGTATTGTTCGCCTTCGTCGTTCGGATAACCGCAGACCTTACCGTAGGAGAGTCGGAGGGTGAACGTGGCGTCGGGATAGACGTCCGCGCCGTAGACGGCGAAGCGCGCCTTGGCGATCTTCGCGTATTCGATGCGCTTGATCTCTTCGACCTTCTTATTGATATCGCGCAGGTCGGCGCAGATCGGTTCGATGACGGAGCCGATCATGATCGCGGGGTCGTCGGAGGCGTTGAGCGCGTCGACGCCGCCGTCGAGAATGCTCGCGACGTATTCTTTATCGAAGACCTTGGATTCTTTCAAGATCTGCAACGCGCGGTTCTTCGGAGAGAGACCGCCGTAGATCTTATCGAAGTCGGCTTGCGAGAATTTGACGTTACCGAGCGCGCGACCGCCCTCGACAGGTTGAGAGAGTTCGTAAAGCATGCTGAGCGAGTCGGCGAGCTTCATCGCTTTGATATCGTCGTAAGCGTCGCTAGCGTCGTTGAGAAGTTCGGCGCGACGTTTCGCAAGTTCTTCGCCCTTATAGCTATCGGAACGTTCTTCGTCGGCCTTAGCGGCTTGAGCGACGTAGCGAGCGATAGAGCGAGCGCGAGTGACGTGAGAGCAACCGAAGAACGCTTCGTTCGATTCCAGAAGGTCGTAAGCGACGAAAACGCCCGCGAATTCGTTGACGGCGTCCGCGATCTTTTGCCAAGGATCGTCTTGAGTCAGGTCGAGGATACCGCGTTCTTGAACGAGCTTGCGCAGTTCGTTTTCCGCGTCGATCTTGGGTTGCATAAGGTTCGTGGATTGCAGACCTTGGAGGATGCCGCCGCGGTTCTTGCGGGAGTTTTGGATACCGAACAGGTCGGTGCCGATGCGGCGCGCGTTTTCAGCGTCGATCGATTTGTAGATGTTGTACGCGGTCTCTCGGCGGCGATACTTGCTCATCATGTGAGGATAGTAGACGTCGCGTTGGTAGTTGAGGTCGGCGATCGTGTTGAAGCGGTTCGTACGCGCGGGGTGACCGGAAACGAGGATGAGGTCGCCGTCTTGGGCGCCTTTTTCGCTCCACTTCAAGAAGTGTTCCGGATGGTAAGGTTGATCGTTTTCGTAAGCGCGGAAGAACGTTACGTCGAGATTGTAGCGCGGATATTCGAAGTTGTCGGGGTCGCCGCCGAAGAAACCAATGCTTTCTTCGGGCGTGAAGACGAGACGCACGTCCGTGAATTCTTTATAGCAGTAGAGGTGGTAAAGACCGCCTTGGTACAGCGTTACGACGGTGCAAGCAAGACCTTTTTCCGCGTTGGCTTCGTCTTCGATCTTCTTGATCGCAGCTTTACGAAGCGCGTCGGATTCCGCTTCAGAGGTCGCGCCGGCCGTCGCTTCTTCAATTTGTTTCGTAACGTCGACGATCTGGTCGAGCATGATGAGCTTCAAGCCCGGGCACTTGATCTCGTCTTCGTATTTCTCCGCTTTGAAACCCTTCTCGACGAGGTTGTTTTCCTTCGTGCTAAGGCCCGTCACCGTGCGAAGACCGACGTGGTGGTTCGTCATGATGAGACCGTTGGAGGATACGAACGACGCGCTGCCCGAGCTAGCGTAGCGCAAACTCGATTTTTGAAGGTTTTCGAGCAGTTCCGGAGAGAGGTCGACTCCGTACTTCTCTTTGATCTGCTTGGTCGGTGGGTTAGAGTAGAGCCACATGCCTTCGTCGGCGCGCGTTTGCGCGCAAGCGGTCAACGAGACTGCGAAAGACGCGAGCGCACACCAGATCGCGGAGCGTTTTTTCATCGTCATAATTATCCTTCCAAAAAGGTTTAGCATAATGAATAGTAAAAAGGAAAATATATTGGCGTCGCGCGACGCTTGGTCGCGCGGTCGGCGTTGAGTTTACTGCTTGTCGAGCAGGTCGTTTTTCTTGGAGACGCTGAGCGTTTCCTCGACGCTTGACGGGTCGACTTCGCGGCAGCACGCGACGAGCTTTTCGGCGAAGTCTTCGAGGTCGCGGCGCCAATCGAACGCGTTGCAGTCGAGCGGTTTGAGCGGGATAAATTCTTCCAACAACAAGATCAAGCGGAGCAAGTGTCGGAAGACGACGCCTTCTTGGTATTCCAACTTCTTGGAAACGACGAACTTATTGAAGTCGCCTTTATAGACTTCGATGAGCTCGCCCGCGCACCAGATCGGGGTCATGCGGAACGAGACGCCGGGATAGCGATAGTCGAAGAGCCGGCGCAATTTCTCCGCAAACGGTATGAGGAAGACGCGTTCGTCGCGGTCGCTCCAGACGTGGCGACGGCGTTCCCACAGCGCGTTTTCTTCTTCTTCCGTGCGCGGAACGAGTTCGTCTAGCGTCGCGAGACCGGCTTGCAGCAGTTCTTGGTCGAGTCGCGAGGTTGCGAGCGGCCCCGGCGGGAGTTCGTCGTAACGCGGGACGCGCAAGTCTCTTGCGACCGTCGCCGGCATTTCGAGCAAGCTCTCGAACGCTTGGATGCGTTCGCGACGGTCGGCTATACCGAGTTGTTCGAGCAGGAACGTGCCGTAGACCGGGTTCACGCCGCGCAAACTCGTGAGCGATTTGATCTTCGGCGTCGGATACGCGCGTTGCACGCGATACGCCGCCGCAAGTTGGCCGCGCACTTCGTCGCTCAACGCGTTGATATCGAATTTCGGTTTCTCGACCGGGGTCTTCGCAGGTTTGGACTCCGGCTTCGGCTCGAGGCTCGCCTCCATCTGGTCGAGTTGACGCAAGATGGGATCGAAGAGCGGTTTACGGCCGTCTTGCGGTTCTTCTTCTACGACTTCCTCTTCCGCTTGTTCTTCTTCCTTAGGCGCGTCGTTTTCTTCTTTCGGCGCGGGGAAGTCGAGGTTGAACAGGTCGTCGCCGCCGCTGAAATCGAAACCTTCCGGCAGTTCGTATTTCTCGGCTAAGATCGCTTCCGGAGTCGGCTTAGGCGCGTCGAGATTCGAGAGCGCTTCGTCGTAGGAATCGGGATCGAACGATTCGTTGATATCGATCTCGTCGAGGATCGCGTCGTCAAATAGGCCGGCAGCAAAGGGTTGCGCGCGACGTTCGCGCTCTTTGAGTTCGCGACGGCGTTCGAGCAACGCGGCGGTCGCGGCAGCGGAACCGGGAATACCGTAAGAGATCGGGTTCGGCGCTAAGCGAACGAAACCACCGCGCCAAAGCGTCAGGAGCATCTTCTCCAACTCGACTTGGTTCTTCGCGCGGATCTTATCGCTTGTAAGTCGACGCGTTACGAGAGAACGGATCGGCGATACGTCGGAGTTCGATTCGATCATATGCGCGAGCAAACGCCAAGGCAACGGCCCGCGACTCGCAAGTCGACCCGCCGCCGCGAATTGCAGTTGCTCAAATTGCTTTTCCGACCAGTACTGGATCCCGGGACGGCGCGTCTTGATCTTCTTCTTGAGCTTCTTCTTCATCTCGCGAAGATGAGGGTCTTTCGTATCTTCCGGGATCGCGTCGTATTCTTTACGCGAGCGCGCGATCTTGACGTCGTCTTCGTGACACAGCGCGAAGACGTAACCGCAGTCGTCGTATTGCGGACGACCGGCGCGACCGAAGATCTGATGCGCGGAACTCGGTTCGATGAGTTTCTTATTTCCGGCGGGGCCTTTAAGGAGCGTCGGGAGGATGACGGAACGCGCCGGCAAGTTGATGCCGGCCGCAAGCGTCTCGGTGCAAACGCAGTACGCGAGGAGCTTGCGTTGGAAGAGCGTTTCCACGATGCGACGGTATTTCGGCAGTACGCCGGCGTGGTGGACCCCGACGCCTTTGAGAAGGAGCTCGCGCAATTTCGGCCCGATGCCCTTCTTCATATCGTGATTCTCTAACTCTTCGAGGATGAGCTTCTTGCGTTCTTCGTCGATGAGCTTTTCTTTACGCAGTTCGTTGGCGACGCTCCAACACTCGTCGCGATTGAAGCAGAACACGAGTCCGGGGGAGTAACGTTCCTCCTCGGTTCCCGCGCACATCGAGACGAGTTGTTCGGATAGGAATCTGTCGTCGATCCATTGATAGACGAGCGGGACCTTGCGTTCGCTAGACTGGATGAGGTCGAGCGAGCGATTCGCGGTCTTGCGCAACCAGCCTACGAATTCGAGCGCGTTGCCGACCGTCGCCGAGATGAGCAGCGTTCTGACGTGCGCCGGCAACAGTCCGAGCGTGAATTCCCAAACGACGCCGCGTTCGGGGTCCGCGAATTGGTGGAATTCGTCCATGACGACGACCGAAACGTCGTCGAACGAGAAATGCGTGTTGCTGATCTGCCAATCTTCGTCTTCGTCGAAATCGGACATATCGATCGGGACTTCGGGCAACGCCGGCTTCTCGACCGGCGCGTCTTCGACGAAACCCTTAGACTTTTTGACGTTGTCCGCTTCGTCTTGCGTGATCGCGAGCGAGTTCTTAGCGTTGAGCGACGCGGCGGAGATCGTCGGCTTTGCGGCGGGCGCGTCGTCTACCGGCGTCAGGATCGGGACGTTGCGATTGGCGTTGGCAAAGCGTTCAAACGCGTCCGAAGAGAGCAAGCGGTTGAACAGGATCTCGGCGACGACCACAAGGATCGGAGCGTCGACGTTCTCGCGACGGTTGCCCGTGATCAGACCGACGTTGGAGCGATCGAAGCCCCAACGCTCGACCGCTTCTTGCAGTTCGCGGAACTTCTGTTCGGTGAGCGCGATAAGAGGGGTGGTGTAATACGCCTTCTTACCGGTCTTGAGCGCTTCAAAGAGCCCGGCTTCCGCGATGAGCGTCTTACCCATCCCGGTCGGGGCGCAAACGAGCGTCCCTTGCTTCGATTCGAACCAAGAAAGGATCGCTTTCTCTTGGAAATCGTAGGGCGTGTACGGGAGTTGGTCGAGGTATTCAAACGCGAGTTCCTCTCGTCTGGCCGCTTCTTGTTCGAGCAGTTCGTCGCGTTCTTGGTCGTTGGACGACATGACGGTCCTTCTTGTTTCTATGGGGCGTGTGCAAACGCGAGCGTCGCGCCTCGTTTCCACGAGAACGACGCGACGTTGACGTATTTTGCGTAGTTTATAAATTCGTGTTTAATTTACGCGTCTTGCGTTTTCGGAATATCACGTATATATGATAACTTTTGCCGCGCTTGCGTCAAGAGGAGCGACGCGCATACGTCGTTATTATACAGATGTGAAAAGTCGAGTCGTAACGAAAAATTTGTTTAGTTGGCGTCTAGTGTGCTAGAAGCGTCAAAAAGTCGTCGTTCTTTCGCGTTGGGGCTTTTCTCTTTACCGCCTATTCTTATAATATAGGAATCGGCGGGGCTCGGCGAAGTCGCGAGCGAGGCCGAAGAAGCGCGGCTCGACGCAGTCGCGCGCAGCGTAACGACAGTTTGTGGAGGAGCGTTATGGCGATTCATTTTACGGAACGCGCGGTTGAGGAAGTTAAGAAGATCGTAGAGGCGCAGTCTCTCGATCCGGCGACGTTTGTTCGCGTGATCATCGCGGGCGGCGGGTGCAGCGGTATGCAATACACTCTCGGATTCGACACGAAGTACGATCCGCTCATCGACGCGCGCTACGATAACGACGGCGTGTACATCGTCGCCGAGAAGAAGTACGCTCTGTTCCTTGACGGCACGACGATCGAGTTTGTCGACTCGGAGACCGCCAAAGGATTTTCGATCAACAATCCGAAGTTTCCTCCGGGGGCGGGTTGCGCCGGATGCGGACATTGACGCTTAAGCGCCGACGTTCGTTATCGCGCGAAGGAGCGCGTTATTTATTGAGGAAAGGCGCGCGCGAACTAAGAACGTTCGCCGCGAACAGGGATCATGGCTGAAAATTTATACAGTGTTTTAGGAGTCTCGAAATCCGCGTCGCAAGACGAGATCCAAAAGGCGTATATCAAATTGGCGCGAAAGTATCACCCGGATATGAATCCGGACGATCCCGAAGGCGCTAAGAAGAAGTTCCAAGAGCTACAACACGCTTTTGAGACGCTCAAAGATCCCGAGAAGAGAAGACAGTACGACCAATTCGGCGAAAATTACGAGAAGTTCGGCGGAGCGGGCGGCTTCAACGGCTTCAACGGGTTTGGGGGCGGCGGAGGCGGCTTCCAAGCGAACTTCGATATCAACGACATTCTCAAAGCGTTTGGCGGAGGCATGGGCGCCGGCGGCGGAAACCCGTTCGGCATGGGCGGAGGACCGTTTGGCGGAGGACGTCGATCGCGTCGACGCGCCGCGCCCGAAAAAGGACAGAATACGACTTCGTCCCTCACCGTGCCGTTCAAAGTCGCCGTCATGGGCGGCGTCGTGCCGATCTCCGCGCGAGACCCAAAATCAGGCAAGACTAAGTCGATCGACGTGAAGATACCCGTCGGACTCGAGTCCGGACAGAAGATCAAATTGCGCGAGATGGGCGATCCCAGTCCTAACGGCGGACCCGCCGGCGACCTCGTCATCACCGTTGCCGTCGACACGCATCCGTATTACTCGCGCGACGGTAAAGAGTTATACGTCCGCGTACCGATCTCGCTCAAAGAAGCCGCGCTTGGCGGCAAGGTCGACGTGCCGACTCCTTACGGACTTGCCGGCGTCAAGATCCCGGCAGGCGCGACGACGGGCACGAAGTTGCGTCTCAAGGGTTTCGGCGTCCGTCCGCCGCAAGGCGAGGCCGGGAACCTCTACGTCCTATTTGAGGTCGCGCTCCCAAAGACATGGTCTAAGGAAGATATCGCGCTCTTGGATAAGATGAAGCTCGATATGCCAGACCCGCGCGAAGATATGCAATTCTGACGTTTATTGGATTGACGGCGTTCCGTCTCGCGAGCGAGGAACCGACTCGTTCGCAAGCGCGGGACGCCTTTTTTATATACTCCCTATTACGACGATAACGCGGCGGAGTGTCGCGAAAGGAAGGGACCGTGGCGTCTTTATTTGATTCCGTGGAACGCGAAAACAGGATGCGCGCTCTCCCGCTCGCCGCGAGGATGAGACCGCGTACGCTCGCCGAATTTGTCGGACAAAAGCATTTCCTGGGAGAAGGGAAGCTGTTGTATCGGCTCGTTCGCGCGGACCGACTCGGGTCGACGATATTCTACGGACCTCCGGGAGTCGGCAAGACGACGCTCGCGTATTTGTTAGCGCGCGAGAGTCGTTCGGTCTTTCGCCAGCTTAGCGCCGTGTCCGACGGCGTAAAGACGTTGCGCGAGACGCTCGAACAGGCGAAAGAACGGCTTTCCGTCAGCGGCGCGAAGACGTTGTTGTTCATCGACGAGATACATCGCTTCAACAAATCGCAACAGGACGTGTTGTTGCCCGAGGTCGAACAGGGCGTCGTTACGCTCGTCGGCGCGACTACCGAGAACCCGTTTTTTACGATCAACAACGCGTTGCTCAGTCGCAGTCGCGTCTTCCAATTTGAGCCGCTCGTCGAAGACGATATCAAAGACTTGATACGCCGCGCCGCCGTCGATCGCGAACGCGGACTAGGAATGTATCCGATCGAATTGCAAGAAGAAGCGCTCGACTTTCTCGCCGCGATATGCGACGGGGACGCTCGGCGCGCGCTCTCCACGTTCGAGATCGCGATACTTTCGTCGTTGGAGACGCCACCCGCGGATCCTAACGCGCCGCCGAAACCGCAGTCGACGATCGTGTTGACGAAAGAGCTAGTCGCGGAATCCGCCCAGCGACGCACCGTGGCGTACGACCGCGACGGCGACGAACACTACGACGCGATCAGCGCGCTCATCAAGAGCATTCGCGGAAGCGACCCCGACGCGTCGATCTACTGGTTGGCGAAGATGCTAGAAGGAGGCGAGGATATTCGCTTCCTTACGAGACGACTCGTTATCCTTGCAAGCGAGGACGTGGGCAACGCCGACCCGCATGCGTTACAGATGGCGGTCGCGTGCGCCCAGGCTTGCGAGATGGTCGGGCTCCCGGAATGTAAATTGACGTTGGCGCAGACGGTATGCTATCTCGCGTGCGCCCCGAAATCCAACGCGGCTACCGTCGCGATATTCAGCGCGATCGCCGACGTGCGCGAGGGCAGGATCTTGCCCGTGCCGAAGATATTGCGCGACGCGCATTATCGCGGGTCCGCGGAACTCGGACACGTCGGATACGAGTACGCTCACAACGCCCCCGACGCTATTGCGGCGCAAGACTATCTCGGCGTGGATAAGGAATATTATTCCCCGACCGATCGCGGGGAAGAGAAGGAGATCGGCGAACGCTTGGCGAAGATACGCGAGATACTGCGTTCCGCGAAAGGTCAAACGGCCGAAACGAACGCGCCGACCCCGGAATGCGTGGAAGGCAAGCGCGTCGAACGCGAATGAGTATTGCGAAAAATTGCCTGCGGAGATCTGGCGTTACGGCGCCGTCGCGAGGTTTAGCGTTCTATCAAAAAATTCACAATGTGACAAATGTAGCAATTTGGCGAAAGGATTGGGCGGCAGTTTTTTTTAAATTTTTCAAATTTGGTAGAAAATAATTGACGCCAAGGGCTAATCGGCTTAAAATTGACGAATAGGCGTAATAGCGCGTCGGCATTAGGGGAGTTTCGTTTTCCCTCGGCGCAAACGCGGAGGCGCGAGCGGTAGCGAAGGCTCGCGCAACCAACGAAACGCATTCTTCAAACGCTTGAAAGCGTTTGAGTCGGCGCGTTAGCTATATAGTTGTCGGACAAATCGCGCGTCGTCCGATCGCACAGGAGAACCATACATATGGCAAGCAAACAGAACCAGGGCGTCTTAGTCTCCCTTATCGTGTTTATCGTCTTGACGTTGGCATTCGGCGTCGCGACGTATTTTGGCGCCAAGGGATATCAGGAGCAGAAGGCGGCTCTGGCTACCGCTCGCAGCGAACGTACGAGCGCTATTCAAGAACGCGACAGTCTCAAAGCCGATCTCGACGCCTTCAAGACGAAGTTGGGTTACGGCTCCGCCGCCGCCGACGTCATCGTCAACGGTAAAGACGGCAAAGAAAACGTTACCGTTATTGAAAACGGCGCCGAAGTTGAGAAGCCCGTTCACTATAACGGCATGCAAGACGATCTCGTCGCCGCGCTTGGTTCCGCCGCGACCGAAACGCTGACCTTCAAGGACGGCGTCGCCAAATTGACCGCTCAGATCGCCGCCGTCAATAAGCAGATCGCCGATTGCGCCGCCGAACGCGACGCCAACATCAAAGACGCGCAAGCCTCTATCGCCAGTTCCGCCAAGGAAAAGACTCGCTTTGAAACTAGCGTCGCGAAGAAGACCGCCGACTCTGTCGCCGGACTTGCCGACGTCCGAAGCCAATACGCCGACCTGACGAAACAATTCGACGAACAGACCAAAGAATTCGATACGCAAAAGCGCAACGCTAAGGAAGCTATCGATATCGCGCAAGCCGAGACGGAAAAAGAACGCGCCGCCGCCGACAACTTCGCCGAGATCAATCTTGAACTCGCTCGTCGTATCGACCTGTTGACCAATAACGACTTCGAGACCGCCGACGCCAACGTTATCTCCACCGACCAAGTTGGGAAATTCGTGCGCCTGAGCGTCGGAAGCGCCGACGGTATTCGCCCGTTGACCAAGTTCAACGTCTTCCCGAAAGAAGCGCTCGTCAAGGGCGGCGTCAAAGCGAAGGCTAGCGTCCAAGTCACTCATAGTCTTGAAGAACACGTCTGCGAAGCTAAAATTATCGAAGACGACCAAAATAACCCGATCGAACCCGGCGACATCGTCTTCACGCCGCTCTGGCGTCCCGGCGACGTCAACAAGTACGCGCTCGATTACCGTCTTGATATCAACGAAGACGGCGTCAGCGACCTGGGCGAACTCTGCAATATGATCGCGATCTCCGGCGGCGAAGTCGTCGCGTATATCGACGACAACGGCGAAGTTCACGGCAAGATCTCGCCCGACACGTTCCGCTTAGTCGTTTCCGACGAGACCATCGTCGACCGTATCGCGAAAGCGGGCGACCTCTCCGAAGCCGCGAAAGCGCAGATCGAACAAGACGAAGTCGATTTCGTCGCCAGCGCGTCTGAAAACGGCGTGCGCACGATCCGCCTCGCCGACCTGCTCGTCCAGATCGGATACAAGAAGACGGCCGCGCTCAATCGCGATAAGGCTGAAAAAGCCGCCGGCGAACGCCAAGCCGCCGTTTCCAACACCGTTGTCGGCGACCGCTCGGTCATTCCGGTCTTTGAATCGCAAAGCGAAACTAAGCCCGGCTCCGTTCTTCCCGTCTACGAAGAAGGCGCCGATAAGAAGGACGCCGCCGCGAACGCGACGTTCCGTAAACGCACTCCGAAAAACTGAGACGAAATTCCGAAAGCCGCGCCGCGCCGGTCACACTAGCGCGACGCCGCGCGTTTTTGCTATATTGACAAGCTCGTAGGTCCTTCGCGGAAACGTCGGGATCGTAATCAAAATATCGCGGACGGCGAGTCGTCGTCCTGAGGGAGCATATCCGTGGCTAAACAGAAACTTGACGGCGTTGAAATTACCAACTTGGTATTCATCGTGTTGGCGCTCGCGCTTGGCGTTACAAGTTACTTCTTGTTCAATAATGTTGCCGAGAAGAAACAAGAGATCGCCGCCGCGCAAGCCGAGACTTCCGCCATGAAATCCGAAGTCTCCAATATGACGTCCGATTTCACCAAGCTCAAGACGAAGCTGGGCTATCAAGACGTCGCCGATACGAAACAACTTCAAGAGACGATGGATACCGACGTCGCCAACGCGCTTGGCAAGACCGAAAAGAACTCCACGTATCGCGATATCGTCGTCGCGCTCGGTAAGAATCTTGCCGAAAAGAACGCCGAGTTGAAAGAAAACTACGCCGCGCAACGCCTTGTCGCCGAAAACGTCTCGCTGTCTGAAAAGAACAAGACGACCGCGCAAGCCGATAAATTCCAAGAACAAGAAACGACGCTCGATACCGATCATTCCGACGCGATCGCGCTCGCTTCTAAGAGCAAGAACGACCTCAACGCCAGCTTCCAAGAACAGACCAAAGAGCTTGACGACCTGAAGTCGAAGACGAAGAAAGAGATCGAACTGGCTAAGCAAGACACCGCCGACTTCAAAGAACTCAAAGAGAAGTTCGCGAAGGAAAACGCCGGTCTTAGCCGCCGCGTCGACGAACTCGCCAACGCGACTTACGAACGCGCCGACGCCGAGATCCTCTACGCCGACCAAGTCTTGAAGCTCGTCCGTCTTAATGTCGGCGAACGCGACGGCGTCCGTCCGCTCACCACGTTCAACGTCTTCGAACCGAACGCGCTCGATATGAACGACTCCACCGCGAAGGGCAGCGTCCAAGTCGTCCGCAACCTCGGCGAACATATGTGCGAAGCTAAGATCCTTGAAGACCAGATGTCCAATCCGGTCAAGCAAGGCGACCTCGTCTACACGCCGCTGTGGCGTCCTAGCGACGTTATCAAGTACGCGCTCGATTATCGTCTTGATATCAACGGCGACGGCTTCTCCGACCTCAACGAGCTGATCACGCTCATCCAATCCTCGGGCGCGGAAGTTGCGGCCTACATCAACGACGACGGTCAAGTCATGGGCAATATCGGTCCCGACGTCTACCGCGTCGTCGTCGGCGATCGCTCCGTTACTGAATTGCTCGCTAAGGATTACGTCCTTGACGACGCCACCAAGGAAACGATCTCCAATAACCAACAAAAATTCCTGAGCGATCTCGCCAAGATGGGCGTCGAGCAACTGGAACTTAAAGACTTCCTCGAAAAGATCGGTTATAAAGAAACGGCCGGTATCTCGCGTTACCGAGAAGAAGGCGGCGTCACGCTACAAGAAAACGGCGTTCCGCGTCAGATCGTCTCGCCCGGTATCATTGCCCCGACATACGTCGAAGGCGCCGACAAGCCGCAAGTCTCCCCCGGTATTACCGCGCCTATCTATAATAAGGACGCGGATCGTCCCGAAGTCTCGCTGGGCGTCGTCAGCGATTACTACAACCGTAAGCGCGCCGATAAGAAATGATATTGGAAAGGCGCGGAGTCGTGTTCCCGAGCTTAGCTCTCGATATGACTTCGCCGTTATGCGGTTCCGCGCTTTCCGGTAACTCTATCCTGTATGCAGTATAACAAGTCCGTGCTTACGCGTTAGGAACGGACTTGTTTTCTTAGACGCGCGCGTTTTGCGAACGCTAGACGGCGCGCGTTTTTCGGCGCGGTTCGTCGAGTACGCGCGAGCGCGCGAAGACGGACTCTTTTTTCTTAATGGAGGGGACGATGGTCGACCTTGGCATTCTTGATATCGATATGGTGTTCCGCGTATTCCTATTGGCGATAGTCCAAGGCATAGCGGAGTTCTTGCCGATCAGTTCTTCCGGGCACCTTCTTGTTCTCGGACGGTTGTTCGAGTTGCCCGACGTTTTCCTGTTGTCGATACTGCTGCACTTGGGTACGCTGCTTTCCGTCCTAGTCTTCTTCGGACGCGAACTCGGTTTCGTGATCGCGCATCGTCCTCGCGTCATCGGTCTGGTTATCGTCGGCTCGATCCCGACGGTCTTGATCGCGTTCTCCGTCATGAAGTTTTTGCCGTGGTTGGAAACGAGTCGTCTTACGACCGGCCTCTGCTTCCTCGTGACCGCGTTCTTATTGCTGACGGTCATGCGTCGTTACAGCCGCACGGAAGAAGAGGAATATCTTGAAAAAGTCGCGTATCAAGACGAAGGTTTTGAGCCGCCCGAGATGAAGACTGCCGAGAACACGACGCTCTGGGACGCGTTCTGTATCGGCGTCGCGCAAGGCTTCGCGGTCTTGCCGGGGCTTTCTCGCAGCGGCTCGACGATCTCCACCGGCGTTTTGTTGCGCTTGAAGAATCAATGGTCGGCGGAATTTTCGTTCTATCTCTCCATCCCGGTCATTGCGGGGGGCGCTTTCCTCGAGATCTATAAAGAGTTCAAGCGCGTCGGTTTTGAGAACTGGCGCGAGCTCGTGCAAGCGGATTCGACGTTATTGCTCTACGTCGGCGGCGCGTTGGTCAGCTTCTTAGTCGGCTGGGTCTCGCTGTTCTACCTGATGCAGATGCTCAAGGCGGGCAAGCTCCATCGTTTCGCGACTTGGCTCATCTTCATTGGCGTCGCGGTCCTCGCTTGGACAGCTATCGACCACCGCGCCGAGATCTCGAAGTTCCTGAACAAGAACGCCGCCGAGCCCGCCGCCGTCGAGTCGGTCGACGCGGAAGTCGTCGACGAAGCCGGCCTCGCGGATGAACAAAACGCCGACGAACAAAACGCCGAACAAGCGGTTCACGCAGACGACGCGAACGAAGCGCAAGAGCCCGCGAACTTCATCGACGAACTCGGCGACACGGCCAAAGGCGCCGCGAACATGGTGATGGGCGCCGCCGCGGACGCCGTCGACTCCGTCTTGGAACTTGCTCCCGAAGTTGACGAAGCGCAGTAAAATCGTTGGAAAATGGGGTTGTTCTAGTTCCAAAAGAGTAAAAAAATATTATAATGGCGCTGAAGAGGACGACTAAGAGAAGGTCGTTCTCTTTTGTTGAAGATAACGCCGTCTAAACCTCGGCGAATGAAGACGTTACTAAATCGAAAGCAGAATATAATGAAAGTACTGGTCATCGGAAGCGGCGGTCGTGAACACGCGTTGGCTTGGAAACTTGGACAAAGTCCGAAAGTTAGCAAAGTATACGTTGCGCCCGGTAACGCCGGCACGGCGATCGACGCCGAGAACGTTCCGATCAACGAAAAGGATTTTCCCGCGCTTATCGCGTTCTGTAAGGAAAACGGCGTCGAATTAGTCGTCGTCGGTCCCGAGGCTCCTCTTTCCGCGGGCGCGGTCGACGCGTTTGCGGCGGCCGGTATCCGCGCTTTCGGTCCTAATCAAAAAGCGGCTCGCATCGAGGGCAGCAAAGTCTTCTGCAAGGAAGTCTTGAACAAGGCGTTAGTTCCGACGGCCGCGGCTCGCGCGTTCGACAACGCTGAAGAAGCTTACGACTACATCGACGCGATCGGCGCCAACGGCTGCGTCGTCAAGGCCGACGGGCTTGCCGCCGGTAAAGGCGTAGTCGTCGCTAGCACGAAAGAAGAAGCGAAAGAAGCCGTCAAGCAGATCTCCGAAGATCGCGCGTTTGGCGACGCCGGCGCTCGTTTCCTCATTGAAGAACGCCTTGTCGGTCAAGAAGCGAGCGTTCTCGCGATCACCGACGGCCACGCGATCGTCACGCTGCAGCCGGCGCAAGACCACAAAGCCGCCTACGACGGCGACAAAGGCCCCAACACCGGCGGTATGGGCGCGTATTGCCCCGCCTCGCTCGTCGACGATAAGAAACTGCAATGGATCAACGAGAAGGTCCTGCTCCCGACGGTCGTCGCGCTCAACAAGCTCGACACGCAATTCAAGGGCGTTCTCTATGCCGGTCTCATGATGACCCCGAACGGTCCTCGCGTTCTCGAATACAACGCGCGCTTTGGCGACCCCGAATGCCAACCGCTCCTCTCGCGCCTTAAGACCGACCTCGTCGACGTTATCGAAGCGACGATCGACGAAAAGCTCGCCGATATCGATCCGCTCGTTTGGGACGATCGTCCGGCGGTCTGCGTCGTCATGGCCAGCGAAGGTTATCCCGGCTCTTATGAAAAGGGGCACGTCATCACCGGTATCGACGAAGCGAACAAGCTTCCCGACGTCAAGGTCTTCCATGCGGGCACCAAGCTCGTGAACGGCAAGGTCTGCACGAACGGCGGTCGCGTTCTCGACGTAGTCGCGTTGGGCGATACGGTCGCCGACGCGAAGCGCAAGGCTTACGAAGCGGTTGCGAAAATTAGTTGGAAAGGCTCGTGGTATCGCACGGACGTCGCCGATAAAGAAATTAACGCCGCGAAATACAACAACTGAGCGGATCCAACACCTAGCGGCTCGCGCCGACTGCGACCGAGCCGCGTTTTGGAGTATAGAGATATGATCGAAGCGCTAGAAAGAAACGTCCCGCAGTGGGATTACCCCGAGTTTCAACAAGGGGATACCGTCGCGTTGTTCATGCCCTGTTTCATGGACCAATTCTTTCCGGAAGCGGGCGTGGCTACCGTCAAGGTCTTAGAGAAACTTGGCGTGAAGTTGGAATTCCCGGAAAAGCAAACGTGTTGCGGTCAACCAGCGTTCAACTCCGGTTACTGGGACGACGCGCGTAAAGTGATGACGCACTTCTACGACGTCTTCAAAGACTACAAATGGATCGTAACGCCGTCCGGCGCGTGCGCTTCGATGTGCCGTATCTTCTACGAGGAAGCGGATAAGAACTCCCCCGCCGTCGCCGTCGGCAAGCGCGTTTTCGAGTTCTCCGAATTCGTCGTCAACATCTTGAAGAAGACGGATCTTGGCGCCTCTTTCCCGCACAAATGCTGTATGCACATCGGTTGCCACAGCCGTCGCGAACTTGGTATCGCGAAGGCGACTCAAACGCTCATCGACAACATCAAAGATCTTGAATACGTTCCGATCCCGAATGTTGAAGAGTGCTGCGGTTTCGGCGGCACGTTCAGCGTGAAGATGCCCGGCACTTCGCTCAATATGGGCAATAAGAAGGTCGAGAACATCCGCAAGGTCTACAAGCAAGGCGTCGAACACCTCGTCACGACCGACCTCAGCTGCGCGATGCACTTTGGCGGGATCATGCGCCGCGACCCCGAGTTGAAGAAGATGCAGATCCACTACATCGCCGAATTGCTCGACAACTGACGCGTTAACGCTATTGAGCGTCGTATTTAGATATATTCAAGCGGTCGCGAGACGTAATAGTCTTACGACCGCTTGTCGTTTTGTATAGCCATACGAGGAGACAAGACCATGCCGCGTTGGATCGACCTATCGCGCCCTATCGTCGAGGGGATGTCGGTATATCCCGGCGACCCGATATTCCAAGTCGCGCCTTTTGCCGACTACGAGACCGACGGCTTTCGCGGCGTTAAGTTCTCTTTCGGCTCGCATTTAGGCACGCATGTCGACGCGCCCGCGCATTACTTCTGCGACGGCGAACCGCTTGACGCGTTTCCGCTCGATCGCTTTATCGGGAAGGGTATAACGCTCGATCTAACGTCGTTAGTCGGCGCGGATTCGGCGCGCTTCGAGCTGCGCGAGCCGGGCAGGCCCGCGACGATAACGGTCGAGGATCTCGAGCCTTACGAGAAGCTCGTCGCGAGCGTTCCGTTTCTCTTCCTACGGACGGGCTGGTCGCGGCGTTTCGGCGCGTCGGACTACTACACGGATTTCCCGTCGCTGTCCCCGGAGACTTGCGACTGGTTATGCGACTTCGCGGACCTGCGGATGCTCGGACTGGAAACGCCGTCGCTAGCGTCGTTCCCAGTGGCGTGCGACGCGGACGACGCGGACGCGTTGGGTAAAGCGTTTGACGAAGAATTTGCGGAACTATTGCCGAATAATATCTTAGAAACTCCGACATTTACGGAAGAGGAGATGGAGAGCGCGCCGCTGGACGAGGTGGAGCTCCACGCCGACGCGGAATGTCATCGCATTTTATTAGGGCGACGTCCCCCGATTCTGATCTTGGAGGGGCTGATCGATTTAGAACAGACGCCCGCTTATGAAGTTACGCCGGACCGCGTCGACGCGATCGAAGCGCGCCCCGAGTACGAATTCGACGTCGTTTGCATGCCGCTCCCGATCGTCGGGGTCGACGGCTGTCCTGTGCGCGTCGGGGTAAAAGTTGAAGCGTAACGCTTGTTATTTGACTGTTTAGATATAATATAGTCGCGTCGCGTTCGTTCACGGCGTGGGGTTGACGTGTATCATGATATGCTTAACGTTGTCGTACCGTTCCTCGACGCGGTTATGCACTTGTTCCGCGATCGCGTGACTTTCTCGTAGCGATTTGTCGCCGTCGATCTGTATCTCTGCGTCGATATAGATCTTGTTCCCGAACATCCGCGTGCGCAGCAGGTCGACGCTAACGACGTCGGGCTGGCTCGCGATGAACTGTCGGAGTTCGGCTTCATATTTTTCGCCGCAAGACGAGTCGAGCATCTTCTTCGCCGCGTCTTTGAGCACGTCGAACGCGACTTTCAAGACGAAGAGGCAGATGACGACCCCGGCGACGCTATCCAAGATCGGGCAACCTAGCATCGCGCCGGCAATACCGACGAGCGCGCCGACGGAGGACAGCGCGTCGGAGCGGTGATGCCACGCGTCCGCGGTAAACGCCGCCGAATCTATGATCTTCGCGTAATGCAGCGTGTAGCGATACATCGCCTCTTTACCGAGGATTGAGACGACGGCCGCCGCCAACGCGATAACGCCGGGAACGGCAAGCGCGTCGGCGTTGTCGGAGAATATCCGAGTTAGACCGTGTTTCCCTATGCCGAGTCCGGTCGCCGTAAGGAGTATGCCGAGTAGTAGCGACGCCAGACACTCGATGCGTTCGTGACCGTAAGGGTGGTCGTTATCCGGCGCTTTTTGCGAGAGTTTCACGCCGACGTAAGCGACGAGCGTCGTCAACACGTCGGAGAGCGAGTGCGCGGCGTCGGAGACCATCGCGCCGGAATGACCGTATATCCCGGCAAAGAGCTTGCCGCCCGAGAGCGCGACGTTGCCTACGACGCTCACTATCGAGAGCTTCTTGATAATTGCCGCTTCGTCGACAGGGCTAGCTTTGCCGTTTTTGGTAGTCATAATAAGGTCCGTCCGGTATTGCTTAAAACGCGGCGCGTTTTCTCTTGTCGGCGCCTCCGTGACGCAACAAGAGTTCTTGCGCTCAATTATACTTTACGACGCTGTTTTTACAACGCGCAAACTCTGAGAACGAGCGCCGCCGCGTCGTTAATGTTGCGTTTGTTAATAAAAATCGCTAAACTACGGAAAGTAACGAACATGACCGCATACGCGCGAGCGGCGATTATATTACCGCGCGTCGATTTTTAGAGAGAAGAGCCAACAGATGTGCGCTAGACCGTCGATACGAACGTCTTTTATAGTAACGACATACAATCAGCCGGAGTATCTGAGGCTGTTATTGCGCGCGACGTTGGCGCAGAAATTATTGCCCGACGAGATCGTGATCGCCGACGACGGGTCCAAAGCCGAGACGGCGGACGTGTTGCGCAAATTCGCCGAGGATTCGCCCGTTCCGATCGTTCACGCGTGGCAGAAAGACGACGGGTTCCGACTCAATCACTCGCGCAATAACGCGATCGCGGCGGCGTCGGGAGACTATCTCGTACTCATCGACGGCGACTGCTTCATTAACCCGTATTTTATTTACGACCACGTCTATTTCGCTAAGCGAGGAAGATTCGTCGCGGGCACTCGCGTTCACGTCAAGGCGAAGCTCAAGGAGAAGATACTCGCGACGCAAAACACGCGCGTTACGTTTTTTACGCCCGGTACGAGCAAGAAGTTCAACGCGATACGCTGTTTGCCGATGGCGTTGGCGCTCTCCGGACTAAGGCCGGAAAAGGGTCCGAAGGCGGAAGACGCGGCGGAGCCGTATTGGCGCGGCGGACTAGCGGGTTCCAATATCGCGTTTTGGCGCGACGACGCGTTGTTGGTCAACGGCTTCGACGAGGCGTTCAATCGCTACGGCGGGGACGACGTCGAGTTTGCCGCGAGATTGGAGAAAGCGGGCGTGGCGCGTTACCGCATGGCGCATTACGGCATGGCGTATCATTTCGCGCATTTGCGTCCGTACTTGAGCAAGCCGGAGGAACGACTTCGACCTAATTCGCCCGCCTATCTCAATAGCGTCGAGGACCAAGGTCGGCGCTGTAAAGACGAGTTCGGCTTGACGCGCGCGCTCAACGCCGTCGATAAACGTAAGTCGGCGGAAAATGCGTATATTCGTTACGAATTCGATTGACGCGACGACCGTAACAAGAAACGACAAACGCCGCCGCGCAAGGGAGCGACCTTACGCGGCGGCGCGCTTTAGCTTCGTTTATCGTTGCGCTTTAGCGTGTGTTGTAGCGCTTGCGATACTCGTGGCGTTTCTCGCGCGAGGGGATGAATAAGCAACCCAACTGACATTGTTTACGGCGTAACCAACGTTTGAACGCGTACATACGCGTCTGCATTGGAAGCAGACGATACGGCGTTTGCGCGACGTAACTGAAGAGCAGGTCGAGTTCCGGTATGCAACGCCGATCGCCCATGTAGTGCAGTATCGCGGTCGTTTCGCGGTCGTAGTATTTCGGGTGACAATTCCAACGCGTGTCGAGTTTTACGACGCTCGTTCTTGCCGCGAAGACGTTGAGCGCGTCTTGGTCGGGGAACTCGATCAGTTCGCGTATCTCCATGCACACGTCGAGCAGCTTCTCCAAGATCGCGTCTTCGCGCCATTTCTTCAAGTTGAAGAGCAGTATCCCGGAATTGAAGTACTCGTAACCCTCGGGGAATCCGAACTTCGCGACGTGTTCCGCGGCGACGTCGCGATCTTTCGCGGCGGCGAGAAACGCGTCGGCGAGCGGCGTCTCCCAGAGCTTGCGGAGACTGTGCAACACGACGACGTCGACGTCGAGATAGAGGACTTTGTCGAGCGAGGCCGGCAGGTATTTCGCGAGGAAGAGACGGTAATTCACGACGACCGGAAACGTCTGAATATCGCTGCGGAAGTATTTCAAGTAGCTCTTCAAGTTCGGTTTATAGAACAGCATCTCGCACGGACGCAACGCTCTAATACTCTCGAGCTTCTTCAAGTCGGCGGTAGTCAGACCCGCGTCGACGATATGGAAGCGCAAGACGTCGTCGGGAGCCGCGTTCTTCAAGATGGAGACGAGCGTGGTTGCAAGGAAAGCGGCGTATCGCGTGTCCGATACGAGCAGTATTTCAATAGGAGCGGCGGGAACGGTCATAACGTTTTCCTCATTAGCGGTAAATCTCAGCGTTATTAGCGGACTGTAAGTCTCACCGACTACGCAACGGCGCGACGAAGCGGCGCTTAAAGAACGCCTCGGCGCGGCGCATACCGACGAATACCCCGGAGATCGCGCGGCCGACCAAGCGCGCAACGAGCGTCTTGCCATAGAGTCCGAGCCAGAATTGGCGCACCGACGTCGGCAGCGAGCCCGAAGCCGTCGCCGTCGCGATCAGTTCCGCGTCAAGCGAGCTCTCGACGTTCTCGCGCCATAGCGCGCGTTCTTGCTTGCTCAACGGGACTTGGATATTGCGCTGCATATACGCGAAGATCTCGTCGAGCGGACGACGCAGTTCCGCGGTCGTTTGATCGCGCGTAAACATCTCGCGCGCCATGCGATAGGTCTTGAACGTGTCGGCGTAGGAACCGAGTTTCGCGTTGGCGGCGGGGTGCGACGCGGAACCCTCGCGTTTGCGCCAGTAGTACAGCGAATCCTCAAAGAACGCGACGCGCTTCGCTTTCGAGAACGCCGCGTAGTTGACGTAAGTGTCTTCGCTCAAACGAATACCGATTGGAAACTGTAATTGGTGTTCCAACCAGAATTCGCGACGATAGAGACACGACCAGCACGCGTGGAAGCCGGAGAGATAGACGAACAGCCGACGTTCGTCGAGCGTCGGACTATCGTAAAACGGTTTAAGCGACTCGCCGACAAGCCGTTTCGCGGCGGCAAAGCGTTTACAGGTCTTGCGCAACTCGCGACGTGAATAGAATCGCGTTACGTCGGCGCCGTATTTCTCGGCGACCTCGCTCGTCTTTGCGCAGAACTCGCGCGAGACGCGATCGTCGCTGTCGACAAAGCAGACGTATTTCCCGCCCGCGTGCGCCACGCCGTTATTACGCGCCGCGCTAACGCCCGCGTTCGCTTGCGTTACGACGACCACGCGAGCGTCTTTCGCGCGATATTCTTCCAAGATCTTCGCGGAATCGTCGGTCGAGCCGTCGTCGACGCACACGACTTCGAGCTCGCGAAGCGTCTGCGATAACAGCGAATCGAGACATTCGCGCAGATACGCGCCGGTATTATACACAGGCACGATCGCGGATACTAGCGGCGCGGCGTCGGACATGATGCGGGATCCTTTATCGTTAGCTGTCGGAAATAGTGGTAAACGCGCCGTCAACGCAATACGAAGTGTTTGCGCAGGTTCTTACGCCAGCGCTTGACCGGGAGGAACAAGCAGCAGAAGACGAAGAGCGAGCGACGCAGACCGCGTCGCACTTTGTACCAAAAGCCTTGCATTGGCAACTTGCCGTAAGGCGTGAGCGCGGCGTACTTATACAGGATCGGGAGGTTCGGACAGCGATGGCGGCTGCCCATGTAGTGCAGGATAACGGTGTCCCCTTCGACGAAGTCGCGAGGGTGACAGGTCCATTTCCCGTCAAGTTGGAGATAGCCGACGCGACTCGCGTACGTATTGAGCACGTCTTGGTCGGGGAACTCGATCTTGTCTTTGATATCCAAGCAGATCTTCAAGAACTGTTCGAGCGCGCGCTCTTCGCGCCATTTCTTCAAGTTGATGACGAGCCCGCCGGAGAAGAAATATTTGTGGTCTTCGGGCAAACCCAGCGCTTGGCGGTGCGATAGACGCATATTCGGGTCCGGAACCGCCGCGACGAAGTTGTCGCCAAGGTCCATTTCCCACAACGGCGCGAGACTATCGACGACGACGATATCCGCGTCGAGGTAGATGACTTTATCGAGCGTTTCGGGCAAGAATTTCTCAACAAACAACCGCGTGTTGACGACGATCGGGAAGTTCCCGATATCGTTGCGGAGGTATTCGACGTATTCTTCGAGATTCGGCTTGTAATACGCGACCTTGAAGTCCTTGATCTTCTTCAGTTCTTCGAGTTTTTGGATATCGTCTTCCGTGAGTCCGCCGTCCGCGATATGGAGCGAGAACTCGTCGTCGGGAGCCGCGTTCGTCAGGATCGACGCGATCGCCGTTGCCAGAAACGGACAGTACCCGGAATCGGAGGCGAAGAATATCTCGATCGGTTTTTTAACGGAACTTGTTTCGGCGGCCATAGTTGACTCTCCAACGCGACGGGCAAAAACTGCGTCGCATACCTTGCCCGGGAAACGATACGCGACCGCGACGCGCTGCAAAAAAAGACCGCGCCATTAGAAACGGTAATCATTTCTCACGGCGCGGTCAATATCATTTTAGTCCGATCGTTCGTATTTTTACGAGCGAGACCTACTTCGTCGATTCCTTTTCGGCGGCGTCTTCCTCGGCTTCTTCGTCGTCGGGGAACGCTTCTTCGTCGAAGTCGTCAAACGGACTCGGCTCTTCTTCTTGCTCGCCGTCGACGAGCGCTTTCAACTCATTGGCGGCCATACGTTTCGGGAAGTTCGCTTTCTGGGAGAGCGCGAGGCGCAGCAGCGTTCTCGTCATCTCTTTTTCGCCGCGAGTGAACGCGATCTCGGCGAGGTAATACGCCACCGTCGCGGTCATTTGTCCCGAGGAGAGCATCGGTCCGAAGATCTCGTTCGCTTCTTTCTGCTTGCCCGTGAGGAAGAGCGTCCACGCGTAGGTGACGGCGGCGTCGACATTGTCGGGGTGCATATGGTAATTGCGCGTCGCGATCTGCGCGGCGCGAGCGAGCTTCTCTTTATTGCGTTGGTCGAGCAACGCGAGCGCGAGACCGTTGGACGCTTCGAAGCTATCGGGGTCGACGAGCGTCGCGTTGCGGAAATTCGATTCCGCGACCGCGTATTTGCTGGCGTAGAGCGCGATCCAGCCGGTGAGGAGCCAACGATCGAGGTCTTTTTCGAGATTGTCTTGAACGAAACCGTCGACGATCTCCATCGCCTCGTCGATCATATGCCAACGCAGGTAGAGCCGCGCGACTTGAGCGCGTTGGTCTTTTGGCGCGTTGGCGATCGCGTCTTTCTTCAACGCGATGCGCGCTTTACCTTCGTCGACAAGGTCTTCGCGGTCGAGCGCGGCGCACACTTGCAGCCAGCCGGGCCATAACTCCGGATTGAGTTCCGCGGCGCGGTCGTACGCGCTTTCCGCCTCGTCGTATTGGTTCGTCTTCATTGAGAGGTACCCGAGATCCCAAAACGCCTGCGCGTTCTCGGCGTTCTGTTCCACGATCTTCTGCACGAGCGTCTTCGCTTCGTCGTAGCGTCCGCGGCGTTCCGCGAGATTGGCGCGCGCAGTCAGCGCCTCTTCTTTGAGGTAGTCGAGACGTGAAGTCGTTTCCGGACAATGCTCTTTGTAGACGGCGATCAATTTGTCGGCGCGTTCGACGAGGAGCTGCGCTTCGAGGAATCGGTTCTCTTGGATATCGATATTCGCGAGTTGCAAGAACGTTTCGGGGTCGTTAGGGTAATCCTCCGCGGTCTGTTCTAGCGAGCGGCGCATATCGAGGAACTTACCGGCGTGAGAATGGAGCAACGCGAGCAAGACGCCCGGCGGGTCGGAATCCGGATCGTCGTCGTGGATCTGCTTGAACAAGTTGTACGCGCCCTCGACGTCCCCCGTAGCGTAGAGTTCGATCGCTTTATTGGCGCGAGGATCGACCGCGTCGGTCGCGGCGTCGGGCGTTTCCGCTGTCTGCGTTTCCGCGACTTGGCTCGACGGTTGTTCGGTTTGGGCGTAACTAACGGCGCAGGGACACGCGAACGCGGTCAGCAGCGCGGATAACGCTAAGATATGGCGACGAGTCGACATAGGTTTTACCTTTATATCTGTTGGAAATAGAAGAGGACGTATTAGCGACGCGATTCAAAACGCTTACGCGAATCCGCGCGCAACAGCTGCGCTTGGGCGGCGTCGCCCGCGCGTTCAAAAGCGTCGGCGGCTTCTTTGGCGGCGTATTCTGCGAGCGTGAACCGTGCTTGCGCCAGCGTCGCGACGCGTAGGAACGCCGCCGCGGCTTCCGCGTCTTGACCTAACGCGCGTCGCGCTTCCGCAATGAGCAGCGAGGGTTCGACGCGATACGCGCCCGGCAATAACGCGATCGTGCGTTCCCAGCGTTGCAAGTCGCGCTCGGTCGGCTTGCGTAAGATCGTTTGGCGCCAGAGTTGCGCGGTAGCGAGCAGCGCGATAACGCGCGTCGTTTCCGCTTCGTCGGGCGTAGCGTCGTCGCTTGCGGTCGCGGAGGCGAGTTGTTGCATCGCGTCGACCGCGTCTTGACCGTATTGCCGCGAGTTGAGCAGCAGCGACGCCGCGAGGAGTCGCGCCGCCGGATTCGGGCCTTGCGAAGGATTGGCGTTTGCGGAAAGCCATTGCGAGGCGACGCTTTCCGTCAACTGCTTGGAGTCGGCGCTAGACCCGCGAGAGAGCGAGTTGCGTTCATGCCAACGCAGCGGCGCCGAGCGTAGATACGCGGAATAAGGGTCGAGACGGCAGAGGATAAAGAATTCCGCGGCGGCTTCGTCGTCGCGTCCTAACGCCTGATACGTCTCGACGATGCGACACGTCGCCAACTCCTTCTCGATACGGCGGCCGGCGGCGTCGCGCGCCGCTTTGAACAGCTCCAACGCGCGATCGTATTCCGACGCGAGACCGCGCTTCATACCGGCGTTAAACGCTTCTACGCCAAGCGCGTAGGATTCCGGCGCGCTCAGTTCGACGCGCTCGATTTCGCTCAACGCGTATGTTGCGACGCGCTCGCCCGCTTTGAGCTTGAGACCGTCTTTACCGGAGACGGAGACGACGACGCACGCGATAGGTTCCGACTCGCCTTGGAGATAGACGAGATCCGCGTCGGCTTGCGCGGGCTTGACGGTCGTTTTTGACGCGCTCGTCGGTTTGTCGTTATCGGCTTTTGGCGTCTCTTTTGCGGGCGAGGTCTGTATCGTCTGCGAACCTCTTGCGGCGCGTTGCGAGAACGGGTCTTTCGCGCCGATATTGGCATCGACGCGCACGCGTCCGGAGCCGTTTTGCGCAAACGCGGACGGAACGAACGCCGCCGCGGCGATAGCGCATAACGCTAAGCGTTTAATACGATCAAAACGTGTCAACATATAGGCTCCTTCCTATTATTAGTCGTCCAAGAACTCGGCGATCGCTTCGAGGAAGTAACTGCCGTAATCTTCCAACTTGCGTTTCCCGACGCCGGAGATATCGAGGAATTCTTCTTCGTCGCGCGGTTTTGAGACGGCCATATCGATGAGCGCGCGGTCGTTGAAGATGAGATAAGGCTTCGTGCCTTCGGCGTTGGCAAGTTCGTAGCGCAAGTTTCGCAGCTTCTCGAAGAGGACGCGATCTTGTCCGCGGAGCTGATCTTTTTCGAGCGCGTTGCTGAGCTTGCGCGCGTTTTCGCTCCTCGTCTTCTTGTCGGGCCGATCGACGATCTCGACTTTGCGTTGCTGTCG
Source organism: Thermoguttaceae bacterium (assembly GCA_045599605.1). Lineage (GTDB taxonomy): Bacteria > Planctomycetota > Planctomycetia > Pirellulales > Thermoguttaceae > RUG369. Next base: position 99,587 of record JAZRWE010000001.1, read on the forward strand.
CAGGACTTCCCATCCTGTCGGCGTGATCTGCAATATCGGGTACTTCGGGTCGCCGCCGGTCTGCGCCAGACCTTGCGTGACGAGCGCTTGGATGAGGCGTCGCCAGTACTGCTTCGGGCGATCCGCGCCGACGCCGAACGTCTTGAGTTGGTCGTGGCGGAAGCGTTGGACCTTCTCGGTGAGGTTCCCCGTCACGATATCGATAATATGCGTCATACCGAAGCGGTTGTCCGTCCGGACCATTGCGGAGAGCGCTTTCATCGCGTCGACCGTGGCGTCGACGCGCTTGCAGATCCCGACGCAGTAATCGCACGACCCGCAACCCTCGCTAGGCTCGCGAGGTTCGCCGTCGAGCGTCTTAGGCTGATATTTTTCGCCAAAGTACGCGAGCAAGTTGGCGCGGCGGCAACCGTCCGTCTCGGCGTAGCGCACCATCTCGTTAAGGCGTTGTTCGGCGGCTCGTCTCGCCGTTTCGTCTTCGTAGTCTTTGAGGAAGCTGCGCTGGATCTTGATATCGCCGTAATTGAAGAGCAGCAGGCAGCGAGAAGGCGCGCCGTCGCGACCCGCGCGACCCGTCTCTTGGTAATAGCTCTCGACGTCTTTGGGGAGATCGCAGTGCACGACGAAACGCACGTTCGATTTGTCGATACCCATACCGAACGCGATCGTGGCGACGACGATCGGCGTTTCGTCGCGCGAGAAGCGTTCTTGTACGCGCGCGCGTTCGCCGTCGGGCATACCCGCGTGATACGCTTCCGCCTTGTAGCCGTGTGAGGCGAGGAATTCCGCGGTCTCTTCGACTTTCTTGCGGCTGGCGCGATAGACGATACCCGACTCCCCGGGCATTTCTTTAAGGAACGCGAGCAGCTGGGAATGGGCGTTGTCTTTGACTTCGATCTGGTAGAAGAGGTTAGGGCGGTCGAACGACGCGACGACGCGGAACGGATCGCGCAATTTCAGCGAGTTGACGATATCGGCGCCGACTTGTTCCGTCGCGGTCGCGGTGAACGCGGCGACGGGACAGCCGGGAAAATCCTCGACGATCTGCCCTAATTCGAGATAATCGGCGCGGAAGTTGTGACCCCACTGTGAGATGCAGTGCGCTTCGTCGATCGCGAAGAAGCTGACGCGCGCTTCTTTAAGGACCTCTTTGAATTTCGTATTGAGTCTTTCGGGCGAGATGTACAGCAAGTCGAGTCTACCCATCGCGAGCATATCGACGATCTCGCGATACTCGCCCGCGGAGGTGGTGGAGTTGATCGTCGCCGCGTTGATACCGTTTTGGACGGCGGCGTCGACTTGGTCTTTCATGAGCGAGAGCAGCGGACTGACGACGACGCACAGTCCTTGCGCGACGATCGCGGGCAACTGGTAGCAGAGCGATTTCCCGCCCCCGGTCGGCATAACGGCGAAGACGTCGCGACCTTGCAAGATGGCGCGCACGATCTCTTCCTGATTAGGGCGGAAGGACCTATATCCGAAGGCGTCGGCGAGAGTGGCGTCGAGGATCTTTCCTAACGGGTCGCGTTCCGTCGCGTTTGAGCCTTGCGTTGTCATGAATGGAGTCTCCGCGCGCGCTACCGGCGCGATCGAGTGGTGTTGGAAACGTAGTAAAGGTCGGACGTATTATAACACGATTACGCGTCGAGGTCGAGACGTGGCGAGGCGCGAATAGGGGAATGAGGCGAAAAAACGTCGCGTCGCGCATAGAAAAATTGTGTCGCGGGGGTTGACGTAATTAGAAAATTTCTTTACTTTTGTATAACGAATAGATAAAGGCGTCGGCTCGAGCGTACGAGCGCGGCGCTAGACGTTGGAGCGCGTCGTTTTTCGGCGCGTGTTATGAGATTTAAAGGCAACCCTCAATGAAATGTCAGAAGTGCGACGAAAAAGCGTCCTTCCATATTACCGATATCGTAGACGGTCGAACCAAAGAGGTGCATCTGTGCGATAAGCACGCTAGCGAGTACCTACACCAGAACCCCGGACACGGAGCTTGCGCTATCCCGGAGGAACCGAGATTCGACCCCATCGAAGATTCGGAAGATCTGGAATACGAGGGGGAAGAAAAAGAACGTCGCATGAACGACGCCGACCTCAAAGATCTGACGGAAGAACTCGGAGACTCCGATTCCGATTTCTGCGAATGTTGCCAAGTCAACTTCTTGGAATTCCGCAAGACCGGGATGTTCGGCTGCGAAAACGACTACAACGTCTTCCGCAATCGCTTAGAATCGCTCTTTCTTACTATCCACGGCGCCGCGAAACATATGGGGAAATACCCCAAGAGCCGCCAAAGCGGTTCCGCCGATCTCGGCGCGCAACTGGTCAAATTGCGTAACGAGATGGAAAAAGCTATTGAGATCGAAGACTACGAATCCGCCACCAAATACCGCGACCAGATCAAAGCGCTCACCGCCAAGATCGGGTAACGCTTGTTGCGCGACTTGATATAACGAACGCCGGAAGTTTGACGCTTCCGGCGTTTTTTTATTGGGGCGCGATATAGAAACGCTCGCGACTAGCGGTTACACGGCGGAACGTTATCTTTTCCACAAGATTTCTAGATCGTCCTCGTAGACGGAGTAACTAATGAGTCCGTTCGACGCGTTGAAGTTGACGTTGGGACGTTCGTCCGACGGATTAGCGAGTTCGACGCGCAACCCGTCTTCGTCGTATTCGACCAAGACGTTTTCGTTTTGATAGAGCTCAAATATGAGAAAACGCGTATTGAATTCGATCCCGATGCGCGCTTTGGGCGTGGAGAACCTGACCGCGAACTTGTCCGCTCCGAGTTTATCAAGTTGAGGCTTGCCGGAGACTGTGAAGATATTGAGGAATTGAACGTCCTCGTCCGTTACGACGCGGATCGTGGACGCGTCTTCCGTCGGTTTTTTCCAAGCGGGGGCGACATAAGGCGTCGAGCCGTTTCCGTCGCCATGGTCGTAGTTTAAGGAATCGGACATATATTGTCTCTCTATTACATAGTGTTGATATGGAAGGTTAAGTTGTCTGACGTCGCGTTACGATATCAACGCTTGATAACGCTTCATCAACTCCGCGACGATATCCGACTCTGAACTAACGTCCTTCGGAAAACGATATGCCGCAAATACTGCTTCGTCGTTCGCTTTATGCGCCTTGCGTAGCTCTAGCGGCATAGTCAAGTCGTCGTAAAGGTCGGCGAGCGACGTGTGATAGCCCTTTTCTTGAGCTAACGCAAATTCTTTCGCGCGAGCGTCTAAGACGCCTTGCGCCGTGCGTTCGATCGTCTCTTTGTCTTCGTCGGTGATTTCTGGCCACGGGAAGTTGTTGTAGACGACTTTGTTAGAATAGCGATAGTCGCTTTTGATACGACCGCAAACAGTCCGCATCCAACCCATGTGGACTGCAGACGTTAATACGCCGAAGTGATATAATGTCGCATTGGGAATGATGCATACCGCGTCGGTCGGAATCGTCTCAGACCCTAAAAAGCCAAAAGGAACGTAGCGCCTTTTTTCAGAAGAATGTCGCGGAACGAGCATATAACTGCTGTCGGGTTGGCGTATCTCTTGGAATAACCATGGGGTTAATGCACATTTTCTTGTTGCTTCTTTTGGACTTTTTTCACGTTCTTCACGTATTTGGTTCAAACGTCCATTTAATTCATTAGATTTTCTGAGTAATGCGGTAGGCGCGTCAACTAGCCAGAAGCAATACCGTTCTTTATTATTGATGAATTCTTCAGAGCCAAGTGTTTGTTTGATAAAGGGGGCAAGTTGAGGTTCTTGTTTCAAAACGCTAGCTTTTTCTTCTGCTGTTAAGAAAAATTCCTTACCTGTTGGTTGGTTCCCTTTTACAATAGTAGGAACATTACAAATCGGCTTTGTACGCGAATCGATAAATATATCGTTACCTTCGATAAGATAAGCGTTTATGTTGCTAACCGTTTTGATAGTATTATTTTCGTATAGGCGTTTCGGTTTGGAAGAAGGGACGATTGAAAAGCCAATGATCACGCAATGAACGTGTGCCATTAAACTTGCTTCACTATCCCAACGGAAAGTTCTGTAAGTAAAGTCGATATGAATTCCAAAACGTTTATATAGAGGTTCCCAAATAAATGCTACTTGTTCACCTTGAGTTATAGAATTGGTTGATACAAATGCGACGCGAATGTTGGTGTTTTGAATGAATTGAGCCGCTTTCATATACCAACAGGCAACGTAATCAATTTTACCTGCGGATTTATACGGTTTGCCGTTTTCATCCGCATAGATGGATAAAACGTCTTGGCTTTGTTCTTTAGTCTGTAGGGTATAACCCACGAACGGCGGATTGCCGATAATATACGACAATTTATCTTTAGAAATCATCTCCTCCCAATCTGTTCGCAAGGCGTTGCCTTGTACGATATTGGAGTAGGAATGTAACGGTAAGAACTGTTCGTCGATCTGCAGGATCTCCTTCGTCTCTTTGAGCGCTTGCGATTCTGCGATCCATAGCGCCGCGTTGGCGACGGAAACGGCGTAGTCGTTGATCTCGATACCATAGAACTGCGAGATCTTGACTTTGACGACGCCTTCGGATTCGTCGGCGTTGAACAACGAACCCTCGGGATAAAGTAATTTCAATATCTCGTTTTCCATACGCCGCAGCGAGATATACGTTTCTGTGAGGAAGTTGCCGGAACCGCACGCGGGGTCGAAGAACGTTAGCGAACCGAGCTTGTCTTGGAATTCTGCGAGCGCTTGGTTACGCGTCTTCAACGTCTTGATCTGCTTGATCGTCTCAAATTCTTCGCGGAGGTCGTCAAGGAATAGCGCGTCGATCGCTTTGTGGATATTCTCGATCGACGTGTAGTGCATACCGCCGGAGCGACGAGTCTCGGGGTTCAACGCGCTTTCAAATACCGCGCCGAAGATCGTCGGACTAATATCTTTCCAGTCGAAGTCGGCGCTAGCGTCGTTCGCGATAAGGTCTATAATTTCTTGCGTAAGGTGCGGGATCTCTATGTTTTCATCCGCAAATAGACCGCCGTTGACGTAAGGGAACAACGCCAACGTGCCGTCAAGATATTTGTCGCGTTCTTCTTCGCGTTGATCTAAGACGCGGAACAACTTGATCAGCGCTTCGCGAGCGTAGTTGGGGGAGGGGATCTCTTTTAGATAGTCGTGGAAAAGAAGTCTGCGCCCAAACAGGTCGGCGTCTTCCGCGTAGAGACAGAAAACGAGACGGACGCATAATTGGTTCAGCGATTGCAGCGATTGCGGGTCAGTCGGGTCTTTGTATTGCGCCAACAACTTGTCATAGATCCGACCAACTATCTCGCCGGCGCGTATGGAGAGTTCTGTTTCTTTGGCGATATGGTCGTTATCGGCGTCGACAAGGAAATTAAGACGGTAGTAGTCGTTTTCCAGATCCTTCAACAAGACCGACTGCGGTTCGCCTTGCGGGTCTTCCATATCGTAGACCAGAAACTCGACGAAGTTGCAAACGACGATCCAGCGCGGTCGTTGCGAGAACGGGAGTTCAGACGCGTAACGCTTCGCCTGTTGGAACGGCGTCAACATCGAACCGTCCGACTGCTTGCTTTTGGCGCGAATATCGACCTCGGCGCCTTTCTGTTCGATCAGAACGTGCGTCGAAGGAATACTGGCGTCGATAAAACTCGTGTGTTCAAGTTTAACGCGATTCTCGAAGAATATATGTTTTTCAGGAGATTCCACGTTGTAGACGTCGCGCAAAAGCGAGAGCCAAAAAGGTTCCGATTCTCCTTTTTCGTAGCCCTCTCGCTTCAACCAGTATTCCGAAAACGCCTTCGCCGCTTTCTGCTGACTTCCTTTGATCGCCATAATAATTCTCATGTAAATAAGGTTAAAATGAACGAAGTACGGCTATATTATAAAAGATATTTTTTAAAAATCTAGCAGGGGGAAAATATCTGAAAACGGCGCGGCGACGATCAGAACCCGCGTTCGACTTCGAGCTTATCGGTGATCCGCCAAACGCCGTCTTGTTCTAGTCTCAATTCGATAGACTGAAACCGTTCGACGGCGGTGAAGGGGTAATCTCCTCCCGCGTTTCCGACGAGCGTTCCGCGACATGAGACTTTTGCGCGCGGGGGAGCGGTCGTCATATTGATCTCCTCGATCTTGAATTCGCTGACGTTGGCGCGTTCGATCTTGACGTTTGGCAGTTCGTTTTCGACGACGCGTCGGAGGATCAGAGAGTTGCTAGCGAGCAGCGCGCTCACGCCGGCGGGGTCGTTGTTGCGCAACGCGGCTTCCACGCCGTAGACCGTTCGCTTGATCGCTTTACGCGGCGTGTCTACCGCGAAGACCAAGATCGCTCCTAACGCGATCGTCGCCGCGCCAAGTCCGACCCCGGCGAAGAGATAGACGCGCTTGGCGAGACCTTGAGCGACCGCGAAACCCGCGATCGCGAGACTACCGCCGATAAGGGTCCATAACAAGAAATTCTCAAACAATATACTGCTCATAACGCAAACTTTCTACAATTATCACAACTAGGAGGAACGTATTGCGACGCGATCGCGGAAACTTGGCGCGGCGGTCGTTGATATTTTATCGAGCGTCGGTAAAATAAGAGACGCAATAGACAAAATAACGCTCGCGCACTCGAATTTTAACTCGAGCGCGTTTTAACGTCAACCATATTTGGAGATGATAATGGAAGTCCGCACTCGTTTTGCTCCCAGTCCGACCGGTTATATGCACGTAGGCAATTTGCGCACGGCGTTGTACGCCTACTTGACCGCGCGTCACGAAAACGGCACGTTCATCTTGCGTATTGAAGACACCGACCAAGCGCGTCTCGTCGAAGGCGCGGTCGATATCATCTACAACACGCTGAAAGAGAACGGCATGACCTGGGACGAAGGTCCGGACGTCGGCGGCGATTACGGCCCTTACGTCCAAAGCGAGCGCATGGGGTTGTTCAAGGACTACGCCGTCCAACTTGTTGAAAAAGGTCAAGCGTATTACTGCTTCTGCACGGAAGAACGGCTGACGAAGCTCCACGAAGAACAACGCGCCGCCGGCGAAACGGTCGGACACTACGACCGCCATTGCCGCGACCTCTCCAAAGAGGAAGTGGAACAACGTCTTGCCGCCGGCGAACCCTACGTCATTCGTCAGAAAATGCCGACGGAAGGCGTCGTCTCGTTCGACGATATCATCTACGGCCATATCGAAGTCAACGCCTCGGAACTGGAAGACCAGATCCTCATCAAGAGCGACGGGATGCCGACTTACAACTTCGCCAACGTCGTCGACGACCACCTGATGAAGATCTCGCACGTCATCCGCGGCAACGAGTATCTGTCCAGCACGCCGAAATATAACCTCCTCTACGAGGCGTTCGGTTGGGAAAAACCGATCTACGTCCATTGCCCGCCGGTCATGAAAGACGCGCAAAACAAACTCTCTAAGCGCAACGGCGACGCGAGTTATCAAGACCTCGTCAAGCAAGGCTACCTCAGCCAAGCGATCCTCAACTACCTCTTGCTACTCGGTTGGAGCCCCAAGGGCGACGAAGAGATCTTCTCGCGCGAAGAGATGATCGAGAAATGGAACCCCGCTTGGATCAATAAGTCCCCCGCCATCTTCGATATCCAGAAGCTCCGTGCTATCAACGCCGGCTACATCAACCGCATGAGCGACGACGAATTCGTCGAACTCGCGCGTCCGTGGGTCGAGAGCGTCGTGAAGACCCCGATCGACCTGAAATTGCTCTGCATGAACCTGAAGCCGCGTTGCGAGATCCTGAGCGACTTGCCCGACCGCATCATGTTCATCGACAATATGCCCGAAGATTACGACCTCGCGTTCTATCGCAATAAGAAGTTCAAGACGGACGAAGCGACCGCGTTGACCGCGCTGAAAGCGTTGGCGCCCGCGCTCGAAGCCTGCCAAGACTGGACGCGCGAAGGCGTCTACAACGCGTGCGCGCCTCTCGCGCAAGAACTCGGCGTCAAAGGCGGCTGGTTGCTCTATCCGCTCGGTATCGCGCTCGCCGGCACGCAAGCCACGCCGGGCGGCGGCACCGACCTCGCCGTCGTCATCGGTAAAGAACGCACGCTCGAACGCGTCAATAAAGCGATCGAGAAACTTTCCGCGCTTTGATTTACATAACAGGAGACTGTCATGCGTAAGTTATCTATTTTGACGACGTTGGCGTTGATGTTGACGACCGTCGCCGCCTACGCCGTCGACCCCGCGCGTATCGAGATCAAGTTCGATCGCGAGAACCAAGTCTACGCCGTCAACGAACAAGCGTCGTTCTCGGTCAAGGCGTACGGTTATGAAGAAGACACGCTCGCCGATTCGGGCAAGATGGTCGTCAAGATCACGAACGACGGCAACGAAGTCTTTGTAGAAGACACGATCGACCTCCGCGAGAAGTCGACGGCGGAATTCCAATGCACGCTCGATAAGCCGGGCTTTGTCAAAGTCTTCGTCCATGCTGAAAACGCGGACGGCGCGGGCGCGGTCGACGACCTCGGCGGCGCGGCGTTCGACCCCGAAAAGATCGTGCAAGGCCTGCCGAAGCCGGACGATTTCGACGAATTCTGGGCTAAGGGTAAGGCGGAAGTGCGCGCTATCCCGATCGACGTGCAGAAACGCCGCTTAGACGACCTGTGCAACGACGATCGCGAGATGTACGAGATCGATTTCGCCACCGTCGACGGACAACGCGTCTACGGCTGGCTCGGGATTCCGAAGAAAGGTCAAGCGCCTTATCCGACGATCGTCAACGTCGCGTGGGCAGGTATCGGCTTCGGACCCGACCCCGGGACCGCCGACGAAGGGTTCGTCGTCTTCACGCTCAACGTCTTCCCCTACGAAGTTCCGATCCCGGAAGAAGCGCGTAAACAGAAGTATGAAGAGTACAATAAAGAACTCGATATCAACTACTTCGAATACAAATGCGAAGATCGCGAAAAGTATTTCTATCGCGCTCCGATCCTCGGACTCGACCGCGCTATCGATTGGCTCGCCGAACAAGACTACGTCGACGCGTCGCGCATCGGCTATCACGGCACGAGCCAAGGGGGCGGCATGGGTCTTATCCTAACGGGGCTAAATAAGAACATCAAGCGCGCGGTCGTTTCCGTTCCGGCGATCTGCGACCATGCCGGTCTGCTTCACGGCAGAAATTCCGGTTGGCCTCAACTCGTCAACAACTGGCGTTTCAAGAACGACGACGCGTTGCGCGCCAACGTACTCGAAGCGTCGCGTTACTACGACGCCGCCAACTTCGCGCAAAGCATCGACGTTCCGATCGTCGTCACCGTCGGGTTCCGCGACGTAACGTGTTGCCCGAGCTCCGTCTACGCCGCGTATAACGCGATCCCGTCGACCGCGAAGACGATCAAGTACGGTACGCAGGTCACTCACGTTACCGACGTCAACTACCCGCCGAGTCTGTGGGAGATGAAAGAAGAACTCAAGCGGCCGTCTTGCCCGCTCGAAGGCGACTGGGTATTCGACCCGCAATTCAGCGACGAATTCAACGCCGGTTTCGACGGCGCGAAATGGGATAACTACAATCCCGGCTGGCAAGGTCGTCAACCCGGCTTCTTCTCGCCTAATAACGTTACGGTCGAAGACGGCTTCTTGAAGCTGACGGCGCGTAACGAGTCGATGGGCGACCCGGCGCAAGGCTATAAAGACTTCACGACCGCCGCGGTCAAGAGTAAAGATACCGTCCTCTACGGCTATTTCGAAGTGCGTTCCAAGCCGATGAACTCCAAAGCGTCGAGTTCGTTCTGGTTCTACGCTGCCGACCCCGATCGCTGGACGGAGATCGACGTCTACGAGATGAGCGGCGCGCATCCTGAACACGACTCCATCTACCACATGAACTTGCACGTCATGCGCTCCCCCGAGACCGGCGATAAGCATCTTGCCGACGGTACGACTTGGAAGGCTCCGTTCCGCTTCGTCGACGATTTCCATCGCTACGGACTGCTCTGGACCAAAGACAAGCTCTGCTGGTACGTCGACGACCAACTCGTTCGCGAGTCCAAGAACGTACATCACCATCAGCCGCTCAACGTCAATTTCGATAGCGAAACGATGCCCGAGTGGTTCGGCTTGCCCGATCCGAGCGAGTTGCCCGCCACCTTCGAGATCGACTACATCCGTCACTGGAACCTTGCCGAATGAGACGTTTCTCGCGATAGACGCGTGACGTCGTGATAAATAATTGCGCCCGCTCCCATTGGTCGCTTGACTTGGGAGCGGGCGTTTTTATATAATTACGAGCAGAACGGCCGGCTAGCTTCGCGACGTTTTGTATTTGTCGGTAGACGGATTTATGAAAGGGGTTCTATGACTTTATTGGCCACGCTGTTTCGTACCGGGATAATTATCCTTGTTCTTCTTATTATTGGTTCTGTCCGAATTTTGAGCGTAAATTTTTTAAAGGTCAATAAAAAGAGCGGACGCGCAAGGACTTATACGCGAAATATCGATAACGATGAAGAAGAGGTCGACGTCAGAGGAGACGGCAAGACGGATATCCGCGACTTGAATTACAAGCGTAAGGACTCGATCATGACCCCGACGGAATTACTGTTCTATCGGAATCTTACGAATGTGCTCGGGAATAAGTACTTGGTCTTCTCCAAAGTGAATCTCTGGGAGATCGTACAGAATGTCGAAAACAAGGGCTGGTATTACATTGCGCAGAAACATATCGATTTCGTATTGAGTAGTCCGTTCGACGGTAAGACGATCTTGGCGATCGAGTTGGACGACGCGTCGCATAATACTCAACGCGCGAAAAAAAGCGACGAAGTAAAGAATATCGTGTTGCAAAAAGCCGGCGTACCGTTGTTGCGTATCGACGTTTCTGCCGCGAACGACCCGCGAGCGATACAAGTCATTGTCGGAAACAAATTGCGCGAAGTCTTCAGAATGTGAACGCGCTCGACGACGCAATAAAAATAGCCGCGCTCCCAAGGTCAAACGACCGGACGGGAGCGCGGCTATTTTTATTTAACGAGCGCAAAGACTTACGCGCCGTAAGCTCAGTTGCCGAAGTCGTCGAAGAAGATGCTTTCGCGTTCGACGCCGAGTTGGTCGAGGACCGCGAGAATGGAGTCGGTCATCTTCTTGGGACCGCACATGAAGTACTCGATATCTTCGGGCGCTTTGTGGTCCTTGAGGTAGTCTTTAAGGAGCACTTCGTCGATCGGGCCGACGGAGCCGTTCCATTCGTCGCCCGGTCGCGGGTCGCGATACAGCGAGAGATGGAATTTGAAGTTCGGGTACTCTTGTTCGAGCTTCCTGAAATCCTCGACGTAGAAGACGTCGTCGACGCTTCGCGCGCTGTACCAGAGCGAGATCTTCTCGGTGCGTTTTTGGCGCAACAGCATATCGTAGACGTGCGAGCGCAACGGGGCCATGCCGGCGCCGCGGCCGATATAGATCTTTTCGTTCGGCGTGTCGCGAGTGAAGAACTCGCCGTAGGGGCCGCTGACGGTCACTTTGTCGCCGGGCTTGAGGTTGTAGAGGTAGGAGCTGACCTTGCCGGGTTCCGCGGCGAGATTGTCTTGCGGGGGCACCGCGACGCGGATATTGAGCTTGATGAGCCCTTTTTCCAACGGGTGACTCGCCATAGAATACGCGCGCGAGATCGGTTCGTTGACTTCGCTGACGCAGTCCCAGAGCTTCATCTTCGTCCACGACGGCTTATAGCGTTCGGGCATCTCGTAGTCTTTATAGGCGATGCGCAGTCCGACGGGGCGTTCCGCTTGGATATAACCGCCCGCCTTGAATTGAACTTCTTCGCCGGGAGGAAGTTGGAGAACGAGCTCCTTGATGAACGTCGCGACCGCCTCGTTGCTGACGACCGTGCATTCCCATTTCTTAACGTCGAAGACTTCGGCGGGCACCTCGATCTTCATATCCTGTTTGACCGGGACCTGACACGCCAGACGCACGCCGGATTTCGCTTCCTTACGCGTCATCGCGCCCAACTCGGTGGGAAGGATCTCGCCCCCGCCCGAGAGTACGCGGCATTTGCATTGTCCGCAAGTTCCGCCCCCGCCGCACGCCGACGGTACGAATATACCTTGGTCCGCCAACGTGTTCAGCAATTTGCCCCCCGTCGGCACGCTAAGTTTCTTTTCGCCGTTAACTTCGATCGTGACGTTGCCGCCGGGGATCAGCGTCGCTTTTGCCGCGAGAATGATCGCGACCAACGCGAGAACGATCAGCGTAAACGCGACCACGCCCGCGAGTACTATACTAATTCCGCTCATTGTTTCGTCGCTCCTACTATCACATGCCCGAGAATGTCATAAACGCCATCGCCATCAAACCGGCGGTGATAAACGCTAACCCGAGTCCGCGCAAGCCCTTCGGAACGTGACAGTATTCCAGCTTCTCGCGGATGCCCGCGAAGATCGCGATCGCGAAAGCCCAGCCGAAACCGGAGCAAAGGCCGTAAATACAGCTGTCGCCGAAGGAGTAGTCGCGTTGTTGCATGAACAACGAGCCGCCCATGATCGCGCAGTTCACCGTGATGAGCGGGAGGAAAACGCCTAACGCGTTATAAAGCGGCGGGAAGAAACGGTCCAAGACCATCTCCAAGATCTGGACGATCGCGGCGATGACGCCGATGAACGTGATGAAGGAGAGGAAGCTCAGATCGAGCGTGGGCAGTCCGAGCCACGCGAGCGCGCCTTCGCGCAAGACGTGGTTGTATAACAAATCATTGACCGGGATGGTGATCGTCTGCACGACGATGACGGCGATCCCTAGGCCGATAGCGGCGCTCACCTTCTTCGAGACCGCTAAGAACGTGCACATACCCAAGAACAGCGACAACGCAAGGTTCTGCGTGAACACCCCTTGGATAAACATTGAAAGAAAGTTGTCCATATCTATATCGTATCGGTTATCGTCAGTCGTCAATAACGACGCGACGCGTTGTTCGGTATCGTGTTAAACGCCGTCGCCAAACGCGTTAGAGCGTACGGCGCGCGTCGACGTCATTCGGCGTCTTGCATCGATTTGTCGTAGGTCTTCATGATCCAGATGATGATCCCGATCAAGAAGAACGCGGCCGGCGCGGTGACCATCAAGCCGTTGGGAACGTACCAACCGCCGTTCTGCACCGTCTTGAAGATCGTGACGCCAAAGAGCGTGCCGAAGCCGAACAGTTCGCGGAAGAAGCCGACGATCAGAAGGACGAGTCCGTAGCCAAGACCGTTCCCGACGCCGTCGAGCAAGCTACTCCCGACGCTGTTCTTGATCGCAAACGCTTCGGCGCGACCCATGACGATACAGTTCGTGATGATCAGACCGACGTAGACCGAGAGCTGTTTGCTCAGGTCGTAGGAGAACGCTTTGATCAACTGGTCGACCAAGATGACTAGCGTCGCGATGATGACCATCTCGACGATCATGCGGATAGAGTTCGGGATGATCTTGCGGATCAACGACACGCCGACGTTGGAGAACGCCGTGACGAAGACGACCGCGAGCGTCATCGTGAGCGCGGTCTTCATGCTGGTGGTGACGGCAAGCGCGGAGCAGACGCCGAGGATCTGCACGAAGACGGGGTTATTTTTAAATAACGGTTCGAGCAGGCTTTTCTTATCGTTTTCGTTGAGTTTCATCACAGTTCCTCCACGTTTTCGGTCGTATTCGCGGCGGAACTTTCGGACGCGAGTTCGCTAAGGACGCGTCCAAAACCATGATCGCCAAGCCAGAATCTGACAGTGTTCGTAACGCCGTTGCCGGTCAGCGTCGCTCCGGAGATACCGTCGACCGCGCAAGGGTCGTCCCCCGCGGAACCTTTGACGACGCGAAGCGACAACTCGCCGTTGACGTCGCGCGCTTTCTTGCCGACCCATTTCGCGGTCCAGACGGGATTGGAGATCTCGCCGCCAAGACCGGGCGTTTCGCCGTGGGAGTAGAAGACGATATTCGCGACCGTGTTCATATCCGCGTCTAACGCGATATAGCCGTACATCGTCGACCAGAGCCCGGTCCCGACGATCGGCATGACGACGGTCTGGAGTTCGCCGGCGTCGTTATTGAAGAGGTAGACGACCGTTTTCGCGGGAACCGTCTTGATCTGCGCGACGTCGTCTTCTTTGGATAACTCGACGACGTCCTTATTATTCTCCACTTCGTCGGCGTCGGCTTCAGCGTCGATAACGCCGTTTTGGAGGTCGACCACGACGCGCTTCGCGTTTTGGAACAGCTCTTCCGCGCGCGCCGCGTCGATCTTCTCCGTCGGACCAACTAGACCCGCCGCGCGGAGGATGTTGACGTTCTTATCTAGTTTCTTATTCGCCTCTTGCATACCTTTGAGCGAGACGCTCGCAACGGCGACGATGATGGCGCAGACGACGCAGAGCGCCGCCGCCACGCCGAAAGTCTTGGCGATAGATTCGTTATTAGCCATGCGTAAACTCCCTTCTCAGCGCGATTGCAGACGCTTCATGCGGCGACGGACGTTCGCTTCCACGACGAAATGGTCGATGAGCGGAGCGACGCAGTTGCCAAACAGAATGACGAGCATGACGCCTTCCGGATACGCCGGATTGAAGACGCGCACGACGACGACGAGCATGCCGAGCAGCAAGCCGTAAAGGAGTTGTCCGGCCTTAGTTTGCGCGGCGGTGACGGGGTCGGTCGCCATGAAGACCATGCCGAACGCGAAGCCGCCGAGGACGAAATGCCATTGCGGTCCGAGCGCCAACGCGGATTCCGGAGAACTCGCGCACGCCGCGAAGATACTCGCTAAACTCATGCCGCCTACGAACATCGACAGCATGACGCGCCAAGAAGCGACCCCCGCGATAAGCAGGATAAACATCCCGATCAAACAACACAACGTCGACGTTTCGCCGACAGCCCCCGGGATGAAGCCGAAGAACGCGTCGTGCAGCGTGTAGCCGGCTTCTTGGATCGCCGCGATACCGTGTTGGCTATGCGCGAGAGGGGTGGCTTGAGAAACGCCGTCGACCGCGGCCGCGTTCCAGACCTTGTCGCCGGAGATCTGACCGGCGTAGGCGAAGAATAGGAACGCGCGAGCGACGAGCGCGGGGTTCATGAAGTTGCGGCCCGTGCCGCCGAAGATCTCTTTGCCCAAGATCACGCCGAACGTGATGGCGAGCGCGACTTGCCAAAGCGGAACGGTCGCGGGGCAGATGAGCGGGAAGATAAAGCCGGTAACGAAGAAGCCTTCGTTGACTTCGTGTTTATAGACGCCGGCGAAGACGATCTCCCAGAATAGGCCGACGACCATCGTCGTGACGTAGACGGGCAACCAGTAGCATAATCCGAAGACGAAGCAGCCGAGTACGCTCTTGGCGTTATAGACGCCGAGGGCGGGACAAACGCCGTTGAGCCAGTCGAGCGCCGCGCCGTGCCAGCCTTGCGGATGACCGCCTTCGAGCGTGTTCGCTTGCAAGCCGACGTTGTACATGCCGAACAACGCGCAAGGCAATAACGCGACGACCACGAGCATCATCATGCGCTTGAAGTCGTTGCAGTCGCGGACGTGGACGGAGCCGGACGTCTTGTCGTGCGAGGAGAAGAAGAACGTGTCCGCCGCGTCGTATAAAGGATAGAAGAACGAGAGCGGCTTGCCTTCCGCGAAGAGCGACTTCTCGACGGCGTTCATCGTTTTAAGTAAGAAATTCGGTTTCACGATCACGCCTCCTCTTTAATAGCGGTATTGAGCAACGCGCGAAGAGTCTTGCCGTAGTCGTTCTTACCGAAGTCGACGAGCGTGCACAACGCCAAGTCTTCTTCGTCAAGTTCAAACGCGCCAAGACGTTCGCAGGCTTCAAGTTGACCAATTTCCAACGCCTTAAACAGGAATGTTGGACAAATATCGAGAGGCATGACTTTCTCAAACGCCGGATTCGGGAATACCGCGCGTTTGCCCCCGCCAAGCGCCGTCGTCATCTTGTACGCCGCTTTCGGGAACCATGTCGACGCCACTGTGCGCGCTACGGAGAATTTGCTGAAACCGGGCGTGAACCAGCCGATGAGCTCGCGAGGATCGCCGTCGCCAAGCGCCGAGATCTGGTTGACGTAACGCCCTAAGCCTTCTTCACCTTCCACGATCGCGCGACCGCACAGGACGGAGCCCGAGACTACGCGCGTTTCGCCGTCGACGAGTTCCCCTTCGACCAGTTCCGACACGAACGCGCCTTGCAATACTTTGATCAAGCGCGGGTTCTTAACGGCGGGACCGCTCAGCGAAACGACGCGTTCGGCGTTATAAACGCCGGTCGTGAAGAGCGCGCCGATCGCGATCGCGTCTTGATAGCCGATCGACCAGACTACGCGATTGAGACCGCAAGGATCGAGCTTCGCGATATGAGTGCCCGTAAGACCCGAAGGATGCTTGCCGACGAAACGGACCGCTTCCGCGCTAGGAACGCTCTCGACTTCTTGCATGAAGTCGGAAGTGTAATCTGAATTACCAAAACAGACCCAAAGTTTTTTACCGCAGATGCGCGACAGTACTTTTAAACCGTTGATAAAATCGGCTTTACGCGCTTCGACTATCGACTTGGGATCCGGCGCGTGAGGATTGGAGTCGGCGACGTTGACGAAGAGCGCGACAGGCGTCGAATCGATCGCGGGCACGCGGCTGAACGGACGCGTGCGCAGCGCGACCCAGAGACCGGAGCGGATAAGCTGTTCGCGAACTTTACTTGGACAAAGCTCGACGAGTTCTTTTTCGTCGTATTTCGTAAAAGAGTCGGATAGAGTAGGATCGGACGCCGCTTCGATCGCGATCGAGCGAAACGCGCGTTTCTCGCCGCGCACGATGGCGGCGACTTTACCGGCGACGGGAGAGACGAACTTCACGCCCGGGTTCTTTTTATCTTCGAATAGAGGACGGCCCGCAAGAACTTCTTCGCCTTCTTCTACTAGGATCGTCGGCTTCATTCCGACGTAGTCCGCGCCCGTTACCGCGTAACGTTTCGCGCTCTTGTATTCCGGCGCCTTGCTAAGATCCGGCGCTCCGGAGAGTCGCAGATCTAGGCCTCGCTTGATATGAATAGTTTTCATCGACGTTATTTCGCCTTTCGTCAAGTAACTTTGAGATAAGAAATCAGCCTTATCCCGAAACCTGCCTAGGAGCGCGGCGCGAACAAGTCCATGCGCGGCGAAGCGACGTCTCGCTTTCCCGCGCTCAGATCGACCTTGACGGCGTGATTCGGACGAACGACGACGCCTCCCTATCTTGTTGATTTTACTACAATTTTTTAAATTCGTCTAGACTAACTGTTATAAATTTTGATACGCGCGAGCGTTGGGGTAAGTTCATATATAAAACAAGTTAGATCGCGTCATGATTTCGTAACAGTATTATAAATAATAATATATCGATAAAACAAGTGCGCGCTTGAATCACAATATCGGTTGTTGTATAATTATTGTCGCCGTCGCGTCGGCTACGGCGTTTACATTTCGAGGACTTTGAGTAATAGGACGTCATCATGAGAAGAAATGTTGTTATGTTGCTGTTTGCCGCGTTCGCGTTCTGCGCCGCGCCGCTGTTTGCCGAAGTGAAAACTGTGCCCGCGCCGCAAGGACAGGGCGTCGAAGGCGCGTATCAAGTGACCGTCGACGGTCAGGACGTCGCGATCTATCGCTCTTTCGACCAAGAAGAGGGTAGCGGGGAATACTATTTCGCGACGTTCGAGTTCACCGATTCCGTCAGTATCGAGATCAAAGCGCCGTTCGCGCTCGATAAAGCGACGGTCGCCCCCGAACGCTTTGGCGTGAAGACGGTCGAACAGAGCGCCGAACGCGTCGTGCTCGAAGCGGATAAGCCGTTCCGGATCTCGTTTGAGCCGAACGGCCGCGTCAAGCCGCTCATTTTGTTCGGACTCGCGCCCGAGGAAAACGCGCCGAAAGAAGGGGACGAGAACGTCGTCTATTTCGGACCCGGCGTGCATAAGCCCAACGTTGTGAAGCTGACCGACGGTCAGACTCTCTACGTCGCGGCGGGAGCCGTTCTTAACGCCGGTATCGACGCTTGCGGTAAGAATATCACGATCTGCGGTCGCGGCGTGATCGCGGGCACGGAGTGGGAACGCTTCAAAGGCCCCGCGCCGTTCACGATCTACGCGCATGGTTGCGAGAACCTGACGATCCGCGACGTCGTTCTGCGCGACTCGTGGAGCTGGACGTGCGTTCTCCACGACTGCGTTGGCGCGACGATCGACGGCTTGCGTATCTGCGCCTCCAATATGATCAACGACGACGCGCTCGATCTGTGCAACTCCTCTAATATCGTCGTCAAGAACTGCTTCTTCCGCTCGCAAGACGACTCGATCGCGATCAAGGGTACGACGAAGAGCAACGCGCCTTGCAAGAATATACTCGTAAAAGACTGCGTCTTCTGGACCGACCGCGCCAATATCTTCCGCGTCGGCTACGAATGTGAAGCGGAGAATATGAGCTTCATCGCCGCCGAGAATATCGACGTGCTTTATTACAGCGTCGATTTCCGCGACCACGATCATTACTGGGCCAACGCTATCATCTGGCTGCAACCCAATCAAGAAATGCCGATGCATGACTGCTCCTTCAACAACTTCCACATCCGCTCCAACGGCGATCGCTGCATCATGTTGATGGCGAAGCCAATGCGTTGTACTTACGGCGAATTCAACGATCCCAAAGCGGGAACGCTTTCCAACTGTCTCTTATCGAATTTCAGCGTTTACGGGGTCGAAGAAGGTTTCGTCGGCGAGCTTTATTTCCGCGGCGATACCGAAGAAGCGCGCGTCAAGAACGTCCTTGTTTCGAATTTTGATTACTTCGGGAAGAAGATCGACGAGAGCTACTCCGGCGTCGTTATCGACCAATTTACCGAAGGCGTCGCCGTTCAATGAAGTTTGAAGGAAAGATTGCCAATGAAAAAGTTACTACGTAAGACCGCGCTCGCGCTCGCGACCACGCTCTCCTGCGCGGCGTGTTTCGCGCAAGACTCGTTGTCGCCCGGATTCCGCGCGCGTATCGAGGCGGATTGGACCAGGCAAGAAGCGACGCTCGAGCGCGGAATATGGTCCGTCGACGCGCTCAACGACCTGCTCCAACGCACGGAACTGCTCGCTAACGACCTTGAAGAAAGCGCGTTAGTAGACTCCGATCGCCTCGAAGCGTTGCGCGATAAGCAAGCAAAGGCGAGACGCTTTATCGAGACGGAAGCCGCAAACGCCGAGGAAACGGAAGTTGCCGCGATATATCGCGAGTTGCGCTGGGCCTCCCGCGACGCTATCTTCGCAAACGAGTTGGTCAAAGATTCCCCGTTAGTCTTCGTGAAGGCTAATCGCTTCGGATTTCAGATCTTGCAGGAATATCTCTCCTACTACGAGCGCTATTCCAACCAACACGGCGGCGGGATCTTCCGTCTTGAAGAACCGGGCAAGTCGTTCAAGACGACCGAATTGACCGCCGAGTTTCCGCGAGGGCTGTTCGTTACCCCGAATCTATCGTACGACGCGAAAACGCTTTACTTCGCGTTTGCCGATTTCTCCAACGTCCAAGACCCCGACGACGAAGAAGTTGTCAACGCGTATCATATGCATCTGACCGGGGACGCGACGGAACGCGTGCGACAGTTCTTGCAAGAGGAAGAAGGCAAATACTGTTTATACAGCATGGACTTAGCTACCGGGGAAACGAAGAAGCTCACCGCGGGACCGTGGGACGATTTCGATCCGACGCCGTTGCCGGACGGAAGTTTGGCGTTCATGTCGACGCGTCGCGGAGGATTTGCGCGCTGCAATCAGTCGTGGGAACCGATCATGGTCTCCTCGCTCCATAAGCTGACTCCCGAAGGCGCCGTCAGGAGATTGTCTTGGCACGAGACTAACGAATGGACGCCCGCCGTGCTCGACGACGGCCGCGTCGTCTACACGCGTTGGGATTACGTCGACCGCAACGCCGCGAGATTCCAAGGCTTATGGCTGACGAATCCCGACGGGACCGGCGCCCAAGCGCTCTTTGGGAACTACACCGAGAGCCCCGTCGCGTGCATCCAGCCGCGTCCGGTTCCGAACTCCAATAAGATCGTGTTCCTCGCGACGGCGCACCATACCGGCGTCGGCGGCTCTATCGTCATGCTCGACCCGACGAAAGTGCGTTACGACCCCGAGACCGGAGAAGACGACCACGATTCTATCGAGCGCATTACTCCCGAGATCGCGTTCCCGGAGACCTACGACGAGAACGGCGTCAATTTGCCCGACCAATACTATTACTCGCCTATGCCGTTGTCGGAGAACTATTTCTTAGTATCGTACAGCTTCTCCCCCGCCAACGGGTACCTCACGACGAACGGCCAACTTACGCCCGATACCGTTACTTGCGGGAAACTCGGACTTTACTACCGCGACCGCTTTGGGTGCTTGGAGCTGATGTACGACGACGCGAATTACAGCTGCCGTTATCCGACGCTGTTGAGACCGCGCGAGAATATTCCGGCGATCGTGCCCTCCCAACTTGAAGACGGCTCGCTCTGCGACGTCGATCGTATCGCTAGCGACAAAGCGGCTTCCGAAGAGCAATACGGGTCGTTCACGTTGTTCAACGTCTACGAGTCGTTATGGCCGTTCCCGTCGGATCGCAAGATCAAAGAGTTGCGCGTCTATCAGTTGTTGCCGAAGTTCCCGTCGCATACCGGCAATGTGCCCGCGATCGGACACGACGTTTCCGGCAACGCGCGCGCGTATCTCGGCTCCGCCCCCGTCGAGGAAGATGGAAGCGCGTATTTCGTCGCGCCCGCGCGTAAACCGCTCTACTTCCAAGCTGTGGACGAAGACGGCCGCGCCGTGCAGACGATGCTCAGCGAGGTCTATCTCCAGCCCGGCGAGAATCGCGGTTGCGTCGGTTGCCACGAACAACAACAGACGACGTTCTCCAACTCCGAGTCGCGCGTCGCCGCCGCGCTGCGCGAACCGTCGACACTCGTCCCCGGCCCCGACGGCTCCAAGCCGTTCAGCTTCCAACGCCTGATACAGCCGCTGCTCGATAAACGCTGCGCGCAATGCCATGACGGACAAGAAGATAGCCCCGCCCCCGCGCTCACTAACGAGGACGACGGACATTTCACCGTCGCGTATAATAACTTAGACGATTACATAAGTTACTACGAATGGTACGGTAAGCCCATACGCGAGGTCGTGAGCTTGCCCGGGGAATGCGGCGCCGATATGAGCCCGCTCTCCAAGATCGTCGACGACGAAAACCATAAAGATATCGGACTCACCGACAAAGAACGAAGATTACTCTACTTCTGGCTCGACTCCAATATCCCCTTCTACGGCGTCTACGACGAAGACGAACAAGACCGCCAACGCCGCGGCGAAAAAGTCGACATGCCCATATTGCAGTAGCGCTCCTGTTTGTCCTCTACGGCCGGACGGGCCGGCCGCGACGGCGCGGCTCCCGGATCGCGCTGCCGCGCGGTTAGCGGATCGGCGCTCGCGTTGCTCGCTTGTGGCGCTGTGGGTAGCCGCTCGCGTTGCTCGCTTGTGGCGGCGTGGGTAATCGCTCCCGTTGGTCGCTTGTTTGGGTGAAGAGAGGTAATAATGGATGGCCCCGCTTCTTTGGTCGCTTGACCTTGGGAGCGGGGTTTTTTGTATGCGTTGTGGGACGTTGGGCGGGAGGATAGGGTAGATATAAGGGTAACGTATCGGGCTTGTAACGCGTCCAATAAAAAACGCCCCAACGCGAGACGTTGCGTTGAGGCGTTTTATTATTTACGGAACTCTATAACCGCGAGGTCATTTGGCGATGAATTCCAAGCACATCGGGAGCGCGGTGCGCCAGTATTCCCAGGTGTGACCGCCGTCGCGAACGCGCAGTTCGCACGGAACGCCGTTGCCGCGCGCTTCGTTGAAGAACGCGACCCCGCCGCTGAGCAGGCCGTCGTCGTCGCCGCAGTCGATCAGGAAGCGGACGTTCTTCTTGACGTCGTCGCCGAGCTTAGAAACGAGCAGGTGTTGGTCGTTTTGGTCGTAGTACTCGGTGAAACGTTCGTCGCCGGCTTTGTAATCGGCGCGACCGCTGAGGAAGTTCTTGAAGGTCTCGTCGCGCATATTCTGGGCGTCGTCGCGAGTGAAGAGCGCGGGGCTCATCGCGTAGCAGGCGCTGAACATATCCGGGTGACGCAGCGCGTAGAGCGTGGAGCCGTAGCCGCCCATAGAGAGCCCGGCGATCGCGCGAGAAGCCGCGTCGTGCTTGCAGCGGTAATGACGTTCGACGTCGGGAATCAGCTCGTTGAAGAAGAACGATTCGTATTTGCAGGAGTCGTCGAGCGAGTCGCGATACCAGAGGTTGCCGCCGTCGGGCATGACCACGATGCGTTTTTCCATCGGGTGTTGCGCGAAATACGCGTCGCAGATCGCTTGCATATTGCCGTGTTCAGGCGAGGACCAGTTCGTTTCGTTACCGTAGAGGCCGTGCAATAGATACAGCGTCGGGAACGAGAAAGAGGTCGTGCGGTATTCGTTCGGGATGTAGACGCGGTACTTCATCTCGCGACCGAGCGCCTTGCTTTGCAACGTGCATTCGATAACGGAGCTGCCCGATTCGCCTTCTTTAGGTTGCAGCGACTTCTCAACTTCGCGCAGATTCGCCATCGCTTCTTCGTTTTCAGGAAGCGCGTCGGTATTGCCGAGCGCGGGCAACAGAACGTCGAACAAGACGTTGATAATGCCTTGGTAGTTGTTGCAGTCGGAGTTGATCGCGACGACGACGTTTTGGTCGGGCATCACGATACAGAACTGAGAATACATACCGTCGCCGCGATAGACGTTGTGACGGCAGCGCCAGAATTGGAAGCCGTAGCCTTGAGCCCAGTCACTGTCCGGGTTGTCGCCGTTAGAGACGTGTTTCGAGGTAGCGTTGTCGATCCATTCGGCGGGCAAGATCTGCTTGCCGTTCCATTCCCCGCGTTGGAGGTAGAGTTGACCAAATTTCGCGATATCTTCAGTTTTCAAGAAGAGGCCCGTGCCGCCCTTAGAGACGCCTTGAGGGGATTGTTCCCAATACGGCGTGTCGATGTGGAGCGGTTCAAACAAGCGCGGGACCAAGTAGTCGCGGATATTTTCCCCGACCGCTTTTTGCACCATCGCGGAGACCGCGTACGTGCCGGTCGTGTTGTACATGAACTTCGTGCCCGGTTCGTAGACGATCTTACGTTGCATGAACGATTGCATCCACGTCGGTTCCTCGTCGGAGAGGAACGGTTCGAGACCGTAGTCGGTTCCGACGATACCGGCGACCCACGGGTCGCTGTCGTGACCGCAGGACATCGTGAGCAGGTGTTCGAGCGTGACGTCCTTCAAGCGCGGATCGGCGTTTTCAGGCACGGATTCCGGGAACGCGTCGACGAGTTTGTCGGAGAGGTTCAATTTACCTTCCGTGACCGCGAAACCGGCGGCGGTGGAGCAGAAGCTCTTGCTGAGCGAGTACAACGCGTGCGGAATATCGGGGCCGTTAGGCGCGCGCCACGCTTCCGTGATGACTTTGCCGTTGCGGACGATGATGATACCGTCGACGCGATTGAATTTGGCGTCGAGCGTCTTGATCGTTTCCGCGACGACGGCGGAAGGAACGCCGACGGATTCCGGGGTAGCTCTAGGGAGCGCGCCGGAGTCGGTCAGGTTTTGCGCGAACGTCAACGCGGAGGTCAGCGTCAACAACGCGAGCGTCAAAGAGAAAAATACTTTTTTCATCACAACGTTTCCAAGGGAGGGTTATAAAAGAGTTTCGCTCGTAATTGGCGAAAACGTAATATGTCGTTTAACGCGGACTTCATTGCGCGATGAAGTCGAGACACAGCGGGAGCGTTTCCGTCCAGTACTTCCACGTATGACCGCCGTCGCGTACGCGCAGTTCGCAGGAGACTTTCGCTTGACGCGCTTCTTCAAAGAACGCGAGATTCCCGGCGAGCAGCGCGTCGTCGTCCCCGCAGTCGAGCAGGAAACGCGCGAATTTCGGATCCGCGACCTGCGTTATGAGCGTGTGAGGGTCGTTCGCGTAATAATAATCGTTGAAGCGTTCGTCTGCTTCCGTCATATCTTCGCGCGACTTATAGCGTTTGAGGAACTCTTTGAAGCTATGCGTCGCGACTTCTTGTTGCGTGCGGATCGCCGCGCTCATCGCGTAACACGCGCTGAACATATCTTGATGACGCAACGTGTACAGCAAGCTGCCGTAACCGCCCATCGATAGACCCGCGATCGCGCGCGAAGCCTTGTCCGTCTTGCAACGATACGTCTTCTCGATCTCGGGGATCAACTCGGTGAAGATAAACGTTTCGTATTTGCAAGAATCGTCGGCGGAATCGCGATACCAGTTGCTTTGCGCGTCGGGCATGACCACGATGCGCTTCTGTTCCGGCTTAGCCTCGAAATACGCGTCGCAAGTCGCGACGACGCCGCCTTTGTCGCTCCAATCCTTTTCGCTGCCGCCCATGCCGTGCAGCAGATACAGCACAGGATAGGTTTGGTCGCCGGATTCGGCGTAGCCCGCGGGGACGTAGACTCGATACGCGACCGCGCGACCCATCGCCGCGCTATCCAATTCCGTCGCGACCAACTCGCCGGGCGTCTCCGCCTTTACTGACGACGTAAATAATACGATACAAGACGTTAATAACGCTACAAAAATCGACGCCTTCATCCTCGTTCGCTCCTTATGATTCCAAAACTCGCGCCCTATACGCAACGACGCGATAAAAAGTATTATAAATAAAACGCATAAGAGGGTCAACTATTATTGACGCGCTTTTTCGCGGCTCGAACGCGAATGAACGCGAACGCGCACGACGCAAATAAAAAACGCCTCAACGTAAAGTTATACGTTGAGACGTTTATCTTATTTCAAGAGTACGCTAACGGGCTCAGTGCGCGCCAACGTCGACGCCGACGGCGGAGTCGGCGGGAATATTGACTTTGACCGGCGAAGTTTGGAAGCTAGTGAACTCCGGCGACACGATCTGCGGAGCGGCTTTGATCTTCGCGTCGCGTTCTTTGTAGTACTTGTCGATATCGCCGCGGGACATCGTCCCCATCTGCTCGGCGGTGAGCTCGGGCATATCGTCGAGATCGGGCAGCTTCTTGAACGTAACGGTATAGGAGCCTTCCGGCGCGCCGGGGGCGGAGTAGTTCGCGAAGACGGTGTTCACGACGCATTTGCCTTCGGCGTCGGTCTTGCCGCCGACGATGACGCCGCTCATCGTTTCGTCGGGAGAAAGCGCGACTTCGACCCCTTCGATCGGTTCCGTGCCGTTAGTCACCGTGATAACGCACGGCTTGACTTTGGGAAAACCGGACGGCTTGCCGGAACAGCCGACGAACGTCGCGACTACGAATAACGCAAGCGCGCCAAACGCGGCGCCGCGGAATAACGTGCTTTTCATAACGTATTTCCTTTCTAATATTTACACGCGGTTCAGTTGCCGATGGATTCGCCGCCGTCGATCGTGCCCATCGCGCCCCAGACGCCGAACGGACTCTTGCCGGAGAACTCTTTACCGTGAGAAGCGGCCGCGGTGTTGTATTTCGTGCCGTTGACGTCGGCGTCGAGGTCGCCGCAGTCGATCGTGTCGGAGATGAAACGGACGGAACCGTCCACCATCGCGCAGTTGACCCCGCCCGCGTGATTACTTTGCGCCGAGCAGATACCGTAACCCCAACCCGCTTGACTGTTGCCGCTAGCGTAGTTACGAGCGCTAGGCGAGTTCGGAGGAAGGATCGTTTGGAAACCCGTCGTGCTGACGGAGCCGTGAGCGTAGTTGTCGCCGCGGTTGAACGTGCAGACCGTGCCGCTGTAGATCGTGCGGTCCGTGCTGCTGACGAGATTCAAGACGTTGCGAGGGATCGCGACGCTAGCGCCGTCGGCGATGTAGCCGATGCCGCCCTTGACCTTCGTCGAGCCGCTTTGATTCGCCGTGACCATTTCGGAGTAGGCGACGGTGTTGGACGTGCCGTCGGTGATCGAGCTCATAGGACGCGTCACGACGTGGCGGCTGTCCGTGCTAGGTCCGTAGAGACCGCCGGGGAAGAAACCGCGCGACGTCATCGACGATTCGTCCGTTTGGCAGATGGAGTCGCCCCAGCTGCCCGCGTAGTTCGTCTTGAAAGAGTTGTTGACCCAGGAGCAGAGCTGTTTCGCGTTGCCGTCGGAGGGGCAGAGCAGGTAGGACGGACCTTCGCTGTAGCAGCCGTCGCCGTTCCCTTGGGCGTCCGGGAAGCTCTTCGATTTCAGCGTCTCGTACAACGCGGATTGTTCGGCGTAGGGCAAGATCCAGACGTGGTGGCTGACCCAGCTGAACGCGCCGTTCGCGCCGCCGCGAGCCGGTTGGAACGAGTTGTTCGCGTCGTGGTACATATGCGCCGCCAACATGATCTGCTTCAAGTTGTTCGTGCATTGCATACGTCTTGCCGCTTCGCGCGCCGCTTGGACGGCGGGTAACAGCAGGCCGATCAAGATGCCGATGATCGCGATAACGACTAATAATTCGACCAGAGTAAAACCATTGTAGTGCTTGGTGCGCATTGGAAGTATCCTCTTATGAAAACGAACGATGAATGGAAACGGAATAGTAATAGTTCCGCATGGCGCGTATTATACCCCCGTATGGAGATACTTTCAATAGAGAACGAGATAAATATATGTATTTTACAAAGTTAACATTGTTAACTTTGCGCTTTGCGGCGTCGGTCGTTGACAAAAATATATGATGTACGATAATAAGAAGTTGGCGAAAAAGCCGAGATTTTAGCAGGTACTGAGAGAATCAAAATGAAAATTTTAACGATCGAATCAAGTTGCGACGAGACGGCCGCGGCGGTCGTCGACGGCGACCGTAATGTGTTAGGGGCGTCGTTGGCGTCGCAGATCGACACGCATCAGCTCTACGGCGGGGTCGTGCCCGAGATCGCGTCGCGCGCGCATATGGAAGCGATCTTGCCGGTCGTTTCGGAAGCGTTGAACCAAGCTCAACTTACGTTAGACGATATCGACGCGATCGCGGTCGTGAACGAGCCGGGGCTTGCGGGGTCGCTTTTAGTCGGTCTTTCGGCGGCGAAAGCGATGTGCGTAGCGAAGCGTAAGCCGCTTATTGCGATCAACCACCTGCAAGCGCATATCTACGCGTGTAAAGTCGCGTTTGACGAGAATCTGTTTCCGTGCGTCGGCATGATCGTCAGCGGCGGACATTCCAGCCTCTATCGCTGCAGCGGCCCTATCGATTTCGAGCCGCTCGGCACAACTATCGACGACGCCGCCGGCGAAGCGTTTGACAAAGTCGCCGCTATGCTCGGACTACCGTACCCCGGCGGACCGAGCATCCAAAAAGCCGCGCTCGGCGGAAACCCCAAGGCGTACGATTTCCCGAGACCGATGCTGCATGAGCCCGACAGAATGCAATTCAGCTTCTCCGGCTTAAAGACCGCCGTGCGCTATAAGTTGATGGGGACCGGCAAAGTCGATTACTCGCAAGCCGATATCGACGACCAAACTCGCGCCGACGTCGCCGCGTCCTTCCAAGAAGCCGTGTGCGACTGCCTCGTCGGCAAGGCCGTGCACGCGTTGAAGAAATACAAGATGAAGACGCTGTGCGTCGGCGGCGGCGTGGCCGCTAACGCTAGATTCCGCGAAAAAGCGCTCGACGCCGCGGAACGTTATCGCTTCAAGTTGTATATCGCGCCCCCGAAGCTCTGCACCGACAACGCCGTTATGGGCGCCATTGCGCTCGAACGCTACAAGGCCGGGCTATTTGAAGACCTCGATCTCGACGTCTCCGCGGGCTTGATACGCGATAAGCAGTAACGCCGCGAACGACGTCGCTCGCGTACTCGTAAAAAACTAACGCCGGAACACGCGAAGTATTCCGGCGTTTTTTATTGGTTCGTCCGACGCGGCGTCGCGCTACGGTCGCGCTTGGAACGAGCTGGGACAGAGCGAGACAAAGCAAGTCGGAACGAGACTGAACAAAGCGGAAACGAGATAAAACGACCGCGCCCGGCTTCTTGACGCGGTCGCGATAAATAGAAAAACGCCGAAACGTGATATCCGCGTTTCGGCGTTAGTGTTTCATCGACGGCGCGTTACCGCCGCGAGATCGGATCAATAGGAATCGATACCGAGAAGTTCTTCAAACTTCATTCTCTTTTCGAGGAGGTGGTCCTTCATGGAGGAGGCGTCGACTTTGAGGTTCGACATGCCGCCGTTCATACCGCCGGTCATGCCCGTCATACCGGTCAGCATGCCGCCGCCGTTGGAGGGACCTTGTTCGATGAATTCGTTGGTCGATTTGAATTCTTCCAACGCGTCTTTGAGCATTTGCGCGGCTTCAGCTTGCTTTTCGTTGCCGGCGTCAAGTTTGGCCATAACGCCGACGCCGCCGTCCTTCTTACCCTTGATGGCAAGTTGGATGCTTTCGAAGCCGTATTGGACGCGCGCGACGACCGCTTCCATACTCTTTTCGTTTTGGATGTTGCCGCCCATGCCGCCGCCCATACCGCCGCCCATGCCGGAACCCATGCCGCCCATGCCGCCGGCCATATCCATGCCGCCGCCGAGACCGCCGCTCATACCGCCGCCCATACCGGAACCGCCCATGCCGCCCATACCGCCGGCTTGGCTAGCCGCGCCTTTCACTTGGTCGCGAACGACTTCGGCGTCGATGTAAGCGGAGTTGTCTTTGCAGAAATCGCGAGCAAGCAGGACGAGTGAACGCGCAAGACCTTGGTAGTCGTACGACTTGACGTTGTCGAGATTCATATCGCCGATCGCGCGAGCCGAGATGCAGCGCAACGCGTAAGGCGCGTCTTTATCTTCGATCGTTTTGCGGAAGAGGTCGAGCGTGCCCGTGCCCCCTTTGGTACCTTCGGGGCTCTTGAAGCTGGCGAGACCTTCGATCGCGTTTTCTTGGAAGCATTCGTAGATCTCGGCGCGGATGTTGTGGTCTTCCGCGTATTTCGGATCCAAGACCTTCGAGAACGTCGTCTTCACGCCGTTGCGGTTCTTGTCGTCTTTAATGCCGAGTTGCGCGTGACGGACCAAGCCGATGAGCGCGCCGTAACGGACGTAATCCGGAACCGTGTCGGAATCGCTCGTGACGATCTTCGCGAGGACCGGGACCGCTTCCGCGTAAGCCGTGCCGCCGGAGTTGCGGTCGGCGCCCGCCGCGGTATTGAGCGTGCCGATAGCGAGAACGGCGTTATAACGGCATGCGGGGTAGCATTTGTCGCTGCCGGCGTAGCTCTTCAGTTGCGAGACGACTTCTTTCAGGAACGCGGATTGCGCCGCGCCGGAGAGATTGACCGCGTCTTGTTCGAGTTCTTGACGATATTTCGCGAGGTCGCGTCCGTTAGCGCGAACGGTCCAACGCGCGAGGTAGTACTTGGAGAGGAAGTTCTTGATCTGAGCGGAGTCGCCGCTGCCGATCGCCGTATCTTTTTGACTCGCCAAAGAGTCGTCGACAGACGCTTCTTTATATTCTTGAGCGCTAAGCGTTCCAACGCAAAGAAGCAGGCACAGCGCTACGCAGATCGCGCCGATACGATTCGAGCCGCGAACCGTTGACGCCAATTCGAACAACAAGGTTTTCATATGTTCTCCGATCAGTCGAATAACAAGTTGTGTTTTGCCGAAGTCTTTCGACGAGGTCGACACTATAAGCCGACGCTATCCTTATCTATCATAACGTCAAGGGGCGGTCGGCGTCAAGCGTTTTAATAAAAAGTATAGGCAATAATAGCAAAAAAACAAATAAAAAGACGGATTATTCAAGCAAAAGCGCTTATTATCGGCGCGTCTGCGTTTGCGTCGTCGGGGTTTTCAAAACGCGCGGGCACGGTAAAATGGCGTAGTTCGTTCGCGTCGCCGACCTCTTTATGTCGCGTAAGGCGGCGACGACGATCGCAGAGCCGTCAAGCAATACTTTAACTTTAATAAATATGTCGCGAAATAAATTTACGTACGATCAGATCGCGCAAGAGTCGCTGAAACAGTACGACGCGTTGCCCGGCGCGGCGCCGGCGGAGATACCGCTGCCGCTGCTGATCACGGGCGGCACGGGCGTGGCCGGTTACGCCGCGCTCGCGTATTTCCAGACGCGTTTCCCCGGACAAGTCTTTGGCTCCGTGCAGGAGACCGACGTCGATTTCCCCGCGCCGGACTTGATCTATATCGACCTGCGCGATTACGACGCCGTCGAACGCGTCTTCGACGCTCACGGGTTCCGCGCTATTCTGGACTGCGCCGGGAACTGCGCGTTGAAGGCTTGCCAGCTCGATCCTAAGATCGCGTGGGACCTCAACGTCGAGATCGCGCGCAATCTCGCGACGTATTCTCGCAAGCGCGGGGTCAGGCTCGTGCATCTCTCCGTCGATATGGTCTACGCCGGTCGAGAAGGGGGCGGGTACTCCGAGCAGGAAACGCCCTGTCCGGTCAACGTCTATGGACAAACGATGTACGCCGCGGAGAGAGAGATCGCCGAGATCGACCCGTTCGCCGCCACGCTGCGCATCTCTATGCCGATGGGGATCAGCTTCAACGGCCACGCCGGCGCCGTGGACTGGATCGCCGCAAGATACCGCGCGGATCGACCCGCGACGCTCTTCTACGACGAAGTGCGCACCCCGACTTACGTCGACGAGATGGCGCGCGTCTTTCGCGAGTTCCTGGGCAACGATTTTGCGGGGCTGCTCAACTGCGGCGGTCCGCGGCAGGTCTCGTTGTATCAGATGGCGCAGATCATCAACTGGACGGGCGGTTTTGGTCGCGAGCTGCTTCACGGAATGTACGCGGAAGAGTATTGCCCGGTGCCGCCGCGCGTGCGCAACTGCGGACTCGATTCCTCCGCGTTGACGCGCTTCCTCGGTTACGCGCCGTTCTCCCCTTGGCCCGATAACGACGCGTTTGTGCCGACCGACAGACAATGGCATTTGACGCGGCCGGAGGATTTTCACGGCTCGACGGCGGTGATGAATCGCGCGTTGTGTTTCGCGACGCGGCTCTATCGTCCGGAGTATCGCTGAGCGAGCGTCAAATTATGAAAAAAATTTAAAACGCGTTTGATTTAATTGTCATATCGCGTTGAAAATCGTTATAATAAGCGTTGAAAAGTACGAAGCGCGGGGGAAACCGCGTTTAACCCTAGTCATTCATTTTGGAGACGATATTTGATGAGAGTATTATCCGCCGTCCAACTTAGCGCCCTCGCGATGGGCGTCGCGGCAGCGTTCGCGCTCAACGCCTGCGCCCCGCAACAAGCCGTCGCGCAATCCGTCGATCCCGCTACCGCCGTCGCGTTGCCCGAAGGATTCGCCGACGACCTTAACCCGAACGCGGTGCAAGACCAACGCGTCCGCCAATACGTTTACGCGAAGCGCGTCGTCAGCGTCTCCGAAACCGGCGTTAAGAACCCGGAATTGTTGTTGAAGCCCGTCCTCGGGCAGACCGCCACCTCGATCATGGGCGACGAAAACCAAGCGTGCGTCCTCTCCAAGGGCGGCCATATCCTACTCGACTTCGGTTGCGAACTGCACGGCAGCTTCCGCGTTGAAGCGCGCGACCTTACCCCGAGCAAGAACAGCGTCGGCAAGACCGTCCGTCTGCGCATTCGTTTCGGCGAATCCGTCGACGAAGCTAATTCCGAAGTCGGCGAAAAAGGCTCCGTCAACGAGCACTCCACTCGCGACCAAATTATTACGGTTCCGTGGCTTGGCGCGGTCGAATGCGGCGAATCCGCGTTCCGTTTCGTTCGTATCGACCTCGTCGACGACGACGCGAAGATCCTGTTCGATAGCGCTCGCGCGATCTTCATCTACCGCGATATGCCGCGTCTCGGGACGTTCAAGAGCTCCGACGAACGCCTGAACAAGGTCTGGGACGTCGCCGCTCGCACCGTCCACCTCACTATGCAGCAATTCGTATTTGAAGGCGCGAAACGCGACCGCCTCGTTTGGTACGGCGACTTCACGCCTCAGACGATGACCGCGCTGCGCGTTTTCGGCGACAGCAAAGTCCTCCGCGACACCCTCGGCGTCTACGCTCGCGAAACTTGGCCGCTTCCGAAATGGATGAACGGCATGCCGAACTACTCGCTGTGGTGGCTCATCACGATCGGCGACCTCTATCGTCATACCGGCGACCCCGAACTCGTCGCCGAGCAATGGGATTACGTCAAAGGTCTCGTTCAACAACTTCTTCCTTATGTTGAAGAAAACGGTAAAGCCGGCTTCCCGAATCCGTTCCTCGATTGGCCGACCAACGACAAGCCGGAAGCGTTGCGCTCCGGCACGCACGCGATGTTCGCGCTCGGTTTCGACCGCGTCGCCGAGATGGCGAAAGTCGTCGGCGATAAGGAAACTGAAGAACTCGCGTTGAAGACCGCCGCTAAGGTCCGTAGTTACAAGCCTTCCAACGTCGGCAACAAACAAGCCGCCGCGTTGCTCGAACTGGCCGATATCCAAAAAGACGGCGAATCCAACGTCGCGGTCGTCGCGGAAGACGGCCCGCAACGCTTCTCCACGTTCTACGGCTACTACATGCTCGAAGCGCTCTCCAAGGGCGGCGAAAACCAAGTTGCGATGGACGTCGCGCGCGATTACTGGGGCGCGATGATCGATCGCGGCGCCACCACGTTCTGGGAAGACTTCGATCTCGAATGGCTCAAAAACGCCGGTCGTATCGACGAAGCTACTCCGGAAGGACTTGAAAGCCTCCACGGCGATCGCGGCGCGTACTGCTACGTCGGGCTCCGTCACTCCCTCTGCCACGGCTGGGCTTCCGGTCCCGCCGCGTGGATCAGCGCCAACGTGATCGGCGTCACGCCGTTGGAACCCGGCTTCAAGAAAGCGCAAGTCAAGCCGTTCCTTGGCGACCTCGATTGGTTTGAAGGCGCCGTCCCGACGCCTTACGGCCAGATCAAAGTCTCCTGCAAGAAGGTCGACGGCAATATAGACATTAAAGTCGACGCCCCGAAAGAGATCGAGATCGTTATCGTAAAATGAGCGTTATCCGCGCTTTATGAACGATAGACTCTCTACGCCGCGGACGATATGAGATCGCGACCGCGAACGATATAAATAGAACCGCTTCAACGCGTTATAACGTTGGGGCGGTTTTTTTATTGCCGACGCGTTTGGCGTTAGGCGCTTGAAAAATTTCTAAAATATTAATAACAAAATCGGTCGTAGGGATGTTGACGGTTGTGCGCGAGTGGCTAAAATGTGCGCGATAGAACAAATGTGAGTTCTGGTTAGTCTCTCTCGGAGAGAGACGCGACGAGCGGCGCGGGCCGCTTGTTTACGCGAGTTCTTGTGCGAGATTCGCGTAGTTGGGGAATTAGGAACGCGACGAAACGTAGCTTGTTCGTTTGGCAGTTTCGTTGGTCGTTTCGATATCTGTGCAGTTGCGGGTCTTTCTGGATCCGTCGCTTTATTAGCCGTAAGGCTACAGTATTGGAGCGTATATGAGTACGATCGTTAATTTACGATTGCGTCACGTTGCGTTGAATTTTTGTGGAACGTTTGCCGCGTTTTTGCTGGCGCGTTTTTGTCCTTTTTTCGATCGGACCGCGCAGTATCTCGATTGCCGGAATATGGCGTTCGAGAGCGCGGCGCAAGTTCAGGTCGTCGACGACGAGCCGTTCGCGTCGCCGGCGATGAACGTCGACGAGACGGTTGAGTTGCGAGACGCCGACTCCGAGCGCGAAGTCGTGGAGCCCGAAGAGCGTTCGCTCGATACCGGCGATCTGAATCTGATCATGTTCAATATGTTTTAACAGTTCGGTTTTTGGGGGGATCGACATTTTGCCGCCCGCGGCGCTTCTCGGGCGTAAGTGTTGATATTTAGGATAGAGTTGCATACGATAACGACATAAGTTGATAAGAAGCGTCTTAAGTCGTGAGATACTCGCGCTTTTAGCGCAAACGCAATTTGTAATATAGATAGAATTAAGACCGCCTCGGCGCCTGTCGCGTTGAGACGGTCTTTTACTTTTAATTATCCGTTAGCGTTATTCCGCGGACGCGTCGCGGCGTCAATAATCCATCTCTTCTTGCGTTAAGATGGCGACGCCTTGACGCCCTTTCTCCTCTTGCAAGGCTTTGCCGTATCCGCGAGAGCGTCCTTTATTTTCGAGATAGAACTTGATGAGCTGCGCGTTGCCCACGCCGACGCCTTCAAGCAGCTTGCCTTCGACGTAATCGAGCGCGTTTTCGGCTACGGCGCGTACTTTCCGCGCAAATTCGCGATCTTCGCGGAGCCAGCGTTCGACGTCGTCGCGGTCGCAGCCCACGCGTTGACACGCGGCGAAGGAGCACCCGAGCCGTTTGGAGAGCTCGTCGACGTAGCGCGTTTTAAGTTCTTCTCGCGCCTGTTCTTCATCGTGTTCGGTCTTGTTGTTGCGAGTCATCTTTTCTCCTTGTCTTCATGTTTTTGTTCTTCGTTGTCTTCAAAGGAGGGCAGAACGCCCGGCGCGGCCTTTTCCAAGAACGCGTAGACGTTGCGGTCGGAGAGCGTCTTGGTTTCCGCGTTCGTCTTGATGAGGTCGACGACCGTCTCGATCGCGAATTCCGCGCCGACGTAAGACGTGTCGGGGCGGTAATAGACGCGTCGGCACGTCTCGTCGATCGTCGCGCCCGCCCAACGCGACGCGAAGCAGAGCTGTTCCTCGATAGCGCGTCCGCCGGTCTTGTCGATCGACGCGATCGAGACGGTGCCCGAGTTCGTGCGGATGCGCAGCGCGTCGCCGGAAGCGTTGGCGCCGGCGTGGTCGAGCAGTTCTCGCACGGACGCGTAACGCAGCGTCTCTTTGAGTTCCTGTTTCGCTTTACGCAGTTCCGCGAGTCCGGCGCCGTTCGTTTCGAGTATCTGCACGCTCACCGGGTTCGGGCCCGAGCTTCGCGGCCATATCACGCCGCCGAGTCGCACGTCGTTCGATTCTCGCGCGGCGTTGCAGACCGCCAACGTCGGGGTCGCGTGGAGATAGAGTCCCAATTTGTACCAACTATCGACGACATAATTCTCGACCGCCAATCTCGCGAGATCGATATACGGCGGCGGGGACCAGCGATCGAGTCCGAGTTCGGCGACGTTGCAGACGGTGAACGGTATGAAATCCAACACGCGCCCTTTGAATTTCGGATAAACGACGTTTTCGTCGCGGTCGGGTCGCGCGATATCGAATCGCCGCCAACGCTCGTCCGCGTCGTCACCCTCAAACGCGACGGTGTAGTAACGCCCTTGTTCGTCGAGCGCGAGCAGTCGTCTTCGCAAGACGCGACGCCATTCCTTCGTCGTCGCGTCAAAGCGTTTCGTCGACTCGTCGAGCAACGCCCAGCGCAGCGCGCCGAAGAGCGTGTTCGCGCAATCGGCGGTCTGCCCGTCCAGTATCTTCACGGCGGGGTACTCCACGATGCAGAAGTTCGGCGCGAGCCCGTCCGCGTCCGCGACTACGTCGAGCAACATGCCGTATCTGCCGTAAAGCAGCTGCGCGAAATTCAGACGCGCTTTCAGCCCCGCGAGACCGTCGTTGTAGCGATTCCCCCATTCTTTGAGGTCGCGCACCTCTTTCGGGGACTCCTCGTCGGAGACGGCGCCGAACCGCACTTGCGCGGGGTTGCGCTGCATCATCCCGACGAGGTCGTCGAGGATCGCGCGATAGAAATTCTCGTAAGACGCGATACGACGGCGAAACGCGTAACGCGAACGCTCTTGCGGCACGCGATACTTCGTCAGTTCCTCTTGCTCGATGGAGCTCATCGGCAGATAATTCGCGGCGTTGGGCCCGAATTTCACGCGCTCGGCGCCCTCGTAGCAGTCTGCGACATATTCCCACAGCGGGAGCAGCGCCTCGTAATTCTCGTTAAACATAAGCAATACCTCCTTAGCGCGGAGAATATCGTGTTCGACGACGCGCTTGATACGCGAAAAACGGAAAAACGCGGAAATATCGTCTTCGCGAAGCTATTGACCGAAAACGCGAAATTCCCTATTCTTCCTCGGTCCCGCGTCGTCGAACGACGAGCGATTTTTGGATAGACGACCACGAATTAAGAACGAAACGCGATGAAAGCGAAACAATATACTCGAATACGCTCGCGCGCGCTCGCGCTAACGGCGACCGTCCTCATGACGGCGTTGGCGGCCTCGTCCGCGCTCGCTATCGAGTTGGATATACCGATACCGTTCCTTTCCGGACAGAAAGTCTTGCCGGAATATAACGCCGCGCCCGTTCCGCCGCGACGCGAGAGCGCGCCTCAACGCTTTGTCGAGGAATCGCCGCGACAAAACGCCGCCCTCGAACGCGACGACGAAGCGTTTGTGCCTACCGAACTCGATCTACGCCCGATGTTCTCCGACAGACTGCCGTACACGCTCGTGCTTGGGCGCGTCGTCGTGGAATCGAATTTCCCGCTCGACGCGATCGGCGGACTCGACGACGAGATCGTGCAGCTCCAACAAGACTTGAACAATATGCTCCATGTGCCGCCGGCGGACGAGCAGATCGAGCTATGTCTGTTTGCCGATATGGAGTCGTATCGCGATTTCATCGACGCGACGTTCAAGGGCGCGCCGAACGACCGACCCGCGTTGTACGTCAAAGACAAGGGGCCGGGCGTGCTGATGGTGCCGCAAGGTCCGCGCATGGTGTTGAATATCCGTCACGAGATGACGCACGCGCTGCTCAACGCCTCGTTGCGCAACGTGCCGATATGGCTCGACGAAGGCTTGGCTAAGTATTTCGAGATACCGCGAGGAGAACGCGGATTCCGTAACCCGTATTTGAGCGACGCCGAACATGGCGTCAACGGGTTTTTCAGTTCGCCGCCGTCGTTGTCGAGATTGGAGAAGCTCACGCGAGTCGACCAGATGAAGACGCGCGAGTATCGCGAGTCGTGGTCGTGGGTGCATTACATGATGCATTACTCGAATCGCACGCAACGCGTGTTGGCGAACTACTTAGTCTCGTTGCGACCCGAGAATCAAAAGGGCGTCTCGATGAAGAAGGCGTTCGAGTTGCAGAAGAAGACGCCGATGAAACGCGCGTTGGAGAAATTTGAGCCGGAATATCAGCGCGAATACGTCGACCATTTCAAGAACTGGGATAAGCGCAAAGAGGCGTATGAGTCCGGCGCGCGCGGGGACCGTCTTCCGACGATGGTCGAACGCGCGAACGCTAGCGAGCTTAACGCCGTAGGGCGCGGCTATATAGGAGATTCGCTATGACGACCGCGCGTATGTCACGCCATTCGTTCTTTCGCGTCGGCGCCTCCAATTCCGCCGTAATTCTCGTAACGCTCGTAGGTTGCGTCGCGGCGCTCTGCTGCGCGTTGTTTATGGATCGCAAGTCCTCGCCGACGCGCGTCGCCGCGCCTGCTGTTGTCGAACGCGAATTCTATTTCGGCGCGTTTTCCGACGACGCGGAACCGGAAGAAGTACGCGCCGCGCTCGACTACATCGCGACTGAGATCGAGAAACGCGACGACCTCGTAACGCTATCGAAGTGGGGACTTGACGCGGAATCGCTGACGACGAAACGCCTCTACCTGTTGACGAGCGCGCAGACGCTGCAACTTGCCGACGATTTGCAGACCGTGCGAGAATTGACGCGAGGAAACTGGAACTATCTTAGCGCCGACGAGTTCTTGCGACGCTTCACGACGAAGATGAGATCGGAACTTGCGGACGATCGCTATTACGCCGTCGCCGACGCCGCGCCGTTTGTGCGCTCGCTTGCGGAAGTCGTGAAGCCCGACGGCAAAAACGCTAGCGCGGCTCCGAACCCGATCGCGCCGGGATTGCTCGAACGCCTGACTTCCTCGACCGCAAAACGCGTCTGCATGGGAGTAGGGGGCAAGAAAGGCGTCGTATGCGCGCTATGGAACGACGACGAGACCGGGTCGAAAGAGCGCGAAGCCGCGGAATTCGCGTTGGCGTTGCTCGACGACGCGCAAGCGAAGTACCCCAAAGTCGAGTTCGATCTCGATTTCCCGGAAGCGGAGAAAGTCGTGCTTGCTCGCGAAACGCTCAAATTATTGCCGCGCTTCGCTTTACCGACGTTGTTCGCCGCGCTCGTCTTTGGTTGGTTAGTCTTTGGCGGCTTGCGTCGTTCGTTTGCGACCGCGCTGAGCGCCGCGCTTGCGCTAGGTTGTCCGTGGGCGCTCTTCGCGAGATTCGTCGACCTTACCCCGGAGCTGCTGGCGTTGCCGCTTGGCGCGACGATCGCCGTTTACGCGTTTGTCGCCGCGCTGACTTGGAAATACGCCGAAGCGCGCGAACAAGGCGCGTCTAAGAACGACGCGGCGAAACGTGTTGTCGACGGTCTCGGCGTCCGCGGCGCGACTACCGGCGTCGGCTTGGCGTTGCTCGCGTTCTATCTAACATACGGCGATAAAGAACATATGACGAACGCGTGGTTCGTCGTCGCCCCTCTTGCGTCGGCGATCGTCGCTTCCGTGTTGCATCCCGCGATCCTTAACGCGTTGGAGCCGACTCGCGTCGGCGCGCGCGTCATGCGTTTCGGGGCGGAACTGCGTCCGAGCATTCGCGCTAGTAAACGCGTCTTCGTCTTGACGTTGGCGTTTGTCGCGCTCCTGACCGCCGGCGCGGCGAAACTGTGTTGGGCGGATCGCGAGGACTGCTATTTGCCCTCGCGTTACGCCGACGCGTTGCGTGGGGATCGCATCGTCGAGGTATGCGGCAGAAACTCCGCGTTTATCAAACTTACGCCCGACAGCGAAGACTCCGCGATTACGCTCAAAGCGCGTTGTTACGAGGAATCCGCGTTGCGCGTCGACGACGTCGAGTCCAATTTGCCGAGCGCTACGCCCGAACGTCGCGCCTCCATCGACACGATCGCGGACTGGTTGCGACAAACGCCGCTGGAACTGGGCGAGATCGAGATAACGCCGCAAGCTCAACTTGTCGATTCCGTTGAACAGACGCTCGACGCCGTCGAACACGCGCAATGCGCCTGCGTCGACGAACTCGACCGTCTCGCGTTGCGCGAAGCGTTGATACAAGCTCGCGCCGGACTGGAAGAACTGACGCCGCGAGAATATGAGTCGCGTCTGGGCGCGTTTGCGTCGCGCGCGTCGGTGGAGACGCTCAAGCGCTTGTTCGCGTTTCGCGCAATTGCGGATTCGCAGACTCCGACGACGTCCGACCTCTCGGGAGCGATACGCGAGCGTTACGCGTCGTCGACGCCCGGCGTCAACGCGTTCTATGTCTACACGACGACGGACGTTCGCGATTTCAAGGCGTTGCAAGCGTTTGCGACGAACGTGTTGGAGATCTGTCCGGGCGCGGGCGGGCGAGCGTTGTCGCGTTTCGATAGCGCGCGCGCCGATAGACGCAACAAGCGCTTGGGCGTCGTCGCGCAAACGGCGGCGTCCCTGATATTTTTAGCGGTATTTGGGCGTTCGTTCTTTACGGCGGCGTCGGTATTTGCGCCGTGCGCGGTCTGCGCGTTGTGTCCGCTTGGACTCTTCGGGTTCTTTGGCGGCTCTGTGACGCCGGCTTTGGCTTGCGCGGTCGACGCGTTGTTGATCGCGATGTTTACGATCCGCGGCGGGCGCGGTCCTCAGGAACCGCGTTCGAGCGTCAGGGACGTCGCGTTGCTCGCGGCGTTGACGACGTTGGCCGCGGCGTTCGGTATCGCGACTTCTCAAGCGCCGGGTTGGGGACAATACGGTAAAGCGTTGGCGCTCGGCGCTTGCGCGTGGGTGGCGGCGGCGTATTTTAGCGCGGTCGCCGAGGAATCTAATAACGCAACGGAACGGGAGAACGGATGATGAGAAACGTGATCTGTATGAAGTGGGGAACGAAATTTTCGCCCGAATACGTCAATATCTTGGCGTCGCGCGTCGCGAAGAACCTTAGCGGCGAATATCGTTTCGTCTGCTTCACCGAAGACGCGACGGGGCTCAATAAGAATATCGAAGTTCGCCCGTTGCCCGAGATGACCGGACTCGACGGCAGACCGGAACGCGGATGGCGTAAGTTGACGCTATTCCAAGAAAAACTCGCCGATCTTGAAGGAACGGCGTTGTTCCTCGACCTCGACGTAGTTATTGCGGATAGACTGGAACCGTTTTTCGAAGCGTCCGGCGGATTCCGCATCATCGAGGACTGGAATCTCAAAGGAACGAAGATCGGAAACTCTTCCGTCTTTCGTTTTGAGATCGGGTCGCGTCCCGACGTGTTGGAGTATTTCTTAGCGAATCGCGAGAAGGTCTACGCCGCGCATCGTAACGAGCAGGCGTATCTTAGTTGGGCTATCGCGCAAAAAGAAGAATTGCTGTATTGGGACCCGCAATGGTGCTTGAGTTTCAAGCGACATTTCATGCGTCGTTTCCCGTTAGGGTATTTCTGCGAGCCGAAAAAACGCGACGGCGTGAAGGTCATCGTCTTCCACGGCAACCCGAATCCCGACTGCGTGCGCGACGGTTGGCATAACAAGACCGGACTACGCGCCGTTAAGAAGACCCCGTGGTTAGCGGAGTTATGGTCTGAATATCGCGTGGAAAATAAATGAGAACGACGCCTGTTTTTGACTCGCTTCTAATAATATTTTTACGTTAATATCTTGAAAACAAAAAATTTATTTTGTTCCGCGACGATTTTTTTCGTTGCGGAACAGAATAGACGCCTCTATCGCTTGCATTGTTGTTATTAAAAGACTTAGCGACAGTCGTGGCTCCTCTGAAAAATAATTTCTCGATATGCTATAGTTCCGTTTATTATGATTATACCGATAGAATTCTATTTTTATTTTTAGTTTGGACACAAAATATAGAAAAAATTTTTTTTGTGAACGTATACTGGTGTATAATGAGAAACAATGATGGTTAGCCGCGTGTTTTTTTTTGCGCGAGAGAAATGAAGTCGATATTCGCGCTCTCGCGGTGAACGTCTTAGGAGTGCAAATATTATGTCCGAATTTGAAGTAGTATTAAAACGTCAATGGGAGATGCTTCGTGATCTCACCACGACCGAGACCGGTCTGACGTTGGTCGATATGTCCAAGAAATTCGGCGTTAGTGAAAAAACGATCAAGCGCGATCTTCTCTCTTTACGCGCCGTCTTCGGGAAATGGAAGTCGGTCAATGAAGCGCACGGTCGTAAACGCTATCGCTACGACACGCAGAGTCTGACGTTCAACGAGACGCTGAGTTACGACGAGCTTTTCGCGCTTTATCTTGGAACGACCTTTGCGAACGCGCTTATTGGTACGAAAGTCGGCGCCGACGTCGCTAGCGGTCTCGATAAGATCGGTAAGACGCTGCGTCCGAAGGCTCGCGACCTCGCCGAACGTTTCGCGCCGGTTTGTCGCCATATGGGCCCCTACGAAACGCGCTTGCTCAAAGTGATCGACGCGGTATACACCGCGATGCGCAACAACTACGTCTTGACGATCCAATACCGCTCGCTGAAGTCGAAGGAATACAAGTCGTACGAGATTTGCCCGTATAAATTCCATTACCAAAACAACGCGATCTATCTCGTCGGACTTTGCTGCGCCGACCGCAAGGTGAAGTTCTGGAAGATCAATCGTCTTCACGACGCCAACATCCTCGCGTCGCGCAAGTTCCGTATTCCGGAAGGCTTCAACGAGAAAGACCATCTTGTCAACAGTTTCGTTCTGTTTGGCAAGACGGAAGATTCCGTCGAA
Source organism: Thermoguttaceae bacterium (assembly GCA_045599605.1). GTDB lineage: Bacteria > Planctomycetota > Planctomycetia > Pirellulales > Thermoguttaceae > RUG369. Next base: position 141,299 of record JAZRWE010000001.1, read on the forward strand.
ACGCGCGTTACGCTCCGCCTCACCGGTTTCGCCGCTCGTATCTTCGAAGAGGAACCGCCGTGCAAGATCGAGACGCAGACTAAGCTCAAGAACGGCGCGCTCATTGTCGAGCTAGATACGGAAGTCAACGAAGCGTTCTATAACGCGATACTGAACTACGGCGAAAACGCCGAGATCTTGGCCCCGCAGAATATGCGAGAACATATGATCGCGAAGCTAAACGCGTTGAGTTCCAACTACATGGCGAGCAATAGCGCTTCCACGCCGTTGGAATACTACCGCCGTCTGGACGCGCTTACCGAAGAAGATCGCCCCGAAGACTACTCCGAAGGGACCGACGACGACGCGTTCCTCGCCGACGACGAACAAGTCGTGTCCTACGACGTCACGATCGACGACCTCGCCTACGTCGGCGAAAAACGCCGCAGAGGCCGACCGCGAAAGCACCCGATCGCTATCGATCGTCCGAAGCGTAAGCGCGGCCGACCGCGAAAGCCGCGACCGGAAGACCAACCTCTGCCGCAAGTCGCGGGGTTGGAACCTATCGTGCCCGTTAAGGCCGAGAAGAAGGTCGAGAAGGTAGAGAAGGTCGAGAAGCCGGAAAGACCGCGTCGTCCGAAGCCGCTCACCGGTAGAGAACTGACCAAGAAGCTCGGAAAGAAATGAGCTTAGGTCGAGTCGAGAAATAGAGAATATGCCCGCGATCGTCCGCGTAAGACGGTCGCGGGTATTTTGTTTTGAACTCGGCTCTGCGCTTAAAGCGTTGACTGTGATTGCGTTAAGCGTGACGCTATCGCGAAAATATTATAAGCGCTTGACGTATCGCGGGTATAGAGTACAATATGTCGGCGTATGGGGCCGTAGCTCAACTGGGAGAGCGCGGGCTTTGCAAGCCCGAGGTCGCCGGTTCGATCCCGGTCGGCTCCACTAACAACGCCTGAACTGAGTTCGGGCGTTTTTCATTTCTTGCGCGTTCTAGCCGCTAAGCGTTACAAAAAAAGACCGCCCTAACGACGTTGCGTTAAGGCGGTCTTCGTAATGATACTATCGTCGCGTTATTGCGCGGTTCATTCGAGCGTCGGCGTCACGACTTCGCCATGGCGTTGCGCTTGAAGCGTGTCGAGCTCGTACGCGCCGAAGAAGTCGCAGTTATTGTCTAGCCACAGCGCGATGGCGCGCAGTTCTTGTTTATCGAGTTTGACGCCGTAGTGGTCGTCGTTGACGATCTTCCATAGCGGCGAGGCGTTGGCGCCAAATTCGCCGGGGAACGTTCGCGCTTTGGTGAACAGGTTCCAGGAGTAGCCCGTCGTCGGCTGTTGTTGATGCGGCGCCACCGGGTTCGCGTTGCCGTTGCCGGTCACGTAGATATACGGACGCAGATTGATATACGACGACAAGAAGTATGTTCTTCCGGTCCGCGTCCTAATTCAAACGTCTTGCCTTCTTTCGCGGCGGCGTCGTGACATTCCGCGCAATGTTTATCGAGCACGGTCTGCACCAACGTCGGGTAATTGAACGGGTTGGAACCTTTGACGTCGGGCTCGATGACGGACGGGGCGCGCGTAAACGCGGTCGGGGTAACGGCGTCGGCGTTTTGATTCGTATTGAATCGACCTTCGTGACACCCGAGACACGTCAGCGTTTCGCCGGGATGCACGTAGGTCGCGCTGCGCATCGTCTGCACGGCGACCCCGTTTTCGTCAAGCGCTTGGATATAGAACGGGACGTTGACCGGCGCCTCGAAGCGCGCGGAACCGTCTTCTTCGACAGGGACCGTCCCTAAGACCTTGCGCGCGCTGTTGTCGCCGCCGTAACCTATCCACGGAACGTTGGCGTGCGTCGTCGTCTTCGGTAAGACTTGAACGATGCGCAACTCCTTGATCTTAGCGCCGGCGGGGAAAGGACGGATCGTTTTGTAAACGTCGACGACGCCTACGGTTCCGGTCGTCGGCAAATTCTCGGGCGCGGCGACGCGGTCGCGCTCGGAAGCCGGGACGCCGACGAACGTTTGATGCGGGATCGTCGGCGGAACGGGTCGCGCGGCCAGCGGAATAGGATGCTGACACGAGATCGCGGGGTCGCGGTAGAGCAGGATCTTGTTCCCGAAGCTATCGAGGAGATAGACGCCGAAGTCGTTGGCGGGGCCCTTGGCGGAACCGCTAAACGCGTCGTAGACGACGAGGAAGAAGTCTTCGCTCAACGGGTAGGGCTGGCCGTAATTCGTCGGCGGACCATAGACGCCGATCTCGGCTTCCGGGAAGAGTTGGTCGGGGGTAATGCGTTGCAGCGGGGCCATAGGGTCGGCGCCTGTCTCGTCGTCTTCGACGAGCGGGTCGATCAAGACGATCGAGCCGAAGTTCTGCGTATGATGTCCGCAAGCGGTCGCGACAAGCAGATGCGAATCGGGAACTTGCTTCACGGAAGTCTCAAAATGGGGGCGACTGCGTTCGTCTTCCGAATAGTTGCCCTGAATAGCTCGCGGGTCGCGTCCGTCGGGAAACGCGCTCCACGGGTGATGCGCTTGGCACGCGCCGCGGTCGACGTAATCCCATCGCGTGTAGATCAACATGCCGTTCTTATCGACGGTCGGCGCCCATTCGTTAGTTTCGTGAGGGCTCAGCAACGTGATATCGCCGCCGTCGCGATCCATCGAATGCAGCGTGTAGCTCGGGCAAGGACGCGCGTGGCAGCGACCGTATCCCCCGCGACGCTCCGAGATGAAGACGATGCGGCCGTTAGGAAGCTCGCAAGGATCGATATCGTCGTAAGGGCCGTCGGTAAGCTGCGTTAGTTCCGTGCCGTCGACGTTTACGCGGAAGAGGTGATAGCTGTTGGCTTCGGTCCAGGCGTACGCGTGGCGCGGCGACTTCGTGTCCGCGGCGGCGAAATAGATCTGCTTGCCGTCGTAAGTGAGATGCGGCGCGAGGAAACCCCACGTCTCGTCAAGTTTTACGCCCTTCAATCGCCCGTTTTGTACGACGGAATCCTTCAAGACGTTCACGACTTCAGGAGAATCGGAAAACGCGTTCTTCAACAAGAAGAGCCCCCCGCCGGGCAAGGCGTTGAAGCCAAAGAACTGGTCGACCATGTGGTTGCCCATCATGACGGCGTCGCTCTCGTGGGGACAGTAATGCCGCTTGATGAAGACGACGTCGTTAAAATTCTTCAGCAACGGGTTTTGCAACGCGATATCGCGACGCAGTTCGCACGCCTCGTTGAACAGCGTCAAACGCGCGGCGGCGATCTCCGGCGTAGCGACGGAATCCGCCGTAACGTTATTGCTCGCGGCGGTATATTTCGCGAGAAACGCGTTCCAGTTCTCGCGTTGCGTCTTCAACGCGTCGACGCCGGCGGATTCTTCCAACGTCTCCAATAACGTCGTCGTTCTTCTAACGACAACGTCCAACGGGTCGAGGTCGGTCGCGAGGAGCGTCGCTTGTTCGTCGCGCGCCGTCGCCGCGACGTTAGGACGCATACCTTCCGCAAGTTGTTGTTTCAACGAGAAATACTCGCGCGCGGTCTCCGCCGCCATATCTGGGGACGCGGCTTGCGTCGGCGTCGCGCAAAGAAGTAATAGTAATGGTAGTAATTTCTTTAACATGAATCCTTTTCCGTAATTATTATAGACCTATACGCGAATTTCAACGCGTCTTCATATATTCGATAACGCAACTTGACGCTTTCTCTTTCAACGTCGCGTTGTATTCGTATAACTCTTTACCGCTCATCGTCTTGCGCTCTCCGTCGCCGTAGCGTTGACGAACGCGCACAAGGTATTCGGCGTCAAAGTCGATCTCGCGAGGCTGTATCTCGACCATAGGATAACGCGAATCCGATTGTCGGAAGACGTAGATCAGACCGGCGTCGAGATCCGCGCGATGCAGCTGCCAAGCTACCGTCGAGGTTACGCCTTCCGGTACCGGCGTCAGCGGGTAAAAGTCGCCGTACCAGAACTTCTGATACGTCTTCGCTTCGTCGAGCGACGCTTTCGCGCGCGCTTGGTCGTAAGTCGTGTCGAGGAAATCGTACTGCATGATCGCGCCGGGATTCGCGGCGCTGCGGAACGTGTATTCGTCGGAACTCCACGACGAACAAGAATAGAGCGGCAGGAATTGCGCGATACCGACCGTGTGCGCTTGATCCCATTCCGGATGACCCGGCCAACAACACGTGTCGGAACGCCAAAGCGGGACGGAGCGCGAGAGCGTTTCGAGGTCGATGCGACGACCGCCCGAAGCGCAGTTGTCGATCCATAACCCCGGGTTCGCGGCGATGAGCGCGTCCCACGTCTCGTAGAGCCCTTCGACGTAGCGTATCTCCGTCATACCTTTACGGTTCGGTTCGTCCGCGGTGAGCCAGTACGAGTACGGGTCGATATTGAAGTCGTTGCGATAGACGTCGACCTTGAAATCTTTGACGCATTTCAAGAGCCGTTCCTGCAAGAACTTCCGCGCCGCGGGGTCGTTGAGCTTATATAAACCGCCGTTCTTGCCCCCGAAAACGTAGTCGGGATATTCGTTCGCGATCTCGGTATTTGCGGCGACGCGTTCAGGCTCGAACCACAAGATGAAGCGCATATCCATCGCTTTCAACGCGACGCCGAGTTCTTCTACGCCGTTCGGGAAGTTCGTCTTATCGGAATACCAGTTTCCAACGCCGTTGGGGAACCCTACCGGGAACCACGCCGCGTCGAACCAATACGCCGTTCCCCCGATCGCTTTCAGCGCTTGCGCCGATTCGATCTGCGCGTCGCAACGCTCCCAGCCGGCGCGTTTGCGGTAGTAGCGGTCGAAGCATTGCTCGACGAGATCGAGTCTGACAGGATGACGGTCGCTTTTCGGCGTGAAGTTCTCCATCATCATTCTTCCGAAGAGCGCTTGCGAGGCGACGCGATCGCCGCTCCACGGCATATATAACGCGCGCGGCATGCGTATCTTTTCGCCCGGACGCAATACGGACGCGAACGTCTCCATACCCGCCGTGGCGCGAAGCAGAGAACGCTTGTCCTTGACGCGCGTGAAGTTAGCGTTCCATTGCCCCGTCCAACCGAGCGCAAAGAAAACGCCGTCCGTGTGTTCCGTCTCGGTCGTCTTGCGCGGCAGGATATTCCAGAACGGAAACGCGCCGTTAGAGGAACGACCGCCGACAGGCGCAAACGCGACTTCTTTATCCGCGTCGAGCTCGCGATCGAGCGGCGCCCACGACGTCGCGTCGCAATTGTCCCCTTTGAGCGTGTGGATCGTCCACGGGACCATGTCGGCGCCAAAACACAGCGTCGCGTCGAGCGCAAGGACGTTCTCGATAAGCGGCGTGTCGGCGGAGCCTTGATTCTCGAAGGTCACGATCCAGTCCGCCGCGCCGTAGGGATCGAGATAGCGAACGTTAGCGGCGACGACTAGCTTCGTCTTCGGATCCGTCCAACGATATTCGCAGGCGCGGCCGTTGGCGCGGACGCCGTTGTCAAACGCGTATTCGCGACGTTCAAACGTCCACGACTTCAAGAACTCGCGCGAGGAGACGCCGTCGTAAGTGAAGGAGAATGGCGGTTCGCTCGTTTCCAGTCGCGGGGTAACGGCTTGCGTTCCCAACGCGATCTCTTGACCGTTTTCCAACACGACGACCGGGTCGAGCCAGTTGGCTTGGTCGAACGAGGGGCCGTCGTCGGTCGTGAACGCGTAGAGATAGAGGACGCGCTTATCGCCGGCGCGGTCGCTAGGAAGCGTTACGTCGACTTCGATAGGCTCGTCCCCGCCGCGGACGACTTCGGAACGCCAGAGGTATTGCGTCTCGTCGCCGTCGTAGCTCGTGGAGAGCGCGAATTGGACGCTGCCGGGCGTCTTCGCGTTGAGACCGACTTGCGCCTTGAAACGCGCGATCGCTTGACCGCATTGCACGCGCAGACGACTGTCCGCGTGCGTCCCGATACCGTTGGAAAACGTTCGCGAACCGACGACGAAAGGCTCCCCGACGCAACTTGCCCCGTAAATCGGCGAGGAATAGTCCTGACGCTCGACATAGACGGTCGCGCCGTTTGCCGGCGACGCCGCGGACGCGCTGGCTCCGAACGTCATCGCGGCGTCAAGTTCTTCGCGCGCGGAAAGCGCGAGCGAGTCGTCGAGACGCTCAAACGCCGGAAACAGGAGATCGAGACGCTCGTCGGTCCGGTCGAACAGGTCGGTCGCGGTAAACGACGCGTCTTGCGCGTGGAGCGTCGCGGGCGCAAAAGAGAGCGCCGACGCTAAGAATACGACAAATTTGAGGGCGATACGAGCCATATTGAAACCTCCGAATATGCGATACGGTCGCGATAACGCCGCCGATTTTATCAGAACGCCGGACGGAAGTCAAATTCCGCAAGGAACACGCTAAAAAATTTCGCAAAATATCCAAAATTCGCGTTTTTAAAATAACCCTGGCGACCGCGATAATCGTTACATCCTCTTTAAAATGTGAGTTTTTTTATCAAAACGGAAATTATTTTATTGATTTTTGACCGGAGATACGCTAGAATAGATTGACAAAATAGGTAAGATATTACAGGAAGAGCGATGGAACGCGCTTTTTAGTTGAGAACGTGACAAAAAATCAAGAACCGAACGCGCTTATGCGTTGTTTATAATAGTAAGCGCGGTAAAATCACGAGGGAGCGAGATATGAGTTCGAAAGAGAACGTCCGGAAGAATTGTAATATCGTCGCCGTTTTGGCGCTTGGGATCGCGCTGGGCGTCGTCGCATGCTTATGCTTCGACCGCTCGTCGGACGCGCGCAACGCTTACGCGCAAGGTCCGGAAGTCGCGACGTTCCAAGACGCGATGGAGCAAGACGCTGCTCCTCGGCTCTCCTTTGGCGCGGGCAACAAAGCGAAATTTTCGCGTCCGCTGGAAGTGCCGCCCCTTTACGCGTTCGATAGCGAGCTTGTCGACGGCGCGGGTCGTCAGATCGTCCTCGTCGATTCGAGCTCCAAACGCATCTGCGTCTACTGGGTCCGTCAACGCGGCGTCAATAGCACGATCGAATTGGTCGCGACGCGCAACTTCGAACTCGATCTGCAGTTGGAAGATTTCAACGGCGAAGGACTTTCACCCAGTCAGATACGCGAACAACTCGAATCGCGCTGAGCGCAAACGTCGAGACGCGTCGCGCGTAAAACAGTTATAACTCGTACAATCCCCAAAAAATTTAGACGGCTCAACGCGAGCCGAGGCGGCGCCGAAAAGAACAAGAGCGCGCGGATTTTTTGGCGAGACCATAAAACGCCGTCGACGGCGAATTGTTAAAAATCAGCCTTATATTTAAGGAACGTTCGTATGTATTATACCCTTGAAAAAACAGCGGAAGTGTTGGAAATGTCCACCGGCGAAGTCAATAAACTTCGCGAACAAGGCAAATTACGAGCGTATCGCGACGGTTCTTCGTGGAAATTCGACGAAGAAGCCGTTAAGAAATTCCTGACCGACATGATCCGCAATCGCAGCAAGGGCGACGACCTCCTCGCCGGAGAAGACGACGAAGAAGGCCCGACGATGTTGGCTGATTCCTCCACCTTCGACTCCATGCTCGACAGCGTCGAGATCGACGACGGCGGCCTCTCGCTCGCGAAAGACGAAGACGACGGCCTCACGCTTGCCAAAGACGAAGCGGACGACGATTCCTTCTCCCTCGCCGACGAAGACGACGACCTCCAACTTGTCGACGACAGCACGCCGTTGACCGACGAACATTCCGCTTTGGCGGAAGACCCCCAAGACGCCGACGACGATATGCTCCATCTTGACGGCGATTCCGGGCTCTCCCTGATCGACGACGTCGACGAAGCGAATCTCGACGGCTCCAATATCTCCCTCGGCGACGAAGACGACGTCGTTCTTGGCAGCGGCAGCGGTTCCGGCAGCGGCTTGAATCTCTCCGGCGACAGCGGGCTGTCCTTGATGGAAGACGAAGACGATTTCCAACTCTCCGACCCGATCTCCGACAGCGCTAGCGAAAACGCCGGGTTGGATCTCGTGAAGGAAGAAGACTCCGCCGCCGACGACGACGGTATCTTCGAATTGGCCGACGACAACGAAAAAGACGTCGTATTGACGCTTGAAGAAGGCGCCGACAGCGAAGCCGCGACCGAACTCGCCATCGCCGACGACAGCATCTTCGATCTCGCCGACGACACCTCCGCCGCCGATACGACCGCCGCTTCCGCGTCTACCGGCGAATCCGAATCCGCCAGCGTCTCGCAAATGATCGACGTTGAAAACGACCCGTTCACTACCGACGACGATGACGACCTGCTCGCCGATACGAGCGCTCCCGCCTCCGAACCGGTCAACAGCGACCCGTTCACCACGACTACCGATTCCGAGCCTGCGAACAGCGACCCGTTCGCGTTGCCCGAAGCTTCTACCGACGCGTTTGCCGCTCCCGCCGATACGAGCGCTCCCGCCGACGCGTTTGGCGGTCTCGACCTCGAAAAATCCAGCTCCGGCGATAGCTTCGGCGGTTTCTCCGACGGCGGCTTCGGCAGCGATTCCTTCACGCAACCCGCTTCTACCGGCAGCTTTACGGAATCTGACTCCGTCGTTCCGATCGACGAAGGCGTCGACGTCGGTTTTTCCGCGCCCGCCGCGTCCTCGACGCAATACACCGGTAAAGACATGATCCTGCTCGTTCCGTGCTTGATCCTGCTCATCCTCGCCACCATCGGCGCGTGGGAACTCTGTCGCACCATCTGGAGCTACCAAGAAGGCGTCTTCGATTTCGGCGGCCCCGTCCTTGAAGCTATCGCGAAGATGGTCAAGTTGATATGATCGACCGAACGGTAACACGATAAGATAAAAAGAAAACGCGCGTTGCGGAAATGTAACGCGCGTTTTTTTATTGCGTGGCCCGTATTTATGTCAGTACAGTTCGATCCGCGCGTCGACGAATTCGCCTGCGCCGAGTCCTTCGATATTCTCGCGTACGGCGGCGTCGAAGCAGATATGGCGTTCGGCGGTATTGGCTTGCGGAACGCGTATCTTCTCGAACGGACAGCAGTAACACGACGCTTCGCGCAGTCGCGAGCAATGCGCGAGATCGATCTGTTTTAACGGGTTATTATGGCAGTCGAGCGTTTCTAGCGCGTCGCAACCGCGTAAGGATAGCGACGACAGGGCGTTGCGTTCGCATTCCAGCGTGACGAGCCGCGTCAGGTCGTCGAGGTTCAGCGTCTGCAAGCGGTTTTCGGCGCAGTACAGTTCTTGTAATTCGCGGTTATGGGAGAGGTCGAGCGACGTTAGCTCGCAGGAGATGCACGAGAGGAGGCGCAACTGCGTTTGCGCCGCGAGATCGAGTCGTTCCAGCGGCGCGCCGTCGACGCCTAACCGCGTGAGTTCGCGTTGGTTGCGCAAGTCGAGTTCGCGCGTCGGGTTCTCGTAGCACAGTAATACGCGTAAGCGCGCGTTGGCGCGGAGGTCTAACGCCGCGAGTTTATTTCGGCCGCAATCGAGTTCTTCCAACGCCGTGAACCGCGCGACGTCTAGCGAGGTCAATTTGTTGTCGGAGCAGTTGAGTCGCCGCAGCGGCGCGGTCGCGGGCAAAACGAGCCGCGTCAGGTCGTTATTGTCGCATTGCAACGAGATAAGGCGAACGCACGCGCCAACGTCGAGCGAGTCGAGACGATTGAGGTCGCAGCGCAGCGCCGTCAACGCGTCGAGCGCGGAGAGGTCGAGCGCGCCCGCGAGTCGCAAGCGCGAGAGGTCGAGCGCGGTCAGTCGCCCGTCAAGCCATTGCGCGCGCTTATCGGTCGGCGAGAGCGCTAATTGTTGTAATACTTCAAGATCGGAAGCGCTGTATTCGGCGTTCATCATGACGTGCTTTCTATTTACGCGTCGCCGCGTGTGGGTTTCTCGGAGACCGAGCGTGTTTTTGACGTTATTATATCGTTGTCGTCGCGTTCGCGTATGTTTTTTCTAGTTTCTCTAATAAAAATATTCCCGACAATTTGCATTATCCTTTTTCTCGCGCTATAATCGTAGAAAGCGCGTAATTATCGCGCGAACACGATACGATACCAAGGAGAAAAGACGATGCAACGGATCTATGATTTTTTGAAGAAAGCCGGCGTTTATTACCTTGCGACGGTCGACGGCTATCAAGCGCGCGTCCGTCCTTTCGGCACGATCAAGATCGTTGACGACAAGCTCTGTTTCCTGACCGGGAAGACGAAATCCGTCTCGAAGCAGATACACGCCAACCCTAACGTCGAGTTGAGCGCGTTTGTCGAAGGACAATGGATCCGCGTGCAAGCTATTGCGGTCGAGGACCCTCGCGTCGAATCGCAGAGCGCGATGCTGGAAGGCTATCCTGAACTCAAGAAAATGTACGCGCCCGGCGACGGCAATACGGAGGTCTTCAAGCTCGATCGCGGCGTCGCCGTTATCTCGTCCTTCACCGAAGCGCCTATCACTATCGAATTCTGAACTTAACGCAAGCGGTCGCGTTATCGCGCCGCGTGACGAATTATGCGAAACGTTCCTCGCGAGCGTTTCGCGCCGTTTTTTAACGAGAGTACGTAAATGAAATTATTTCGTAATTTGACGCTGTTGACTCTGTTAACGTTCCTCGCTCCTTCTTTTGCCGCGGAAGGCGATCTTGTCGACGTTCGCGACACGCCGGAATCGCCGATCAATATCATCTTCGACACCGATATCGGCGGCGATATCGACGACGCGTTCGCGCTGAACCTGATCCATCGTTTCGCGGATCGCGGACAATGCAATTTCCTCGGGGTAACGCTGACGAGCGCTTGTAAACACACGCCGGCTTACGTCGCCGCGCAAAACGCCGTCAACGGTCGTCCGGATCTGCCCGTCGGGTATCTCGCCGAAGGTACGGAATTCGATTTCTATCCCAGCTTCGTTCTTGGACTTAAAGACGAGAACGGCGAAGCGCGTTACCCCGTCCCGGAAGGCTTCAAGCCGGAAGCCAACGCGATCGTCTTGCGCAAGCTCCTCGCCGCCGCCGAAGATAACAGCGTCGTGATCGCGCAAGTCGGGTACTGCACGAATCTTGCGGCGTTGCTCGACACGCCCGCCGACGATATCTCGCCGCTGAACGGTAAAGAACTTGCCGCGAAGAAAGTGCGCCTCGTCTCCGTCATGGGCGGGTCGTTCGCGACTTCGCCGGAACTGACCGCGTATGAAGGTCTTAGCGAATGGAATATCAAGAACGATATTCCCGCGGCGCAAAAACTTGTCAAGGAATGGCCTAGCGCGATCTTGTTCAGCGGTTACGAAGTTGGCGACCGCATTAAAATGTCGCCGGTCAATCTCAAACGCGACTACCGCTCCAAGGCGGCGAAGTTCTTATACGACTCCTTCGAGCATTGGGCGGAAAAGAACGCGCCGGCGGAGATGTTCGACCATCAACGCCCGACTTGGGACCTCACGAGCGTCTTGTTTGTCGCGCGTCCGGAAGCCGAACGCGATTACTATACCGTTCAACGCGGCGACGTTGCGTTTGACGACGCCGGCGCCGCGACGTTCACACCTAACGAAAACGGCAAGCATTACCTCGCCGTCGTTACGCCCGAGCAATGCGTTCGCGTTCGCGAAGCGTTTGTCAATCTCTGTTCCGAACCGTGATACGCGAGGGGCGTTATGAATTGCCGACATTACCTTTACGCTATTATCGCCGCGGTCGCGTTATGCTTTGACGTCGACGCCGCCGACGGCGATCTGCTCGACGTTCGCGCGACGCAAGACGCGACGATACCCGTCGTTCTCGACACCGATATCGGCGGGGATATCGACGACGCGTTCGCGTTGGCGTTGCTGCATCGCTTTGCCGACGAAGGCGTCTGCAAATTGCTCGGCGTTACGCTGACGAACGCGGATCCCGACGCCGCGACTTTTGTTGCCGCCGAAAACGCGCTTTACGGCCGACCGAATATCCCCGTCGCGCTGCCGAAGAAAGCGGGCCGCAATACCGACAACTACCCCTCCGCGACGCTCGCGATGAAAGACGACGACGGAAACGCGTTGTATCCCGTCCCCGACGGATTCAAGCCGGAAGAGCCCGTCGCGTTGCTGCGCAAGTTGTTGGCGGAAGCCGAAGACGCGTCGGTCGTCGTGATACAAGTTGGGTTCTCGACGAATCTTGCCGCGTTGCTCGACACGCCCGGCGACGACGTTTCGCCGCTTAGCGGTAAAGAACTTGTCGCGAAGAAAGTGCGGTTCTTGTCCGTGATGGGCGGCGCGTTCGCCGTCGACCCGACCGCCGAGAAGTACCGCGACCACGCCGAATGGAATATCAAGAACGACGTTCCCGCCGCGCAAAAACTCGCGCGTGAATGGCCTAGCGCGATCGCGTTCAGCGGCTACGAAGTCGGGGATCGCATCCGCATGTCGACCGTGAATTTGAAGAACGACCACCGCTCGAAGAAAGCGCGGTTCCTGCGCGACGCCTACGAGCATTGGGCGAGCAAAGCCGCGCCGAAAGAAGGACTTAATCACCGCCGTCCGACGTGGGACCTCACGAGCGTCCTGTTCGTCCTGCGACCGGAAGAGGGCAGGGGATATTTCCAACTCTCCGACCCCGGCGTCGTTACGTTTGAAGACGACGGCAAGACGCGATTTACGCCCGACCCCAACGGCTCGCGTTACGCGTTCGTCGTCGATAAGGAAGCGCGCGTCCGCGTCGGCGAGGCGTTCGTCAATCTCTGCTCCGAACCGTGACAACGCGACGCGTAACAGAATAACGCGAAACAAAAAAACGCCGGAATACCTTATGCGATATTCCGGCGTCGATTTTTTCTAACTCGATATCTTTCAGACGTTGCGTGCGCGCATATCTTCGCCCATGCGTCGCATCCCTTCTTCGATCGAGATCTTGGGATAGTACCCGATCTCTTGCTTTGCGCGTTCGCCGTTAAACCAATACGATTTCGCAAGTTGCGCGGCAAGGAAGCGCGTCATGACCGGTTCGTTCTTGAATCCGAGCGTCTTATAGACCTTCTCCAAGACTGTGCCGAGCGTCCACGCGGTATTGAACGATATCGACTTCTTCACGGGCGGTTCGCCGACGAGCGCGAGGATGTCGTCGATCCATTGCCAGCAGTTGAGCGGTCGTTCTTGCGCGATGTAGTAGACCGACCCCGGCGCGGGTCCGCCCGGCGTTAACGCTTTGGCGGCAAGGAAATGCGCGTCTGCGGCGTTTTCGACGTAGATAGTCGCGAGCATATTCGTGCCGTCGCCGACTCGCGTTAGCTTGCCGTGACGCGCGCGTTCGAGCAGGCGCGGAACGAGGTTGCGATCTCGCGGACCCCAGATGAGGTGCGGACGCAGCGCGACCGTCATGAGCGTGTCTTCGCGATAAGGATCGCGTTGCGGATAACGGATATCGAATTTCGTGTTGAGCGAGCGGAAACGCGATTCCGAGAGGTCGACCCCGCCGAAATAGTAGTCGTCCGTCCAAGGCGCGTAGTTGGCGGCGCGGACGAATTGCTCCGCGATCGCCTTCGTCATCTGGTACCAGCCCAGGAACGTCGGCGCGAAAGGAACGCTCTCGTCGACTCCTTCTTGCGGCTCCACCGTGTTCGTCACGCATTGCGTGCTCGTGTAGACGAGCTTGCGCACTTTGTTTTTCAAACAAGCCGCGAGGACGTTCTTGGTCCCTAAGACGTTAGTCTCGTAGAACGGTCGAGGGTCTTGGACGATACTCGGAAACGCGGCGACATGATAGACGACGTCGCAACCCTCGACGGCGCGCGAGACGTCGTCAAAGGAGCGCAGGTCCCCTAGGCGTTGGTCGACGCCCAGCGTCGCGAGCTCGGCGTGAGCGTGGCGACAGAACGTGCGCGCTTCCCAGCCTTCGGAAATAAGACGCTCGACCAGAAACTGACCTAAGAAGCCGCCTCCGCCCGTTATCAATGCTCTCATGCTTGTTACCGCCTTGTTGGAGTAAAGCGCCGCGTTGCGCGACGCTCGTTCTCGCGTAAAACGCGTTTATGCGCGTTAGAATTCCATACCGGTCTCGCCGCTGAATTCGTCGAACCCCGAGAATTCTTCATATTCGTCGGGCTCGTTTTCAAACGACAAGTTGCTGAATAGCGTGTATTTGCTGATCCACGCCAATTTTACGTCGCCGACCGGCCCGTTACGCTGCTTCGCCACGATGACTTCCGCAAGACCGCGGAGGTTCTTTTCTTCCGCTTCTTCTTTGGTGTGGTAGTATTCTTCGCGGTGGACGAACATAACGACGTCCGCGTCTTGCTCGATTGCGCCGGATTCGCGTAAGTGGCTCAAACGCGGACGATTGTCTTTTGACATTTCCGTCTGACGGTTGAGCTGCGCGAGGCACAGCACCGGGACGTTGAGCTCTCTCGCGAGACCTTTGAGACGTCGCGCGATCTTAGCGACCTGTTCCTGACGCGGATCCGAAGGACTATCCGGTTCGATGAGCCCGAGGTAGTCGATCACGATGAGTCCAAGACCTTCTTGACGCTTCAAGCGTCTCGCGACCGCGCCGATCTCCGTGACCGTGCGCGAAGACGTGTCGTCGATATACAACGGCGCTTCGCTCAACGCGCTCGCCGCCATATTGAAGTTGCGCTGGTCTTTTTGCGACAACGCGCCGCGAAGGTGTTCCCCCGAGATGCGTCCGCGCGCGCACAGCATACGCAACGCGAGTTCCGTCTTCGCCATTTCCAAGCTGAAGAACAGCACCGGTTCGTGGTGTTCCACGGCGACGTAGTCCGCGATATTCGTCGCGAGCGCCGTTTTACCCATAGACGGACGCGCCGCCAAGATGACGAGTTCCGAGCCGTGAAGACCCCCGAGCATCGCGTCGAGGTCCATGAAGCCCGTCGGCACCCCGTCGACTTCGCCCGAAGCGCGCTTGTCGATCAGGTGGAACACGCTCGTCATCAACGAGTCCATTCTCTCGAGATTGCCCGTCCCGCGCTTGTCGTGGATCGAGAAGATGCGCTCTTCCGCGCGAGAAACCAACTCGTTCGGCTTGATCTCAGGCGCGTACGCGTCGTTCAAGACGTTCTCGCACGTCTCGATGAGTTGCCGTCGTATCGCGTTTTGTTGGACGATATTGGCGTAATACGCGGCGTGCGCGGTCACCTGCACCGAGGTCATGAGCTCGCCGAGATACGCTTCGCCGCCGACTTCTTCCAGTTCGCCCGACTGCCGCAAGCCTTCGACGAGCAGCGTCAAGTCGATACCTTGCGACTCGGAGTTCATATCGAGCAATCTGCGATAGATCCGGCGATTAGGATCGTAATAAAAGTCGTCCGGACGAACGATCGGCGAGACTTCGTCGCACAATCGCGGGTCTAGCAGTATTGCGCCGATAACGCCGCGTTCCGCTTCGAGATTGCACGGCGGCATACGCTCGATCGAGCCGAACGCCGGTAGCGTCGCCGGTTCCTGTGGATTTACCTTCTTTTTCGCCATGAGATCCTTTTACTCCTTGTGTCGCGCGTTTCGACGCGCCCCGACGTGTCGATTATAATAAAATCGATAGTTTTACACAAGAGCCGATTATTTTCGTAGGGGGGGCTTTTTTTTCCGCGCGTTTGCGTAAAACTTATCGATACAGAGCGGCGCGGTAAACGCCGCGTTCCGACAACGGCATTTTGAACGACAAGCGCTATGATCCAGTTAGAAAACGTTACTTATTCATATAGTCCCGACGCTAGGCCCGCGCTAAAAGACGCAAATTTGACGATTCCGCAAGGCGAGTTCGTTTCCATCGTCGGCCCTAACGGCGGCGGAAAATCGACGCTCATCAAGCTGATCTTAGGATTATTGCGTCCGCAATCGGGCAAGATCTTGCTCTTTGGCGAGTCTCCTGAACGCTCGCGCTCGAAAGTCGGTTACGCGCCGCAACAAGCGCGCGTCGATTTCAATTTCCCGATCAACGTCTTGGACGTGGTCCTCGCGGGCCGTTTCGGCGCTCCCGACGCGACCGGCAAACGCTCGAAATTTCATTTTGGACCTCGATTCTCGAAGACCGATAAAGAACAGGCGTTGGCGGCGCTCGATAAGATGCAAGTCGCGGATCTCGCGAAGAAATCGTTTGGCGACCTCTCCGGCGGACAACGCCAACGCGTCCTCATCGCGCGCGCGTTATGCTCCGAACCGCAGCTGCTCGTGCTCGACGAACCGACTAATAATATCGACCCCGCGCATGCCGAACGTTTCTACGAATTGCTCGCGAGCCTAAGCAAGACCGCCTCCATCTTGATGGCGTCCCACGACCTCGGCGTCGTTTCCAAACTCGTCGACAGCGTCGTCTGCGTCAACCAAGTCGTGCAGATACATCCGACTTCGGAATTCAACGGCAAGCTCGTCAGCGAACTCTATAACGCCGACGTCTGCCTCGTTCGACACGACCACCGCTGCACGGAACACGGACATGAACACGGGCACGAACCCGGCTGCGAGAAGCGTTGCGAACACGGTTGCGCTCACGCCGACGATTTTTGAATCGCGACGCGCTTGGCGCCCTTGTTGAAAACAGCGTCTCGCGGTATAATGAACGAGATAGTTCCCACGCGCCGAACGCGCGACGCGAGAGGACTGCGCTAAGACGAGCCGCGTTGGGGCGGTTCGCGCGCGTTTACTGTGAAATTTGCGGTTCCGCCGCGTTTCAATTTACGGATTTTTATTGATACATATGGAAAAATTGCCTTATAAAGTTGCCGATATGAGTCTTGCCGACTGGGGTCGCAAGGAAATTATGCTCGCCGAAAACGAAATGCCCGGCTTGATGGCGCTGCGCAAAAAATATGGTCCTACGCAACCCCTCAAGGGCGCGCGTATCGCCGGCAGTCTCCATATGACGATCCAAACCGCGGTGTTGATCGAAACGCTCACCGCGCTCGGCGCGAAAGTCTGCTGGGCTTCCTGCAATAAGTTCTCCACGCAAGACCATGCCGCCGCCGCGATCGCCGCTACCGGCGTACCCGTCTACGCGTGGAAAGGCGAGACCGACGAAGAATACGATTGGTGTACCGAACAGACCCTCTTCTTCCCCGACGGCCAACCGCTCAATATGATCGTCGACGACGGCGGCGACCTCACCGCGTGCATCCATAAGCCCGAATACGCCAATATCATCGGCGGCGTCAAAGGCATCACCGAAGAAACGACCACGGGCGTTCACCGCCTCTATCAAATGCACGCTCGCGGCGACCTGAAGATCCCCGCGATCAACGTCAACGACAGCGTTACGAAGAGCAAGTTCGACAACCTGTACGGCTGCCGCGAATCGCTCGCCGACGGCATTAAGCGCGCGACGGACGTCATGATCGCCGGTAAAGTCGTCGTAGTCGCGGGTTACGGCGACGTCGGCAAGGGCTGCGCGCACTCGATGCGTTCCTACGGCGCTCGCGTTCTCATTACCGAGATCGACCCGATCTGCGCGCTCCAAGCCGCGATGGAAGGCTTTGAAGTCACGAATATGGACGACGCTTGCGAACGCGGCAATATCTTCGTCACGACGACCGGTTGCTGCGATATCATCTCCGCCGACCAGATGTCGCGTATGAAGAACGACGCTATCGTCTGCAATATCGGGCACTTCGACTGCGAGATCGACGTCGCCGGTCTCGAAGCGTATCCCGGCGTCAAGAAGGTCCAGATCAAGCCGCTCGTCGACCGCTACACGTTCCCGAACGGCAACTCGATCCTGCTGCTCGCGGAAGGCCGCTTGGTCAACCTCGGCTGCGCCACCGGACACCCCTCCTTCGTTATGTCCAACTCGTTCACGAACCAAGTGTTGGCGCAGATCGCGCTGTGGACGGAAGGCGAAAAATATCCGCTCGGCGTCCATATGCTGCCGAAGAAGCTCGACGAAGAAGTCGCGCGCCTGCATCTCGAACAACTCGGCGTCAAGCTCCAAAAGCTGACGCAAAAACAAGCGGACTACCTCGGCGTTCCCGTCGAAGGGCCGTTCAAACCCGAGTTCTATCGCTATTGATACTGCTCGTCCCTTTTAATAACTTACGCGGCGTCGTAAACTCGCGCCGCGTTGATATATACGCTTGCGCCCGCGCTTTCGGACGCGTATACATATAAGGAATAACACCGTGCCTAATATCCAACCTTTTCAAGGTTTACGCTACAATCTCGCGCAGATCGGTTCTTTGAGCGACGTCGTCGCCCCTCCGTACGACGTGATCAGTCCCGAATATCAAGACGAACTGTACGCTAAGAGCGATTACAACGTCGTTCGCCTGATCCTCAACAAGATGTGCGAGACCGACGACGAACAAAACAACCGCTATACGAGAAGCGCGCGCGTTTTGAAGGATTGGAAAGAATCCGGCGTCGTCGTTAAAGAATCGAAGCCGTCGATCTACGTCTATCACCAGATCTACACGGTCAAGGGCAAGGAATACTGCCGTAAGGGCTTCATGTGCGGTTGCGAAGCCGTTCCGTTCGGCCAAGGCAATATCTATCCTCACGAACTCACCATGAGCGGCCCGAAACTCGACCGCCTCATGCTCACCACCGCTTGCAAGACGAACTTCAGCCAGATCTTCGGCCTCTATCCCGACGCCAATAACGAAGTTCAAAACATTCTCGAAAACGCGATCGTCGGAAAGACCCCGTTGGAAGCTACCGACCGCGACGGCGTTATCAATCGCATGTGGATCGTCGACGACCAAGAGACCGTCAACAAGGTCGTCGAATTGATGGGCCCGAAACCGATCTTCATCGCCGACGGTCACCACCGCTATGAGACCGCCTGCAACTACCGTAAGCAAATTGCCGAACAAGGCGAATTGACGACCGATCATCCGGCGAACCACGTCTTGATGGTCTGCATCGCGATGGAAGACCCCGGCCTCATCGTCCTCCCGACGCACCGCCTCTTCTCCAACGTCCGCGAAATGACGCAAGCCGACGTCATCGCGCGCTTGGGCGAAAACTTCCGCGTTACGACCGTCGGCAACGGCGTCAACAGCGCGCAAGCGGCGTGGGCGCTCATCGAACAAATGGACGACCAAGGCACGATGGCGTTGTATACCGGTAAAGACGGCGTTTGGAGCCTTATCTCCATCACGGAAGCCGGTAAGGAAAAGATGAAGGAAGTCGCGTCCGACCATCATCCGGAATGGCAATCCCTTGGCGTCGCTATGCTCCACAGCCTTGTTATCGACACGCTGCTCGAACTCAAGGGCCACGAAAAACCGAAGTACGTCCACGACGTCGCCGAAGTTGCCGAAACGCTCAAAAACGAGCCCGAAAAGTATCCGTTGGCCGCGTTGGTTATGCCCGCCACCGTTCAACAGATCCAAGACTGCTCCATGGTCCGCGAACGTATGCCCGCCAAGAGCACCTACTTCTATCCGAAGCTCATCACCGGTTTCGTCTTCAAGCCGTTGGACTGAGTTGGGCTTAACTACCGTTAACTAACGCGTTCGATATTGACGCCGTTCCTCGCTCAACGCGGAGCGGCGTTATGAGAACGCGTCTTTTTTAGGAGATGCGTTATCTATGATCGCGATCATCGATTACGGTATGGGGAATCTGCGCAGCGTTCAAAAAGCGTTTGAGCGTCTAGGCGTTGAAGCGGTCGTTACCGCCGACCCGAGCGTCGTCGCCGCCGCCCCGAAAGTCGTCTTGCCCGGCGTTGGCGCTATTGCCGACGCTATTGCCGAGATGAAGCGCACGAAGCTCATCGATTCGGTCTATCAAACGATCGAGTCCGGCAAACCCTTCTTGGGCATCTGTTTAGGTTACCAAGCGCTCTTCGAGATGAGCGAAGAGAACGGCGGGACCGAGTGCTTAGGAGTCTTCAAAGGCAAAGTGAAGCTCTTCCCCGAAGACCCGAAATTCGTTGTCCCGCATATGGGTTGGAACGACCTGACCTTCAAAAAGGAAGTCCCGATCTATAAAGGTCTCAAACCGACCGATTACGTCTACTTCGTCCACTCCTACTACGTCGACGCGGAACAGCCCGAGATCGTCGCTACCACTACGAATTACGATAACGTCGATTTCGTGTCCTCCATCGCCAAAGACAACGTCTTCGGCGTGCAGTTCCATCCTGAAAAGAGTCAAGACGTCGGACTGAAGATTCTCCAAAACTTCGCCGAACTCTGACGCTCGCGATCGCGCGACGATCCGCGTTTATTGTTAACGGTTTAAGAAATAGTCCTCGTCGCCGTTGGTCCTACGACCGATACGGCGGCGAGGATCTTTTTATTTATAGATACGCTAACTCGGCACGACGATAACTCCGCGCGTAAAACATACAAAAAAGCGACAAAAAAAGCCTCGCTCTCCGGTCGGGCGACCAAAAAGAGCGAGGCTTGATCTATCTTAACGCGATACCGTCAACGCGGTAAGCGCGACTCAGTTGTCGTAGCGATCGCGACGAGGACGGTCGCCGCCGCGACGTTCGCGACGTTCGCCGCGTTCACGCGGTTCGCGATCTCCGCGGAATTCGCGTTCGCCGCGTTCGCGAGGTTCACGATCTCCGCGGTATTCGCGTTCGCCGCGATCGCGAGGCTCGCGCGGTTCACGCGGTTCGCGAGGCTCGCGAGGTTCATGTTCTTCGCGTTCCGGAGCGCCTTCGGGACGATCGGATTGTCCGCGTTCGATGAGGACCGCGCGGCGGCTCAACTTAACGCGATTTTGGTCGTCGATCGCGATGACTTTGACTTCGAACTTATCGCCGATCTTGCAGAAACCGTTGATATTGTCGACATAGTCGTCGGAGAGTTCGCTGATGTGGCAGAGGCCGTCGCGACCCGGCAGGATCTCGACGAACGCGCCGAAGTTTTGGATGCTCGTGACGACGCCTTCGTAGATCTTGCCGACTTCGACGGTGGCGGTGAGGCGTTCGATCTCGCGAAGAGCGGCTTCCGCGCTAGCTTGGTCGACGGACGCGACGTTGACGACGCCTTCGTTGTCGATCTCGATGCTCGCGCCGGTGCTTTCTTGGATCGCGCGGATCGTCTTGCCGCCGGGGCCGATGAGCAGACCGATCTTTTCGGGGTCGATCTGGGTGCGGAGCAAGCGCGGAGCGTATTGCGAGATGTTTTCAGCCGGGCAAGGCGCGGCGGTAAGCATCTTGCGCAAGATGCCGATACGAGCTTCGCGAGCTTGTTTCAGCGTTTGCGCGATGATCTCTTTCGAGATACCGTTCGTCTTGAGGTCGAGTTGGATGCCCGTGACGCCGTTTTGCGTACCGGCGACTTTGAAGTCCATATCGCCGTAGTGGTCTTCGTCGCCCATGATGTCCGTGATCGTGATCCAGCGACCGTCGTCTTCTTTAACAAGACCGATCGAGATACCGGCGACAGGATTCGTGATCGGAACGCCCGCCGACATAAGACCGAGCGTCGCGCCGCAGACCGTCGCCATCGAGCTGGAACCGTTGGATTCCAAGATATCGGAGATGACGCGGACGGTGTAGGGGAATTGTTCCGGGGTCGGGAGGACCGACTTCACGCTGCGTTCCGCGAGGTTGCCGTGGCCGTATTCGCGACGACCGGTGCCGCGATAAGGCTTGCATTCGCCGACGCTGTACGGCGGGAAGTTGTAGTCGAGCATGAAGCGCTTGCTGTATTCGTCGAAAAGACCTTCGACGCGTTGTTCGTCGCGCGCGGTGCCGAGCGTGACGGTGATAAGAGCTTGCGTTTCGCCGCGTTGGAAGACGGCGGAGCCGTGGACGCGCGGAAGAACGTCGATAGCGCATTCGATCGGGCGGACTTCTTTGACGCCGCGGCCGTCAAGACGTTCCTTCGAGAGGATGATATCGCGGACGACGCGTTCGACAAAGTCGTTGAACGCAACTTCGAAGTAGTCGGGACCAAAGAGGTTAGGTTCGGTCGCGCCTTCGACGTCTTCGACGAGCAACGCTTCCTTCGCCTTTTGCTTGACGGCGTCGCACGCTTCGGCGCGAGCGATCTTGCCGGAGGTCTTCTTCGCGGCGCGGAATTCGTCGTAGAATTTCTCCATCAACGCGTCGTACATCGGCTGCGTGTTGAGCGGTTCAAAGGACGCCTTGACCGGCTTAACCTTTTCAACCATTTCAAGTTGGAGTTCGCACAATTCGCGAACGTACTTGTGAGCCGTCATGATCGCTTCGAACATCTTCGGTTCGGGCAATTCGCGACCGAAACCTTCGATCATGAGGACGGATTCCATATTGCCGGAAACGACGAGGTCGAGTTCGGAGTTTTCAAGTTGGTCGACCGTCGGGAACGGAACGAATTCGCCGTCGATGTAGCCCAAGCGCGCGGAGGCCAGAGGACCCATGAACGGGACCGGGCTGAGTTGCAAACACATCGAGGAGCCGTTCATCGCGACAACGTCGGGATCGGTCTTGCCGTCGCAGGCGAGGACGTTCGCGAATACTTGGACGTCGTTATAGAAGCCCTTGGGGAACAAAGGACGGATCGGACGGTCGATAAGGCGCGCCGTCAGGATCTCTTTGAGGCCGGGACGACCTTCGCGTTTCAGGAAGCCGCCGGGGAATTTACCGACAGCCGCGACGCGTTCGCGGTAGTCGCAGGTGAGGGGGAAGAAGTCTTGTCCGGGTTTCGACGGGGCGGTCGTCGTCGCGCATAATACCACGTTGTCGTCAAGGCCGATCACACAAGAGCCGTGAGCTTGTTTCGCCCATTCGCCGGTTTCGATCCAGAACAGTCTAGAACCAATTTGTCTTTCAACACGAGTTTTCATTAGATACTTTTCTTTCTATCTCTCATTCGGAACCTACTTCGTCCGAAGAGTCGCTATACATCGCAGGATCGATCGGTCAAGCGCGAGCTAACACTAACAAACAACAAATCGCGCCAAGTCGTTCATAATCAAAAGACGATCGATCCGCGGCGCGCGCTAGCCGCGCCGCAAATAAGAAACGCCGCGCCATAACTGCGTAAAGAAACGACGCGACGAATTTTTCGAGATCACTTACGGATGCCGAGGCGTTTGATGAGTTCCAAGTAACGAGCTTGGTCCTTGCGCTTCAGGTAGTCGAGAAGACGACGACGAGAGCTAACCATTTGGAGAAGACCGCGACGAGTGGAGAAGTCCTTCTTGTTCTTCTTCATGTGTTCGGTCAACGCGTTGATCTTCTTGGTCAAGATCGCGACTTGGACTTCGGGAGAACCGGTGTCGGAATCAGAACGACGGTAATCCGCGATGAGAGCTTGTTTTTCATCTTTGTTCATGATGGTCATGATAAACGCCCTTTGTGGGTTGGGAAATCGACTAGTCCGCGCCTAACGCAAACCTGTCGGTTCCGCTGGTTTTCGGTTATTCGATATCCTTTTTAACTGATATCAACTTGCGAGACGCGCTCGCTCCTGCTCGCGCTTCTACCGAACGACTCGACCTTCGAGACGCTCTCACGCGAGTATAGTACCTTTATTATATTATTATACCGTAAAATTGCAAGAGGGGATCGCGCTTATTACTCGCTCGCTAGCCGTTTTTCGGTATCTCATACTCTTATTATACGATTTTAGCGACGTATCTTACTGATTTTTTTTCAATAAATTTTTTCTTTTACTTGTTTTTTTCGATCGTTTTTTGTTAAAATGTTGCGTTCGCGAGTTCGTCGTTTTTACGCTCCGGATTCGCGAAACTCACCGCTCGCGCGATTCGGCTCCACGACGCGCGTTTTTTATGAATTTGGGAGTCTCATAATGAGAAAATGGACTTACTATAGTATATTGACAAGCATAGCCGCCGTCGCGTCTCTCGGCGTCGGCTCCGCGCTTGCGCAAGACAACGGCGAAAACGGCAAAGCGATGGCGGAAGCGATCATCGCGCGTATTGCGGAAGAAGCCGCGCCCAGTTTCGTCGGCGATATTCAACAAGAGCTTTGCGACGACGCGGTCGACACGGGCTACATTCCCGACGTTTCGACCGGTTCTTTCACGGTCGCGATGCGCGTCAAATTGCTCGAACAAGGTAACGAGCCGGGCAACAACGGTACTAACGGCATGCTCTTCTGCGTGTCGAGCGGCTATACCGACGGGTTCCGCGCGCACTACGACTGGACGAACGGCCGTTTCGTCTTTGAAGTCGGTAAAGAAGGGGGCGCGAACGGTTGTTCCACCGATCTCAGCTACGTCCCCGGCGTGACTCGCGACGTCGTTTGCGTTTGCGACGGTTACACTAAACGCCTGACGCTGTACGTCGACGGCGTCGCCGCGGCGGGCTGTCCTCACGTCTCCGATATCGTCGACCACAACGGCTCGCTGCGCGTTGGGTTCTGCGGGATGGGGATCGGGTCCAGCCGTATGTTCGTCGAAAAGATCGAGTACTGGAATCGTCCGCTTATCCCGGAAGACGTCCAAGCTCGTCAAGCGTTGCGCGATCCGGATGAAGTCAAGATCGCCAAGATCGTCGATACCGTCAACGCGTTCGGCGACAAGACCGTCAATCTCGACCTCGCAAACGACCCGTTGCTGAACGAAGCGCTAGAAATGGACGTACCGCAAGCCGTTAAAGACGCCGTGAACGAATCCGTCGTCGTCAACGCGCTCAACGCCAGAAACTTCCCCGCCGCGGCTCCCGCCGTCTTCAAGAACGCCGAAGATTATATCGCCAAGAGAGCTGAAAACGCCTCGCAAGACCCTACGCCTGCGCAACTCTCCGCTTACGGCGAAGTCGTCTCGAGACTGCGCGCGATGCAGAACGTCTCGCGTTACGCCAAAGAAGTGAGATCGTGGCTCGGCAAGATCCGTATGGCGTATCCTGCGGAAGCCGCTGAATTTGATAAGATCGAGAAACTCGAAGCGAGCGCCGAACGCGTGCGCAAGATCGAGAAAGACGCGCTCTCGACCTACGAACGCGTCGTGCAACAATTCTCCGGCTCCGTGCGCCGTCGCACGATCCGCGTCGCGCCCGGCGGTAACGACGCTACCGGCAACGGTTCCGCGACCGCGCCTTACGCGACGCTCGCTCGAGCGTTTGAAGACGTCGCCGCCAACGCCGCGGTGAAGACGGTCACGATCGTCGAACTCGCCGCCGGCAAGTATCAAGTTGAGAAGACGGCTTATCTTAAAAATGTAGAAAACGTCTATGTTCGCCCGGTCAAAGGCGCGAAAGTCGAACTCCTTGGCGGTCGCGCTATCACGAACTTCGTCGCGCTAGCCGACGCTAACGATCCCGAGACCGCGCAACGCTTTAACGAAGCGGTTCGCGATAAGATCTACGTCGCCGACCTTGCCGCCGCGGGATTCAAGAACTTTGGCAAGCAAGCTCGTCGCGGTTACGGCGCCGGCAATAAAGTCGCGCCTATTCCGTCCCTTTATTTCGGCGGCGAATCGCAGACGCTCGCGCGTTGGCCTAACGACGGCGACGAGACGCTGAAGTTCGGCGAAAAGGTTCCGAATACCGACGAAAACGACGAAACGACGACGTTTAAATACGATTACGACCGCGTCGATTCCTGGAAGAACGTCGACGACCTCTGGGCGTTCGGGCTCTACGAATGGGAATGGGCGGCGAACCTGCGCAAAGTGGCGAAGCTCGATCGCGAGAAGAAAGAAGTTACGTTCGATTATCGCAATAGCACGGGGAAATTCGATTACTACTACGTCAACGTGCTTGAAGAACTCGACGTGCCCGGCGAATACTTCGTCGACTCCGTTTCCGGCAAGCTCTATTTCTATCCTCCGGTGGAAGTTGCGGACGCCGCGGAACTCAATAACGCGAAGGTCGAATACGACGAATTTGAAGACTTGTTCGTCTCGCTCGAGAACGTCAAGAACTTTGTCGTCGAAGGCGTCTCGTTCCGCTTGGCGCGCGAATCTTTTGGTAAATTCGTCGGTTGCGAGCGTTGCTACGTCAACGACTGCGCGATCGAGCAGATGGGCGGCAACGCGCTCTCGATCGAGGGCGGCGCCAGCTGCGGCGTGTTGAATACGCGTATTCGCGAAATGGGCGCCAGCGGCGTGCGCGTCTCCGGCGGCGACCGCGATACGCTTAACCCGTGCAAGCACTTGGTCTATAACAACTTCATCAGCGATTTCAGTCGTATCGACCGCGTCTATACCCCCGCCGTTCACGCCGCGGGTTGCGGTATCGCCATCACCAACAACTTGATGTGCGATTCCCCGCACCACGCGATGCGCACCGACGGCAACGACCTGTATATCGCGCGTAACGAAGTGCATTCCTGCGTTTACGAATACAGCGACCAAGCCGGGATCGATATCTTCTGCGACCCGTCGTTCCGCGGTATCGTTATCGAGAAGAACCTCTGGCGGCATATCGGCTCCTCCTTCGCGCTTTGCGGGCAAGCCGGCATTCGTTTGGACGACTCGATCTCCGGCGTGCTCATGCTCGACAACGTCTTCTATCGTTCTTCCGGCGGCGCGTTTGGCGGTATCCAGATCCACGGCGGTAAAGACAACCTCGCCAAGGGGAACTTGATGGTCGACTGCAAGCAGGCGTTCAGCTTCAACGCGTGGCACGGAACTCGCTATAACGATTTCGTGCGTGAACGTTTCCCGCAACACGTTGGAAACGCGACGTATATCAAGAATTATCCGTTCTTCGACGAGATCGATAAGCACATCGATCGCAACTATATTCTCGACAACGTCGCGGTCAACTGCGGTTCCTTCAACAACCACGGTTCTACGGAAAACGTCTTTTCCGGCAACCGCAACATGAACGCGGATCCCGACTTCTCGTCGAGCGGGATCGAATTCACGCCGGAACAATACGCCGAAGAGTTCTACACCGACCCCGTCTTGTTGAGAAGCTGGTTGGAAGTCCTGGCGAAACGCTCGCTTAAAGAGATCGGACTCAAAGGGAAATGGAACGGCGCCAACGTCGACGTTACCCCGAAATTCCGCAATATCGAAAAGAACTGAGCGGCGCTGAATATAGCGTCAAGTTAATACAAAAACGCCCAAGCGCGGTAATTACGCTTGGGCGTTTCTTTATTTATTCATTGGCATATCTTAGGCGTCGCAAGCCTATGTCGCGATTCAGCGTCGCGGCGGCTGCGCGGGGCGAGTCGGTCTCGGCGGCGCCGGGGACGGCTTGCGTTTGGGCGCCGGTCGCGGCGGTTCCGGTATGCGCGGCAGCGGGCGAGGTCTGATCCCGACGCGTCTAAACGCTTCGCGGATACGCTGTTCCGTCATATCGGCCCCGGACCAGCGCAGGAGCTCGCGTTCTCCGCGGAAGTCGCGACGCACGAGCCGGAACGTCGGGAAACGATCGACCCCGCGACTGCGAGAATCGGAATAGCCGTGGATCGAGTCCGCGTAGACGAATTCGATAGGGTACTCGTCCGCCAAGCGCTTGGCGACCGGTCTGGCGCGATCGCACGGCGCGCAAAGTCCCGGCGTCTTGTAGGTGTGCGCGACCAACGCGTATGAAACGCCCGGCTCGGGCGGACTTGCGACTTCTTCCGCGAGACACGCTTGCGCGCCGACGACGACCATCGCCGCGATCGCGACTAAGTATTTCAGTTTGTCCATAACAACTCCTTTGATAGTAATATGTTAACCCGTATAGATAAACGAGACGACGGCGCGACCGAACGACCCCGGCGCCGCGACGCCTTTATGTCGCTGCGTCCTGCCGTGCGGATAGACCGCGACCGTCTTCCAGCGCGAGGAGCGTTCGAGTTTGCGCGCGAACGACGCGGAACCGGTGACGATCTCTAACGTCGAGCCTTCCGAGGCGCACTGTTCCGCGAGCAGGTCGAGAAACGCGCCGCCGATCCCGACGCCTTGATATTCCGGCTTCACGACGAGCCGATGCGCGCGCTTGCGACCGCGTCGACCCTCGCTCTGCACGATCGCGCCAAACGCCGCTATCGAGTCGCGCGTTTCGACGTTAACGCCGAAACCGTCGGTAATTACGCCGATATAGCAACGCGCGCTCTTATTGAGCGAGCCGCTTAGATAGTGATACTTCTTAAAATCGGCCCACAACTCTCGAGGCGCGGATCGCAGCGCCAATTTCGCGAGCGCGCGCCGAAGTCGGCCTCGCGTCAGTTCGCCGGTATCGGTTCGTAAGACCCAGTCGGGTTCCAGGTATTCCGCGAGTTCGTCGTCGTGCGCCAACGCGACGAGCCGTTTCCGAAACGCGCCGCGATCGAACGCTTTACGCAACGCCGCGCAAGCCGTCGCCGCCGTCCGACGATCGAGCGCGCTAGCGAACTCGTCGACGACGACCAATTCCGTAGTCGCGTCGAGCAGCGTTCTCGCAAGTTCGCAACGGAACCGTTCCCCGACGCTCAGCGCGTTAAACGGCCGAAGCCAATGCGTTTGCGTTCCAAGTCCGACCGCCGCCAACGCCTCGGTCGTCTTCTCGAACGTATGCGCGCTAAATTCGTCGACGATAGCGCGTTCTCCCCACGACGGCGCGGCGTAAACCGCGTTGGGGTAAAGCGTTCTCGCGATCGACGACTTCCCGGAACCCGACGCGCCGACGATCATCCCGACGCTCCACGCTTCGTCCAACCCCGGCGGGCGGTCGAATTCCAGCGTCGTCTCGATCGTTCTCGCGTCCCCGAGGTCCGACGCGCCGACGATCCTGCTCACGCGATAAGAGTCCGGCACGACGCTAGTTAGCGTGATACGTTCTCGCGTCATAGATTGCACAACCTGATCTTATAGCCTTCGTTTTTGAGCCGTTCGTAAAGCGCCTCTTGCGACGCCTCGTCCTCGCAACTCACCACCACCTGATACGATTCCGGGATCGGCTTCTCAACGTCGTCGGCCGCGTCGGCAAGCGGTTCCGGCGCGTCGAGGTCGAAGTCTACTCCGAAAGGCGCGAAATCGAAAGCGAAGTCCGCGAGTTCCGTCGCCAACAACTCCGCGTCCCATAACGCGACCTCGTTCAACTTGTTGTCTAGCAAGCGATACGCTCTGACTTCGTCGGCGCTCAGCTCGTCGGCGGCGACGCACGGGACCGTCTTCAAGCCGAGTTGTTGCGCGGCGAGATAGCGCGTGTGTCCGCATACGATCGTGTTGAACTTGTCGACCACGATCGGCTGCTTGAATCCGAAGCGGCGTATCGATTCCGCCACGCCCGCGACCGCCGACTCGTTCTTGCGCGGGTTATTCGCGTAAGGACGGATCGACGATAGCGGATACTCTTTGATCGTCATAAGACCTCCATGAAAGGCGTCGACAACCTAATGCCGACGCGTAAGTTAGATGTGTCACAACGCCAGCGGGGTCGAGCGGCACGAGCCGTCTTCGAGAAGCGACCCCAGTTCGCCGACGAGGTTCTTCGCGGCGTCGCAGATCAGCGGCGCTAGGAATCGGCGATCGAACTTCGCGCAGAGCGACGCGACCGAGCCTTCCGCGAGTCCTAACGTCAGCAACTCCGGGTAATTAGTCGGATCGCGTTTGAGCAGCCACAGCGCTTCCTCGCATACCGCGGCGATAACGCGTTCGTGCCACGTCGTTACGCCGTAAGCGTCGACGGCGTAGGCGTTAGCGGAAAACGAGAACGCGCCGGCGACAAGGAACGACGCTTGCGTCAACGCTTTCTCGCGATCGCTTGGTTCCGCGTTCGTCCACGCGTCCGCGTAGAGCCGGCCGTCGAAATACGTCGTCGCCGCCGCTAGCGTCACGTTAGGGCGTTCTAGCGTCTGCATTTCCCGACCTCCGCGTGGTTCAAGTCAAGACTTCCGACGACGCTTTCAGCCCGGAGATGCGGCAGAGCGCCTGTTTCGCGTTCTTGAATTCCGCGGTGTATTCCCCGATGACGATAGCGCGGACGCCGTCGACGCCGGGCGCGGTCGCGGGCTCCGAGTGCAACCCTCTTCCCGACAACGGGATGAGCGAGAATCCTCGCGTGTCGCAGACCCAGACGTCCGTGTCTGGGATCGACGGCTCGACCACGACGCGCATGACGTTGCCGCCCGCGGACGTAACGAACGTGTCGACGTGCGATCCGATCGTGTGCGAGCCTTGCGGGATACGGACTTGCGAGTCCATCATCGCCGAGACGATCTGAGCTTGACCCGCGCCGCAAACGATCGCGTCGGGAATGCAGCCGGCGTTCGTAACGTCTTGCGCCGCAAGGTTGATCTTGTTCATCGTCAACGCCGAGTCGTTATACGCTCTGCGCAAGCCGCCTTCTTGCGAGCCGTAGTAATACAGTCCGCCCATCGAGCCGGGGGAGACCGCCGTGCGTCGCGTCTTCGCGCCGAAGATCAGCGCCGAGTTCATACGTCGCAGGATCGCGTCCGTCGCGTATTGCAGCTGCGTCGCGATCGCGTTTTCCGACCCCGCTTGGTCGACCGCCGCGGCCGTCGCGCTCAATTCGACGTCGCCGCGGAAGATCTGCGTAAAATTCGATTCCGCATGAGATTGCAAGAAGAAGTCTTCGCCGGAACCCGAGCCCTCTTGGATAGGACGCGAGTCGAAGATCAGCGTGCCGGGCGAGCTAGGCGCGTAGTCCTCCAACGCCAACGCCGAACCGTTGGACGCCACAAGCGACGCCGAGATCGCGGCGCCCGAGACCGAGACGATCTTCAAGACCGCGGCGTCGCCGAGGATGTGGAACAAGTCGCCGACCTGCCAACCCGCCGCGTCCGCGACCGTGAATTCGCCCGCGCCGCCAACGCCGTAATTGTACGACGTAAACGCCTTCGTCTTCGGAGTTTCGACTCCTTCGAGCCAGAAGTGTTCCGTGTTCGTCGCGTAACGCGCGTTCTCGCCGCGAGGGAGTTGGAAGAGCCCGATGAAGCGCGGAGTCTGCGCCGCGCGCCACGAGAGGATATCGGACAGGTCGATGCGAGTGTTCAGTAAGTCGTTGCTAACGATAGCCATAACAATTCCTTTCGATAATGGTCAAAAGATATGCGTCGCGCGTTCAGCGATCGACGCGCGTTCTGGGAGCGTGACGCAACGCCTCCGCGAAGTCGTTACCGCGCAGCGCTTGCGCGAACCGTTCACGCGAAGTTGCGACTTGCGCGTCGAGTCCGGCGTCTGCGGCGCCCCCTTGCGAGCGGTCGAGCCAGTGCGGGGAAAGCGCGATCTCCTCTCGCAACACCTCTTCCGCCGTCTTCGCGTCCTCGGTGGAGGCGACGCCGGCCGCGTCGAGTTTAAACATTGGCGCTAGCCGTTTTACGTCGCGCAACGCCGATTCGCGGCAGTTGAGCTTCCTCGCGGCGTCGACGAGTTGCGCTTCGATCTTAGCGCGCGTCTCGCGTTCGCGATAAGCGGCGTTCTCTTCTCGCAGCGGCGCAAGTTCCGCCTCCAACGCCTCGATCTTCGCTTTACTCGACGCGGATTGTTCCGCGTAACGCTTCAACGTCTCGCGCAAGTCGGCGGGCGCGGCGGCGCGAAGTCGGTCCAGTTCCGCGTGTTGCGTTTCGCGTTCCGCTTCGTAGCGCGCCAGTTTCGCTTCCGCGTCTTGACGCAATTTCAGTTCTCTCGCGGCGTTGCGAGATTCCGTTTCCAAGCGCGACTTCCACGCGTCGCGCTCCGGGTCGGCAATGCGATAGGTCGCGACGCCGTCCGCGCCGGTCGTTTCCGTTATCGCCTGTTCCGCCGCGCGCAGTAGTTCCTCGCGCGACGCGTGTTCTTCAAATATGCTCTTCATTGCGACTCCTTTTCCTAACATGTTCAAAACTAAGACGGTTCACGCGCGTTCCTCGACGGCGACCGGGACGTAGAATACGATCGGATTGCCCTGTTTGAGCTCGATCGCGACTTTGATACGATAGTCGCCCGGGGTGGGGAAGAGCGCGTGTTCGCGGACGTCCGGCGCGAGCACGAAGTTGTACCCGACGTCGTCGCGCGTCCACGCGTCCGACTTCTGCAACGCCTCCAAGACGCAGCTCGTGTCGGCGGCGACGTCGGCGTGACCTTCGACAGGCTTGAAGTCCTGTTCAAACAAGTTGTTCGTGTTGTAGTAACAGCTATATCTGACGGCGGTAACGTTTTCGCCGTCGTTGAGCAGCGCGGCGTCGACGTCGAACGCGTCGAATATCCGCGCTAAGATCGTAAGACTTTGTCCCGGCGAGACCTTCGCCGTCGTCGAAGCCGTTTGCACTATCGCCTCCCAATGCCGCGACGGTCGTTCCGCCGTCGCCCAAGAACTCACGACGCGGAACTGCACGCCGTGGAACGTCCACGCGTCGTCGTAGTAATATGTCGATCCGTCGAAAAGCCGGTACCGCGTCCTACCCGATTGCGAGCGCGTGAGGAAACGCTCCCCCGCCACCGAGCCGATCGGCGTCCAACCGCCTCCGCGATACGCTTCCAACAAGACCGTCCGCGTCGCGTCTTCGCTTGTCCAGCGCAGTTCCGTCTGCTTGGGCGAAACGGCGGTCGCCGTGAACGCGCTTACGCATGCGCCGTATTCGCAGAGCGTTACACCGACGAGTGTTGCGCAAGACGCGTCGACGCCGGGCGAGGTCGCAAGATATGCGCTTGCGTCCGCGACGAACTCCGCCGCCCCGATCGTCCCGCCTTCGACGATAGCGAGCGACGCGTCCGGCGCGAATCCGACGCGCGAACCGTCGGCAAGTTCGACGCGATCGACGCGGACGTTCCCGACTACGCGCTCCCCTTGACCCGGCGCTAAGACGAGCCACGATCCTTCGTAAGCCCCCAACGCGCCGCCGTTGCGACGATTATGCCCGAGGAAGTCGACGTCGTCTTCCGTGACGCTAGTCGAGCCGGTCAGGCAAGCGGAGTCGTGCCGCAGTCGCAAGTCGAACGCGCGCCAAAGTTCGGCGTTCCAATCCTTAGCGTCGAGCGCGTCGGGGGGCGGCTGAACGAAGCCGACGCTCGACGGCGCGCGTTTCTCGACGAGCGACGACCCCGTCCCGACGATATTGTCGGCGAGCGAGTACGCCGCGCCCCCGGAGGTGAGCAGCGACAGGTCGGTCCCGGCGTTTCCGACGATCGTGCAACGCGTAGCGGTAAACGACTTAGCGTTAGTGTAGACGCGTATGCCGCCAACGTTGGACGAGGAACGCCCGCCCGTTACGACGCAGTCTCGCAGAACGACCGAGCCGCCGTAGAGATAGATCGCGCCTCCGTAGTTGCCGGAATAGCCGCCCGCGAAAAGGCATTGCGTGAACGTCGCCTTAGACGCGCTCGCGCTGGAATGATAACACCCGCCGCCGCTGGGGTTATGGCCGCGAACGAAGTCGAAACGCCGAAACGCGACCGTCGACCCCGCGCCGTTCTCGATGCAGCCGCAACCCGATTGCGCGTCGAGTCTTACGCGAAACGCGCCGCCGTCGAACGTCGCCGACTTGCTCAACGAGAGCTTAGCCGCCAACGTGATAACGATAGTCTCGGTTCCCCAGTCGACCGCCGGGTCCGGCATGATCGCGTCTCCCGGCGCCGCCGCGGCGTAGGCTGCGCGCAACGAGCCGTCGCCGGAATCCGCGTTCGTTCTGAAATAGACGATCGCCATGAACTTACGACTCCTTGACGCGCTTGCGCAGCGTTGCGGCGACGTCGAGCGCGAGCGTTTCGTCTTCGCCAAGTACGACTTGCGGCACGAGGAACGCGGTGGAGCACGCGGCGACGTCGGCCCCGAGGCATTGCAGCGTCGCTTTGGCGGCGTCCATCGCGGCGTCTTTTTGCGCGTCGACGATCGCAACGCGTTCTCCGTCGACCTCGCGAGAACACGCTAACACGATGACTACCGCGTCTTTATGACCGTCGAGCGGCGTCACGACGGCGTTGTATTCTTGCACGACTTCCATAACGTCCTCCTCTACTTGTTATCGCGTTCTTCGGCGCGTCGCATCCGTTCCGCGAGCGAGGACAGCGTCGCCCAGACGCCTTTCGCTTTCTTCCACAACTTGACGCCGATAAACCACGCGACGATAAATAACATAGCTCCCAACCACGACTTATACGGATACTTGACGACGTCGCCGACCGTCGAACGCTTCGACGCGCACGGTTCCGGCGCCGGTTCGATCTCGCGGTCTTGCGCGTCGTGGAGTTCGCGAACGAGGCGTTGCGTCTCGCTTGCAGACTGCTCGATCGCGGCTACGATCTCGTCGACGCGATCCGGCGGCGTTTCCGCGTCGCGTTCCAACAGCGCTTCCAACGTCTCGACCTCGCGTTCTTGCGTAACGCGCAGATATTCCAGCGTTTCGCGTAGCGCGTCGATCTGCCCGATCGGCGTGTCGATCTCGTCGACGCCCGATTCCTCGACCGGCGGCTTGACCGTCGGCTGACGTCCGATACCGATAGTGATAGGCAGTTTCGCCGTCGCCGAACTTGGGTAGACGACGCGCGTCGCCTCGCTCGGTTCCTCGGCCGATAGCGGCGCGCACGCTAGGACGGAACCTAACGCGAGCGCTCTTACGATATTAGCGTTCATTACTTACTCCTTTGCAAACTCTTCCCGATCGCGCGAACGCGTCCGCGATCCTGTCCGTTTCTAACATACTCAAGCCAGTCCTGTTCCAGCGCTTGCAGCGACTCGTAGCCGTAGTGCCTTCGCAACGCCTCGTCGACGTCTTTGCAACCGTGCGTTAGATCGAGCATGAACTGCGCGAACCACCGCGATCCCCCGCGAGCTATCAGCATATCGACGACGCTAAATCCCTGCGTGTAGATAAGTAAGCTCGCGTCATAGCGATTAGACCCGTAGAGCCGAGCGAGCGAGACGAATTCGCCGTTGGCGCAACGCGCGTAGACCTGCGTTCTAAGTCGTTCTCGCGAGCCGTATTCCGAGTTCTGCGCGAGTCCTTCGTTGAGCAGGAGATCGAAATTCGAGCGCAAGTAGTAGAAGAAGAACGCGTGCGTCAGTTCGTGGTCGAGGACTTTCCCGACCGAGCGATCGAAGTCGCCGTATATCACGACTTCCTCGACGTAGGGATGGACGTAAGACGTGTACCCCGCCGCCGAGCCGCCTTGATACGGCTTGTATCTCACGGGGAACGTCTGCCAATACGTCGGTTTCCCGTAGCGCGCTTCGAGGCGGTCGAGGATCGTCTCGCACTCTTTACCGATCGCGTCGGCGTTCGCGCCTTCGACGGTAACGCGTTCTGAGCGATACGCTTGCGTTGGCGGCGAGAGGTCGGCGGCGTAACCGCAGTGAAACGACGTCGTCGCGGCTATTGCGGCGAGCGCGGTCGCAAGTCGCCAAAAATGTTGTTTCTTCATCTTCATTCCTTTCCGGTTGCGGGGATTATCGTGGCGGAGCAAGATACGATACGCGAAAATGTTAAATTTTTCAGAATTGTTTTGCGCAGTCGCGAAATAACGTCGACGCCGTATACACAAGAACGCGAACTTCGGTATAATAGGGAGAGCAAGGCGCCCCCGCTGAAAGGGGGATAATAGGGAAGTCGGGTGCGATACCCGCGCGAACTCGTCGCCGTAACGCCGAGCGCCGCCGCAAGCCTACGCAGTCACTGAGGTTACGCCTCGGGAAGACGCGACGGCGCGTTGAAGCCAAGTCGGAAGACCTACCTTGCGATGTTGCCGACGACCACGAGGATATTGGTCTTATCGGATCCGCGTCGACCCCTCGAACGACGCGGCGGACGTTATGAAACCCACTAACATGAAACGACTTGACATTATCGCGGCGATCCTAGCGCTCGTCGCCTTCACGACGACCGGCTGCCGTAATAACGCCGAAAACGCAAATACGACCGATACGACTATCGACGCCGAGCAATCGCTCGAAACGGCCGCGGAGCCCCGGATCGTTCGCTCGCTCGAAACGAAATACGCGCGGAGTTTTAGCGTCGACTTCTACGACGACGGCGTCGCCGCGATCAAAGTGCGCGACGAAGAAAACGAACTCGTGCTGTTACCCAAAGACGTCGACCAAAAGCGTCACGAAGCGCCGAACCGCGTCTTCGCGCGTTACCCCTTGCAAAACGCGTATTTAGCCGCGTC
Source organism: Thermoguttaceae bacterium (assembly GCA_045599605.1). Taxonomy (GTDB): domain Bacteria; phylum Planctomycetota; class Planctomycetia; order Pirellulales; family Thermoguttaceae; genus RUG369. The sequence continues at coordinate 177,126 of JAZRWE010000001.1, forward strand.
TTCCGTCAACGACTTCTTCCTAAGACTCGATTCTCTCGACAAGATCGCCTGCACGAGCACGAAGGCGGAAGACCAACTCGTCCCCGAGATGGCGGCGCGCGTCGCGTCGGGCGAGACTGCTTACGTCGGCAAATACGGCGCCCCGGAATTTGAGACCATACTCGGCAAGGGCTGCGATATCGCGATCGAGTCGACTATGATATATCACAGCCCGAAGACGAAAGAACAGCTGGAACGCCTCGGCGTGCCCGTCTTTGTCGAACGCGCTATCTACGAAGAGGAACCGCTTGGAAGACTAGAATGGATAAAACTTTACGGCGTGATGCTCGGTAAAGAACAAGAAGCGACGGAATATTTTGAAGCGCAACGCGTCAAGGTCGAGGAGATACTGAGCAAACGCGCCGCCGCCGACGAGGCCGCGCAGAAGAAGGTCGCGCTATTCTACGTAACGAGCAACGGTTACGTCAACGTCCGCAGACCCGGCGACTTCTATTGCAAGCTCGTCGAGATCGCCGGCGCGCAATACGCGTTCGATACTCTCGTCGACGCTAAATCGTCTCAATCCTCCATTTCGATCGACTGGGAGAGCTTTTACGCCGCCGCCGTCGACGCCGACGTCCTCATCTATAACGGCACGGTCGATTCCGCGCTGACGTCCGTCGCCGATCTCGTCGCGAAGAACCCGTTGTTCGCCGACTTTAAAGCGGTAAAGAACGGCGAGGTATGGCGTTCCAATCCCGAGATGTATCAAGAGACGAGCATGACAGCCGAGATCGTGCAAGAGTTCTACGACGCGTTCAACGCGCCCGAACAGCGCGGGTCTAAATACCTGACGAAGCTCAACTAACGCGAGGCCAATATGAAACGATCCGCGTTATGGCTCTTCGCCGCGCTCGTCGTCGCCATCGTCGCGCTCGTCGCGATCAATATCAACGCCGGTACCGCCGACCTCAGCGTCGCCGATACCGCGAAGATATTGTGGAACCACGAGATATCGTCCGTCAACGGCAAGATCGTATGGGATATCCGTCTCCCGCGCGTCATTGCCGCCGCGACGCTCGGAGGCGCGTTGGCGTTGTCAGGCTACCTGCTGCAAGCGTTCTTCTCGAACCCGATCGCGGGGCCGTATGTGCTCGGTATCTCGTTCAGCGCAAAGCTCGCCGTCGCCGTGCTTATGATACTCGTCGGGAAGTTCGGTATTGCGACGAAGTCGTATATGACGATCGGCGCGGCGTTTTTGGGCGCGATGCTGGCGTCGTTCGTGGTCGTAGCGATCGCGCGACGCGTCAAGAATATGGCGACGCTCATCGTTTGCGGGGTCATGATCGGTTACGTCTGTTCCGCCGCGACGGAACTGCTTGTTTCGTTCGCCGACGACGCCAATATCGTCAACCTCCACAACTGGTCCATCGGCAGTTTTTCCGCGACAAGTTGGGGAGACGCGCGCGCGTTCGCGCCGGTATGCGTCGTCGGTCTCGTCGCCGCGTTGCTGCTCGCAAAAGGAATCGAGGCGTACCTTTACGGCGAGGAATACGCCGCGAGTCTCGGGATGAACGTCCGACTCTTCCGCGTCGCGCTCATCCTGACGTCGAGCTTGCTCTCCGCGACCGTCACCGCGTTTGCCGGCCCTATCTCGTTTGTCGGGATCGCCGCCCCGCATGTCGTAAGACGAACGTTCAGAACCTCCGACCCGAGGATCGTGATACCCGCCGCGTTCCTGTTCGGCGCCGCGTTCTGCTTGTTCTGCGACCTGCTCGCCAAGCGGATGTTCGCTCCCAAAGAACTCGGCGTCGGAACTATCACCGCGATATTCGGAGCCCCGATCGTCGTCTCGATGTTATTGCAGAAAAAGAGGTAACGCACATGGCGGAACTAAGTTCGACAAAACTCGACGCCGGGTACGACGGACGCGCTATCGTGCGCGAAGTCGAAATCGCCGTCGCGGCGGGTAAGATCGTTACGCTCGTCGGACCCAACGGCGCCGGGAAATCGACGCTGTTAAAGACGTTCGCCGGCGCGTTGCCACCAGTGAACGGCAAAGTCTTTATCGACGCGAAAGATATGAACGCGTTGAGCGCGCCCGATCGCGCAAAGAAGCTCGCCGTCATGACTACCGCGCGTTCTTCCATCGATTACGCGACCTGCCGCGAAGTCGTCGCCGTCGGACGATATCGGTTCACCGGGATCTTCGGAACCCCGACCGCGCGCGATAACGCCGCCGTCGACGACGCGCTCAATGCCGTCGGCGCGCACGACTTACGCGACCGCGAATTTGCGAAGCTCAGCGACGGCCAAAAGCAACGCGTGCTACTTGCGCGCGCGCTGGCGCAGGAACCCGGCGTGATGATACTCGACGAACCGACGAGCTTCCTCGACGTCGGATACAAATTGCTCTTCGTCGACGCGCTCAAAACGCTTGCAAGACAAAAACATATCGGCGTGCTCATGTCGCTGCACGAACTCGAACTTGCGCGCAACGTCTCCGATCTGGTCGTCTGCGTCGCCGCCGACGGACGCGTTGATAAAGTCGGAACTCCCGACGAAGTATTTACTTGCGACTATATCGAGACGTTATTCAATATCCCTCGCGGGGAACTCGGCAAGATATACGGTTTCCTTGCCGAAAAGACCGCGCCGACGCCGAAACACGTTCATAACGCTAGCGTCGCGACGAAGAAGACGAAGTTCTTGATGGTGCAAGGAACGATGTCCGGCGTCGGTAAGAGCTTGCTCACCGCGGGGATATGTCGCGTCTTCATGCAAGACGGCTATCGCGTCGCGCCGTTCAAATCGCAGAATATGGCGCTCAACTCGTTCGTCACGAAAGACGGACTCGAAATGGGGCGCGCGCAGGTCATGCAAGCCGAGGCCGCCGGGATCGAGCCCGACGTCGCTATGAACCCGATATTGCTCAAACCGACCGACGACGTTGGTTCGCAAGTCATTGTGAACGGCAAAGTTGTCGGGAATATGCGCGCAAGGGAGTACTTCCAATACAAGAAGACGCTCGTTCCGGAGATCGTCGCGGCGGTGGAACGACTGAGCGCGAAGGCGGATATCATCGTGATCGAAGGCGCGGGGTCGCCCGCCGAGATCAACCTCAAACAGAACGATATCGTCAATATGGGTATGGCGCAACTCGTCGACGCGCCGGTCCTTCTTGCGGCGGATATCGATCGCGGGGGAGTATTCGCGCAACTTCTCGGCACGCTCGAACTACTCGAACCTGACGAACGCGCGCGCGTTAAAGGTCTGATCGTGAACAAGTTCCGCGGGGACAAATCGTTGCTCGACTCGGGTATAGCGGAGTTGGAGCGTCGCGGGGGCGTTCCCGTCGTCGGGGTCGTGCCTTACGCGAAACTCGAACTTGACGACGAAGACTCGCTTGCGGAACGGCTCGATCGCCGCTCGACTACCGGCGAGATACGCGTCGGCGTCGTACGTTTTCCGCATATCGCCAACTTCACCGACTTCAACGCGTTAGAGCAGTACCCGTGCGTCGCGTTGACGTATGTGACGCGCCCGGAAGAACTCGAACGACTCGACCTGCTCGTCTTGCCCGGCGCTAAGAACACGATCGCCGATATGCGCTGGTTGAAGACGACGGGTTTGGAGCCCGCGATCAAGAAATGCGCCGCTAACGATATGCCGATATTAGGGATATGCGGCGGCTATCAGATGCTCGGCGAATCGATCGACGACCCCGACGCCGTGGAGGCCGGCGGATCCGTCGACGGCTTAGGCTTGTTGCCCGTCAGAACTCGACTTACGACAGAGAAACGCTTAGCGCAGACGCGCGGCGAGATCGTCGGCGCGACGGGCGCGCTACAATCGCTAGTCGGCGCGAAATACGAGGGTTACGAGATACACATGGGCGAGACGACCCCGACGCAAGACGCGCAATGCGTAGAGTTTACGTCCAACGCTTCCGGCTACGCGCGCAATAACGTCTACGGCACGTACGTCCACGGCGTGTTCGACGCGAAGTCGGTCTCCGCCGCGCTCGTCGAGGCGTTGGCGAAGCGCAAGGGCGTCGAGATCGAACTTGAAGACGCGCTCGATTACGACGCGTTCAGAATGCGCGAATATGATAAACTTGCCGACGTCGTGCGCGCAAATATCGATATGGAAACGTTATACAAGATCGTGGGAATAGAACGATGATCGAGCTAAATAGCAAAAAGAGACCGAAAATAGAGCCGGTGGATCATGCCGCATACCTCGCCGCTAAGGCGCGATGGGATTCTATCTCCAAGCCGATCGACGGTTTAGGCGATTTTGAAGAACTGGTCTGCCGACTTGCCGCTATCCAAGGGACGGGGCGACCTACTTGCAAGAAGCCGGCGTTGTTGGTCATGTGCGCCGATAACGGCGTCGTCCAAGAAGGCGTTACGCAATGCGATAGCTCGGTCACGCTCTCCGTCGCCAAAGCGTTGGCGAGAAATAAAAGCACCGTGTCGATGCTCGCGAGATCGTGCGGCGTCAAAGTCATACCCTACGACGTCGGTATCGATACCGACGAAAAAGTGCGCGGACTCCGAGTCGCTAAGGTATGTCGCGGAACCAAGAACTTTATGCATTCGTTCGCCTTGGAGCCCGAGCAAGTAATGCGGTTGCTGGCCAACGGAACGGAGATCGCTCTTCGTCATGGCAAACGCAGCGACGTATTGGCGTTAGGCGAGATGGGGATCGGCAATACCACGACGGCGACCGCGTGTCTGTGCGCGTTTCTCGATCTCGATCCCGACGAGATAGTTGGGCGCGGGGCGGGACTTGACGACGCCGGGCTCGAGCGAAAGAAAGAGGTCGTGCATTGCGGTCTCGCCGCGTTAAAGGAGTTAGGGGATCGGGGCGTCGTCGATCTGACGACCCCGTATGGGCTCGCATGCGCTATCATGTGTTATTTCGGGGGATGCGATATCGTGACGATGGTCGGGATATGCATTGCTTGCGCGATATATAAAAAGCCCCTGATCGTCGACGGCGCCATTACCGCCGTTGCCGCGCTCTTGGCGGAGGCGATAGCGCCCGGCGTCAAAAATTACCTTATCGCGTCTCATCAAGGTCGCGAGAAAACGCTCGGTATCGCGTTGAAGGTACTGGGACTCAAACCGTATCTCCTTGGCAATATGGCGCTTGGCGAGGGAACCGGCGCGGTCATGACCGTCCCGCTCATCCGCGCCGCGCTAGAATTATACAACTACGGTATGCGTTTTGACGACCTGAAGATCAAGAAATACAAGAGATTCAAGAAATGACTTGCGTGCTAGTCGTCGGCGTTCCCAATAGCGGTAAATCAGCGCGAGCGGAAGAGATAGCGCGCGCGTTGGCGGAAAACCACGCGAAGCTCTATATCGCGACGATGGTACCCTACGGCGACGAGGGCGCCAAGCGCGTGGAACGCCATCGCAAGCTCCGCGAAGGTAAAGGTTTCGAGACGATCGAAAAGCCGACCGCGTTGCAAGAGCTCGTTCCGACGCTCGTCGCGAGACCGAACGCGTCGTGCTTGTTGGAATGCGTCGCCAACCTCGTCGCCAACGAGATGTACGATACTAAGAACGCGGGACTTACGCATAACGAACTTGTCGCGCGCGTCGTCGAGCAGGTCGACGCGGTGCGGAGAAGCTGCGCCGCGCTGACGATCGTCACTAACGAATTCGAGCTCGACGCCCCGGGCTACGACGACTCGACGCGCGAGTACGCCAAGCTCATGCGCGACGTCAACGCCGAACTCGCGAAACTAGCCGACCGCGTCGAGCGCGTCGTAAATGGAGAATGGATAACGCAATATGAAACTCGTTAGGAATTTCCTCGCCGCGTTTGCGCTGTACACGCGCTTGCCTGTTCCGCATCTGGAATGGCGCGAAGACGACCTCAAATACTCGCTCTTCTTCCTGCCGTGGGTAGGTGCGCTCATCGGGGGCGTTATCGCGGCGATTCTGCTACTGCCGGGGAGCTGGTGGGCGCCGCTGTTGTTCAAAGTCTGCGTCGTTACTGCGGTTCCGCTGCTGACGACCGGCGGATTCCATCTTGACGGCTACTTGGACGTCCAAGACGCGTTGCGCTCGTACAAGAGCCGCGAGGAGAAGCTCGAGATACTGAAAGACCCGCATATCGGCGCGTTTGCAGTCATCGGCGTCGCGATCCTTGCAACGCTGTGGTGCGGCGCTTCCTCGCTCGTCCTCAACGACTCCGACGCCGCTGTCATATTCGCTTGCATCTTCTTCCACGGCAGGGCGTTAGGCGCGTTTGCCGCGACGTTGTTCAAGCGCGCGAAGAAAGACGGACTGCTCGCCGAGGAAACGAAGAAAGCGAATTGGCTCGTTATCGCGCTACTGACGCTCGAATCGCTCGCGTTCGACTTCGTAACGTGGCTAGTATGCGGGACATACGCGTTCTGGATGCTCGCGGGCGCGTTGTTCGCGTTTTGGCGTTGCAAGCGTATCGCGTATCGCGAGTTCGGCGGATTCACCGGCGACAGCGTCGGGTGGCTCGTCGTCTCGACCGAACTCGGGATGGTCCTCGCCGTCGCCGTCGCGCTACTGTTCCAGTCGTGAGCAAGACTATGACTAAGAGCTTGACCTGTCTGCTTATACGGCACGCCGCGACGCGGAGCAACCTCGAACGCCGCTATATCGGTAGACGCTCCGACGAACCGCTATGCGCGCAAGGTCGCGCCGACGCCGAGTCTAAACGCGCGATATACGACGCGTTAGAACGCGTCGACGCGGTATGTTGCAGCCCGATGCGTCGCGCGGTCGAGACCGCCGAGATACTGTTTCGCGACATACCGCCCGAACGCGTCGAAGGACTTGAAGAGATCGATTTCGGACGCTTTGAAGGTAAGACGTGGACGGAACTTAGCGACGATCGCGATTACGCGAGATGGATCGAGTCCGGCGGAACGGCGCCTTTTCCCGAAGGCGAGAGCCGCGAAGCGTTTATCGAGCGCGTCGTCAACGCGTTTACGCAAGCCGTGTTAGCGCGTCCTAACGCCGAACGTATCGCGTTTGTCGTCCACGGCGGTTGCGTCATGGCGATACTCTCGCGACTGACCGACGAAGATTATTTTAAATTCCAAGCGGAAACGACTTGCGGTTACGAAGTCGTTCTCGATATCGACCTTGACTCAGGAGACGAAGCCGATGCTTCACGAATACGCGTGTTATCATATCGCAGCCTTGACGCTAGGGTTCGCGCTTGATCGCGTCGTCGGCGACCCGTATTCGCTGCCGCACCCGATACGCGCTATTGGCAACCTTATCGCCGCGCTCGATAAAGCGTTTATGGATAAGCGGATGCAAGACCGCCGCGAGCCCGGCGCGGAAGGCGTTCTTGGCTGCGTCGGCGTCGCGATCGTCCTTGGCGTCGTCGCCGTCGTAACGTCGGCGTTGTTTTTCGGCGCGTATTGGCTCGACGCGCGGCTCGGCGTCGTCGTCGAAGCGATACTGACGTTCTACGTCCTCGCCGGGAAATCGTTGCGCGTCGAATGTATGAAAGTCCATAACGCGTTGAAGAACGGGTCGTTAGCCGACGCGCGTCGCGCCGTCTCTATGATAGTCGGTCGCGACGTCGACGCGTTGGACGAACGCGGCGTAACTCGCGCCGCCGTCGAGACTAGCGCGGAAAACCTGTCCGACGGCGCGATCGCGCCATGGCTCTACGCCTGCGTTGGCGGCCCCGTCGCCGCGATGCTATACAAAGCCGTCAACACGATGGATTCGATGTGGGGATACCATAACGACCGCTACGAGTATTACGGCAGTTGCGCCGCGCGACTCGACGACCTCGTCAACTATATCCCGGCGCGGTTGTCCGCGTGTTTCGCGATCGTCGCCGCCGCGCTCGCGGGGAAACGCTACGACGCAAGACGCGCTATCGCTATATTTAGACGCGATCGCTTCAATCATAAGAGCCCGAATTCCGCGCAGACTGAGAGCGTCTACGCCGGCGCGATGGGACTGCGGCTCGCCGGCGACGCCTACTACTTCGGGCGACTTGTCGAGAAACCGTTTATTGGCGACGAGTTGCGCGAGATCGAAGCGGACGATATCAAGCGCGCCTGCGACCTCACCGACCTGACGACATACCTTTGCACCGCCGCGACGCTCGCGATACTGATCGCGTTCGCGACGCTGTGAAGCCGCTACTACGGAGTGTATTATGTCAAACAAGAACAACGACTTTGAATACTATAACGAACATACGAGACCGCATGGCGGCTGGATGACGGTCGGGGGGGACGACGACTGGTCCGTCAACACGCATTACGTCAAAACGTCGCGGACGCTGCTCGAAGGCGCGTCGCTCATGACTCCGCCGCTAGATCGATATCCTGATTACGGCAACGACCGGTTCTGTCACCGCATCGCGAAATACCTTGTGCGTTGCAAGGACGAACAAGTCTGCGGCGGCGCCGGCGCGTCGGAGCTGATCGTCGGGGTAGTTCGCGCGGTCGAGCCTCGCAAGGCGTTGCTGATCGAACCGTGTTTCTCGGGTTACCGCCGCGCGCTCGACGCCACCCGACGCTGCGAAACGCGAGCGTACGCGCTGCGCCCTGAAAACGCGTTCATGTTGCAAGACGATATCCTGGACTATCTTACGCCCGATCTCGATATCTTCTTTGTCACGAACCCGAATAACCCGACGGGCAGACTCGTTCCGACCGACCTCATGCGCCGCATTATCGAACGCTGCGAGGAAAACAAGATCGCGTGCGTCGTCGACGAATCCTACTTGCGCTTCTGCGAGGGCGCCGTCTCCGCGACGAAGTATATCGACGAGTTTCGCTATCTCTATGTGATCGAGTCATTTACAAAATACTTCGCCTGTCCGAGCGCGCGTATCGCTTATATGGTCGGCGAACCCGGGAATATCAAACGCGTCGCGGAAGTCTTGCCGGAATGGAATATGAGCGCGTTGGCGCAGGCGCTCGGAATCTCGTACGCGTTTGGCGTCGGTAAAGGCTTTAGAGAATTCACGCGCGTCGCCGAGGAACGCGAATACCTTGTCGAGCGGTTGAAAGATATTGGCATATTTGCGTTTCCGAGCGAAGCGAATTTCGTGTTGACGCTCTCGTTCTTCGACCTTACTGAACGCGCGTTGGAGAAGAATATTATCTTGCGTTCCTGCGCCAACTTCCGCGCGTTGGGACCGAACTTCACGCGCATCGTCGTCAAACGCGAAAAAGATATCGACAGATTGGTCGACGCGCTCGACGAGCTGGTCGCCGCTAGCGGGGAACGCACGACCGACCCCAAGCACATCATGCGCGTCAAAGATATATTCGACGCGTGCAAGACCTACGGAGGCCCGTTTGTAAATTACGAAACGAAAACGACTAGCGTTGAGGTCGCCGCGCCGTCGTTGTCCGAAGCGCTCGCTAATGTCGAGAACGTCGCTCCCGGCGATATCGAGGCGGAGAGTTTTAGAACGATCGAGGCGGAGTTGGAAGAAGCGGGCGTCGTATTGCCCGCGGATCAAGCGTTTACGACGAAACGCGTCGTCCATACTACCGCCGACTTCGAATACGTCAAGACGATGAAGTATTCCCCGAACGCGACGAAGACGCTCGCCGACCTCATCCGCGCCGGCGCGTATATCGTAACCGACACGAATATGGCGCTCGCCGGGATCAATAAGACCGAACTCGCAAAATACGGCGCGGAAGCGCTTTGCTTCATGGCGGACCCCGACGTCGCGGAAGAGGCGAAACGCCGCGGTATTACGCGCGCCGCCGTCTCGATGGAACGCGCCGTCAAGCTCGATAAGCCGGTCGTCTTCGTCGTCGGCAACGCCCCGACCGCACTCGTGCGACTCTCCGAGATGATCGCGCAACGCGAGTATCTGCCCGCGTTTATCGTCGGCGTGCCCGTCGGGTTCGTCAACGTCGTCAACGCCAAAGAGCTGACGATCGCGTCCGGCGTTCCCTATATCGTCAACGTCGGGCGCAAAGGTGGCAGCACGGTCGCCGCCGCGATCTGTAATTCCGTGTTGTACGAGATGCGTAAAGGGAACCTATGAACGCGCCGCTAAGACGTGGTTTCACCACCGGAACTTGCGCCGCCGCCGCGACTAAGGGCGCGCTCGTCGCGTTGTTCGCGGGTACGCGCCCCGAACGCGTCGCCGTCGATACGCTCAACGGCGTTCGCTTCGACGCCGAACTGCTCGATATGCGCGTTGGCGCCGATTCCGCGTGTTGCGCGGTGCGTAAAGACGGCGGCGACGACCCCGACGTGACGACGGGACTCCTTGTCTACGCTACGGTTACGCTCGTCGACGACGGCGCTTCCGAGGTCCGTATCGACGGCGGCGAAGGCGTCGGACGCGTCACGCGACCCGGACTCGACAGAAACGTCGGCGAAGCCGCGATCAACACCGGCCCGCGACGCGCTATCGAAACGGCGGCGCGCGACGTCATGAACTCGTTTGATTACAACGGTAGCGTCGAGGTCGTCGTGAGCGTTCCCGGCGGCGACGTCGTCGCGAAGAAGACGTTCAATCCGCGTCTTGGGATCGAAGGCGGGATATCTATCCTCGGCACGACCGGCGTCGTCGAACCGATGAGCCTGCAAGCGATACTTGACACGATACGCGTCGAACTGCGGCAGCAACGCGCTTTACAACGCGATATCGTCGCGATCGCGCCGGGGAACTACGGACTCGATTTCATCAAGTCGCGACTCGGATTCGATCTCGATAAAGCGGTCAAATGCTCCAACTTCGTCGGCGCGTCCATCGACCTCGCCGTGGAACTCGGATTTACGGAAGTCCTTATCTGCGGCCATATCGGGAAGCTGATCAAGACGAGCGGCGGGATCATGAACACGCATTCTCGCGAAGCGGACGCGAGACTCGAACTGACCGCCGCCGCCGCGCTCGAAGTCGGCTGCTCGCGCGAAAACGCGTTGAAGATACTGCGCTGCGTCTCCACCGACGAGGCGTTGGAGGTATTGCGAACGGAGAACTTAGAACAGCCGTTTTTCGATCGCGTCGTCGAGAAGCTGCGATTCTATCTCGACAAACGCGCCGCAGACAGACTGCGCGTCGAGGCGATCGTCTATTCCAATAAGACGGAAACGCTTGCCGCCACCCCCGGCGCCGACGCTATGCTGAGGAAGCTGCGCGACGTCGTCGGCGACGTGAATAACGTACAGGAGGACTCCTAACATGAGCGAAGAAAAGAACATCGTGCATTTCGTCGGCGCGGGCCCCGGCGCGGTCGACCTTATAACCGTACGCGGTATGGAACTGCTAAAACGCGCCGACGTCGTCGTTTACGCCGGCAGTCTCGTTAACCCCGCGCTGCTGGAATATTCCCCCAACGCCGAGATATTCAATAGCGCGAAGATGACGCTCGAAGAGATCGTCGACGCTATTAAAACGCGTTACGAAAAAGGGTTGCGCGTCGTCCGACTCCACACCGGCGACCCGAGTCTCTACGGCGCCGTCCGCGAACAGATGGACGAACTCGACAAGCTCGGGATCCCTTACGACTCCTGTCCCGGCGTCAGCGCGTGTTTCGGCGCCGCCGCCGCGCTCGACCTCGAATACACGCTCCCGACGCTCTCGCAGTCCCTTATCATCACGCGTATGGCCGGTAAGACCGCCGTGCCCGAACGCGAGACGATAGAAGCGTTTGCGGCGCATGGCGCGTCCATGGCGATCTACCTCAGCGCCGGGATGCTCGCCGAGCTCTCGCAACGCCTGATCGCGGGCGGATACGACCCTTCAACGCCCGCCGCTATCGTGTATAAGGCGACTTGGCCCGAAGAAAAGAAGTTCGTCTGCACCGTCGCCGAGCTCGATAACGTCGGACGAGAAAACAACATAACGAAGACCGCCGTCGTGCTCGTCGGCGACTCGATCGCGGCGTCCGATTACGCGAAGTCGCGACTCTACGCCGCAGACTTCTCCACAGAATACAGAAAGGCGTCGAAATGATACTCGGCGTCTGCGCGTTTTCCGACCAAGGACGCGAGCTCGCCGCGAGGATCGCCGACGCGTTTCCCGAAGACTTCGTCGTCATGCGCGACCGCGACGCAACGCTCGACGAATGGACGCGTTACGGCTTCGCGACGCGCCGCCCGACGCTCTTTATCGGCTCGTGCGGTATCGCCGTTCGCGCCGTCGCGCCCTATGTCCGCGATAAGGCGAGCGATCCACCGATCGTCGTCGTCGACGACTGCGGCAGATACGTTATCCCGCTGCTCTCCGGGCACTTAGGGGGCGCAAACGACCTTGCGAAACGCATAGCGGCCGCGATCGGCGCGACCGCCGTCGTCACCACCGCGACCGACGCCGCCGAGCTCTTCGCCGTCGACGAGTTCGCCAAACGCAACGCGTTGACGATACGCGATAAAAAAGGGATCCAACGCGTCTCCGCTAAGATACTGCAAGACCGGAAGATAACGATCGCCGTCGCGCCGGATATCGCGTATCCGCCCGCCGTCCCCGCGGAGCTCGAGATCGCGCCGTATACCGAGACCGCGCGCGTCGACGTAATTATCCGCGAGGCGCGACGCGTCCCGGCGACGAATTGCGACGTCGAGCTGAACCCGAAACGCTTCGTCATCGGTTGCGGGTGCAAGCGCGGTACGGCGCGTTCCACGATCGACGCCGTTTTCGAGCGGTTCTTCCAAGAACGCGTCGCGCCGACGTTAGACGTTACGCAAGACGAATTCTGGAAAGACGTTGCGTTTGTAGCGACGATCGACGTCAAGAAGACGGAATACGGGCTGGCGGAATTCGCGCAGATCCGAGGAACGGCGTTGCGATTCTTTACCGCGGAAGAACTTAACGCCGCGGTAGGCGAGTTTGAGGAATCCGAGTTCGTGCGCAAGACGGTCGGCGTCGGGAACGTATGCGAACGCGCGGCTTCGCTATGCGCGGGCAAAGTCGCGGAACTCGTAGTCAAAAAATTTGCGCAAGACGGCGTCACGTTCGCGTTGGCGCTGCGAAAAGGAGAGATAACGCTATGGAAGTGATATATATCGTCGGCATGGGCCCCGGGCGGCTCGAAGCGATGACGCAAGACGCGCGAGAGGCGATCGCAAACGCCGACGTCGTCGTCGGTTATAAAGCGTATATCGAGATCGCGAAACAGTATTTCCCGGATAAAGACTACCAAACTACCGGGATGACGAAGGAGATCGAACGCTGCGAGTTGTGCTACGAGCTAGCTTCGCAAGGCAAGCGCGTCGCGTTGATATGTAGCGGCGACGCGGGCGTTTACGGCATGGCGTCTCCGATGCTGGAAATGGCGCCAAAGTACCCCGGCGCGGAACTCGTCGTCGTTCCCGGCGTCACCGCCGCCAATAGCGGCGCGGCGGTACTCGGCGCCCCGCTAGCGCACGACTTCTGCGTTATCAGTCTCAGCGATCTGCTTACGCCGTGGGAACTTATCGAGAAACGCCTGCAAGCCGCGATATACGGCGATTTCGCGATCGCGCTCTATAACCCGTCGAGCAAGAAGCGCGCAGACTACCTTGCGAAAGCCTGTCGGATCATGCTCGACGCCGGCGCTTCGCCTTCGCGTGTTTGCGGCTATGTCGAAAATATCGGCAGAGAAGGGACTTCCGCGCATATCTGTACGCTCGACGAGCTGAGCCGCGCGCAAGTCAATATGTTCACGACCGTCTTCATTGGGAATTCGCAGTCGGTCGTCGTCAACGGAAAACTCGTAACGAAAAGGGGATATAAATGAGCGACGTACTGATCTTCGGAGGAACGACCGAGGGACGCAAACTCGTCGAGGCGTTGGTTCGATTCAAGGTCCCTTGCGACGTCTCCGTCGCCACCGAATACGGCGCAAAGCTGCTTGAAGCGTATGAGGGCGAATATCTTACGATACATCAAGGTCGTCTTGACGAACAGCGGATGCGCGAGCTCTACGACGAGATCGGATGCCGCGTCGTGTTGGACGCGACTCACCCCTACGCCGAACTCGTCTCCGAGACGATCAAGAAGAGCCTGCTCGATACCGACGTCGTCTATTACCGCGTCTCGCGACCGTCGCTAGGAGCCCGCGACGTCTATACTTACGCCGACGTCAAGGCGTGCGCGGAGGCGCTCAAGCAGACGACAGGCAATATCTTGCTCACGACCGGCAGCAAGGACCTCAAAACGTTCTGCGAAGACGAGGCGCTGCGAGAACGACTCTACGTCCGCGTCTTGCCTAACGCCGATAGTCTCAGGCTTTGCGAGGAGGCCGGTATCAAGCCCGAGAGGATAGAATGCGTCCAAGGTCCGCTCATTCGCGAGTACAACATCGGGTCGTTGAAGCAATTCGATTGCAAGCACATGGTCAGCAAGGACAGCGGCGTGGAAGGGGGCGACGACGCCAAACGCGAAGCCGCCGACCTCATGCGCATACGCTACCATCTCATCACGCGACCCGACGATTCCGAAGACGCATATACCGTCAACGAAGCGCTTTGCGAACTGGAAGCGGAACTCGAACTCGAACTGCCGCGCGATAAGCCGCGTATCGTGCTCGCCGGCGTCGGCGGGGGAGGACAGTACTCGGAACCGCAGATCGTCTGGCGCGAGATACGCGCCGCAGACTTCGTGTTCGGCTCCAAACGCGCGTTGCAAGGGCTCGACACGACCGCCAAACTCATTGAGGGCTATCTCCCCGAAGACGTCGTCCCGAAGATATGCGAGATACAAGACGCGCACCCGTTGGGCGGGCTCAATATCGTCGTCCTATTTACCGGCGACACCGGGTTTTACAGCGGCTGTGCGAAGATGTGCGCGGCGTTGCGCGAAAAAGGGTTCCAACCGAAGATACGCCCCGGCGTCTCCTCGATCTCGTATCTCGCCGCGAAACTCGGAATATCCTGGGACGACGCCTACATATTCAGCGCTCACGGCGTCGACAAAGCGTTGTGGGAACCGAAGATGCGCGACGCCGTCTTGCATTACGAAAAGACGTTCTTCATCTGCTCCGGGCCCGCCGACGTCCGCGCCGTCGCCGATTTCATCAAGACGACCCCGCGATATCAAGACGAGATAAGCCTTTACGTCGGCTACGACCTCACCTACGACTCCGAGCGATTCTACAAACTCGACTACGACAAGAGCGACGACGTGACCGAGCCCGGGCTATACGTCTGCGCCGCGATACGCAAACGCGTGCGTCCGCGCCGACCCACGATCTCTTACGCCGACGACCTCTTCCGCCACGAGGGTACCCCGATCACGAAGGAAGACGTGCGATTGCTCGCGATAGCGAAACTCGACCTCAAAGAGAACGAGGTGTTTTACGATATCGGCAGCGGTTCCGGCTCCGTCGCGATCCAAGCTGCGACGACCTCGCCGACGATTCGCGTCTTCGCGATCGAGAAGGACGAGACCGCGCTCGAGAATATGAACGCCAACTTGCAACGCTTTTACGTCTCTAACGTTACGATCGTGAAGGCGATCGCCCCGGACTGGCCCGAAGGACTCCCGACGCCCGACGCCGCGTTCATTGGCGGTTCCGGCGGCAAGATGCGCGATATCATCCAACGCCTTTACGCGCTCAATCCGCGTATGCGCGTCGTCGCCAACAGCGTCACGCTAGAAACGCTCGCCGAGATACCCGAGATATTGAAGTATTACCCGCACACGAATTTCAATATCAAGCAGGTGAGTATCTCCAATGCCGCGGAAGTTGGGAAATACCATATGTTTCAAGCTAATTCGCCCATCTACGTCTTCTCGTTCCGATTCAAGGAGGACGATCGGCGATGAAATTACGCTCCTTTATGATAGCCTCCACCGGAAGCGGGCGAGGGAAGACGACTATAACTTGCGCGTTGCACGAAGCTTATAAACGTAGAGGACTGAATTTACTCGCGTACAAGACCGGGCCCGATTTTATCGACCCGATGTTTCACAGCGAAGTCGTCGGCGTGCCGTCGAAGAATCTCGATCGATATTTTACCGATCGCGATCTTACGAAACAACTGTTCTGGGAAGAAAACCGCGCCCAACTGTCGATAGTCGAAGGCGCGATGGGACTTTACGACGGCTTCGATCCGAAAACTGCCGAGGGATCCGCCTACGACGTCGCGACGACGCTGGGGATCCCTATCGTGCTTGTCGTCGACGCTCGCGGAATGGGGCGCTCGATACTCGCGGAGATCAAAGGGTTTCTGGAATACGATACTTACGAACGCATCGTCGGCGTTATCTTCAATCGCATGTCGAGCGGCTATTACGAAACGATGAAGACGCTCGTTCAGAGGTCGTTGCATGTCAAGGTTTGCGGATACTTCCCCGCCGACGAGGACGCTAGCGTCAGTTCGCGATATCTCGGACTTAAACTCCCGAACGAGATCGACGACCTCCATGCGCGCCTCGCTCGCGCCGCCGACACGGTCGAGAAAACGATCGACCTCGACGCGTTATTGGAGATCGCGGAAACGTATTCCCCGGAATATTTGTATGTGAATAGAGGAGAATGTCCGCCCGCCGTAAAGATCGCCGTTGCAAGAGATCCCGCGTTCTGCTTCTACTACGAAGACAATCTCCGCGCGCTTCGTCGTAGCGGCGCGGAATTAGTGGAGTTCTCGCCGCTGAATAACGAGCCGTTGCCGGAAAACGTCGACGGCTTGCTCGTCGGCGGCGGCTATCCCGAACTCTACGCCGCGCAACTGGAAGCGGCGCAAACGTCGCGAGAGTCGATACGCCGCGCGCTCGACGCGGGTATTCCGTGTCTGGCGGAATGCGGCGGGTTCATGTACCTGCATGATAGAATAATTGCCGACGACGGAACGAGTTACGCGATGGCAGGTTACATTCCCGGCAAGTGCTATAATACGGGGAAACTTACGCGGTTCGGCTACGTCGAGCTGACGGAGAACTCGTCGAATTTCTTTGACGGCGTTAACAAGAAATACGGCTGCGGTTATTTCTCGTCGATACGCGGACACGAATTCCATTACTACGACAGCGACAACAACGGCGAGGATTGCACGGCGACCAAGCCGACGGGCAAAAAATGGTCGTGCGCGCATGTCTCGAAAAACCAATGGTTAGGATTTGCGCATCTTTATTACGAGTCCAATGAGAAATTTGCGTCGATCTTCGTCGAGCATTGCGAAGAATACAAGAAGTCGCAAGGGAGACGGTAATGGAGAACTCGTCGCGTTTCTTCGCAAATAAGTCGTGTCGTTACTACCCTTGTCACGAGGGCGCGGAGGAGCTCAACTGCCTATTCTGCTACTGCCCGATGTATTTCCTCCCGCGTTGTCCCGGCGACCCCGAGTATATCGAGCGCGACGGCAAGACGATCAAGAAATGCACGCAATGCGTTTTCCCGCATGTCCCCGAGAACTACGATAAGGTCGTGAAGATACTGAAACTCAATATGCCACTTAGCGCGAAGCAATGAAAAAAAAACGCCTCTCGACCGCGCGATCGAGGGGCGTTCTTGTTTTTTTGAGAAACGACGACAACTACTTATTCAAGAACGCTTTACCGACGTTCCACGCGAGCCCGACGCCCTCGCCGAGCTTGACGTATTCTTTGGTCACGCAGTTCCATCCGACGGGCTGCAATTTCGCGGTATCGATCTTACCGTCGGTCAGGATCGAGTCGTCGGCGTTGAGGTTGACGATCTCGCCGACGATACGGCAGTCGTTGGTAAGTTCGCTAACTTCAAAGAGTTTGCATTCGAGCACGAGCTTGTATTCCTCGACGAGCGGCGCGTCGACGAATTCGCTCTTGACGGCGTGGAACCCCGACTTCTCGAATTTCAGCGGGTCTTTATTGCCGCTGACGATACCGAAGTAGTCGGTCTCGGCGATCGTATCGACGGTCGCCATTGCGACGGTAAACGCTTTTGTGCGCCTGATATTCGCGGTCGTTTTATGCGCCTTATCGAGGTCGATCATGATCCCCGGAGGCGTGTCTTGGCAGACCCCGCCCCACGCCGCCGTCATCACGTTCACCGTCCCGTCTTCGTTATACGTCGCGATCGCGAGTATCGGCATCGGTAGCAAGCAGATCTGCGAACCTAAATTCTTACGCGCCATTATCTTCTACTCCTCTATCTCAGACGCGGCGCCGTCGGCGTTTTCCAAAAAGCGCTTGTCTTGCTCGCGTCAATAAGTACAATATCCATTATATGATATACCCGCGACGCGATTTTGCAAGCGCGAGATAATAACGCGTCGCTTGAAAAAAAACAAGCGATAACGAGCGAAAAACAAGCGATAAAATCAACCTCTACGGTAACGCGAAAGACGCTAGAAAATCGGCAAAAGATCGTCGAGTTTCTAAAAGACGTCGGTCGTTCGACCTGTCCTGAAATAGCGTCGTATCTTGGACTTAGCGAAGCGCGTACGCGCGCGATACTTGCGGATATCGGCGAAGTCGAGAGCGTTGGAGGTAATAGAAACAGGAGCTATCGCATCAAATGATTTCCGGATTTTATCGCTTGTTTTCATTTCAAGCGATAACGGTATTGCAAGCGCTTTCTAGCGTCGCGAGCCTCAGTCTGCCGTCCTGTCTTCGTTATATGGCGTCGTTAGCGCTTCGTCAAAAGCGCTTGTCTTGCTCGCGTCAATAAGTACAATGTCTGCTATATGATATACGCTTGCCGCGAAAAATCAAGCGACGCGAGCGTGGCAAACAACGGCTGAGGAGAAACGCGATGAACAAATTGTTGACGTACTTTATCTTAACGCTAGCTACGGCGATCGGTTCGACGGCGTTGGCGCAAGACGAGGGGGCGGACGTAAAGAAGAATATCGACCGCATGATCGACAACTTGACGTTGCAAGCCGCGTCCCCGGAGCCGCTCAAGAACGTCGAGCAGCGCCGCGTCGACGTCGCGTTTATCGATAAACTTGGCGAGGTCAAGACGCGTAAGATCAGACTCTATCTGCCGTTAGACGCGCAACAGCCGTACCCGTTGATCTATGTCCCGCATTACGAGATGGCGGAAGCGAGCGCCGATTTACGCGCGTATCTGGCGGAGGGCTGGGCGGTCGCGTCGCCGACGGAGTTCTTACCGGAATACAACGGCGCGTTGACGGACGACGACCTCGTCTTTAACAACGCCGCGTTGCACGCGTTACGCCATATGCCCGAATTCGATCCCGACCGTATCGGGTTAGACGGCGGCAGCGCGGGCGGCTACATGACGCTCATGCTCGCGGCGTTGCAACCTAGCGTCTGCGCTGCGTTTGCGAACGCCCCGATCGCGAACGTGTATTTCAATTTCGAGAAGTATTTCCTAGCGGCGGAGGCGGTCAATAACCCGAAGTTGCCGGAAGCGCAAGCCAAGCAGGCTAAGGCGTTAGCGGAAGCGAAGCCGGAAGACGCGAATCGCGTCGCGGTGCGATGCATGATGGAGACGCTCCCGATGCCCGTCATCGGGCTGATCTCCGGGACGTTCGATCCGATACTGAACAACTTCCCCGACAAGACGGATTACGCGCGTTGGGAGGCGTTTTCGCCATGCGCGATCGCGGACGCGTTCAGCTCGCCGGTTATCGTAACGCATTGCACGTCGGACGTTTTGGTGCCGGTCGACCAGACGACGCGCCGCTTCACTTACGCGCAAGAGGGCGAGACGATGCCCGCGACGGTATC
Source organism: Thermoguttaceae bacterium (assembly GCA_045599605.1). Classification (GTDB taxonomy): domain Bacteria; phylum Planctomycetota; class Planctomycetia; order Pirellulales; family Thermoguttaceae; genus RUG369. Next base: position 196,713 of record JAZRWE010000001.1, read on the forward strand.
GTCGCGCTTGCCGCAAGACTTCCCGGGCAAGCTCAGTTTGTCGTTAGAAGAGGCGTTGCCGGCGGAGCTGACCGTCGCGACGTTATTCGACAAGAAGGCGCTCGGCGCGACGGCGGATATCGAGTTCGACGCGGATAAGCCGTTCAATCTCAACATCTATGACGACGGCAAGACGCAAGGCTACGGCATGCACACAAGTTGCCCCGACGCGTTCGCGTTAGTGAAGACGCCCTATTTCAAGACGCAATTCTCTCGCGGACTAGCGCAAACGGAGTTCCTGACGCGCGGCAAGTTGCGATTGTTGCTCGACCGCTATAACGGCAAGAGCGTCCAGTTGCCCGCGCATGAGGGCGTCGACGATTCCGTCTACGGCTCGCTCGCCGTCTACCAAGCGGAGGTGGCGGAAGGATTGGCGCGTTACGCGAAGAACCATGGACTTGAAGAGCTGGAAGAGGCGTTGGCGCCGATACTTGCGGAAGACGAGGAAGCCGCGAGAGCGTGGACCGCGATACGCGCGACGATCGCTAGAAGACCGACGCGCAAACATGAGCTAACGCGACGCTTCATATCAAGCGCGCGAGTGACTGATTCATATATGGGCCTAACGATACTCCACTACCTTGAAACGTTCCGCGAGGGCGCGGGCCAATTTCTGACCCCGTTATTCCTATTTATTACGACATTAGGCGTCGCGGACGTCGGACTTGCGCTTGTCGGCGTTATTTATTGGACTGTCAATAAAGAATTTGGGTATTACCTGTATTTCGGCTGGACGTGGAACTTGCTGCTCGCGGGCGCATTGAAGAACACGGTCTGTGCGTATCGACCGTGGGTGCGCGACCCGACGATCGTCCCGAACGCCGTAGCGAAGGTCGGCGCGACGGGGTACTCGTTTCCGAGCGGGCACAGCATGAACGCGGCGTCGTTATTTGGCGGGGTAGGCGTATCGCCGCAAGTAGCGAAAGCGTGGCGTATTACGGCGTGGGGCGTCGCGGCGCTTGTCGGTTTCAGCAGGTTGTATTTATCGGTGCATACTCCGCAGGACGTGCTTGTCGGGCTAACGGTCGGCGCGGCGGTCATGTACGCGTCGTGGAAGCTCTTACGCAAATACGGCGCGAGCAAACATTTCGACGCGATCTCGGCGGCGGTCGCGATCGTCTCGAGTCTAGCGTTAGCGTGGTACGTGGCGGTAAAGAGTTATCCGACGGACTACGACGCCGACGGCAATTTGCTAGTCGACGGCGCGAAAACGGCGATCTACGCGTTTAGACCTATCGGGATGGTCTTAGGCTGTTTCCTAGGCAGACTTGTGGAGCGCAAATACGTCCGCTACGAGCTTGCCGGCGCGCTCAAAACGCGCGTCCTCACCGCGTGCGTCGGACTTGCGGGCTACGCCGCGTTAGCGTTATGCGTCTTACCCGCGCTCGAACACGCCCTGCCAAAGCGTTTCGCGCTCATACTCTCCGGTTTCGCGCAGATGTTCTACCTCGTCGCCGCGTTCCCCGCCGCCGTGAAATGGAGCCGCAAACGCGCATGATTTTCCGCCCGCGACGCGAGCCCACTGCGACTCTCGTCGCGTCTTTCTCTCCCATGATTGTCAACCAATTCCGCAAAGCGGTTGACGATTCCGCCCCCGCGTGTTATCGTATAGCAAACTTACCCGGGGAAAACACAGCGACAAGCGGAGGGCGGCGATGGGCGATACTAACGAGTTATACAGCGTGAAGATGCGCGCGTCGCGGCGCGCCGGCGGGGCGGACGAGCATATCTCGGGCGCGGAGAAGCTGGTTGGCGAGGACAGACTGCGCGAATGCGTCGACGCGTTGGTCGCGAGGGCGATCGCGCATGATAAAGGACGGGCAGACGATATTGGGATCAAAATACATCGCGTCGACGCAAACGCCGTGCGCTATCTTGACGCGCTGGAAACGCGGAGCGTCGAGGTCGATTGCCCCGCCGACGGCGCGGAGGTCGTCAAAGCCGCTTTGCGTGATATCGGGGTAACTCGCGCAGACGAGATCGTCGACCTCTTGCAGACCGCGCTCCCCACTCGCGGGGCGGCCCTCGTCGATATCCATACCCTCGAGAGATTGGAGCCCGATAAAGAACGCGGCGTGCGCGCTACCAATATGGATCGCCAACGCGACGCGCGCGAACCGTTCCCCGACGGGAAAGAGCATTACGAAGAAGCCGTCGTCTTGGCGACCAAAGTCGCGCATTGCCCCGGCGTCGTCGCCGAGATCTGCGTCTCCGACGACCCCGACTACACTACCGGCTATGTCGCCTCTAAAGAACTGGGTTATATCAGGATATCGCCGCTCAAATACGCCGGGACCCCGCGCGGCGGACGCGTCTTCTTGTTCGACTCCCGGAACTACGAACTCGAAAAAGCCGTCGAGTATCTCCAAAACGAATACGTCGTCGTCAGGAACGTGCGCCCGCTAACTCCGACCGCCCCGCGCGTCGACCGCGATAGACTCGCGTTTCTCAATACGGAGCTGCGGAAACTCGACGCCGCGAATCTGCGACGCAAGATAACGACGTTCGAGTCCGCGCAGAGCGCTCGCGTTCGCGTCGACGGGCGCGACGTAATTCTGCTCGCCTCCAATAATTATCTCGATATTGCTGCGCACGATCGACTCAAAACCGCCGCCGTCCACGCCGTCCAACGCTATGGCTGCGGTAGCGGCGGATCGAGACTCACGACCGGCACGTGCCCCGCGCATCTCGCGCTAGAACGCAAGATCGCGCAATTCAAACACGCCGAACGCGCTATCGTCTTCAATACCGGTTACGCCGCCAATCTCGCCACGATCGCCGCGCTCGTCGGGCCCGGCGACGCCGTGTTCAGCGACGCGCTCAATCACGCTAGCGTCATCGACGGCTGCAGGGCGTCCAAAGCGCGCGTCGTCGTCTATAAGCATAACGATATGGCCGACTTGGAACGCAAGCTCGCCTCCACGCCGCGTCGACGCGCGTTGGTCGTGAGCGACGCCGTGTTCAGTATGGACGGCGATATCGTGGATTGCCCGCGGTTCTTGGACGTCTGCGAACGCTACGGCGCGATCTCGATGCTCGACGAAGCGCACGCCGTCGGCACGCTTGGCTCCACGGGTCGCGGGGTAGCCGAGCATTACGCGCTGCGACGCGAGCCCGACGTGATGATGGGAACGCTCAGTAAAGCGTTTGGCTCCGAAGGCGGGTACGTCGCCGGAAAGGCCGAGCTTATCGAATACCTCCAAAACAAAGCGCGCGCGTTCGTCTTCTCCACCGCGTTTTCGCCCGTCGCCGCCGCGTGCGCGTTGGCGGGTATCGAGCTCGTCGAGGACGAACCGCAACGCGTAAGGAGACTGCAAGCTAACGCAAGATATTTCCGCGATCGACTTAACGCGTACGGAGTCGAATGCGACGCGACGAACTGCTCCCCGATAATTCCGGTCGTCGTCGGCGACGAAGCGCGCGCGGTACGCGTTGCCCGTTCGATGTTCCAAGCGGGGTACTACGTCTCCGCGATACGTTATCCTACGGTGGCGCAAGGCGCGGCGCGGATCCGCGTCGCGGTCATGGCGACGCACGAACAGCGCGAACTCGACGCCGCCGCGGCGTTGCTGGCGCGACTCGTCGACGCGCGACCGCAAGCGTAGTTTTTTTGCGCTCGACGTCTTGGCTAGCTATTCTCGCGCGAGTATAATAACGCGTACTTGTTAAACGACGATAATTCGCGGTATTAGCGCGAGAAGGAGCACAAATTGCATCTTTTTCATTCCAAAACCAGGACGGCGAAGATCTTATCGCACAAATACGCTTCGAGTTCCAACGACGACAAATTATTTCAGTACCTGTTGTTGGCGTGCGATAAGCTGCATGAGGAGACGGGCATGCGCGTTAAGCAGCGCATATATTTCTTCATCCAATGGCTAGTCGCGCTCGGTACGCTGATGACGATGAGCTTCAATCGCAATTTTGAAGGCGCGGGGTGGGCGATCTGGCTCGCGCCCTGGGCGACTATCTATTTCGCGAGACTCGTGTTTATCAACTACCGCGTGACCAACAGGTTGAATCGGTTCCTGCGCGACCATATCGAAGTGGAGCTGGCGCGGATTCTCGATATCGACGAGAAGAACCTGTACTGCTATTTCTGGGGAAATTATAGCGAGTACTCCAACAAATACGGCAGGATCATTACCGAGTCGACGCGCTGGCTCTTCCATTTCGCGTTGTGGGTAACGCCGCTGTGCTGCTTGTACCTGTTTTCCACGACCTCCACTTGTTCCCCCGACGACGTCGAACGCGCTAAGAATTTAGGCAGATGCCTGATGCAATGCCAATTCTCGGCGGTATTTAACGAATATCTCGGCATCTTGGCGGCGTTCATGTTGGCGTTGCTTCCGCAGATCTTCGGATTATACTTTTTCTTCCGCGACGTTATCGCGAATAAGAAAGAAAAAGAGCTGTCGGAACGCGGAAAACGAACGAAAGTCGTGTATTGATCGCCTCGGCGCGAGTAGGGTGGAAGCTCTGCTCGCGCCGCTTGTTTATAGGCGCGACGCCGATCGACGGGCAAGTTTACGCGAGTCGCGAGCGTTCAAATGTCGGCGGAATTTCGGAAATGTGCGTCAAGCGCGAGCGGTTTCTGATTATAATGTAAGAACGGCCCTGCGGATAACGGCGTCGAGTAGCGGCGCGAACGCTTGGCCACAAACGCGACTCCCACGCGCCGCGTCGGACCGGCGACGCGCGTCAAGGCATAGGATCACAACACGTTGAGCGAGGACGATATGAAGGTCGTATTACATGGCTTTTTACATGGCGCGAATTTCGGGGACATACTCTATGCGCGGATCTTCTATGACAAATGCAAAGAGTTAGGCGTCGACGTCGACTTATTTTCGTATCCGTTCTATCGTCTTGGCGAGTTCTGCAGACGCAACGTCGGCTATACCGCGAAGCCGAGTTTATGGCGCCAACTCCAAGCGGACGCGTTCGTATTGGTCGGCGGCAACCTCTTTGGCGACAACACCGCGAAATTCAGCTTCACGGAATCGAGACTGCGATTTCTGCGATTTGTCTTGCCGACGATGTTGTTTCAGGCGTTGCGCAAGAAGACGTATATGCTTGGCGTCGGCGGCGCCCCGATCCATTCGCGATTCGTTAGGAAATGCATCGTGCGGACGATGAATAAGGCGGAATACGTCACGGCGCGCGACGCAGCGACAAAAGAGTATTTCGAGCGTAACGGGGTCAAGTCCGGCAAGATCGTCTTGACCGCCGATACCGCGCAAGTCACGATCCCGGAGCGCTTGCCGGCGTTGGAGGAGAAGGAGGCGTTGGAGCGTTTTGCCGACGGCAGAAAGAAGTTGTTCATCCATATCCCCGGCAAAGCGAAGACGAACCAACGCTTCCGCGAGCGCGTCGGCGCGGGCATACTGCGATACCTTGACGGTCGCCAACGCGAGTACTGCGTCGTCGCGTCTTACGACAACACCGACGACCTCGCCGACCCCGTTAAAGCGTTGCAAGAAGACGCGTTACTGCGAGAACTGGAAGCCCGCGGCGTCGACGTCTATCGCCATCATTTCCGCGACGTCATGCAGTTATGCGCGTTATTGAACGAGATGGACCAAGTCGTGACGTCGAAGATGCACGTCGGCGTCGTCTCCTCATCGCTAGGAAAGAGCGTCGTCTCGACCCCCGTCCACCTCACCAAGACCAAGCGATACTACGCCCAGATCGGGGAGTCCGAGCGATGCGTGCAACTTAGCGACGTCGACCCGCAACTCGTCTGCGAACAGCTCGAGAAATTCCGCGATCGCCCGATATGCGTCCCCGACGACGTCAGGAACAAGGCGAAAAGTAATTTAGATTATATGGACGTCGTGTGCGCGACGCGGGGCAAGTAGCGATAACGCGCGAAAGGGGCGTTGCGTAATTGGTTGAAAATCAAAGGATACGATATGGTAAAATTAGCAAAGCTAGAAGAGGTTACGGACCTTCGAGAGGTATGGGGAGATGAGGCGAAAAAATTTACGCCGTGGCTAGCGGAAGAGGAAAATCTTGCAATTTTGAGCGAAGCCGTAGGGGTGGATATCGAATTGGAAGAGACTGAAAGCCCCGTAGGAAATTTCAGAACTGACATTTACGCTAAGGAGGCCAATACCGATAAGCGGATCATTATTGAAAATCAGTTGGAAGACACCAACCACGATCATCTTGGAAAACTGATTACTTATGCCTCCGGAAAGGGCGCCGAGATCGTTATCTGGGTGGTGAAACGTGCTCGCGACGAACATCGTTCTGCGATCGAGTGGTTAAATAATCATACGGACGAACACGCCAATTTCTTCCTTTGCGAAGTAAAGCTATACAAGATCGGAAACTCTGATACCGCCGTGAAATTCGACGTCATCGAGAAACCGAACGATTGGCAGAAGATACAACGCAAGGCGACGGGTGAGATCGGCGAAACAGAGAATTTCCGATATAAGTATTGGGAGGCTTTTAACGAGTACGCTTTCAAAAATCCCGCGATGGTAAAGGAATTCCATCGCCGTAAACCGTCTTATGATAATTGGCTAAATTACTTCATTGGTTTGAAGGGCGGCTATATTGCCTTGCTTGCTTTGTTACAGAAGAATGTCATTTGCGTTGAATTGTATATTGAAAATGATAAGGAGTTATTTCAGAAACTGTTTGAAAAGAGAAACGAGATCGAGGCTGAAACAGGTCTGAACTTCGAATGGAATGAATTACCGAACAAAAAGGCGGCAAAGATTTTAATTGAAAAGAAGGTCGACGATCTGAAAAACGAAAAGGATTGGGAAAACCAGTTCCAATGGTTTATTGAGAATATGTTGGTGATGAAACGCGTATTCAAAAAATACGCCTGAACGCTATTTCAGCTCCCGTAGGGACGGAAAGAATCAAGCGGGGTAAAGACACAAAGAGCCTTGGGGTTTCAATAATTAAATAGGTGTTTGTATGGATACCGTTTTACTTCAAAAAGAAGTCGATAAATCAGTATTATCTCAGGGCATGAGTATTCCTTCTTATTGTCATAAGATGTTTTTTGATAGTCTAGGTTTTCATCTGGCGCCCGGGGAAAGCGAGAATATAAAGCTACTTTTAGACGGAAATACATATCCCGCAAAGTTGATAAACCAACCTTTTAGTCGAGATAAATACGCCGGGCATGTGGACGTCTTACAAATAAGGTATTCTGAAAACAGCGACTTAGTTAGAACGTTACGCGAAAAATTTGCGATAACGTATGACAAAGTTAATCGATTCAGGTCGTTTCCGGAAAACAAAAACAAGCTGATGAAACTTGACCCGAGCGAAAAAGAATTTCTTATTCTCTATGCGACCCCGGTGAAGGGCGTTCTCTTATTGGAGTGTATTACCAATACAGAGTTTAAAGAGGAAACAAGTTGGATCGAGAGAATAAGCGAACTTGATTTTGAAACGTCGGTTTCTCAACCTACTCCTATCTCGCTTGAAAGAGGAATGAAAAAGGTTCGAAGACTATCGAGAACGCTAAGCGCTACGTTGAAATCCTTGTATGGATATCGATGCCAGATCTGCGGCGAACGTATCGGCGAACAATACAGTTCTAACCTGATCTACGCTCATTATATTAGATACTTTACCCAGAGTTTAGATGCTAGCCCGAGCAATCTGATGATCGTTTGTCCTAACCATCACGCGATCATTCATGATAGAAATCCTGTGTTTGATATGAAAACGAAGGTGTTTACATATCCCAATGGATTCAAAGAAGGCTTGAAACTCAACTTGCATTTATGATTGATGGGAGAAATAAGCGCTTGAGATTCCGCCGTCGTTAAAACTATGCGTGTTCCACGTCTTCGGGGCGTCTTGCGTTGGAACGCGGAGGAAAAAATACTAAAATTGTCACTAGATGTTTCACTTGATTTTTATGTGAATTTGTTGAAAATAGTTGGTAAACGAAACACCTTTTATTGTTGTATGTAGTTGTTCACATTAGGGGTGGGTAGAAACACAATCGTTTTTGAAAACAGATGTGGTGAGTAGAGACGAACCATATTGTAAAGGTATACTATGTCGAATTTTAGTCATGTTGATGTAAAGATTATTGATTTTATTACCTCAATCAAAAGTGGTAAGTATCAGTTGCCCTGTTTTCAAAGAGATTTCAAATGGACGCCTTCTAAGATCAAATCTTTGATCAACTCTATTCAGCATTCATATCCTGTTGGCTCTTTGTTGTTCTTAAAAGTGAGTCAAGATAACCTATTGATTCCCGCACAGCCTTTTAAATACGCCGATAAGAAAAGCTTTACAGAAAGGCCGGAAATACTAGTCTTAGATGGTCAACAACGAATGACTTCATGCTTTTCTGTGTTTACTAATACAGGACCGTATACATATTATATCAACTTAGAAAAGTTGATGAAACAGCATGAAGAAGGAATAAGCGATGTTGATTTCGAAACAATAATTGAACATAAGAAGCATAAAGATGTTCTATTGGGGGAAATGGAAAAAGGTTTGTTTCCGATGTCTTTTTTGGTTGATCGGCAACAAATGAGAAAGGAGATTAAACGATATGGAGAGGTTATCGCGAAAGACCTCGGAAAATCAAAACTCGCCGAATTTGTGAAATGGAATTTTGAAAATTACATCGATTCCATTCTTGATTATGCTTTTCCTGCCATTGTATTATCTGAAAAAACCACAATGGAAGCCGTTTGTAAAGTCTTCCAAACAATAAATACAACGGGGCTGAAATTATCTATATTTGATATTTGTCTTGCTGTTTTTATTGCACAAGATATAAATCTAAAAGAAAAGGTGAATCAAGCGAAAGATTCACATCCGTATTTAAAAATTTTATTAGAAAAGGAACCGACGATTGTTTTACAAATTATTGCTTTATTGGCTAACAAAATCGCAGGTGCAAATTCATTAGCCAAGGTTCTTGAATGTTGCGATATCGAAAATTATTGGAATGATGCAATCGATGGAATTGAGCAAACTGTACTGTTATTAGATTCATTTGGAGCAGGAACAAAGAAAAATCTTGATCTATTGCCATATACTCCAATAGTTCCTATCATTGCGGCTGTTTTGGCTAAAACGAAATATATCAAGAAGATATCTGTTCCAAAAAAAGCTAACATCGAAAAGAAGTTAAAAGTCTATTTTTATACTGTTGCCTTATCTGCTAGATATACTGAAGGTACGAACGCAAAAATAAATGACGATTTTAAAGCTTTAATGCGGTGGATCGAGCAGGAGGAAACTCCTTTAATAATAGAACATGGCGTCGAATGGAACACTAATATAGTAATCGTAAATAAAAAGAATGGCGCATTTGGCAAAGCCGTGTTATGTTTGTTAAATAATAAAGGTTTAAAAGATTTTTATACCTCTAACTCCGTAGGGATTGGAGAGAATCTCGTTGCTTGTGATCTACATCATATTTTCCCAAAAGCTGAATATGGAGATAGATACCCAAAAGTAATAAATTCAGTCTTTAATTTTACTTGGCTTACGAAAGAATCGAATGTTCATATTCAGGATGGAAAGACGTGCCATTACATTAAGGACATTATGAAGGACGTTCCGTTGACTGAAAATCAATTGAAGGGTAGGTTGGATAATCACTTTATCAATGATGAATTACTGGAGTTTATGCGTCAAGAGAATTATATTGAGTTCATTAAAGGGCGCGCAGAACTGTTTAAAAGAGCGTTTATGGAGGTTGGTGTCAAGTTTACCGATGTAAGTCAAGATGAAATGGATGGTGATTTCGACGACGAGGATGACGAGTGAGGTCTAGTATAGTTGTATTTACGCTAGGAAAGTTTAGCAGATAGACTGTATTAATAATGTATTTAATCGCCTACCTTGGCAAGAACGCCCTATTGAAATGACGTCGCGTTCATAGCGCGTTCTCAACGCAAGAACATTCAAAACATTGGAGCATAGTAGATGATCAAGATCCTATTTGTCTGCCACGGCAATATCTGCCGCAGTCCGATGGCGGAATTTGTGATGAAATCGAAGGTCGCGTCGGCGGGGCTAACGGACAAGATCTACGTGGAGTCGGCGGCGACGAGTACGGAAGAGTTGGGTAACACGGTCTATCCTGGTACGAAGCGGGTACTTGCGAAACACGGGATCGACTGCGCGGGGAAACGCGCAAGACAGATGCGTAAAGACGATTACGATAAATTCGACTACCTTATCGGGATGGAATATATCAATACGCGGAATATGACGCGCATCGTCGGCAAAGACCCCGAGAATAAGATATGCAGATTGCTCGATTTCACCGACGCGCCCGGCGATATCGACGACCCGTGGTATCACGGCGATTTCGACGAAACTTATGAACTCGTCGAAAAAGGTTGCGAAGCGCTCCTGCAGAAACTGCGATAACGCGCGCGATCGCGTCGCTTGAAGTATTGGTCGAGCGCGTAGAGGAACGCGATCGTTTTGGAAAAAACGCCGTCGCGTTCCCCGGGAAAACACGAAAGAGATTTGGAGTAAAGATATGAACGACGGGTTTCAATGGGTAGATTTCTATAAAGAATTTGCCGATAAGCTTCTGACTTACAAAAACAACAGAACGGAACTTATCGAAAAGGTCAAGGCTATCTATGAAAACATCGGGCTACCTTTGCCGACTCTTGAAAAAGATAATCAGCTCGTGGATATTGACCCGTTTACCGTGTTCGGACTTTTCAATAAGGGGAAACTAGGCGACAAAAGAACTAAGATCGTTGACGAGATCAGGCGTCTTTTTGACGTCAAGACGGAAACGCCCGTCTCGTTTAACGGTCTGCCTGTTCTAAGTAATAGTAACGCCGTGTTTTATAACTTTGTTGGAGAACGAGACGACGAGGACTTCAATTATCTGTGGAAGCTTTTTGAAGCCGCTTTAAGCTACGCCGCCGATCGTACCCGCGACTCATTGCAGAATGTTTCTAAATACTTTGAACTTGTCGTCAAGATGAAGTACAACGGAAGCGCTTTTGTCTCAATGGGACTTTTCTGGATAGCGCCGCATGCTTTCCTTAGCCTAGACAAAAGAAATGTATGGTATATTTATAAATCCGGCTATATACCCAAGAGCGTTGTTTCTTCACTTCCGAAAATTGAGAAAAAAATCGCCGCTGACAACTATTGGAAAATTGTAAAAATATTGAACGATTATCTGCAGAGCGGCGTGTCTAAATTAAAGGATTTCAAGGATCTATCCTTTGCCGCATGGAATTGCTATAACGAAGAAGTTAAAAAAGAAAAGAAGGCGAAAAAAGGGGATAAGTTAGCCGACAAGGATGTTAGACCTCGTTACTGGCTCTATGCCCCCGGCGAAGGCGCTGAAATGTGGGATAAATTCCGCGAGCAGGGCGTTATGGGGCTTGGTTGGCATGAGCTCGGTAACCTCTCGGACTTTAAGTCTAAGGGCGAGATGAAGGCCGCGATGGAGGCCAAGATCGATCCTGATAAGAATCACGCGAGCTCTGCACATGCCACGTGGCAGTTTGTCCACGATATGAGACCTGACGATATCGTGTTTGTAAAAAAAGGCGTTCAGCTACTCGTTGGTAGAGGCGTCGTTACTTCTGAATATAATTACGACCGTTCTGTCGACGAACATTATCCGAACCTGCGTAACGTTAGATGGACCCATAAAGGCGAATGGAAACTTTCCGACTCTACCGTTCAGAAGAAGTCCTTTGCACAGAAGACGCTTACGGATATCACTTCCGCCGACTATGTGGGCCAATTAAACGCTTTGTTTAATGACGATGAAGCGTATAGTTCTAAGAATTTCCTTGACGAAGTTTATATCAAGGAGGACGACTACTACACGTTGGTCGAACTACTTGATAGAAAGAAGAACATTATTCTTCAAGGCGCGCCGGGCGTAGGTAAGACTTTTACCGCCAAACGACTCGCGTATTCGATGATGGACGTAAAAGACCAAAATCGCGTTATGATGGTCCAGTTCCATCAAAGCTATACATATGAGGACTTTGTTGAAGGTTTCAGACCTGCTGGCGGTAATGCCGGGTTTGAGATCAAGAAGGGACCTTTTTACAGATTCTGTACGGAGGCAAAGGGGCATTCTGAAAACAAATACTTCTTTATTATCGATGAGATAAACCGAGGCAATCTCAGCAAGATCTTCGGCGAGCTTTTCATGCTTATTGAAAACGATAAGCGCGGCACCCCCCTGCAACTAATGTATTCGGACGAGAAATTCTCTGTCCCCAAAAATGTTTATATCATAGGCACGATGAACACCGCCGACCGAAGTTTGGCTATGCTTGATTACGCGTTGCGTCGCCGTTTCGCGTTCTTTGAAATGACGCCGGGCTTTGAAACGGATGGGTTCAAAAAGGAAAAAGACCGACTTAGTAGCGAAAAATTCAACAGACTGATAGATTGTGTTAAGGAGTTGAACAAAGAGATCGCCAAGGACGACTCTCTGGGCGAGGGGTTCTGCGTAGGGCACAGCTATTTCTGTAATTTGAAAGAGGCGTCCGAGAAAACGCTTGCCAATATCGTCAAATACGAGATCGTGCCGTTGCTGAATGAATACTGGTACGACGAACCGGGCAAAGCGAAGGAATGGGCGGAAAAACTTAGGAGCGCTATCAATAACACCGGGAGCGCTAGCAAGTGATCCCGATACGCAACATATTCCATATGCTCGCGTACTCGTTCCAAGTCTTGAACGAACAAGGCTATAAGAGCGTCGCGACGGAGAGTTTTGACAACGTGGCGGAGTTGTGCGCGGCGATCCTTGGTAAAGGAATGTCGTTACAACTCAAGCGCGGACTCGGGCGCGAGTATATCTCCGAAACGTCCGCGCTTTCCGGGCTAAGGGGCAAGCTCGATATTACGAGTTCCGTCAAGACGCAGACGACGCTAAGAAAACTGCTCGTCTGCACTTACGACGAATTCTCGGTAAACACTTACCTCAATCGGATCGTAAAAACGACGATGCTGAAACTCCTTCACGCGGATATCGCTAAGAGCAGGAAGAAGGAGCTGAAAAAAATCCTGATCTTCTTGCCCGAGGTCGACGAACTTGACGTCCATAATATCAAATGGGATGTGCGGTACGACAAAAATAATCAGACGTACAGGATGCTCGTATCTATTTGTTATCTCGTCTTGAAAGGGCTCTTACAGACGACGACCGACGGGAAAACCAAGGTAATGGATTTTCTGGACGATCGGCTCATGTGCAAACTCTACGAAAAGTTCGTCTTGGAGTTCTACAAAAAGGAATATCCACAACTTGAAGTTGACGCGCCAGAGATCCCGTGGGCATTGGACGACGACGAGAGCTATATGTTGCCCAAGATGAAAACGGACGTTATGCTTCGCGATGGAAACAAAGCGCTTATTATCGACGCCAAATACTACGGCAAGACGACGCAGGTATATCATGACAAGCCTACGATCCATTCCGGAAATCTCTATCAGATATTCGCTTATGTGAAGAACCAAGAAGCTCGCATGAAAGCGGAGGACTCGACTGTCGCCGGGATGCTGCTTTACGCTAAGACCGACGAGGAGATACAGCCGAATCAGACCTATAACATGAGCGGCAACAAGATAAGCGTCAGAACTCTGGATCTAAATCGCGACTTCAAAGAGATAGCGGCGGCGTTAGACGCGATCGCCGTCGAGCATTTTGGCGCCGCAGTACACAAAGAATGGTAAGCGCCGCCGACCACGACGCCGCAGCCAGCGAGCAACGCGAGCGAAGATCCACTTTCTCTCTCCCACCCCCCGCAAGCGACCAACGGGAGCGATTACCATCGCCGCAACAAGCGAGCAACGCG
>JAZRWE010000002.1:0-270296 GCA_045599605.1 Thermoguttaceae bacterium
CCAAGGCGATGATGGGTACGGGGCGTGAGAGCGCGACCCCGATCACTGGGACTGAGACACTGCCCAGACGCCTACGGGCGGCTGCAGTCGAGAATCTTCGGCAATGGACGAAAGTCTGACCGAGCGACGCCGCGTGTATGATGAAGGTCTTCGGATTGTAAAGTACTGTCGATAGGGCGGAAATTTACGGTGGCAATCCATCGTATTTGACCTATCTTTTGAGGAAGGACGGGCTAAGTTCGTGCCAGCAGCCGCGGTAAGACGAACTGTTCTAACGTTATTCGGAATCACTGGGCTTAAAGGGCGCGTAGGCGGTTTTTTAAGCGGGGTCTGAAATCCCACGGCTCAACCGTGGAACTGGGCTTCGAACTGGAAAACTAGAGTGAAGTAGGGGTAAGCGGAACTTGCGGTGGAGCGGTGAAATGCTTTGATATCGCAAGGAACACCGGTGGCGAAGGCGGCTTACTGGGCTTCAACTGACGCTCAAGCGCGAAAGCTAGGGTAGCGAACGGGATTAGATACCCCGGTAGTCCTAGCCGTAAACACTGAGCGCTTGTTCGAGGGAGAATTTTCTTTCTCGGGCGTAGCGAAAGTTTTAAGCGCTCCGCCTGGGGAGTATGGTCGCAAGGCTGAAACTCAAAGGAATTGACGGGGGCTCACACAAGCGGTGGAGGATGTGGCTTAATTCGAGGCTACGCGAAGAACCTTATCCTAGGCTTGACATGCATGGATACCCTCCCTGAAAGGGGAGTAAGTTGCTAGCAATAGTGAAACTTGCACAGGTGCTGCATGGCTGTCGTCAGCTCGTGTCGTGAGACGTCGGGTTAAGTCCCTTAACGAGCGAAACCCCTGTCGTTAGTTGCCATCATTCAGTTGGGTACTCTAGCGAGACTGCCTAAGTTAATGCGGAGGAAGGCGGGGACGACGTCAAGTCCTCATGGCCCTTACGCCTAGGGCTGCACACGTCCTACAATGGATTCCACAAAGGGAAGCAAGACTGTGAAGTTAAGCAAATCCCCAAAAAGGATCCCCAGTTCGGATTGTAGTCTGCAACTCGACTACATGAAGCCGGAATCGCTAGTAATCGCGGGTCAGCATACCGCGGTGAATGTGTTCCTGAGCCTTGTACACACCGCCCGTCAAGCCACGAAAGCAGGGGGCGTCCGAAGTCGCCGAAGCAACCTTATGGAGCTAAGCGCCGAAGATGAACTTTGCAATTGGGACTAAGTCGTAACAAGGTAGCCGTAGGGGAACCTGCGGCTGGATCACCTCCTTTCTAAGGATATTAGAAACTCAACTCCTTGCGGGTTGTTTTAAAAAGGTCGATTCAATAAGTTCATACTGTGTGATTTGACTTTACTTCGATATATTAAAGCCGTACGGTCTCCGACCTGCGGCTTTTTTCATTTCTTGGCCGAGACGGTAATGTGATTTTTCTTGCGGGGGCGGCGCAGTTCCGTCCGCAATCTCCGGGCGAGCAAGTCGCCCTACAATTTGCGGCTCCTACGTGAGCGCTTTCGCGACGAGCGCGGTAGTTGGCAAGTGCGGTGGTATTACTACTGCAACAAGCGAGCAACGCGAGCGGGACTCTTCATCCGCGCGGTAGCGCGATCCCGCTGCGCCCGGTGGCGCCCGGGCGAGCAAGTCGCCCTACAATTTGCGGCTCCTACGTGAGCGCTAACGCGACGAGCGTTGTTATTACTACTGCGGCAAGCGAGCGGGTCTTTTCAACCGCGCGGTAACGCGAACCGGGAGCCGCGCTGTCGCGGCCGCGGTAGCGCGATCTGGGAGCCGTGACGCTGCCAATATAAAAAATTATTAAATTTTATAGAAAATTGACTCTTTCTCATAGAATCTGCTTGACTTTGATCTTCCACCGTGTTAATTAATATTATGTTGATTAAATTATGCAACGGAATTGCATTGCCATGAGGGGGTCAAATTCTTTTATAGCGATATTCCTCCCATAATTTTTGACGAAGGTTCCGACTTCGTGTTCTGCCGAAGTTTGACCCGATTCGAATTGAGATACGATTGGAGGATAACATGGAATTGCGATTTTATGCGACTGTTTTCAGTCTTTTATTGGTTTTCCTACCGAGCATTTGTACCGGGCAAGACTTCAACGTGAAAGAATCGACGAGTTTGTCCCTACGCGACGCGATCCGCGAAGTTGCCGAGGTAACAAACGTCTTACCGCTCGACGTTTACTCCGGAACGACGTTATCGGAGTACCGTAATTGGAACTGTCGTTACGACTTGACTTATAGCGAATTTCGTCCGAATTACGCTTTGTATGAGATCGCGCGTAACGCGAGCGTTAGCGAAGTCTTAGAATGTGTCGAAGCGCTTGCGGATATGTCGGCGAAGGAGAAGGCGTTGACTTGCGCAGCGTTGATCGCTTTTGTGGAATCGCAACGCGAGAGAGAAGCGCGCGGTATCGTTCCGGCGACGGGTTTGAACGACGATGAAAAAAGTCGCGTCTTACAGAAGCTTGAACAGGAACTTAACGACCGCGCCGTCGCGTTTCCCAAAGCGGATAACGCCGAGCTGAACGCGCGGTGGGAAGCGGAGTTACTAGACGAGTGTCATATCTTTATGCTACTTTGTCAAGATAAGGTTACGGCGACAAGCGCGTGCGTCGATCTTTTTCGTTTTCCGCCAAGAAGATCGGAAGAACTCGTGCCGAGGTATCTTAAGTATTTTGCCACGTGGAATAATGAGACGAAACAGTTGCCCGCAGAATTTTTATGCGCTCTCGTATTAGCACAAGCGGCGCATATGCAAGAACTTTGGGAAGCCAATATCATTGAACGCTCGAGGAACGACGAGAAAGCGACGCTTTTCGCTACAATGGAAGAAGTGAAAAGAAACGCGGTCGAGAAGTGTTTTCGCAGTAGTCAAGGCAAGACGCGTGGACTAGCGCCTGAGCTGTTGGTAGGCGCGGACCCGAATGAGAGAGCATATTCATACGGCGAATGTCTGATCATGAACGCCTATCTCAGGACCCAGTTTATTGCGCTCAGAGCCGGGACGTCCGAGGGGGAAACGCCCGTTGATGGAAATAGTTCAGCTCAAGACGTTCTAGTTTCGGAAGTCGTACGAAAGACGCTCGGCGCGTTACGAAACGATACGCTAAGCGCAGAAACGTCTTGCGCTTTGGAGACGCGAGCGGATGATAAAAGCGTAGAAGAACGAGCGCGCGTATCGCTGTTAGAATCGCTCCGGAATACCGCCGAGGGCTCGACGTATTTTTCGTTACCTCTCTTTATTGGACTATATAAAATGTGCGAACAAGAGAAGTCGGTCGCGACGGGGCCGGGGAGAATCGATCTTTCGGTCACTTATGAGCGTAGTCGTCCCTTCTTTGATTTCTTTGAAGTTGCCAAAGAAGCGACTCATGACGAAGTCGTCGAAAGTCTCACAGGGTTCGATAAGCTCTCGGATAAAGAAAAAGCGTTTGCGTTGGCGTCTATATGTCTGTATATCGCTCGTTCGGAAAACGGCGCCGAGTCGAACAAGTCGCGCGGAATAGACGAGCTTAGGCCGCTTTCCGACGCTGAAAAGGAAATCTTTACTCAATGTGTTCGGAGGTGTTCAGAAGACGCGAACGTTGTTTGGGATAGCGTCCAAGGAACAATGGAAGAATGGGAGTCAAGTTTTAGAGCGTTGGCGTTGGAATATCAAAAAACACTTGGAAAATGGAACCCGTATTACGTCTACACGCGCGACGCTGAGGAACGCTGGACTCGATTCTGCAACGAGGCGCCGACCGTCCTTTTGTATTCGATGCTGTTGACGGAAACGTGTTGCGATCTCAGCGACTTAAGAGCGTTTTCGGACATAACAGCCGACGATCTCGCTTCAACGAATAAGCTCCCCGGGCTGTCTTCGTGGCTCGAGGGAGTCAATGACGAAGGCGTTATGGCGGATATTAGAAGGATGAGATATTATCTCTACTTGAATTCCGATCTGGCGAGACGAGCGCCCGATAATACGAATAACCATGGATCTGCGCCGTCGCCGAGATTTACGACGGCGTCGAGCTCGGTTCGTTTATGCGACGTTGTTCGTCAGATGAGAGACCTCGTTCCCGAGAGCGTTCGGGACTTGATTCCAGAAAAATGAACTTTCGTCGTACTTGCTCGTCGCTTGGAGTAACAACTAGGCGTAAACGCGCGAAATATGCGTGGAAGTAATATTCAAACACGATCGGGCGACCGGTCGTGTCTCTTCTCTCTTTTCGATTCGGGTATTGCAGTAATCGATCATAGACAAGTAATGAAATATTTGAAAATTTGCGACTCATATTTTGGAAGAGTTCGTGAAAGTCGTAGGTAAGAAAATGAAAGATATTTTGTTGACGACGATGCGCTTCTTAGGAACTGTCTTACTAAGCGTTTGCGGTATTTGTTCTGTTAACGCGGCGGACTCGGCGCTTTCCCTGCGCGACGCGATCCGCGAAGTCGCCGAGGTAACGAACGTCTTACCGCTCGACGTTTACGCCGGAACGACGTTGTCTGAGTACCGTAATTGGAACTGTCGTTACGACTTGACTTATAGCGAATTTCGTCCGAACTACGCTTTGTATGAGATCGCGCGTAACGCGAGCGTTAGCGAAGTCTTAGAATGCGTAGAAGAACTTGCCGATATGCCTGCGAAGGAAAAGGCGTTGACTTGCGCAGCGTTGATCGCTTTTGTGGAATCGCAACGCGAGAAAGAAGCGCGCGGTATCGTTCCGGCGACGGGTTTGAACGACGATGAAAAAAGTCTCGTCTTACAGAAGCTTGAACAGGAACTTAACGACCGCGCCGTCGCGTTTCCCAAAGCGGATAACGCCGAGCTGAACGCGCGGTGGGAAGCGGAGTTACGAGAGGAATGCGGTTCTTATATGGCGCTCGATCGCAGATTCGCGGGACAGCGCTTGCGCGAAGACGATATGACGGCGACTCAGGCGTGTTTCGATCTGTATCGTTTTCCGAGAAAAGACGACCGGAAATTGGAAGGGGAGTATTTAAAATATTATAGGCTTTTGGCTTTGTGGAATAACGATACAAAGCAGTTGCCGGTAGACTTTTTATGCGCGCTCGTATTGGCGCAGGCGACGTATGACAATGAGTCATTGGCTTCCCGAATTGCAGGAACGGCGACGCTTGACAAAAACGAGAGCTTCAAAAAGTTTGAAGACGAGAAACTAAACTCTGTAGTAGAGTGTTTTAAGCATAGTAAAACTTGTGTTTATTCCGAATGGTATGATAGAAAAGAGTTACGAAGAGAACTAGATCCGACGTTAGCTTGTTTATATATTACCGGCGAAAGTCTGATAATGAACGACTTTCTTAAAACGCAGTTCGTTGCGGCAAGAGCGGGAAGGAACGATTCGCCTGTTTCCGGAAATAGCTTTTCCAAAGACGTTTCTGTCTCCGAGGTCGTTCAAAAAGCGATAGACGCGCTCTTAAATGATGCAATAGACGCTAATCCGACGCGCGCTTTGGAGATAAATGAAGCGCGTAAAGACGACGAGAAGGGGACGCGTTTATCTCTGCTAGAAACGATTCGGAATAATGTCGACGAGTCTATGTTTTTTGATCTGCCGTTGTTTGTTGACTTGTTTGAAGCGCTCGAACAGCATAAGGCGAAGACTATTAATAAATCAACGAGTCTCGATCTTGGCGCCACATACGAGAGTTGCCGACCTTTCTGTATTATCTATGAGGTCGCAAAAACAGCGACTCATGACGAGATAGTCGAGTGTCTCAAGGCGTTGGACGAACTTGGACCGCGAGAAAAAGTCTTAGTGATGGCCGCCGTTACTCTATATATCGTTCGCTCTGAAAGTCCCGACGGCTCAAAGGTCGAAGCGGTCGAAGCGCTTACCGACGAGGAAAAGGAGGTCTTTGCTCGTTGCGTGCGGGAATGCGCCGAAGATGATACCGTCGCTTTTGATAACGATCGCGAAGCAATAGAAAAGAGCAAGATCGAGAACGCGCCGTTTACGAAAGAAAGGATCGGGGCGTTTGAAAAGATCGCGCTAGAAAAATGGGAGGCAAGTTTTAGAAAAGGCGCTTTGCTGTATCAGAAAAAGCTCGGAAAATGGTCCCCGTATTATGAGTTTTCACCTAATACCGAAGAACGATGGACGCGTTTTTGTGAGGAGACGCCTGTTGTTCTTTTATATTCGGCGCTAGCGATGGAAACGCGTTGTAATCTTTTCGAGTTGAGAATGGCTTCAACGCCAAAACATCTTTTAGATCTCGACTCGCAAAGTAGTTTGTATAAAGAGATGGAGTGGACGAACGAGATCGAAGACGAAGAATTATTGTTAGAGACAAGGATAATGCGAGATTATCTGTTTCTGACAAGGGAGTTGTCGCGACGTAGTGCGCGCGACTATTTTATGTCGAGCGGATATTCGTTGGTCTCGCCGCAAATTGTTCCTCCGCCTTATTTCCCTCTACGATTATCCGGCGTTGTTTTGGAGATCATGGAAAAATTCCCCGACATGAAGGATGGGAAACTTCCTCGCCTTACGTCCGCAAACGATTTTATCCAAAGCGATAGGTATATACTCCGACCGGAGAATAATTGATCATTAGAGTTAAGACGACGTCTTTTCTGGGAAAGGAGTTGAGACGTCGTTTCAGTAAGTTCGCGCCTCCGAAGCGCTTGCCGCGTTCATTCGTCGCTTTGAGGAATGACTGCGCGTAAACGTGTGAAATAAGCGCGGAAGTAATATCCAAACACGATCGGGCGACCGGTCGTGTTTTTTGTTCTTTTCGCCGATATTTCGTTAATTGAACGTTAACAACGTAACGCCGCTATTGGAAAGTTTACGACGCAAATTTTTTGAAGAGTTCGTGGAAGTTGTAGGTGAGAAAAAAGACGTTGGACAACTTCTTTGGTAACTACGACGCGTTTATCAGTATCCGGCTAAGTGTTTGCGGTATTTATTCTAACGAAGCGAGCCCCTGAACCGGGAGCGACGTTGCGATCTAACTTGTCGCGAGTTTCGACCGCTTTGCGCGTTGTGTTGTAACTTACGCGACGATCGGCTTTGTCGCAACGACCGTATGACCCAATATAGACGTCGACGCGTTCGCGCAACGGTTCTTGGAAAGCGAGACGATTGGGGCGTCAATTTGGCGTCAAATCATAAAAATTTGATATTATGTATTTTTATGTTGATTTTCATTTCCGTTTTTCTATAATCGCGAATAATTAAGGTCGAAATATTTTTGACATATTGGAACAGCAATTGATGAAAGTTCCCCGCGTGTTAAGCAAGTGTCGAGAGGCGACCTGTCTCGACATTGAAATGTCGCGCGCTTTGCTCCGCGTCGATCACTGTCGTCCACGGCGACGCGCCTGTCGCTAACGCCAACGTCTTCTTCCTGCCGACGACCGATTCGCCGTCCGGGAGTTGGTCCAACGTCGGTCTGACTGACGCGAAGGGCGTCGCGAAGGGCGTCGCGAAGATGGAAACGCGTCAAGGGGAATGGAAAGCGTCCGGAGTACCGGAAGGCGAGTACAAAGTCTATTTCACGAAGGTCGTTCAGATCGAAGAGCCGGAACAGCCCGCCGATATGGACTCTAACGAAGAAGCGAAAGCGGAATATTATAAAGAACGCCAGGCGCGTCTTGAAGCCGCCGCTAACGAGATCCCGAAGGCATTGACGAACTACGAGACCTCCGGTATTACCGTGACGGTTTCAAAATCGGCCGGCCTCAACACGACGATCGACGTCGCGCAATACGAATGAGTCGCGCTAGAACGATCGCGTAGAAATTAAAAAGCCGAAAACTGCCGTACTGCGGTTTTCGGCTTTCTGTTTATAACTTCGCGTGTCTGACGACGCGTTACGCGTTATTTGGTAAGCGCTTGCTTATTCTCAACGCGGACTTTGGGACCGACGTCGAAGGTCGCTTCGTTTTTACCGGCAGCGATCGAGATCGTGAGATCGGTAGTTGCGTAGTTCTTGTACTTAGGATCGATCTCTTCGAATTCCAGTTCTTCTTCGGCGACTTTCTTGATCCATTCTTTTGCTTCTGCGGGGTCTTGCGGTTCCGGCGTGTTCTTACGCGTTTCGCTTTCCAGACGCGTCGTCTTATAGACCACGACTTGGAACTCGCCTTCCGGCGCGCCGGTATATCGTCCTTGCGTTTTGACGACGCAGACGCCTTTGTCGTCGGTGCGACCGCCCGCAAGCCATTTATAGTTCAAGTCGTCTTTTTTAACGAGTTGCACATTGGCGTCGACGCAGGGGCCGCCTTCCTGAACGATCGTGATTCGTGTGGGTTGCAATTTCGGCATGTCGGGCGGCGTTTTCTCGCCCGCGCAACTCGTGAATACGACGCTTGACGCCGCGAGCGCCGAGCACAATAGTATCTTTCTTATCATTGGATTTCTTTCGTGTTAGGTGAAGCGTTAGTTGGTGGAAGACGTTTCGCCGCCGGCGGGCGTGCCCATCGCGCCCCAGACGCCGTAAGGCGATTTGCCTGTGGTAACGGCGTACGAGTTGGGCGACCCCGCGTCGATCGTATCGGAGACAAAACGAACGGAACCGTCCGCCATGCCGACATTTACGCCGCCGGAGTGATAGCTTTGAGCGCTGAAACAGCCCCACGCGTAGTTGTCGATATTGGGCCAAGTGTAGATGCAGCTCGGACTGTTCGGAGGCAAGATCGTCGTGAACGCGCTGTTGACGGAACGACCGTCGGTCCAAAGCAGTCCGCGCCAGGTGTCCGTGCCGGAATTTAGCGTGTTAGGATCGTCGGCGCGACGCGACTCGGTGAGGCACGGCCCGGGCTTGGCGCGACCGTCGTGGATCGAGCCCGTCTTGAAAACGCCGCCCATGAGCTTGGTGGAGCCGTTGGCGTCGCCGACCATCTCGCTGCACGCCACGGTATTGGAAGTACCGTCTACGGCGATCGCTAACGAACGCCAAGACAAGGGCGCGAAGAGCCCGCGAGAATCGACTTGCGAGGCGGAACTTTCGCCCCAGTCCGGACGCGCGTTATGCCACATGGCGTCGCCGAGGCTGACGCAGATGCTTGTGCGACACATGTTTTGGTGCGGGGAAGGTTGCGAGGCCATGCCGTCGCTCGGACAAAGAATGGTCGGGATCTTGTCGGTGAATTCGCTCGTGCTCGCAAAGGGCCAGGAGTTGTTGGCGGCGTTTTTCGCGATCGTGGAGATAGCGTCGTAACGCGGTTGTTGTTCCATAAACGGCAACAACGCGACCGTCGCGCTAACGAAACCGCCGTACGCGGGGTCGTCGTATTGGTTCGTATTGAAGTTATAGAAATTCATACGAGACGCGGGAAGGACCTTGTTGACGTCGTGGTAGTTGTGTAACGACAACACGTATTGCTTGACGTTGTTCGTGCACTGCATACGCCGAGCGGCTTCGCGCGCGGCTTGAACGGCGGGCAGAAGAAGCCCGATCAAGATACCGATAATGGCGATGACGACGAGAAGTTCCACTAACGTGAACCCTCGCTTGCGACTGCTGAGCATGTTAGACATGGCAGACTCCTTGGGTTAGAAATAACATTGGATGATATGACGACGCTATTGGGTCGGCGTCGCATTAGAATTAATTCTAGTAACTCAATAAGCAAAGAAATATTAATCTGCGAGAAGGAGATATTTTTTAAGAAATAATTGAAAATATTGAGATCCGTTTGGGATAAAAGAAGTTCGGACGCAATAAAAAACTCCCGCAAAGCGAGAACCGTTTTGCGAGAGTTGGTATTGAACTGCCGTATTCTCAGGCGTTACGCTTCGAGCGCGTTCAGTCTTCGAGATACTTGCGATAATCGCCGATCATCGGCATGGCCTTGTGAGCGTTAGGTCCGAAGTAGCGGAGACCGACCAACGGTTCGGAACCGGTATTGACGATCTCGACGCCTTGCGTCGCGGCGGTCGCGGTAATGAAGATCTCGTCGTCGGGTTCTTCGCCGTGATGGATCATATTGGGAGACTCGATATTGAGCTTGCCCATGGTACCGCGACCTTGGGTCGTGATCCAACCGCTAGCGGCGCCGTCTTTGAGCGTGCATTTGCAACCGGGCATAACGGTGAGTTCTTTGGCGGTAACTTTTTGTTCGCCGTCGATGAGGCCGTAGACGATCCATTTGTCGACGTAATCGCCGTTCGGGGCGGATTTTTCTTGGTCGACGATCGGTTCGAGGTAGTTGTGTTCCTTGAAGAGCGGGTCGACGTTCTTTTCCCAGTCGAGTTGTTCGACGATGAAGTCGAGGTCGAATTTCTTATCATCGGGAACGTTCTTAACGAGCAGATCCCAAGAGATAGCGTCGTGGTCGGTCAAGGATTGGAACATACCGAAGACGTCGGAACCCCATTGCGGTTCGTAGGTGCAGACGCTGCCCGGCGCGTGGAGAACGCCCGCCGGAACGAGCCAACCGGTACCCGGCTTCAGGCGATAAGCGCGAGAGAGGTCGAGAATACCGTTGTCGCCCTTGTTCCAGTTTTCCAAGCACTTACGCACTTGCTTTTTCGTGGTGCCCGGTTCGAGACCCATGAACGTGTAGTCGAAGCGGTTTTCGGCGGCGTTCAGTTGCGGCGGATAATAGTACGCTTCCGGCTTGCCTTCTTGTCCGGTCAACTTCGCGTCTTTTTCCATCTGGTGCATGTGGTGCGGGAGAGGTCCGAGGTTGTCGAAGAACTTCGAGAAGACCGGCCAACGACGATACTTATCCCAGATCTCGTCGCCAACGATCGCGCCTTTGCCTTCCGTGATGGCGTCGCGGAGAAGGAAGCGTTTGCCGGCAACGCGGATGTAGCTAAGACCTTCGTCTTCGGTACGACCGACGTTATCGGCTTCCGTCGTACTGGCGAACCAACGTTCGTCGATACCGCCGCGGTCGAGACCAAGAGCGTACCAGTCGGTTTGAGCGAGCTTAATACGACGACCGGGCTTGCAGAAAACGCGCGGGACCCAGTTCGGGGTGAGGCGGAGAAGACCGTCGCCTTCTTCCATCGCTTGAGCTAATAAAGCGGGTAGTTCGCCGGCGGCGGCGACTTGAGAACGACTTTTAGTAAGCATGAATATCTCTCCTAAACACAGAGTATATGTCGTAATGAGGACGCGGAAAAGCCGACGAACACGGTCGTCTAACGGCGTAAAGTTTCTCGCGAACTTGGTCTGGCGCTTAAGCTCGGTCTACTGAAACACGCTTCGCAACAGACTTCAGTAATTATGCATAATTGTGAACGATTCGTCAAACAATTTTTCAAATTTTTTGGCGGAATCCTTGGGCGCGACGTCGTTATTTCACGCAATTACGCTTTTTTCTCTTCTACTTCAACCGTTTTGACGGGGAAGAAGCCGTCCAACGCGCGTTTCTTCGTCACAAAGAGAGAGTAGAGCAAGATACCGACGCCGACAAGCTCCACGCCGATGCTGACGCATTGCGAGACCGTTAAGCCCGTGCCGCAGAACGACTCTTCGTCGGAGCGGATCATTTCAATAATGAATCGATGGATCGGGTACAGCATTAACATGCCCGCGCAAACGAGTCCGTCTTTCTTAGCGAATTTGGAGAGAAGCAACAACAGCCCGCAGATGATCAACGCGCCGATCGAGCTATAGATCTGCGTCGGATGGACCGGTTTGGCGACAGCGGGCGCGGGATGGAAGACGATATTGCGCAAAGACGCGGGAGTCGGAGCGCCGTTGTTTTGCGTCGCGTCGGCGGTCGCGTTTTCGTCGTTCTTATTCTGCGGGTCCATGATCGTGAGGAACACGTCTTGTTCGGGATCGTTGTTCCACATATTTTGGAAGAAGTAGAATACTTGCGCGTTGTTTTGCGGTACGAATCTTCTGATCTTCTTTCTATTGATCTTTGAAAGATCTTCGTCGGCGAACATGCCTTTCGGAACGAGTCCCATCTCGCAGATCTGAGAGCCGGGAAGTATGCCCGCGGCTTCCGCTTCGCTTCCCGGGTCGACGGCGGCGACGAATACCGGCGCGTAAGCCTCGGTAGCTAAGTGGACGTGTTTCGATTTGAGCGAGAATAGCGTTTTCTCGGGCGCGTCTTTATCTTCGGGCAATGCGAGCGTGATACCGTAGAGCGAGATGACGCCTTCGTTAGTTTGTTCGACATACGCGGGACTTTCCGGCGGGAACACGACGCCCCAAGAGAGATCGCAAGGTCCGCCGAAGCAGCAGCCGTTCATAAGGCAGCCGATACGTCCGATCGCGATACCCAGCGCGAGACTCGGCGCGAAGAGGTCGAGCGTCGCCAAGACGGGGAGCTTCTTTACGAACAAGAAGACGTTGCAGGCGATGAACCCGCCGATGATCGAACCGTAGACGACTAATCCGCCGTTCGTAATATCGATCGCGGATATCAACGTTTCGCGTAAACTTCCGGCTTGAATGTCGCGCCAGTATTGAAGGATATAGAAGACGCGCGCGCCGACGATCCCAAAGAGCGCGGAGACGAACACGATGGCGACGATAAGTTCCGGCGGATAATTCCATTTCTTACCGCGCCACACGGTCAACGCGCCGGACAGCACGATCGCTAGCGTCAGGCATACGCCGTAACCGCGTATCGGGAACCCGCCGTTCTCGACGATGCGAGGCCCGACGACCGAGACGAGGAATAGCCCGAGCGCCGTGACGCAGGCGTAGAAGATCGAGTCGTCAAGTCGCTTGTGATGGATGAGCGCGCGAGCGACCGAGAATATCCCGACGAGCAAGACCAGCCAGAAAAGGATACCCTTGCCAAAAAGAGGCGCGCCGAATATTTCCGTAGGCAGATAAAAAAGGGTTTGTCTCATGTTTTTTCTAAAAATTGGTTACGTCAGGACGATTTTTCAGAGGCGCTCGCCGACGGTTGTTGGCGCTTGAAATATTTTAGTCAACCCTTATACTATTTACGCACAAGGTCGTAAATTAACGCAATTCGACCGTTTGTAACGAACATGGGGAATTGACGGACTGAATAAACGGAATTTTCTCCGTACCTTTGCAATTTTACCTTAAAAAAAGTAGACTTCAAGTTTTTTTTCTGGTAATATATCAGTCGAATTATTCACGTTACGACGACCAAGAGAGCGTTTGCCGCGCATAGGGTCTGAGAAACGTTCCCGCCTAAATATATTGGAACCAACAAAGCAAGGAGACACGACGAAATGTCGCGAATTTTAGCAATCGACTGGGACGGAGTCGAAGCGCGTTTTGCGCTAGGGACCGTTCTCAAAGATCGGCTTATCGTGTTGAACGTCGGCGCCGCGGCTATTGCCGAGGCGGTGGATGCGGCGACGGATGTTGTGTCGGAAGACGCTGAAAACGACGAAGAAGACGAACAGCAAGTCTGGGACGGCGATGAAGACGAAGACGACGGCGCTGAAGTCGTTGAGACCGTTGAGAAGAAGTTCATCCCGAAGACGCCCGTCGCTTATGACGAAGACGAGGAAGAAGAACCGTTGCCGGACGGCGGCGTCGTTGTCTCGACCGTAAAGAAATCGAAGCGAGAATCCTTCAAAACGTCGCCGTTAGCGTTGACGTTGAAGAAGTTGCTGCGCGAAAACAAAGTCGGTTCCGCGACGATCTGTTATTCGCTCGAACGCGGCGACGTCGACATGACGTACATGACGATCCCGCAAACGACGGAAGCGGAAACGCCCGAGATCGTTTTCAATCAAGCGTTGCGCGATTCGTTGACGTTCAACGAGACGCAACCTATCGATTATATGCCTCTCGGTCTTTCGACGGTCAAGCGCGGTGTACGTCGCGTCGCCGCCGCTTCTATCGCGCGCGACAAACTGCGTCGTATTCGCGAGACGTTGATCGGGGCCATCCACGCGCCCTCTAAGATCGAATTACGCGAGCCGTCTCTGGCTGAATTTCTTCGCGCCGATTTCTGCGGCCTGAAATATGAAGATCCGGTCCTGCTCATTCAAGAGCTGTGCGACGAGGTCAACTTGACTCTCTGCGTCGGTAAGGACGTGCTCTATTTTCGTTCGTTCAAATTGCAAGCCGACGCTTCTCCCGCGATCCGCGCGGAACGTATTAAAGAAGAAGTCTTGCGCACGCTGATCGTCGGCGTCGACGACCTGCCCGAGAATACGGAAGTCAACCAGGCGATCTACTTCACGAGCGAATCGAAACCGCGTCCCGTCGCGATCTACGACGGCGAGAACGAAGACGAAGGTCAAGAAGTCGTCGGCGCTTACGCTCGTTTAGACGAAAGCGCGACGACCGCTACGCGTTTGGCGATCCTGCTTGACGAGTCCGGGGTCAACGTCGACTTCATCAACCCGTTCAAATTACCCGGCGTCAAGATGAAGACGCCCGAGCCCGAGTTTGCGGGGCGTTACGCCTCTTCGCTCGGCATGCTCCTTGCGGAACGTCCCGGCAATAAGCCCGCGATCGATCTGCTCCATCCTCATGAAAAACCGAAGCCGCCTAACTACGCGCTCGTTTTCGTTTTGTATTTCGTCCTTGTCGGGATCGCGGCCGCCGCGGTCTGGCAATGGAACAAGAACCAATTGAAGACGCTGAAAGGCGAGATCGCGACTCTAGAAACGGAATACAACGAAGCGACCCAGGAAATGAGGACGAAACAGCCGTTGTATCTGACGTTGTCGACGGCGAATAATTGGATCAACAATCAGGGCGTTATCGTGCTCGACGAGATGCGCGATATCATGATGCGCTTGCCGAAGTCGCCCGATCTCATCGTGCAACGTCTGGCTTATCTTGGCGACCTGAACGGTAAACCCGCGTTCGTTATCAGCGCGAAGATCACGAGCGTCGAGGTCTATCAACAGTTTCTCGCGCAGATGACGGCCAACAACGCACACCAAGTGCAGTCTGCACGCGGCGCGGTCGCGAATGAAGGCGACCCCGGCTACAAGTACATGTTCTCCGCGAATATCATTTGTTGGAGACGCGTTCCCGGCGCTTTCGTGAGCATGTTGCCCGCCGAAGTGCGCGAGATCAACGAGAAAAGGCCCGAGTATTTCGTCCAACAAGAGGAAGAACGCGCGCGACAACTCAAAGAAGAACAAGACAAGTTCTTGGCAGGATTGCAGTTGACGCTTGATAAATCGGACGAGATCGTCGCTTCTACGGCTCCGCGTCAAGACGACAACGGTCAGCCGCTCGAGCCGACGCTCGACGAAGATAAGGCCAACGGTTTGAAGTTGGAACAAATGAACGCGGAATTGAACGACGCGTATCAACAAGCCGCCGCGGCCTTGCAACAAGGTAAGATCGCACAAGAGCAAGC
This sequence comes from Thermoguttaceae bacterium, assembly GCA_045599605.1. GTDB lineage: Bacteria > Planctomycetota > Planctomycetia > Pirellulales > Thermoguttaceae > RUG369. The sequence goes on from JAZRWE010000002.1 coordinate 15,268, forward strand.
CGCCGATTTCGTGAAGCGTTACCAAGAAAAGAGAACCGCTATTGCGCAGGCTTATCAACCGATCGCCGCGCGCGTCCAAGCAGCGGCGCAAGCCGAAGCGCGTAAGAAGGCGGAAGAAGAAGCGCGAGCCGCAGAAGAAGCTCGTAAGGCCGCCGAGGAAGAAGCGCGCAAAGCCGCGGAAGAGGCGCGTAAGGCCGCCGAAGAAGAAGCTAGCAAAGCCGCCGAAGCGCAACAAGCCCAAGCCGCTGAAAACGGCGAAGCGCAAGCTCAAGAAGGCGCGCAAGCCAACGCCGATGCTCAAAACCAAAACCCCAACTCGCCCGAAGCGCGTTTAGCGTTCTGGAAAGAGCAAGACGGCGCCAATACCGCCGAACAAGACGAGACGTTGCAGAAGAATCTGTTGGCGTATCGCGCGAATATCGACGCGAGTTTCCAACAAGCGCAAGTCCAAGCGCAACAAGGCGCGATACAAGCTCCGCAATTTGCGCAATTCCAACAACGCTATCAAGCGGAGGTCATTAACGTCGTCGCGCGTTGGAACGCTTTACAAGAGCGCGTGAAAGCGCGCCAAGAAGGTTCCGCTTCCGCCGAGCAGCCAGCCGAAGCCACGCCTGCTGAACCGGCTCCCGCCGAGCAACCCGCCGAAGCCGCGCCTGCTGAACCTGCTCCCGCCGAGCAGCCCGCCGAAGCCGCGCCCGCTGAACCTGCTTCCGCCGAGCAGCCCGCCGAAGCCGCTCCCGCTGAATCGGTTCCCGCCGAGCAGCACGCCGAAGCCGCGCCTGCCGAACCTGCTCCCGCCGAGCAGCCCGCCGCTTTTAACGATAACAACACCAACGTCTACGTCGCGTTCGCTAGCGTAGCGAGCCGTCTGCAAATGGAGGCGTGAAATGGGAAATTGGTCAAAAATAATCATTATTTTGGTGATTCTCAGTCTCGGCGTCGCGTTTGGCGGTTACATGTTCTACACGAAAGAGTATGTCAAACCTCGTGAAGAGGTCGCGGCTCAGAAGGCTCAGATCCAGCAACAGATCCAACTGACTAAGCAGAATACGGAGACCATGTCGACGCAATCTCAACAAGCGTCGGCGTTGTTCACGCGTTCTTTCCCGACGAATCCGTCCGCCGCCGGTCTGGAATACCAGATTTGGTTGACGCAGATGCTTGAATTCTGCCACGCTCGCGACCCCAAAGTCGGCGTGGAGAAGTTCACGCGCGCTCGCGGCGCTTCCACGTCGACGCAACAATTCTCGGTCCAAGCTCGTTTTACGTTGCTCGATCTGACGCAGTTCCTTTACGAATTTTACTGGACTCCGTTCCTGCACCGCATCACGTTGCTTAATATCGAGCCGATCGAACGCTCCGAGTTATTGCAAGTCAACATGACGATCGAAGGCTTGGCTATTTATTTCAAGGTCGATCAAAACCAGCAATATCCTCTTGCCGACAAGTTGCCGCTCGATATCGAACCTATTCGCCGAACGGCTTCGGGTCCGTTTGCGGCTTATCGCGCGATGGGCGATATGGAAATCTTCCGCGCGGTCAAGAGCGGCGTTGACAACACGAGTTACGCGAAGCTGACGGGTACGCCGATCATTACGAACGACGAAGGCCAACCGACGAAATTCGCGCGTTGGTATCTTGGCGCGGAAGGTCGTACGCAGACGTATAAAGAAGGCGATCGCATAACGGTCGACGCATTCGACGCGACGATCGAGGAGATCGATTCCGACGTAGGGATGGTCCTTCTTCGTCAAAATACGGGGCGTCTCTGGGCGGTCCCGCTTGGCTATAACCTTAGCGAAGCCGTCGCCATTCCGAGCACTATCTATTGATAGACGTTTTCTAAAACGAATCGAGTGTCACTGAAGATGAACGATCGAGAATCGGGTCTGCCCGAATACGATTACGACGTAATAGTTGTTGGCGCCGGCCACGCCGGAACGGAAGCGGCGATGGCTGCGGCGCGTATGGGCGCGAAGACCGCCTTGTTGACCGGTAATTTGGACACGGTCGCGCAGATGAGCTGCAACCCCGCGATCGGGGGCGTCGGAAAGGGACATTTCGTCCGCGAGATCGACGCGCTCGGCGGCGCCATGGGCTTGGCTATCGACGCCACGGCTATACAATTCCGTATGCTCAACGTCCGCAAGGGCCCCGCGATGAGAGGTCCGCGCGCGCAAGCTGATAAGCGACTGTATCAAGACGAAGTCAAGCGCATCGTCGAGGAAACGCAAAATCTGGAACTGCGTCAGGAACGCGTCGTCGAACTCCTGGCCGAACCCGGCGAAGGTCACGCTAACGCCGAGGACGATCCGAATGCCGAAAACGTTTGGCGCATCGTTGGGGTCCGCGTCGAAGCGAACGCGATCTATCGCGCGAAAGCGGTCGTCTTAGCTTGCGGCACGTTCATGCGCGGTATCTTGCACTGCGGAACGCAGCAGTCTCCCGGCGGTCGTATGGGCGAAGCACCGATGAACGAGATCAGCAGATCGATCGAGAGTCTCGGTATTCCGCTTTACCGCTTCAAGACCGGCACGCCCGCGCGTTTGAACGGTAAGACTATCGACTACTCCGCGTTGGAGATCCAGCCCGGCGACGAAGTCCCGAGTCCTTTCTCGTTCATGAATTCTAAGATCGAGACGGAACAGATCCCGTGTTGGACGACGTACACTAACCCGAAGCTGCATCAGTTCTTACGCGATAATATTCATTTAGCGCCGATGTATAGCGGTCAGATCCGCTCCACCGGTCCGCGCTACTGTCCTTCTATCGAGACGAAGATCGATCGCTTTGCCGATAAAGATCGCCACCAACTCTTCTTGGAACCGGAAAGCCGTCGCACGAACGAAGTCTATATCAACGGTCTGTCGACGAGTTTTCCGCGCGAGATCCAAGACCAAATGGTGCATATGGTCGAAGGCTTGGAACACGCGCAGATCATGCGTTACGCGTACGCTATCGAATATGATTACGCGCAGCCGACGCAGCTCCGCACGACGCTGGAAACCAAGCGCGTAAAGGGGTTGTTCTTTGCCGGACAGATCAACGGCACGACCGGTTACGAAGAGGCCGGCGCGCAAGGTCTTGTCGCCGGCGCCAACGCCGCCGCGTCGCTTAACTCGGATATCGAACCGCTCGTACCAAGTCGCAGCGAAGCGTATATCGGTGTTATGTTGGACGACCTCACGACGCAAGGCGTGGACGAACCTTATCGTATGTTCACGTCGCGCGCGGAATACCGTCTCCTGTTGCGTCAAGACAACGCCGACCGTCGTCTCACCGCGCGCGGGCGAAAGATGGGACTTGTCGACGATAAACGCTGGAACCGTCTGCAAGAAAAAGAACGCGTCATTCGCGAGGCGTTCGAATTGTTGGAGAAGACGCACGACGAAAACGGCTCGATGCTCAAAGCGTTGCGACGGCCCGAAGTCGAGTGGGAACAGATCGTCGCGAGATTGCCGCAACTGGCGTCCGTCGACGCCGAATGCGCCGAACAAATCTGTATCGACGCTAAATACGCCGGTTATATCGAACGTCAAGAGATGGAGATCGAACGCCAACGTCGTTGGGAATCGACCAGGATACCCGCTACGTTCCGCTATCGCGGCCTGACGAATCTACGCGCGGAAACGCAAGAGCGTTTGGAACGCGTTCGTCCTACCGACCTAGGTCAGGCAAGTCGCGTTCCCGGCGTGAGACCCGCCGATATCGCCGTTTTGACCGTCTATCTCGAAAAACTGGCGAAAGACGGAGAGATCCGTTGAGTATCAGATAGTCATAGCCCCGACCCGGACAGTTTTTGCTGTTCGGGTCTTTTCTTTTTGTCGCCAAGTTTTTTGTCGACTTCTTAAATTGTTGACTTTGCTGTTCTTTCATTTTAAAATAGTCTCAACGCTTTGAGGGCGTTTTAGGTCAACTCGTTCGCGCGACTATTTTTCAAGGATATAGTTATGCTTCGTTTGAAATATTTATCCTTTTCTAGCAAGATCTTGTTAACGACTTTGTTCGCGCTTGCCTTTGCGCCCTTCGCGTACGGCGCGGAAGAAGACGAACTTGCCGCGACGATCGCGGAATTCCAAGACGCAGGGTTGCCCGACGAGATATTATTTGCCGTGCGTAAACCGAGTATCGACGGACATTGGTATGGCAATATCAGCTATTATTCCTACGACGAGAACAGTTACACGTTCCCGAAGGGTAGCGGCGGTTCGTTGCGCGTCTATAATTTGAAGACGAAAGAAACGCGAGTTATCTTTGAGGATCCAAAAGGTAATATCCGCGATCCGCAACTGCACTACGACGGGGAACGTATCGTCTTTTCGTATCTTCCCGCCGGCGCCAAACATTACTCGTTATACGAGATCAATATCGACGGTTCCGGATTACGTCGTCTGACCGGTTGGGAAAAAGAACTTAACGAGCCCGGAGGACAAGAGCGATACGGTATGCGCACCGACGGTTGGGACGATATCGAACCGTCTTATCTTCCCGACGACTCGATCGTGTTTTGTTCTTCTCGCGTCAATCGTTACGTGCAATGCTGGTTGTCGCAAGTCGCGACGGTGCATCGCTGCGACGCCGACGGAACGAACGTTCGCGAACTCTCTTGCAACGTCGAACAAGACAACACGCCGTGGCCCCTCGCTAACGGTCAGATAGCGTATATGCGTTGGGAATACGTCGACCGCAATCACTTGGCTTTCCATCACTTGTGGACGATGAATCCCGACGGGACGAAGCAGATGGTCTATTACGGTAATCAGCGTCCCGGCGGCGTCTTCTTGGACTTCAAGCCGGTTCCCGATTCCGGCAAGACGGTCGGCGTTTTTTCGCCCGGTCACGGAATGAAAGAGCATTACGGCCGTATCGCGCTCTTCACGCCGCTACTCGGTCCCGACGATCCTAACGCCGTCGAGTATATTTCGAAAACAAACGACTTTACGGATCCTTGGGCGTTCTCGGAAGAGCATTTTATGGCGGCGTCGCGCACTAAGATCGCGCTGCTTGACGGCGAGGGGAACGTTACGCCGATCTATGAACTCCCCAAAGAATTGGTCGACGCGGGGTACTGGATCGGCGAACCGCGCCCCGTCATGACGCGCGACCGCGAACCGATCATCGCCGATCAGACGGACGAGTCTAAGCCTATCGGAACTTTCGCACTGAGCAACGTTTATCGCGGTCGGAAGATGGGCGGACTCAAACCTGGAACAGTCAAAGAACTTCTTATCTACGAAGTCCTTCCCAAGCCGATCAACTACTCCGGCGCGATGTCGGAAATGTCGAGCGGGGGCGCGTTTGCGGTCGAGCGTCTTATCGGCAGCGTCCCGGTCTCTGAAGACGGTTCAGCGTATTTCAACGCGCCGGCGTTGCGTTCGCTCTTCTTTGTCGCGCTCGATGAAAACGGACATTGCGTAAAGCGTATGCATTCCTTTACTTCCGTAATGCCCGGCGAGAAGAATAGCTGTATCGGCTGTCACGAAGATCGCGCGGAAACGCCGACGCAAGACGACGGTATTCGTTTAGCGCAGTTGACGCGATACGGTAGTCCGGTCGATCCTAAGCCGGTAGAAGGCGTTCCCGATATCGTCGACTACATGCGCGACGTGCAACCGATCCTCGATAAGCATTGCCTGGAATGTCATAACCCCGATCGCGAAGAAGCCGGTTTCAATATCTCCGGACACTGGGCGCCGCTATACACGATCGGCTATCAACAAATGTCGTGGCGAGAACTCTTTGGCGATAATCGCGTCTGTCTTCCGTACCCGCAACACGAGAAGAGCAACTTCGAACCTTACGAGATCGGTTCAGGATCGAGTAAGTTGTTGAAGATGTTGGAAGAAGGACACGGCGGGTGCAAGCCAACGGAAGACGAGTTGAAGCTCGTGCGTTTCTGGCTCGATTCCGGCGCGACTTACGCGGGGACATACGCTTGCAATTCGCATGGCTCGATCGGGCATTACGTCCAAAACGTCAATTCGCGCGACGATCGCAACTGGCCTGAGCTCGCCGCTTATGAAGACGTTCTGAAACGTCGCTGCGACGAGTGTCACGCGCCTGACGAGGAGTCGAAGAAGGTCGGTTCGTACGCTCAGCCCGCGCAGTTCTACGTGACGTATTATCCGCCGGAAGTCCATCAAAAGAATATGTTTATCGCGCGAAGTATGGCGCAAGACGGCGGGAGATTCAATCGTCACACGATCTTCGATCTCTCGTTCCCCGAACAATCGAAGGTAGCGCGAGGCCCGTTGGCCAAAGAAGCCGGCGGTCTTGGCGTCTGCGAAGCGAAGAGCGGGAAAAAGATATTCGCGGATAAAAACGACCCGGATTATCAAAAGATAGTCGACTACGTCGCGCGCGGAAGACGCTACATACTCGAAGAAAACAACCGCTTTATGATGGTCTTGGATTCGCCCAACAACGGCCCGGACTGCCCTAAACGCTTTGTGCCTCGCGCCGATTACGCGCGCGAATTGAAGCGTTACGGAATACTACCGCCGGACTGGGACGTCGCGGCTCCGCTCGATCCTTACGAGGTCGATCGTAAGTACTGGGATTCGACGATCTACAAGACCCCCGAGGAATTGAAGAACGAATGACGTTGCGATAAGCGATATCAAAAGAATAAGCCCGACTCAAACGAAGCGCTTGAGTCGGGCTTTTTATTAGTCGTCGTAAACGAGCGTCACGCAGCGTTTAACGTCGTACGATCATTTCTTTTCTTTGTTGTCGATAACGTTCTTGATGAGCGCGGCGAAATCTTCGAAAGACATAGCGCCGAGGTCTTCGCCGTTGCGATAACGAATGGAGACGGTGTTGTTTTCCATATCCTTTTCGCCGATGATGACCATGTACGGCACTTTTTCTTTTTGGCCGTTGCGGATCTTATAGCCGAGCGTGTTGGAACTGAAATCGCTTTCGACGCGGACGCCTTGCGCGGCAAGCTTGTCGACGACGCCTTGCGCGTAATCGACGACGCTGTCCTTGATGGAGAGTACGCGGACTTGTTCCGGCGCGAGCCACGTCGGTAAATTACCGGCGTAGGTTTCGAGCAAGTAGGCGAGCGTACGTTCGTAGCAGCCCAAGCTCGTGCGGTGAATGATGTACGGCGTTTTCTTTTCGCCGTCGTCGCCGGTATAGACCATGCCGAAGCGTTCGGCCAACAACATATCGATCTGGATCGTGACGATCGTGTCTTCCTTGCCGTAGACGTTGCGGTACTGGATGTCGAGTTTCGGGCCGTAGAACGCGGCTTCGTCGATCCCGACTTCGTACTTGACGCCGAGGTCGTCGAGAATACGCGACATCGCGCTTTGCGCGGCTTCCCATTGCTCGGGCGTACCTTCGTACTTGTTGTTCAAGTTGGCCGGATCCCATTGTGAGAAGCGGAACGTGCAGTGGTCGAGCAAGCCGACGACGTCGAGCACGTACTTCGCTAGGTCCAAGCAGCCCTTGAATTCTTCTTCAAGTTGGTCGGGACGAATGACAAGGTGCCCTTCGGAGATAGTGAACTGACGAACGCGGATCAAGCCGTGCATTTCGCCGGAGTCTTCTTTACGGAAGAGCGTCGACGTTTCATTTAAGCGCATGGGCAGGTCGCGGTAGGAACGTTCGCGATTGAGATAGACTTGGTATTGGAACGGACAAGTCATCGGGCGCAGCGCGAAGCATTCGGATTTTTCGTCATGGGGATCGCCGAGGATGAACATGCCGTCGAGATAGTGATCCCAGTGTCCGGAGATCTTGAAGAGTTCGCGCTTCGCCATATACGGCGTCTTCGTGAGGAGATAGCCGCGTTTTTGTTCGGTATCTTCGACCCAGCGTTGCAGCGTTTGGATGACGCGAGCGCCCTTGGGCAGGATGATCGGAAGACCTTGACCGACGTAATCGACGGTGGTGAAGTATTCGAGTTCACGACCGATCTTGTTGTGGTCGCGTTTCTTAGCTTCTTCTTTCGCGGTGATGTAGTCGGCGAGTTCTTCTTTCGTCGGGAAAGCGACGCCGTAGATACGCGTCAGCATCTTGTTGTGTTCGTCGCCGCGCCAATAAGCGCCGGTGCAGGAGGTCAATTTGACGCCCGCGCCGTTGACTTTGTTCGTGGATTCAAGGTGAGGACCGGCGCAAAGGTCGGTGAAATCGCCTTGACGATAGAACGAGATCGCTTCGCCTTCCGGAATGCCGTCGATCAGTTCGAGTTTGTAAGGTTGGTCCGCCATCAACTGTTTCGCTTCTTCGCGAGAGAGTTCGAAGCGTTCGAGTTGGTTCTTTTCTTTGCAGATCTTCTTCATTTCTTTCTCGACTTCCTTGAGGTTGTCTTGCGAGAAAGAGGAAGAGAATTCGACGTCGTAGTAGAAACCTTCGTCAATGCTGGGCCCGATAGCCAATTTGACGTCGGGATAGAGGCGCTTCAACGCTTGCGCGAGAATGTGCGAGCAGGTGTGCCAGTACGTCTTGCGATACTCAACATTCTCAAAAGTCTTTTCAGCTTCTTCCATATAATCCTCCTTAGATCTATTGGATCTTGCCGTATGGAAACGGCTTTTGGAATGTGAACGAAAACGTTGGCTAGACCCCATACCCGAGGGATCCGCCGGTTACTAACGCTATGGACGTCGGACGGCGTTACCGCAACGCCGCGACTTTACGTCGGCGGCTTCCTACGCGTCAACGCTAACGGCTCTTGCGGCGCGAGCAAACTAAGATCGCCCGAGAGCGTCGCGCTGTCGTTTCGTAAGTCGTCGCGTCGTTCAAACTTCCGCGCTCGCCGATAACGACGATACTCCCACATTCCCAAGAGTGGCGGCGTCTGAACGTCAAAAAAAATGGACCGCTCAAAAAACGGTCCCAGAGCGTCCCCAACAGGAATCGAACCTGCAACCTTCGGCTTCGGAGGCCAACGCTCTATCCAATTGAGCTATGGGGACGTAACGCGAAAAACAGTCGTACGCGTAGCCAGATTATAGTCGAGCAAACTGTAACGTCAAGACTTTTTTATCGCGCGCCTTCGACTTGTTGAATGTCGCCCGTCCGGTCGATCTCGAGATCCGTGCGGTAGAACGCCGAGTCGTTAGGGGGAAGGATTATCTCAAATCGATCGATCTCCTGATACTCGACGAAACACGAGCTCGCTTTGAAGTTGAGCACGTGCCCGCCTTGCTTCTTGGCGAGGTCGAGGTAGTGAAAATGGTACCCCGGGATATTCAAGCCTTTGAGGTAAGGTGGAAGACGGAACCCGATCAAGTCGCCTTCCGAGGCGGGAAGATCGAATTTCGGCTGATGTTCCATCGCGACGACCAAGTCCGGATACGGCTTCTTTTGCGCGTACGAGGAGCGCGTCCTGACGCTCGTGAAGTAACCGTGAACATGGATCGCGAGGATCGTGTTGGAACAAGGCGCGAGCGCGTCCAACTTCTTTTCGAGCGCTTCGAAATCAAGCGGTTCGTCAAATGTCGCGTTGAACGCCGGAACAAAATCGACGACCGACGCGAACGGCGTCTTACCGGAGTCGGGAGGGACGACGACGGAACCGTCGTAGCGTATCTGGTAGAACGCGTCGTTGAACAAGACCGATTCGCCGTCGATGGCGTGATACGTACCGATACCGAAGTTCCCCGCGTCTTTGAGTTCCGACACGGATACAAATCCGTCGTAAACGCTTGCCGCTAACGCTTCTAGCGTCGAGAATTGACGTAGGACCGGCGGCTCGTTGCCGCGTTGAAATGTTAACGCGCTCATCGATCTTTCCTTTCAATACGTAGCGAGACCTTCGTTGCGATCGATTATTGAACGACATACGCCGCGACGTCGTCGAGATAGACTTCGCCGACGCCCGAAAACGCGAAACGTATGCGCATATTGTCGTTGGATGCGACGCGATAGAACGCGAAGCGCTTCCAATCCGTCTTCTTTTTGAAGCGCAACGCCAACGCCCCTCCGCCTTGGTCGGCGTAGACCTGAACGCCGTCGACGGAGTTTTGCAGGTCGTTCGGGATCTTGATCCAGCCTTGCACGCAGACGAGTTGCCCTTTTTGCGTCGGGAGTTGCGCTTCCACGCAGACGACGGGACATTCCGCTTCTACCGGCGGTTGAGCGTTCGGCGAGTTAACGACGACGTGCATGCCGTATTGTCCTGTGCGCGCGCTGATCGCGTCGCTTGAGACCGTGCTCGTGAGGTTGAACGACTCCTCTTTATAGATCTGCCAACCGGAGTTTGTCGTCAACGCGCTTGGATTCTCCATATCGCCGCCGCGTATCAAATTGGCGCCGACGGGTCGTATTTTGCCCGAGACGAGCTTCCGGTACAATTCGAGATACGACGGCATATCGTAAAACGCCGTCGACAGCGGAGTCACGGGTCTCGCGATCTCCGTTTTCGTCGCTTCTTCCCAGTATATTCTTTCGGCGTTGCGGATCTCTCGCGTCGCGCGTTCCGCGGCGAGATAGGCTTGCGAGACGTCGCGGCGTTTAAGCGATCTTTCCGCGTCGGCCAACGTCGCTAGCGCGCGGTCGACGACCGGCCCCAACTGCGGAGACGTCGGCGCGTTTTTGGCGACAACGCCGTGCTTCTCTATATATTGTATGCCATAAACTGTCTGTTCATACATATCGACGCGTTTTCTCGCAATATCGATCGCGAGTTCTGCCATCCTCCTGCCAAAGACTTCCGTCTGATCCGACATTTTCTGACAGAGCGCGTCGGATTGTGTGAAGAATAGCAGCGAATTCATCGAGCCTTCGTCGAGCGTGAACGCGCACCCGCCCGCCTTGCGTTTCGAAAGTACTTTGCGTAACGCGCCGGCCGTGAGCAGGTTGGGCGTGTAGCTTTCAGGTACGGCGACCGTCGTTTCCCAGTTGTAAACGGCGTCTTGGCCCATGACGAACTGGTTGTTAGGCGCGGAAGATATCGGAGCGATCAGCGCCGCGCGGTCGACTTTGAACGCTAACGCGGCGAGCTCTGGCGCGGTCGTTTTCAGCTCCGTTTTCTCGGGGACGCCTAGCGCAAACCACGGCAACAGGAACTGAATTTCGAGATTGATCGCTTCAAGCGCCTTGGCGCGGTATTGCGTTTTATGGTCCTTAGCGTCGAGACGCGATTTCGACGTGAATAGTAGACCGCGACACCCCGCGCGCATCGAAAGACGAACGCATTGCCGCATCTGTTCGTAAGTAACGAGCCCCGGCGCTTCGTCCGCAAGGCCGAAGTTGAGACGTTGCTGGATGATATTCTCGCTAGGTTGCGTTTGGATCTGGTTCCAGAACGCGACCGATTTGACCGGGAAGAACGTCTGGTAGTTGACGAGCCATTGCCCGTAGTCGTTGAGATCGAGCGAGGACAAGAGCGGTTCGCGATCGAGGAGAACGACGTCCAATTTATTCCCTCTACCGACGAATTCCTGAACGCCGTTATAGACGGAGGCAATCGTAGGACGGCGTCGCGGATCGGCGTTTTGCAACCACGCGAGCGTATTGCGAACGTTTTGACCGTTTTCGACGCGCAGCTTTCTGCCGACGAGCCACATGATGACCGGATCGTACGCGGTCGTTAGTTTGGCGTTGGGATCGGCGACGCCCGTCGGGATCGCGTCTTCGCTCTCCGTGCCGACGGCCGCGACCATTTCTTCCGTAACGAAGCCTTGCGTGCCCGACGGCGGCGTGGCGATCAACCACATTCCCGCGTCTTGCGCTTCGCGGAGCAGGCGCGGAGAAGGCGTCTCGCTGAGCCAGACGGCGTTAAAGCCAAGGCTCTTCAAAAACGCGAAACTCTCGTTATTGTATTCGATCGCGCGCAACGAGTATATCTTTTGATCGCTCGCGACGAGATTGCCTTTTTCATTTTCGACGATCGCGTTTGCGACGAGACGATCTCCCTTCTTGAAGAACCCAAACGCCGCGGCAAGTTCGGACGACGGGAGCGTGCCGCTTCCGGAGATGAGGTCGCTCGACTCGTTTCGCGGCGGTAACAGATAATCCGCTTTCGGTTCTTGAAGGACGGGTAGGGGACTCAACATATCTTGCGCGATAGGCGCGTCTCCCTTATCGTCGACAAAGCTCGTTTGTCCTACCGCGTTTTGCGTTTCGACGCGAGTGGAGATGGAACGAGCTTCGCGTGAGTTTTGTGCGATAAGCGTTTCAAACGCGCCCAGTTCGTCGTCGACGAGCGTCGGGAGGAACTGCTTGGATTCTTCAAACGCGAGATCGGAGTCAATATCGTACAACGCGTCGACGCGTTTCGGCGTCGGCGCGGACGTCTTCGGAACGGCGAAAGTCAACGTGTTCTTGTTTTTATTGAATTCGACTTTACTAGGATCGATCGCGAACGGTTCCTGACCGTAGATCGATTCTTCAAGATCCTCTTGGAAGAAAATCGGCGTTTGCGAGAGCTTGAGTCGGCAGCTCAATAGATTGATCGGGTCGAACGCGGCGTTTTTTTCCGTATCTTGCAGCGTTTCCAATTCCGGGCGGATGTGTTCCACGATCTCGAGGTCGTCGATCCACAGCGTGTAGGAACCGTAACGCGCTTCGGAGAGCAAAAGGATCTGGCGGATGTAAGCGCGACTACGATCGACCGGCAACTTATGTTCTCCTTTGATCGCTTGCGAAGCTTCTTCCAACGCTTTTTCAAGTCCTTGCGGGAACGTTAGTTTACTCCATTCCCCGGGATTCTGATAAGTCGAACCGACTAGGAGGGCGGTAAGAGGCGCGTTCGTGTCGGGGCGAATCGTGTTGGGGAAGACGACTAACGCCGCCAACGAGACGCCGGGACGGTCGCTACGCACCCAGACCGACGGCGCGGTATCGTCGTAGACAGTAGGATAGTCGACGTAATGTCCGAAGACGACGACCCCGGATTCCTCCACTTCGTATTGGAGCTTTTCCGAGAGCTTGCCCGTGTGCGATTCTTCCGAGACGCGTCGATGTTCTTTGATCTTGACGGAACCGTCTTGATAGAGATAACGCCAACTGACGCCCGGCGATTCGAATTTCTCCGACCATTCGGCTTCGCGTTGAGGTTCCAGACCGGCTGAATCAAGAAGATAACCGGAGAAGCCCGCCGGTTTCGAGCGATCGGCGGCAAAAAGAGAGGACGCGTAAAGACAGACCGACGCTATAACCGCTAAGAATACGATCGCGATGCTTCTTCTAGTGCGCAACATAACGTCTAAGGTCCAAAAAGCCGTGTCTGACAAAAACTATACCATGTCTAGACAGGATAATCTTTTTCCGTATCGCAGACAAGGTCGTTTTGACTTCGCGTTAGTCGCGCGATATGCGCCAAGAAACAAACAAAGGCGAAAGCTGTAAGCCTTTCGCCCTCGTCTGTTTGTGTTTTCGATAGCCCCCGTCCTCTCGAACGAGGGCTCATTTAGCATCGTGTTTTACCGAGTTCATTTACCGGCGTTGCTGACGCCCGTAGCAAATTCTTCTTCTTCCTCTTGGATGATGATGCGCGGGGTAACCGTCATCAACATGCTCGTGGTCTCGCGACCGATAGCGCTGTTGGAGAAGAGGCGCTTGAGGTAAGGAATCTTGCTGAGGATCGGGACGCCGCCTTCGTTACGACCTTCGCTCAGACGCTTGATACCGCCGAGGAGCGCCGTGCCGCCGTCCGGAACGTTGACCGTGGTGGAGACGGAGAAGCTGGACGTGACCGGTTCTTGGATCGTGGTGCCTTGGCGAACGACTTCGGCGTTATCGTTGGTCGTGCGTTCATCCGTGATGCTTTGGAGCAAGCTGTTGCCCTTGGAGGAGCTGGTGCTGTTCGTAGCGACGGAGTCGGAACCTTCGAACTTGAACGTACGGTCGTTGTCGGTGATCTTGCAGAAGAACGGAACGACGGTCATGCGAACGTACTTGCGGTCGGGAGAGGCGGTCGCTTGAACGGTCATGAATTGACCTTCGTTGATGACCGTCATGACCGGTTGTTGCGCGACGGCGAAGTCGCCGACGACCGGGATAACCGTGCTGACGTAAGGAACGCTCGTGGAGTCCGTGACGCTCGCCGTTTGACCGTTGAACATCGTGACCTTAGGAGCTTGCAAAACGTTCGTACGCGTATCGGATTCCGCGGCGCTGACAAAGAAGTAGGATTCGATGTCGGACAAGATCGCGAAGCCGAGCTGAGCGCCGACGGACGGATCGTAGTTACCGAATTGCGGAACCGCGAGGCCGTAGCTGTTTTGCGAGAAGTTGATGTTCAAGTTGTCGGTGAAAGGCTTGCCGCTGATGTTGGAGTCGCCGGAGTAGATACCGTAGACGCCCTTCTTGTTCGGCGTAAGCGTGTCGGTGTCGCCGTCGACGTCGGCCGTGGAGCCGTTAGCCGCTTTGAACGAAAGGTTCATGTTGACGCCGATCTTTTCGAAGTATTCGTCGCTGATCGTGATGAAGCGAACTTCGACCGCAACTTGGAGATCGTTGAGAGCGCGGAGCTTTTCGAGCAGTTCGCGGATCTCTTCGTGGTTTTCTTCCGTTTGACGGATCGCCAAGGTGTTGTTGAGGGAGAAGAATTGCGGATCGCCGACAGCGTCCCAAGATTCTTCATCGCCAACGACCGAGGTGATGAGGTCGATGAGTTCGGAGGGATCGTTCATGCCGCCGCCTTGACCGGACGCGATCGGGGTGTTGCCATTGCTGGATTGGATCTGCGCGGTGATGTTAGGCGAGAGGTAAGTCGAGTTCGAACCGAAAACGTTGGAGTTCAGACCGGAGATCGTGCTCGCGGAACCGTTGACGCCGCGGTAAGCCGCTTGTTGGTAAGCGCGGTTGTAGCTCGCTTCCATGGAGAGCGGGGAGACGACGTTGCCGAAGTTCGGGACGCCAATGACGAGGTCGGCGACCGGGTAGTACTTAACGACCGTCTTGCCGGAGCGCTTGTTGGCGCCGGTGATCGTCAGAACTTCGTCTTCAACGATGTAGGAGAGGTTGTAAGGCGCGAGGACGTGCTTCAAGTAGTTCTTCAACTTGATGTTGTTGAAGTTCGTAGCGACCGTCATATCGCTCGTGACGCCTTGTTCGCCGAGCGCGGCTTCGTCGAGCATGATGTTGATGTCGGCGTTCGTGCGGATGAAGTCGACAACGACGTCCAAAGGCGTGGGTTGATCGAACGGAAGCGAAACTTGCATTTCGAGCTTGCGGAGGATCTCAAGATCGGCTTCGGAGCGAGCGTCGCCGGGGGAGAGTTCCTTGCGGTTCTTCGCGCGATTCCAGACGTTGGCGTCGAAAGCGAGAGGATTGGCGTCGTCGACGAGCGAGTAAGCGGCGTTTTCAACGTCGTTGAAGGCCTTGAGAACGCGTTCGTTCTTCGTTTCCTTCAATTGGTTGTTGAACGCGACTTGGCCGCCGAGTTGAGCTTGTTGGTACATTTGGATCGCGACGACGTCGTTGTGAGAGTAGTCGCGGCACTTCTTCGCCAACAATTTCGCTTCTTCGTAACGGCCTTCTTCCATCAGGTCGTTGAACTTTTCGGTATCTTGCGCCAAGCGGTTTTGGACGTCAAGTTCGTGTTGACGCTTTTCGCGGATGTATTCGTCAACGTCTTTGTTTTGCGTGGCGACGGCGATACGAGCGCCGTTGACGTCGATGAACTTTTCAGTATCGGCGATCGCCATGTCGACGGAGTAGTTGAAGTGAGCCTTCAACGAGGCGTCGAGAGCGGATTCTTCAACTTCTTTACGGAGTTGTTTGAGGTCGGCCAAAGCTTCTTTCGGGGAAGTTTCGCGAACTTGGTTTTGCTTCGCGATGAAGGCGGCGACGTCGTTTTGAATAGCTTCGGGGGATTGCGCGAGATCGACGCCGGTCTTGGAGACGACGACTTCGGGCATATCGGCGATAGGATTGTTCAACTTCGCGATCGAGTCGTTGATGTGACGGATCGTCGCTTGGTCGAGTTCCGCGGAATAACGCAGAGCGTCGCGATAGTTGGAGAGAGCGACTTCTTTATCGCCCTTGGTCGCGGCGTCGTCGGCTTCTTGGACATAAAGATAACCGGCGCTTTCGCCTTGAGAGACGCCCGGAACCGTCGCTTGGACGAGACGAACGTTATTGGAGCGAGCGGTCGCGAGATCGCGGAGGAATTGTTCGGGGGAATCGCCGCCGGCGAAAGCGTTCTCAGGAACGCCTTGGCTTTGGATATTGCGGACCATGGCTTCGGCGCGTTCGGCTTGGCCGTCGGCAACGAGAGCGCGAGCTTCTTTAAGTTGAGCTTGGATAGCGGCGACTTGACGCTTCGACGCTTCGGACATACCGGCTAACGGCGCGGCGTTCAAAGCGGTCTTTTGCGAAGCAAGACGATCGTCGGCGATACGAGCTTGGATGGAGGCGACGTCCATCTTGCGGCTGACGGTCGCGACGTCGAAAGTAACGTTAAGATTGCGAGCCTCGGAAACGAGCGCTTCGGCGGAATCCAAGTCTTGGCAACGACGAAGAGCTTCAGCTTGTTCGAGGTAGTTTTTGGCCAATTCGCGTTTGACAGCCTCGGTCATACCTTGGGCTTTCGCGGCGGCTTCGATCTTCTTGTATTGTTCGATCAACGGAAGGACGTATTCCGGACGATCGCTAGCGGAAGTGTAAGCGGCGTTCAACGCTTGCGCTTCATTGGCAAAACGGGTCGCGGCGACAACGTCGCGGCTCATGAGGGAACGACGAGCTTTGAGCAAGAGATCTTGGCTCTTGACAAGCGTGGGGTAGTTCGCGGCGTTAGCGCCGGCGACAACAGCCGCCTTTTCAGCGGGCGCGGTTTGAGCGAAAAGATTGTTTCCGCCGAGCGAGAAAGCCGCAGAGCCAAAGCCCAACGCAATCGCCAACAAACCGATCTGAATCTTTTTGGTTGGTTCCAACACGATACTCCTTTCGAGACTCGTAGTAAAACGCTTAATGTTACGAGTGGCGCCAATAGTCATCCCTGACCTCCCAGATTCTCCAGAAGAAAAATATCAGTGAAAAAAATCGTCTTTCGTCGTCGCGTCGTTAAACGTAACCGAGCAGTGCAGGCGATCCATCGCCTTTTACTCATGTAGAGCGGCTGTCGGTCGTTTAGCAATCGTCGTTGACGACGAGCTGTTGGCGACTTTGCTCCATCGAAAAACAAACAGTATATATTCGAATCGTTTTCGCGATCCGGGAATCAAACGTCCCGTTCGATCCCTTCGGCGAATCCCTTAAAATCGCTAGGAAGCGGCTCTAAGGTATATTCGCTTTCTATCCTATAACCATAATCGTACGGAATCCCGCTCAAGATTAGAAAAATCTTTCTCTTGAACAAGTTTTTCCGATTTTTTCCGTACAACTCGTCTGAACCGCGTTGGCGCGCTCTTCCGCGCAACCTTTACAGAACTAATTATCGCAACGGTAAAGTCGATATAATTAGATTCTCTGCGACTCAAGGTCCTGACATTCTGGATTATCGGATTTTTGGCGAAAACTATTAAAACAATTTTTCCTTGTTCTTTACGAAAATTACCGTTTTTTTGATTTTTCCCGTATTTTTCCGTCTCTAAGCGTTTTCGATTTTTTCGGAACCAGTGGAAAAATCGAGTCAAAACGCAAGTTCCTTACGGCACGTTGCGTCTCGCTTCACGGAAAACGCATAGCGGGATGATACGGAATGACGGCCGAGTCGTCCAGATAGATCGCTTTTTTCTCGCCGGCGACCTTGTCGCTCAGTCACGCGGCATAAAAAAACTCCGCCAAACTTCTTTGCAGAGATCTGACGGAGTCCGTTGTTTCGACCGAAGCGATCTACGCGTGAAGGATCACTTCGAGGATTCGTTTTGCGCTTTTTCCAACAATTCCACGAGTCGAGCTCGATACTCAACGCGGAGCTTTTCTTTTTCCTCGTTGACGGGCAGGTTCTTCAATACGCGCTTTTGGTCCAGCTCTTCATAAGCGCGGTCCATGAATTCTAGCTTTGCCGCGGCCTCGCTCAGTCGATTCTCTTTGACGAGCAACTCGAAATGCCCGATATGCAGCGGCGCGAAGAATTGGAAATCCTCATAGTCGGGGTAGCGTTGGACAAAATCTTTTCTTTTATCTTCCGCGCTGATCAATAACGCTTCCGCTTGGTCTAGGCGTTCCAGTAGCGCTTCGTATTTCGCAAATTGATAATTGACGACGATCTGACAGACGTCGAACATTGGCGCGTTCGGGAATTTGCCGACGAGACGGTCGACCCAGTTAAGGATACCCGCCTTCGTCGCCTCATACTCCTGCATAGGGTCGTAATCCTCGAGTACGACGTTAGACGACTTTCTGATCTCGGCGTCGATCGCGGCTTTGACGTAGTAGTGCATGATCATAGCGATGTACGCGTTCGCGTCGTTGGGGAATTCTCGCGTATAGATCTGCGCGTAGGAGAAGCTCTTCTCCAACCAAGTTCGCGATTCTTCAAGTTCGCCAAGCGAAGCTCGCCACAGCGCGTAGACTGTATGGAACTTCGCGAAGCGATGCGCTTGCGTCGCCGTATGCCTGGTCGCTTGGGCGCCGACGCGAGACAGTCTTTCTCGCGCGTAATCCAGGTCTTGTTGTATCGCGTCGATCTCCTGAGGTTCGGGCAAGGCGTAGTTCGGCGACTCGAAGAATCCAAGTCCGGGATCCGTCTTGCGCAACGCCATGATCTTCGCGGTCGCGCGATTGAAGCGTAGTTCGGCCGTATGACTCTCTCGCGCGTCGGCATTGGGAGAATCGTTCATAATACCCGCGAGTTCGGCTAAGGTCTCGTCGCAGACGTCGTAAACGTCGTCCAATTTCGTGTCGCGAGAGGCGTGTTCGAAGATGGACGCGACGACGTCGGCTTTCGCGAAGATGATGTTCTCGCGTTCGCGAGGGTCCATAGTGTTCTCGAGACTCTTTTGATAGAACTCGATCGACTTCTTGTACGCGTCCGATTCCCTTGCGCGTCCCAAGAGTTCGCGAAGTTGTCCGATCTTCGCGTACGCCTCCGCCGATTTGCGCATGAGTTCCGGCTCTTCTTCGTTCTCCTTTGCAAATCTGTCGTAGAACGTCAGCAGGTCTTCAAGCGCGCGAGCGTCTTTTTCCGAGACATGGATCTCGTCGATCGGCGCGTGTTGCGAGGCGTCGATGAAGCTGCAGTTGGGCTCCAAGCCCTCGCCGAGCGTGTCGAAGATCTTGGAGAACGCGTTCATCGCCAACTCGAGGTTTTGTTGCGCGCGGTTCGTCGCTTTCTCCTCCGCGATCATCACTCGCCTGAGTTCCGCGATCATCGCGCGCTGGTCGTTTACATAATAGACGAGCACGCCGATCGCTATTGCCGCGAAGAGCGCAACCGCGGCCGTTAACGACGCGACGAGCTTGTTGCGCTTACATAAATTGTACGTCTTCTCAAACAGCGTCTGACGGCGCGCTTTGATCGGGCGGTATTCGAGGAAGCGTTGGAGGTCGTCGGCTAAGTCCGCGGCCGTCGCGTAACGCGCTTCCTTGTCGCAGTTCATCGCCTTGGCGACGATAGTTTCAAGATCTCGCGGAATATCCGGACAGACCTTATGCAGCGGTTCGTACGTGCCGTTCGCGATAGTTTGGATGAGTTTTGTCGGATCGGAGCGCTCCGGGAAAGCCGGGGTGAACGACAGCAACTCGTAGAGCGTCACGCCAAGCGCGTAGACGTCCGATAGCGCTGAAAACTCGCCTTTTTGCGCCTCCGGAGCGAGAAAACGCGGCGTGCCGACGTGTTGATCGGCTCGCGTGAGGTCGCCCGTCCCAGGTTGAGCGCATTCGTCGATCGACTTCGCTAGCCCGAAGTCGGTCACCCAGACGACGCCAAATTCGTCGATCATCAAGTTCGTCGGCTTGATATCGCGATGAAGGACGCCGTGGTCGTGAGCGTATTCCAACGCGCGCGCAACTTGGATCCCAACTTGCGCGACTCGACGGTAGTATTCTTCTTTGGTGGCGATCTCGTGGGTGGCGAGCAGACCTTTGCCCGGCTTAACGTCAAGGACTCGATCGCGGTCGTGGGAGGACGAGCCCTGTTCCTTGGCTCCGTCTTTTTTTACCTGCTCCGCCTCGCGCTTCTTTTTCGGTTGTGGCAACGGGCCGGAAAGAGGGAATTGAACTTCTGAGGCTTCAAGATAATCTTCTCGTGGGTCTTCCGACAACTCGAAAGGAACAGGTTCGCGATCGTCCGCATTCTCGAGCCCTGTAGACGTTTCGCCGAGAACCGTGTTTTGGTACGAACGGACATTTTGAATGACGTTACCGACGTCGACGCGCGTCGTGTGTTTGTCCGAGGCGGAATCGTTTTGCGATCCACGCGTCTTCGCGGCGTTGTCGGGCTTCGTAATGGCGTGTAAGCGCGCGCTGAGTTTTTTACTGAGAGACAAACTCGAGCTTACGCCTTTGTCCTCTTGGTGATGATAGATGAATCTCCCGAGGTCCGAACCGTCGATCAACTGCATCACATAGTAATAGTCGCCCTGTCCTGAAACATACGAGCCATAGACGGGGACGATATTCGTATGGTGGAGCTTAGCCGCCGTTTTCACTTCGCGTTCAAAACGCCGACGCGCTTCTTCTTCGTTACCGCGGAAGTGGTTCATCACCTTTAACGCGACCCATCTATCGAGTTGCTCGTCATAGGCTTCGTAGACGACGCCCATGCCACCGCGACCAAGTTGACGCCCCACGACGAAATGATCGTAGCGTTCGCATTTCTTTGGCGTGACCGCGAGCGGATCGACGTGTTGCGAGAGTTGCGACAGGCACTGCGGGGGACTTGCTTTTTCGAACAATTCCATCATGGGGAAGAATTCGAGGATCTTGTCGGCTACGCTAGGGTAGCGTTGCGCGAATTCTTCGATAGTCGTCGATTTTCCCTGTTTTAACTCTTCGCGGAAGAGTTCCGACAACTCGTCTACGTAGGCGAAGACTTCTTCTTCGCTTAATTCTTGCTCGGGGGAAGAAACGACCTGAGTCGGCTCGTCGCCGGTTTGGTCTTGGACGCGTTCTAGCGGTTTTTCTTGTTCGACGTCGTTGCGAGACTGTTCTATCGACGGCATTATTTCCTCCTTGTTCGATCGTGGTAACGCGGCCGTTGTAGAAGCCACGTTATTGAGCGCATAAGAATGAGACGTATATTAGACGCTCAATATAGAGTATGAGACGTCGTGCTCGATTCTTTAAGCGCATACAATTTTTTTATGCGGAGAGAAAAATGGCGAGCGCTAAGATAAACGCTCGCCTCCGACTGTCAGGTATTCGCTGTTGCGCGTCATAGGAATTCTTGGAGATTGGCGGCCTCCAAGATCGGCTTGAATTTCTTTAACGCGCGCATGTACATAACGCTCGCCGCGTTTGGCTTAACTCCCAGTTCTTCGGCAACTTCTTTGTTCGAGAGTTGTTCGAAGTGACGTAAGCTGATGATCTCGCGATCCGCATCGGGGAGCTGGTTCAGGCACTCGTGCATCTTGTCGATCAGCTCGTGACGACGCGCCGCGATAGAGGGAGAAGTGGCTTGTCCGACGAGGAAGATCGACGTCGACGAAGAGTCGACCTGCGGACGTTGATTGTGAATGGAGCATTCTTTCGCCATATCGCGTTTCTGCGTTTGGAAGTAATGGCGATATAACGTGACAAGTTGTTGGCCGACGATCAGACGCAGCCAGACAAGGGTGGAGAACTTCGGAAAGGAAACGCCCTTAGTGAGTTGCCGAAGCGCTTCGATGAGCGATTCTTGTAAGACGTCGTCGGCGTCGATGACGGAGCGAAGATCGGGATGCATACGCACCTCGATCATACGCAACAAACGCTCGCGATGTTCTTCGAACATTTTCGAAACGAGTTGTTGCGCCTCCTCTGGCGTTTTGAAAGCGAAAATCGACTGGTCGTTCGTCGGTATCGAGGAGTCGGGCGTTTCGTCCGGAGAAATTTGGGCTTCATCTGACATTGTGAGCCTTTCGAGGGTTCGAGTTATGCGAACTTATAAAAATCAAATACAGAAAGACCTTAAGTCCGCAAAATGCCTTGTTCGATTCTTAACTTGGCCATTATACTCCCCATTTTCCGACGCGCAAGTCTTCAAAAGAATTTGTTTTCTCGTTTAATTTATATATTTAAGCTCTATAAGACTGTTCAAATCGTTAACAAGTTGTAAAACGTCAGGAGGAATTATTTAGTGGGGCGTTGCGGGAGCTAAAAATAAGAAAACTGCAAACGCACTCGTCATGCGTTCGCCACTGATAACAACATAAACAAGTCAACGTTGTCTTACCTCTGAAAACAATGTGACCTCGTATACGGCGTGTGCGATAGTTACATTTCTACGACTTGTGCGCCGAATTTTTTTAGAAAATGTTTGAAAGAATGTCTTGACAAAATGTTTTTTTTCGTATAATATTCAAGCTCGTTTTTTGAGCGGTGATTTTTTACCAATATACCAAAGAGGTCTTCACGTGAGCAACTACGAAAGTTACCGCGACCGCGTCATCGGCAACGCGTGTTTTTATCAACGTTCAAAAATTGAAGGACTACTTCAGAGAGGTGTGCAAGAGCATCAGCAACAAATTGAAGAGTTGCTTCAAAGAAGCGTACAAGCTTCTGGAACGTACGATCAAATCGTTGAAATTTTGAAAGAAATTGAGCCCTGCATCGATTTCGAAAAAAAATTAGTCAAACAGCTCGAAAAGTGTCAAGCAATCCAAGACACGACATGGGGTCTTTACGAAGCCAGACAATCCGGTACAAACATAGATGTCCTCTGGAACAGACTTAAAGAGGATATCGGAGAGCGAATTTCAGAAGTCGTCTCTAGTATATTCGAAATCATTCTCACGCCTCTCAATTGAAATTGCATATTTAACGAGTAGGGACCTGTTCAGTAAACTTCCTTGCTGTCGTTGTCTCCACTAGGGACAACGACAGTTTAAAAAGCCATAAATTTTTTATTACAGAAACCCTCCGACATACTAAAACAACAATAACTGCAGTTTTGGGCTCCTTGGAAATTTGATGGTTAATAATATTAGATTCTAGTCCCCTGGAAAAGAGAATACATAGTCCAGTAAACTCATATGACAACACAAACCTACTGTACTATACACACCAAAACACGATTGACTTTCTATTCTGCTCAGAACAGTTATCTTAATCGTTACTCTAAGGTGTCTTGAAAAATCTATATTAATCCTAAAAGATTAGTTACTAGAATCATTCATAAATCGTTGAGAGTATTTGTAACGTTCGTTTTGAGTTTGTCAAGAGCTTTACGTAAATTTTTGTTTTAAATAAACACTCTCAAAAAATATCAAAGAATTTCTCGTTGACGCGCGTTTCGAAAAAGTCTAGGATTGTGGGGTATCGTCGTTGTTTTGTCGGCGAGCGATCCGTTTTATTCGACGAACGCCAATGAAAAAGTCGCGTCTTTTTTATTTTAGCGCGCGTTCCCGTGGGTTACAATATCGCGCTTTGATTGTATAATGTCGCCAATATTACCCGAGAATTTGAAGTTTCGGCGAATGGACCGTCGGAGCGCGTTGGCGCGTTTCGGCGATCGACGATATTTTTATCATATAGTGGAAGAGTAATATGGCGAAGACTGAGACGGCCGGAACGGGCGTCGCGTTGGCGGCGGCTCGTCGTGAAAAGTTACAAAAGATTATGGATATGGGGATCGACCCGTGGGGTTGCCGCTTTGACGACAGAACCTACATCGGCGACGTTCTTGCGCGCGAAAACGAGATCGTCGCGGGCGAACCCATCAAATTGCCTCCTAAGTGGGAAGGCGCTCCCGAACGTACCGAGATCCCGTATACCGGTCCCCAAGTACGCGTCGCCGGACGTATCGTTCTGCAACGCAAGCAAGGCAAACTGATCTTCCTGACGATCAAAGACTGGACCGGCGAGATCCAAGTCTTTGTCGGTAAGAACCAAGTTGGCGAAGAAGCCTGGAACCTCGCGCTCTGCTTCGACCTTGGCGACTTGGTCGGCGTCGACGGCGAGTTCAAACGCACTCAGACCGGCGAATTGACGATCTTTGCCTCCGAATTGCACTTCATGAGCAAGTCGCTCGAAACTCCGCCCGACAAGTTCAAGGGCTTGAACGATCCGGAATTGCGCTCTCGTCTGCGTTACGTCGACCTCGCGCACAACGACGAAGCGATGACGCGTATGCTCAACCGTACCAAGATCATCGCGTCCGTTCGTAACACGTTGGCCGGCGAAGGCTTCGTCGAAGTCGAAGGTCCGACGCTTCACGCCGTCGCCGGCGGCGCCGCGGCCAAGCCGTTCACTACGCACCATAACGCGCTGGATATCGAACTCTACATGCGCATCGCGTTGGAACTGCACTTGAAGCGTCTCCTCGTCGGCGGTATGGAACGCGTTTTCGAGATCGGCCGCGTCTATCGTAACGAAGGTATCGACCAAACTCACAATCCCGAGTTCACGTTGATGGAACTCTATCAAGCCTACGGCGACTATCGCTCCATGATGGATCTTACCGAAAAGATCATCTGCAACGCGATCAAGGCGACCGGTCAAGGTTTCGTTCTCCCGTGGGGCGGTCAAGAGATCGACTTCACCCCTCCGTTCCAACGCAAGCCGTATTTCGAAGCGTTGGCGGAAGCGACTGGTATCGATCCCTACGACGACGCCGCGGTCATTGAATACGCCAAGTCGATCGGTGTTGAAGACGTCGACAAGAAGCATATCGACGTCGTCCGCAACGATATCTTCGAAGAAAAAGTCGAAGATTCTTTGGTCGGCCCCGTCTTCATTATCGATTACCCGGCGAGCATTTGCCCGTTGACCAAGCGTAAGCGTTCCAATCCCAATATCGCGGAACGTTTCGAACTCTTCGTCCGCGGTTGCGAATTGGCCAACGCTTATACCGAATTGAACGATCCCGATCTCCAAGACAAGCTCTTCCGCAGCCAACTTGAAGGTCAAAAAGAAGAAGACTCGATGGCGAAGATGGACCACGATTTCATTCGCGCGCTCCGTTACGCTATGCCTCCGACCGGCGGTCTCGGCATCGGTATGGACCGACTTTGCATGATGCTCACCAACACCACGAGTATTCGCGAAGTCATCTTGTTCCCGTTGCTCAAGCCCGAAGTCTTCGAATGAGACGATCGAACGAGTAAATAGTTGGCGACGCCAAGCGCGTCTTGCTAACACGAATAGCGGAGAGGAGCGGGTACGTCGTTCTTCTCCGCGTTTTCCGACTAAGGACAGTCGGCGTCGCTCTTTTGGCGACACTCTTCTTATTTAGCGCGACGTTTGCGTTTCGCGTGTTTTTGGACGATTCGGCAAGGAAGACCGATGTATAAACTACTCTTGATATGGCGATATCTTTTGACGCGGCGCATTGCGTTGGTGAGCGTCGTCAGCGTAACGCTTGGCGTTGCGACGATGATAGTGGTCAACGCCGTTATGCTCGGATTCAGCCGCGAGATGGAAAACCGTATTCACGGCGCGTTGTCCGACGTAACAATCAGTTCTAGATCGAGTTTACGCGGTTTCGACGACGTCGATTCTCGTATTCGCGACGTTTACGACTTAGCCGGCGAGATGATCGAAGCGGTGACTCCGACCGTCGCGACGCCGGGACTGATGAGCTATGATTTTGGCGGCGGCGAAGTCATCACGCGCCAAGTTCAGATCGTCGGTATCGACGCCGTTACGAACGAAAAAGTTACGGCGGTCGCGCAGTATCTTCAGCATCCCGATAACCGCCGTCGCTTGTCTTTCGATCTCCACGAAGACGGGTACGAGATACAGAACCCGTTGTTTGGCGAGGAAGGGACCGTTCGTCCGCGACTTGCCGACGCCGGTTGGAAGAAACGTCGCGCCGACGCCGAATACGCGCGATATCGTTGGCAAGAACAAGAACGCCAACGCGAGATGTATCTGAAATCGTCAAAGCCTTCTTCCGCGCCGCCGATCGACGAGGGCGTCATCGACTACGCCGCGCAGAACGCCGCCGCGAAAGAGAACGCGCAGAACGAAAACGTCGATCCTTACGCGGCCGCGTTGGCGAATATGCCTACGATCCCCGTCGAGGAATTTGACGAAGACGAAGAGCTTACCGAAGAAGAACTGGCGGAACAAGAAGAAGCCGCCGACTCCGTGCCGCAGCAGATCGTCGGCACGCCGTTTGACGGTTTCGAAGAATTCGAGGTCAAGACCGACCCCGCTACTACGCAAGAAGCCGGCGCGATCGTCGGCGTCGGACTCGTCTCCGGTATGCGCCGCAAGCACCTCAATCCCGAGACCGGTAAAGAAGAGATACGCGAATCGCTCTCTCGTTTGCCCGGCGACGACGTTACGCTCTCGTTCTTGGCTTCCGACGCTCAAAACTCGATGCCGACTATTGTATACGACCGTTTTACGATCGTCGACCTCTATGAATGCCGAATGGCGGAATATGACGATTCGTTCGTCTTCGTTCCGATCGAGAAGTTGCAATTCCTGCGCCGTATGATCGCCGCCGACGGTACGAAGATGGCGACGCAGATCCTGATCAAGGCGAAGCCGGGCGTCAAGATCGAAGAGCTCCGCGATCGTCTGCGAGAGAGCGAAGAGTTCCCCGAACAACTTTACGATATCGAAACGTGGAAAGACCAACAAGCGACGACGTTGGCCGCCGTCGCGACTGAACTCTCGATCCTGAACGTCCTGTTGTTCTTATCGATCGCGGTCGCCGGGTTCGGTATCTTGGCGATCTTCTTTATGATCGTCGTTGAGAAGACTCGCGACGTCGGTATCTTGAAATCGCTTGGCGCGAGCGGCAACGGTATCATGCAGATCTTTTTGTTCTACGGTCTTACGCTTGGCGTGATCGGCGCGGGGATGGGTATGGCGCTCGGGTTCTGGTTTGTCGCGAATATCCAACGCGTCGCCGATTTCCTTTCGCGCATTATGGGACACGAAGTATTCGATCCGACGATCTATATGTTCCATCAGGTTCCCGCGATCGTCGAACCGTCTACGGTCGTCTGGATCGTCGTCGGCTCGCTCTTCATTGCGGTGGCGTCGAGCGTCTTGCCGGCGTTGCGCGCCGCTAGACTTAAGCCGGTCGACGCGCTGCGCGTTTGAACTTTGTATTTTACCTCGTTTTGGATTGCGGTTGTTGAGTTAAGGAGTATCAGATGGAACGTGAAGCCGACGGTTCGCGAAATAGCGACGCGAAGATCCTCGCGCAACTTCGTCGACGTTCAGCGGAAACGAGCGAGCGAAACGCGGAAGAATACGCCGCCGAGACCACGCAAGGCGTCGGCGGCGCTAGCGTGAGCGAAGGTCGCGCCGAGGCGTTGAAGAGACTCGTCGCTTCTAACGCGCCTAAAGAACCGATGAGCGCGCTGAGTTCGACGTTGCGCAATCTGCGTGAAGAGCTCCGCTCCGACGACGCGGCTTATATCGACTCTTCAAACGCTTCCGGGGACGCGGCGTTAGATCTGCTCGAATCGGAACTCGAGTCCTTGGCGCGCAACGAAGCTACGAACGTTACGAGCGAGCCCGCGGCGGCGACGAACGAGGAAACGACGCAAGTCGCTCCCGAGTCGAGCGTCGGACCCGCGATCCCCGTTTCTCGCGTCGAAGTCGTCGAACCGCGACAAGTTGCACAGAAATCGCGCGTAGAAGACACGCCTAGCGCAATGTCGAGCGTCGCCGATCTGCTAGTCGTGGCGGATCTTAAAAAAGGCTATATCAAAGGTAAGAAGTTGATCCCGGTCTTGCAAGGCGTCAACTTGACGGTGCGTAAAGGCGAGCTGTTGGCGGTCGTCGGCCAAAGCGGTTCCGGTAAAAGCACGTTGCTCCACCTGATGGGGACGCTCGACGTTCCGGATTCCGGCACGATACATTTTGACGGCCAACGCATCGACAACTTGCCGAGCTCGCAACGCGACGTATTGCGTAACCGCTTTATCGGTATGATCTTCCAGTTCTATCATCTCATTCCCGAGATGACGACGTTGGAAAACGTTTTAGCTCCGCTCATGATCCGCGACTCGATCTTCGGATACCTTCGCAAGCGCGCTTCGTATGTCGAACGCGCCAAAGAGTTGCTAGAACTCGTCGGACTTTCACATCGCTTGCGTCACCGTCCTAACGAGCTTTCCGGCGGCGAGATGCAACGCGCTTCTATCGCGAGAGCGTTGATCTCCGAACCGCGCGTTCTGCTTGCGGACGAACCGACTGGCAATCTCGACTCGAAAGCGTCGGTCGGCGTTTTGGAGCTGTTGCGTAAGCTCAACGACGAGAAGAATCTGACGATCGTGATGGTCACGCACGATATGAGTCAAGCGCGCGACGCCGATCGCGCGATCCGCATCGTCGACGGTCTCATCGTCAAGGAATGAGTGAAGACGTAAAAGCGAAGTAAGCCGACGCCGCCCGCGCCGGCTTTTTGCTTTGAAGGCGGTTCGTATGTTGGCGTTACGGACGAAATGCGTAAAACTACTTTGGTAGAACTTGCATTTTGTCTGTTTTACTTGTTTTGCTTATGAAACGTCGACTTTTTATGATTTTTCTTAATGATAACGCCCTGTTTTTTCAAAAAAAAACTTGTTAAAACAAGTGGAATAGTTTAAAATGTACGACGAATATGAGCGAGGCCGAGGTTCTTTTCTTGCGATCGATATTGGTCGAGAGTAGGTGAGTTCGCGCCTCAACAACGAAGTGATAAAACGCGCGCGCTTATTCGCGGACGCTTTATTCGACGACACTGAAAGGTAGACAAGATGTCCATTAAAATTTATATGAACGGTCAATTAGTCGATCGCGAAGACGCCAAAGTCAGCGTTTTTGACCACGGTTTCTTGTATGGCGACGGTATTTTCGAGGGTATCCGCGTTTATAACGGTAAAGTCTTCCGCGCGCAAAAGCACCTCGATCGCCTTTGGGATTCCGCGAAAACGCTCGATATCAAGATCCCGATGACTAAGGACGAAATGAAGGCCGCCATCTACAAGACCGTTGAAGCCAACGGTTTCACCGACGCCTACATCCGTTTGGTCGTTACGCGCGGCGAAGGCACGCTCGGACTCGACGCCTATTCCTGCGGCACGCCGAACGTCATCATCATCGCCCAAGCGTTGTCGCTCTATTCTCGCGACTTCTATGAAAAGGGTATCAAGATCGTCACCGCGAGCACCATCCGCAATCCTTCCGATTCGTTGAGCCCGCGCGTCAAGTCGTTGAACTACCTCAACAACATCATGGCGAAGATCGAAGCCTACTACGCCGATTGCGAAGAAGCGCTTATGCTCAACCACAAGGGCGACGTCTGCGAATGTACCGGCGACAACATCTTCATCATCAAGAACGGCAAGCTCATGACCCCGCCGATCAACGCTTGCATTCTCGAAGGTATCACGCGTAACACCGTTCTCGAAATCTGCAAAGAACTCGGTCTGGAAGCCGTCGAACAAGACTTCACGCGTCACGACGTCTACACCGCCGACGAATGCTTCCTCACCGGTAGCGCCGCGGAACTCATCCCGGTCGTCGGGATCGACGGTCGCGATATCGCCGACGGTAAGCCCGGCCCGACCACGATGCGTATCTTGGACGCGTTCGGCGAATTCGTCAAGAAAGATACCGATTATTGATCCGCTTTTTAACGCGCTATAAGTAAGTCCGGGGGGCCTTGCGTTCTCCGGACGATTTTTATAACGACGCGATATGCGTCGTCTTGATCTATTGATATAGGCTCGCTGATGAAAGAATTCGTAAGTCGAACGAAGATCGTTCTCGTAGGCTATCGCGCGACCGGTAAATCGACGATCGCGAGAGCACTTGCCGAGCGTTGGAAGATCGGTTGGATCGATCTCGACGTCGCGATCGAGGAATACGCGCATATGACGATCGCGGAGATCTTCGCTAAACATGGCGAAGCGCATTTTCGCGATATCGAAGCGCAAGTAGTAGAAGACGTCTTGAATAGAGGCGAACCGATGGTCGTCGCTACCGGCGGCGGGGCGCCGTTGCGCGATTCTTCTCGCAAGTTGATGAAAGAACGCGGCGTGGTCGTCTGGCTGGCCGCTTCCGTCGATACCATTGCGAAACGTATGCTTGGCGACGTTACGACGGCGGCAAGAAGACCGTCGCTGACCGACGCCCAGTCGCCGGTCGCCGAGATCGAGCGCGTGTTGACCGCGCGCGAGCCGATCTATCGCGACGCCGCGGCGTTGGTCGTCGATACGGACGACAAGACGGTCGACGAGATCGTCATTGAGATCGCCGATTCCGCTTCCGAGCTTTTTCTCTAAACAGAAATAGATAGTCATATGGGTCCTTCGCCGTTTGTTTCTCGGTATTTGCTCGAATGGTTCGCCGCGCAGACTATGCAGCGAGCGCAGAAAATGGTCGTCGACGAGGTCAAGAACCGCGTCGAGACCGGCGACTTAGGAGATTACGACGGCCTTATCTTCAAAGACGCGTTTCGTTCTAAAAACGCGGGCGACCGCATAGCCGTCGGGGCCGTCGATCTTGGCGTGGTCGTCGCGACTAAAGCGGAACTTGTCGGCGTGCTCGATAAGATGGGAACGCCGAAGCAGTCGAAGGGTGGCGAGTTTAGGTACTATTCCGGCACGTGGCGCGGTTTTAGCGTCGTTTGCATCGTGACCGGACATGGCGCCGAAGCCGCTAGACTCGGGACCGAGGCGTTGCTACAAGCGTTTCGACCCGCGCGTGTCGCTTGTATTGGGTTCGCGAGAGCGTTAGTCGACTCGTTAAAGCCGGGCGCGCTCTTTGTCCCCGACCGACTCATGCGCGAAGACGGATCGTCGATCGATCTCTCGCAACGAACGTTACCCGCGCCGGTGAAAGACGAGGAAGAGATCGAAAATAAGCCTACCGCCGAACAAGCGCCGGGGGAGACGTCCGAAACCGCTGAAAACGCTTCTGACGGATCAGACGTAGAAACCGCCCAAGCTGAGGCGACGCAAGCGCAAGAACAAGCTGAAACGCCGGAAAACGCGACCGAGAAAGAGACTGTAAACGAGGAGCCGAAACGGTTTGTGAATACCGATTCGCCCGTCTACGCGTTTCTCAAGAAGTTCGCGACCGGCGCGTTGATCAGCGTCGATCGCGAGACCGTGAAGAAGAGCGAACGCAAACGCTTTGCCGACGAATTTGGCGCGATGGCGATGGATCGCGAAACGATCGTCGTCGCCGAAGTCTGCGGCGAGGCCGGCGTGCCGTTCTTGCCCCTTAGAGCGATCTACGACCTGAAATCGCAGGCGGGGAGCAAAGAGGCGGAGCGCGCTATTCGTAACGAAGGCCGGAGTATGGCGCGTACGTTAGGCGCGCTGTTTGGCGCGGTCTCGAAACGTCCTAGCGCCGCGTTGGATATGTACAAGTTGAAGGAACAGTCGTTGGAAGCCGCCGATAAATTGGCAAAAGCGCTAGGAAATATCTTAGCGATGGCTCAAGACGCTTGAGGAAACGAGGATATGCGTTGAAACGACTTGCTTTATTAGAGTTCTTTAAGAAGAAGCGCGGCGTCGCGAACAATAAGACTGAATTGAAGCGTCGCCGCACGACGATCGTTCAAGACGGGATCCTCGTTCTCTCCGTCGCTTCGTTGTTGGTCTTTAACGCGGCGGCGCGCGGCGTCAATCTCTTGATGGCGTTAGGCGCGTTCTTTGTCGGATTTCTTGCCGTCGATTATTTCTGGGGAAAGAGAACGCTTCGTAATCTTGACGTCGTGAGGAAGTTGCCGGAATCTGTTTACGCCGGCGAGCCTTTCTATGTCGAGATCAAGTTGGACGCGACGAAACGCGTCTCGTCGTCATGGGCTGTCGTCGTGGAAGACGTTTGGGAACACGAGGACCCCGCGTTCGACGCTCCGCGTGAATTGAAGAAAGAAGCCGCGAAAGAAGCGGAGAAAAAGGCGGCCCCCGATCTTTCGACGCTCTCTCGTAAAGAAGCGAAAGCCGCTAAGAAAGCGTTGAAAAAAGCTAATAAAGCTAACGGTAGGATGAACAAGAAACTGACGGCAAAACAAGCGAGTAAGACCGACGCCGCGTTGCGCGAGGGCGTTGAAACGCTGCGTCCCGTCGTCTATTTCCCGACGGTGCGTAAGTTCTCGACCTGCTCCGAGTATTACGTCGGCGTCTGCACGCGTCGCGGCGTGCGGAGATTGAAGGCGCTTACCGTTTCGACGCGCTTCCCTTGCGGCTTCTTTCGCAGTATGAAACGCTTTGACGCTAGCGAGACGCTGATCGTATTTCCGAAGATCGGACGTCTCTCTTACGCGTGGGACGCTTTCGTCGCGGGCCGCGTTGCGCAGGAAGCTAGCGTTTCCACTAGTCTTACGTCGCGTATTCCCGACGAGACGGTATCGATACGCGATTGGCGTCCCGGCGACTCGAAACGCACGATCGCATGGCGCGCGACCGCGAAACGCGATAAGTTGCAATCTCGCGAGTTCACGAAACGACAGACGCGCACCGTCTTGCTGATCTTGGACTTGTGGCTCGATCCTAACAAGAAGAACAGAGACGCGAACCAACGGTGGAAGGCGGTCGAGACCGCGATCGCGTTTGCCGCGACCTTGGTAGAAAAGTATACGGAATTTGGCGACTCGCAACTCCATTTCACGCTCAACGGCGACACGCCGATAACGCTCGATATGGACCAACCTTACGACAAGCTCGAGACGAACAACGACGCGCCGGAGAATTGGGACACGATCGTTGGCGGCGCGTCGACAAGACATATCCTGACGCGCTTGGCGTTGGCTAAGCCGCCGAAAGAAGACAAGCTTCACGAAACGATCCACGCCGCGCGAGCGTTCAATATGAAGGATTCGCAAGTCTTTGTCGTGTCGGCGGAAACGGTCGAACCGACGCGCCTCGATTTCGAGCATTGGGAGGACGCGAGATTCATCGACGTCTCTTCGCCGCAGTTCGATTCGTATTTCCAATTGAAGCAAGAAGAAGAGGAAGGGGCGATCTGACAAAGGATAGAGAACGCGTTATTGCGACGCGTTCTTTTTTTTGCCGATGAAATAAAAAACGCGGGTCAATTACGATCCGCGTTTTCGTTTTTTGACGCTCGAAAGACCCAAACTCAGTCGATCGAGGTATCGTTCTTCGTGGTTTCGCCGCTTCTGGAATCGTCAAGTTCGAATGTGAAGACGTTTTTCTTTCCCGCGACGACTTCGGCGGTCAGACCGGATTGAGTACGACTGCCGTAGACCTCCGGGATATAATGCGTTACCTTCGTTTCAAGAATGTGGTCTTCGTTTTTAGGATCGCGCACTTCCTCCATTGAGACTTTTTCGATCGTAACGAGGTATTTTCCGGGTTTCGCGCCGTCGTTTTTCGTGAACGACGACAACTTTACCACGCCGCTTTTATCAGTGGCGCCATTGGCGGCGTAGCCGTCGGCGTTTTCGGGGGCAAAAACCACGACCGCCTCGTCGACTGGGGAACCGTTGTAAGTAACGGTAACGACCACAGGGACCGTGCCGTTCTTATTGCCGCCGCAACCGCAAATGCAAAGCGGAAGCGCTAACGCTAGGAGGAGAAATAAGTTGTTTTTGATCATAATAAGGCTTTCTAAAAGAAGTCCGAAGTTATTAAGCATTCTTCGGACTTTCGTTATCGTTCTGAATAGATGGTCGCGCGACTATATAACCTATCAGTTGGTGGAGATCGTTTCTCCGGAAGACTTCGTAACGAGCGCGCCCCAAACGCCGTAAGCGCTCTTGGAGCTAGTGTCGGGATAGCTACGGCAACCCGCGGACTGGTTACCGCAGTCGATCGTATCGGAGATGAAACGAACTGAACCGTCCATCATCGTGACGTTAACGCCGCCGGAGTGACGACTCGTCGGTGAGAGGATGTATTGACTACCGGTATGGCTCGTGCCGTCGGAGACGAGAACGGAGTTTGGCGGTGTGTAAGCGGTCACGCCTTGGAAGAGAAGACAACCGTCCCATGCGCGGAAACCGCGTAAAACGTTGTAATTCTCGAAGGTTCCGCAGGTGGAGAGATATTTGTGCTCCGCTCTGCTGAATAATGCAGAGAGACTAGCGGGGTCCCAACCAGTGGATCCGGGCTTAGTAACGCAGTCGCCGAAACCAGCGGTTGAGTTTGGACGAACGCCTTCTGAAACGCCCATCGTGTTACTCAAACCGTCGACAATACGCGCCATTTGACACCAACTGTCGTTACCAAAAACGCCCGAGACCATAGAACCGTCCGTATATGTGCCGCCGGTGTAGGAACGATATGGGCGATCGCCGATGAAAAAATAGTAGTCGGCGTAACCGACTGTACCGCTTGGATTAGCGTTGGGGGACTTATCGGGACCACCGCAGCTAGGACAAAGGTAACCCGCGACAACTCGCGTCCAAGGATCGACGACGTCGTAAGCGCCGTTTGCCGATCTCATCATCTCGTCGTACAGCGCTTGTTGTTCCATATATGGCAAGAGATAGACGCGCGCTCCCGTACGATTGTTACCGGCGTAGGTTGCGGCTCCGCGAGGATTACCCGCACGCATTGCGGGAAACGCGCCTTGGACGTCATGATAGTTGTGTAACGCTAAACCGATCTGTTTTAAGTTGTTGGTACATTGCATACGCCGCGCCGCCTCGCGCGCAGCTTGCACGGCGGGTAACAACAGACCGATCAAAATTCCGATGATCGCGATAACGACCAACAATTCAACGAGCGTAAAGCCTTGGGAAATACGAATAGAACGTTTTTCAAGTGATTTCATAATACGTGCCTTTAATTAATGTACTAAAGTTGCGACTACTAGAGAAAAGAGAGAATAAACTTAAAACGATTTCAGCGAAGGCGTGACAGAGAAGAACGCCGGAGTAAAAGCGTACGCGCCACGAGATGCATACGCTTTTCTTAATTTCTATATTATTAACAAGTTAGTTTTATCGTCAGCTTCACAGCTTGTATTGCGGGATCGCCATGGATTCGCCGTCTTTAAGCGCGGACATGTGCGCGACGATACCGGGAACCGTGGTATTGAGCGCGACCGCGACGTTGACGATCGGAGCGACGCCCTTGAGTACGGATTCGATGAAGTTACTGCCGAGATAGCCGTGAGAACCGCCGTGGTAGCCCGCGTCGACCCCCGGAGGAAGTTGAGGCTTGCGGAGGTCGCCGAGCTTGTCGACGATCGCTTTCGTAACGTCGTTAAGCGCCGCGTAACCGTTATTGTAAGCGCCGACTTCGCCGCGCATACGACCGGTTTCGCCGCCCCAACCCGCGGTATCCCAACTGACGATCATACGAGAAGAACCGCCTTCGCTCGTTGTGAACAACGCGGTCTCCGTACCGAACGGGTTATCCCAAGGATTAGCGCCGGCTTGATATTCTTCGAGCTTGCTCTTGTGACCGACGCAGGACACGCGCGTGAACGAGTTGCCGGTGACGCAGGTGTAGTAGGCGTTGGAGTGCGTCGGGTACCATTGCGGGGGAAGCCCGCGACGCCAGTTCTTGTAACCTTCGAGCGTGCCGACGCCGTAGTGATAGTATTCGCCTTCGGTGTAGACCATTTGTCCGAACCCGCCGGCTTTGTAGATCTTACGCGCGGCGTAGACGTCGTCGTGGAAGCAGGACGTTTCGAACATGCCGTACAGAAGTCCGGTCTCTTTGACCGTTTCGTAGAGTTTGTCGGCGTCTTCAAGACTACCGAAGACCGCGGGGACGGCGCTCGCGACGTGTTTGCCGGCTTTCAACGCCTTGCAGACGTGGTCGCAGTGGCTCGGAGCGTCGGTGGCGACGAAGACCGCTTCAATAGAATCGTCTTTGATCATTTCTTCGAGCGATTCGTAAGTCTTTTCGCAACGGCAAGCTTTGGCAAGACCCGCGCAACGATCCGGGAAGAGGTCGGTTACCGCGACGATCTCGGCGTTGGGGTGATCCTGAAGACCAAATTGCGCGCCAAATTGGCACAACCCGAAACCGGCGATACCGATCTTCAGTTTCTTATCGGTGAAGGGTTCCCAAGCGGCGTTGGGATCGATATTTGTATCGGTCTCATCGAAACCTTGGATCGTGGTGGGAGCTGTCGGTTCATCAGCGAAGGCGCGAGAAAGGGCGCCGCCGAAAGTCGCGAGCGTCGCGCCCAAAGCAGAGCTAGTCAAGAAAGAACGACGAGAAAGATTCGACATGACTTTTCCTTATGGTATACAGGAGTTAGGTGACAAAGGTGTTTCATTTTGGCGTGTCGTCGACGAGAAGAAAACGCGTCCCGGAATGTTCCGAGAGACGTTAGGCGTCGACGACGCTTCCATTTTATCTGAACGCAAAACAAGATTCAATAAAAATAATCAATATATTTTATTGGCATACCGACGTTCAGATAGAGCCGTTCAAGCTCACATGCCGACGGTCTCGCCGCCGTTCGGGGTACCCATCGCGCCCCAAACGCCGTAGGGGCTCTTGCCGGAGGTGACTTGGTAAGCGTTGAGGTTGCCCGTGTCGATCGTGTCGGAGACGAAGCGAACGGAACCGTCCATCATCGCGACGTTGACGCCGCCGCTGTGATAGCTTTGCGCGCCGCCGACGAGCCAAGGATAACTATTGGACCAAATACAGGCAACGGAGTTCGGAGGCACGTTCGTGGAGAACCCGGAGCTTTGCGTACGACCGTCCGCCCAGAACGTTCCGCGCCACGTGTCGCTCGCTTGGCTGATCTGGTTGCGGTCGGTGGCGTTATAACCGTTGGTCAAGCAGGGACCGGGACGAGAACTTGTGCCGTCGTACAACGCGGAAACAACGGCGAGACCGCCTTTAACGCGAGTTTCTTCATGGTCGCCGCTGCAACCTTCGGCAATGCCGATCGTGTTACTAGTACCGTCGATGCAGAAAGAGAGTCCGTGCCACGTTTCCGGATGGAACATACCGCGAGAACCGACCTTCGCCAACGCGTTGCCTTCGTATTTTTCCGCGCGTTGGTTACCCCATTGCGCGTCGCCGGCGCAGAAGAAGACGTTGGCGCGGCCGGTCGTGCCGACTTCGCCGAACTTGTTCGTCATTTGCGTGTTGTTACCGTCGGAAGGACACATCCACGTCTGGATCTTGACCTTGTAAGCCCAAGTCGGTTCGCCGATGCTGCCGGTACCGGACCAAATACTCGCGCCGTTGACTTTCTTCGATTCCGCGTCAAATTGTTGATAGATAGCCGTTTGTTCGATGAACGGAAGAAGTAAGATACGCGCGCTGACCGTTACATTGTCGCCCGGATAGCTGCCGCTGTAACCGTTGTATTTAGTCGTCATCGGAGGACAGGTTCCGTTGACGTCGTGGTAGTTTTGAACGCCGAGCGCCGCTTGTTTCAAGTTGTTCGTGCATTGCATACGTCGAGCCGCTTCGCGCGCCGCTTGGACGGCGGGTAAGAGCAGACCGATAAGGATACCGATGATGGCGATCACGACGAGCAATTCGACAAGCGTAAAGCCGCGAGAGGAAGTCTTTTTCATAGTTGAGCCTTCATAAAATTTGAAGAGGAAAATTTGTTGGATCGAGAGACGCTTTCAGAGGAGAATACGTCTTACTGAGGAGTTAAAGGCCGAGATCAACGCATTTTGATCTCTTGACGCGTCGACTCGCCGACGTCGAATTCCGCAACAGTCGCGGTCTTGCTCGCGACGACTTCGACGGCTAACGGCGTTTTGTCTTGGTTCTTGTAGACCGGATCGACAAGGTCGAACGACGTCGAGGTGTTAACGCCGCCTTCTTGCATCAATTTCGCGGCTTCTTCGTCGCTTTGAGGTCCGCCCGAAGTCTCCGTCTTAGTGACGGTAACGCGGAATTTACCGGCAGGCGCGCCGTCAAATCCGTACGTGTTCAGTTTAGCTACGCCGTTGGCGTCGGTGTTGCCGCCGCAAGGCCAACGCATCAGCGCGGAATCGTCCGTGATCAACGTGACGTTTGCGCCTTCAAGCGGGGCGCCGTCTTGTAGGATCTTGACGGAGAAGGGATACAAGTCGGGAAGCCCCTCGGGACGTTTTTCTTTACCGCAGCCGACAAAGACGGTCAACAGTAAGACCGGAATTAGAATACGGCTTAATTTCATAGCGCTGATCCTAAAGTAATAACTGATCTAATAAACCGCGTTACAGAACTTAGTACAAAGAGGAATAAGTTTGTAACAATTTGGTGTTGATAATAAAAATTGTAGTGTCGTTTAAACGGACTGTACTTGTGAAATTAATGATTTAATTATTTTTCAAACCTTAGAGGTGGAGTTGTAGTGATAATACGGAATGTAACGGAACGACGGCGGGGTTGTAAAAGGTTAACACTGTTAACTTTATGTTTTGGATTTGAATCGACCCGTTCGTTTGCAGACAATGCTGAGCGTTAAGAAGGGAATTAACGCAGTAAAGAAAACTTTGGCGCCGCTAAAACTACGGCTCAGAGAGTCGAAGTCGCGTCTAAAAGTTGACTTAACTGAATAATTTGGTATACTCCTACGAGAGAAAGTATAAGATAACGTCGGTATTTTTTCGACGTTTTTGAATATAAACCGAGATAGTTTGAAGGATCCTTTCGTGAAAGAACATTGCGATTTTGTCATGAGCCTTGCGCGCGCGATGGGTAACGAAACGTTGCGCTTCTTTGATAATCCCGACCTCAACGTCGAGCGTAAACAAGACGGTACCCCCGTCACGATGGCAGATCGCGGCGCGGAAGAATTAGGGCGTAAGCTTATTGCCGAACGTTTTCCGAACGACGCGATCCTT
Source organism: Thermoguttaceae bacterium (assembly GCA_045599605.1). GTDB lineage: Bacteria > Planctomycetota > Planctomycetia > Pirellulales > Thermoguttaceae > RUG369. Next base: position 53,945 of record JAZRWE010000002.1, read on the forward strand.
GGCGAAGAACTTCCCGATAAAGAAGGTACTAGCGGGTGGCAATGGATCCTCGATCCTATCGACGGTACTAAATCGTTCATTCACGGCGTTCCGTTCTATTCCAACTTGATCGGCGTGTTGAAAGACGGCGAACCCGTTATCGGCGTTATCTGGGTCCCGGCGTTGGATCGCGGCGTTTGGGGCGCGAAAGGTCAAGGCGCGTGGGAAGTTATCGGCGAAACGACTCGCCCCGCTCGCGTCTCGAAGGTCGACACGCTCGACGAAGCGCTCTTCCTGACGACCGACTGCTACGATTTTGATAAAGTCGGTCGCGACGGCGCCTACGACGAATTGGAACGCAAATGTAAGTTGACGCGCACTTGGGGCGACGCTTACGGCTATTACCTTGTCGCGACCGGGCGCGCCGAGATCATGATGGACCCGTATTTCGAGATCTGGGACGCCGCGCCGTTGAAGACGATCCTCGAAGAAGCCGGCGGATGGTTCGGGAACTGGAAGGGTGAAGCCACGATCGAAGGTCGCGAAGGCGCGAGCTCTAACGCCGCGTTGAAGGACGCGGTCGTCGAGATTCTCAGTCGCTATCCGAAAACGAAGGAACCGCGCTGAGCCGCGGATCGACGCGCAATTTTTTTAAAAAAAGAAATTGTGCGTCTTGTATCCGCATTTGATTCTCGTTAAAATTTAAATCGATATGAGTAGTACGGCGTTCGGCGCCCTATAATAGAAGAAACGAAACGGCGTATACGCTTCGCCGTACGGAGAATAAAGATGAGCAATTCCATGAGACGCGTCTTTTTGAATAAGAAAACTATCGCCGGAACAGTCTTTACCGGTCTTACGCTTGCGCCGGTGCACGCCGCGGAACGCAACGAGATCAAAGTCGGTCTTATCGGTTGCGGCGGTCGTGGTCGCGGAGCCGCTCAAAACACGTTGAACGCCGACGATAACTGTAAGATCTACGCGTTGGCCGACGCTTTCATGCCGAACGCTCAAGCCGCCGCCGAAGGTCTGAAAGCCGGTTTTGAAGATCGCGTCGACGTCGAAGATCGCGTTTTCGCCGGTCTTGACGCCTACAAGAACGTCGTCGATTGCTGCGACCTCGTCTTGCTCTGCGAAGCGCCCGGTTTCCGTTATCGCTCCTTGGCTTACGCCGTCGAACAAGGCAAGCACGTCTTCTGCGAAAAGCCGGTCGCCACCGACGCGCCCGCGATCCGTTCCGTCATGGAATCCTCTAAGATCGCGAAGGAGAAGGGACTTACGCTCGTCTCCGGTCTCTGCTGGCGTTACGACCTCAACGTCAAAGATATCATGGAACGCGTTTGCGGCGGCGAGATCGGCGATATCACCTCCGCTCGCTTGACTTACCTTGGCGCTCGCGCTTGGACTCGTCCGCGTCTTGAAGGCGATACCGAATTGATGGCTCAAGTCCGCAACTGGTACAACTACGCTTGGTTGTCCGGCGACTTCAATATCGAACAACACGTCCACACGCTCGATAAGGGCCTCTGGGCGATGGGCGACGTTCCCCCCGCTACTTGCTACGGTCTTGGCGCGCGTATGGCTCGCACCGACCAACCCGCTTACGGCGATATCTACGACTCTATGGCGTCCGTCTTCGAATATCCTAACGGCGTCACGCTCTATTCCTATTGCCGTCAACAAGATAACTGCTGGTCTGAAAACCAAGCTTATTTCGCCGGCACGAAAGGTTTCGCGAACGTCGGGCTGTGGGGTCGCGGCTACATTACCGACCTCGACGGCAAAGTCGTTTACGAACGCAAGAACGTTCCTTCCGATATGTATACGCTTGAACATATCGAACTCTACAAATCGATCCGCGGCGAGATCGACACGATCAATAACGGCGACTACATGGCTAAGGCGACCCTGATGGGTATCATGTCTCGCGAAGCGTGCTACTCCGGTAAGCGCGTTACTTGGGACGAGATCCTCAATTCCGATAAGTCCTACGCTCCGAGCGAATACTCCGAAAACGGTACCCCGTGGAACGTTCCGGACGAAAAAGGCCGCCTCAAGATCCACGTCCCCGGTATGGGCCAAGTCTATCACTCCGTCTCTCGCGACGAATGACGTTTTCAACGACTCCGCGTGTCGAACTTTTTGGCGCGCGGCGTTTTAAGATCCGCCCTTAGCGACGGAAATATATGTCGGTATTTGTTTCGACGGATACCGCGCCTTCACGCATTTCACTTCTAGGAGATTCCACAATGGCTATTTCTCGACGTAACTTCATGAAGGCCGGCGTTGTCGCCGGCGCCGCTATGGCGACTGTTTCGCACGTCCACGCTGCGGAAAATAACGAGATCAAAGTCGGTCTTATCGGTTGCGGCGGCCGTGGTCGCGGCGCCGCCAACAACACGTTGAACGCTGACGACAACTGCAAGATCTACGCGTTGGCCGACGCTTTCATGCCGAACGCGCAAGGCGCCGCCGAAGGCTTGAAGGCTGCGTTCGAAGATCGCGTCGACGTTGAAGGTCGCGTTTTCGCCGGTCTTGACGCCTACAAAAACGTCGTCGATTGCTGCGACCTCGTCCTGCTCTGCGAAGCGCCCGGTTTCCGTTATCGCTCTTTGGCTTACGCCGTCGAAAAGGGCAAGCACGTCTTCTGCGAAAAGCCGGTCGCTACCGATATGCTCGGCATTCGCTCCGTCATGGAATCCTCCAAGATCGCGAAGGAAAAGGGCCTCACGCTCGTTTCCGGTCTCTGCTGGCGCTACGACCTCAACGTCAAAGACGTCATGCAACGCGTTTGCGACGGCATGATCGGCGATATCACCTCCGCGCGTTTGACCTACCTGACCGGTAAGCTCTGGACTCGTCCGCGTCAAGAAGGCGACACCGAAATGATGGCGCAAGTTCGCAACTGGTACAACTACTCTTGGTTGTCCGGCGACTTCAATATCGAACAACACGTCCACACGCTCGACAAGGGCCTCTGGGCGATGGGCGACGTTCTTCCGGCGACCTGCTACGGTCTCGGCGGTCGTATGCAACGCGTTGAACAACCCGCTTACGGCGATATCTACGACTCCATGGCGTCCGTCTTCGAATATCCGAACGGCACGACCCTGTACTCCTACTGCCGCCAACAAGACGGTTGCTGGGGCGAAAACCAAGCTTACTTCGCCGGTACCAAAGGTTTCGCGTCTATTCTCGGTCGCGGCCGCATCACCGACCTCGACGGCAAAGTCATCTACGAACAAACGCCGGTTCCGTCCGATATGTACACGCTCGAACACGTCGAATTGTACAAATCGATCCGCGGCAAGATCGACACGATCAACAACGGCGACTACATGGCCAAGGCGACGATGATGGGCGTTATGGCTCGTGAAGCTTGCTACACCGGTAAGCGCCTCAGCTTCGCCGACGAGATCAACTCTGAAAAGTCCTATCGCCCCAGCTCCTACGACTGGGACGGCACGCCGTGGAATACCCCGGACGAAAAGGGCCGCTTCAAGATCCAAGTCCCCGGCATGGGCCAAGTCTATCATTCCGTCTCTCGCGACGAATGAGCGTTATCCTGACGTGTGGACGCTCGGCGTCTAGACGATAAACAAGAAAACCGATTCTATTGCGACGACGTTGTTCAGTAGAGTCGGTTTGTTTTTTAATTTCGTATGTATTTATAGGCGGTAAGTTGAAAAACGAAGAATCGCAAACGAACGCCCAAAACGCTTCCGACGCGTTGGCGTTGGAGTCGGAATTCAGATTAGATACGACTACGGGCCAGTGGGTCGCGATCGTCGAAGGTAGAGGCGCGCGTCCTCATAACGTCGGCGGAACGGTCGTGCATACCGACGCAACGCAAGACCATGACCCGCATTGCGTTTTTTGTCGCGGTAACGAGTTGAAAACGCCCGCGTTTGTCGCGGCCGCCGTCTTAAAGAGTTCCGCGTTGGACCGCTCGAACGTAACGCTTGACGACGTCGAATTTATTTATCCCGACGAGGCCGAAGCGTTTCAGACTCGTCCTTGGTTCGCGCGTAGTTTTGAGAATATGTATCCCGCTTTCCGCATGGACGTTGCGGACGGCGACGCCTCCACTTTTTTCGAAGTCGAGGAATCGTTTCTTCACGGCGATCCCCAAAGCGTACCGTCTTTTTTCAATCGCGTTCCCGGCGAGGGGCGACATGAAGTATTGATCGATTCTAATCGACACGTTCGAAGTTGGAGCGATCTGAACGAGTTTGAGATAACGCTTGCGTTTCGGCTCTTCCGCTTGCGTCTAAGCTCGTTATTAGCGTCGGGGCGCTTTGCTTACTCTTTCATATTCAAGAACGTAGGCGCTAACGCCGGCGCTTCTCAACGCCATTCGCATTGCCAGTTGACCGGCAACGTCGACCTGCCTCCTAATATTCGCGTCGAATTGGAGCGCCTGATCGCTTACGAACGTTCGCGTCGCGCGCGCGGCGACAGCCGTTCCTACTGGGACGCGTTGCTTGAAGCGGAATTGGGTGCTAGCGTTCGCGTCGTCGCGGTAACCGACCGCTTTGTCGTCTATTGTCCGTACGCGAGTCGGTTCCCGGGGCAAGTTGAGATCTGTCCTCGATTTGACGGCCGATTTGAGGAATACGACGACGATACGATAGACGAGTTGGCGAAACTTGCAAGACGTACGACAAAGGCGTTGGAAGAAGCGAAACGTCGTTTTCGTCCCAACGACACGGAACCGCTCGATTATAACGTCGTCATGCGTAACGCGCCGTCGGCGTTGCGCGGCGAACTAAACGAAGGCGAAGGGCTGACGCGACCGCGTTGGGCTTTCCTGCCAAGTCTTGTAAAGAAAGCCGGTTACGAAATAGGTTGCGGCGTCGATATCAACCCCGTCGCTCCCGAGACCGCCGCGAAGTTGTTACGCGAGGTCTTTTGACGCACAATTTAGATACGGCGACGTTACGGCGGTAACGCTTGGCGACGTCGCGCGTTATGATATAGATCGTAGTTGGCGCGCGTTTGTGGAACGGACTGCGCCTTCTGTTGGTAAAGCATTTATAGATAAAGGATAGGATCGTGAGTTCCGCAAAGAAAAATACTCCTCCCGCGCCCCCGGCGCTACAGAAGATCTCTCCCATGTACCGTTGGGAATTGATGGCGCTATTGTTTTTAGCGTATTTTTTCCATCAAGCGGACCGCGCGATCTACGGCGTTGTCGCCGCCTCGCTTAAGCAAGAATTCGCGATGAGCGACGCGTTGCTCGGTATGACACGTACGATCATGTTCACGCTTATGGCGTTGATCGTTCCTTTTGCGGGGTTCGTCGGCGACCGACTGAACAAACGTCGTTTGCTTATCGGATGCTTGTTTTGCTGGAGTATCGCGACGTTGTGTACCGGTTCCGCGACGAGCGTCTTGATGCTGACGTTGTTCAATAGCGTCGCGTTGGTCGTCGCCGAAGCGTTCTATGGTCCCGCGTCGACGAGCTTGATCGCGTCTTATCATAAGGAAACGCGTTCGTTGGCGTTGTCGATACACCAGACCGCCGTCTATTTGAGCGTTATCTTCTGCGGCGGTATTGCCGGCTATATCAGCCAACATTACGATTGGCGCACCGCGTTCTGGCTCTTCGGTGGCGTCAGCTTGTGCATCGGTATGCTTCTTATCTGGCGTTTGAAAGACCCCGCAAAGGTCGAGTTCTCCGACGGGTCTAAGATCGAAACGATCAAACCGAGCGAAAAAACGAACGCCGCCGACTCCATTCTCGGCTTCTTGAAGACGTTCTTCACCACGCCTTCCGCGATGCTTCTCACCGTCGGCTTCACCGCGATCGTCTTTGTCAACAACGCTTACCTGAACGTGATCTCGCTCTTCTTGCAACGCAAGTTCGATCTCGATCCCACCGCCGCGGGTTTCAACGGCATGTTCTGGCATCATATTGCCGCGTTGATCTGTATCTTCCTTGGCGCGACCCTTTCCGATAGAATGTCGAAGAAGAATCCGACGTTCCGGCCGAAGCTGCAATTCATCGCGATGTTGGTCGGCGCTCCCGTCGTCTGCCTCATTGGTTTCGCGCCGTCTCTCGCGACCGTTTACGCGCTCTTCTTTTTGATGGGCGTCTGCCGCGGGTTCTACGAATGTAATACGCACGCTTCCGTCTTCGAGACGATCCCCGTCAAGTATCGTTCGACCACCGTTGGCGTTATGATCCTGTTCGCGTTCTTGATCGGCGCTTGGTCCGCTCAGATCGTCGGTTCGCTCTACGATACCTACGGCATGCTCGGCTATAAGTACTCCTTCATGCTCCTTGGCGCGACCTGGGTCGTCGGCGCTTGCTGCGTCGGTTTCGCCGCGTTCAAGACGTTTGGACGCGACCGCGACCGTCGTATCGCGATGGAAGAGGGGATGACGCAAAGCGATCCCGCCGTCGATCGTTACGCCGCCAAACGTCTCCGCCGCGCTAAGCGTTGAGCGTGAAGCGTTCTAAACGATACGAATAAAATATAATGTTGCGACTCGCGAACCTCTGCGCTTGCGAGTCGCCTTTTATAAACCGACTTCATTTGAGGAACATGAAATGACGAAACGTTTAATATCTGCGCTCGTTACGCTGTTTCTTTTGACGACGACGGCGTTTGCGCAAGCGGCTCAGCCGTCCGCCGCGCGAGATTTTCTCCTCTCGCCGGAGTTTTTTAGCGAGTTCTACAGTTCCGACAGCGTCGATATCGTTACGTTTGACGCGAAGAACGAGACCTTAGCTTTACCGTTCAAAACGAACGAAACCGTTTCTCGTTCGGTCTTAGATCAAAAAGTGGAACTTGATTGCTCGCGTTTTGACGCCTACGAATTGATCTTGGACGTCGACGATCCCGCGGCTATCGGCTATACCACGTTCTATCTCCACAGCAAGAACGGTTGGTACCATTCTTCTAGCGCGACCAAGCGCACGTTGATCGACGGACGCATCGTCTACGTCTACGACGCCAAAGATTTCGGTAAAGAAGATTCGCCCGTCGGATACGATCAGATCGATATGATCCGCGTCGCCGTATGGCGCGGTCAAAACGTCGACGCGACGATACGTTTTCATTCCCTTCGCGCCGCGCGTTTGACTTACGCTATTGTCGACGTAGACGACGACGGCGGCGAGAACGCCGGTATTAACAACACGTTCGGGCGTATGCTTGATCGTTGCGGTATCAAAGCGGAACGCGTTGACGATAGCCATGCGACGCTTGAGGCGCTCAAACGTTTCGACGCCGTTTTTCTCCCGATCGCGGGGAAGATCAAGCCGGAAACGACCGACGCGATCTGCGACTATATCGACGCCGGCGGTTTCGTTTTCGCGTTCTATAATACGCCGGAAAAGTTGTTGAAGAAGTTAGGCGTCGAACATACCGGCTTTGTGAGCTGCTCTCGCGCGGGTATCGAACTTGGCGGTATGAAGTTTGATGAAGAAGATATTGCGGTCGCTAAGAAGAACGGATTCGCTTTACCGAAATTCATTGAGCAACAGTCTTGGAACTACTATCGCGTCAACGTCGCTCCTGATTTCAAGTCCGAGCGTAAGCTGCCGCTCTTTGGCGATTCTAAACCGCGCGTTATCGCGAATTGGACGCTTGCCGACGGTGGCGATACTAACGACCCCGCGATCGTCGTCGGACCTAACGGCTTGTACTGCTCGCACATCTTCATGGCGGACGATTTTGAATCGAAACGCGTTTTACTTGAAGCGATGATAGTTTCCGCGGCGCCGGCGCTCGCGAAGAATATGGCGCGCGGTATCTGGCTCTCGATCTTCGAGATCGGCTTTGAGCCCGGTAACGATACCGTTAAATCTTATCAAAAGACGTTGGAATATCTTGAAAAGGCGTTGTCGAAACGCGGTTGGACGCTTGAAGACGCCGCGAAGCTCATGAGCGCCGATAAAGGCGACGTCGACGGTAAAGCGGTGATGAAGTTCAAGAACGATATCGCCGAGATCAAAAGCGAACGCGTAGACTCCTATTGCTCGACGCGTAGGTCTCGCGTTAACGAAGGCAGACTTTGGTGGGAACACTCCGGTTGCGGTATTTACCCCGGCGACTGGGATCGCACGATGAAAGAGCTTTCCGAAGCGGGATTCAATTGCGTTATCCCGAATATGCTCTGGGGCGGAAACGCCTATTATAAGAGCGACGTTTTGCCGATCGATCCTAAGGTCGAGAAGTACGGCGACCAGATCGAACAAGCCGTCGCAGCCGGTAAGAAATACGGCGTCGAAGTTCATGCGTGGATGGTCTGCTTCAACGCGTCGAACTCGCCAAAATGGTTTATCGATAAGATGCGAGAAGAAGGGCGTTTGCAAAAAACGCTCGCCGGCGAGGAAAAGCCGTGGCTCTGTCCTTCTCATCCTGAGAATCGCGCGTTACAACTTGCCGCGTTGGAGGAAGTGGCGACGAAATACGACATCGACGGCGTTCATTTCGATTATATCCGCTTCCCCGACGACCTCACTTGTTATTGCGACGGTTGTAAAGAACGCTTTGCTCACGATTACCATGAAAAGACCGGTAAAGATATTGGCGAATTCCCGCAATGCGTACGCCAATCGGGCGAAGTCAAGACGGCGTTTGAGCAATGGCGTTGCGACCAGATCACGGCGCTCGTTCGCGCGGTCCATGACTCGCTGAAAGCGAAGCGTCCTGAGATCAAGACGTCCGCCGCCGTCTTCTCCGGCTACCCCGGCACGAAGCGTTCTATCGGACAAGACTGGGGCTTGTGGATCGACGAAGGACTCCTCGATTTCGTTTGCCCGATGGACTACACGAGCGATCCCGCTACGTTTGCCAATTATGTAAAGAATCAACTTCCTTATACGCAAGGCAAGGTCCCGCTGTACCCCGGTATCGGTATGACCGCGACCGGGATCGCGATGGACGCGCATGATGTCGTATTACAAGCCGAGATCGCTAAGAAACTTGGCGCGGAAGGGTTTACGATCTTTAATCTGACGAAGTCGACCGCCGATAAAGCGTTGCCGGCGTTTAAAAAAGGTGTGAACTCGACGCCGACGAAAGCGCCGCATCAGAACTGAACGCGAGTTGGATAGGGGCATATCCACAATAGAAAAAAGCTATTCGGGCATTACTCGAATAGCTTTTTTTATTGGGCTTTTCGCAAATTGCGCGTCATCGCTTGATCAGCACGCAGACGACGTCGTTGACGTTGACGCCGGTCGGACCTGTGACGATCAACGCGCCGATCTGTTTTAACGCGTGATAGGAATCGTTATTTTTTAGGACGTTATGAACGTCGACGCCTTTTGCGGTAAGTTGAGCGAGCGATTCTCCCGTGCAGATCGCGCCCGCGGCGTCGGTAGGACCGTCCGTGCCGTCGGAACCGAGCGAGAAGATCGCGCAATTCCTTATTCCGGCAATGCCTTGCGCGGCGCCCAACGCGAGCTCCTGATTGCGTCCTCCTAAACCGTCGCCGGTCAAATGAACGACCGTCTCGCCACCCGCGATAAACGCGAGCGAATTCGTGGCGTTTTCGTGCGAGCGCGCGATCGACGCGAGAAAACTACCGGCTTCGCGCGCTTCGCAACACAGTCTGTCGGTCAAGATTAGCGGCTGATATCCGCGTTCTCGACAAGCCGCCGCGGCGGACGCGCATAACTCGCGCACCGAGCCCGTGATATGCGTTTCGACGTTGTCGAGCGTTTTTGGCGTTTCGATATGGAGTTGCGCCAACGCTTCAGCGGATAGTGTAAGCTCGTATTTCTTGACAATTTCAATCGCTTGTCGCGACGTCGACGCGTCGGGGTAAGCGGGACCTGACGCGATCATATCCAACGGGTCGCCCAGGATATCTGACAACACGACGGCGAATATCTTAGCCGGCGCGCAGATCTGCGCGAATCTTCCACCTTTGACCGCGGAGAGCCGTTTGCGGATCGTGTTGATCTCGACGATATCGGCGCCGCATGCAAGAAGTTGTTTAGTAACGTCTTGAAGTTCCGCTTCCGGGATAGTCGGCTTCTCAAAGAGCGCGGAACCGCCCCCGGAGACTAGAAACACGACCGCGTCGTCGGCAGTCAGCGGTTCCACGAGGCGGACGACTTCTTCCGTCGCGGCATAGCCGGCGTTATCCGGGACGGGGTGTCCTCCTTCGCGAATAAGCAACGCCCCGATCGCGCCTTGCGAGTGCCCGTGTTTCGTAATGACCACGCCGGAATCGATCGCGTCGCCAAGCGTTTCGTATGCGGCCGCCGCCATTGTCCACGCGGCTTTACCGATCGCGACTAAGACGAGTTTTCCACGCGGCGGAACAAACGAACTTAGCGCTTTCTGCACCGCTTCTTTGGGGGAGGAATCGCGTAACGCTTTCGCGACGATATAGTCGACGTCTTGAATTAGGCTCATAGTATCTCTTTGGCTCACGGAGAGCGCGGTTACAGGAACAAACTGATGACGAATGTCGTCAAGATCGACGTTACGCCAATTAAAGCGGAACAAAGGACGTGCGATCTGTAACAGTCGAGCGTGTTAGACAGTTCGCCGAATTTGAGTACTATCCAGAAGTACGAGTCGTTGACGTGGGAGAGCGTAAGCGCGCCTGAACCGATCGCCGTAACGGCGAGCGCGGTCTGCGCGGGCGTATCAAGACCGAGTTGCTCAAGCATTGGCGCTACGACGCTTGCCGTCGTTGTGAGCGCGACTGTGCTAGAACCTTGCGAGGTCTTAAGTAACGCCGCGAAAAGGAAGGGAAAGAATACTCCCATTGACGACAACGTTCCTGAATGTTCGGCAAAGAATGGAATTAGAGGACTCTCGCCGATGATCTTGCCGAGCGCGCTGCCTGAACCCGTGATGAACAAAATTGGGCCCACCGTTGTCAACGCGTTACTGGTAAGATTATATAGATCTTTGGATTTTCCGCTCTTATGTAGTAAGATCAGACTAGAAAAAAATCCTATTGCTAATGCGATCACCGGTCGACCCAAGAAAACTAAGAACGGCGAGTCTATTCCTAGCATTGCGGAGAACGAAGACGCGCCCATTAGAGCGATCGGAAGAAAAATTGGTAGAAAACTAAGAAACGCGTTAGGAAGTTGACCGTAAGAGGCAAGTAGTTCTTCATAGGTCTGAACGAAAGCTTTTTCTGAAAGATCGCGTTCGTTGATATCTTTGACTCTTTTACCGATAAATCTTGAGAAGAAGCAGATTACGAACAGTGAGGGAATCGAGGCGAGTAATCCGAAGGCTATTACGAGAATAAGGTTGTTTTCTATATTGAGCGCGCCGGCCGCCGCAATTGGCCCCGAGGCGGGAGGGATAAGGCAGTGTGAGAGGAAGAGACCATTGGCAAGCGCTACGGTGGTGGCAACTGAAGAAGTTTGAAGACGTTTTACGATCGCTTTTCGCACCGGGTTCAATATTATGAAGCCTGAGTCGCAGTATATTGAGATCGAAGATATCCAACCCATGACTACCAAGGACGCGTTAGGATGTTTGGGACCGAATATCTTTACGACCACTTCGCTCATCTTTAACGCCGCACCCGTATGTTCTAATATCAGGCCGCTTAACGTTCCAAGGATCACGATAAGCCCGACGGTGATAAAGACTCCGGAGAAACCTTGGAGTATGACGTCGAGCGTTGTGTTGAGATCTAAACAAAGAAACCCTAAGATCCCTGCCGCTCCCAAGATCGCTAGGAACGGGTGGATCCGAAATATGCTGATAGCTACGATCATTAATGCGACGATCGTTACGAACGCCGCAACAAATGCGCTTCCTGTCAACATTTACGACCTCCCAATAGCTGAACTCTTCATAAAAGAACGGCGGTTCGAATCGAAACGACGTTCTTGTTTATTCGATTGTCAACATTATACTGACGTTTTGACTTTGTAAATGAATCTTTATTACCAAACGACAAAAAAATATGAAATTTATTTATAATGTAAACAGTTTTGAATAAAGAAGTTAACTGTGGCGCGTCTCGGCGTTGCGTCAGGCGGTTGGCGACGGTCGTTCGCTTGGTTTGCCGATCGGTTTCGGGCAATAAAAAAAGCGTTCGATCGTAATACGCCCGACCAAACGCGCTTCTTTTTCAAAAGGCTCAAAACAAGAAATAAAAAAAGCTCTTGCAGAACAAGAGCTTATTTTAGTACCTCCAGAGGGACTCGAACCCACGACCCACGGATTAAGAGTCCGTTGCTCTACCAACTGAGCTATAGAGGCGCGAATGGTTTGCGTTTCCGTCGACAAGTCGAAGAAACAACTTTGTTTTTAATACCTCCAGAGGGACTCGAACCCACGACCCACGGATTAAGAGTCCGTTGCTCTACCAACTGAGCTATAGAGGCGCGAATGGTTTGCGTTTCCATCGACAAATCGAAGAAACGACTTTATTTTAAGTACCTCCAGAGGGACTCGAACCCACGACCCACGGATTAAGAGTCCGTTGCTCTACCAACTGAGCTATAGAGGCGTCGTCTAAAACTGCAGTTTATTCTAACGTTTCTCTTTCATTTGACAAGAGATTTTTTAAAATATTTTCATAATTGTTCCTCTTTTCTCCCAAACCCTTGACCGCGTCGTTGCGCGCAACTAAAATGAGACGCGTCGATAGCGTCCATTTTCGTAAGGGTAGGTCATGAGCGGCGGTAGAACTCGTTTTAGTAGATTGCCTTGGTATCAAAAGATAACGCTCGTCGTAGGGTACGTTTTTCTTTGTTTCTTTGGGCTCGTCGCGACGCTCGCTAAGCGACTTGCGCGAGCGTTCAGACATTTCTTCACATACTATACGCCGGCGCTAACGCGCGCGTTCTTAGAGCGCAAAAAGAAGGAGACGTTTGAAGACTTTTCTGAATCGAGACTCCTGTATGACGACGGCGATCTCGCGCCTAAGGATATGCTAGGACTTGCCGGCGAATTGGCGGTCTTCGATCTGATACGCAGTCAAGCTCGCCGTCGCGTGATCGCTTGCAATATGGCGAACTACTACTGCGAGATCGACCTTATCTACGAAGACAAGGCGACGCGCGAGATCGTTTTTGTCGAAGTAAAGACGCGACGAAAAGAGAATTTAGTCTATCGAACAGAAGAGGCTGTCGACGCGAAACGGCGTAAGAAGATGGCGTTGGCTGCGCGGCTCTTTGCGGAAGAACGAGGGTATCGACGGTACAAGAAACGTTTCGATATCGCCGTTGTGCTCTGGGAACTCGGCGCCGCTAAACCGGAGATAACGATCGACGAAGGCGCGTTTACCGAATACGACGCTATACTCGGTTATAAGGCGGACGATTTCGGCAAGGTACGCAACCGGACTTAATAGAATAAGACCGCGACCCTATAACAGTAGGATCGCGGTCTTTTTTATGATACGAACGCGTCAAGCGTTCATTTCGACGCGAGTTCCTTATTGCGCTTCTCTTCCGCAAGTTGTTCGGGCGTTTTACGGCCGTGATGGATAAGGTTGAAGAAACGTTCGCGCATCTTCTCGCACAACGAGTAGAGGGCCGGGACGAAGACGATACCGACCAACGTCGCTAGCAACATGCCCGAGAACGTCGTGATACCGATCGCGCGACGACTGCCCGCGCCCGCGCCGGTCGAGATGACCAACGGGAAAACGCCGAACAGGAACGAGATCGCCGTCATCAATACCGCGCGGTAACGTTGGCTCGCGCCGTTGTGCGCCGCTTCGGCGATCGGAACGCCGGATTCGCGTTCGACCTTCGAGAATTCGACCATCAAGATCGCGTTCTTACTCGCAAGCCCGATCAACATGATGAGACCGAGTTGCGCGTAGATACTCATCGTCGTCGGCTGACCGTTGATCAAACCGATAAACATACCGGTCAACGCGCCCAACGTCGCGACGAAGACGGACAGAATGACCGGGATCGGCGTCGTCCAACTTTCGTATTGCGCGACTAAGAAGAGGTACGCGAAAACGAACGCCAGGAGCAACAACGCGCCGATCTTGCCTTCGTTTTGACGTTGTTGATAACTCATACCGGTCCATTGGACCTTGTAGTTCAACGGCAGCGTTTCGGCGATCTTTTCGATCTCGCGAATGTACTGACCGGAGCTGACGCCGAAAGCGATCGCCGTGATGTTCGCGGAACTCCATTGATTGAAGCGTTGGATCATCTGCGGACCGACGATACGGCTGACCGTGCCGACAGAGCTGAACGGAACCATTTCGCCGTAGCGGTTCGGAATGTTCAGGTTGGCGATGTCTTCGATCGAGTTACGATCGTCTTTCTCTGCTTGGACTTGGACCTTGAAGACGTAGCCCATCAAGTTGAAGTCGTTAACGTAGAAAGAAGCGAGCTTGTTTTGCAACGTCGTGAAAATAGAGTTGACGGGAACGCCCATCAATTCCGCCTTCTCGCGGTCGATCTCAAGTTTGAGCTGCGGGGTGTCGGCGTTGTAAGAAGAGTTTGCGAACATCGTGCCGGGCACGCGCATCAACGCGTCGGTGAAGTCGTGCGCCTGAACCGACAGTTCCGCGGGGGTAGCCGAGTTCGAGCTCAAGACGAATTGGATACCCATACCAAGCCCCATCATTGCCGGCGGACGCATGACCATCGCCTTGGCTTCGGGCACTTCGTTGACCGACGCTTGGATCTTGGCCAAGATCGAATCGATAGAAAGTTCCGGCGTCTTACGCTTACTCCAGTCGTCCAACTTCACGATAGCCATACCGACGTTTTCGCCGTTGCCGCTCGTGAAACTGAAACCGCTGACGAGCATGACTTCGTTTACGCCGTCGATCTCGAGGAGACGATCGCTAATTTCTTCAACGACCTTGTCCGTACGAGTCAAAGACGCGCCCGGAGGAAGTTCAAGGTTGCACATGATCGTGCCTTTGTCTTCGTCCGGAATAAAGGACGTCGGCATAAACTTGTACAGCTTGTAGTTGCCGAAAAGGATCGCGGCGAAGAGAAGGATCGTTATCAGACCGCGGCGGATAAGGAAACGCGCCATGACCAGATAGATACCGCGAGAGAATCTCAACGGGACGTTGAACCAACCGAACCAGTCGATCTTGTGTTTCTTCGACGGTTTGATCAAGATCGAGCAGAGCGCGGGGCTGAGCGTCAACGCGTTGACCGTGGAGAGACACAATGCGATACACATCGTGACGCCGAACTGCATATAGATCTGACCGACCATACCGCCGTAGAAGCAGATCGGGACGTAGATCGCGAGCGTTACCAACGTCGTCGCGATAATTGCGCCCGTGATCTGGCGCATACCGACGCGCGTCGCTTCCTTCGGATCGAGACCCTTTTCAACGTTCGACATGACGTTTTCAACAACGACGATCGCGTCGTCGACGAGAGAGCCGATGACCAAGATCAGCCCGAACATCGTCAACAAGTTGATACTGTAGCCGAAGACGAAGAAGAACGGGAACGTACCGAGCAACGATACCGGGATCGCGATCGCCGGAATCAACGTCGCGCGCCAGTTTTGCAGGAACAGGTACGTGATCAAAACGACTAGGAACAACGCCGCCAATAACGTGAAGATCGTTTCCTTCAACGTCAGGTTGATGAACAACGTCGGGTCGTATGCGATACGATAGGAAATACCTTCCGGGAAACGGATGCGTTCAAGTTCTTCGCGGACGCGTTCGATCGTGGCGAGCGCGTTCGCTTCCGTGGTCTTATTGATACCCATACCGGCGCAAGCGCGGCCTTGGCACATCGCGTGCGCGGAGTAGCTTTCCGAACCAAGTTCGATACGCGCGACGTCGCAAAGCTTCGTCACGTCGCCGTCTTCGTCGGTACGGATGACGATGTTTTCAAATTCTTCTTTGGTCTTCAAACGCCCGACGACGTTGACCTTGAATTGCATGAAGTCGCTAGAACCTTCCGTACCGACCGAACCGGCCGCCGCTTGGATGTTCTGCGAGGTGATCGCGTTGCGGATATCGGAAGCGGAGATCCCCATCGCGGACATGCGCATCGGATTGAGCCAAACGCGCATACTGTAAACGGAACCGCCCATGAGGTCCGCGGAGCTGACCCCGTCGATACGACCGATCTCGTCCTTCACGTTAACGCGGAGGTAGTTGTTCAAGTCGCTCGTGTTCATTCCGCTGACTTTTTCGTCCGTGAAGAACGCGACCATGCAGAGGATATCGCTAGAACGCTTGGTAACCTGAACGCCTTGGACTTTTACTTCGGCGGGTAACCGCGCTTCCGCGCGCTTGACAGCGTTTTGGACGTTGACCTGCGCAATGTCCGAGTCGATACCGTACTGGAACGTGATCGTGCAGTTGTACATACCGTTGTTGTCGCTGTTGGACGAGTAATACAACAAGTGTTCCAGACCGTTAAATTCCGCTTCGAGCGGCGCTGCGATCGTCTCCGTGATGACTTCCGCGCTAGCGCCGGCGTAGACTGTCGAAACGCGGACTTCCGGCGGGGAGATCTCGGGATATTCCGCTACCGGGAGCTTGGGAATACTGATGATACCCGCTAACAACAGCAATAAGCTGATGACGATAGCGAGTTTAGGTCTCTTGATGAAAATTTCGGAAATCATGCGGCGACGTCTCCGTTAACTCGTTGCATAGCAACTTTTTTCTTGGAATCGACGCGTTTAGCTTCTTCCTTGACGTTGGACTTAGTCGGGGTCGTTTCGACTTTGGCGCTTTTCTTTTCGGCGGGAGCTTTCGCTTTCGCGTTGGCTTCGCTTTCACGCGCTTCGTTGTTTTGAGCGTCGCGAGAGACTGGGATTACGAGGTCGAACGGACGCGCCTTGTGAACGCCGTCCATCATGACGACTTCGTTGGGGGAGATACCGCTCAAGATCGTTTCGATCTTACCGTCGGCAGGACCGAGAACGACGTCGCGGCGCAACGCCATCAGGTACTTGTCGTTGACTTTATTATTTTCGAAGTCGTTGACCTTTTCGTTGGTCTTAGGATCGTCGTAGACGTAGTGTTGCGTCTTGAAGTTCGCTAGGAATTCCGACTTCCAGAGATTAGCGCCGCCGTTCTTGACTTCCGCGACAACGGCGGAACCGTCTTCGATAGGAACGTCTTTGAACGTCTTCATTTGCCCAAGATCAGCGCAGAGCGAGATCGTCATCGCCGCGGCTTCGTCGGCTTTATCAGATTCGAGCGCGCCCAAGAGTTTTTCCGCGGACTTCGCGACGATCATATTGTCGCGATATTGTTCGAGGAAATTCGCGATCGCGCCGGGACCGTCGATAATCGCTTTGACGCCGTCTTCCATTATAGCGATATTCTTCGCGAAACGTTTGTCAGATTTGATCTCTTCATAGAGTTGTTCGTCGGTAATAGAGTCGACGAGGATATAGACGTAATTCTTTTCGCCGTCAAACATAATTGCGGAAGGCTTGACCGACGCTTTGGTCTCAGTCGCGTATTTCGCCAACTTGACGGTAACGACGCCGCCGGGATGGAGCGTTTCGTTCGGGTTGCTGATAGTCGCCCAAACTTTGATCGTGTCCGTCGTCGATTTGACGGTGTTGTCGATGAACGAGATCTCGCCGTTGACAGGATAGGTCTCGTCGTTCGGGAGAACGAGTTCGATCTTGGAGTTGTTCTTCAGATCGTCGAAGTTTTCGAACATCGAGAGATAGTCGCGTTCGCTCATCGTGAAACGGACGTAGATCGGATCGGTCTGGACGACTTTGACGAGCGGGTCGCTTTGTTGCGAGACGTAGTTGCCGGTAGAGTAGGCGCGACGCCCGGCGCGACCGTCGATCTCCGACTTGATCTGCGTGTAACCAAGGTCTTCTTGCGCCAGTGTTAATTGCGCTTTAGCGGACAGAAGTTGCGCTTGCAAGCTCAACAGTTCGCTTTCCGCGCTTTCCATATCGTTTTTAGAACCGGCTTGACGCGAATAAAGATTATTGACGCGTTCGAAGTTCTTTTGCGCGTAATCGATCTTCGCTTCAAGTTGTTGGATCGCGGCTTGCGCGGCGTCGACCTTAGCTTGATAGGGGATCGGATCGATCGTGAAGAGAAGTTGTCCCTTTTTGACGGGCATACCTTCAACAAAGCCCGGAGCGACGGTCAAGACGCCGGAAACGCGCGCGATCGAGTCGACTTCTTCGATCGCTTCGATATTGCCAATATACTTCTTGTGCGCGACAGGGATCGCTTCGCCCGCGACGCCTGCGACGACCGTAGAACGCGTAGGCGCGGCAGGTTTCATGCCGGGTTGAGCTTGCGCGGAGTTAATAAGACAGAGGCTTGAAAGCAACAACGAGAACGTCGTTACTTTCTTAAGGATGGATAAACGTGACACTTTCTCTCCTTTGGACCAAATGCGCGGCCAAAAAAAGGACCGCCAGTCCGCGGCCAACAATATTGTTTTACGTCGACCGTAATAATATTCGTTGACGACGACTACGATTTTATCGCGTCAACGCAAGCAAACGCGTCGAGGAACGCGGACGAGGCTCGACGCCTGATCAAGGGGTTTTGCGATAATACATCAAGAACTTCTGTTCTAACCGTAAAACTTTTACAGGATACTAAAAAAAATGATTCTTTCAAGTCGTCGCAAACGCGCGTTTCGAGATGAAAGGATCATGAAAAGGGGCGTCGCGGCTCGGCTTATGCCTCAAATGTACCCTGATAATCCCCCCTAGGACAGTATGAAAAAGCCGCTTTGAAGACAACGACTATTTGAAAAAATTTTGATTTTTATCGTGTTTTCTCGAACTGGAACAGATTTTGCCCATAAGAATCCGTGGAATGTAATTCTGTTATTACAATCGGTATATTCGCATAATTTGTGACAAAACGCTTCATATGAAAAATATGAAGTTTTAGCAAATTTGTTTAAAGCGGAGCAAATACGTTTTACGATACTTTTGACGTCAGAAATTTTAGGCTGTTTTATTCCCTGAACGCCCATGCTCTAGATAGAGAGATTTCCGATATGTGGGAACGTGTGAACGAAAAGTATGCCAAGTTCCGTTTCTCCTCGACTGAGTTAGGATGATGAAGTCGAAGAGAAGTTGAATGGTCAACGTTTGAATATAAGAGGCGCATGGATGAGACCTTTTGTATGTCGTGGATTAGCGCTAGGCGCGTTGTTGTCGCTGGTCGTCGCCGGCGGTTGTAAGGTAGGGAGCGATTATCACGCTCCGCAAGCTACGGTCAATTCATCATATTTGGAAGTGAACGAAGCGGAAGGCGTTAGACAACAAGCCGGCGCCGACGTTTCGAGTTGGTGGAGTCAACTCCAAGACCCGATCTTGGCGCAATTGACTCACGAAGCTGTTTCTGAAAACTTGACGTTGCGTGAAGCGATGTACCGTATTCAAGCGGCTCGCGCGACGTTGGGCGCCACTAACGCCGCGGCCTATCCGCAAGTCTCCGAGAGCGGCGGTTACACTCACGGTCGTTCCAATTCCTCGCAAAAATCGTATAGCAACTTCGACCTGACGACCTCGATGAGTTGGGAACTCGACTTCTTTGGTCGTCTTGCTCGCGCCTCCGAAGCCGCCAACGCCGATATGGAAGCGTTACGCGAAATGTATCGCAACGCTTACGTCATCTTGTGCGCCGACGTCGCTCGCGCTTACGTTAACGCTCGTTCGTTCCAAGAACAGATCCGTATCTCCGAAGAAAACATCGAGATCCAACGCAGCACGCTCGATATCGCGAAGGCGAAGAACGAAGTCGGGTCCACCAGTAAGATCGACGAAAGCCAAGCTCTTGGCGTTTGCCGCGGTACTGAAGCCAGCTTGCTCGTTCTCCAAACGCAATACCAAGAAACGTTGAACGAATTGAGCATCTTGCTTGGTCGTACTCCCGGTTACGTCGACGACTTGATGCGCGCCCCCGCGCCGATCCCGGCCGCTCCCGAACAACTCTTGGTCGGTATTCCCGCCGATCTGTTGCGTCGTCGTCCCGACATCCGCGCCGCCGAACAACGCATCATCGCTCAAAACGCTCGCGTTGGCGTCGCTATCGGCAACCTGTATCCCGTCTTCATGCTCAACGGCTCCTTCGGACTTGACGCCAACTCTGTCGGCAACTTGTTCGACAAGCAAGCGGTCGGCGCCGCCGTCGGTCCCGCGTTCTCTTGGAATATCCTGAACTTCGGTCGTTACCGATTCAACGTCCAAGCTCAACAATTCGCGCAAGAAGAACTCGTCGCGGCTTATCGCGAAGCGGTCCTCGAAGCCGCCAAAGACGTCGACAACTGCTTAGACTCTTACGTCAACGAACGTCAACGCCTGACGACGTTGTCCGACGCGGTCGACGCCTACACCGACGCGTACGAACTTTCTAACGAACGTTACCAAAGCGGTCAGATCGACTTCCAACGTCTCTTGGATTCGCAAGCCGGTAAACTCTCGTACGAACTCCAATTCATCCAATGCCGCGCCAGTATGATGAACTCCGTCGTTCAACTTTACCGCGCTCTTGGCGGCGACTGGGTCAGCATGGAAGCGAGCGGCATGGCGAACACCGAGACGGTCGGCTATCTTGAATCCAGCGCCTATGTCGCTCCGCGTACGGCTCAACGTTATACGACTCGCCCCGAAGGCGTCGAATACGTTTCCGAAGAGATGACTCCCGTCCTCTATACCGCCGACGGTACTCCGGTCGTTCAAAAGGCTTCTCCCGCGTCCACGGCTTATAACCCGACCACCGAATGGGCGGAACGTCGCGCTCGCAGTCGTCAACGCATCCAAGCGAGCCTCGACGCTAGCGAGATCGATCCCGACTCCGTTAGCTACGAGATCAGCCCCACGCCCGGACTCGTCGTTGTGAAATGACGTTGACCTCCGATCGATGAATTGAACGCGCGCGTTCGACTACTATGTCGGACGCGCGTTTTTTTATTGCGCTCTCTTTCGCCGTTTCCTTCTTGACGCGCTCGAACGAAGTCTGTTTCTATATTTTTAGTAAATTTCTTATTTTACGCTGTTGATAAAATTTGCTAGTTTTGTTAAAATTTAACGCTCTTTTGTTTTTTGCGTATAGTGCGATATTTAACAAAAGCAACAGCGGCGTTATTGCCGCGTCATGAGCGAGCATTTGTTTCCTAGTTTGAGGTTCTCGTATCACAGCGAGCGCCTCTTAGTTAATCGATATAGAGGAGTTGCGATGAAACGCTTTTTTAAGACGGCGTTCACGTCTTCGATCTTAGCGTCGATCCTGGCGGGCTTTTCTTTCTCCGTCATGGCGCAAGAGGAGACGGAAGGAAGCGCGGCGCCGGAACCTACTAAGTTGTTGCGTTATCCGGACGTATTTGGCGATCAAGTCGTATTTTGTTACGGCGGCGATATTTGGAAGAGTGATTTCGACGGTAACAACGTCGTGCGTTTGACTGCTCATCCCGGTCAAGAAGAATTTCCGAAATTCTCTCCCGACGGTAAAACGATCGCGTTTACCGGCCAGTACGACGGCGACGACCAAGTCTATATCATGTCTGCCGACGGCGGCGTCCCGAAGCGTTTGACGTATTATCCCACGCCTTTTGCGGCCGCTCCTCGTCGCGGTTTCGACGCCCAAGTCTTGGGTTGGACTCCCGACGGCAAGCAGGTCATGTTCCGTTCGAAGCGCGATTCCGACGAAGTCGATTCGTTGACGAATATCTATCTCGTTTCGGTCGACGGCGGTCTTCCGGAATGCATTGGCACGCCTGTCGCCGGCGCGGGCGATCTCTCTCCCGACGGTAATAAACTCGTCTATTCGCCGCTGTTCCGCGATTTCCGTCATTGGAAACGTTACGAAGGCGGTTGGGCTCAATACCTCGTCGTCTTCGACCGCGAGACCAAAGAGTTCAAGAAGCTCCCGACGACGCCGCGTACCGATCGCGACCCGATGTGGTGCGGTAATCGTATCTTCTTTGTCTCCGACCGCGACGGCACGATGAACCTCTATAAATATATTGAGGAAGACGATACCGTTATCAAGAAGACCGACTCCAAAGATTGGGACGTTCGTTGGGCTTCTTCTGACGGGCGCGAACAGATCGTTTACGAACTTGGCGGCTCGCTTTACGTCTTCAACACCGTCTCGAACGAGACGCGCGAATTGTCGATCCACGTTCCGCACGACGGTCTTGCCGCTCGTCCGAAGCGCGTTTTCGCCGGTAACAATATCGAAACGTACGGTATCAGCCCCGAAGGTAAGCGCGCGGTCTTCACGGCTCGCGGCGATATCTTCACCGTGCCGCTTGAAAACGGTCAAACTCGTAATCTTACGAACAGCTCTAACGCGCACGATCGCGCTCCGATCTGGTCTAACGACGGTCGCTGGATCGCCTTTATCTCCGACGAGAGCGGCGAAGATCAGATTTACGTTATCGATCAAAAGGGTGAAAACGAAAAGATCCAACTCACGCGTTCTCTGCGTGCGAAATTGGATACGCTTCGTTGGGCTCCCGACGATAAAGCGATGTCGTTCCGCGATTCGATGAACCATCTGTGGGTCTTGAAGCTCAACTACGAAGATAAGACGAAGGCCCCGGAAGTCGACGAACTTGTCGAGATCGCTCGCGATTGGTACGGCAACTTCCCGTTCGGCGAATGGTCTGCCGACGGCCAATACTTCGCTTATGAACTTGGCGAGTCCTCCGAGTATAAATCGATCTACATCTGGTCCAAGGAGACCGGTGAAGCGAAACGCGTTACGGATCCGAAGTTCAATAGCTTCTCTCCCGCGTTTTCTACCGACGGCAACTGGCTCTTCTTCATCAGCCAACGCGAATTCTATCCGCAATTCAGCTCCATCGAATGGAACTTTGCCGGCGATCGTTTCATGGGTATCTTTGCTATGTCTCTCCGTAAAGACGTGAAGAACATCTTTACCGGTAAGAGCGACGAAGCGCCTGAAAGCAAGATCGAAGAAGAGAAGAAGGAAGACGAAGAAAACAAGGAAACCGAACAAGCCGACGCCAAGAAGATCGACTTTGACGGTATTGAAGGTCGCGTCGTTCGCTTGCCTATCGCTTCCGAAAACTACGACGCTCTTTCCGCGCAAGGCAACTTCTTGTACTTCTTGCAAGAACCGGAAGAATTCTACGGCCGTAATAGAAACGGTAATCCGATCCTCAAGACGTTCGATCTGACGACCCTTGAAACCGCGACCTTCATGGAAGATTTCAGCGGCTACGTCATTTCTAGCGACGGATCCAAGCTCTTGACGCACAAGGCCGGTTATCGTTTGTTCAATACCGGCGCGCGCTCCGGCGATTCCAAGACGTTCAACGTCGGCGATATGTATTGCGATATCGATCCGAAGCAAGAATGGAACGAGATCTTCGAAGAAGTTTGGCGACGTTTCCGCGATTACTTCTACGTTAAGAATATGCACGGCGTCGATTGGGACGCGATCGGCGATCAATATCGCTCGTTGCTTCCGTACGTTTCTCACCGTTCCGACTTGACTTATATCTTGACGGAAATGATCGGCGAATTGAATATCGGCCACACCTATGTTGAAGGCGGCGATTATGAAGTACCCGAACGCCCGGTCGTCGGTCTCCCCGGCGCCACGTTCGAACTCGATCGTGAAAAGAACCTCTACAAGATCGCGAAGATCTATCCCGGCCACAACGAAGAACCGAAATATCGTTCTCCGCTGACCGAACTTGGCGTTAACGCGTCCGAAGGGGATTACGTCTTGGCTATCGACGGCGTTAAGTTGGAAGGTAACGACAACCCGTATCGCTTGCTCCAAAACAAGAAGAATTCCGTCGAACTGAAACTGAGTAAAGACGGCGAAGAAGAAGGTTCGTGGAAGACGTCCTATAAACCTGTCTCCGACGAATCGGATCTCCGTTATCTGAACTTCGTGTTGGATCGTCAACATCGTGTCGAAGTCGCTAGCGACGGCCGTTTGGGCTATCTCCATATTCCTGATATGGGGGCGAACGGCGCGTACGAATTCATCAAGTGGTACTATCCGCAACGCGGTAAAGAAGGGCTCGTCATTGACGAACGCAGCAACGGCGGCGGAAACATTTCCCCGTGGATCATCATGCGCCTGAACCAACGCGTCCTCGGCACTCGCTACGGCCGCGTTCGCGAAACGCCGACCACGTATCCGACGATCGCGACGAACGCCAAGATGGTCTGCTTACTCAACGAAACGAGCGCGAGCGACGGCGATATCTTCCCGTATTACTTCCGTAAGGCCGGTCTCGGTATGTTGATCGGTAAACGCAGCTGGGGCGGCGTCGTCGGTATCTCCGGCCGCGGTCCGTTGCTCGACGGCGGTTCCGTCTCTGTTCCGCTCAACGCGACGAATAGCGAGACCGGCGAATACGTTATCGAAGGTCACGGCGTCGATCCCGATATCGAGGTCTGGCAAGATCCTAACGCCGTTCTCGAAGGGCGCGACCCGCAACTCGAACGCGGTATCGAAGAACTCTTGAAACAGATCGCTAACGATCCCGCGCCGAAACCGCAACGTCCCGAAGATCCGATGAAGGATAAGGATAACGTTAAGGATTACACCGTCGTTCCTACGGAAGAAGGCGACGAAAACGGCGAAGCAGAAGAGGTCGCGGAAGAAGTTTCGGAAGAAGCTAACGAAGCCGAAGAGGCCGACGAAGAAGTTTTGGAAGAAGCTAATGAAGCCGAAGAGACCGACGAAGAATCGCCGGAAGAAGACGAATGAGTCTTGAAACCGCTAACGCTTTGACGATTTAATAGATAGCGCCGATTCGAGCTTTCGAGTCGGCGTTTCTTATTTCAGAAAGAGCAGGGAACGCGTAAAAAAGACCGAACCGTTCATGCGAGCGGTTCGGTTTGGTTCAAAGTCGCTAGGTTAATGAACGACTTACTAATTCAATTTCATTTCTTGTCTTGTTTGACTTCGTCGCGAGTCGAGGTTCCGAGGTCGAATTCTTGTTCGTTTTTGCCCGCGGCGATCGCGATCGTCAAAGGCGTTGAGCCGACGTTAGTATATTTCACTTCGACGGGAGAGAAGCGTTTCCAGTTGTTAGGATTCGCTTTACGATTCCAAGCTTCCAACGCGGCGGGGTCGTCTTTCGGCGGGGCGCCGTCTTCGCCGTAGTCGATCTCTTCGTCTGCGGAAACCACGACTTTGTAATTTCCAACGGGCGCGCCTTTGTAACCGGAGGTCGAGATCGTGGCCACGCCTTTGTTATCGGTCGTGCCGGCGGGTACCCATTTGTTCGTTTTCGCGTCTTCGGGCTGTAACGTAACATTCGCGTTGGCAATACCCTTACCGTCGACAATGATAGAGATCGTCGTCGGATGTAAGTCGGGCATGCCGTCCGGCTTCTTCTTGCCGCAACCGACGAGCGGGGCGGTAAGGCCGAGAGCAAGCGCGATTACGAGCGCGTTTCTCATGAATTTCATTTCTGTATCCTCTTATGTAAGACGACGATCGATCGAGCGCGACCCCGTCGATCGTCGCTTCTATTTTTTGTCTGTTAGCGCAAGACGAACGCCGTTGAAGGCGTTTACGCTTTGAGTCGATCAGTTGCCGATCGTTTCGCCGCCGGCGGGAGTGCCCATCGCGCCCCAAACGCCGAACAACGACTTACCGCGGTTATCCGCTTGAAGACCGGTGAGGTAAGAACCGCAGTCGATCGTGTCGGAAACGAAGCGGACCGAACCGTCGAGCATAGCCGCGTTGACGCCGCCGGAGTGGTTGGAACTCGGCGGGAAGATACCCCAGTTGTTGTCGGCGGTACCGTGCGTACAAGCGGGAGCGTTCGGCGGGAATACCGTGTTGAAACCGCCGTTCGCGATACGACCGTCGGCCCACCAGCAACCGCGGTAGGTCGCCGCCGCCGTGTAACCTTCGCCGAAAACGGTTTGGTCGTTCGCGGAACGAGAGTTGAAGCAGTTGCTACGCGAAGTCAAGTTGCTGTCCATACTTGCGACCGACTTGGAACTCGCCGTACCGATAACGCCGCCCTTGATGCGTGTGGAGGAAACAGACGGCGCGGAGACCGTTTCAGAACAGCAAAGCGTGTTACTCGTTCCGTCGACCGCCGCGGACATGTTCTTCCATTCAAACGGGTTAAAGAGCGCTCGAAGACGTTGGTCGTTGTTCGTGCTCCAACCGGTGAGCATTTCGCTGTCCCACATCGCGTCGCCGCGAGCGACGATCACGTTAGAACGCCAAATGTAATCGTTGTTAGGCGCGGGTTGTTCCGACATGCCGTCGGAGGGGCAGAGGAACGACGTGATACGCGCGTCGAGAAGACCGCCTTTACCGCCTTCCCACGGAGTGGGGGTCTCGGTAGAAGAAACGATCGATTGGTAGACCGATTGTTGTTCAATGTAAGGGAGCAACGCGAAGTTCATGCTGTAACCGCAGTTGCCGCCGCTGTTATTGAGTTGAGAACGATCGTTGCCAAACGCGCCGTAGGAACCGGCTTGACAGCGAGACGCGGGCATCTTCTGGTTCGAGTCGACGTAGTTTTGGATCGCCAACGCGTATTGCTTCAAGTTGTTCGTGCATTGCATACGACGAGCGGCTTCACGGGCCGCTTGGACCGCCGGAAGAAGTAAACCGATCAAGATACCGATGATGGCGATGACGACCAGGAGTTCGACAAGCGTAAATGCCGAGCGTGTAAGATGTTTACTCATGATAGAGCCTCCAAGAATGAGATGTAGTAAAACGATGCTGCGGTATAAGTTAAATGGAATGCGTTGCGCTTAAATTACTTCAAACGTTTCCCATTCCGTTCTTCGATTATAAAGAGAATATTTCACATTTCAAATCAAATCTCTCACAATTAACGATTTTTTGAAAAATTGTTATAATTTTTTTCGGAAGCGCGCGTTACGAATCGCTCAGACGAGACTCCGACGGCGATAGTTCTTATATAATTACAGTTAGAAAAGAATGCTTTGAGATCGCTCGGAAATTTTGGGAACAAGAAATAAAAAACGACGGAAGGCATAAGACCTTCCGCCGTCTACGTCCCGGGGGGGAACAGATTGGAGGATATAAGGAGAAAAACCATGCATTGGATTTTCTGAATGATATTACGGAACCTGTAAGAACGCTTTGCAATAATTTGCGATTTTACCGACCGCATTATCAAGAATGCTCGACCTGCATTCCGTATAAACGATAATACCGCTAAATCTTGACTATTGCTCGTTTGTATCGGAACCGAGGTTGTCGAATTCCATATACTTTTGCCATTGTTCGTCGGTCCAAGCTTGTCCGTTGGAGCCCGAACCGCGATCGTCGCCGTCGAAATCGTCTTCTTCGCCGCCGTCGTACTCGTCGTCATATTCCTCGGCGTACTCTTCCGATTCAAAACGCTCTTCCAACTCCTCTTGCGCGGAAAGTTGTTGTTCGTCTTGGAGTTCTGCCTCGTCAAGTTCCGGGGCGGTTTCGCTCTTCGGTTCAACGACCGCCGTAGAAGTCGACGCGAGCGCTTCGGCGGGCGCGACAGCGGGACGCGAGGCAAGACCGACGCTTTCGGGAGTCGTGTGCCGGACTTTCTGATGCGATAGCGGAGCGGAAGACGCGACGTTGCCGTAACGGTCCGGCATAGGCGCGGCGACAAACGGTATAGGCGAATCGTATTTCGTTCTCTCGACCGGGTCGACGCCGACGGGTTCCGTAGGCGCGACGCTAGCGTTTGAACTTACCGAGTCTTTGGCCTTGAAAGTCTTTTCTTCGGCTTGACTATCTTGCGCGTCGAACGGCACGGCGCCTTGCCATTGTTCAAGCGTGACTAAGACTTCGCGCGCCTGTTGCGGTTTCGCGGGGTTAAACGGCGAGATGATCTTAGCGCGTTCCATATCGTCGATGATACGCGCGGCGCGGTTGTAGCCGATCTTGAAATTGCGTTGCAATAACGAAGTGCTAGCGCGACCGTTATTGATGACCAATTCGACTGCGGCGAAGTAGAGTTCGTCAAGGTCGTCCGCTTGATCGGGAGATTCGGTAGGCTCTTGCGTCCGGTCAGGATTCTCAATGACGACGCCGTACTCGTGTTCTTCGACCGCGATCGTCGTAACGACCGAATCGATCTCCGGCGTAGAGACGTAAGCGCCCTGGCCGCGAAGCGTTTGGCTCGTTCCGGGGAGTAGGAACAACATATCGCCGTTGCCGAGGAGTTGTTCCGCGCCTTTGGAGTCCAGAACGACGCGGCTGTCAGACTGCGTCGCCACGCCGAACGAGATACGCGCGGGCAAGTTCGATTTGATAAGACCGGTGATGACGTCGACCGTCGGTTTTTGCGTCGCTAAGACTAAGTGGATACCGACCGCGCGGCTCTTTTGCGCAAGGCGAATAATATGCGTTTCGACGTCTTTACCCGACGTCATGATGAGGTCCGCCATTTCGTCGGCGATGATCACGATACTAGGCATCGATTTCGGGAAATCTAGCCATTCCGCTTCGCTATGAGGACGGAGACGTTTACGCATGACGTCGAGCGGCATCGTGTTGAATTCGCTCAACTTCCTAGCGCCTACGCGCGCGAAGAGACGATAACGACTTTCCATCTGGTCGACCGCCCATTCGAGCAACGCTTCCGCTTTTTCCATATCGGTAACGACCGGGTGGAGCATATGCGGGATATCTTGATACGGACTTAATTCGACCATCTTCGGGTCGATCATGACGAGCTTGCATTGCTTCGGCGAACGCGTCATCAAGATCGACATAATGATCGAGTTAAGACAGACGGATTTACCCGTGCCAGTACGACCGGCGACGAGCAAGTGCGGGAGCGCCGCAAGGTCCGCTACCATCGGATTACCGACGACGTCTTTACCGAGGAAGATCGGAATATCCATTTGCGCGGCTTCATGCGCGCAAGATTCGAGAACTTCGCGCAGACGGACGGTCTGGCGACTTTGATTCGGCACCTCGACGCCGACGGCGTTCTTACCCGGGATCGGGAAGACGATACGAACGTGTTCCGCCTTCAACTTGACCGCAAGGTCGTTGGTAAGACGTTCAAGTTTTTGAAGACGTAGACCTTCTTTAAGTTCGACTTCGTATAGCGTTAGGACTGGACCGGTCTGCGTGTCGACGACTTTGAGCTCGACGCCGAACGTCATGCAGACGCGTTCAAGTTCGCGACCGCGTTCTTCGATCTCTTCTCTGAATTGTTCGTAATCGACTTCTTCGCCCGGTTGAAGCAACTCGATGGAAGGATATTGGTAATCGTCGGCGCGTTCGTCGACGTATTGCTGAACGTTGCTCGAAACGTCGTCTTGAACGCGCTGTTCGACTTGTTGAGTCGCGTGTTCTTGCTCGTCGTATCCGACGGAAGAAATAGCGCTTTGCTCGGATCGAGTCGGAACGGCGCCGGCGCTTACGCCGCGAGGTCCCGGATTCTCATAGACTTGGGGGCCAAACGTCGCCTTAAAGAGCGTGTCGTGTTCTTTATCGTAGGGAGCGTGCCTGTCGAAATCGTTCGGATTCGCCTCGACGATACGCGCGTCGGTCGGAGAAACGACGTTGACGCCGGTATTGTTCGCGGGCGCGAGGGTTGTGCGAGGCTCGGACTGAACGACCTTGAAGCCTTGACTAGAATAAAGAGTCGCGCTTTCGACATAAGTCGTAACGCGTCGCGCGGGAAGCGCTACACGTTCTTGCGCGAGACGCGAATACGCCGTCTCAAAAACGTCGATCACTTGCGCGTCTTCCGGTTTCGCTTGGTAGATTCTTCGCAGGAAGGGCGCGACGAGCCACACGACGGAGCGCGCCAGACCCGTCGTCCAAAAAAGAAAACTGATAGCGCGGAGCGGCGTCACAAGTAGAAGCCCTGCGCTAAACAACCCCATGAGAGCGACATAAGCGCCTGCGGGTAAGAGAAAGCGGTCTAAGACAAATTTGATGAGCGCTCCAACGCAACCTCCCGGACCGATCGGAGAACCGGTCGACGACGAGATCGTGTAAGAGCATATACCCGAAAACGCGACGAGCATAATGAAATGTCCGAGCGTTTTCAAGAACGGTTCTTTGATCCAACCTAACCAGTAACACAGAAGAGCTAGACCGAGCTGAGCGATAAGAAAATAGCTGCCCGCGCCGAACGACCACGTACAGACTCTAGCGCACCACATCCCGATCGTACCGGCGGCGTTGCCGATGTGGTCGGATTCTTGGTACGCGAAGCTCGTAGGAAGGTCCTGCGGCGCGTAGCTAAGGATGGATGCGCAAAGTATCGCCCAAAGGAGACATAACGCCCCTGTGATGACGAGCTTTCCGACATACTCCTTCTTTGTTTCTTTTGATTCAGACAAGGATGTAGTCTCTACGTTTACTCCGACGCAAGTACGAACTAGACCGCTAGGATATGGTTCGTACGCGTCGGTAATAAGGAGGATTTACGCTAGGTAAGAACGATCAAGCGCGAGCGGCAAGTTGACGACGCGCGCCGTTAAGCGTATTGTAGAGAAGCATCGTGACCGTGAGAGGGCCGACGCCGCCGGGGACGGGGGTGATCCAACCCGCGACTTCTTTGACCGATTCGAAGTCGACGTCGCCGACGAGTTTCTTAACGACTTGCTTTTCGCCGTTTTCGTCCACAATCTCTTTTTCAACGCGGTTCATGCCTACGTCGATAACGACCGCGCCCGGTTTGACCATATCGGCGGTGACGAATTCGGCGACGCCGATCGCGGCGATAAGAATATCCGCTTGTTTCGTGATCTCGGGAAGATTAGCCGTGCGGCTGTGGCAGATGGTGACGGTAGCGTCGCCGCCTAAGCCTTTTTGGAGAAGGAGAAGCCCCATTGGTTTCCCGACGATGTCGCTACGGCCGATGATGACGGCGTGCTTACCCTTCGTTTCGATATTATAGCGAACGAGAAGTTGTTGAATGCCGTAAGGCGTGCAGGGAAGGAAGCAAGGACGGCCTTGAGAGATAAGGCCGACGTTTTCGGGATGGAATGCGTCGACGTCTTTCGTAGGATCGATAGCGTCGAGGATCTTCTTTTCGTCGATACCTTTGGGAAGAGGAAGTTGGACGAGGATGCCGTGGACGGTCTCGTCGGCGTTGAGTTTCGCGATAAGCGCGAGGAGTTCTTCGCTCGTCGTTTCGACGGGCAAACGATACATCAAGCTCTTCATACCGGCGTTAACGCACGCAGTTTCCTTATTGCGCACATAGACTTGGCTCGCAGGATTTTCGCCGACTAAGATCACGGCGAGAGCCGGTTGAACTTGCGTTTCTTCAATAAATTTAGCGACCTCGTCTTTGATCTCGGCGCGGATCTTTTCCGCCATGCCTTTTCCGTCAAGTATTTGTGCAGACATTTCGTTCCTCAAATACGCAATAGAAACTCCGTCTTACGGCGGAATCTCTCATTACGTTCGTCAGTTTAGTGGGGGGGAGGAGAACGCGCTAGGCGTTCATACCGCGTAGCAAGACAAAATGACTCCTACGCGTTTACGATTTTACTTAACTACTTGAGAATAACAAACGGGCGCAAATGGCTTTTTAAACTATTTTCAGGAAGAAAGGACGCTATTTTCGGATAATTGGATTTAATTGTCTCTTTTTTGTTTTTTGAAACAAAACATAAATTCTGTGTGTTTTATCTGCTTTGAATAAAAGAAAAAGTCGCCCGGCTTGGTAATTCGTCGGGCGACTTTGGAAACGAATCGCGCTTTTGAGCGATTAGAGCTTCAAAACGTCTTCCGCGTCGAGCGCTTTCACGATGACGCGCAGGTCTTGACGCGTCTGATCGTCCGTTTTGAGCGCTTCTTCGATCTCGCGTATCGAGTAAACGATCGTTGAATGATCGCGGGAAGAGAACTGGTCGCCGATCTCTTGCAAAGTCGCTTTTGTCAAGTATCGCGCTAGGAACGCCACGTATTTGCGCGCCAAGACCAACGTCTTCAGCCGTTTCTTACTCCTCATTTCCACGACGGAGATCGAGAAGTACTTGGCGGTCGTCTTGACGATGCGTTCTAACGTCCAGTTGCGGACCGGATTTCTGCGCGCCAGATAGTTCTGTACGTTGTCGTAAGTCGGGGGCGTGGTAAACGCCGCCATCTCTCTAGCGAGTTGCGTCAATACCGCGCAGCCGCTCCCGATCGTCGACGGAAAGCGGTCCGCAAGAAGCGTTCTCGTCGCGCTATCGAGTTTTAGACCGAGTTTTTGAACGACTTTATCCAGGACGTATTCTTTGGTCTCGCGCGAGGGAAGATTCGTGGGTACGAGGAGACCCGACGAAAAGCGAGCCGCGAGGTCGGGCAAGAAGCCGTTGATAGCCGACGGGATCTGAGAGAAAGTCAGAATGACGAGTTTACGCGCTTTGATCGCGGCGTCCAACAACGGCAGGAACGCGATCTGAGCCGCTTCGCGCGTCGATAAGACGTCGGCGTTCTCGATCGCGATAACGTTCGCTTGCGAGAATAGTTGTCCAAAGAGTTCCGTCTTGTCTTGACGTATCGCGTCGTTGAGCGCTTGCGCGAAGTCGAAAGCGGTAAGGTAGTACAGCGTCTTTTTGGGGTAGAGTATGCGGCGGCGTTGACATATACCTTCGACGAGTCGCGTCTTGCCCGAGCCGCTAGGACCATAGAAAACGAGCGGCGCAAGGTGAGTAAGCTCTTCCAGCGGTCGGTAGCCGATAATGTTTGGTCCGCCGGTAGTCGCGGAAAGACGATTGAAGTTTGCCGGATTGTAAAGTAGATCGACGGCTTTCGGCAAGTTCTGAGGTCGCGCGGCGCCTGTCGAACGGAATAGAAATTCGACGTCGGCGCGAGAGGGTTCGCGTGCCGCGTCGACGATCGGTTCGACGGCGCGGTCGCCTAGCGCTCTGTCAAAGACGGGGACGCCTTCGTTAGCGAAACGCGTTGCGAGTTCGGCTAGCCTGTTTTCGGGTCCGACAAGAAAACCGCCGAGCAGTTCGTTGGGAGTGAACGCCAACGCCGCGGGGTCGGGCGCGGAACCGTCCGGCGAGATCTGCGGAAAGACAGGGAGATCCATAACTCGGAAGGAGTCTTGAATATTCGAACGCGTCAATGGAACGCCTCTTCGCTTTTGCCTGGTGTCTATATTAAGATGGGACGACGAGCGCAAATAATACTAGTCGCGGACGGTGAACTCGACGTCGATAGCGTCGTCTTTATCGTTCGGACCGTCCTCGCGACGATCGCGCGCCGCCTCTGCTTCGTCGACGGATTCCACGTCGATGATCTCGTCGTAGTCGGAATCGTAGCGTGGATCGTACTCGTTGTTTTCAGGATCGACGTCGTAGTCTCGGCGTTGACCGTTACTGAAATTATAAGTTTTAAAGACGGATAGGGGGCTGGTGTGTTGGCTAACGTCGAAGTGGATCAAATGGAAGAAGGCGATAAGCAGTTTGCGCGTCCACGGGAAGATCACGAGTAATCCGAAAACGTCGGAGATAAAACCCGGCAACAGGAGCGCGAACGCCCCGAGATTGGCAAACAAGAAGTTTTCGATCGATTTGGTGGTGAAATCGTTTTGTCCGAAGATCTGCCAACGACGTTGACAACGCAGAAGCGTGAAGCCAAGAAAAGAAGTCGCGAAGGTCAATGCGAACGCTTTATCCCAGCCGATCGCTCTTGCGACGACGACAAACAGTAAGATCTCTAAAAAAGGATACGCTAATAACGCGCCAATATTCATGATCGTTCCTCGAACTCGGGGTTTGGGAGCGTGCCGTTTGGTAAACTCCAACGCGGCCTTTTTCCTATTATACCAATTTCTGACAATTTAGCAACGACGAACAGATTATTGATAAAATTGGGATAATCGGAATATTTTTAATAATTGATAAAAGAATCAAAAAGAGACTAATGAATCAAATCGGCGTAGTCGATAGAAACGTTGAGGGGCGTTCTCTTGAGAGCGCTCTTGCGGAATTTGGGTAATTTCGCAAAACGATCTTTCGAGCGTCGCGAATGCGGCGGAGGTTTTTAACCAAGAAAGAAGAAGTCGCAAATGTTAAGTTTAAATCAGAAATCCAAAGCTGTCGCGCGCTTAGCGATCTTGACGGCGTTTGCGTTGGGAACGGCGTTTACCGCCTCCGACGTTAGCGCGCAAGTCGCCGGTTTCGCGTCTTCCCGTCCCGACGCGGCCGGTAAGTCGGAAAGCGGTTCGAAGCGGATACTCAATTTGAATCCGTTCAAATCGTCGCAACCCGAGCGCGTTGATTCGGCTCCTATCGTTCAACCCATTTCTTCGGTCCGTTCCGCGGTTCCGACCGCGCCCGTCGCGCCGATGAGCGCCGTTCCGAGTTCCGTCTCGCGTTCGCGCCAACTGGCCGCCGCGTCGGAAACGAAGCCTACGAAGACTCGTTCCACCGTCTCGACGAGATCGAGCGCCGCGTCGAAGAAGTCTGTTTCGAAGAAGTCTTCCGCCGGCGTCGCCGCGTTGTTGCTTGACGAACTCGAAGAAGATTTCGAAGGTTCTTCTTCCTCCGCTACCGAAGTTGAAGAGTCCGGCGCCGATTTCGAACGCCGTAGTCTCCGCGAAGGCATTGGCGCTTCCGATCTGGAACTGCTTGAAGACGAAGAAGGCTCCGAAGAACTCGAGGAATTGGAAGAAGAAACGCCTCGCGCTCATAAAGCGAAGAAGGCGGGCGTACTCAGCACCGACGACGATGAAGACTCCAACGATATTATCGTCGTTGAGATGGGCGTTGATTCCGACGACGAACCCGTCCAAGTCAGCAAACTTGATGGTTTCGGTTCCGCCGAAGAGGAAGAGAGCTCCGAATCTCTTGATTCGTTGGATTCTCGTTTTGAAAACGCCACGTCCGATAAGGTCGACGGCGCGCCTATGAGCTCCCAAGCCACGACGACGCGCAGTATTTCTAGCGGCGCGCCTCTTATCGAGATCGAAACGGTCGGTCCGAACAAGTTGGTCGTCGGACAAGAATCCGTCTACAAGGTCGTTGTGCGTAACGAAGGTCGTCAAGCCGCTCGCAAGCTGATCGTCGCTACCGAGATCCCGGAATCCGTCGTTATGTCGACGATGGAAGCGCAAGTTGGTTCCGCTCTCCTCGAAAATATCGACGAACGCACTAACGCGAAACGTTGCGTTTGGAACGTCGGCGTCTTGGAACCCAAGCAAGAACGCGTGCTGTCCCTCAAACTTACGCCGACGAAGCGCGTCGCTTTCGAGTTGATCAGCAATTTTGAATTCGAACGTTCTTCCGCTCGCGCGGGCGTCGAAGTTCAAGAACCGATCTTGGAAGCGCTCATTGAAGGCCGCGATTCGATCGAGTGGGGCGTTGAGGATAAATTCCGCTTGCGTCTGCGCAACGTCGGCAACGGCGACGCCGAAAACGTCGAATTGTTCGTCTCCACCGGCGAAAACAAAGCGACGCAAAAGCTCGGCACGTTGAAAGCCGGGGAAGAAAAGACGATCGAGACTTCGATCAAGACGGTCGCCAACGACTTCTTCTCCATCGACGTCGAAGCGTCCGCCGCTTACGGCGTGAAGACCGCCGCGTCGAAGAAGATCGGCGTTTTGCGTGGGAAGTTGGACGTCGAAGTCGACGCGCCCGAGTTGCAATTTGTCGAAGGCGAATTTGACGCGAAGATCCGCGTGCGCAACCTCGGCGACGCCACGCTGCAACACGTCGACGTTGTCGCGCAGATCCCCGAAGGCGTCGAAGCGATCTTCTGCTCGAACCAAGCGCGTCAAAACACGGAAAAGCGTCGCGTCTACTGGTCTGCTCCGTTCCTTCGTCCTAATGAAGAGACCGTTTTCAGCGTGACCTGCCGCGTCAATAAAGCCGGTTCCGCGAAATTCGAAGTTGTCGGCGTCGATCAGACCGGCGTTGTCGCGCAAGCCGAGTCCGTTATGAACATCGAGTCGATCGCCGTCCTCGCGATGCGCGTTAAGGCTCCGAAGGAACCCGTCGCCGTCGGTAAGCGTTGCGTTTACGAATTGATCGTTGAAAACAACGGCACCAAAGACGCGCAAGACGTCAACTCCGGCGTATTCCTTGGTTCCGGCATGAGACCGATCTCGATCGAAGGCGATCAAGGCGTCGTCTTCGCGGAAGATTCGAAGGTCTTGTTCAATAAGATCGATTGCTTACGCGCCGGTGAAACGGTCGTCTTCAAGCTCGAAGCCGAAGCGATGGCGCCCGGTAACCAAAAGGTCCAAGCGATGCTTCAATCCGCCGCGGAAGACGTTAGCTTGATGAGTGAAGAAACGACTTACTGCTACTCTCGCGCGAAGAAATTATCGCCCGTGAATCAGGGAACGGACGTCATGGAACGCCCTACCATCACCGCTGAAAGAGATCTCGAAGGCTCTATCCGTAAGTGATAGGTAGATAAGAGATCGAAAGAAAAAGCGAATCGTTCGTCATTGCGACTTCTCGAACGGTTCGCTTTTTTTATTGTCTTAATTTTCGCGTCGGACGTAAGAGCCGAGCGCCGCGTTCGGGTTACCCACGATCGAACGCTACGGTAACGACGGTCTTGTTAGCGAAGTCGGACTTGGCGAGCAGTTGCGCGACGGCGGCGAGGTTGGCGCCTGTGGACTTGCCCGCGAGGACGCCTTCTTCCATCGCGAGCTTCTCCGCCCATTTCGCGGCTTCTTCTGTCGAAACGGTTACGACCTGCGTCGGGAGCGCGCGGTCGAATATCTTAGGCACGAACCCGGGACCGATACCCGGGATACCGTGTTTGCCGGGCGTTCCTCCCGATAGCGCGGGGGACTCGCTTGGTTCGACGACCACGCGTTGGATCTCGTGGTCGTAGCGGCGCAATCGTCTTGCCACGCCGGTAAACGTTCCGCCGGAACCGGAGGCGCAGACGAACGCGTCGAGTTTGCCGCGTGTTTGCGTTAGTATCTCCATCGCGGTCGTTGTTTCGTGTATCGCGGGGTTGGCGGGATTGTCAAACAGGTCGAGCGAGCGATACGAAGGATCGGAACTTACGAGCTTCTTGACCGCGTCGAGAGCGGCGTTCATGCCGAGTCGCGTCGGGGTGAGCTCGAGTTTCGCGCCTAGTCTCTCCAACGTTTTTTGGATCGCGGGATTAATATTCTCCGGCGCTACGATCGTTATTTCTATGCCGTCTCTTGCCGCCGCGCTAGCGAACGCGACTCCCGCCGCTCCGCTCGTCGCCTCAACCAGTCTCGTTTTCGCGTCGATCAGACCGAGATTCTTCGCGGAATCGATCATGGCTCTCGCGACGCGATCTTTGACGTTACAGGTCGGTCCGTCAAGCGGTTCGGCGAGCAGAACGCGCGTCGACGTCGACGCAAAGAGACGGCGTAATTCTATCATTGGATCCTTGCTTTACAGTTATGCGTTAAATCGCGTCATTGTGGAGTTTTGACGCGATCGGCGCTAGTTTCGGTAGATTATAACGACAATCCATTTTAAAGTCAACTTCCGAGGCTATTCTTGACCGCTTACCCCTTTTACAATAGAGCGGAGCGTATATAATATCGTGCAAATTATTTTGACGACGCGTCGAGGCTTCGATCGTCGCGACCGGTAGTGAGGATATATACATATTATTGATGAGTATTCCCGAAAGGGGGGATTGTTTCAATGGCTTTGATCGTACAGAAATTCGGTGGAACTAGCGTTGCGGATACGAAGAAGATCCTGGCTGCCGCTCGTAAGGCGATTCGTGAGACTCGCGCCGGAAATCAAGTTGTAATGGTCGTTAGCGCCATGGGTAAGCAGACTGATCATCTCATCGCGTTGGCGAAAGAGATCAGCGCTCGCCCGAACACTCGCGAAATGGATATGCTCATGTCTACCGGCGAACAGGTCACTATCGCGTTGATGGCGATCGCGCTTGAATCGCTTGGACATAAAGCGGTCAGCTTCACCGGCGCTCAGATCGGTATCCGCACGGACGCCACGTACAGCAAAGCGCGTATTCGTTCCATCTCCACCGATCGTATGCGTAAAGCGTTGGACGAAGGTAAGATCGTTATTGCCGCGGGTTTCCAAGGCGTCGACGACGACCTTAATATCACAACGCTCGGTCGCGGCGGTAGCGACACCACCGCGGTCGCCTTGGCTGCGGCGTTGAAAGCCGACCGTTGCGATATCTTCACCGACGTCGACGGCGTCTACACCACCGACCCGCGTATCGTTCCCGACGCTCGTAAGCTGGAACGCATCAGTTACGACGAAATGCTCGAACTCGCGAGTATGGGCGCCGGCGTCATGCACAGTCGCTCCATCGAATTCGCGAAGAAGTTCGGCGTTTTGGTGCACGTTCGCAGTAGCTTCAGCGACAACGCCGGCACTATCATCGGCCCCGAGCCCGAACGCGTCGACGCGCCGGTCTGCGGCGTCGCGTTGGCTGGCGACGAAGCTCACGTTACGATCAAAGGTCTGCCCGATAAGCCCGGGTTCGCGATGAAGTTGTTCCAAAAGTTCGCGGACGCTAAGATCCCGACCGACATGATCGCGCAAAACTCCGGTTCCGACGGTAAGACGGATATCTCGTTCACCGTCCAAAGCGACGACGCGCCCAAAGCCGCCGACGTCGCCAAGGAAGTCGTCGAAGAGATCGGCGCCGAGGATTACGAAGTTAAGGAAAACGTCGCGAAGGTCTCCGTCGTCGGGTTGGGGATGGAACGTCAGACCGGCGTCGCCCAAAAGATGTTCCACGCCCTCTACGAGATCGGCGTCAACATCCACATGATCGCGACGAGCGATATCAAGATCTCCGCGCTGCTCAGCCACGAAGACGGCGTCAACGCGTTACGCGCGCTCCACGCCGCGTTCCAATTGGAAAAAGAACCGACGGAAGCTGAAAAACAAGCCTACGCCGAACAAAAAGCCGCCGCCGATTCCACGTTGGACAACGGCGTTTCCGCGAACCTCATCTCGCACCTCACCGGTATGGAAGACGTCGTCGTCGAAGGCGTCGCGCTCGATTCGAACCAAGCTCGTTTCACGCTCTGCGATCTGCCCGACCGTCCCGGCGTCGCCGCCGAAGTCTTCGACAAGATCGCCGAAGGTCGCGCTATCGTCGATATGATCGTTCAAAGCGTCGCGCGTAACAACTTGGCTAATATCACGTTCACCGTCAAGCGTAACGACGTCGTCGCCGTTCAACAAGTTGCCGAAGCGATCTGTGCGAAATACGCTTGCCGCGTTGAATCTGACGTCAACGTCGCGAAGTTGACCGTTCGCGGTTCCGGTCTCCGCAGCCACACCGGCTTGGCTTATCGTATGTTCAAGACGCTGGGCGATTCCGGCGTCAACGTCAGCGTCATCAGCTTGAGCGAACGTTGCGTCGGCGTCGTCGTCGACGAAGCGCACGGTTCTATCGGGCAAGAAAAGCTGCAAAAAGAATTTGACGAGGAAACGCTTTGAGTTTCCGTCGCGCGTTTGACAGAGTAGTCTCCCGCGACCGCGGTTTGAACAGCGTAGCGGGGCGTTTTAACGCGTAATACGTATAGCCGAGGAAGATCGTATATTTCTTCCTTGGCTTTATTTTTAATTTGGACGAATAGGCGAGTTGACGTCATATGGAAGAGTTGAAACAAAACGATCGTCCCATCCGTATCGAGCTTTACGACACGACTTTACGCGACGGCGCGCAGTCCGAGGGCGTGTCGTTCTCTCTGAACGACAAACTATCCGCAACTTACCGTCTCGACGATTTCGGTATCGACTACGTCGAAGGCGGTTATCCCGCTTCTAATGAAAAAGATAAAGCGTTTTTCGAACACGTCGCTGAAAAAGCGCCGAAGAACGCTATCGTTTGCGCGTTTGGCATGACGCGACGCAAGGGCGTTAAGCCCGAAGAAGATATGGGATTGAAAGAACTCGTCACGTCGAGCGCGTCGATCTTGACGATCGTGGGAAAATCCTCCGCGTATCAAGCGCGCGAAGCGCTCTGTATCTCGCTCGAAGAGAATCTGGCGATGATCGACGAGACGATACGTTACGCCATTGCGGCGGGTAAACGCGTCTTTTACGACGCCGAGCATTTCTTCGACGGTTGGAAAGACGACGCCGAGTACGCGCTAGAGACGTTGCGCGTCGCCGCTCGCTCCGGCGCCGAATCGGTTACGCTCTGCGATACAAACGGCGGTTCGACGCCCGAAGAGATCGCGCTTGGCGTCAAGAAGGCGTTGACGGCGGTACAAGAGGGCGCGCCGGAACGCCGCGTCGCGATCGGTATCCACGCGCATAACGACTGCGGTCTTGCCGTCGCTAACACGTTGGCGGCCGTCGACGCGGGAGCGACGCTCGTTCAAGGAACGATCAACGGACTTGGCGAACGCTGCGGCAACGCCGATCTGCTCGTAGTCGCCGCGAATCTCGCGTTCAAGAAGGGTGGAAGATACGACGTATTGAAGCCGGGCGCGTTGGAACGTATGACCGCTTTCTCACGTTATATGTACGAGTTGACGAATATCAACCCGATCGTGTCGCAACCCTATGTCGGCGCGAGCGCTTTCGCTCACAAAGGCGGTATGCACGTCAGCGCCGTCAATCGCGACTCGCGTTCCTACGAACACGTTCCTCCGACCGCCGTAGGTAACGAACGCCGCGTCCTCGTCAGCGAGCTGTCCGGAAAATCCAATATCGTCGCGTTCTTAAAGAAATATAAT
This sequence comes from Thermoguttaceae bacterium, assembly GCA_045599605.1. Lineage (GTDB taxonomy): Bacteria > Planctomycetota > Planctomycetia > Pirellulales > Thermoguttaceae > RUG369. Next base: position 94,413 of record JAZRWE010000002.1, read on the forward strand.
CTTGAAGAAGACGGCCTCGATCAAGAAACGATCGTTAAGATCCTGGATAAAGTTACGCATAAAGAGAGTAAAGGCTATCAATACGAAGCCGCCGACGCGTCGTTCAAGTTGCTTATCCGTAAGGTCAAAGGGGAATTTGTACCGAGTTTCCGACGCTTGAATTTCCAAACGAGCGTTATCGTCAACGACGTCAACGACGAGCTGACGACGAAAGCGACCGTCGCGACCGTCAAGCTCCGCGTAGGGCGTCGCGGCGAGATCCGACACGAAGTCGCCGAAGGGGACGGCCCTGTCGACGCGCTCAACAACGCGTTACGCAAGGCGTTAGAATCGATCTTCCCCGAGTTGCGCGATATGAAACTGGTCGACTATAAGGTCCGCGTGCTCAATTCCGACGCCGGTACTGCCGCGACCACCCGCGTTATCATTGAGAGTAAAGACAGCGAAGAGCGTTGGAGCACCGTCGGCGTCAGCGAAAACGTCGTTGAAGCAAGTTGGTTGGCGCTTTCCGACAGTATCGAGTACAAGCTCTCGAAGTCGCTCAAGCCTAGCGAAAAAAGCGCGCGTTGAGCTCGATTTAACATAAACGTAATAATAAAGCGACGTTCTAAGGATATTCCTCGGAACGTCGCTTTTTGTTTGGCGTTAGCGCTTGTTATCTCATTGCGGGATCTTGTTCTCTAAGAACTTGATAAAGAACCCGCCGACAACGGAACGCGCGTGCATATTACATTCTTGCGCGGTATCGGTTTGGTACCAGTCGGTCATCGGGACGCGTGGAGTCGTGTCGTTGACGAACTTATATACGCCGTTCATCAGCGCGTCGAAATCGTCGCGGTCGTCGGCGAGCGTCGCGGTCCAAACTTCCCAGTCGACTTTCGTGAACAACTTACGCGAATCGAGCGGTAGTCCGTATTCGTTCATGACCGTCTTGTAGAACGCAACTTCTTTTTGCGCGACTTCTTTGGAGAAGAGCTCGAGATTTAAGAGCTTATCCCAGACGAGGTTATATTTCTGACTCCAAGAATCCGGATTGTCGAAGGTCAAGACGTAGTGATCGCCGGTCGCCGCCATCTGCTCCCACTGCTTAGCAAAATCTTCTGCGGTGGCGCGGAATTTCTTAGCGTGTTCCAGGTCGCCGGCGCGGTCGCACAAGTCGGCGAAACACGCAAGCGCGACGATCGCTTTGACGGAGAGATTCGCGTTATGCGCAAGTCGCCCCGCAAAGTCGTCGGTACAGAGTTGGTCTTCCGGATCGAGGCCTTTCGCGATAAGGTACTCGGCCCAACTGATCAGTTGCGTCCAGTATTCCTTAGCGAAATCGGCGTTTCCGTCTAAACGCGCGGCGACGTCGAGCAGGATCAGCATATTCGAGGTCTCTTCGACCGGCATTTGTTTTTCTTCAGTCTTTTCACCGCCGCCGTAGAGTTGTTCGTTCAGGCGCGGATAGAATCCCATATCGTGCGGGGCATACGGCCAGGGCCAACGTCCGCAAAGCGCGTATTCGAGCGGCGGAACGAGCGTCGCTTTGAGTAATTCGGGACTGAAGACCATGAAGATCGGAGCGGCGGGGTAGATAACGTCGACCGTCGCGCCGAAACCGCCGCTCGCGTTTTCTTTCGGAATGCAAGCGAGTTTGCCGCTAGGAAGTTCGACAAGTTTCTGCGCCGCGAGAGATTGTGGATACGCGAGAGAGCAGAGCGACGCGAAGTTCTCGCCGCCAAGTTCTTTAGCGCGATCCCAAAGCTCGACGTCAAATTTCTTGCAACGAGCGACGAGGTCTTCGTATTGCGCGTTGGCAAGTTCAAGCATATCCGCGGCTTCCGCGCCGTTTCTACGCCAATAGGCGCGGCAGCGTTTACCTAAGTATTCGATACTGTAAATATCGTCATAGGCGAGTATCACGGTCTTGGCGACGGCTTCTTCCGCGACGGCGCCGCAATCGAACGTGACGGCGAGACTAGGCCAACGATCTTGCGCTTGGCGCGGGAAATCGGCGTCGTCTTTCGGGAGCGCGCCCGAGGTCAAGAACGCGCGACGGCTATCCTCCGCGGCGACGAGTCCTGTGGTAGCCGCGCCTTTCTTGACGGCGACATAGAGATAACCCCAGTCTATACGGACGAGGTCGCCCGCTCTTTCGAGGATAGGTTGAGCTTGCGTGCCGATACGCAACACGTCGAGCGACGCGGTCGTTTCACGAGCTCCGACGACTTCTTGGTCCGGCGTGTTGACGCAGAGTTCGGCGGTCGCGTCGAAGTAGATCGCGACGTCGTGTTTGTTACCGTCGATCGCTTTGACGTTCCAGGTAACATAAGTTGCGGGACGAGCAAATACGTCGAGGTCGTCCGGGAGTTTGGGGTTCGTAAATGTTAGCGTTAATTCGACGCCGGCGCCTTGGAACGTATACGTCGTATTGGTAGCGCGAACGACGCGGTCGATCTGAGGAAGTTTTTCAACCTGAACGTCAATATTGCCGTTGAGCCCCATAAGACGATAGTCTTTACCGTCGATCTTAACGAACGAGGTCATCGCGTTGACCTGTCCTGTCCAGTGGACGGGGAACGAGTCCGCGAGGTCGTCGGTGTTAGACCAGACGCTGAAATAAGGATCGACGGCGACCAACGGATTCGCGGGCGCGCGTAAAGGATCGACAGCAAACGCGGAACTGAGAGTAAATTGTGCTAGCAGCGCAAGTAACGCGCCGGAGAGCAAACGTTTGAGCATAGTGTGACTTTCTGTAAGTGTTATTGAAAACGAGTTTCGTCCGTTGTTAAAACGCTTGAACGAAACTCGCGATTTGTAAGCAATGTTCTTGCCGTTGCGCGTTATTGCAGCGCGGGCATTTCGATGCGTTGACCGTCTTGTTGTAAGCTCTGTTGTCCCCAGTCGTAGACTCCGTAGAACGGGACAAGCGCGTCCATCCACAGATAGAGGTCGCGGCGTTCTTCGTCGGTCAGACCGATATCTTTATGCGTGTCGTTGTTGATAACGCTCGATAACGGACTGATATCGGCCCCGCATTCGCCGGGGAAGGTCGCGATCTCGCGGAAGTTCTCGCCGCCCCATTCGTACCAACGAAGATAGTCGCGTAATTCCTCATAGCTACGCGTGTAACGATTGGTCTTCTCGCCGGTGAGCGTAGGCCCGTTCGCGTTTTCGGAACCGTCGTGACAGGAGACGCAACGGCGATCGAGGATCGGTTGAATGAAGCGCGCGTACGAGAACGGACGCGTTTCAACCGGCGCCGGCGTGAGTTCGGAAGGACCGCGCAACGACGCTAAATTCTGTTTCGATTCGTTCGTCAACGCCGTCGACGCTTGTTCATGACAGCCGACGCAACCGCGATTTTCACCCGGTTGCAGGTAGACGATACTACGCATCGATTGGACCGCGCGACCTTCTTCGTCGATCGCTTGGAAGTATACCGGTAAGCCCGCGGGAACGGTGAAGTGCGCGCTACCGTCTTCTTCGACGGGAGCGGAACCAAGGACCGCGCGCGCGTTGGCGGAACTCGTGTGTCCGATCGTCGGGGTATTGCCGCGATAGTCGGGCGCCTTCGGCAGGAGTTGGAGCACGCGGATCTCTTTGATCTTGCGATCTTCCGGGAACGGCTTCAAGCTCTCGTAAACGTTGGAGATAACGAATGTACCCGTTTTAGGCGCGGGTTCGTCAGGACCAAGTTGGGGAAGGGAAGACGGGATGACGCGAGGACGTTCGCGCTTCGCCAACGGGATCGGGTAAAGGCATGATTCTTCGTTGGCGTCGTTCTTGTAAAGCAGTTCCAAGTTGCCAAAGCGATCGCGGTAGTAGATACCGCATTTTCCACAACTCGTTGTGTTGGAAAGGTAACCGCCGAGAGGCTCGTGACTGTAAGACGTGAGCCAGACTTCTTCCGAGAGCGGCCAGGGACTGAAATAGTATTGTTGGCAGACCTGATAGCCGGTGCGTTCGACTTCGGGCGCCGCGATCTCGGGCGTAAGCCATTCGATCGAACTCAGATCGTCTTCCGCGGTTTCGGGATCGTATTTCACTTGCGAGGGATCGAGCATAACGAGCGTCCCGCCGACGTCGAGATGGTGCGCGCCGGCGACGAACATGATCTTATTGGAATTCGGGATCGCCTTGGATTGATAGCAGGCGTTCGTTTCAAAAGTGTAGTTGCCGAAGAGGATCGCGGCGTTGGTCCCGTCCGGGTTCGTAGTCCACAAACCGTGGTGACGTGCGGCATTACGATCGACATAGTCCCAACGCGTATAGAGAACGCGACCGTCATTCATCATCGTCGGTTGCCATTCGTTCGTTTCGTGCCAGGAAAGACAAGTTACCGTCCCGTTCTTGTTCAAGCGATGGAGCGTTTGCGCGCGCAGCGGTTCGTAATGACCGTGGCAGCGTCCAAAGCCTCCGCGACGCGTCGACATGAAGATCAAGTCGCCGTCCGCGGTCTCCGTCGGATCGAAATCGTCGTCGGAACCAAATGTAAGCTGTTTGACGGAACCGTCTTCAATATCCATCTTGAACAGATGGAATTTCCCGTCTTCGATAGTCATATAGTTGTCGTCGAAGTCCGGGACCCAAGGCAGGTTCTGTAAAGCGCGGATATCCGTCTTCGGCATATCGTCAGTTTGGACTTTCGAGAAGTCGGCGAACGCGAAGTAAGCCGTCTTGCCGTCGTAAGATAGCGAAAGCGTTTCGAATACGCCTTTAGGGAATTTGCCTTCAGTGAGCGATTCGACTTCAAACGAACGGCCGGGCTCTTTAAGAATATAGACTCCGCCGCCGTTCATGCCGCATTTCTCGTAATAATACGAGAAGTATTCGTGTAGCATTTGCCACGTAAAACGTTCTTCTTGAAGAAATACGATCGGTTGACCCGAAACGTCGGGATTGGATAACGCCAGATCGCGGATCTGTTTACGAAGCGCGAGATATTGCTGGATCGTCGCAACGGGCGAACCGGGCGTCGCGAGATATTCTTCGGAAGACGTCAACGCGGCGTCAAGCGCGTTAAGTTGCGAACCGTCCGCCCAATCCTCGCCGGAAGCCCACTCGACTAAGGAACGACCGCGATCGACGATCTGGGCAAGCGTGTCTTTAGACGATATCTCGCGGCCGAGTTCGCGTTCTTGTTGAAGCCAGTCCGCGACGACCGCTTCGTCGTATGCGTATTGAGAGCCTTCATCCGCGCGCGTTGAAGACGACGTTAACGCCGAAGCAAATAACGCCAATAGAGTCGCTGACGCCCAAAAGTGTTTCAGTTTCATAATGTCTCTCGCTGTGTAAACTATCCGACTAACAGTTTCGCGCCACGCGGCGCCGATATTAATGATAAAGAAATTTGTTTGAAACACAAGTCGTTTTGATTGTTAGATATTGCGTTTAAGAGATAGCGCGACTTGTTCGAGTCGGTTTCGGATAAAAGAAAACCGCGACCTAGCTAGTAGATCGCGGCTCACGGGTCGAACTGATTTTAGAAGCGTGTTTCGCCTATTACTTCAAGATCTCGACCTTGATCAACGTAACGCTCAACGGCGCGAGTTCGATACTATCGAGCGAGTCGAGCGAGGATTCGACGATATCGATCTTTTGTTCGGAATCGGGATCGTTGTACGCCATCGGGTCGTCGTTCGCGATAACGAAACATTTCGCGTTTTGAGCGAGTTTCAAGCCGGATTCGAAGGAGAATTTGACGGCTTTTTCTTGCGGGTTAACGACGGCGACCGTGAGATACTTGCCGTCGGCGGTCGTCGCGGCGGCGACGTCGAGCGGACGCGGCGCTTCGACTTTGAGCGGGAGTTCGCCGTATTCGTTACGGTAGAGTTTCAGAACGAGACCCGTCGTTTCAAATTGAGCGTTCGTTTGCGAAGTCTTGATACAGCCGATCACGTTGACCGTTTGCGCGTAATTCGCCATCGCGAAGATATCGCTGTTGCGGTAGTATTCGTGCAGACCTTCCGCGATCCCAAGACCGTCCTTGACGAAGTAACGAGTACCCAGTTCGCCGAAGACTTGCGGACCGTACCAGTAGTTCCATTCGTCCATCGCGATACGGATATCTTTACCCTGCAGTTCCGGGAATTCTTTACGATACTTGCGATGCGCGTCGGCGACCTTGCGGATCTCGTTCGGGATCGCTTCGACGTGTTTGACGACGTCGGGATTACCGTTGAAGATATAGAAGTGCTCGCTGATCCAGTCCATGTGGTCCGCGCATTGACGCATGATGAGTTCGTCCCAAGCGCCGAGCGCGCCGACGGAGATCAGCGTAAGATTCGGATCGAACTTGCGGAACGCGTCGACGAAACGATTGTTTTTCAGCGCGTACTTATCGGTCGCCATGTGCCCGATCTGCCAATCGCCGAACATTTCGTTGCCGATGCACCAGTACTTGACGCCGTAAGGTTCCGCGTGACCGTTAGCGGCGCGGATCTTACCGTAAGTCGAGTCGGCGGAACCGTTGGCGTATTCAAGTTCTTCAAGCGCGGATTCGACTTCGCCGGCGCCGGTGTTGACGGCGACGTCGGGCAGCGTGTCTAAGTACTTGCAGAAGACCATGAATTCGTCGATACCGAAGTCGTTGTGTTCAATGCCTTGCCATGCGGGGTTCTTTCGCGGGGGACGACGATCGCGATCGCCGATACCGTCTTTCCAGTCGTAACCGCTGACGAAGTTGCCGCCGGGCCAACGATAGATAGGCGCGTTCAGTTCTTTCAGGAGCTTGAGCGTGTCGGCGCGCATACCGTCGATATTATCGGCGGGCATCAACGAGACCGTACCCAAGCGCGTTTCGCCCATGCCTTGGAAAAGGACCGCGAAAGAACCTTTTTCCGTCGGTTCGATAAGACCGTCGGCGACGAACTCGAATTCGTATTTGCAGTAGCCGTCTTCCGCCTTAGCGACCGGAACGCCTAACGGCAGTTCGATGAAGCGTTTGCCGTTGTCGAACAGAACGCGAACGGACGCCGTTTGACCTTCGCTGAGCTTCGCCCAAACGTAACCGACGTATTTCTTGCCGTTGACAAAAGCGACGCCTTCTTGCTCGAGCCCGAAAGCCCAAGTGTTATTGCTCGTCCACTTAGGAGAAGCTTCGCCGACGAATGCACCGGCTTTGGCGTGTTCAAATTCCGCGTTGCCGAGCAGTTCCCAAGGATGGATCGCCGGGGCGTCGTAGAATTTACGATCTTGGAGCATTTCCGCCCAGATACCACCGTAAATACAGCGACCAAGGTGTTCTACGAATTGTCCGTAGATCAACGGCGAGATCGGTTCGCCTTGTTGCGCGACGTCGATCTTAGCGACGACGGAGTCTTGAGCGAGCGTCGCGGTCGAGAACGTCGACGCGGCGGCGACTAACGCCAAAACGAGCGAGAGCGCGTAACTCTTTTTCATGTTGGTATTCCTTTATTTGCGTCGTCGAGATCGCGTAAAACGCAATAACTCGACGACTGTTCATAACAGGGAGAGCGTAAACAGCGTCTCGCTCTCGGGGTAAAGCAATATTGAGACGTTCGCGCGCGTCCTACCGCCACCGGATCGAAAATGACGATAGAACGCGTTAAAGGCGCGAACGATCAGTTTCCAAATAGTTCTTCGCGAGCGTCTTCGTAGATCGTTCTCGCGCCGAAGATACCGCCCGCGGTCTTACCGGGATGCGCTTGGAAACGTATGCGAAGACTAGACTTCTTGTCGGGATTAGGAAGCGCGTAGGATTCGTCGAAGAATCTGCCGGGCGCGTTGCGATCGAGCGTGTATTCCGCGATCTTTTGTCCGTCTACGAGAACGTCGAAGACGCGATCGTACGTATCGTCGCCCCAGTATGTTACGATCAGCGCGCAAGCTTTATCCGGATCGACCTTCATGTCGAATTCGAAGAAGCCGCCGTCGAAAGCGTCGCGCCATTTTCTACCCATATGTTCGCCGTTTCGCGATCGTTCCGACGCGAAATTCGCGTCGCGTTCGGGCTGCATTTCGCCCGGTTGGAAATAATCGAGCGTCGCGGCGGCAAGCTTAATGCGCTTAGCTTTTGCGGCGAGGTAGTCCTTTTCTTTTTCCGCCCACGTTGAGCGAGTGAAGATATCGAAATACACGTTGTAGCGTTCTTTCGCGGCGTAGAACGGAACGAGCGTCACGTCCTTCGGCAAGGCGTTTGTCAAGGTGACGCTATCCGGCGTAACAAAGAACGAACGCTTGGCTTTCGTCGCGTCGTCGACGAGTTTCGCGACGTTGCGATCGTCCGTTACAACGATCGGAACGACGGCGGCGTCGGGGGCGTCGAGATCGAGTCGTTCGGCGAGTTCCGAGTTCGTGGAACCGACGTCTCCTGCGTAAACGATAGGACCGCGTAAGAACGCCGCGACGTCGGCGTTGTCGGGCGTCGCTTCGAGCGTCCAGTTGGCGTAGAACGGAAGTTCTTGACTAGTCTTGCCTTTGGACCAATTGGAACCGAGCAGATAATAACCGTCTTGCACTTTCTCGGAAGCCGCTTCGGCGTAACAGTTGTTGGGAATACGGACGCGGATATCGAGCGTCGCGTCGTTTTCTGTATCGACCGTGAAAACGCCGTCGCCGTCGACCGTTACGACGACGCCTTTGTCTTGCCAGTCGAGCGTCGACGGAACGAGTAGATTGACGTACAATATGTCGCCGTCGGAAGTCGTTTGACGGTAATAGATCTCGCCGTTGTATTGCGCATGGTTTTCCATTCCGGTACCGTGACAGCAAGACCACGTGTTCTCACGGTCGGAGTAAGTGCGGAAGCCGCCTTGTTTCAACGGAATGAAATACGCGTAAAGGCTGTTGGAATCGGCGCTCTTATCGATCGACGCGAGAATGTGGTTGTATAACGCGCGTTCGGAATAGTTCATATAAGCGATATCGCCGGTCTGCATATAGAGTTTTTGTGATAACTTGAGCATATTGTAAGTGACGCAAGTTTCACAAGTAACGTCGGTGAGACGCGTACTAAGGACGCCGGGTTCGCCAAAGTGCTCGCCCGAGGAACAACCACCTATGACGTAGGAATGCCAACCGGTTACGCGACGCCAGAAGAAGTCGGCGGTGGAGTAGGCGTTGAGTTCGCCGTTGCCCGCAATCTCGTAACGACGCGCAAGGCCGATAATTTTCGGTACTTGGGTGTTTGCGTGACGATTATGCAGGTCGTCGCGTCCTTCGCTCAGCGCTTGTAAGACTCGAAGATCGTGGAAGCGATCCCCGGCTTCGAGGTATTTCTTATCGCCGGTCGCTGCGTAAAGCGAGTAATAAGAATCGTTCATGCCGCCGTATTCGCACCAAAGCATCTTCTGCATCTGGTCGAAAGTCAGATCGGAGATCTCGTCGATACCCCAATCGCCCAGTTTCTTCGCGACTTCGAGCGCTTGTTCGCAATCGCAGTAACGATAAACGTCGAGTGCGCCGGCGAAGATCTTATGAAGCATATACCACGGGACCCAAAGACCGTTGAGGTCGAAGCCCTGCGTACGGACGTCGCCGCGCTTGATCTCGGCAAAGACTTCGAAGAAGCGTTTATCGCCGACGAATAGACCGTAACCGAGCGATTCTTGACACGCCGCTAATTCGGCGATCGTATATTCCGCGCGTTCTTTGAAACGAACGTCGCCGGTGGAGGCGTAGCTCTTAGCGAGCCCGGAGAGGTAGTGACCGACGGAGTGACCCGCGATCGACATTTGTTCCCAACCGCCGTAGGCGGGCGCTTTCGGAGTCAAGCCGATATTGGCGCGCAATACGGCGACCAAGCGATCGGGAGCGAGACTGAGTAAGTATTCTGAATTCTTGTCTTGCGCGTCTTTAAACGGACTAGGCAACAATCGGACGTTTTCTAAATCGAACGCTTCGATCTTGCGATCGGCTTTAACGACGTCGTCGTGAGCGTTCGTCGGCGCTGCAAAAAGACTTAAACATAAAGCCAGTAACGCGCCGCGTGAATATTTAGCTAGCATTTTGGTTCCTCTGATCAGGTCTTATTTCTCGAGCGATTCGGAGACGCGGTAGTAGTCGAAATCGGCGGCGCCGCCCGGAGTCGTCGTCGAGTAATAGAACAGACCGAAACGGTTGCCAATGAAGTAGGGGATCGTGTAACGCATACGCAGCATGGAGCCGATAGCTTGCCAAGTTTCGCCGTCGAGACTCCAATAGAAATACGCTTCGTCTTTACGGTTGGTGAAATCGCAATCAACTTTGAGATAGATCTCCGTTACGTCGTCTGCGAGTTCGACGCTCGCGTTTTCCTTCGCTTTATCGTCGCGAGGGTCTCGCGCTTGTTCGGTCTCCGCTTGAACGACGAAGTACTTACCGTCGCGTTTTGTTACCCCGACGAAACCGTAGATGCGTTGGAAGGAGGTTATGCCCGCGAAGTCGCCGTCGTTCAGACTGCTGAAGTCGAGCTTTGTCGTCGCGGAAGAGGTCGGTCCGAACGTGCGTTGCGTCAACATGTTGCGCGCTTGTTGGAGCGCGGCGTCGACGCGATTCGTGGACAAGCGCAACCAGCCGGGGCGTTGCGTTAACGACCAACATCTGCCGTCCGGCGCGTGGTTCCATTGCCAAGCGTAAGGAAACGCGTCGCGAACGTAATCATTTTCCAATTTGAGCTCGTTTTGGAGGCGTTCGAGCATTTCTGGGGCGCGTTCGAATTCGTCCGATTCGACGATATTGCCAAGAGTCGCGCCTTCGCGGACGATCGGAAGCGTGGCGGGCGCTTTGCCGTCGACGCCGAGGATAGGCCAATCGTCTTCCCAACGTACGGGGATGAGATAGGGAATACGTCCGACGGCGCCGCTGTCTTGGAAGAGATAGGCCGCCCACGAACCGTCGGTCTTTTCGAAGAGCGTGCCTTGCGCGATACCGCGGTCCTTGAAGATAACGCGTCCTTCATACGGTCCTTCGATCTTATCGGAACGGAAGATTATCTCCGTGCGCATATCGCCTTGCGGCCACGTGATATTGCAAATGTAGTATTTGCCGTTGCGTTTGAACATCTGCGAACCTTCGGCGGCGAGACCGATACGGCCTCCCGCGACTTGACCGGCGTTACGAACGACGATATCGTTAAAGCCGCCTTCTTTGAAACCGCTGAGGTCGTCTTTCAGTTCTGTTAGACGAAGATCGCCGGCGCCGTAGAGAATATACGATCTACCGTCGTCGTCGAAGAAGAGCGAACAGTCGTGGCACATAGGATAGAACGATTTGACGTCCCAGGTTCCGGTAGGATCCGTCGTCGAGTAGATATACGTTTTATGCGTCGTGCCGGAGAAGACCGCGATATAGAAAACGCCGTCCTTATAGCGAAGCGAGCTCGCCCACGTGCCGGCGCCGTAAGCGCTCTTGCCGTTGCGTAACGCAAGTTCGTCGGTATCTTCAAGAACGTCGTTAGCGTAACCGACGATCTCCCAATCCACAAGATTCTTGGAACGCATGACCGGCACGCCGGGAACCATGTGCATCGTTGTCGAACTCATGTAATAATAGTTGTCGACGCGTAAGACCGCCATATCGGGGACGTCTGCCCAGATATTCGGGTTAGAGGCGTACTCCTGAGCTTGAAGCGACGCGGACAGCGCGCATAACAAGGAGGCAAAAAGGACTATGGTTCTTAATTGGCGCATAGCGGCTTCCTATCGTTTCGATCACGTTCGCGACGACAAGCGCGTTCGCAAACTACAAAATAATGCTTGGAAAAAGGATAGCTACAATCTCTGTTTTATTAGAATAACTGTGAGCCCTATTCGCGTCAATTCAATACAACGAAAAAAAACGTCGTTTTTGCGAAGAGTTCGCGAGAGACAAAAAATACCGACCGGACCGTAATAAGTCCGATCGGTTTTAGTATTGGCGATAAATGAATGGTAGGACGAAAACGCGTTAAGTTAGATTTCGGTTTCTTCCATATCTTCTTCGTCGACGTCGTCGTAGGTCTCTTCTTGCGGTTCTTCCTCGTCGCGCTTTCTCACGTCGTCTTCGATGATCCATGCGAGACGTCCCAACACGCGAAGATAGATCGCGGGCAAGTAGGTCAGACCGATCGATAGGATCGCGGCGACGAAGGCCGCTTTACCGAGACGAGGGAATCCGGGGTATTCGCCGGGATTGAGCGACACATGGTTGTACACCGCAAACCAGATCGTCGTTAAAGAGAAGGCGATCGCGGCAAATAACATCGCGTAGGATATACCGAAGAAACACAACCAACTATGCCAGACGCGCTTTAAGCTCTTCGCGACGTCTTTGGTAAGCAACGCAAAGAGCGCGTCTGCCTGCATACAGGATAAGTAGAATATCGGCGTCAACAAAACGGTCGAGAAAACGTAACCCACCGTTGGCGTCAAGTGAAGGAGCGAGAATAGGATCATTCCCGGGAGTCCGCCGATAAAGATAAGGCAGAGTATCCAAAGGAATTGACCTAAGCCGCCTAAAAAACTGTATTCCGGCCATTCGTTGAATTCGTCGGAACCGCTTGCCGTTTCCGTAAAGATATGGAACGTATAGGGGGTCGAAAATACGCCCCAAGAGAAACACAACAGTAAGAAAACGATCTTATCCGCCCAAATACATTCTATGAACGCGGAAAGCGCGCTAAGTTGGCGGTGTTCTTGAAGCATCGTCTGAACGTCGGACGAGAGCGTTCGCGTGAAGAGCATCGTCGCGAGGAAGAGCGGAAGGAACGCCGCGCACGCGACTAAGCCTAACTTGAGTATCGTCGTTAACGAACAAAACGGCGTAAGTAAATTGTCCCAGAAAGGTCTTTCGGGCAACTCTCGCCGCGTCTCTAACACGACTTCAGCTTCTTCAAGTTCGCGTTGGCGACGAGCGTAGAGTTCGTCTAACGAGAGCGAAGAATCGCCGGGATCGAAACCGTTGTTCGAGCGTTTCGATTTCTTGACCTTCTTTTCTTTCTTACCGAAGAAACCGTTGGCGTGAGCGGCGGGCGACGCGATAGGAGCGCGTGGTTCCGGTTCCGCTAAGCCATAAACGTCGTTTTCGCCGGACGTTGGCGCCGCGATCTTAGGACCGTCGTTGGCGGAGCCTTGTAACGCCGCGTTGGAAGACTCAAAAGAATCGTTTGAGCTAAGAGAATATGCGCCTGTCGACGAGCCGGTTTGAGGCTTAAATTCAAAACCGTTGACCCCCGCTTGGAGTTGCAACTGAGGTTCGGACGCTTCACCCTCGTCGACAAGACTCAGACCGTCGTCTTCGTCTTCAACGAGCGTAAGATCGTCGTCGTTATCAATTTCGTCGACGCGGTCTTCATGGTTTTCGTTCCTCTTATTCAAATCGTCGTAAGACATAGCTTTCTAATGATCTTCTATTAGAATAGGTCGATGGGAAACCGCGATAAACGGCTTTCTGCGATCGACGACGGGTGGGAAAATTGGGGATCTCTCGAAAAGGTATATACCGGTGAAACAGTATATGGTCGATCGACGACTAAAGCGCGGCGCGTGTTGAACGCGAAGCGACCGCGACTAGACTGATTATAATCATTTTGTGGCGTGTCGACAAGACGGGCGCTCTACGCCAAACCCCTCGACCTTTTCTTATTATGTATTACGATATATAATCGAGCAAGACGACGTCTAAGAACGTTGATATTTATCGCAGAATTTACGGCCGAATGCCGATAACAGACAAAAACGAACTGCTAACGTTAGACGCCGATAAGCGAAGTTCGCTTAGTTGTAAATAGGATTTCGATAAAATGCAGAAGATTCCGATTGTTAATGCCGACGCCGGTTCAAAGCTTTCCGAACTGACGTGGTTGATCTTTGACTCTTACTCCGACACGCATACCGTCAATCGGCTAGATCGCTGTCCGCTGCCCAATAAAGAAACGATCGTCGAGATCCTTGGCGACTTAAACGAGATACTGTTTCCCGGTTATCGCCGTCGCGATCGACTGAATACTTCCAACCTCGTCTACTACGTCGGGAATCTGATCGATAAGATCTTCGATCTCCTGAGCGTCCAAGTTTCTCGCGCTTTATGCGGCGGTGGAGGAGCCGAACCTTGCGACGGCGAACAACGTTGGGGTTTTGAGAAACAAGGCGAAGAGAAGACCTTGGCGTTTCTCGCGAAGATTCCCGCGATCCGCTCTGCGTTGGCTAAAGACGCGGAAGCGGCGTTAAAAGGGGACCCCGCGTGTAAGTCGATCGACGAGGTCGTCTTCTGTTATCCCGGATTTGACGCTATCGTCGTCTATCGTATCGCGCGCGCACTACTCGAATTGGGCGTCCCGCTTATTCCGCGTATGATGACGGAGATCGCGCACTCGCGCACCGGCGTCGATATCCATCCCGGCGCGAAGATCGGCGAGCATTTCTTCATCGACCACGGTACCGGCGTCGTTATCGGCGAGACTTGCGTTATCGGCGACTGGGTCAAGTTGTATCAAGGCGTGACGCTGGGCGCGTTGAGCTTCCCGCGCGACGAACACGGCGAGTTGGATCGCGTTTCAAAACGTCACCCGACGTTGGAGGACAACGTCGTTGTTTACGCTAACGCGACTATTCTTGGCGGCGACGTGACGATCGGGCACGATTCGGTCATTGGGTCTAGCGTCTGGATCACGAAGTCGGTCGAACCGTTTACCAAGGTCGTCGTCGAACGTCCGAAATTGGTCGTTAAGGAACAAGCTCACGACTGAGTATAAAAGTTTATTCAAGACAAAAGAAAAAGGGAAACGTCGTTAATGGCGTTTCCCTTATTTTTTGGCGTTTGCGTAATGCGGTCAGGCGGCTGATAGACGCCGACGATAACGACGTTTACGCTAGAGCGATCTTTATCAAGAGATCAGTTGGCGAGTTCGATATCGATCTTGTTGGAACCCTTGACGACTTCGACTTCGATACCGGAGGTCTTGGGATCGTTGTACTTCGCGGGGACGATGCTTTCGTCTTTGGTGATCTCAATTTGGTTGCCGTCTTCGTCCTTGGTGAACTTGCCGGTACCGACTTCTTGGAAGCAGGTGACCGCGACTTGGTACTTACCGGGGGTCGTACCGGCGTTGGCCTTACCTTGTTGCGTTTGGATCTTATAGACGCCGTTCGCGTCAGATTGACCATAGGAATCGAGGCCAGTGCCGTCGACGGGAACGAAGCGGATGCTAGCGAAAGCGAGAGGTTGGCCGTCAAGCGTGACGGTACCGGTGACGCCTTCCGTCTTGATGTGTTTTTGACCGCAAGCGGGAATGAACGCGATCAACGCGAGGAGTACGCAGAGAGAAAATTTGATGTTGCTCATTGTTTACACCCTAGGGGGTTAAAGAAAGAAGCCGGAATCTGTTGAAGACTCCGGCTTCCTCTAAATTTTAAATATATTTAAAATCATGCCGCTACTTTTAAACGCGGAGAACGTCTAGAAGAGTAGCTAGGCGTGAAGCGGATCACATGGAGACCGTTTCACCACCGGCCGGAGTAGCCATCGCGCCCCAGACGCCACGAGCGGACTTACCAGAGTTGTGGTATTCGCCGGTGGAATCGGAGAGTTCGTTCAGGTTACCGCAGTCGATCGTATCGGAAACGAAACGAACGGAACCGTCGCACATAGCAACGTTGGCGCCGCCGGAGTGGTTCGAAGAAGCGGAAACGATGATGTTGTTACCGCGTTGAACGTCGTTGTCGCCGTTGATCGTGGAGGAGCAGCTGGGGCTGTTCGGAGGAAGAACAGCGGTGAAGCTGGTGAAGGGAAGACGAGCGTCCATCCAACGAAGACCCTTGACTGCCCAAGGTTCTTTGCTGGTTTGAGCCAAGTTGCCGCCGTCGCCACGGAGAGCGAGACAGGCGGACGGGGTTTGGGTTTGGACGGAGGTCAAGTAAACGACAGCGGACTTGACTTTGATATCGGCGCCTTGAGCTCCACCGGTGGTGGTGACGGTTTCAGAGAAAGCCATCGTGTTGCTCGTACCGTCGGTGAGCGTAGCCAACGTGGTGCGGCCCCCAACATAACCGTTGACGAAGACGCCTCGGTGACGCTTCATACCGGAAGAGGTCGTGCAGATAGCGCAGTCGGAAGCGCAGGTGAGGTAGCTCATCTTGGAGACTTCGGTTTCGGAAGTCTTGGCGTTACCATCGGACGGGCAGAGGAAGCCGGGGATCGTCGCGGTGTTCGGGCAGTAGCTCAAACCAGACGGATTGCCGGTACCGGTCGGGCTGATCGTGTAGTTGACGTCGCCGGTCGACTTCGCTTGTTGAAGCGTGGAGATGATGTCGTTGTACAGAGCGTTTTGTTCCATGTAGGGAAGGAGCAAACCTTGCGCGGTGTAACGGCTGCAGCGATAGGGGAAGGTTTCGCCGGAGTCATAACGATCGGCGCCTTGGAGGTTATCCGGAATGAAGCTGGTCCAGATCTCGTCGTTGTATTGGTTCGGCAGACGATTGTTAGCGTCATGGAAGTTTTGGATAGCCAAACCGAGTTGCTTCAGGTTGTTCGTGCATTGCATGCGGCGAGCGGCTTCACGAGCGGCTTGGACGGCGGGAAGAAGCAAACCGATCAAGATACCGATGATCGCGATAACGACGAGCAGTTCTACGAGGGTAAAACCGCGACGATTGAGTTTTTGCATTGTTCGATCCTTAATGGTACAATGTAACAATTAACAATATAGTTATAAATACCTCGACAGCCTATGTCTGTGGCGAGTTTTTACACAAATTTACGACGGCGCGCCTCATTGCGCGCGGGGACGTTTGAGAACTAATCTCTCGTCCGCGCGAAAGAACAAGACGACGCAACCAGGCTTAGAGAACGCCCTATATAACGGAGAAGATCCGGCTACATATCCCCTTTTCAACGTAGCGGTCGTACAGAACAACACTTGGTTGTTTCCCCTTGACGCTTCTTGAACGCGTTTCACTCTATAACGGCTAAAGATCAAAACTCTTCGCGCCGATGTAGCTTATTTCACGTGTTTATTACACACCTGGCAATTTCATCCTTTTCATATTACACGAAAACCTGTTTTTTTCAACTACTGTGACGGTAAAATCACAGTTTTTGTTCCCTTTTTTTGAAAGTTTTTCAGAAAAAACCGATACTTTTTCACAACAGACGGAGTATAACGCCGCTTCGTTTTCAACGTTTCACAAGCCTATTTAAAACATTTGCTGACATAGTGTAAATATGTAAAGCGTAATGAGCGTTCTACTTTGGGGAATAAAAAAACGCCAAGGAAGAACTTGGCGTTGAACAAAGAGACGCGCGTCGCGTCAAATGAGCGTCAGTCGCCCGTCTAGCATGTCGGGCAACTTATGTTTAACGGAACGTTCGATATCGCGTTGCGCGTATCTCACGCTGAAATGCGAGGCAATGATCTTTTGATTCCGGAATCTTTCGGCGCGTTCG
Organism: Thermoguttaceae bacterium; assembly: GCA_045599605.1. Taxonomy (GTDB): domain Bacteria; phylum Planctomycetota; class Planctomycetia; order Pirellulales; family Thermoguttaceae; genus RUG369. The sequence continues at coordinate 111,759 of JAZRWE010000002.1, forward strand.
ACGTAATCTTCCAGACGCATATGCCCCGGCGTTTGATGCGGCTCGTTCTTTTGCGTCGAAACATGCGTCATCTCCGCGATCAACACGTCGGCGCGGTACATATCCGGGTTCTCGTCGAGACCGCGAGGCGAGCTGTCGCCAAGGAACGCGACGCGCGGAAAACGCACTTCGTACGACACTTCGACGCCCGAGAGATTGAGATCGCGGATCTCCGGACCGGAGAGTTCTAGGTATTCCGGCTTAAGCTTTTTACGACGCTCCCAAACGATATATCCGACGGAGGGAACGGTATGGTAGGTCTTGTGAACGCTGACCACGAGTTCGCGAGAGAGTTCTAATTCGTCGCCGGGTTCGACTCCAACGATATCGCAGGGAAGGACGCTCTGTTCAAGTCGACAAAACGACGCGAGGAATTGACGAACGTCTCCCGCCTTTTGACGCGGAACGTAGATCGTCGGAGGATCCATCTGCATCATTCTGCGGCGCGCGATATAGGCAGGCAACGCCAGGACGTGATCCATATGCGTGTGCGATAAGAACCAACGCGGAACGCCCATAAATTCCCAAGGCTGCCAACCGAGGTCAAAGCCTAATTTGTATTCCGGAATGCGCCAGAACGTCATGACGGGAGCTCGCGAAAAACCTTCCACCGTAAAATTCTCGCATTTGATCTTACGGTAAGAAGAACTTTCGGAGTAGTTTTCCAACTCGCGAAGTTTGTTTCCCGACTTTTGGGGTGCGGCCATAACGTCCCTTTCTCCGGTTAATAATACGGGGGTAATTATAGTCGTTATCAATATTAACTCAAGGCGTCGACGGTAAGTTTTACGCCGACGCCTTGATAGGATAGACTGAAAGCGGTTAGGGTAACGCAGACCTATCCGCGATCGAAGACGCTAGATCAAGCGTCCTGTTCTTCCAATTCCGCTTCGTACTTTTCGCGATCGACGTCTTCGAGCATACGACGAGTACGTTGGATCGGGTTCTTGACGATATCCGTATAGATATTGACGTCGTCGACGATCTGGAAGTCGTACATGCCGACGCAAAGGAAGTCCGCGCCGCCTTCGAGCGAGAAGCGGAATCCTTCTTGCGGAGAAAGCGCGCCGGCCGCGAGCGTCTTGAAGGCGATCCACGGCTCCGGACGATCCGCGAAGAAGTCGCGCGTCGCTTCGGGCTTGCGGCAATAGACGTTGTCGTGTTCCGTTTGCGCTTGCGCGGACCAGTACGTCAACGGGTGGTACGTCTTCATCCAGAAGTCGGGAACGATACCAAGATCGAGGATCGCTTGCAACGTTTGGACGTAGTGCGCGCCGAGACCGACCGGGAGACCCGCGTCGCGGATCATCGTGACGATCTTTTCGATCTTGTCGAATTGACCTTCGCGAACCAGACGGTCGCACGTTTCGCCTTGAGGATAGATCGCGACGGAACCGCAATCGATCGTACGCTTGACGACGTCAAGATCGTCGGTGCATTGCGAGATGAGCTGGATCTTACCGTCGGTCCACTTCCAGTAGTTTTCCATCATCTTGCCTTGGTTCCAGTCTCCCAAGAACGCGTTGATACCGCATTCTTCTGCGAGAAGGAAGGTCTCGATGCATTTTTGTTCGGTGTGGTACGCTTTAATAAGGTCCGAAACGTAGATGAGGTCGCGAGAGTGCGCGTAACCGCCGATCAGGTTGCCGCCGAGGATCATGCGGCTGATCGTAAGGTCCTTGATCTTCGCAAGCGGAACTTTCGCGTTCAGCGTGGCGCGAGGCTTGACGTTGAACGACGTGCGCGTCGCGCCGGAAACGGCGTCGGCCTTGGGCGCGGCGGCTTGAGGCGCGTCTTCCGTGACGACCGTTTCAGCGGCGTTCGCGAGACAGCGTTCTTCATGACTACGGAAACCGACGGCCGAAGCCGCGGCGGCAAGACCGGCGATGGCCGTCGTTTTTAACGCGTCGCGACGAGACATGCCGTTATTGTTTTCTTGTTCTTTACTCATAATATACCTTGGGGAGCGATTTCTTAAGGCTTATTATTGGAGACGGAAAAACCGCGCCGCTTATACGATATCGCGCGACGCGGTTTCCAATTATAGCATACTGTAATAGTAATTACTACTATTAAGTTTATTCTTTCTTAGTTCCCGTAAGCTTTTTCCACGCGTCGCGTATTGGTCTGGTTTTTTCGACCGGCGCCTTGTCCGTAGGTTCGGGCTCGCCTTCCGGGAAGAAGCTCCACCACGCTTTCTTTACGCCGGGCGCCGCCTCTTGGTGCACGATCGGGGACTTGAGATTACCCTCGACGCGGATCTGCGTGAGTTGGTCGCCCATCTCGCCAAGAACGTCCGAGACGATCGGGATCCTGTTGGAGGCGTTGCCAAGACGCGAATTGAGCGTGAGATCGATCAGGTTTTCTTGACCGCGCAAGGTGACCCAGCCGTCTCCAAATAGCGTCAACGCTTCGCCGCGAAGCAGGACGTTCGTGAGTTTCAGTCTATCTCCTAAAACGTTGAATTTGACCGTCGCGGAATTGAACGCGGATTGGTCCGGTTCTTGAACGCTCAGCAACTGGAATATCTTGACGATCTGTGGCAACTCGTAAAGTTCCGCCTCTTGGATATTCATATCCCCTTCGCCTTTGAGCGTCGCGACGCTGTAGCCTTCGCCTTGAAGCGACGCGTGAGCGTTCACGCGCCCTTTCAGCGGTTTAGAGCCGGGAGCGAAATAGCGCGAGAAGTCTTCAAGTTTGCCGTTGTGAAGCGCCGTTGTGAAGCGATAAGTCGGCGTTTCGCGGATATTGAACACGCCGTCCGATACTAACGCGCCTTCAAATAGTCGCGCGTGTAACGAGCTCCTGCCGTCCGCCGTCGGCGCCAACGCCGTCGACGCGACGACGTCGGAAGACGTGGCAGCGTTATTAAAACCCGCCGGCGAGTCGACGGGAGCCTGGCCGCGGAAACGGAATAACGGCGCGCGCGCCGTCTTGGGGACGTCGCCGGTTCCCGGGCCAAGATCGTTGACGGGAGAGGCGCCTCTCGACGGTTGGAAGACGGGGGCGAGATCGATGCGTCCTCGTAAGAACGGGTCTTGGTATAATTGCGTGCGACGGATCGTAGGAGCTTCACGGCCCCAGAATACGTCGACGCCGTTATAGTAGATCGGCCCCGATAAGCCGGCGATCTGGAGGTCGTTGTAATACAGCGAGTCGAGATCGACGAACGCAAATACTTGCGAAGGACCGTCTTCAACCGCCGCGCCGACGAGTTTGGCCGATCCGCAGATTGCGTCTAGCTGTACGAACGGCCGCGCTGAATTCTGTTGTAAGATGACGCGTAAGTCCCACGATACTCGGGTTTTCGCTTGTTCGCCCGCGCCTTTGGAGAGACGCATGGCTCCGTCGATATTAAAGCAGCCCGAAGGATTAAGGAAAGAGAGGAACTTCGTCGCTTGGTTTGGCGTGGCGCTTTGGATATCTCGGTCGATCTGGAGTTGATCGACGCGGAGATTGGATACGTCGAGCGACCAACCGCGATTCGGGATCGTACGACTCTTGATATTTGCCGATAGCGTCGCGCGCCCGTTTTGCGCGCGGAAACCGTCGATCGTGAGCGAGCCCTCGCGATAGACGAATCGCCCGTCGATCTCGCGTAACTCAAAAGGTAATTTCTCAGGGCGCGCCGAGACCATGCCCGGCGTAGGGGTCATATCAAATTCTAAACCGAGTTTGGGAACGTCGGTTCGGTAAGAGATCCTTATTTGTCCGTCCGCTTTACCGTCGAGATTGAGCTGTTCGAACTCTTCTTTCTTTTCGTATTTAACGAGCGCTTTTCTTAATTCCTCGCCGAGCGGGAAGCTGTTGACGTCCGTCGTGAGTTGGAAACGGACCGCGTCTTTGGACAACGGATCGTTGGGTATAGGTACGACGGAGAACAGTGCGAGCGGCGCGGGCGAAGACAAGGTTTCCGACGACGCGCCGTCTTCAAATTCGACTCCTTGAAGCGTCGTCGGCTCATTCGCGTTTTTAGCGCGGAATTCTTCCATAAGTTCTTCAAGTTGGGTTCCGCTTACGAGCGAGCCGGAGGCTACGAGCGTGCCCGACGCCGTTTTACCGGTGAGATCGTTGAATACCCAGGCACCGTTGCGCATAAAGATCGAGCCTTCGATCGACGAGATCGGGAGCGGGAATAGGTCGTATTGGACGAAGCCGTCGCGAACGTTGAGTCCCGTTTCGATCTGTAGCGGGTCTTGGGGGTAAACGACCGGATCGTATATTACGCGGAGATCGACGTCGAGATTTCCCGACGGATGGAGGCTTTTTAGCGTAGGTTGACTGGTGGTCGGAAGCGCGTTGAGCAACGCCGCGTCGATACTGCGATTCTTAGCGACGACGTCGACTTGTCCGCGTGGAGCCGTCAGTATATTTTCAAACCGACCGTTGACGGTAAACGCCGTTTTCGATTCCGCGGAACGTAGCGCTAGCGTGAGCGTTTGTTCCGCGTCAAGCGTCACTTTACCTATAAGTTGGTCGACGTGATAGGGGAAACGACCGTATGTGAACTCAACGTTCTTGCCTACGATCTCGAGGTTCGCCGGCGCCCATTGACTGTTAGTCCGGGGCGATTTTTCGATAGTCGTCGCGATGTTGGTCGTCGCCTTGAAACTATAGTCCTCTAAAAATTTGGCGAGCGATTCGGCTTGTTCAGACGAAGTCGCGCCCGTGCGAGCGGCGTCGGCGACGAGATTCTTCAACAACGTGTCGTCGAGCGGAAAATCGTTCAGCTTCATTTGCAACGTTGACGAAGTCGGCGAGAACAGGAGACCGCGTTGACGATACGCGCCCTTGATCAACGTGAGTCCGCAGTGTGCGGTGAATTTCTCAAGACTAGCCGATTCGTTTTCGATCAAGTATCGAGTCTCAATCTCCGAGACGGGGTATTTGAGAATAGGACTGGTCAACGCGCAATTCAAAGCGGAGCCGACGACTTTGTAACGTACGCTGTCAAACGATTCAAAGTTACCTGAGACGTCTAGATCGAGAGACGTCTTGCCTTGAAGATCGTTGAAAAATGAATCGGGTAGATCGACGAGGTCGGCGAGTAGATCGTGTAACGCCGAGAGGTCGAGTTTGTTGACCGCGCCTTTGAAAGACCAGGATAGCGAGTCGATATTCCCGGAGAGTTTTAGCGATTCGACAAAGGGATTGGAAACGCTAGCTTCCAGCGTCCAGGCGTTGATATCGGAGGAAGGGGACGGTTGTTCGATCTGTTCGAGCGGTTCCTCGTAATCGATCGGTCTGATGCGAACTTGAGAGTTGTACGCGGTGTATTCGGCGGAACGCGTTTGTTGACGTTTGATTTGAACGCGCGGCGTTTGGGGAACGTTTACGGCAAGGTCGGACGCTTCGTCGTCGATCTCATTCTCTAGATCGTTCGTTGGTTCTTCTTGCGGATCTTCGAGCGCTTGGGGGCGTAGGTTGACGTCGATACCGGAAATTTTATGCGTTTCCGATTTTTTAGAGTCTAGGAACGAGACGGACGCGTCGACGATCTCGATCTCGCAAGGGGACGACGCGCCGGTATTGGGCAATAACGAACTGAGTTCGCCGATATAATTGCGTTCGTACGCGTTGAGACGCAGGCAAGGATGACGGACGACGATCTTGCGAGGTTGGAAATCGTTTTGAAGAGCCGAGGAGAGCTTGATCGGACATACGACGTAGATCTCCTCCGCCGACAAAAGCGCGGGGGACTTGTCGGAATCGTTGTGCGAACGCCATTCGACGCCGAGAAGACGGACGCCACGATCGCCGTCAAGCGTGACGGAACGAAAAGAAGTTTTGACGCCGGGAAATTGGTTTTGGAAGATCTTATTTGCGGTATCGCGGATCTGCTCGCCGCCGCGGCGGTAGACGACTGCGCCGACTACCCCGAGCGCCAAAAACAATAAGACTAACGCTCGGAGCGCAAACCTCTTTAAGCTCGCGAACGCGTCTTGTTTTGGTCTCGCCGGTTTGCGAGAAAGTGTGAGCGATCTTGTTCTAACCATATTTCAAACCGACGCAATGCCGCAAAGATCGGCGTTGCGGTACAATAGCGTTGAACTTAACGCCGTTACGATCCTTTCAAACAGTATAACCTTACCCAAATAAGGAATACTAAGAGTTTTTACGAAAGAAGTCAATCAGTTTTTGCGTATTTTTAGCTTGCCACTGTAGTAATGTAAGATTTTTTTACGTATTGCTTGATAGTAGCCGAGCAAAACGCGTTTATTTGAAAAAAATGAATGTTTTTTGAAAATAATTGACGAATGGCGGCGATATTGCAAATATTGAGAATGTAAGCTTGAAAGACGTGGTTTTAAGGTACAAAGTTGTTTTATTATGAAACACACTGCTTAAAATTAAACGTCAAGACCGTAGCATCGTGCAAAAACGATTCGTTCCTTCTTCCGCTCGAAGTAAAGTCGAGTCGAGTGTAAATTGCGGTCGAGAGCATGCGATATAGATCGCCAAGTCCATGAAATCGGTTTCGTCGTTATAAAGGTTACTATCGGTATTGATTTTTGACCGGGACGAACTGAAACGCGCAATATTTTTTCGCGTTTGGGAACTATCGTCCCGAATACGCGTCCTACAGACCAACAGGAGCGGACGAAGTGAACGACGAAGAATTGATCGATATGACCTTAGCCGGCGATAAGTCCGCATTTGGGCTGTTGGCTAAAAAGTATCAAGATCGCGTTTACAATTTGGCGCTCCCGATCGTCGGGAACGTTGACGACGCGATGGACGTGACGCAGGAGACCTTCTTGCAGGCGTTGTCGCATCTCGGTAGTTTCCGAAGATCGAGTCGATTTTATACTTGGCTCTATCGGATCGCTTACAACTGCGCCGTAGGCTCGCTACGACGTAGAAAAAGAACCGTTTCCGTCGACTCTATGGTCGAGGAATACGGCGAGACGTTCGAAGCGGACGTGGAAGCGCCCGACGCGAGAGCGCGTTTGGCCGACGACGCGAAGATACTTCGCGCCGCGTTGAACGAGCTTCCCGTCGAATATCGAACGCCGTTGATCCTTCGCGAGATCGAGGGAGCTAATTACGAGCAGATCGCTGAAATGTTGCGTATTCCGGTCGGCACCGTCAGAAGCCGACTCCATCGCGCTCGCGCGTCGTTGCGCGAAGCGTTGGAACGCGCCGGGGTCCGACGTTGAAGGCGAGTCTTTAAAGAAATATAAAATCGACGAACGCGACGAGATGCGCCGAGATCGGCGCCGAATGGAAAACATGTAAGACGCTAGAAGCGTCGTTACGTCGAGGACGTCGAATGGACAACACTAATGTAGACTGGGACGAGTTGGTCGACCTATACGTCGACAACGAATGTTCCGAAGAAGAACGACGTCTCGTAGAAGCGCAAGCCGAGCGAGACGAGAGCGTAGCCGCCGCGATCGAAGCGGCGTTGCGGATCCGTAAGGGAATAGCGGCTATGAGGGCCGAGTTGCCCGCCGGGTTTGCCACGCGGTTGCAACAAGCGATCGCGGACGCGCCTGACTCCGCGCCTCGCGTTTTGAGAGCCGGTTTGACTCAGAAGCGATCTTTATTGTTCTCTCGCGTCACGATCGGGGCGGCTGCTTCCGTGGCGATCGTTGTTGGAAGCGTCGCGTTTTTTGCGTCGGCCTCGCGCTCTATCGTCAACGAACCGATCCCGCGAGACGGCGGCTTTACGATGGCGGCAGCGGAGACTATCAGCGCGCCTGTCGCGGACATGGACGCTCGCGAGCCGTATATCGGGATACCGTTGTCGGAGGGTGGAACGCCCGAGTCGGTATCGAAGCGCGAATCGCAAAACGCGATCTGGGCCGACGTCGTTCTTAAAGAATCGAGCAACTTGAGAAAGCAACTGGGCGAATTTCAGCGAACGTTAGGGAAGCAGAATCTTAATTTCATCAAGTGTGGAAACGACTGTGAGTACGTCCTTCAAGGGGTGGACGCGCAACAATGGGAACAGGTTGCGCAAGCGTTAGGAGGCTATGGGGAAACGAAGGTCTCCAACGCATTGACAAGTTGGCGCGAAGGGAAAGATAACGCGCCGGTTAGCGTACGCGTCGTCTTCAAGACGGCCGTGGACGAAGGGAAGCAAGAAAGGGGCGAATCCTTCGTAGAGTGAACGAACAACGCGAGCGAAAGTAAGCGTTGCCGTTCGCGCTATGGAGATGGTTCGAAATGCGGTAACGCTTAACTTGCGATATCAGACGCTATAAGCGGTAAAACCGTTAAACACTGCAAAGACATTCATTTTTCAGCGAATGTTTTTGCGGTGTTTTTCTAAGAAAACTGGTATTTTTAATAGGAAAACGCTTGAAAATTTCGTCGGGTTTGTGTATCCTATTAAGGTATAGCATTGTTTTTTAGTTCGCGGCGCCGCGAGCGGTCCCGAAAGGCTTATTTCGGAGGTCGCGGCTTTATGGGACGATGTCCTGTAAGACTTGCGGTTATTGGATATGCGTTGCGATTTCATCTCGCTGCGCGTTCCGGTGGTTTTAGCGACTAGCAATATTAAGATCCGTCATAAGGGCAAAGGTCATTCGCTACGCGAGAGATGCTCGCTGATGCAGGCGTTGATCGCGTCGCTCTAGTCTAAAAAGGAACACGAGACATGAATAAGACGTTCAAAAATGGGTTCACCCTGGTTGAACTGTTGGTCGTTATCTCCATCATCGGCATGCTCGCCGGGCTGCTTCTTCCCGCCGTTCAAAACGCGCGTGAAATGGGTCGTCGTACTACCTGTATGAACAACCAAAAGAACATTGCCCTCGCGTTCAACTTGCTTCAACAAAACAAGGGCAAGTTCCCGCAATTCCGCGTCGCCGGCGAGGCGTCTGGCGTCTATTCCAACGTTGCTTATACGCATGACGGCTTGGGCAACATTACGCCCGGTACGACCATGGCTCTTGGTTGGATCCCGCAGATCTTCCCCTATATGGAACAAAACCAACTCTATGAAGAGATCCAAACTAACGGTTACGACCAACGATACGACAATGTGAGCATCGCTTCCTTCCAATGCCCGAGCGCCGGTAGCGACGACGAAAACGCCAACAACTACGTCGCGAACTGTGGTGAAGTCGACGGCGTCAACGGTGATATCAACGGCCCTGGTGTGCAGGATGGGCATAAACAAGCTTATACCAAAGCTACCGGTATCTTGACCGACGGTTTCTGTAACATCGCCTCCAAGCTTTCCATTGACGACGTCAAAGACGGTACGACGAACACGCTTCTCATCTCCGAAAACCTTCAAGCCGGTAACATTTGGTCCACGCAAGAATATCTCGTCGGTTTCTGCTGGGACGGTTTTAAAATTGAAGCTTACGCCGCCGCCGGTTCCGATCCGAACAACGTTTTTCCCGTCAACACTTCTGGTCTTGTCCTCAGTTGCCCGATGAAGCCGAACTTCGCTCGCGACTATCTTGAAGCTGCCTCCGTTATGAACTTCGAACCGGCCGGCAACGCCACTGATTCCATGTACGGTTGGGCTCGTGTTTCCTCTTCGCACCCCGGCGTCGTTGTTGCCGCTATGGTCGACGGTAGCACCCGCGTCGTCAGCGAAAGCGTCGATTACGAAGTTATGGCTCGCGCCATGGCTCCGAATGATAAGTCCGCCGGTTTCGGTCGCGGCGTTCTCGACGTCTCCAAGCTCAGCAACTGATCTTGATTGGAGCTCGCGCTCCTGATTTGAGCTTTGCCCACACAAGCCAAGTTGATTTCATAGTCGACTTGGCTTGTGACTTTTGAACGCGCCAAGATCGTGAGTACTCGAATAATTCTAACGATCGAAGCGCGTGATGATTTGACCCTGAATAAAAATGTAAGCCGCAACGCGATGAACACGTTGCGGCTTATTTTTTATTGACTACTTTTTAATGAATTTTATGCTTCAACCCCAAAAACCGCCGGGTTGGAAGAGAGGCGTAACGGTTTCTTCCCAAAGTCCCATATCGCGCGTCCAGTCCAAGCAGTTGTAGCGGTACCGGAGTTGTTGAGCAAGCGCGTAGCTTTTTTGGAGGCGCGCGCGTTCGATACCGATTTCTTCCGGCGTAGAGGGCGCTTTGGCGTCGGCGATCAGCTTTTGGATCTCTGCGGCGGGCATGAGCTGTTTCGCAAGGCGCGCTTTCAGATCTTGCCAAGAATCGCGGAAGAGCGTAAGACGGCGTTGAAGTTCGGCCGGTTCGACGAATTTCTTAAGGCATTCGCGTTTGACCGTTTCGTAGAGTCCCGAATTGCCGAAGTTCTGTTCAAGTTCTTTTTCGATCGTTTCCCACGTTCTGAAATTTTGCGGGATAGCGGCGATCGCGGCGTCAAAAGTCGCTTCGGTCCAATTCGCTAAGATGCGTTCGTACAACGCCGAGGTCGAGACGGTGCCGACGCCGACCTTGAACCCGTGAGAAGGCGCTTCGCCATTGAATTTGTGGTGTTGGTTATCCCAAAGGTGGCTGAATTGGTGTTCGGCCCCGGAAGCGGTGCGTGAGGTCTTCGCTTTCTGCATTGCCAGCCCGCTCATGACGAGACCTTCCATTAAGAACGTTAACGCTTTACGATCTCCGTTGGCCACGCCGGAGGGATTGGAGACCCAGTCGCGTAACGAGTCTTGGACGAGCGACCACGCGATCGTATCGATAGGTTCCGTTCCAATGAGGTCGGCGAGGATCCAGTCGGCGCCGGCTGGGATCTTCGCGATGAGGTCGGCGTACCCGGCGGCGTTCATCTTGACCGGCGCTTGGCAGACGACGTCCATATCGATAAGAATACCCTTAGGCGCGGGGCACGAGAACGTTTGTTTGCATTCGTTGTATTCGATCGAGGCGCCGAAGGAGGCGTAACCGTCCATCGACGCGGCCGTGCCGACGACCATATAGGGACGTTCGACAAGAGAAGAACCGTATTTGCAAAGGTCGTTGACCGTACCGGAACCGACGGCGACCGCGATAGCGTCCACTTCGGCGAGGCGCGGTTTGAGCATATCCACCAAACGCATTTCGGCGTGCATGCCCGGTTCGTCGTAGATATACGGCGTCTCCGTCTCGACGTCAGCCGCGATAAGTTCGTCGTTGACGCGCTTGCCGGCCAACGCGTAGGTCGTTACGTCGGCCACGACGATCGCGCGTTTACCGGGGAAAAGTTGTTTGAAAAACGTTCCCGCTTGGCCGAGCGTTTGTTCGCCGACGAGGACCGCTTTCGTGTCGTCGCAGTATTGTAAAGCCTTATTGACGCGCGCAGCCGTCTCTTGATAAAAATCAGATGTTCCCATCGTATCGTCCTTTAAAACAATTCTTCTCGCGCCTAAACGCGGCGTTTTCTGATATTAGCGTTGGTAAGCGCGGCGTGTGCGCAAAGACCAACTCAAACCATATTTTACCTAGCGAGCGCTTTTTTTCAATCATAACGCAATAGAAAAAGACGCGCAAACGTCGATCGCGTTTGCGCGTCTTTGTTATTGGCGAGCTCTTAACTCAGTCGAGATTGAAGAGCGAGTCAGTCGGGAGAACGCCTTGAACGGCGCTCGTTTGAGGAACCGCTTGCACGGCAGGTTGCGGGACTGCTTGCGTCGTCGGGACCTGCGTCGGAACATACGTCGCGGCGGCAGGCGCGGGCGCGGCATAAGTCTGCGGCGCGTTCATTGGGACGTTGTTCGTCGGTACGGCGGCGACATAAGTCGGAGCGGGCGACGCGGTTCCGGGAACGCCGCTAGGAACGTACGCTTGCGGCGCCGCGCTAGGCGCGTAGGCGGCGATCGCGGGAACGCCGGGGATAGCGTTGGCCGTCGGCGCGGGAACGACCGGTTGAATCGTTATGGGGACGCTAGAACCGGAGGTAGCAAACGCGAAACCGTCTTCGTCAACTTCGACCGCAGCGGTTTCCGGCTGCGTTTCAACAGGTTGCGCGAACGCGATAGGCGCGGCGGGTTGCGTTGTTAACGGAATATCGGCAGGAAACGCTTGTGCGTAGACTTGCGCGCCGAGATCTTGTTGAAGTTGTGTTTGCGGTTCTTGAACGGCGGCGGGTTGCGTCGCGGCAAAGTTAGCGGCGGGCTGCGGAGCGGGCGGGAGCGCGACTCCGGCTTCCACGGGTTGCGTCGACGGAACGTATTGCATAAATTCCTGAGATTGCGGCGCGGGTGGAAGCGGTTGCGTGTTGGGCTCCGGAACATACGCGACGTCGGTAGGTTGCGCATAGACTTCTTGCGTTTGCGCGGGGGCCAAGGTTGGGGTCGGCGCGGGCGCTTGAGTCGGGACGTACGGGATCGGCGCGAAGACCGGAACCTCTTGCGCGAGCTCAGGACTTTGCGTTCCGGAACTTGCGAACGCGGCGTCGTCGGACGGCGCCGCCGTAGGCGTTACGGTCGGTTCGGCGTTTGTCGCTTCTTCAAGGTCTTGGAGTAAGCTCGCCGACGCGCTGAGCGAGTAACTCGGCGTCTCTTGTTGAACAGGCGCGTTATCGACGACGGGGAGGGTTGCGCTCGTTGCGAACCCCATATTGTCGACGGGAGTCGTTTCGACGACCGCGGAACTCGTTTCCGTAGGCGCGATAACGAAACCGGCGTTTACGTTCGGGGTTATGAAGTTTTGCGGATCGGCCGCGATAGGCTCGGCGTTCGGAGCGGGAACGCTTTGCGCGACGACTGCTTCCGTCGTAGGAACAAGCGTTTGCGCGACGTTGGCAACGCTCTCCGTGGTTGGGATATAAGCCGCTGCGTCGACCGGTTGGGCTTCGAACGCGGGAGCGTAACCCATATACGCTTGAGTGGAATTATCGGTCGTCGGGACGTTTTGCGGAGCGGCGCTCGGCGTTGCGAGATAACCTTGCGCGGCGTTGGGATCTTGGACCTGAACTTGTTGAGCGACAAACGCCTCGTTGACGTTGACCGACGCGTTCGGTTGCTGATACGCGTTGGAGGCGTAGGCGCTCGGTTGACCAAACGGCTTAGGCTTGCTCGGAAATTCCGGCGCTTGTTTTCCAAGACGCGCGGCGATCTGGAGCGTTTGACCTTCCGCTTGCGTCGCTTGTTCTAATTCGCCCTTTTCATAGTATTTATCCGTCAACAACGCATACGCTTCCAATTCGCCGACCGCCGCGGTAAGAGGCGTCAACGCGTTCGTGCGATTGGAGCTTTCGAGCAACGTTAGTCCGTAGTAGCGTTGAGCTTCCGGGTATGCGGCGTTACGATTCAGCAAGGCGACGAACTGACGATCGGCGGACTGGAAGTCGCCGGATTCGTAACACGTCTTCGCATACGAGAAGAGATAGTCGTTGTTTTGCGGAGCGAGTTCCGACGCTTGTTTGAATTCTTTTAACGCGTTCGCGAAGAGCATTCTCTTACGTTCGATCGTTCCAAGACGGTAGTGGACCAACGCGAGAAGATCGGCCGGCGACGTATTAGCCGCGGGCGTCTTCAAGAATTTCTTGTATTGTAACGACGCGTCGCTATAACGCTTTTGTTCGAAATGACGATCCGCCAACGCCAACATACGTTCGGGCGTTTCAGGTTCGCGACGAACGTTCACCGGGATCGACTCAAAATCGTGGATGACGGTGACGTCGCCGTGCGGTCTGCGCGCAGGCACGTTGGCGTTAGGGTCGGGGAGTTCCGACACGTCGTTTGAAAGGCCGCCGGGACCTACGTAATCTGAGGAACCGGAACTAAACGACGAGCAACCGACCGTAGCCGTAGCGCCGGCTAAGATCATCGCTAATAATGCGGAAGGCAGGACGTTCGTTTTCATGTAAGCGCTCCTCGACAGGAAGTCTTAATTAGCGCGACGTTCGCTATGGAAACGCGCGCATGTAAAGATGAGTAGGTGTGTGTGTTTCCGGCTTATTCGGCGTCGCGTACGCATGCGTCGACACAGAATATTTCTAGACCGTATTGTCTGTATCGACTTTAACAAAAGAAAGAATTATTTGAAAATTTTAAATTTGTTAAATTTTAACGATAATTACGAAAGAAACGATTGTAATAAGAAGACGAGAGAAAAGCGACGAACGTCCAAGTAAGGACGCTCGCCGCTTGAGCTAATAGAGGAATCGTTTAGGCGGTTTCGAGGTCAGCGACGTTTCTTCCCTTTGGAATTAGATCGCGTTTCTTTGAAAATGGAGAAATCGCCCAGGTCGACGTCAAGCGAATCAAGATCCGAAACGTCGTGTTTGATCGAGTCGAGACGCTTTTTTTGCGCTTTCATATTCGGTTGTTCAACGCGGCGAGAGCCGGACTTAGAACCACGCTTAGCGAACTTTTCGCCACAAATCGCGCGCAACTCGTCTTCGACTTCGGCGTCAAGCGCGTCTACGTCGAATTTCGTATCGAGCGTTTCGGGAAGATGTGTTTCCATGCCCGATTCTTCGATCTCAAAATCGACGTCGTCGTAGTCTTGCGCGTCAAAACCGCCATATTCTTCGTCGAGTTGCGAACCTAACGGCGATAATTCCACTTCCGCCAACGCTTCGTATTTCGGGCCGCCGCGTTCGAGCTCGCTCGAGTAGAGTACGACGGAATCGACGGGGGAACTACCGAAGAACGTATTGGAGCGTTCATAGATCATACGCGAGAGCGCGCCGAAAGTACCGGGTTCGACTTCTTCCTCGCGAACCGTGTTGTTTTTTACGCCGCCTTTGCGAGAACGCGAAAGATCGTCGGCGCTTTTTCTTACCGCTTTGACGGCAAATTGACCCTCTTCGCGATCGCGTTGACGCGTGCGTCCGACCGTGAGGTGAGGGCTGAACTCGCGTCCTTCGCGCGGGAAGCCGAATTTCTCTAATTCGTCGTCGATGCGTTTCGCCAATCTTCTCAGTTCCGCGACGCCGTCGGTGACGCCGAGCCAGATCGTACGAGGGCTAGACGCGTCGGGAAACGCGCCGACTCCTTCTAAGACGAGGTCGAATTGTTCAAAATCCGCGCACGCTTTTTGGATCGCGGCGATGATGTGATGTAGTTCCGTCGTCGGGACGTTAGGACCGAGGAATTTGAGCGTAACGTGGAAATTATCGTCGTCGACCCATTTCACGCCTGGAAACGCTTTCTTCATAGGTCCGAGCGCTTTGCGCGCTTCCGTTCTAATTGACGGGGCGATCTCAACGGCGATGAACGCGCGTACGTAGGATTTCATATGTGCACCTTATTTTGGCGTCAAATGTCATTAATTGGCGTCGTCGAGCAATTGGATATTGTCGCGATGGATCACCTCTTCATAAGGATACGCTTCGCGTCCAAATGCGTGTTCGATATATTTAGAGGAACGTCCGCGGATCTGATCGACCTCTTCGTAGGCGTAGTTGCTGAGTCCGCGAGCGATCTCGCGATTGTTTTGATCGACGATCGAGACGACGTCGCCTTTTTGGAAGTTGCCGATGCAGCGCAAGATCCCGACGGGTAACAGACTCTTGCCGGACAGCTCGATGGCTTGGACGGCGCCGTCGTCGATCACGAAAACGCCTTCCGGGGCCTTGTTCGTGAACGTCAACCAACGCTTACGCGCCGACAGCGACCCTTGCGGGAAAAAGAAAGTGCCGCATTCAACGTCGGAATAGATCTTCGAAAGGATATTCTGGTCGTCCCCGTTGGCGATGATCATGCTGCCGCCGGAAGAGGTGACGATCTGCGCCGCCTTGAGCTTACTCGACATGCCGCCTTTGCTACGGCTAGATTTCTTTTCGGCGACCATCTTCATTAGGTCGGGGGACCAATGTTCGACGGTCGGGATCAGTTTCGAGCCGGGAATACAGGGATCGCCGTCGAACAAGCCGTCGACGTCGGTCAGTAGGATGAGCAACGATTTCGGGAAGAGGTTGGCTACCAACGCCGCGAGACGGTCGTTGTCGCCGAAAGAAAGGCTTAGCTCCGCCGAACTAACGGTGTCGTTTTCATTGACGATCGGCAACGCGCCAAAATTCAATAACGAATAGAACGTGTTGCTGATATTGATATAACGATCGCGATCTCCAAGGTCGTCGGCGGTGAGTAGGACTTGAGCGGCGAGAACGCCTTTCGCGTCAAATTCTTCTTCGTAGCAATGGATCAACGCGCCTTGACCGATCGCCGCCGCTGCTTGTAATTGCGGATGGAATTTCGGACGTTGAGTCAGCCCCAAACGCCCCATGCCCGCCCCGACGGCGCCGGAACTGACGAGCGTGACGTCTACGCCCTTTTGACGTATGGCGCAGATCTCTTCCACTAGATAATGGATACGTTCGCGATTCAAGAGTCCCTCTTGAGTCGTCAAGACGTTGGTGCCTACTTTGACGACTAAATGTTTACTCTCATGGATTATATCGCGTCTGCTTGCTTGATGCATGGCTTGGTGTTTCCGAATCTAAAACGGCGTATTTTTAACGACGCGCGCGAGATGAACGCCGAGATATTCGTACGCGTCGCGTTAATAATAACTCGCGCAATTGGATTGATTATTTTCACTAGTAATTGCTTTTTTGTCAATATTGTTAATCGTATTTTCCATCTTAACGCGAACTTTCTTCCTTTGGGTTTAATTGAAGCGCTTTTCTAAACGGAAAATTTAGTTAGAATAAGGAAGTCGTTTTGTCTCGACGTCCTACTGACGCCGACGACGCGAGTTCATTAAACGATTGAGACGTTAGTATTAGAGAGACTAAGGAGCAGACGATGCTTATTTGGCCGGCCATCGATATCCGCGGCGGACAGTGCGTTAGACTTTGCCAGGGCGATTACGCTCGCGAAACGGTATACGGCGCGTCCCCCGCAGCTATGGCGGAACGTTGGGCGGAGAAGGGCGCGAAGAGATTGCACCTCGTCGACCTTGACGGCGCGAAGGACGGCACGACCGCTAACTTCGAAGCCGTGCGCGAGCTCGTCGCCAAAATGGCGCCTCTTGGCGTTCAATGCGAACTGGGCGGCGGCGTTCGTTCCGAAGAAACGATCAAACGCTTGCTCGATCTGGGATTGACTCGTTTGGTCGTCGGTACGTTGGCGCTCAAACAACCCGACTGGTTCGCCGAGATGTGTCAAAAGTTCCCGAACAAACTCGTCTTGGGGATCGACGCGCGCGGCGGTATGGTCGCCACCGACGGTTGGTTGGAAGTCAGTAAAACTCCCGCCGTCGATCTGGCGAAGCGTTTCGACGGTCTACCGATCGCGGCGCTCGTCTATACCGACGTCGCCACCGACGGCATGATGCGCGGACCTAATATTCCCGAGACCGTTACGATGGCGAAATCGACTAGTATTCCGATCGTCGCGTCCGGCGGCGTCACGAAGTTGGACGACGTTAAGAATCTCGCGGAGGCCGGTTTGCCCGCGTGCATTGTCGGACGCGCTTTGTACGAAGGAACGATCCAGTTAGAAGACGCGTTGAAGTTTGAATGAATCGCGTCGCGTAAACGTCGCGAATATCGAAGAACGAACTAGCGTAAACGAGTCCGCGAGCAATGCGGAAACAGTGTTGAGGGTATAATGAAACGTCGTGAAGATTCGGATCGCATCGTCATTACCGGCGTAGGGCTGGCCTCTCCTAACGGCTCTAATTTAGAAGAATATCGTCGCGCTTTGCTGACCGGCAAGAGCGGCGTCGTTCCCTACGAGATCCGCTACTTTGGCAAGACTTTCGCCGGCGTCTGTAATTGCGACGTCTTAAAATACCAAACTCGTCGCGAGTTACGCCGCGGCACGCGCGCCGGTAGTCTCTCCATCTACTGCGTTGGCGAGGCGTTGGCCGATTGCGGTATCGATTGGGAAAACGTTCCGAAGGACAACGTCGGCGTTTATATCGGGATCACCGAACACGGCAACGTCGAGACCGAAAACGAGATCTACGGTATCAAACAATACGATTATGATTGTTCGTACTGGTCTCACCACCATAATCCGCGTACCGTCGCGAATAACCCCGCCGGCGAAGTCACGCTTCATTACGGGATCACGGGACCTCATTACTGCTTAGGCGCCGCGTGCGCCGCGGGTAACGCCGGTATCATCCAAGGCGTTCAACAACTCCGTCTTGGCGAAGTCGATTTCGTATTGGCGGGCGGCGTCTCGGAAAGTATCCATACGTTCGGTATCTTCGCCGCTTTCAACGCTCAAAACGCGTTGGCTCGTCACGAAGACGCTACGAAAGCCTCTCGTCCGTTTGATAAAGACCGTAACGGTATCGTCGTTTCCGAAGGGGGTTGCGTCTATACGCTCGAACGTCTTTCCGACGCGAAGAAACGCGGCGCGAAGATCTACGGCGAGATCGTCGGATACGGTATGAACAGCGACGCCACCGACTTCGTTTTGCCGAATGCCGAGCGTCAAGCGCAATGCGTCGAGAAAGCGCTTCGCAGCGCCGAACTTGCGCCGGAAGAGATCGATATCGTCAATACTCACGCCACTGCTACCGCCGCCGGCGACTCTTTGGAGATCGAGGCTTTGCGCAACGTCTTTGGCGGTTCGAAGAAAACGTATATCAATAACACGAAGAGCTTTATCGGACACGCGATGGGCGCCGCCGGCGTTTTGGAACTTGCCGGCAATTTACCCGCGTTTAACGACGGCGTCGTTCACCCCACGATCAACGTCGACAACCTCGATCCCGATTGCGAGATCGAAAATCTCGTCTTGAACGAACCGAAAGAGGTTGGAAACGTTCGTTACATTTTGAACAACTCGTTCGGTATGGTCGGTATCAACGCCGTAACGATCGTAAAGAAATACGAAAACGACTGATCGCACGCTTTTACGCGCAGGTCTGTTGCGCTGTTTTTGTAGAGATAGATAGAGCGCGTCCGAGCGATGCGTACGCATAGGTAAGTCGCGCTCTTGGATAATATATATCATAAACATTATTCCCCGACGTTTGGCGTCGACTTTGCAAGGAGTTTCACATGGTCTCCAAAGAAGAACTCAGAAAATCGATCATCGAGATCCTTTCCGAAATCGCTCCCGATGAAGATTATGATGGTTTGAAAGACAACGTTTCTTTCAAAGATCAGCTCGATATGGACAGCATGGATATGCTCGACGTCGTTCTTGGTCTGCGTCGTCGCTATAAGCTCCCGATCCCGGAAGCCGATTATCCTCGTCTCGTCTCGATGGATTCCACGATCGAATATCTTCTGCCTCTCCTCAATAACTGATCGGAAGACGAGATCGTTCGTCGTTAAGTTGAAAAAAGCCGTTTCGACCGTCTTTGCTACGGTCGAACTCGGCGTTGTATCGTTAGGAACGTTTGTGAAGCGCGTTAGTTGTAATAAGCCTTATATTCGCGAATTCGTCTTCGGATCGCGCGCATGGCTCAACCTTCCTTGCCGTCCAAGGGACGGCTATTGGCGAAACGTCTGAGTTGAGTTTCAACTTGGAAGGCGTTCGACTTGCGTTTTGTACGGCTTCGCGATAGAAGTTGCGCGCCGGTCGAGCATAACGACTGAGACAATGATCCTGATAGGAAGGTCTATATAATGGACGTGAATCAAATTTCTGACAACGGTTTTCGTAAGATCGTTATTTTTGACACGACGTTGCGCGACGGCGAGCAATCTCCCGGCGCCAGTATGAATCTCCAAGAGAAGTTGCAAGTAGCCGAGGCGTTGGAAGAACTCGGCGTCGACGTTATCGAAGCCGGTTTCCCGATCGCGTCTCCCGGCGACTTCGAATCCGTTCGCGAGATCTCGCGTATTATCAAAAAAGCTAGCGTTTGCGGTTTGGCGCGTTGCGTCACCGCCGACATCGAACGCGCCTGGGAATCGCTCAAGTACGCTAAGAATCCGCGTATCCACGTTTTCTTGGCGACGAGCGCTATCCATCGCGAATTCAAATTGCGCATGACCCAAGACGAGATCATCGCTCGCGCCGTCGCCGGCGTCCAACTCGCGAGCGGGTTTTGCTCGAATGTCGAGTTCTCGCCCGAAGACGCTTGTCGTACCGAGATCGATTTCCTCTGCAAGGTCGTCGAAGCGGTAATTGCCGCCGGCGCCACTACGGTCAATATTCCCGACACCGTCGGTTATACCACGCCCGTCGAAATGACGAAGCGTATCCGCGCGTTGTATGAACGCGTGCCGAATATTAACGACGCCGTTATCAGTATCCACTGCCACAACGACCTCGGTATGGCGGTCGCTAACTCGTTGGCGGCTATTTCCGCCGGCGCCGGACAGATCGAATGCGCTGTGAACGGTCTCGGCGAACGCGCCGGCAACTGCTCGCTCGAAGAAGTCGTCATGGCGTTGAGAACGCGTCGCGACCTCTTTAACGCGGACACGAAGATCATCTCGCAGAAGTTGGTGCCGACGAGCCGTCTCGTTTCGCAAGTAACGGGCTTGAAGGTCTCGCGCAACAAAGCTATCGTCGGACAAAACGCGTTTGCCCACGAATCCGGCGTACACCAAGACGGTATCTTAAAGGAACGCTCCACCTACGAGATCATGAGCGCCGAAAGCGTCGGTTTCGCTAAAAACGACCTCGTTTTGGGTAAGCATAGCGGTCGCGCGGCGTTGGCCGATCGTATCAAGTCCTTCGGTTACGACCTCACCAAAGAACAACTCGAAACGACGTTCGACGCGTTCAAGCGTCTCGCTGACCTCAAGAAGGAAGTTTATGACGCCGATATCATCGAACTCGTCGACCAAGCTGTAAATAAGCATTCCGCGTCCGCTACCGCCGATTGGAATTACGTCTCCTATAAATTGACGAGCGGCGTCGGAAGCGAGCCCGCCGTTGAGATCGTGTTGTCTCAAAACGGCGTCGAACATACGGTCAAAGCGCAAGGCGGCGACGGTCCCGTCCACGCGATGTTTAACGCCGTATGCCAGTTGTTCAGTTTCCCGTTGATCCTGAAGGAATTCAAGATCGAGGCCGTTTCCGGCGGTTCCGACGCGCAAGGTAAAGCCGTCGTCATGTTGGGTGAAGAGGGCTCGAACAAGTCCTACCGCGGTCGCGCCGTCTCCACCGACGTTTTGGAAGCAACTTTGAAGGCGTTGGTCGAAGCCGTCAACCGCGTTCAGCGCATCCATGAGATCGCGTAAGACCGTGTTTTGCTAGTATGCGACTTGCGACGCGCGTTTGATAGACGCGCGTCGTCGAGTTGGCTTTGGCGTGAAACGCGGTCTTTATTTTTTATGTAAATAATAGCGTCGACCTGCGTGCGCATAGCGTCTCGTCGACGCTTTTGTCGTTATAGACGCAATTATCATAAAATATTTTTTTTCTATGGCGCGCTTAAATCGAATATCCGATTAGAGAGAAAGCGCTATAGTATTATCTCGACGCGAACGCTTCCCGGTCGCAAGAGCCGAACGAGCGGTCGAGACGGCGTAGCCGCGCTTGTTTTAAGACGCGCATAAAGTTTGTACGACGTTTGCGTATGGGACGTAAAAACCGTGCCGCGGTCGGTTTTCCGATCTACCGCAGAACGTCGTGTTACTGAGAATAATTTGGCTGGAGAATCTTCCGTGTTTGCTAATCAATCGTCGCAAACCTTTTTTGGTCCGTCAACGTTGGTAGATCTCGTGCGTTATCGCGCCGCGATCCAACCTGACGACGTCGCATTTGTCTATCTTCTGGACGGAGTTGGCGAGGCCGGTAAAGAGGCGCCGATCACCTATGCCGAACTGGATCGTCGTTGTCGTGCGTTAGCCGTCCATCTTCAAAAGAGCGGAATGGCCGGAAAGCGCGCGTTGTTGCTTTATCCTCCGGGGCTGGAATTCATTGTCGCGTTTTACGGATGTCTTTACGCGGGCGCCACGGCTATTCCCGTCTATCCTCCGCGTCGTAATCGCTCGATGCTCCGTATCCAAGCGATCGCGGACAATGCCGAAGCCAGTATGGCGTTGACGACGCGCGAAGTTTTGCAACACGTCGGTACGATTATTGACGACACGCCCGACCTGAAGAACATTCCCTGGAAGGCTACCGACGAGATCGCCACGGACGCGGCCGACGAATGGCAAGATCCGCAGATCGGTCCCGACGATTTCGCATTTTTCCAGTACACCTCCGGATCGACCGGCACGCCGAAGGGCGTTATGTTGTCGCATAGCAATATGTTGCACAATGCGATGTTGATCGAAAAAGGTTTCGAGCACACTCGTTCTTGCCGCGGCGTTTTCTGGCTTCCTAGCTATCACGATATGGGCTTGATCGGCGGCGTTATCGAACCGGTCTACTGCGGTTGTCCGAATATCATGATGTCGCCGTTGGCCTTCTTGCAGAAGCCGTATCGTTGGCTTGCCGCGATCTCGAAGTATAAGGGTACGACGAGCGGCGGTCCGAACTTCGCTTACGACCTCTGCGTTAAGATGATCAAAGACGAACTGCTTGATAATCTCGATCTGAGTTCTTGGCGCGTCGCGTTCAACGGCGCCGAACCGGTCCAAGCGGAGACTCTTGATAAATTTGCTCGCAAGTTCGAGCGTTGCGGTTTCAAATACGAATCGTTCTATCCTTGCTTTGGGCTTGCCGAGGGCACGCTCATGGTTACGGGGAGTTATCGCGATAAAGCGCCGGTCGTTCGTAGTTTCGACTCCGATATGCTCGCGCAAGGTAAGGCTATCGAAGCGGTTGCCGGTACCGAACGTTCTCGTTCCCTCGTTTCTAGCGGTCGCGCTATCATTGCTCAACGCGTCGCGATCGTCGATCCTGAAACGCGCTTGGAATGCGCGGCCGGTAAGGTTGGTGAAATTTGGACCAAGAGCGGCAGCGTCGCTAAGGGGTACTGGAAGAACGAACCGGAAACTGAACGTTGTTTCCGCGCCCGTATCGCCGATACGAATGAAGGTCCGTTCCTTCGCACCGGCGACTTGGGGTTCATGCTCGACGGCGAATTGTTCGTCACCGGGCGTATCAAGGATATGATGATCATTCACGGCGTCAACGTGTACCCGCAAGACGTCGAATTGACCGCTCAACGCGTTTCCCCGCATCTACGTCTGAACTGCGGCGGCGCGTTCATGACCGACGACAAAAAAGGTAAGCTTGTTCTCGTTCAAGAAGTTGAACGCCATTTAAAGCCTGCCGAAGATCCGGAAACGACGCAAAAGCTCTTCAAGGATATCCGCTCCGCTATCGCATTGGAACAAGAGATCCCGATCGACGCTATCGTCTTCATCAAGCAAGGTAGTTTGCCCAAGACCTCCAGTGGTAAGGTGCAACGCCATGCGTGTCGTTCCGCCTATCTTGAGGGCTCTTTGAATGTTGTCGCTTCCTGGTCTCTTGAAGCGGAAGCGAATGCGGATAAGAGCGTCACGGAAGCGAAGAAGAGCGACTTTGGCTCTTTCCGAGGCGAGGATAACCCGTTGTATGACGACGTCGATCCTTCTACCGCCGCTAAGACTGCCGCCTCGGAAGCTTATTCTGCGACCGGCGACGATATGGCGGGCGTTCTTCGTCCGACCAAGACCGGCTCGGAACCTGAAGCGGTCAAAGAAAAGAAGGAACAAGTTGTTGAACCGCAACGCGTTTTGTCTTATGACGAAACGGTCCGTATCGTTCTCGACGAAGTCTATAAAGTCGCGAAAGAACGCGCCAAGGGGCTCACGGTAGATTCCGATATTACGGAGCTAGGACTTGACTCTCTTGAACGCATGGAGATCTTAGCGTCGTTAGAAGATCGTTTCGGCGGTCAGTTCCCGGAAACCGTTCTGCCGACGCTGTATACCGCGCGTGAAGTTGTCGACGCCGTTAGAAAGCACCTTGGCGGCGGACGTATGTTCGACGTTCAGTCGACGCGTACGTTCAAGATCGCGCCCGAATGCTACGATTTCGCTAAGTTCCCGGAATACCTCGCGATCCACGAGAAGATGGAACTTGCCGAACGCTTGGGTATGAGTCACTTCTTCGAACCGCATGAAAACGCCGCCGGCGCGACCATCCGTATCAACGGTAAGGACTATATCAACTTCTCGACGTACAACTACCTCGGCACCTCCGGACATCCGGAAGTTACGGCAGCCGCGCAAGCCGCGGTCGCGCAATACGGCACCACCGCCGGCGCGAGCCGTATCGTCGCGGGCGAGATCCCGCTCCATCGCGAGTTGGAAAACGAGATCACGAACTTCCTCGGAACGGAAGATACGATCCTGCTCGTCGGCGGTCACCAGACCAACGAGAGCATCATCGGACACCTGATGGGCGAGGAAGACCTCATCCTCCACGACGCGTTGGCGCACAACTCGATCGTTCAGGGCTGTATCTTGTCCGGCGCGCGTCGTCGACCTTTCCCGCACGGAGATTGGGAAGCCGCCGATAAGATCTTGCAAAACATCCGCAACAAGTATCGTCGCGTGCTTATCGTCCTCGAAGGCGTATACAGTATGGACGGGGATTATCCGAACCTTCCGGAATTCATCAAGGTGCGTAACAAGTATAAGACGCTCTTGATGATCGACGAAGCGCACTCTATTGGCGTTTTGGGCGAGACCGGTCGCGGTATCGGCGAACACTTCCATATCGATCGACACGACGTCGACGTTTGGATGTGTACGTTAAGTAAGACGTTTGGTAGTTGCGGCGGTTACATTTCCGGTCGTAAAGAATTGGTCGAATACCTTAAGTACACCGCGCCGTCCTTTATGTTCAGCGTCGGTATGCCGCCCGCGCAAGCCGGGGCCGCTTTGGCGTCGCTCAGAGTCTTGGAACGCGAGCCTGAACGCGCGCAGAAATTACGCGACAACAGCGCTTACTTCAAGGAATTGGCTCGCGGTTACGGGATGGATATCGGACTTGCCCAAGACACCGGCGTCGTTCCGGTCATCATTGGTAATTCGATCCAGACTCTTGCCGCGTCGCACCAGTTGTTCCTGCAAGGTATCAACGCTCACCCGATCCTCCATCCGGCGGTTGAGGAACGTCACGCTCGTATCCGCTTCTTCTTGACTTCGCTCCATACTTTTGAGCAGATCAAGACGACGGTCGATACGTTGGCGGTTATTTTGAAGGAGCTCGAAGCGCAGAAATGAGCGCGTGTTGAGACGACGATCTAATGAACGGCGACGGCCCTGTTGGGTGCGTCGCCGTTTTGTTTATAGAGCAAAACAAGGTCGAAAAGTTTGAATTTAATAAAAACTTGTCGGAAGACGTTGTCGTATTCAGGAAAATGAATATAACTACTCTAGCGATCCGAGTTAAATAGTTGAACAGCTTTTGATTATATGGATGCGTCGCCCGAGCGGCGTTCGACGAATCGAAAAAAGAAACGCCGCGTAAGTTGCGACGAACGATCTGTTTACGCTGCGTTGATAAGAAAGAAGAGTTGGAGCGGACGTAATGTACTATCCTTGGTTAGACGTTCCTATATTAACTGCCCCGATGCTGATTGCGATAGCCGCGTCTATTTCCGCGACGATCTTACATTTTGCCGTTGGCGGCGGTATTCTTATCGCACGAGAGAACAGTCGCGCTTTACGCGACGGCGATAAAGCGTATCGCGAGTATGTAAAACGGTTTCTGGATTTCTTTTTTAAGTCGGCGATCGCGCTAGGCGTTATTTCGGGCATTGGAGCGTGGTTTACGATCGGCGTCGTGTCGCCGTTAGCCGCCGAGATCTTAGTAAAGACGTTTCCATTTGCTATTGCGAGCGGTCTATGTTTCTTATTTCTCGCGCTCGTTTCCGGTATGACGCTCTATCATCACTGGGACAAACACACGCCTAGCGCAAGTCGTATTACGGGTTGGTCTTTGGCGGTTGCGTTGGTGGGGGTGTTGATTACAACTACTTGCGTAACGTCGTTTATGCTCAATACCGCCGGACTTATCAAGGACTGGGAGTCGACGCGCAGTTTTTGGGACGCCGTTCTTAACGTCCAGTTTTTACCGCAGCTTTTTGCGCGTTTGGGCGCCGCGTTAGTTATTAGCGCGTGCTTCATACTCCTTCACGCCGCTGTTTTCGAGAATAATGCGGAGATTCGAGAGCGCGTAACGCGGCGTATGGTCGCTCCGGCGTTTTTCGGGCTCTTCTTGACTCTCGTTGGCGTATGCGGATGGTTGGCGTTTTTGCCGGAATCGGGTATGGCGACTCTTGTCCGCGCCTCTGCGACTAATATTTGCGCGGCGTTGTTTGTCGGCGTGATAATTGCGTTGACGGCGTTGTTGATCGCAGGGCCTGTGAGAGAACCGCGCGAGACTTCGGTCGGGACGGCGTTGGCGCTTGCCATTTTCAGCGTTGTGGGAGCAGGCGTAGGCGAATTTATGCGCGAGGCGGTGCGAAAGCCGTTTGTCGTCGACCAAGTTGCGTTCAGCGCTCAAATAACGCGCGCCGACGTTAGTAAAGCGAGAGAAGAAGGACTCTTGTATCAGGGCGTATGGACTAATTATCTACTCGATCGGCTTCAAGAAAAAGAAGAGTACCAAGCGCTCAATATCTCGTCGGAGCGTTGGTTAGGTCGTAAGACTATCCATGTCGTAAAACAAGAATTACCTCCAAGAGAAGAGCCGGAAGAAGAGACGGAAGATCTTGAAGAGAACGACGAAACAGACGCCGAAGAAGACGCTGAGACGTTGCAAGGCGCGAATCGTCAGTACCTAGGTTTGACGTCTGTAAACTATGTCGTTCAGACCGCCGCGTTGGCGCAAGTTCCGCAAAACACTAGGAATAACGCCCCTAATAACGGCAGCCGTTTTGAACCGGTTCAGACCGCGCCGGCGCGCTCTGCGCAGACTCCTTCGCAAGCAATACCGCAAACTCCGCAATCTCAACGTCAAGACGTCGACCGGAACGCCGTCGCGCCTGCGCAATTTGATCGCGGGGGCGTTCCGAACGCCGGACAAGTTACGCCTCTTACCGCCGACGTCGCTCCTACGCAAGACTTGGACGACGAAGAAGATGTGGAAGAAGAGGAAGAAGACGAAGACGCAGGTAAGTCGCCCGCTGAACTTGACGAAGAGAGGTACGGGCTGCCGGCCGACGGAAACGCCGACTTGTTAAAGCTGAGCGACGCCGATCGCTTACTCCTTGGAAGAGCCGTGTATTTCCATCATTGCAGTAGTTGTCACGCTGAGAAGCGCGGTTATTCTGCTCTTGCTCCGATCGTTGCGGGGCGCGATCAGGACGAACTTGCGCAATTCGCGTTAGAACTTAATTTTACGCACCACTACATGCCCCCGTGGGCGGGTACGCAAGTGGAAGCGATGCTGCTTGCCGAGTTCCTTACGTCGATCGAGTCGCGGTATCCAAGAAACGTGTTTCAAAAGCCGAAACCTAGGATCGTCAAAGAGAAAAAAGGAACCGACAAAGAGACTGAGGAAGAAACAGAGAGCGAAGAGGTTGAAGAGACCGAGCTCTGAACAACAAAAACAGATAGGCGATACGCTTTCGTCTATCTGTTTTTTTATTGCTGTTATCGGGATACGACCGCTTTGCCGATCGGTTCTCGGTTGGGGTAATTGACTAACACATAGGTGTTGCGATTTGGTTCGACGACGATCGGCGTTGATAACGGAACCCCGATCTTGTTACCGAGGCGATCGCAAGGGTATAGCGTAAGTCGATGTTCTCCCACCGGCGCCTCGAAACTTGTTGCTTGGATCTTGGCGGGTAAAAGTCCCCAGCAACGCGTATCGGCGGATTCCGTCGCTTCCCAGACGATACCTCCTACGTCCATTGCGAGATTGACCCAGTCGTTGACTTGCGCTATCTCTTTGGCGGCGTAGATCGTTCCTTTTTTGACGACGCGGCGTACTACCGCTTTGGCGAGGAGTTGGTCTTTGGTCGCTTCGTATTGCTTTACCGCCATCTCGTTGACGTCGGCGAGCGTTTCCGTCGTTCCTTGCGTTTCACCGTCCAACTCGGCTTTTACTCCGATAACATAAGGTTCCTCAACAACAAGCGCGGGAATAGGAACGGGCGCGAGCGTCGGCGGTACGGAGTATTTGTTCGTTGCGGAGAATATTTGATCGGCGAGCAGCAACGCGAATTGTGAAACTTCTTCGTGAACTTGTTCTTTATGAGGACCGCGGCCGACAAACGCGAAAACGTAGACGCGTCCGTTGCCCGGTTGCGAGTGCACGCTTGTTTGAGCGCGAACGAGGTCGACTTTACCTTGTTTGAAGTCGGGTCGCCATTTCACGACCTTTTCATAGCAGCGAGCCGCGTCAGCGGCGTTGAGATAGGTCTGTTCCCAGAGGAGCCCTTCAAGATAAGGACCGATAGGGACGCGAGGGTATGTCTTTTTCGGATTGACCTTTTGATCTTTATGTTGCGGGTCGTCAATAAAACCGTTTTTGACGATCTCGTCTTGTTTCTGCGCTATTTGATAAGCGTAGGCGCGCGCGTCTTGACCGCCGTCGAGTAGGTCGGCGATCGCGAGTTCCGTGCGAACGAGGACTTTTTCGTAGTCTTCGCCTTCGTAGGCGCTCATATTGTCGTCTGTCCAGTACGTCAGCAGGTTCGCGGCCGCTTTTTGCAGGCGTTGGGCTTCGAGGTCGTCGAAGGAATCGCGCGCTTCTGCGAGCTTGCGTTTTGCGTTGGCGACGTCGCCGGAACTTAACGCCAAACTTGCTTCGTTGAGCGATAGTACGTCTTGTTCCTTTTTAGGCGCGCGTTTTTGACGTTTTTCCAGATCTTTTTGCGCTAGTTCGATATCTCCGTACTCATAATAATCGCGTCGTATCGTTCGTAGATGTTCGGCGTATGCGGAAACGCAGCCGGAACAGGCGACGCATAGAAGAAGGAGCGCTGATAAGAAGCTCTTACTAGAAACATATTGTAATGCTTTTGAGTCGACGGCTTCCATAATTACGATGATCAATCAGGTAATTTACTATTACTGCGCGTTTTACGGTCGTAACGCGCTCTTACGCTCTCCGGTGTGAAGATAGACTTTCACGCATTATTTGTCAATAGGAATAGACTTGGGAAGGGGTATTGGCTAAAATCAACACAACGCTGTTGAGAACTAGCGTTGAACGATCGTTTATCGAAAAGGACGCTTTACTATGATCTATGCCGACCACGCGGCGACGACGCGTTTATCGCAAACTGCTTTTGAAGGCGCGAAAGAATTTCTATTGGAAGAATACGGAAACGCGTCAAGTCGTTATTCGATGGGGACCCGAGCGAAACGCGCGCTTGAAACCGCTCGCGAACGCGTTGCCGCGCTTATCGGAGCCGAGCCCTGCGAGATCTTCTTTACTTCCGGAGGTTCCGAGGGAAACTCTTGGACGTTGGCGGCAATGAATGAACGTCCCCGCGCTTCGCTTGTTGTTTCCGCGTTTGAGCATCCCTCCGTTCATCAAAACGCGTTGGTTTTTCAACGCAAAGGCGGCGACGTCGTCTTCTTGCCGATCGAGCGTTCCGGCATAGTCGAGCTTGGCGCGTGTGAAGCGATCTTGCGCGAGAAGCAAGTTGGACTTATCTCCGTAATGAGCGTTAACAACGAAGTGGGAACGGCTCAGCCTATCAAAAAGATCGTCGAGTTGGCTCGTGGTAAAAACGCGCTCGTTCATACGGACGCAGTGCAGGCGATGGGTAAGATGAAGCTCGACGTTAAGGAACTCGGCGTCGATATCCTGACCGCTTCCGCGCATAAATTCAACGGCCCCAAAGGCGTCGGCTTTTTATATAAACGTAACGGCGTTGAATTACCGTCTCACATTCGCGGAGGAGGGCAAGAACGCGGCGAGCGTTCCGGTACCGAAAATGTTTTTGGCGCCGTCGCCGCGAGCTTAGCGTTGGAAGAAAATATCGCTCGATTGGATGAGACGAAGAAATTGATACAAGAACTCTTCTCAAAGACGCTCGAAGCGATCTACGCCGAGGTGGAACCTGGCGACGTTCAAATCGCCGGGGACGCCGCCGTACGTTTGCCGGGGACGTTCGATCTGCTGTTTAAAAATGCAGACGGCGAAGCGCTGTCTATTATTGCCGATATGAAGGGCGTATGCGTGTCGACCGGATCGGCGTGCGACTCCGTTAAAAAAGAACCGTCGCGCATTTTATTGGCGATGGGGTATACGCGGGAAGAGGCGAGTTCGGCGATCCGCGTTTCTTATGGCGCGGAAAACACGTTAGAGGAAGCGGAAAAAGTAGGAAAGACGCTCGCGTTCGCGTATAAGAAAATTCGTCGCAACTGACTATGCCTTACGATCGGCTACGCTATGTTCAGACTCGCGGTACCCGAGCGCCTAAGCGGAAAGACGCCGTGGTTGGAGCGAGGAGTCCTAAGAGCGGTGGTTAACAGAATTTGAATAAATAAAAAGCCCGACATAGCGGAAACCATGTCGGGCTCTTTCTTTCGACAGTTCGACCCGTTCTCTCATCATCGAAAGAAATCCGGTTTCCGCACGAGGCGGAGACCGGGCACAAACTCCCTAGGCGATGGGAGCTTGTTCATTAACGCCTGTTGGCGTAATATCAGCGAATGTTACGGCCGCGAGGTTGATTACGATTGCCTTGCGGACGGTTGTTGGGGCGTTGCCCTTTGCCGCCGAATCCGGGTTGTTGACCGAAGCCGAAACCGGGTTGGCCGAAGCCGGGTTGTTGTCCGAAGCCCATACCCATTTGAGGTTGGCCCATCCCTTGCGGCCCGACGATCGTTTGCAGGAACATCGGGAGACTAGGACCAAATTTTTCGCGGATCGTTTTGGCAACGGCTTTTTGTTCGTCTCCGTCGACGATTCCGTCGTTATTCTTATCCGCGCTCTTGATCGCTTCAACGAGCTTTTCAACAACGATCGCGTTATCGTCGTTGATGAATTCGGGCTTCTTGCCTTCCGGGAAGCGGAATTTCGGACGCGGCATAGCTTCGCGCATTTCTTCGAAGTTGAGGAAGCCGTCGCCGTCCTTGTCGGCCTTCTTCATACGATCCTTAGCGTCTTGCGGCATTTGTTCGGGCAATTTGGAAAGATCGAGTTTACCGTCTTTCATCGCGTTGCCGAACATACCAAAACCGGGTTGTCCGGGTTGACCGGGTTGACCGCCGAAGCCGGGAACGTTCGGACGTTGGCCCCAAGCGCCGGGAGCCGGCATGGCTTCGCGCATTTCTTCGAAGTTGAGGAAGCCGTCGCCGTCCTTGTCGGCCTTCTTCATACGATCCTTAGCGTCTTGCGGCATTTGTTCGGGCAATTTGGAAAGATCGAATTTACCGTCTTTCATCGCGTTACCGAACATACCAAAACCGGGTTGTCCAGGTTGACCGGGTTGACCGGGTTGTCTACCGAAGCCGGGGAAGTTAGGACGGCGATCTTGATTGTCGCGTCCCGGCATGGCTTCGCGGAGTTCTTCGGCGGTGAGGAAACCGTCGCCGTCTTTGTCGGCTTTCTTCATACGTTCCTTACGTTGTTCCGGCATTTGTTCGGGCAACTTGGAGAGGTCGATCTTACCGTCGGCGGTACGAGCGGCCGCCAAGAAGTTTTCGCCGCCGCGGCGAGTTTCACGAGCGTTGTTGTCTTGACTGAAAGCGAGAGAAGCGCTAGAAGCGACGAGCGCAAGCGCGAGGATCATTGTGCGTTTCATTTCTAATTTCCTTTTACTGTTATTATACGTCTTATTACTGATCTAGATCGATGATGTTTCGGCCATTGGTAGGAATCGAGTTGGCTTTTTTGATTCCCATGGTGTTATAGACCCGTAATTTTATTTGGGGTTTCGATAGAAAATTTATTTTTTATTGAAATTTCTTTTGAACCAAGTTTAAGTTCATGTTCTTGATTATTGAGTCCAGGATGACGCGGTATTGTTGCTTTGCGTGATTTTGTTCTAATTACGCTTCGAATGCCCTTGTTGTAAGCATACTGTAAAAGTATAATGATAACGAGGGGATCTAGAGAACGCGCAGCGGCGTGTTTTCAGTAGGTCACGTTCAAAAGAATTTTAACGCGATTGGATCGCGGAGGTTTAAAATATGAACGCAGGTATCATTGCTCTGATAATCGTTGGGGCTTTTCTTGGTTTTTGTTTTGTCGTCTTTATGTGGGGCGTGAGCGTTTACAACAAACTTGTTAAAATGCGCGGACGTTATAAGAACGCGTTTGCGCAGATCGACGTTCAATTGAAGCGTCGTTACGACTTGATCCCGAACCTTGTCGAGGTCTGTAAAGGATTTATGCAACACGAACACGACACGTTGGAAGCCGTTATCCGCGCTCGCGGCGCCGCCGTTGGCGCAAATACGCAAGCCGCCGCGAATCCCGGCGACCGCGCCTCTATGGAAAAACTTGCCGCCGCTGAAAGCGGTTTGAGCGGCGCGCTTGGGCGTCTACTTGTCGTTTCGGAAGCTTATCCGCAGTTGCAAGCTAACCGCAATATGCTTTCTTTGCAAGAAGAGTTGACTTCTACTGAAAATAAGATCGGTTTTGCGCGTCAACACTACAACGACAGCGTTACAAAGTACAACACGCTTCGCGAAGAGTTCCCCTCCAATATTGTCGCGGGCGTCTTTAACTTCGGCGAAGCTACTCTCTTCGAATTGACCGAGCAAGCGCAACGCGAAGCGCCTAAGGTCTCGTTCTGAACT
This sequence comes from Thermoguttaceae bacterium, assembly GCA_045599605.1. Taxonomy (GTDB): domain Bacteria; phylum Planctomycetota; class Planctomycetia; order Pirellulales; family Thermoguttaceae; genus RUG369. The sequence goes on from JAZRWE010000002.1 coordinate 144,195, forward strand.
TGAAGAGCGTTATTGGTAACGATCGAACGACTATTTCTACTTTGAACAGAAAGGCGACGCCGCAAGACTATGGACTTTTTTCAAAGACAGGATAAAGCGCGTAGTCATACCGTTTTATTATCGATCCTGTTTATCGTTGGATTGTTGGCGACGGCATTTTTGATCCATTGCCTCATCTACGGTACCAGCCTTATTCTTGCTGAAGACGAGGCCAAACGGATGTTGGGAACGTCTGAAGGCAGGACCGGACTCTTTGTGTGCGATATGCTTGCCGTTTGCGGATTTATCGCGCTTGTCGCTTTGTTCAAAGTAGCGTCGTTAAATAAAGCTGGCCCGGACGGTATCGCCGTCTCGCTAGGCGGATCGCTCGTAACGCGCGGTCACACTGAGCCTTGTGCCAGAAGATTGTACAACGTTGTCGAAGAGATCGCTATCGCGTCAGGGTCGCCCGTGCCGCGCGTCTATATTTTAGAACACGAACGCTGTATCAATGCTTGCGCTATTGGAACGAGTCCCGAAAACGCGGCAATATGCGTTACGCAAGGCGCGATGGATTATCTGACGCGCGACGAATTACAGGGCGTGATCGCTCATGAGTTTAGTCATATCGTCAATAACGACGTTAGTTTAAACACCAAGCTTATTGGGTATCTCTTTGGACTTGAAGTCATCGCGTTGATAGCCGCGTTTGTATTCCGCATCGTGGCTTCGTCTTCGACGAGCGTTACGACTTCTTCGTCGAAGAAGGATAGCGGCGGCGCGTTTATCGGGATACTGTTTCTTCTCCTCGTGAGCGGAACTCTGTTTGCCATAGGCTGCGTCGGCATTTTTTTCGGCAATATTATTCGCGCGGCTATTTCACGTCAACGCGAATATCTCGCGGACGCTTCCGCCGTGGAGTTTACGCGTAATCCTTCCGGTATTGCCGGCGCGTTGAAAAAGATCGGGTGTCCGAAACTTGGTTCGCGTGTTGATAATTCCAGTTCCGTTCAAGCGTCGCATATGTTTTTCGGCAGCGTTTTCTCACAAGGATTTTTGGATTCGCTATTCCAAACGCATCCTGATTTGGATAAACGCATCAAAGCGATCGATCCCTCATTCGACGGCGTATTTCCTAAACGCGTTGAAAAGAACGATTGGACGCAGATCGAAAAGGAAGAACTACAAGGACGCGCCACGCCGTCTTCGCGCAGAGACGAGAACGCGGCTCGGAAGCTTGCGTCTTCGTTTGCCGGACTTGCCTCCGAGGTCGTCGCCGTACCGAAGCCCGGTACGATCGCGGACATGGCTTCCGAGACGGTCAAGCTACCTTCCGAGGCGCGTAACGCTTCGACGTTAGGATTTTCTCGCGGGCAGATCTACGGCGAGCAATTCGACCATATCGTCAACGCCTCCGGCTCGACGGCCTCCAAATCGATCGGCTATGGTAAGACGATCGTCGCCGCCGGCGTCTTGGAAGAAGTCCCCGAGGAATTGGAGAACTTCCTTGTCGATCTTGCCGCCGCGAAAGCCGTCTTTTACGCGGTCTTGCTTGGCGAAGATACGAACGAAAGTCGCTTGCAGTGCGAGATCTTGGAACGAGATGATAACTCTGTGTTCCGCGGTAAGTTCGGAGAGACGTGTCGTATGATCGCGCCGCTAGGTGACGCAGCAAAACTTATCCTTGCGCGTAAAGCGACGCCGTTGTTGAAAACAGCGTCGGCAGACGAATATCGCGTTTTCCGCGCTATCGTTTTGAAGTTGTGCGCGACCGACGGCGTACTCGATCTGTTTGAGTACACGCTCCAAGCGTCGACGATACGCGAAATGGATCTGTACTACCGTCTCGCTAAGGAACGTAAGCCGCTGTATACGACTTTCGATCAGATCGAACCGCAATTCGCGACCGCGCTCTCGTATTTGGCGTATAAGGGCGCGCTTCATCCCGGCGACGAAGTGAAAGCGTTCCAAGCGGGCGTCGACTCGATTGGTTTCGATATCAAGATCGTGCCCGCGTCCGAGTGTTCGTTGTTGTCTTGCAGTCGTGCGTTGAATGCCTTGTATGCCGCTTCGCCGAGTATCAAAAAGACGATCCTGCAAGCGTTCTACAAGTGCGTAGCTTATGACGGCGTCGTGACGGAGGCAGAAGCCGCGATCGTCAGCGCGGTTACGGCGGCGTTGGGCGCGCCGGCGCCTATTTGGCGCGATTGGAGCGTATGAGCGATAGTATGAACGTCGCGGAAGTCGCGCGATAACGTTCTTTTTTCTAGAACGCGGACTTTTTTTGGAGTCCGCGTTTTGTTATAATACGAACGCGCATGCGCAAGAATTGAGCGTTTTAACTTTTCTTTATGACTTGCGCTTTGGACTTCCATTGTATTTTGAACGCGACTTATGTCGCGGAGTAACGATCGTAATAGGAGAGCGTTTTATGGATCGTAGAGCTTTTTTGTCATTAGGTCTTGTCGCGCCGTTGGCGTTGAAGTCGGGTGTCGTTCGCGCTGAAGTCGGCGTTGATTACACTGCGAAAGACGCTTCGATCGTCGCTTCCTTTGCGGACGCTCCCGAAGCTCCGAAGATGGTGATGTGGCAATTACCCGACGTCAATACTCCGCAAAAGATGGCGTACGTCATTCGTACTTGTACCGGCGAGACGATCGTTATTGACGGCGGTTGGGATAAAGACGTTCCGTATCTGCTCGATCTGATCAAAACTGAATGCGGCGGTAAAGTCGACGCTTGGTTCTTGACCCACGCTCATAGCGACCACTGCTACGCTATCGCCGAGATCGCTACGAACCATATGGACGAGATCGAGATCTCGAATCTGTACTATAACTTCCCGTCGCAAGAATGGCTCGATAAGTACGAACCGAATTGTAAAGACGAAACGAGACGGATCTATGAAGGGCTTGCCAAGTATACGAAACCGTTCCGCGCTCCGAAAGTGAACGAAGTTTTCGAATACGGTCCGCTGACGATCAAATGCCTTAACGATTTCGACCCGAACATTACGAAGAACGCGATCAACAACTCGTCTATTTGTTTGCGTCTCGACGTTGCCGGTAAGTCGATCCTGATCCTTGGAGACCTCGGTATCGAAGGCGGCAACCGCCTTGCCGAGATGCAGAGCGCCGACGTTTTGAAATGCGATTTCTGCCAAATGGCTCACCACGGTCAAAACGGCGTTACTCGCGAATTCTATAATATCGTTAAGCCGACCGTCTGCCTCTGGCCGACCCCGAATTGGCTGTGGCATGTCGACAGCGGTAAAGGCTATGGTTCCGGACCTTGGGCGACATTGCAAACTCGCGCCTGGATGGACGAACTTGAAGCTCAGAAGCACTTCGTTATGAAAGACGGACTTATCAAGATCCTCTTCTGATAACGAATTTTAGCGATTGTTAGGCGACTTTTCCAACGCTTGTTCGAGTGTTGGAGAAGTCGTATTGTTTTTTGTGCGCGTCGATCGCGCGGAAGAAAGACGAAGTGGAGACGAGTTATGGATCGTAGAGCTTTTTTACAACTTGGTATATTAACGCCCTTTATGTTGAAGAGCGGACTGGTATGGGCTCAAACGGCCTATGAGCCGGTAACGAATGTGATCGAAGCGTCGTTCTCGAAGGATCCGGAAAAGCCGCAAGGGACGCTTTGGCAGATCCCGCGTCAACAAAAAGCGCAAATGATGGGATACGTTTATCGCGCTGATAATGGACAAACGGTCGTTTTTGACGGCGGACGCGCGGAAGAAGCGCCTTATCTCGTTGAATTGATCAAGCGAGAATGCGGTGGAAAAGTGGACGCGTGGTTCCTGACGCACGCGCACTACGATCATTGCGGAGCGATCGGCGAGATCGTTACGCGTATGCCCGATTCGATCGAGATCGGCGCCTTGTACTATAATTTCCCCGCGTTGGAATGGTTGAGCGAACACGAAAAAGGAAACTACGCGAAACGTATTTACGCGGAACTTGCCAACTATCATGGCGAAAAGCGCGCGCCGAAAGTCAACGAAGTTTTCCAATTTGGTTCGACGACGATCAAATGTCTCAACGATTTCGATCTCTCGTTGACGATGAACGCGATCAATAATTCTTCGATCTGTTTCCGTATGGACGTCGCCGATAAGTCGATCTTGATACTTGGCGATCTTGGAAAAGAGGCGGGGAACCGTTTGCTTACGCTTCAAAGCGAAGACGTCTTGAATTGCGATTTCGTTCAGATGGCTCACCACGGTCAACAGGGCGTCGATCGACATTTCTATGAAGTTGTCAAACCTAGCGTTTGTTTGTGGCCCACGCCCGATTGGCTTTGGATCAACGATAAAGGTCAGGGGCCTAACTCCGGGCCGTGGAAGACGCTCGAAACGCGCGCTTGGGTCGAGGAGATGGGTATCGAAACGCACTTTATCTCGAAGGACGGGCTCTGCGTTTTGACATTCTGATTTTTTTTCGGCGCTTTTACGGCGTTTTGTAGTCAAAACGATATAGAAAAGAATTTTTGACTACAAAACGCGTTTTCCTTTCTTACAGGTCAGATCGTTATGGATGCTCCAACCCCAATCACCGGTTCCGATCCTCTACGCGAGTCGCTTTGCGGACGAACGTTGGGAGATTATCGAATCGAACGACGCGTAGGCGGCGGCGCGACTTCCGACGTCTTTTTGGCTAAGCAGCTTTCGTTAGGGCGGTCCGTTGCGCTGAAAATACTGAAGGACGAGCTGTCCAACGACGAGATCTATGTCAAACGATTCTTGCAAGAAGCGCGTTCCGCCGCGCGTCTTGAACATCCCAATATCGTAAGGATCTATGAAGTTGGCGAGTTGACCGATCTTGGCGAAGGAAAGAGGATAAGACTGCGTCGTCGCGAACGTCCGAAAACATATCGTTTTATAGCGCAAGAGTATGTCGCCGGTATGAGTCTGTTGCAGTATTTGCGACGGCATAAAACAACGACGATCTTACAAACTTTTGCGCTTTTGGAACAGATCGCCGCGGCGTTGAAATGTGCGTCCGATCAGAATATCGTCCATAGAGACGTTAAGCCCGAGAACGTGTTGATCGACGCGTCGGGCGTGATGAAAGTCGTCGACTTCGGCTTGGCGCGGTTCACTGACTCTACGGAAGAAACTTTGGTCGCGACTTCCCTAACGCGTGCCGGGATCGCGATGGGTACGCCGTTATATATGAGTCCCGAACAAGCTCGCGGACAAAAAGTCGACTCTCGAAGCGATATTTATTCTTTAGGCGTCACCGCGTATCGCGCGTTGACCGGTTCGGCGCCGTTCTATGGCGAAACACACCTTGCCGTGGTGTTGAAGCATCTGAACGAACGCCCGCGCCCGATCGACGAGATCCGTCCCGACGTTCCTAAACGTTTGTGCGATCTCGTTATGAAGATGCTCGAAAAGGATCCTAGCACCAGGCCGGAATCGATGGGCGCGATCCTTGCCGAAGTTGGCGAGATGAGGCGCGAATATCTTATGCGCGAGGGTGAATGCGGGTCGACGTTGGAATTCAGCGAAGGGAGGTTTGATTCCGACGAACGCGACGATACGCGTCTTTCGACTGTTTCCGCGCGCATGGGGTTCTTACAAACTGATTGCGAGCGCGAACTGTTCCAACATACGCTTCATACGGCGACGCTTTCACGCGAATGGCAAGCTAGCGTCGCCCAACTCGATAAGAAACGAAACGTTGAACGACGATTCTGTTCTCGTAAGAGATTGGCCGCCGGGATTGCGATATTATGCGCGTCGTTTTTACTAGGCGGAGGATTGCTGTTAATTAAAAACGGCGTCGTAGCCACAAGAGCGGCCGAACCGCCGCTCACGATACAACGCCAGAAAACTGTTGAGGAGCAATACGTCGTCGCGTTGCAATTGGGGACGGTCGACGCGTGGAAAAGCGTGATAGAATATTTTCCCGGCGAGGAGAATTGGAATATTCGCGCGTTACGACAACTAGCGTTGGCGTATGTTTTTGAGGACAACGTCGACGAAGCCGAGAAGGTCTTTGAACAACTTGCGACGAAGTCCACGCAGCCGTTAGGCGTCGACCGATATGTCGTCGTCGGTACGGCGTGGGTGGCGGCGAGTAGAGGAGATTACGATCGCGCTACTTCCGCTTTGTCCGATCTCGATCCCGTTTCGCCGTTAGACGGTCTGTCTGAAGCCGTGCTTGTTAAGACTCAGGAACTTTATCGCTCGCATTACGGCGAGGGAAGCGCTTTGTTAAATATCTTCGAACGATTGTCGCCCGCGGCTTCGCGCCTTGGCGAACGCCAGTTCAACGCTCGTCCCGAAGGGTTCGGAGGCGTAAGAGGCGGGGGAGAAACGCTGCGCGATCGTCGTGGGGGAAACAGTCGCGCGAACGGCGCGCCCTCCGACGGTATGAACGGAGAAAATAGTTCTAAGGGTTCGCGCGGTTGGACGCGATAGCGTTTGTGAGACGAGTTTGTCGAAACAAAACGTTTCTAGGTCGTTTCAAAGTCCTGTTTGCCTAAATCATATTTCTTTGTCCCTTGTAAAATTTGGTCGGTTGGGTAGAATTCTAGAGGCGTTGTATGCGTTTTGCACGTTTTTTAGCGACAAAACGCGAGTTATGGATGAGTCGACGTCGCGTAGTGCGCGGCGTGTTGACGCTTGTAAAGAAGAGAGAACGTAATGGCGAGCGAACCGGAAGTCGTTTTGTTTACAGACGGCGCCTGTAGCGGTAATCCGGGCCCCGGCGGTTGGGCGTTTGTTATGCGACATCTGCCGACCGGAAAGGAAGTGGAACGCTCAGGAGGTTGCCCCGACACCACCAATAACAGAATGGAGTTGCAGGCGGTCGTCGAAGGGTTAGCTTTGTTGAAACGCAGCGTTTCCGTACGCGTCGTCAGCGATAGCGCGTATGTTCTTAACGGGCTTTCTTCCTGGATCAGATCCTGGAAGAAGAACGGTTGGAAGCGTAAGGAAGGGACTCGTTGGGTCGAGGTCAAGAACGTCGATCTTTGGAAACAATTGGACGAGTATGCTTCGATGCACGATCTAGAATTTTCGAAGATCAAAGGACATTCGGGTCATCCAGAAAACGAACGTTGCGACGAATTAGCAGTAGCCGAGTGGCATAAATTCAAATAATCGGGTAGAACATGTCTGTTTTTCTTGAACAAGCTACGCGCGCCGCTTTGGAAGCCGGCGCCATTTTGCGTGATAAGATTGGTAGAGTCAGAGTCCGCGAAAAGGGACCGGCCGATTTGGTTACAGAAGCCGACGTAGAGTCTCAACGCTGTATTGAAGACATTTTGTTGGGCGCTTTTCCAGACCATTACTTCTTAGGCGAAGAATCGCAAGGCGCTACTCCCTCTTTTGGTTCCGAGTTGGCTCCTAGCGTTTCCAGTAAGAAATTCCTGCGTGAATCGCAATGCGGTAGCGGCGCCCCGGGCGACTTGCCGTACACTTGGATCGTCGATCCGCTCGACGGTACGACGAACTTCGTTCACGGCGTGCCGTTCTTCTGCACCTCGATCGCGTTGTGCCGCGGTAACGACATCATCTGTTCCGTTATTTACGATCCCAATAGCGACGAATTGTTCACCGCGGAATATGGCCAAGGCGCTTTTCTTAATGGGCGTCGTATCAGCACGAGCGACGCCGTACGCCCCGCCGACGCGCTTACGTCCGTCTCTTTCCCGACTGTCACGCGTCTGGATTCGCCCGACTATTTGGCGTTCCTGCACTGCGCGACAGTCTGTCAAGCTATGCGTCGTACCGGTTCGACCGCGTTGAACCTCGCTTACGTCGCTTGCGGACGTTTCGATTGTAACGTCTGCCAATGCGCTCACCCGTGGGACGTCGCGGCGGGTATCTTGTTGATCTTGGAAGCAGGCGGACTGGCTACTCACGTCGACGGTCGACCTTACGACCTCGCCGTTAAACCGTTGCTCGTTTCCGCGAACTCTGAGCTTCACAACGGTTTCTTGACGCTGTTGAACGGCTGACGTCCTCAATTCGTCTTTGCGTATAAAACGAGATCTCGTAACGAGGTCTCGTTTTTTTTGTTTTGTTTTTGTTTGTCAACCAAGAGTTGACGATAGTTGACAATAACGCTTTTCAGCGTAGTATATTGACGATCTCTGTAAGAGAACTTTTGGCGGAAAGGCGGAAGCAATGAACAAAAAAATTTTTATTACCGGTACGGGAACAGACGTAGGCAAGACCTATGTCGCGGGATTGATCGTAAAAAAACTTTGTAACGCCGGCGTCAAAAACGCGTACTACAAATGTGCGATGAGCGGTAATGTTCGAGATGACGCCGGAGAGTTGAGCCCCGGGGACGCCGCGTGGGTAAAGCGTGTTTCGGGAATCGAACAGAGTTTGTCGAGCATGTGTCCTTATATCTACGAAACGGCTGTTTCGCCGCACCTCGCCTCGCGTCTTGAAAACGGACCGATCGAATTTTCGAAGATCAAATTGGGATATGAAACGCTTTGTCGAGAGTATGACTATACGACCCTTGAAGGCAGCGGGGGAATTATTTGTCCGTTACGTTATGACGAAGTAAAGTTCGGGCTTGTCGACATTGTTCGCGAATTCGGTCTTAGTTGTTTGATCGTCGCTGACGCCGGGCTTGGCGTTATCAATAGCTGCGTATTGACGGTCGAATATATGAGAATGAAAAAGATTCCGATCTCCGGCATTATCTTCAATCGCTTCCATCCCGGAAACGTTATGGAAGAAGATAACTTACGCATGTGTGAAGAACTTACCGGCGTAAAAGTCGTCGCTTGCGTTCGAGAAGGCGACTGTGAATTGGACATGGACGTTGAAACTCTCAAGAGTTTGTATCGCCTTTGACGGCTGACAAGGAAAGGAAACGTAATGATCTGGCGACCCTATCAACAGATGAAACATATGCCCGCCCCCTTTAAGATCTTAGACGCCGAAGGGGTGAGGTTGTATACGGAAGACGCGTGTCTCATCGATTCTATTTCCTCGTGGTGGTGCGTTGTTCATGGTTATAAACACCCGTATATTACCGCCGCGATCGTAAAACAAGCGAATCGCTTTTCTCACGTTATGTTGGCGGGCACAAGTCATCGCCCTGTCGAACAACTTTCTTCGAAATTAGAAGCGTTGTTACCCGGCGATCTGAGGTATTCCTTTTTCTCCGATTCCGGAAGCGTTGCCGTCGAAGTCGCGTTGAAGATGGCGTTGCAGTATTACGTCAATCAAGGCGAGTGGGGACGCACAAAGATCTTGTCGTTAAAACACGCTTATCACGGCGATACGTTCAAGACGATGGAAGTAGGCGATGACGAAGATTATCATTATATTCTAAACGCGTACGGTGAAAAAAGATACAATATCCATGTTCCGACGGAGATACCCGCGCTAGAAGAGGCGTTTAAGAAGTACGGCGAGGAACTCAATTGTTTCATCGTCGAACCGTTGTTGCAAGGCGCGGGCGGAATGCGGATGTACGACGTTTCATTCTTGAAACGCGCTCGTGAGTTGTGCGACGAATACGGCGTTTTACTCATATTTGACGAAGTTGCCACCGGTTTTGGGCGTACCGGCCATCGCTTTGTTTCCGATCTTGTTTTACCTGATATCGTATGTCTCGGTAAAGCGTTGACCGGCGGGTATATCGGACACGCCGCAACTGTCGCTAACGAAAAAGTCTATCGCGCGTTTTATGATTCTGATCCGCGTAAGGCGTTGATGCATGGACCTACCTTCATGGGGAATCCGCTTGCGTGCGCTGCCGCTTTGGCTTCTATCTCGCTCTTTGAAAACGACAACTACATGGAGAAGATCGCTAAGATCGAAGCGATCACTCGTCGCGAGATGGCCGGGTTCGAAGACGAACGTATTAAAGAAGTGCGGATCATGGGCGCTTGCGTATGCGTTGAAGTCAAAGACTCGCGCGATCTTATTGGATATCGCGAATTCGCCTACAAACATGGCGTCTTTGCGCGGCCCTTCCTGAACTACATGTACGCAATGGTTCCTTATGTAATTCATGAAGAAGAATTGACGCAGGTCTTAGATTGCATGAAGGCGTGGTTTGCGCGTTGACATATACGGCGTTTATTCAATAAAAAGGAGCGGTCTTGTAAATTCAAGTCCGCTCTTTTTTGTTATCGAGATCTAAGAGTTACCGTGTTATTGGATCAGGAAACTACGCGTGGTCTGAGCTTTCTTTTCGCCTAACGTCGCGTTGATCGTCAGAACGAGTTTGCCCTTATTGTCTGCATAGTAAAGCTTCTTGAAGAATCCGTCTTCGTCGACCGGAACCTCTTCGTCGTTGATCGCGACGGTAGCTCCGGGCGTCGTAACGCCGTAAAGCTCGACAAGATTAGGCCCGGAGTAGATCGTCTTACCGTCTTCCGGGAAGGTTTGAACGATAAGTTTCGGATCGCTCGTCGCGCAAACGATCTCGTTCGCAAGCGCTTCGCGCGTTTTCTCGATCAATTCTCCGTCCATTGTCGTCGTGGTAAGGTCGGGGACGACGCGACGCGCGAGTTCCATCGTACGACCTTTCGGATCGAGCGCCCACGCTTTATCTTGGTCGAGACTCGCTTTGAATTCCGCGACGCTGTTTTCTAATAGTTTTAAGTATTCGTAGTCCTCAACGCTCTCGCGTTCAAGTTCCCAACGGATAGAATCGAGCGGACCATTTTCACCCGGATAAACCAGGTGGGTGTCGCCGGGACCAAAGGTTTCAGTAGGCGCTCCAAACGGGTCTCCGACCCAGTGGTTGTATCCCCAATGCAGATAACCGACGAGGTCTTCGCTGTAATTGATCCAATGCAAGACACGAATACGCGCGCCGGGAAGATCCATAAAGCGGTTGGGGTAGGTTACTCCTACCGGATGACAGCAAATATAGTACCAGTACTCGTTATCGCCGCGGCGTTGTTCAAACCCTTTTCGCCAACGGTCGAAGTGGGTGAGTTTCGGTACCCAGACGTCTAAACGATCGGTGAAGTTCAGTGTTTCGATAGCGTCGATCTGTTTAAGGTCGGGGGCGATACTGCGAACGCGTTGAGAGGCTTCACGCCACGAATCGATATCGGGTAAATAGGGTTCGTCGGAAACGTGGATCATAGCGCGTTCAAAACGCCCCGTCTTTTTCAGGTAGTCGCAAAGCGCTTTGAGGGAAGGTTCAAGCCATTCGTCGATCTGTAACGTTACGTTTTCCCCGTTTTCAGAGTGTACCGTCGTGGCGTTGAAATTTACGCGGTGTTCCGTTCGGTCTATTCCCCCGATATGACTCAATTCGATGCGATCGGCGACTCCATGTTTTTCCGCTAACGTCAATAAACGCTCGAAGTTAGTGAAATCAAATTCAAACGAGCCGTCTTCCATTTTCATACAGTCGACGAATCCGCTAGCAACAGGGATCCACGGAACGAGTAGCACGTTTTGACGGTGTTCGCTCATATTGACAAGATACTTTTCCAACATATCCCAGTACGCTTCGCTGAAATACGGAATATCGTGATGGGTGGCGACGTTCCATGAGCTCCACCAGTTGGTCATATAGAGCGTGCGTTTGTCGGGTAACTCGAAAGGGTAGACGTTGAGAACGACGGGGAGTTCTTCATGAACGTCGGCATTTTGAATAACGATCGTTCCAACGTATTTTCCCGGTAGGGTTCCTTTCGGAACGAAAGTCGTGACCCAGACTCCCGCTGTTTCGTTAGCTTTTAACGAAAGGACGTTTTCGTCGTATAGGATCTCCGGGATATCGCACGGCGCTTGACGAACGACGATCTCTTCGGCGTTGGGCGTGTTCTTTGTGACGTGGATCATACCGATGCGGCGGATACGAATATTGGACGCGTCAAGCGTTTGACCGTTTTCGTCGCAAACTAGATCGGAGGAAGTTACGCCGACGTCGTTAAGATCGGCGTCGGCGCGTAAAGCAAATTGAGCGGATTCGTATTCGTTGGAGGCCGAGGAAAGGACCAACGTTTTAGCGTCGAGCGGTTCGGAATCCGTAAAGATCTTGGAGTGAACGTCAAGCGGCCAAACGGAGATCGTTTGCGCTTGGAGCGGAGTCGCGCATAGAAACGCTAGCGCGACTAAGGACGATAGAATAGTCGTCGTTTTCATAGGAAGTTTCTCGCCGTATTGAAATATAAGCGGTTTCTTGTACTCGATCTTCGCGGTAATAGTAGATGTGGAAACACTTTTGTTTGCGAAGAACGGTTTGTTTCCTAAATTATAGCAAAAGTCGAAGCGAGAATCGCTACCCCCTCGAAAAAAATTTTCATGGGGGTATAATACGAATGGATCTCTTTGGTCCGAAGAGGTCCCTTGATCGACGGCGTAATAGAACGACGCGTGTGCGTGCGCTCGTCTTTTTGAGTTTGAAAGGATTACTAAGGAGCGACGCCCCTTCGCGCAACGATCGAAGGCGGCTAGCGAATATTTGATAAAACGCGCGTAAGTGGAGTGTTTTCAAAATGAACGAACGTTATTCCCATTTGAAAGTAGACGATCCGGAAGTTTACGATCTTATTCAAAAACAAGCGAAGTTCGAGTGCTCGACGTTGAAGATGATCGCGTCTGAAAGTTACGCGACGATTGACGTTTTGGAAGCTTGTGGTTCGATCTTCACGAACAAATATTGCGAAGGTTACCCCGGCGCTCGTTATTACGAAGGGAATGAATACTCCGACCAATTGGAAAACCTCGCGATCGCGCGCGGTAAGGAACTCTTCGGTTGCGAACACATCAACGTCCAACCTTATTCCGGTTCTCCCGCCAACGCCGCCGTTTATCGCGCTCTCTTGAATCCTGGCGATAAGATCATGGGCGTTCCGGTCTCCGACGGCGGTCACTTGACCCACGGTTGGAAGGTCAGCTTCTCCGGTAAAGACCATCCGCAAATTGCCTATCGTCCGAACCAAGAGACCGGTCGTCTCGATATGGACGAAGTTCGCGAGATCGCTCTTCGCGAACGTCCGAAGATGATCTGGGCCGGTATGAGCGCCTATCCGTTCATTCTCGATTATGCCGCTTTCGCCGATATCGCGAAAGAGATCGACGCTTACCTCGTCGCCGACATTGCGCACATTAACGCGTTGATCGTCGCCGGCGTTCACCCGAGCCCGGTTCCGTACTGCGACGTTGTCACGAGCACCTCGCACAAGATGCTTCGCGGACCTCGCGCCGGCTTCATTATGTCCAAGGTCGAAGACCGTTATCACGAAAAGTATCATCCGGAAAGCAAGTGGAATCTTGCCCAACTCATCGATCGCGGCGTTTTCCCGACGATGCAAGGCGGACCTCACATGCACGCCGTCGCCGGTATGGCCACCGCGTTCCGTTATGCGAAGACTCCTGAATTTAAGGCTTACGGCGAACAGATCGTTAAGAACGCGAAAGCGTTGTGCGCCGAACTCGAAGCTCTTGGTCGTCCGATCGCGGGCGGCGGTACCGATACGCACCTCTTGCTGCTCGACTTCCGCAAGGAAGAATTCACCGGTCGTGAAGCCGCTAAAGCGCTCGCGAAGTGCGGTATTATCGCCAACTCCAACATGGTTCCCGGCGACAAGCGCTCCCCGTTCCAAACGAGCGGCGTTCGCTTGGGCACCCCGTCGCTCACCAGCGTCGGTATGAAGGAAGACGACATGAAGAAGGTCGCGCAATGGATCGACCGCGTCTGCGCCAATATCAACAATATCGACGAAGTTGCGCCGACGATCAGCACCGAGATCGCCGAATTCTGCTCCGGCTTCAAGTTCCCCGGCGTCGACGACTGAGGTCGAACGGTTTCGTTCTAACGATATAAGTCGAAATTATCACGATCCGAGGATGATATGCAACACTACGATGAAACGACGGAGTTGACCGAACTTCAAGCCGGAGCGCAAGCCGGTAACGTTGAGGCTAAATGTGAATTGGCTTGGCGTTATCGCTTGGGTATTGGCTTGGACAAAGATGAAAAGCGTTCTTTTGAGCTCTTCTTAGACGCCGCGAAGGACGACGATCCGACGGCGTTGAATAACGTTGGGTTCTGTTATGCCGACGGCGTTGGCGTCGAACAGGACGTTCAAGTTGCGAATCGTTATTATCGTAAGGCCGCTGAACTTGGCTGCTTGGCGGCAATGAACAATCTCGGTTGGAACTATCTCAACGGTCTGGGGTTCAAAAAGAATCCCAGCGCCGCGACGCGTTGGTTCCTTAAAGCCGCCGAGGGTGGGTTCGCGCAAGCGCAGAACAATCTTGCGTATTGCTGTCAAAACGGAATCGGCGTTAAGAAAGACTTCAAAGAGGCGAATCGTTGGTATGCCGCGGCCGCTGAAAATGGATTGGACGAAGCTAAGGTCAACTTGGCTTGGAACTACCAAATGGGCAACGGTTGTGAAGTCGATCATCAAAAGGCGTTGGAACTTTATACTTCCGCCGCGGAGAAAGGCGTGCCTAGCGCGCAAGTCAATCTCGGCTATATGTACTTTTACGGCGTCGGCGTCAAACAAGATCCCGATCTCGCGTATAAGTGGTATAGCGCGGCTGTCGAACAAGGTTTTCCCGGCGCTTACGGACCGCTTGCCGCTTGTCACGAACTGGGTTACGGTACGAAGAAGAACGAGTATAAAGCTCGCCAACTCTATCGTATTGCCGCGGCAAGCGGCGATAAGCACGCCGCCGAACGTCTTCGCGCTTTAGAAGGCGATATCATCGATCGTCTTGATAAGGCGATGAAGAACGGTAGATGATCGCGTGTTTCGATATACGATCGAACAGAAATAGAAAACGCTCGAGTCCATGGCGATTCGAGCGTTTTTTTGTCGTTTAACGACGACATGAGAGGTCGCAGGTCTCTGCGGTGCGATCGCAATTTGGAAGATCGTCGTGCGAGAGTCGCGTGAGTTTAACGACGGCGTCGACGAGCCGCGACGAAGCTCCTACGCAAGTCGTTCTCCGATACGTCAGGCCTAGTTCAAGGCAAGTTTCGCGTAATTCGACGTCGAGATCGTAGATCGTTTCCATATTCTCAAAGAAGAATCCGATAGGCGAGACGATAACGTTTTTGAGTTGGGGTTCTTTTTGCTTGTATTGCCGTAAGTAATCGACCGCGTCCGGTTCTAGCCACGGGATCCGCGGCGAGCCGCTTCTGCTTTGAAAGACTAACGCCGCGTCGACGCCTTTTTCGCGTAGCTTCTCTTTGGTCTCGGGTAAGAAGGCGTCGACTTCGTTATCCAAACAGATCTTCTTTCTTGGAAAACCGTTGAGACTTGCGTCGATAGAATCGACGTCGTCGCGTATCGGACCGCCAAACGCGGGCGCGTCGACAATAGAACTGAGAACGCTAGAAGCGACGGAAAGAAGTTGCGACTTATACGCCGAGCGTTCGCCGTCGCTTGTTGGGATCGAATGCGCGGTAAATAGTATTAATTTTGTAGGCCCGTTTTGTGGTTCCGGAGCGGTAAATAATTCGGCGCTTTCAAGTTCTTCCCAAGCGAGCGCGGTTAGAAGGTCGTCGGCAACGCTTCTACGGATAGCGGGTAGGTCGAAACAAGGCGGTACGAACGACAGTTTAAGATCGCTTTGGCATTGAGAGGAACGCTTCTGAAACGCTGCGACGACCTCGGCGCGATAGCGTTGACAGCTTTGAGGAGAACCAAAAGCCGAAGTGGAAAAGACTAACGCGTTTTTCACTCCGTCGCGTTCCATTTGCTCAAAAGCTTGGTCGAATGTCGGCGCGGCGTAGAGATTTCCCCAGTAGGTGCGGAGCGAAAGGTTTTGGCGCGTCGCCTCGTCTTGGAGCTCTTCTAAGAATCGACGACATTCCGCTGGCAAGGGACTTACGCCGTTAAAACGCTTGTAACGTTCTACGATTGCTTGTCTACGCGCTTCTGGAACGCGTTTGCCCAAGAGGATCTTGTCAAGAAACGGTTCGATCTCTTCAATACGTTCCGGCCCGCCGTAGGAAGCCAATAACAACGCGTCAAACATAATGTTCTCCATTTGAAGTGAAAACTGTTTTCTGCGATTGTAACGGTAAAAATAGCTTTCTCCAAGTTGAACAAATTAAAATTTTTTCAATACTTTACTTTTATTTGATTTTCTATATCTTTTTCTTATATAATTTACTAGGCTACTAGGTAGGCTCTTTGTGAAAAGAGCGACGCCGGGGCGTTTTTATAATACATTTATTGTACGAACAAGAGTTGGACGATGGATCACTATATGAATCAAGCGGCTGAAACAATGTCGCAAGACGAGCTTATCGCGAATCAGAATAAGAAGCTTATTGAAAAGGTGCGTTACGTCTATGAAAATAACGCTTATATGCGCAATCTTTATACGCAGGCCGGTGTCGACGTAAACGATTTCCGCGGTATCGAAGACGTTGAAAAGTTGCCTATCATCGGTAAGCCGAATTTCCGCGAAACTTACCCGATGGGAATGTGTTGCGTGCCGAAAGATCAGATCCGCGAAATGCATATGTCGAGCGGTACTTCCGGCACGCCTGTCGTCATGCCTTACACGAAGGCCGACTTGAATCAATGGGCTGAATGTATGGCGCGTTGCTACCGTATGGCGGGCGCGCTTCCGGGCGATCCTATCCAGATCATGCCTTCGTTTGGGCTGTTCAACGGCGGTTTCGGTATGTATCACGGCGCTCGCGCCGCCGACTTGTTCGTTATCCCGACCGGTTCCGGCAATACGGAACGTCAGATCCGTTTGGCACGCGACTTCAATACGCGTGTCTTTGCCGCCGTTATCTCCTATACCGGTCGCTTGATCGAAGTTATGGAGAAGATGAACGTCGAACTTCCGAGCTTGAAGATCGGTATCTTTGGCGCCGAGACTGTAACCACCGCGATGTGTGAAAAGATCTCCAAGAGACTGGGGATGGACGTTTTCAACATTTACGGTATGACTGAGACCGGTGGCGTCGGCACGCTTGGGATGGACTGTCGCGATCACTCCGGTATCCATGTTTGGGAAGACCATTACTATCTTGAGGTCGTCGATCCGATCACGAAGAAAGTCCTGCCGGACGGCGAGATCGGCGAACTTGTCGTTTCGTCCTTGACTCGCGAGGCTTTACCGGTCATTCGTTTTAAGACGGGCGACCTTACGCGTATCATTTCCCGTGAAAAATGCGCTTGCGGACGTACGCACCTTAAGATCGATCAGATCTCCGGTCGTACCGACGATATGCTCATCATTAAGGGCGTTAACTTCTTCCCGTCCCAAGTCGAACAAGCGTTGCTGGAAATTCCCGGCGTCGGTTCCGAATACCAGATCGTCATGGAAGAAAAAGACGGCGTTAACGATATTCGCGTCTTGGTCGAAGCCGAAGAAGGCGTCACCGGTTACCGCGTTGAAAAACATCTCAAGGAACGCTTGGGCTTCTCTCCCAAAGGTGAAGTACTCCCCATCGGCACGCTTCCGCGCGTTGAAGGCAAGGCGGTTCGCGTCGTTCGTAAAAAGTTAGACTGAACGATAGGTTAGAACGCGAGCCTTGCGCTCGCTCCACATAAAACGTAAAAAAGCCCGGCGATTTTTTGAAGGAATCGTCGGGCTTTTGTTTATTAGCGTAACTGCTAACGCTCAGCGTTTTGCCGGTTTCTTGGTTTGAGCGGCGGGCGTTTTAGCGGCGTTCGGTTTAGCGCTTTTTTCCGCTTGTTGTTCGGGCGTTTTATTAGACGGGAACTTGGCGGGGTCGGTGACTAGGATAGCTTGCGTACCGTTTTCAGTAACGATCGTTTGTTGTCCGATAAGCGAATACGGTTCGTCGTGAACTTGTTTGACCCACCCGATCGGGATAGACGCTTCGACGCGCGTCAGACTCTTGTTGAGTTCAACTTTACTGAAAGCAAGTTCAGTTCTGCTCTTACCGTTGGCGCCGTACTTGCGCATGAACGAAGGTTGGAGCGTCTTGAGTTCAAGTCCGACGATGATCGATTTGAATTGTTGAGCGTCTCTCGTGTAACGCGGGAAAGCTTCGATCCAAACTTGGTCTTGTTGTTTCGACGCGGGGGTAACGATGCGGAGATAGAAGCGAGATTTCAGGGTTTGCGCTTTCGCGACGAAGAACAGCGGGAATTGGCCGTTGTCCATCGTCAAGTCGATATCGCGTTCTTCTTCGGGAATGGGGAAGACATGCGCTTTCTTTTCTTTGAAATCGTATTGCGTAAAGGATTTACCGTCCAAGACGACTTGCCATTCGTTTTGACCGTCTTTCCAAACGCCTTGCGTGTTAGGATCCGTATAATCAAACTCGCCCTTGATATGGTAAGAGAGTTTATTCGGCATGATGAAACGGAATTCGCCGAACGTATGCGAGACCGGGCGCTTGGCGTCTTGTTGTAGAAGACTGTCAAATTCACGAACGTGAACGTCGCACATAACGCGTTTGATATTCTTGCCGTGTTCTTCCCATTTCGCTAAGAATTCGTCGAGTTTGGCGAGTTCCGCTTCCGTGGGGTTGTAATTGGCCGGCGGATCGGCGAGCGCGTTTTTCATATTCTCGTTGCCGATGTAACCCCCGCGAGATTCACTACCGGATTGCGCCTGAGCTTGCGGCGCCGGAGCGGTCGCTTGTTGCGCGGCAACTTGCGGCGCGACTTGTGGCGCAGCCTTAGGCGCGGCGCCCTGCGGAGCGACTTGCGCCGGGGCGGCGGCCCTGCTTTGTTGGACGGGTCTAGCTTTGGTTTGCGCGGCTTGCGGCGCGGCGTAATTGTCGAAGCCCTGAGCGAAGACGGAGGGACCGGCAACGAACGATGCGGATAATAAGAGCGACGCCGAAGACAATACGAAGTTCAATTTTAACATAGCTTATTCCATTTATTCGACGCGGATCGACGCTCGCCGCCGCGTTCGTCAAGTTGACGCGTCTCAATAATGTTTTTCAACGATCCAAATAAAAACTCGTGCGCTAGAATGGGAATGAACCCCTCGCGTAGCGAGTCGAAGGGAGTTTAGTTTTTTTAGGAGGATAGGTAAAGAGGATTTTTGAATTATTCACGTGAATATACGGATATTTTACGAGTTTGACGAGGATTTTGAAATTATTTTAAAATTCCCTCTTGTAGAACTGCGAATCGTAGCTATAATCTCTCGTGTTGTTCGTTTGGAGGATAAGCGAATGGCTAGCGGCCTCATTGGAAATGAGGTGCCCTTAACGGGGTTGCGGGTTCGAGTCCCGTGTCCTCCGCTTTAACCGGTCTCAATGGCCGGTTTTTTTATTTCTTGTTTTAGCGTCGTCCTCGAATCGCTTTTTACGGCGTGTTTTTTCTTATTTTTTACTCAAATCTCGTTTCCTTCTATTGATTTTCAATTTCTAAAAAGGATATTTATGGAAATTGAAACGCTTACGCTTGAAGTTGTAAAGAATTTACGCGAATGAGGAGCGAATATGTTGAGCCGTTCTGTACTGTCTCTGGGAACCTTACTTGCCGCGACGATATGGTTATGCGGTTTTGAAAGCGGCAACGCGCAGGAGTTTGGGATCCCGGAATCTTGCGCGCCTTACGTTGCGAAACCGGCGAAAACGTTTGACGTTTGGCCCGACTTACCTCCCGGGGGAATTCCAGAAGGTATTGGCGACGAAGTCTGGAAATTGAACGAAGGCGGAATCAATCCCGTCTTTGTTTCTAACGTTTCGAAACCGGAATTGGCTTTTTATCCCGCGGAAGATCCCAGCGGCGCGTGCGTAATGGTCTTCCCGGGCGGTAGTTATTCGACGTTGGCGATCAATTATGAGGGAACGGAGATCGCGCAATGGTTCAATAAGGTCGGCGTTTCAGCATTTGTTTTGAAGTATCGCGTTCCTAGTCGTGAAGGGTGGTTGTGGTATTGGGCGGCGTTTCAAGACGCTCAACGTTCTATCCGTTTGATCCGCGCTCATGCCGAGGAATTGAAGATCGACGTTAATAAGATCGGAGTGATCGGCTTTTCGGCCGGCGCGCATCTTGCGATCGCGATGGCAAATCAGTTTGAGACGCAGTCATATGACGCGATCGACGACGTCGATAAGCTCGACGTTAAACCGAATTTTGCGGTTCCCGTCTATCCCGGTTACCTTATCGAAGACCGCGACTCGTTAGAAGAGATGAAGCTTTCCGATAAGATCTACATCAGTCCCGACGCGCCGCCGCATTTTATTGCCGTCGCTTCGGACGACCGTAATCGCGGATTTGCTTCCGCAGTTTTTTACTGCGAATTGAAGAGAAGGGGCGTTCTTGCCGAACTACATATTCCGCTTACCGGCGGACATGGTTTTGGGATCCGATCCGAGTACGGTTATGCCGCCGAATGGATCGAGAATTGCGAGAAATGGCTTCGCGTTATCAAGATGGTTCCCTGATTACGCTTTTTGTTAGTTGTTTGAATATATTGGAGTTAAAGAATTTTAATGCGTATTATTACTATATTAGGTCTAGCGCTTTCATTACTGACTTTGGGGACTCTCAACGCGTATTCGCAAGACGTCGCCGGTATTCCTTCCGATGTCGCGCATTTAGTCTCCGCGCCGGAAACGACGTTAAATCTTTGGCCCGATCTACCTCCCGGGGGGATCCCTGAAAACATTGGCGACGAAGTCTGGGAGCCCGGTAAAGAAGAAACGCCGATCGTTCGCGTTGGTAACGTCGCTGTTCCGACGATGGCGTTCTATCCGGCCAAGGAACCGAACGGCGCTTGCGTCGTGATCTTTCCCGGCGGCGGATATACGATCTTGGCTTACAATCACGAAGGTTCCGAGATAGCGGAATGGCTCAACAGTATTGGCGTTTCCGCTGTTGTCGTCAAATACCGCGTTCCTCGTCGCGAAGAGCTGCCGAAGCATTGGGCGCCGTTGCAAGACGCGCAACGCGCGATCCGTCTGACGCGCGCTCACGCCGAGGAATGGAAGATCGACCCCAATAAGATCGGCGTTCTTGGCTTTTCCGCCGGCGGACATTTGACCGTCTCTGCCGCGCTTGATTATGCTGTGAAGACGTATGATGCGGTAGACGACGTCGATAAGCTCGATTGTCGTCCGAATTTCGCGATCCCGATCTATCCCGCGTACTTGATGGACGACGAAAAAGATATGAACGCGGAATCGAAGTTGTCCGACTCCGTTCATATTGATTCCAACACGCCGCCAACGTTTATTTCCGTTGCCAACGACGACGCGAATCGCGCCGCCGCGTCCGCTCGCTTCTATATCAAGATGAAAGAAGCCGGCGTTCCTTGCGAATTGCATATCCCCGTCAGCGGCGGACATGGTTATGGGATTCGACCTGACAAAGGCGTTGCCGCGCAATGGAACAAGAATTGCGAAAACTGGTTACGCGCGATCAATATGATTCCGTGATCGTGGAAACGAAAGAGTGATTTTAGTTTTTACCCGTTGATTGCGTACTGATTTGGTTTAAACTGCTATTGTATTGATGAAAGAGGTACTGCTATGAACGCGACGACAATGAAGTCGAATACAAAAATGAAGACGGAGGATACGACTATTTCGCCCGCTTACGGCGCTCCCGCGCAAGAGAAACCGCTTTATACGCTTGGTGAAGAGATTGCGAACGCTATCACGCATGGCGTTGGAGCCGGTCTTTCGATCGCCGCGTTAGTTTTGTTGATCGTTCGCGCCGTTGGTAGAGCTCCCGCCGGGTGCGTCGGACCTTATGCCGTCGGTTATACGATCTTCGGGTTTTCACTATTTTTACTCTATCTGATTTCGACGCTCTATCACGCGCTGCCCCCGTCAAAAGGGAAGCGCGTCTTTGCGCGACTCGATCATTCGGCGATCTTTTTCCTTATCGCCGGCTCGTATACGGCGTTTTGTTTGGGGCCGATCTACGGTAGCGCGGGTTGGTGGTTATTTGGGACGATATGGGGATTAGCCGTCGTCGGTATCGTCGCCTATTGCGTGTATGAAAAACGCGCAAGGACTTTTACGCTGATACTGTACTTGGTGATGGGTTGGTTTATCGTGCTAGTCGCAAGACAGCTTGCCGCGGTCGTTCCACATATCTCGATCGTCATGCTCGTAAGCGGCGGACTATCGTATACGGTCGGCGTCGCTTTCTTCGTGATGAAGAAGATACGCTACATGCACTCGATCTGGCATTTATTTGTCCTTGGCGGGAGCATATTACACTTCTTCGCGTTGTACTGGGCTATTTGACGTACGACTGTCGGAAAACAAAGCGTGGTTGTAGCAATAGTATCGATTTTGTGCTTTTTAAGTTATTTCAGCATATTCTGTTTTTGTCTAAATTCCCAGAAATTATAGGCTGCGCCCCTTGTAATTTCGAGGGATGCGGTTAAAATCACGGGACGTTCTTTATTGCGCGGACGTTGTGTGCGCGCGTTTTGGAGCGATCGATAAACGTTAAGCGTATCATGTTTAGCGCGATTATCGAATTTTCGCAACTTTTAACGAGATAAAGGTAATTCAATGCCTAAAGTTAAGACCCATAAGGGAGTTGCCAAGCGTTTTCGCGTTACCGCCAACGGAAAAGTTAAACACCGACACAGCGGTACGAGCCACTTGGCTTGGCGCATGGACAGCAAGCGCGTCCGTAACCTTCGCGGCACTGCTCCTGTCGCTACGTGCGAAGAAAAGAAACTGATCCAAGCTCTCGGTAAGGGTGGTCTTTGATCGTTTCTTTGGTCCTATCGCTTAGCCTAGGCTAGGCGTTTGGTCCGACCTTGTCCGCGTTCTTCCGATATCGCGGTAGGAAGTTTTGCGGTTTCTGAAAACGGGTCGTAACGCCGAAACGTATTGAGTTCGGGACCTAGTTTTCGTCGAATATCGTCGTCAAACGCGAATTCTCCTCCTCCGGCGGAGTTTTGTCGTCGATAAAATCTATACCAACTTCAAGGAATGTTGAGATGAAAGTTGATAAAGGCGCGGCTCGTCGTCGAGCTAAGAACAGACTTTTCAAGCGCGCTAAGGGCTTCCGCGGTGGTCGCGGTAAACTGTTGCGCACGATGAAGGAAACCGTCTTGAGAGCCGACGTATTCGCGACTCGTGACCGTCGCGCGCGAAAACGTGACTTCCGCAAGCTCTGGATCATCCGTATTAACGCCGCCGTCCGTATGCAAGGTCTGCGTTACAGCCAATTCATTAGCGGCCTTAAGAAGGCTAACATCGTTCTCGACCGTAAAATGCTTGCCGATATGGCCGTCGCCGACGAAAAAGCTTTTACCGAAGTCGTCAACTTGGCTAAGAAAGCTCTCGGTCTTTGATAAAAGGCTTCAAGCTTTAGCCCTATCGGAGTTATCGCCGGCTTAATGTCGACGGTTCTGAGAAGGTTGAAGTATTCGCATAAGCGCGTTGGGTTTTTCCTGACGCGCTTTTTTTATTTTCTCCGGATAAAATTTTTCCATATTTTTAGTGGAAAGTTTGACTTATGCTCTGTTTTTGTATAAAATATCCACGTGATTTTACGTATAAACGAGCATTTTTACTTTTCACGAGGAACGCGTTATGAACAATGTTTTCGTACAGCTTGCGAATTACGCGTTGTATCTTTTTTTTCCGCTTGTTTTAATTCCTTTTTTTGTTGTAAGCTCCGTCTATAAAACGTTTCCTACGTTTAGATTCGCTTTATGTCTCGCTATCCCCGCGGCATTATGGTTTGTCGTCTTCTTATTTGATCTACCGGCGGGGCAAAGCGGAGTTATAACCGTTTTGGATCTCGCTTTCATTGCGATCTGCGCCTTCGATCTATTTACGGTCGTGCGCGCCGGTCAAGACGTGACGTTTACGCGTGAAGCGGAGCGGATCGCGTCGTTAGGTAGTTCGACCGACGTTACTATCAAAGTGGAGAATCGTTCCAAGCGTTCTGTAACGTTAGAGTTTACCGACGATTCTAGTACGGAATCGCGCGCGTTTCCGCCGTTGACGGAAGCGAGTTTGCTATCTTCCGAACCCGAAGAAGTCAACGCAAACGGACTAGCTTCTTATATTTTCGAACGAAGAACGATCGCCACGAACGAAAGTGAGAGCGTTTCTTATCGACTGCAATGGGTTCGTCGCGGCGCGTTTTCTTTTGAATTTATCGCCGCGCGGTTTTGGAGCAAGTTAGGGTTCTGGCGTAAGAACGTAAACTATCCGTGCAAGACGACCTTTCAAGTTTATCCTAACTTATGTCAACTGACTCAGTTTGATGCGTTAGGACGGTCTAACGCGCTCTTTTTGCTTGGCGTTCGTCGTATAAGACGAGTAGGGCAAGACGACGATTTTGAACGCTTGCGAGATTACACGCGAGACGACCAATACAAGTTCATCGACTGGAAAGCGACGGCTCGACGTAATAAGTTGATAGTGCGCGATTTCCAAGACACGCGTAATCAACGCGTTATCATCGCGCTAGACGCCGGGAGAATGATGACGAATCGTTCCGGCGACGGTTCTAATTTATACGACGCGGCGCTGAACGCTTCGCTTGCTTTGGCTTATATAGCTTTGAAACAAGGGGACGAAGTAGGACTACTGATCTTCTCTAACGAGGTCAAACGCTTCATTCCTCCGCGCGGCGGGATCTCGCAGATGAACGCTTTGATACGTGGCGCGTTCGATATCTTTCCTGAACGCGTCGAATCGCGATACGATCGCGCCTTCGAATACTTGGCGAAGAACTCGCCTAAACGCGCGCTCGTGGTTTTAGCGACAAACGTTCTTGACGAGCGTAACGCGATGTTGGTGGAAGAAGCGCTGATCGATCTCTCCGGCGCGCATCTGCCGCTAGGCGTCTTCCTACGTGAACGCGCGCTTTACGACGCGATCGAGCGATATGAGAAACAGACTGCGTCGAATGTTGAGGAGCTTCCGAACGAGGTCAAGAAAAACCGTTTAGCTTTGTGGATCGAGCGTTTTGGCGACGCGCGTGAACCGCTTGACGAGATCGAACGACTACTCTGGAAAGATTCTGTCTCGGAGAATTTGTCGAAAACGCAGATGTTTTATCGCGCCGGTTTTGCCGCTAATATTCTGAATTGGCGTAAGAAAACGCTGCGCGCGCTTGAGGTCAAAGGCGCGTTGACGTTAGACGTATTTCCCGAAGACGTCGCGGCGCCTTTGGTCAATAAATATTTAGAAATAAAGGCGCGACGATTACTATGATCTGCGTCTCTTTTTAACATAATGTCCCACTTTTGTTTTGTCGCAATTTGAGACTAAAATAGATCTTTACTATAAAGATATAGGTATTGAAAATGAAGAAGAATTTCCTTAATGGTCTGGCTAGCGCGGCGTTTTGTGTCGGCGCCGGCGTTCTTGCGTCTTCGGCAATGGCGGACGAAGTTAGTACCGGCGACGGCGGTTTGATCGCTGTTGGACAACAAGTTGAAAACTTGCGTAATCCTGTTGGTATCGACGCCGCGAAACCGCGCTTTAGCTGGTCTTGCCGTTCGAATAAAAAAGAAGATTCTTACAATAAGAGTCAAAGCGCTTACCAGATTGTCGTCTGTTCTTCGTTTGAAAAATTCGACGCTAATGAAGGCGATCTCTGGGATTCCGGTAAGGTCGAATCAAGCGAATCGCTCTATATCGAATATGCCGGCAAACCGTTGAAGACTTTCCAACAATGCTCTTGGAAGGTACGTGTTTGGGACGAAAAGGGACAAGTTGGTCCGTGGAGCGCCGGCGGATACTGGACTCAAGGTGTTGTCGATCAAAAAGATTGGGTCGGACAATGGATCGGTCAACCCGAAGCGGTCCGTCCTGACGCCGATCTTTCAGGCGCGTCTTGGATCGCCGCCGCGAATCCGAAAGAATCCGGACTCGGATACGAAGTAGAGCTTTTCCGTAAGCAATTCTCGTTTGATATCGACCAAGCTGATTTTGACGCAAAGAATTTTGCCGCGACCTTCTATTATGCCGCGAGTCAGAAGCTTGATATCTATATCAATGGTAAGCGCGTCGGTTTCTCGATCGGTATGGTCTATAACCCGGACCAACTGCGTTCTTTCGACGTTTCCGAATATCTTGTTCCCGGAAAGAACACGATCGCGATCAACGTCAACAACGATACGAAGAAGGATATCGGTACGAAGTTTGGCAACGGTACGCTTTCTCCTACCGCCTTACTTGCGAAGTTGGTAGTCAAAGCGTTGGATAAATCGAACGCGCCTACGAATATTCCCGCGCCGAATTTCGCCGGCGTTCCTAAACAAGAACTTTTAAGTGTCGGTTCCGATAAGTCCTGGAAAGTCAACGTCGGCGTTGTCGACAACTGGAATCAAGTTGAGTTTGACGATTCCGCTTGGGAAGATTCCGTCGTCGCTTTTGACGATATCGACGCTACTCCGTGGGGAAAACTGCGTCGTCGCACGGAAACCGTATCTCCGTGTTTCCAAAAAGCGTTCAGTGTGAAGAAACGCGTCGTCAAAGCTACGATGGCGGTCTGCGCGCCCGGACTTTTCGAAGCGTATCTTAATGGTACGAAGGTCGGCGGACAATTGCTGACGCCTTCTTTCACGCGTTACGATCGTCGCTTACTCTATAACGTCTTGGATCTTACGAAAGAATTCCAAAATCAGAAGAATCCGAACTTCGAACTGCAACTTCTTTTGGGGCATAGTTGGTACGACGTTCGTTCTATCGTTACTTGGAACTTTGACGCGGCTCCGTGGCGCGATTTCCCGCGCGTGATGGCGCAACTACAACTTGTCTACGAAGACGGTTCGGAAGAAACGATCGCGACCGATCCGAGTTGGACGTATTCTACGAGCCCGATCGTCTTTGACTGCGTCCGTCAAGGCGAGATCGTTGACGGCGGTTGGGAACGCAAGATCCTCGGTAACGTTGTCGTCGTGCCCGCGCCCCTTGGCAATCCCAAGATCGTTGCGCAAAAGCATCCGGTCACCGTCTTGCGTCAAAGCTATCTCGCAAAATCCGTCCAACAAGTCAAAGACGCGTGGGTCGTCGATATGGGGCAAAACAACGCCGGTTGGGCGCGTATCAAGCTCCATGGTCAAAAGAAGGGCGACGTTATCCGCTTCAAGTATTCGGAACGCGTGGACGAGTCCGGCGCGATCGAACGACACGATATCGAGATGCACTTCTTGGAAGGTACTCCCGCATACTTGACCGGTATGAAGGGCGGCTTCCAAACCGACTTCTATATCTGCAACGGCGACGCAGAAGAATATTTCGAACCGCGCTTTACCTATAACGGTTATCAATACGTCGAAGTCGTTGGTCTTCGCGAAGAACCCAAGCCGGAAGATTTTGAAGGACGCGTTATCAGCACCGACTTCAATAACATTTCGACGTTCTCTTGTTCCAACGAGTTGTTGAATAAGCTGCAAGAAGCGACGCTTCGCTCCTATCGCAACAACTACGTCGCCGGTTATCCGACCGACTGTCCGCACCGCGAAAAGAACGGCTGGATGGGCGACGCGCAACTTGCCGCCGAATTGGCGCAATACAACTTCGACAATACCGCCTCTTATGAAAAATGGCTCGACGATTTGGTCGACGAACAAAAAGAGAGCGGCGATATCTGCGCGATCGTTCCGACCGGCGACTGGGGTTATCCATGGGGTAACGGCCCCGCATGGGACTCCGCGCTTGTTACGATTCCGTGGTGCGTTTATCTTTACCGCGGCGACGTCAAAATCTTGGCGGACTCCTATGAAGCGATGAAGAAGTATCTTGAATTCACCGCTTCGAAAGAATTGGCCAACGGACTTGTCAACCATGGTTTGGGCGACTGGGTCTTTGTGAAGACGAATACGCCTGTTGAAGTTACCTCTACCGGGTACTACTACCTCGATACGAAGATCGTAGCGCAGGCTGCGAAGGTCCTCGGCAAGGACGATGATTATCAAAAGTATTCCGAACGCGCCGAGCGTATTCGTAAGAACTATAACGCCGCTCTTTATAAGGGCGACGGCGTGTATTCTATCAACAGTCAGACCTCGCAAAGTTGCGCGATCCATCAAGGTTTTGCGCAAGCGCTCGAACAAGCCGACCAAGACGCCGTTTTTGCTCGACTTTGTGAAAACGTCGCTAAGACTGACGGACATTTTGACGTCGGTATCCTCGGCGTTAAGTACATCCTTCGTACGTTGAGCGAAGGTGGACGCACCGATCTCGCGTTACAACTTATGTTACAAGAATCGCGACCCGCAATGGCAGACTGGATCCGTCGCGGCGCCGGTACGCTGTGGGAAGACTGGGATGACGGCTCTTCGCGTAACCACATTATGTTTGGCGATTTCAGCGCTTGGCTGTACCAATCTATCGCCGGCATTAAATTGGCGGGCGCGCCAGACGTCGTAGTCGCTAGTTCCGAACCGGAATGCGTCGCGTTTAAGAATTTCGTTATCGAGCCGAAATGCGCGTTGACCGATTTGACCGCTCCCGGAAAAGAACCGCTTACTTCCGCTCATGCGTTTGTTGAGACCGCTCGCGGATATATCTGCGTCGATTGGAATTGGAACGAAGATAAGACGGTGTTGACGGTTCGCGTCGAGGCGCCGTGCAACACGACCGCTACCGTCATTCTGCCTTGCGACGATTCGCAGAAATGCGATCTGACGAAGGGCGCCGAATACGCGAAAGCCGTCGCTAGTTCCAAGGCGAATACCGCCGCTTTCAAGATCGGTTCCGGCGTGTATACTTTCGTCGTTTCCGCGAAGTGACGTCGTGTAAATGAGTTTGCGCGGACAATACGTCTGCGCGTATTAGTTCAGGGGCGGCGCGGCAAATAGGCGCGTCGCTTCTTTTTGTTGTTTTGACGCTTGATCGAGCATTTTTTGTAAGGGTAACAGTATGGCGAATCTCAATATCGTCGACTATATCGTGTTGATATTGTTCTTTATGTCGACGCTTTATATCGGCTATCGCACGATGCGCAAAGCCGGACAAAGCTCTGCGGAGTTCTTTCTTTCCGGTCGTTCTATTCCGTGGTGGCTTCTCGGTTTCTCTCTTGTGGCAACGACGTTCTCCGCCGACACGCCGAACCTTGTAACGGACATCGTTCGTAAGAACGGCGTCGCGGGGAACTGGTGTTGGTGGGCGTTCCTTCCGACCGGTCTGACGACCGTATTCATTTACGCGAAGTTATGGCGTAAATCCGGCGTTACGACGGATATTGAGTTTTACGAGATGCGGTATAGCGGCAAGTCGGGTGCGTTCGTACGTGGATTCCGCACGCTCTATCTGGGCTTGATCGTCAATACGTTCATCATGGCGTCTGTAACGCTCGCTATCGTTAAGATCTTTGGCGTCATTCTCGGACTCTCTCCTTTATACACGACTCTTATTGCCGGTTCAGTAACGGTGATCTTCACGGTCGTCGGCGGGTTCTCCGCGGTGCTTTGGGCAGACTTCGTTCTGTTTGTCGTCGCTATGGCCGGTAGCGTTGCCGCGGCGATCGTTGCTGTCAAGTTGCCTGAGGTCGGCGGACTATCCGCGTTGTTTAGTCATCCCGACGTCGCGTCGAAATTATCGTTCTTCCCCGATTTCAGCGATACGAGCGCCGTGTTGACGTTGCTCGCGATCCCGCTTCTCGTTCAATGGTGGAGCGCTTGGTATCCAGGCGCCGAGCCCGGCGGCGGTAGCTATACCGCTCAGCGTATGCTTGCCGCGAAGTCGCCCGCGCACGCCGTTGGCGCGACTTTCTTCTTCAATGTCTGCCATTACGCCGTTCGCCCCTGGCCGTGGATCCTTGTCGCTTTGGCGTCGATCGTCGTCTATCCCTCACTTGAATCTCTGCAAGCCGCGTTCCCGTCGCTGCCGGAAGGCGTTAAGATGGGTGACGACTTAGCGTATCCCGCGATGATCACGAAATTACCGCACGGCGTCCTCGGTATCGTCGTCGCGTCTCTCTTTGCCGCGTATATGTCCACGATCGCGACGCACCTCAATCTCGGTTCGTCGTATATGGTCAACGACTTCTATAAGCGTTTCTGGAATCCTTCCGCCGACGAAAAGAAGTTGGTCTTGATCGGCCGTGTCTGGACGGTCGCTTTAATGATCGCCGCGTGTTTTATCGCGTTGTTCCTCCAAAGCGCTCTTCAAGCGTTTGAGATCCTCATCATGATCGGCGCGGGGACGGGACTTCTTTTCCTCCTCCGTTGGTTCTGGTGGCGTATCAACGCTTACAGCGAGATCGCGGCTATGTGCGTTTCGTTCCCTGTCGCGTTGTATTTTAAGATGGCTCACGCGCCTCTTTGCTGCAAGTTGTTGCATATGACGCAAGAAGAATTCGCCGGTTCTTGGCTGAACAACTCCGGGTACCAACTCGTCGCTAGCGTTATCATCACGACGATCGGTTGGTTGCTCGTTACGTTCCTTACGCCTCCCGATAATAAAGAAGCGCTTTACGCGTTTGTACGTAAGACTCGCGCCGGCGGGCCCGGATGGAAGAAGGTATACGAACAAGCGAAGAAAGACGGCGTCGAGCTTGAAGGCGAAAAAGACAAGTGGCCCGTCCCGATGGGGATCGCTTGTAGCTTCATTGGTTGCGTCGCTATATATTGCGCGTTGTTTGCCGCCGGCGCGTTTCTGTACGGTAAACTCGTCAACGGTTGCGTCTTAGCGGTCGTCGCTGTCGTCGGCGCGTTGGCGCTCTTCAAGTGTTGGAGAAAATTAGAAAATATCTCCGAACAAAACGAGACGAAGAACGCCTAGTAATCGTTTCGAGAACGTAGATTTGTTTAGCGAATAATATCTAACGCCTATTCTTTGAGGATAGGCGTTTTTTATTGACGGCTTTGAAGAGTGAAGGGGCAAGAAATGAAAAACGCCGTTTCGTTTGAAGAAACGGCGTTTACGATCTATTTATTCTATGGGAACAAGATCTCAGCTAAGGCGTTTGATCGCGGTCTGTTGGAAGAGTTCGATGCGGTCTTTGATCTCTTCGATAGAATCGCCGCCGAACTTCTCAACGACCGCCGCGGCGATCTCAAAACCGACGACGTTTTCCAAGACGACGCTAGCCGCGGATACGGCGCAAGGATCGCTGCGTTCGAATGCCGCCTCGACGTCTTCTTTCGTTTGCATATTGACCGAACGCAACGGTTTGCGGAGCGTCGGGATCGGTTTCATCGCGGCGCGGACGACGATTGGTTGACCGTTCGTCATACCGGCTTCCAGACCGCCGGCGGTATTGGTCGGGCGAACGAATCCGAGCGTGCGCGATTCGCGTTGCGTTTCATCCCAAAGGATCTCGTCGTGGACGAGCGAACCGGGACGACTAGCGACGGCAAACCCGTCGCCGATCTCGACGCCTTTCATTGCTTGGATTGCCATGACGGCGCGACCAATAAGACCATCCAGTTTCTGCGACCATTCGGCGTGTGTGCCGAGTCCGAACGGAGCGTTGAAAACGCGCGCTTCGATAACGCCGCCAAGCGTATCGCCGGAATCCTTCGCTTCGTCGATAGCTTGTTCGGCTTTAGCGTCCGCGTCTTTGCAAAGCGAGAACACGGAACTAGAATCGCGCAGTTCGCGTAACTCCGCCGGAGTGCGTTGGAAAACGTCTTCGCTAGGCGTGAGATCGACGGAACCGATACGCGTAACGTACCCGACGACTTCAACTCCGATCTCGCGTAGCAATAGTCTTGCCAACGCGCCGGCAGCAACGCGGCCCGCCGTTTCGCGAGCGCTCGAGCGTTCAAGTATAGGACGAACGCCATGACCGTATTTGATCGACCCTGTGAGGTCGCCGTGACCCGGACGCGGGTTCGTCAGTTCCGGCATCGATTCAAGTTTATAGTCTTTGTTCTTGACCCAAAGCAGGATAGGAGAACCCATGCTCGCGCCGTGGAGAATACCCGTCATGATCTCGGCGGAATCCGTTTCGATCTTTTGACGGCCTCCTCGACCATAACCGCCCTGGCGACGACGCAATTCGCCGTCGATGAACGTAGAATCAAGTGCGACGCCGGCGGGAAAACCGTCGATGAAAGCGGCTATACCTTTTCCGTGCGATTCGCCCGCGGTTTTGTACGTTAACATGAATTCTCCTTAACGTTTAATAGAGGATCGACAACATTAAAGACTTAGATCAGACGCGAAGTTCCGTCTCGGCGACAGTAACGTCGGCGTAACGCTTGCGGATCGGGTCGACGACTTCTTGAATGAACTCGACAACTTGTTCGGGCGCTCTACCAACGAACTTTTCGGGGCACATTTCGGCGTCGATATCGACTTTGTCGAACGCGGGGTCCTTGCGAAGTCTTTCAAGCAGGTCGTTGTCTCCGCCTTCGATCTTGACGACGTTGGCGGCGGCGACGCTGTGTTGACGAATATGTTCGTGAAGGTCTTGACGGTCTCCGCCCGCTTCAACGGCGGCCATTAGGATATTTTCCGTCGCCATGAACGGAAGTTCCGCGAGAAGGTTCTTTTCGATAACCTTCGGATAGACGACGATATTTTCGACGACGTTTTGCATAATGATCAAGATTGCGTCGATAGCCAAGAACGCTTGCGGGATCGAGAGACGACGATTCGCGCTGTCGTCAAGCGTGCGTTCCATCCACTGCGTGGCGATAGTCATCGCGGGGCTAGATTGGAGGCTCATGACGAAGCGAGCGAGCGAGCAAACGCGTTCGCAACGCATCGGGTTACGTTTGTACGCCATCGCGCTAGAACCGATCTGGTTCTTTTCAAACGGTTCTTCCAGTTCTTTCTTGTTTGCCAAGATGCGCATATCGGTGCCGAACTTGTGCGCGCTTTGAGCGATACGAGAGAGAATGTCGAGGATCTGGGCGTCAAGTTTACGCGGGTAAGTTTGGCCGGTAACAGCGAACGGCTTAGCGAAACCGATCTTGTCGCAGACGCGTTGTTCGAGGTCGCGGACCTTGTCGTGATCGCCGTTGAATAACTTCAAGAAGCTCGCTTGAGTGCCGGTCGTACCCTTATTTCCAAGCGTCTTCATTTGGGAGATGCGGTATTCCAGGTCTTCGAGGTCGGTCGCGAGATCGTACGTCCAAAGCGTCGCGCGTTTACCAACGGTCGTAGGTTGCGCGGGTTGAAGGTGCGTCAGACCCAAGCAGGGAAGCGATCGGTATTTCTCGGCGAATTTCGCGAGACGATCGATGACGGTGACCAAGCGGTCGCGGACCATCTTCAACGCGTCGCGATAGAGAATGCAGTCACCGTTGTCGGTAACGAAGCAGCTCGTAGCTCCGAGGTGGATGACGCCGCGAGCGTTCGGACAAACGTCGCCGTAGGTATGGACGTGCGCCATGACGTCGTGACGGAGCTTCTTTTCGTAAGCGGCGGCAACTTCAAAATCGATATCGTCCGTATGAGCCTTGAGTTCGTCGATCTGCTCTTGCGTAACGGGAAGGCCGAGTTCGTGTTCCGCTTCCGCCAACGCGACCCAAAGTCTACGCCAGGTGGAGAATTTCTTTTGCGGTCCGAAATGTTCGCACATTTCGCGAGACGCATAACGTTCGATCAACGGATTGTCATAGTTCAATCGATTTTGCATTTGAAAAAACCTTTTATCCCGGTAACGCGGTTAGCTTGACGACGCGCTAGCGCCGACACAATTTCGTTCCTCTATTATCCTAGTTTACTCGGAACGGTCAACCCCCAGAGAATAGGGGAGACTCGTAAAAATCACGTCTCGTTGAGCTCCGAGGGGACTCTAGCGTCGCTGTTCTAAGTAGGCCGGGGGAACGAGATGTTGAGACCGCGATAGCGAGCTTGGGGTAACCGCAATTCTTGGATAGGATATTTGTCCGAGCCTTATACCCGTTCGCGAGAATTACAATATATCGACGTAGATTACCGACTCTAATTGAGACGTCGTTTTCTGAAATTATTCTTGATAATACTTGGTTTGAAAGCGTGTGAAACGGCGTTAGGAACTTACTCGTAAGGTTCGTGTTTGAAGAAATCAAGAAATAAAAAAAGCCGTAGCGAACTACGGCTTCTAAAATCGGGGCGACACGATTCGAACGTGCGACCTCTACGTCCCGAACGTAGCGCTCTAGCCAGGCTGAGCTACGCCCCGTTTTATTGGCTTGGCATAAAACCAAGACCTCGGGAAATATATCAAACGCTATCAAAGCAAATCGGGGCGACACGATTCGAACGTGCGACCTCTACGTCCCGAACGTAGCGCTCTAGCCAGGCTGAGCTACGCCCCGAGTGTTTCATAACAGATTTTTAACGTAAGCTCGGGATTCGCTTACTCCGTATTGAAACTATCGAATAATTCTCATAATCGACTCCGTGATTCTAACAGTTTTTTACCCTTCGTCAAGAGGATATATTTAAATTTAAATTATATTCTCTTGCGTCCGGGTAAGAGGTCGTTCATTTTTCACGTATCGATCGGGAGAACAAGCTACTTTACAAAGTAAAAGACTCGCGCGGACGATCTTTCCACGCGAGTCTTTTTCGTTCATTCAGTCGTTGATCCGTGTAGCGAAGATCCTCACTTCAATTCTTTGAGGATGTCGCCAAGTTCGTTCATATCGACGATGTTGGAGCGGACGACTTTACCGGACTTGTCGATCAGGATCGCCCAAGGAGCGGTTTGGACGCCAAGCGCGATCGCGGGCGCGCCTTCAAGACCGGCGGGGTCGCAGACGTTCTTCCACGGAATTCCCGTGAAGATCTGCTTGTAGTACGCTTCGCTTTCGGCAGGATTCGGAGCGGAATCGAGGTTGACGCCGACGATGTTCGCTTGCGTGGCAAGCTTCTTAACGGCGTCGACGCTGATCTGGTCCCAACTAGCCCAGCAGAAGATAACGGTAGGTTTGCCGGCAAGAGCGTTGATATCGCAGACTCCGCCGCCAAAGTATTTCATCGCCGGTAAAGCCAACTTACCGCCCTCGGCTTGCAAACGCGCGATAGCTCCCGCCGCTTTCTTACCGATAGAGGCGTTCGAGAAGTTTTGAGCTACTTTTTGATAGTATTCGATCGCGGCGTCGTTTTCAAGCATGTATTCTTGATCTAACGCCAAGCTCATCGCGGCTTCCGCGCCGGCGGTCGTCGTCGAGTATTCTTCCACGAACGAGGTCAGGTCGTCGACGTATTTTTCTTGCGCCTTTTGTAGAACAGATTGCTTCGGTTGAGGTTGCGCCTGAGCGACGGAATAATATTCCGCTACGATCTGACGATGACGGATGAGCGCCTTGACTTCCGTGCCCGCGTCGTCGCTAGCTCCGGCAAGTGCGTTCAGCTTCTCGACGCCTTGCGGGTAGAGACCCGATTGAACGCCGCTGAAGATGACGTTGACCGCTTGCGAAAGCATCGTTTCGCGTTCGGAAGGATTGTTTTCAGCGATATTCAACAAAAGCTCGACCGTTTGATCGCAAACTTTCGCATATTCGGCGGGAGAGGCGGCGTCGAGTTTTTGGAACGCTTCGCTAAGTTGCGCGCCGTATTCGCCCATGTCCGCGGAACCTTCGGCGGCGACGTCGGATGCGCCAGCGGCAGGGAAGAAGATAGAGGAAGCGGAGACGGCGCCGGTCGCTTGACCGAAAGGTTCGCCGACCGGAAGACCGATGACTTTCCAAACGTCGCCGATCTTAACGAGGTCGCCGACGTAGAGTTGTTGGTTTTGAGAGGCGTCGTCGCCTTTCATGACGACGACCGCGGCGTTATAGTAGACGGTGAGATCGTTTTCCACGCCATCGCCTGCGGGGATAGCCGCGGGCACCGAGGTGTTGAAAGCGCCCCAGTGCGCGTCGGCGGGCATGTTCAACGTCTTCGACAATTTCGCGAAATTCGCGGCGGTTACGCTTTGAACTTGCTTTTGCACTTCCGCGGCGATCGAACCGCTAAGACCGAGACCTTGAAGCTCTTCGGCGGTCAGCGCGACTTTTTGGAAACGCTCGAAATCGTTGGCGACAACAGCGGCGACGACTTCTTGAGTAGCTTCTTCAGGGGAGAGGACCGTCCAAGCGGCGACCTTCTTGTCGGCGCCCAAGGTTCCGCGGCGAGTACCGCCGGCGTTCAACCAACGAGCTTCTTTACCGAGAATGTCGCGGTAGACTTCTTGACCGTTTTTAAAGAAGCGGATCTGTTCGACGCTAGCGCGAGCGCCCTGTTTCGTAGGCACAGGCGCGCACCAAACGCGTAACGGAGTGACGCCGTCGGGCATATACAGACCGACGCCTTGGAAACCGCCTTCTTTAAAGTTCTTGACCTTGCAGTTGGGGACGTCTTCGGCGGACGGCGTGTCGATATCAACGTCGGCTTGCGTGGGAGCGCGACCAAGAATTTGTTCCGGTTTATATTGTTGCGCGAAGATCGCCGGAGTCGTAAGTAATAATCCGACGACGATCGCGACTCGTTTCGTGAATAAAACACGAGCGATCGAAACTAGTTTGCGTTGCATTAACATAAGCTCCTTACTTAATAACGCTCCGATAACGTTAGTTACGCGCCTTACGACGTTGAACGAACGAGGCGGAACGCGTCGAGAAAAGTTGGTCGTTTCTCACGACTTTAGCCCGTCGATACGCGACCAACGGGCTGAGGATCGACTGACTCTTGTTAGAGTCGTTCGCTAACGAACTCATTTGACGGGACGAGTTTGACCGAACGTCTTAGACGTCGAGCTTTGTTGCGCGTCCGCGGGGGTATGAGCGACGATGCGAACATTGTCTTTGTTTTGTAATTTTTGCGTCTTTTGGATCTTAGGAAGTTGGGCCTTGCTAGGGGCGTTTTGAGACGCGGGGCGAACTTGCGCGTTCGGTTGAGCCTTTACGAGCGCTTGGGCTTGGACCGGACGAGACGCTTGTTTCGCATTTTGTTCGTAGCCGACCGATCGAACGGAAGAAGCGCGACGAGTGTTTCCGACAACGTCTTGGATGTTGAAGTTTTGAACGCGTTGGATCGCGGAAAGGTCGTTGCGACTTCCGTAGATCGGGAGCTTCGGAACGGCTTTCGTGCCGCGAGTCGGGGAAGCGTCATATTGTTCGACGTCGTAGACTTGCGAGGAATAAGCGCCTGCGGAGTAGGAACTCGTATAGGCGTTTTGAGCTTGCGAATAATAACCGCCGGCGCACTCGTTGCAGGCGCCGCAAACGCCCGCTTCGCAGTTATCGTTGCAACCGCCGGCATAGTCGCCGCAGATCGTACAAGGATTACAAGCGGTCTTCGGGGGACGCGGAGCGCAACCGCAATCCGGGAAGATACCGTCGGTAAGCTCGCAGTAGACCCATTTGAACGGGGAAACGGCGACGTTTAACGCGCCGGTAACGAGACCGCAAGCGTCTAAGCAACAAGCGCCGGTGTAACAACCGTAACCGCAGGAACCGGTTTCACAGCCGTAGGAGGCGTCGCAAGATAGACCGCAACTAGGAACGTCGCAGGTCGGTTCGCAAGTCGGAACTTCGGGAACGTCGCACGTCGGAGCGTACGAGACAGTAGGAACGTCGCAAGTAGGCGCGCACGCGCCGGAACCATATTGAGCGGAAGCGTTTGAAACAAACGTAACCAACGATAACGCCGCTAATAACGCGACGCACATATTCCAATTTCTTTTCATTTCTGACCTCGTAACAAGAAGTAGAGAAGTTGTAATAACTCCCCGCGCGTTATGGCGTTACAACGCGTTTTTCGGGGGAAGAACGCTCGAGTCGTCAAATTACTCGAATGCTTTTTTTCACTACTCTTCTTATCGTCCAAGGCTCCTTTAATAATTAGTAAAATCGGAATATTTGTTTTAATTGATAAAACTTCGCTATTTTAAAACGGCGTTTGTGGGCTCCGTTAGGAACTTTTAATATTCTTGCAACTTGCGTTGTCTGACTGTATAATTACCCGTTATAGTCCGCTTTACTCGTTTCCGCGCTCTTATAGTGGTCGGGGCATATTGTTCCTCGGGGAAGAATACTGAAAAATAAGGATTGAGAAAAGAACGAAATACCGTTTTGTAGGCGTTTTTTGAGACTTTTATGAGAAGTAGGGGATTAGTTTTTGTTTGTTTTGCGACGTTATTGTACTTTGGGATAACTACGCAAAAAACGGAAAGTTTGGAATCGACTTTTACCGCTTCTTTTTCTCTGGCGACAGAAGGAACGCCCGCCGCTCTCAGTCCAAGTGAACACTGGATCGTAGCGCCGCCAAGCGAAGCCGGACCGTTTTCTTTTCAACGCGACGTAGAAGCTATAGGGCAAATAAGGACGATCGAAAAGGGTAAGATCGTATACGTTTCAAGTAAACGCCAAGAACGCTCGCTAGACGCGGGGATTTCGATCGTGTTTTTCCCTCCGATCGACTCAGTTGTCGCGGAAGCGTTTTGTCAGACTCTTCAAAACGATGGAGGCGACGTCGATAAGGCGTTATTGTGTAATGGAGACGAGCTTGAAGGAGAATTCGTTCGCATGGACGCTCGACGACTCTATTTTATCGCGTTTGATAGAGAAATAGCGATTCCGCGTTATCGCGTTCGCGCGCTACGTATTGCCGCGGATCCAACTGATAAATGGGGTTCTAAAAACTATTTGATATACGATTTGTTTAGAGGTGTAAATTGACCGGAATATTGACCGATCCGATTTTCTTATTGGCGATCAGTCTTTTTGTCGTCGTAGGCTCTATTCTTTTTCTAAGGATAGGCGCCTTTTTATCGTTACTACTTGGCGCGTTGACTGTTAGCTTTGGAACTGCGATCGTTGCGGGACAATGCGAACCGATCGGTTGTGTGACCCGCGTTTGCGAAGCATTAGGAACGACTGCGGGTAAGATCGGCGTGTTGATCGTTTTAGGAACGATCGTTGGAAAGTGTATGACCGACAGCGGCGCCGCGGATCGTATCGTCGTAGCGTTCGCCAAACTCTTTGGAGAAAAACATATTCAGAGCGCTTTGGCGGGTAGCGCGTTCATCTTGTCGATCCCAGTCTTCTACGATGCGACGTTCTACTTACTACTTCCGTTAGCGAAGTCTGTTTATCGTGCGTTTCGTAAGAACTACATCTTGTATTTGCTAGCTGTAGGGCTTGCCGCGACGATCTCACATACGACGATACCTCCGACGCCCGGGCCGATCGCGGTCGCCGACGCGTTTGGCGTCCCTCTGGCTACTTCACTTGAGATCGGACTGATGGTCGGCGTATGCCTGTTACCCGTGGTCTTGCTTCTTTCCTGGGGATTGAATAAGACGCTGCCTGAACCGAAATTGTCCGCCAACGTACTTGAAGAACTTGGAACTGAAAACGCGTCCGACAACACAGGGAAATCGTTGGCCGACGTTGACCTTAGGTCGAAGCCCGCTCTGTGGTTGTCGTTAGCGCCTATTGTGTTGCCCGTCGTTTTGATTGCCGGCGCTTCTATCGTCGACGTGTTTTGCGGTAAAGCCGACGCGACCTCTCCCGCATGGCGTACCGCTATCGCATTTCTAGGAAGCGCTAACGTCGCTCTTGGCGTCGCCGCGATTTTTGCCGCCGCTCCGTTATTCTTAATGAGGTCGCGCCGCGTTACGCGTACTCAATTTGAAGAAAAGCTCAACTGGGCGGTGTCGAGCGCCGGCGCCATCGTTTTGATCACGGCTGCTGGCGGCGCGTACGGCGAAGCGCTTCGTGGTTCCGGTATTGGCGAGCGTATTAAAGAACTCTTTGTAACGACCGGGAGTTTTAGCGGCGTTGTTATCTTGACATTGGCGTTTCTTTCGACCTGTCTGTTGAAGACGGCGCAAGGTTCTAGCACGACGGCGATGATCACGTCCGCTAGTATTTTCTCCGCGATGGGCCTGACCGGTGAAGCATTAGGTTTCAATATCGGGTATCTTGCTTCCGCGATCGGCGTCGGTTCTTGTGTAGCGAGTTGGATGAACGATAGCGGGTTCTGCGTGTTCTCTCGTTCTTCGGGCGTTTCGGAAGTCGATTGTCTAAAAGTCTGGACGTTAGGAACCGGGCTTCTTGGCGTCGCGGGATTTATTTTTACGCTGATATTTAGTCAGATCTTTCCCTTGATCTGACGTTTTAAAACGTTGTTTGCTAACAATAGAAAAAGGCGCGCGTCCTATTTCAGACGCGCGCCTTTATTTTTTACGACGCTAAACGACGATCAGCGAGAACCGCTCATGCTGAAGCTGAATACTTCGGTATCGTCTTCGGGATCCTTGTTGATCGGGAATGCGAAGTCCAACGCGAGAGGCGCGGGGCCGAGCATCGGGATCGTGAAGCGTAATCCGAAACCGGGCGCCACGCGATAACGTCCCCACTTCTTGATATTCTTGGAGACCGTACCGGTGTCGACGAACGTCGCGATCTGGAATTCGTCGCCGCCGGAGACCGGGATCAACAATTCCGCCGAGTTGTAGAACTCAAAGTTACCGCCGACCCCGAAACCGGTCGCGCCGTATCGAGGCGTTACGCCGCGGTAGTCGAAACCGCGAATCGTCGTCGAACCGCCGCCGTAGTAGCGTTCGTAGATCGGAGCGTCGTCGCCATTCCAACCGAGATTGGAGTACAGCCCGAGGATCCAGCGTCCGGAACCGTCGACGCGCTTGTGGAGCGTTTGATAGTAACTACCGGTAAGCGAGACGCGCGGGAACTGATAATCGCCAAGCACTTCTTCCGCCGTACCTTTGATCAGGTAACCTTCCGAAGGAGTGAACGGGTGGTTACGCGTGTCGTAAGCCGCGGAAAGTCCGATCGTGTATTCCTTATGATTGCCAAGCGCTTCGTTCAAGTCCGGCACGAACGTGACTTGCGGGTCCTTGATCTTGACGTTATAGATACCGCCGCTGAGCGTGGTACTGAAACGCGGAGTCCATTGACGCCCCAAACGAATTTCGCCGCCGTAACGTGATTCGAACCATTCGTCGTAGGAGTGGTCGCCGTAGAGACCGGTGACGCCGAACGTGTTCTTCGTGTGGAAAACGTATGGAACGTCCCACGAAACGCGATAGCTTTGAACGTTGGTACCGGGGCTCGCCTGAACGTTGAAAATCTGACCGCCGCCACGGAACGCGTCTTTCCAACCGTCGAGCGTGCAAAGATTTGTAGGCGGTCTGAACAGGTTGAAGTTACGTTCGGTGAAGCTGATGTTACCGACGAGACCGTAGTCCGAGTTGACCCCGATCGACGCCGTGAACATACCGGTGCGGCCTTCTTGCAACTTGATCAAGACGTCGCCGTTATAGACGTCGTCTTCTTCCGGCGAGATCGGTTCGACTACGTCTTGACCGAAAGAGTTGTAAACGCCCGCGGAAAAGCCGGCTGCGGAATTGTTTTCAGCGTAGTCGTCGCGCTCGTAAGATTCCGTACCCGAGTTCGCGTATTGGTTCCCCGAGTATTGAGAGGTCTC
Organism: Thermoguttaceae bacterium; assembly: GCA_045599605.1. Lineage (GTDB taxonomy): Bacteria > Planctomycetota > Planctomycetia > Pirellulales > Thermoguttaceae > RUG369. Next base: position 185,369 of record JAZRWE010000002.1, read on the forward strand.
GTTCGAGTCGTACGACGTGTAACTGGAATTACCGTATGTGGAACCTTCGCGCGTCGTCAGCGACGAGAAACCGCTAGGTATCGTCGTTTGACCGCGGACGATCGACGCAAACGGACGCGACGCCGATATCTTGAGTTTAGGCAAGGACGGTTTCGCGCGTTCTTCGTAATTTACGGCGCGTACCGAATTCGTTGTAATGTTGTTGACGTTGGCTACGGTCGATTCCGCGAGACTCGGCGCGTAAGAACGGAAGAGCGACGGTTGAGCGGCGTTCTGAGCGTTCTTCGTTTCTTCGTATGGAATATAATTCGAGTAATACGAAGAAACGTCGGCGTCTTGACCGCGAGTGATCTGCCCGCGCGTTACGTCGTCTTTGGAATTACTCTTCTTACTCTTCGTGTCTTTACTATCAGGTCGGCGCGCTTCTTTGACGGCTGAAGACGTGCTCTTGTCTCTGACGAAGACGCTACTGTCGTCAGGAACGACGGAGATCTCGGGAAGTTGACCTTCCGACGGTTTGTCGTTGAAGTAGCCGGAATGTTTCAGCGTGTTTTCGCTTTGACGGATCTTTACGCCGTTGAGTAGTTCGCCCGGCGTAAGGTCGAGCATATTCAGTACTACGGGCGTCATCGTGCGCGAATCGGTCCCAACATAGTCGACGATGACGTCGCGAACACGATAGCGGTGGTCTTCGACGATATCGTAGCGAATGTCGACGATACCAACTTCGTCGGTGAAGATCAAGTTCGGCGTAATGTCCGCGCGAACATAACCCATATCTTGGTATTTACAGCGAATATCGATACGATCGGATTCGACGTCGCGATAGTAGTAATTGGAACCGCGTTTGACTTTCAGTAGTTTCTCAAGGTCGGAATTTTGTAAGACGCGATTACCCGAGAACAGGAAGTTTCTGATCTTGTAACGCGGACCTTCGTCGATGATGTAACGAACGGAGACCCACGCGTTGTCTTTACCCATGCCGGCGAAACCGGAACTTTCGCGATATTCGCGGTCGATGCGCGCGTCGAAATAACCAAGTTGGCGATAGTATTCGAGCAACGTTTCAACGTCGGCGTCCAGACGGTCGCGTGTGAATTTGCCGCCAATGAAATAGAGCACGCCCGGCTTGACCTTGATCAAGCTGCGCAAGCGCGCGGCGCTGACGACGGTGTTACCGACAAACGAAGTTTTCAAGACGCGTTGCTTGATTCCTTCATCGATAAGATAGACGACTCCAATATCTTCCGGACGATCGCCGCGAAGGATCTCGACGTGCGGTTCCGCCAATTCTTTACTCTTATAGAACTCGATAATACGCAGACGACCGTTTTCAACTTCGTACGGGTCCATGCGCGATTCGCCCGGCTTAACGCCAAGTTCTTCGAGGATATCGTGTTTCGAGATCTGTTTGTTACCGACGACCTTGATATAACGCATCATACGTCGTGAAGTCAGGTCGAAGTTGACGATGACTTTGTCGGGTTTATCGGGATTCCAAGAAGTGGAGACGGAAACGTCGATGAACTGCTTTGTTTGCAATAACGCGCGTTTGTCTTCTTCAAGGCGTTGCTGATTGAATTTAGCTCCGATACGCGTCTTGATGATCTTGTTGAACTGTTGCGTTGACATTTCCAGACCGGAAATGCGAATGTCTTCGATCGTCAGTTTTTTAAGATCGCTTTCGGAGAGTCGAGCGGCCTCCAAAGAAACTTCGCGCGGATCTTTTTCGGGTTGCGCGTTTTCCTCATGTTTATCGACGCTTGTTTGCTCTGAACCGTGTTCCGGCGTTGCGGTAAAAGATTCACGGAAGGTCGTCGTTTCCATCGGATCTTCCTGCATGAAGGATTCTTCAGGCATTTCGAGACCGTTCGGATCGAAGCCGAGCATATTCAGATCGTCATTTTGTTGAGACGTCGTCGGTTGTTGGGAAACGACCGGGGACGGTTCAGATTCAAACGCATAGTCGGCGGTCGGGAAAGGATCGACGACCGGCGTCGCGTCGAGAACGGCGCTTTCGGGCGTTTGATAATCGTCGAAAGAGGAGGGGAGTTCAGAAGAGGGAACTTCCATTCCTTCAAAGCCGACGCTAGGCGCGGGGAAATCGGTTACGACAGACGGAAGCGTCGCTTGGGACGCGTCTTCAAGTAACGCGTCGGACGATTCAAACGAATAGTCGCTGAAACCGCCGGAGACGGGCTCTAGCGCTTGAGTCTGACGAACGCCCGTAGTAGAGGTTGCCGCAGGCGCGGTATAGGAGGCAGACGCGGCATTTCCGGTGGAAACGTTGGCCTCGGGTTTGTTGGTCTTGGCGTTTTGAGCTGCTTTTTGAGCTTTTTGAGTCGGTTTAGCGCTCTTTGCAACAGGTTGTGAGACGGAAGGATAGCTACGTACTTCCGTTGTCGTTTTTTCTTCTCCGTAGGAGATGACTCGAACGTTGCGGTCGCTAGATTGCGCGTCCGTTTTTTTACCGAGAGCGAGATCGGGAAGCCAGAGATCGTCTTCGCCGACAGGGATGTCTCCGCCGTCGGGATTTTCAAGATAATCCGAACTCAACGCTTTGATCGAATTGAAATCACGAAGAGAGGTCCCCGTCGCTTCCTCCGGCGATAAGACCTTAGACGTACGCGTAGAACTGTTTTGAGCGTTCGATTTCACGTTTTGAGCCAGCGTTTCGTTGCAGAAAAATACAAACGAACAGAAGACGATCGACATAGAGACGTAGATCGACTGCGTAGAGAAGCGCGCAAGCGTCCGTGCTTGACTGCCGCGTTCGTCCATTGCGACGCGCGAGGAAGTCGCGCCGACAATGCGATTTAACGTGATTTTAGCTGAAAAACGCATTCTTTTCGAACCTTTTTAAACTCGTCGTTGGCGAAAATCTATCCGGAAACGTCAGACGTCGGACTTTTTCGTGAACTTCGAGTTATTATTTCGCGGCATGTCGGAAGCGCTCCTTGCTTCCGGCAATAGCTACGAATAAACAATTACTTTGGGGGGAGAATACAAAAAATGATTCGTTTCTACAAGGCGACTTTAGCTTTTTCTGTAGAGATTTGATAAAAGACCAATTTTTTTGACCGCGTTGATAAAGAAATGCGACGTACGCCGACTTGATAAAGAGAAAATGGATAAAATATTTTAATTTGTTAATTTTACGATCAAAAACGGCTCGACTGTACCCGAGGGGCGATAAGTCGAGCCGTTCATATTTTAGTCAGAAACAGTAGGCGTTCATTTTGCGGGCGCTTGTTGACGGTCCGCTTGCGGGACATATTCCGCGAGCTTCTTTTCCGCGAAGAGCGGTTGGAAGCGCGTAACGCGTTGGCGTCCGTTTAACATCGGTAGGGTAAGCATGTCTTCGCCGACAAGAGGCTTGAGGTACTTCAAGAACTCGTCGGAAACGTCGCAACCGCTCGGTAGGATCCATTCCTTGGGGAATGTGCGTTCGCTGTTAGCGACTTCGGCGAGAGGCGCTTTGTCGTAACGGACGTTGTAGATGAATCCGGGAGCGCGAAGGATCGTCGACATATAACCGCCTTGATCGGTTGCCGCGAGTTCAACCGCTTTCTGTCCGAGACGGTACGCTTCGTCAAGGTCGACGGTCGACGCGTATCCCATAGAGCAGCGTTGGTCGGTGCCGGGGACGTTGCAACGCGCCGCGCCTTTCGTGGCGAGACCGACAGAGTTAAGATAATTAACGACCGTTTGAGCGACGGTAACTTTGCTTGCGCCGAAGTTAGTGTGCCCAAAAGAGTCTTTGACCGCGCCAACATCGCCGACGTTGAAACCTTCGCTAACAACGACTACGCAACGACCGGCTTGTTTGAGCGTGGAGTTGACTTGTTCAGCGAGCTGTTCAAGAGAACAGGGGGATTCGGCGAGGTAGATAAGGAGCGGCATTTCGCGTTTGGGGTCGGCAAGACGAGCCGCGGCGGGAATGAAGCCGATCTTACGTCCCATCGCTTGTAAGACGAGGACCGGGTCGGCGGGGCAGGAACCCTTGTTTTCCTCATTCGCGTATTGGACCATGTGTGTCCAGTATTTCGCCGTGGAAGCGTAACCGGGCGTGTGGTCGATCAATTTAAATTCCGCGTCGCCGATATCATTGTCGATAGTCTTCGGAACGCCGACAGCCTGCAGTTCAAGACCGCGTTCGGCCGCCAACTTGGCGATCTTGTTGGCGGTGTCCATTGAGTCGTTGCCGCCGTTGTAGAGGAAATATCCGACATTGTGCGCTTTAAAGACTTCGACGACTCGCTCAAAATCTTCATTTTGCCAAGATTTTAGCTTATAGCGGCAAGTGCCGATCGAACCGGCGACCGGAGTGTAACGCAGTAACGCGATCTCTTCTTCCGGCTGCGAGGAGAGGTCGAGCAACTCTTCTTTAAGAACTCCCTCGATTCCGTGATTTGCGCCATAAACGGTTCCGATAGAGTCGAATTCGCGAGCCGCGTCGATCACGCCGCGAAGACTGCTGTTGATAACGCAGGTCGGGCCGCCGCTTTGCGCGACGACTAAGTTTTTGCGTTGAACCATTATTTTATTCCTTTGTTTCGTTTTCTTTCAGTTCTCACGAGAGTACGCGAGAACATGCGATCATTTTTTTAATAGACACGCGACGTTACCTGTAACGCGTTCTATTCAGGCGCGGTGGTAGCGCGCACGCTCTTCAATATATCGATTTTTTTCTAAAAAGCAACTGATATAAAGAGATACCCAATTATTGATTATTACGAGAATTGGATTTAGCGAATAAAGATAAGAAGCAAGAGCCTGCGGTATTGGGGGATATGAAAAATTAAAGAAGAAATAATAAAATTTTCTGCTATTTGCTTCTCTTAGAGGTTGGCAAAATACGGCGAATTGTGTAAAATGTGACAACTTGGGAAATCGGAGAAAACGACGCCTTTCCAGTGCGTGTTTTCGTAAGTTGTTTACAGAAAAGAAAATGACAAGTACGATATCCCTGTTTTTATAACTAACGATCGCTTGTTGGGTATTCAACGAGTTGATTTTTCAAAGTTGGATAATTTGTGTGGTTTTGGCAAGAGTGTTAGCCCCATTGATATTGACGCCAACTTGGATTTAGTTATAATCAGTATTATGTGTAAAATTGGTAAAAAGAGAAAAGTTTAACATTTGGGCTTTTTGTGCGTTTTACCACATTTGCAAAACAGTTTGTTATTTGAGTCCTTAGAAAAACGCTCCTTATCTTTTTTTAGGACTAATACGGATCGAACGTTTATTCACGACGTCGCACATTTCGTCTTGTCGATCGCGCCTTTTAACGATTGACTTTTCGACGTCATATAAATAAGGAATTCAGGCTAAACGATGGGCATTAAAACCGTATTCACCACCGGCGAAGCAGCTAAAATTTGTAAAGTTAGCCAGCAGACGATCATTCGTTGTTTTGATTCCGGGCAATTGAAGGGCTTTCGCGTGCCCGGTAGTCGTTTTCGTAGAATTCCGCGTGAATGCCTCTACGCGTTCATGAAAGAGAATAATATTCCGACTGACGCGTTGGAAAGCGGTAAACGTAAGGTCTTGGTTGTTGACGACGATAAAGATCTTGTCGAATTGCTCGTCGACGTTCTCGAAAGAGACGGTCGTTTCGAAACTCGTTCTGTTAACAACGGTTTCGACGCCGGTATGATGGTTCGCGAGTATAAGCCCGATCTCATCATTTTGGACGTCATGCTTCCCGATATCAACGGTAAGGACGTATGTGTTCGCGTTCGCGGCGACAATTCTCTCCAAGCGGTCAAGATCGTCTGCGTTTCCGGTATTGTCGAAGAAGACAAGATCGAAGAACTCCATCGCGCCGGCGCTAACGAATTCTTGGCGAAGCCGTTTGAAACGGAAAAACTCATCGAAACGATCTGCCGTCTCCTTGAGATCGAATCCTTTGTTTGATATTGTTTAGTCGAACAAAATTTCGCGGACGTAGACTCGCGTTTACGTCCGCGGCGCCTCATCTTACTTATCGTCTCGGTTTCCCTGACGAATTTTTTTTGGCCTTATATGTTAAAATAGGCGTTATATGCAAGGTGTAGCAGATAGAAACGAGCTTTCTGACATGGACGTCAACGCTATTAACAACGAGTTCGCGGATAAGCGCTTGGTCGATTGGATGGCCGAATTTGCGGCGGGAGCCGGGCATGAATTGAATAATCCTTTGGCGATCATCAGCGGTTTGGCGCAGAACCTTCTGAAGCGACAGAGCGACCCCGGGATCCGTACGGCTTGTTCGACGATCATTGCGCAAGTCGGGCGCGCCCATGAGATGATCGCGGACGTTCGCGCTTTTGCGCGTCCGCCTATGCCGGAACCGGGTACGTTTGACGTTGGGACATTTTTTGAGCGTTGGACTAGAAGTGAAAAGCTCCGAGGCGCTTCCAAGACTGAGAACGTAGAGATCTACCTCGATGAGAAGTGTCGCGAGTTAAAGATAGAGACCGACGAGGCCTTGTTGCTATGCATTTTAAACGCCTTGGGGAAGAATTCGTTTGAAGCGATCTCGGAAGACGGTTCTCTATATTATTTCTGTAACTTGCGTTTGAAGACGAACGGTAATGAAAACGCGTCTGACGGAGAATGGATCTTAGAGATCGGCGTCGAAAATAACGGCCCGAATATGTCGGAGCAAGATCTACAATTGATGTACGCGCCGTTCTTTTCCGGAAGGCAAGCGGGAAGAGGTTTAGGATTCGGATTATCCAAGGCGTGGCGATTTGCGGAAGTTCTTGGCGCTGAATTAGTGTGCGAAAGATCGAGTCGGTTTGCAAAAGGACGACGTTGGGCGGTTGAGATACCCGTACAACAATGAAACGTTTATCGACGTATAAAAAAGAAGCGCGGTAGTTTAGGACTACCGCGCTTTTTTTAATTACGTTTCATTGTGGAAAGATCGAGTTAACAACGACTAGCTTATATGTTTTACCGTTAACGCCGATCGTTCCAATATTTCCTTTAACGCCTACGTGACTGCCGACAAATCGTTCTAAAACGACGCCTTTACCGGGTTGCAGATATGCGTGAATATTGAATTCACCGCCCGACGAATCTAATAATGCAAATCGAGGCGCGCCGTCGCCGGCGGGGGAGATCGCGATCAGCGTCCCTTTAGCGTCGAATCCCTCTTTGGTTCTGACCGTAACGGGAGTAAAACCGCTCGTTTGACGTATCTTATTCGGTGAATCGCCGTTTGCTTTTGGTGCGTTTGACGACGCGGGTAAGATCTTGTTGTCGTTAGGTTCCTGAACGTTTTGTGTTTTCGCTTCGCTGACGCCGTCGATTTTCGGGGCTTGGAAGACCAACGTTCCCTGAGATCTACGCGTCGGCGCCGGCGTTGGCGCTTGCGCGATTTGTGTCTCTTGCGCGGGCGTTTCGGACGCGGCCGCTTTCGGAAGAACGTTGGGCGTTTGAGCGGCAAGTTTGGAATTCAGTCGCGGTCGATCGCTCGAGACTCCCATATCGTAATCTTGCGGAGGCACGATCACTTGCGCGGATGGAAGCAACGACGGTAGACGCGATAAATTAGCGTCGTTTTGAGAACCCGCGTCGTCGGAGATACGCGTTTCTTTGGTCTTCGATCTAAAAGGCGAATTCTCTTCCGAGAACGCGAAGGCAAACGTCTTCTTATTCTTGTCGGTATTCTTTTTATTCGTTTTAGGCGCGGAGGCGTAACCCTGTGGAAGAGCGCCTAAGCTCTGATTTGCGACGACGCTAGGCGCGTTGACGACGTTGTTCGAAGCGTTCATCGACGCAAGTTCCGAGACGACGTTGCCATTGCGGTCGAGCGGGAGCATCTGCATTCGCCCCTGTTCGTCAAACGCTTGGACCCATTGCACGCCGTTGACGTTAGGGACGGACGCAGCGCCTTTCGGCATAGGCCGACCGGCGTTAGCTTGAACGTTCCGACGCGCGTTGCCGAATATGGCGCCGGTAGCGCGAGAGGTTTGCGGAGCGACGCGGTTCGGCGTCTGAACGAGGTTTTGCGCGTTACGATCGGGAACTGCTTGCGGAAAACGCGGAACGGAGTTATTTCGAGGAGGAATTTTCGCCGTTTGCGGACGAGACGTAGGTTGGGACGTTACAACACTAGCCGTCGTACGGGCCGATTGACCTGACTGTGCTTGAGCGTAAAGTTGACGTTCCGCTTCTTTTTCCGCCTTTTTCAGCGCGTTATACAGCGGTTGAAGAACGTGACGATCGGAATCACTAGGCGCCGCGTCGAATAATTCTTCAACGCGAAGTTGTAATACCTTGACGTCTTCAATAGAGAACGAACGACCTTGCAGCGTACGCGTCACATCCATTTTGAGACGTTCCATCTCGCGTTCGAACGAACTACGATCCACGGATACGTTAACGTGCGAAGCGTTGTTCGTTTGTTGAGCTTGACCGGAAGAAGTCGGGTCGTAACCCAACAGACCGTCGTTCTCTTCGTCGAGATTTGGAAGAGTCAATTCGATATCGTCGTCGGCAGTTCCGGCGTTTTCAAGCGCGCGAGCTTGGACGAGTCCTTTAGTTTGAAGGCGACTTTCGAAATCTGCGCGCGTCGTCAATTTGTTTGGTAATTGCGCTAACGCTTCGTCTTGGAATAGGTCTTTGAGCGCGATCCAACGGAATTCCCCTGCGGGGGGCAGGATCTTGTACCAAGTGGAACCGTCGGAAAGGTCTACTTGGTCGAGGATCTTGACTTTCTGATTATTTTGGAGCCCTACCTGAACGACGGAACTGTTCACGGGGGAGTCAGCGCCAACGCGGGAGGGCGCCGCCTTCGCGGAGACGATCTTACCGGAGGTCGCGTTCTCTAATTCGACGAATTTACTGTTGATCCAAGAGAAACTACCTTGGGGGGGACGGATAGCGCAGAAACCGTCTTTATTGCAGAAGTAGACCTCTACGTACTGGTCTTTTTTAATGGAACCGGTTTGATAGGTATTTTTCGAGGGACTCGCATAGATCGGCGCCGAATCAACGCCGACAGGTATGGAGAAAAAGACGATGTTTTCAGTGTTCGCGTCTTGAGCTTGCGCGGCGACCGCGTTGCTAAGAGTCGCGGCGACGAACCCTAATACGCAATAAAACGCGAAAACTAACCGACCACGTCGCACACAAGTCGCGGCGTTTTTCGTAGGACTAGATGTTGTTCGGTTTGATTTCATGGGCGTATCGCTTCGAAGTCTAACGATCCATTGTGTTCGATGGGAAAATTCAACTCTTTCGCGGGAGTATAGCGACGTCCGGTTTTTCTCGCAATAGCATTTTGATCGTACGCATTGAAGGCGCTTTTGATTGACGATTATCGTGAAAATCTACGCCCCCCCTGTCTGACGAGACGATGGGGAGTATACTGAATCGAACTTGTACGATCGGACTAGACGATTTGACGCTCCGATAGGTTGGAGAGCGTCGAGGTTTGAGGAAGCGAGACGTCGAGAGATTGACTATGAAAGAAATGGTAAAAATGTTGGCGTTGGAAACAACGGACGTTACCGGTAGCGTCGCGTTGTGTGAACGCGGCGAAGTTGTGGCTGTGAAACAACTGCCGCTTGAACAGAGAAGCGCGCGTTCGCTGGCGCCCGCTATTGACGAAATACTAAACGAAAATTCTTGGAACCCCTCGGACGTCGACGTTGTCGCCGTTACCGTCGGCCCCGGATCTTTTACCGGGCTGCGCGTAGGTATTGCCACCGCTAAGATGTTTGCTTGGAGTATTGGCGCCCAAGTCGTTGGCGTCGACGTCTTGGACTCTATCGTCGCTGAACAGGATTTTACCGCCGATATCGACGCGTCGCAGGGCGCGCTCGTTTCCGTCGGGTTTGACGCCCAACGCGGCGACGTCGCTTTAAGAAATTATTGGACGGTCGTCGATAAGGAAACTAATAAGGTAAAGATCGAGGCGTTGGATCCCGATTTCAGGATCTTTGCTATCAAGAAGTGGCTTGGCGAGGAATTCGCGGCGACGCTAGAAGGAAAGTCTAACGTTTCTTCAAAGTATGGGACCGCTTTTGCCGTTACTTCCCAAGATAAACTTGCGCCCGAGTTCTTAGAACGCGTATATTTCTCGGGCCCCGCTCTCGAACGAGTCAAGAATCGCGAGACTGCTTATCCCAACGTCAAATTTGCCGCCGTGAAGAACTGGAAACCAAGCGCGGCCGGCGTAGCGCGCGTGGCTTGGGATCGCGTCCAACGCGGCGAGTTCGACGACGTCTGGAATCTGTTGCCCGTCTATTCGAGGTTAGCGGCTGCGGAAGAACGCGCGTTGGAAAAGAAAAGACTTGCCGCATTAGAAAGCGGTTCGAACTAGTCGAATAGGACGGTTAGAACGACGCGAGGAACGTGCGCGCCGTCGACTCCGGGACTCTCCGTGTGGAAATATTGAAGGACGCGGGGAAATTAGTCGATAGTAACGCCGGGTCCCGCTATTTGAGATTGGAACTATTGCATCGAATTGAAATGCATGTTTTATTCGTTTTGTCGAGGAGACGAAGAAGATCCGCGCTTGCGATCCTGTGAGATCGGCGGGACCGTCGTATATTCGGCGTTTCGAATAATGAAAGAATTACTATAAGGAGTTGAGATGAGTTCTCCCGAAGTCCAAGTTTTTTGGCATCAACACGCCGTTTCTAGAGCGGAAAAAGAAAAGCTTAATGGTAACCGCGGTTGCGTTTTGTGGTTCACCGGGTTGAGCGGAAGCGGCAAGAGCACGATCGCCAATCTCGTCGATCACAAGTTGCACGAATTGGGCAAGCGTAGTTTCGTCCTCGACGGCGATAACGTTCGTCATAATCTTAATGCTTCTCCCAAGATCTTGGCTGAAAGCCACTCTGAAGAATTTGCCAAGCGCTTCGGCCTCGGTTTCTCCGCGCAAGATCGCGAAGAGAACATTCGTCGTATCGGCGCTGTCGCCAAATTGTTTGTCGAATCCGGCGCAATCGCGTTGACTGCGTTCATCAGCCCTTATCGCGTCGACCGCGACGGCGTTCGCAAGATGATGGAAGTCGGCGACTTCTTCGAAGTTCACGTCAGCACTCCGTTGGAAGTTTGCGAACAACGCGACCCCAAAGGTCTCTATAAAAAAGCTCGCGCCGGCGAGATCAAGGGTTTCACCGGTATCGACGATCCCTATGAAGCTCCTTTGGAACCCGAGTTGGTTCTCGACGGTACGGAACGTTCTGCGGAAGAACTTGCCGACGAGGTTATCTACTTCTTGAAGTCTCGCGGTATTATCCTCTGAAGCAAACGACGAGACTGACTCGTTTGCGCTTGGAGCGTGTGAATATCATTAACGCCGATCGATTATGTGACGACCGGCGTTTTTTCTTTGTGAAAAAATTTATTCATTCTTTTGCGTTTTATCTTCAAATATCGGGTTCAATCTGGTATACTGAAGCACAGCTTGGCGTGTATTTCGACGCCAAGTCGATCGCGCGCCGACAGAGGCCTCGCATTCTTAGAGGCGACGCGAGTAATATATACCTAATATATACCATAACGGCGACGTTGATTCTTCTGATTGGAGTCGCCCGTAATTTATTAAAGGATTAACTAGGAGTTTATTAATGGCTGCTTTCCCGAGCATCTCGAAAATCCAATATGAAGGTCCCGATTCCAAGAATCCGTTGGCGTTCCGTTACTATAACCCTGACGAGATCGTCGAAGGTAAGGCGATGAAAGATCATCTGCGTTTCAGCTGCGCCTACTGGCACACGATGCGCATGAACGGCGCCGACCAATTCGGTATGCCGACGATGTCTCGTCCGTGGGACGACGGTTCCGATTCTATTGAAAACGCCCAAAAACGCGTTCGCGTTTTCTTCGAATTCTTGGAAAAGTGCGGCTTCCAATACTACGCTTTCCACGATCGCGACATTGCTCCCGAAGGCAAGACTCTCGCTGAAACGAACAAGATCCTTGACGAAGTCGTTAAGGTCTTCAAAGAAGAATCTGAACGCACCGGCATCACCATGCTTTGGGGTACCGCCAACTTGTTCGGTAATCCGCGTTTCATGCACGGCGCCGCTACTAGCTGCAACGCCGATTCTTTCGCTTACGCCGCCGCGCAAGTCAAGAAGGCGATGGAGATCTCTAAAGAACTCAACGCCCAAGGCTACACCTTCTGGGGCGGTCGCGAAGGCTACCAATGCATTTGGAATACCGACATGAAGCGTGAACTGGATCACCTTGCCAAGTTCATGCACATGGCTGTTGATTACGCGAAAGAGATCGGCTTCACCGGTCAATTCTACTTCGAACCGAAACCGAAGGAACCGACCAAGCACCAATACGACTACGACTGCGCTGCGTGCATCAACTTCCTTCGCGCTTACGGTCTCGAAAACGACGTCAAGATGAACATCGAAACGAACCACGCGACCCTCGCCGGCCACAATGTTGAACACGAAATGGAATACGCCGCCAGCCAAGGCTTCCTCGGCTCCGTCGACGCTAACACGGGCGACATGCTTCTCGGTTGGGATACCGACCAATTCCCGACCGACCTCTACATGACCACCAAGATGATGCTCGTCTTGCTCAAGTACGGCGGTTTCACCACCGGCGGTCTCAACTTCGACGCTAAGGTTCGTCGCGAAAGCTTCGATCCGCTTGATCTCTACTACGCTCACATCGGCGGTATGGACGCCTTCGCGAAGGGGCTCAAAGTTGCCGCCGCTATCCGCGAATCCGGCGAACTCGACGCCGTTCTCAAGGCTCGTTACTCCACTTGGGATTCCGGTATCGGCGCTGAGATCGAAGCCGGCAAGCACGACTTCAAGTCCCTCTCTGAATACATGTTGAACAAGGGCGAAGTCGACGGTATGGCCAGCGGTCGTCAAGAATTTGTTGAAAACCTCATGAACCGCTTCATCTTCTGATTTTAAGCGACGAGGTCTCTAAAAAGCGTTCCCGACACGTCTGTCGTCGGGAGCGCGATGTAATCGACGATAATCAAGGTTTTGACGTTATATGCGAACCGATCCCAACGAATCTGATTTTGAAGGACTTTCCGCGCCTGAGAATTTAGGTGAAGCGTCGGGAAGCGTGCGTGAAAACGTAGAGGGTAACGCCTTAGAAGAAGGGTCTACCAAAACCAACGTTTTCTTTGCCGCGCCGGAAACGTACGACTCGGAACGCGTCGAAAATGATGATACAAACGATTCCGAGAAGACTTCGCAAGTCGAGTCGGAACAGATATTGAAATTGGATGAACGTCTCGCTCCCGGCGACGTTCGCGATCCTGAAAAAAACAGTTCGACCACCACAATGTATATGCCTTCGTTTGAAGGTCTAGAGGCTTATGAATCTGAGCTTCTGGGGGAAACGTGGAGCGAACCTACGCAAGACGGCGAACAGACTTTCGCGGAAGATTCTTCCGTTAAAGCCAACGATCTGACCGTCATTTCTTCCGATAGACGCGCGTCCGAAGCGTCGGAACCGGATGAAGATGAGACCGGCGTATTGAAGCCGGGCGCAAAGTTCGGACAATTCACCGTCGTTCGCTATATTGGCGGAGGCGGTATGGGACGCGTTTACGAAGGCGAGGACCGCGACCTCGAACGTAAGGTCGCTATCAAGGTTTTGCCGAAACGCCGGGCGCAAGACGGCGGCGTTGTCGCGCGTTTCTTAAACGAAGCTAAATCCGCCGCGCGATTGAATCACGAAAATATTGCGCAAGTCTATCTCTATGGGAATGTCGGCGGGATCCCTTATATCGCTTTCGAATTTGTAGAAGGCGTCAATCTTCGCGACTATGTCCGTGAAAACGGCGTCTTGAATCTTAGCGAATCGATCGATTACGTATTGCAAGCGGCCGCGGCGTTGTCGCATGCCGCGGCTCACGGCGTAACGCACCGCGACGTAAAGCCTTCTAATATCATCGTAACGCCTCAAAAACGCGTGAAGTTGATCGATATGGGGTTGGCGCGGCTTTTGAAACCTCAATTTGACGACGATCTTACCGAAAGTGGCGTTACGCTTGGTACTTTCGACTACATTTCCCCTGAACAAGCGCGCGATCCCCGACTTGCCGACGTACGTAGCGACGTCTATTCGCTAGGGTGTACTTTCTATTACATGTTGGTAGGCGCGCCGCCGTTCCCGGAAGGAACGATGTTGCAGAAATTATTGCAACATCAAGGCGACGAAGCGCCCGACGTACGCGAAGCGAATCCTAATATTCCTGTCGAGGTCGCGGCTGTCGTCAAGAAGATGATGAAGAAGAATCCGGATGAACGCTATCAAAATCCGGACGTCTTGATCTCCGATCTTCTTGAGATCGCCGATATGATCGGTCTGCGATTATCGAATCGCGTTTATTCGGAAACTACGCCTGTTGCGAAGGAAGAGACTCGCGGCGGCGTATGGAGTATACCGGGTTGGTGTGCGCTCACGCTCTTTGTTTCTATTGCGCTGGGCTCTTATTTTGTTAATTCGAAAAAAGATTTGGTCTTGCCCGACGTTGTGACCCCGACGACGCCTATTGCCTCGACAAACGGTATGAATGAATCGACGACCGGAGCTTCCGACGATCTTGAGAATGGTTTCGAAGCGAGCGCTAAGCAAGAGACGAACATAACGAGTAATGAGAATGGCGCCGCCGAGAGCGTCGGCGAGTCCTATAATAGTTCTAACGTTGCGTTGAGCGTCGAGTTAGACGCCGCCGCGTTGGACGATATGTACGCTAATGCCAATTCTGCTTCCGCGACGACGCTCTCGTCTAACGTACCGCTCGACGACGGGGTGGATTGGCGACGTTCCTATCTTTCCGCCGGTGATACCGTCGCCACTTCTAAGCGCGTCGCGTTAGGATGGCGTTCGCGCGGCGTTGGCGACCCGGAAGGATCGCTGACCTATACCAAATACTCTTCCGAATTAGCGTTGGGGTCCGACGTAAGTTCCGTTTCATTATCGGCGTACTCGACTTTGGGCGCTACTGTGGAAGCAGCGACCGGTGTGAGCGATCCTACGACGATCGTTCGCGTTGTCGATCGCGTCGGTAAAGACCCCAATACTTATGCGACGCTGCAAGCTGCGTTAGCGAGCGTCGCGTCTCGTGAACAAAAAGAGAACTTGGAGAACGGCGATAATAAAACGACTATACGCATTGAGTTGAAATTCAATGACGCGCTTTCGACTCCCGCGCTGTCGTTTACCGATCAGAAGATCGATATCTATGCCGCGAAAGGGTATCGACCCGCGTTACGATTTGAACCGACGGAAACCCCGAGCGTAGTCGGCGTGGAAAGCATGTTCTTGTTGGACGCCTCGGAAGTAACTCTTCAAGACGTCGCGCTTGATTTCACCGTTCCGTCGCAAGACGCGGTCGCTTCGGAGGAATGGTCGATTTTCAAGGGCGTTGGTAATTCGGCGGTTACGTTGCGCAATTCTGTCGTAACAGTGTGTAATATGACGGGCGACGTTTTTTCTTCGCCTCTGCACTCCAATGTCGCCGTCTTTCGTTACCATAACGAGGATATTTATAACGACGTCGGTCAAACGGACGCTACATTTGCCGTACGAATGGAAAACGCGCTCGTTCGAGGCGAGGGTAATCTATTTGTCGCCGAACGAATGGGGGCGCGTTTGGAAGCGAAGAACTGCGGCGTTAATATCTCAGGTTCGGCCATGTATTATATCGAGGGTAGAAACGAGCGTTCCAATGCCGACGCGCGATTCTATGTTAATCTCGACCAAACCGTTGCCGTTGGTAGGGCGTGCCTCATTCGCGTCGATTCCGACGACTATCAAACAAGTCCGTCGTTCGAGGTCGTTTTGAACAATTCGATCTTACGTTTGAACGACCAAGCGTTAGCGTTGATTCAAGCGCCCGCGACGTTGGACGAATCGGAATTTATCAATCGTTGGCAACTAAAAGGCTTGCTTGCGCTCGACGTTACTTCGTTCTGTCGTCGTCGCGTCGATCGCGCGGGAGCGTATCAAGAATATCCGTTCGACTTCACGGTCGGCGAGTGCGAGACGCTTAAACTTAGCGATATCAGTTCCGACGCGTCGTCGCGTTTGGACTCGGTTTCCCCGCACCGTTTTTCGCTGTTTGATTTTACATACTATATCCTGAATCCCGTTAGAACGTCTATGCCGGCATCGCTTGAAGCAAAGCAGAACGCCGAAACGATCAAAGATAAGTTTGTCGACGTTCTGAACGAACGCGATTTTTGAATCCTATTTAAGCGTGGTCGAGGATGCGACGCGTTTGCGCTCCTTGAGTTCGCCTTGTTTTATAAATCATGTTTTTAAACCTGTTTGAACGACACATACGCGTTGACGCTGATTCCGGAATTCGTTCGACCCTTGTCGTAAGTTTTTACCATTGAGATCTCAAGTAACAGTAAAGTAATATGGAAACGACCGCTCAGAAACTTGAAATTATTTGTTTTCATAACGGCGCTCCGACGGTGGCGTTCTTTTTAAGAGACGATCGCCCTACGACGATCGGTCGCGCAATAGAAAACATCGTAGTTCTTGACGACGAACGTTGTAGTCGTTTTCATGCGACGATCGAATTCCGAGACGGTAAGTGGAGTTTGTTCGATCTTAATAGTCGTAACGGCACGTTGGTCGACGGCGTTCGTGTTGAAGGCGGCGTCGATATCTTTGTTGGCTCAAAGATCCAGATCGGTCGAGAAACGATCCTTGTTGAAGAACAACGCGATCTGGAAGCGTTCGTAGAATCGCGCGAGATGACGTCGAAAGTTAAGAGCGTCGATCTCTTCGCTCGTCAAAATGAGTTGACCGCGTCTTGCGGCGTAAGCCGAACCGATATGCGTCTGAGCGCAGCGTTGGAAAATGGTTGCGAGATGATCGGACGCTCCGATTCTATCCGCGAAATCACTAAATGCGTCGAAAGAGCCGCACGATCTAAGGCGACGGTCTTGATTCGTGGGGAAAGCGGAGTAGGGAAAGAACTTGTCGCACGCGCGGTCCATGAACGTAGTTCTCGCCGTAACGGTCCGATGGTTTGCTTGAATTGCGCTGCATTCTCGGAATCACTACTGATCAGCGAGTTGTTCGGACATGAAAAAGGCGCGTTTACCGGCGCTATGGAAACGAAGATCGGAAAATTTGAAGCCGCGCACGGCGGTACGATCTTCTTAGACGAGATCGCCGAAATGAACCCCGCGCTGCAGGCAACGTTCTTGCGTGTTCTTGAAGGCGCGACTTTTGAACGCGTAGGCGGCAATCAACCGATCTCCGTCGACGTTCGCGTTGTTGCCGCGACGAACCGCAATCTTGAAGACGAAGTAGCCGCCGGGCGATTTCGCCGCGACTTATATTTCCGTTTACGCGTGTTAGAGATCAACGTACCGCCCCTTCGTGAACGTCAGGGGGATATCGATCTACTTGCCGACTTCTTCCGCGTAAAATTCTCACAAGAGACAGGTCGACGTTATCTTGACTTCTCGCCTCGCGCTCGCGCCGCGCTCAATTCCTATCATTGGCCGGGTAACGTTCGCGAATTAAAGAACATTATTGAGCGCGCCGTCTTGATGGGGAATCCTCCGATGATCGAGGAAAGCGACCTCGTAACTTCCGCGCTCGGTTCTGCGAGCCCCGAAGTTAAGGCTGCGTCTGACGCTACGTCTCCGGTTGACGCCTCCGCTTATGTTGCGCCGACAAAATTTGAGCCGACGACGCTCAAAGATATGGAGTGTCAGTTTATTTTGAAAACTCTGAAGTATTATGGTTGGAACAAGAGTAAGACCGCAAAGGCGTTGGGGATCGAGAGAACCACGCTCGATCGCAAGATAGCGCTTTATCATCTTGCGAAAGATTAGTTTTTGACTTTGTTTCTTGAAACGTATATACTTGATAAGCGAACGTTTAGTTTTAACTTAACGTTCGTTTTTGTTTTGAAGCTATTGATTTGGGGGAACGAGGTTCTATTATGAAGAGCGCTTCTGTGAGGAAACGAAAAGCCGCATCCGCTTCAATTTTTCTGAATGTCGTACGTTTTATATTTTTAGCAAGCGCCTTAGCGTCTACCTGCGTTGCGAACGCTCAAAGCGCAGTTTTTCAATACAAAAATATTGAATTGTCAGGCGGTTGCGTTCAACTTGGTAGATCGGGCTCGCCTCTTTTCCACGACGCATTTGAAACTTCTGATAAATGGCTGAATGTTAACAATTACACGGAGTTGTTAGATATCGACTTTGGTAAAGAGCATGACGGCGTTAAGACGTTGTTTATTACTCGAACTAAAGAAAGCGATCCCAATGCTGAATTTCCTAACGATTCCGCGTGGAATATTTTTACCGGAAAGAAGAGTCTTGAAGGCGTAAGAGTGTGTGGCGAATTCGTTTTGCGTTTTGAGACGATGGCGTCAAAGAAGATCGACGAATCCTCGAATGAAGGAGGTTATCATAGCGGAATTACTTGGTTCGACGCCAATGGCGAGAAGATCGCGACGACGTTGACTCCGATCGCTACCGGCGTCCAAGCGGTCGAGCAAGTCTTTTCCGGCGTTATTCCGGAAGGCGCTGTTTTCTATGAGATACAACTTGGTTTTGATATACCAAATATCGAAATTGGCGAATGGTTTGTCGTTCGCTCTCTCTCTTTTGAGTCGATCGATAACGCCAAGAGTTATATTTTGCCCGGCGAATTTGTATCCGGTATCTTTGAAAATGGACCTATTTCATGGGACGCCGACCTGCCCGAAGGAACAAAGATCGTTTTCCAAGCGTCTTCCGTAGGTTTAGAAGGGAAAGGCGAACTTGGCGCGTTTACGCCTTTTGTTGGTCCGGACGGTACGACGGAATCGTATTTCGATGAACCGTTTGAAGTAAGCGGCGATTTTGTTCGATATCGAGTCGTTTTGGTTCCTAATGGAACTGATTCGCCGGTATTGAAAGGGGTAAACATTGGGCAAATGATAGACAACAACTGGACAGGACGCGGTGTTTTTGAAATGCCGCGCGTGAAATTGGTCGGCGAATACTCAAAACCGTCGACGAAACGCGACGCTCCTGTTGAGATCGAGATCGTTTCTCCCGTCTATATCAATGATTCTACGGTCAGCGTTACTTTGGACGACGTCGACGTTTCGGAACGGTTTACGTATGAAAGAACAGCTCCCGGCGTTTTAAGCGGTCGTGGAGTTTTAGAAGACGAACTTAGCGAAGGTTTACACCGACTTGTCATCGAAGCAAGCGACATTACCAATAGATCGATCGTCGCTACGCGTTGTTTTCTTGTTGGGGAAGCGGCGGATTCTCCGCATATCGCGCTACGAGACGACGGCGTCACGCTCATCGACGGCGAACCTTTCTTCCCGATCGGTATCTACGGCGTTTGCGAACGCGAGTTTAATCACAACGATATAGACGAAGCTTTTCGCGGGTTAAAAGAAGCAGGATTCAATTTTGCTCATTCGTATTCTATGCCGCGTGAAGATAAGTTCTTGCGAGCCGCTGAGAAATACGGGTTCAAGTTATGGTCCGTAGCTCGTTTTCCCGACGAACGTTTCGTTGAAGTGGAGCGTCATTCTCCGGCGATCATCGCTTGGTATTTAGGAGACGATACGTCGTATAATACGACGCCTTCCGAGTTGTACGATTATTTTGATAGCTGTAAAGCGGTCGATCCCAATCGTTTAACGGTTCAAGCTGATCCCATCGATTCTTTAAAGAGCGTTTCTAATTATCGTCCTTACGTCAAAGGTACAGACGCGTTCTTACCCGAGATCTATCCTGTTAAAAACGATGGAGACGAAGCGGGATGGGATTGCGTCGCACAAACAGTCGCCGACGTTAAACGTAGTTTTTCAGACGCCGTTGAAGCGAACGACGGGCCAAAAGCGATATGGCCTATCATACAGTATTTCCAAGGTTGGGGTTGGAAACGTTTTCCAACTTACTCCGAACTTCGCGGTATGAGTTTCGCCGCTCTTGCCGCCGGTGCGAACGGTATTACTTGGTACACGTACGGCGGATTTGTCGAACCGGAAAAGAAGAAGTTTAATTATGGCGTTACGACTACGCCTGAGCGTTGGGAGAATATCTCTAAGATAGCTACTCAGATCAACGAGTTGTCGCCGGCGTTGCTTGAGGTCACCGATCAAGAGCTTCAACCCGTGTTGTCTATTGTCGACGGACCTGAAAGCGATCGCTATGGGAATAGTTCAGTTGTTTATTTGTTGAAGCGTCATGACAATGAAAATTATCTCATCGTTGTTAATTCGGCACATGAATCTGTCGAATTCCAATTAGAACTTCCCGACGCCCGAGATGTGGATTCGGTAGACGTTCTTTATGACGAAAAGGATATTGCTACCCCGAGCGTTTCGGAAGGCAGGATTCAAGAAAGAATCGAAGGATTTGGGGTTCGTGTCTATCATTGGTAGTATCAAATGTAAGGTTTCTTGACTACGAAGTCGATCAGGAGCGAATGAAATTTTGAGCTTGTCTACGTGATTTTTTCGCGTGGACAGGCTTTGCTTATTTATGATTCCTATTATCGGGGTAGGAAAAAGAAAGATAGATTAAAGGGTGATATCGAATACGCCGATTATAGGTACCGAGGCTGTCATGAATTTTTGTTGCTAGATATTATTGAAAGGAAACTGTAATGGATTGGAGTATTCCTGCAGCAAAAAGGACGTGCCTTTTGCTCGCTTTTTTAGGAGGCTTTCTGGTAGGTTCCGATCGTCTTTCCGCAACGGACTATGATTACGACGATCTATATTCCTCTGCGCCTTCTCCTGAAGCCGACGTTTATAGCTCTCAGACAACGTCCCCTTATGGCGCGCCGGTAGTTCTTTATAACGAGGGTGTTCAAGATGACGCGCTAGCGTCTGCAAACGAAGGGATGTTTACGAGCGCCACGCCGGAATTGGTGGAATTACAAAAGCAATTGGCGGAACTTCAAAAATCTACCGACGAACTGAGAAACGATCTCGAGGAAGAGAAAAAGAAGAATAATAAAAAGGAAAAGATCACCGATCCCTTCAAAGTTAAGTTTGGAGGGCATGTTTCCGTTGATGCGGTAAATATTTCCCAGGACGACGAATCGCGCGCATTTCTTGGTAACACGTATAACTCGTTTGATATTCGCGACGTTCGTCTCCAAATGCAAGGTTCGGGACACGGAAATCTAGAATGTAAGGTTGTCGTCGGCTTTAATGATTCGGTCAAGATCTACGACGCGTATTTACGTGTTAAAGATACCGCGTATTTTGGCGACGTTACCGTCGGCAACTTTTTTGTCGAATCGGGTATGGAGAGTACGACGGTTACGTTTGACCGCGTTTTTGTCTCGCTAGACGAAGGCGCTAATATGTTTCGTATGAATCGCCATCTGGGCGTTTCTTCGACGCATTTTACCGAGGATAAGCAGACTCGCGCGATGTTTGGCGCTTTCTTAGCTCCTTCGATCAGTTCGCCTGCGCATTATAGTTGTGACAACGATCCCGGTTTGATCTTGAACACACGTTTAACGACCACGCCGATCCTGACAGTCGACGACGACGGTTTCACTCGTGAAGTCTTCCATCTTGGCGCTAGTTACTTCTGGCTTGCGCCCGGTGGCGAAACGACGATGCGCCTGCGTACTCGCGGACAAATGTGGAATGGTTCCAATCCGTACTTCATCAATGGAAATATCCCGCTCTCCGATCGATCTTACGGTATGTCGCAAGCAGAAATCGCGTACCAGCTTGGGGAATTTGCGATGACCGGCGACGGATTCGTTGGGAGCGTATATAACGGAGGCGGTTCGGCATATGGATGCACTGTTGCCGCGCGTTGTTTCCTGACTCCGCATTGTTCCCGTACCTATGTAAAAGATTCTGCGCGATTTGGAAGTATCAAGACTCCGGAAGACCACGTCTTCTTGAATTACAAGAATCGTTCCGTGGGGCAGAATTGGGGCGCGTTAGAAGCGATCGCTAAATGGGAATGGACCGATACGAATAATCTTAAAGACGTAAGCGGCGCAACGTACGGTATTACCAACCGCGCCGTTACGGGGTTCAATTGGTTCCTAAACGATCAAGCGTTTGTGGCTCTCAACTGGGAACACGCTTTCGTTAGCGCAAATAAGAATTCTAAACATTCTAACATGGAATTCGATACGATCGTTTCGCAGTTAACGTTCAAATTCTGAGAGGTGTACGCTCGGATTTTGAAAGATACGTCGCCGAACTGTTAGATTACAGTTCGGCGATTTTTTGGAATTGGTCTTCGAGACGGTAGTCTTATTGGGCGTTGACGCTGTTACTCCTTTTCTTATAATGATATGCTATAGGCGTATTTTTATTGAGAACGGGAGTAGGTCATGCGAACTTTTCTTGATCGAGGAAACCATCACAAAAGCGATCTCTCGTTTAAATGGTTCTTGTTTGGATTTCTACTGACGGTCTTCTTAGGGAGCGGATTACTAGGTTGTGGACGTAACGCGTCTATTCCAAAGAATTTTGAAGCGTTAGACGTTGTTCCCGATATTTTTCCGGATTATCGCGACGTTGCGATTCCTGTTAATATCGCGCCTATGAACTTCGATATTTGTGAAAAAGGGTACAAACGTTTCGTTACCGTCGTCTATGTTCAAGGAGACGGCGACAACGCGAGTGAAAAACTTGCCGCTTACTCCGGCGATAAGATACGTTTCTCTAAGAAATTCTGGAAGAAGACTCTTAATAACAGCGTCGGCAAGAAACTTGTCTTTTCCTGCTACGCATTGAAAGACTCGGCGTGGCAAAAGTTTAATGATTGGACTATGGAGATCGTTCCCGATTCCGTCGATTCGTGGATCTCTTATCGCAAGATCGCGCCCGGCTACGAATATTTTTCAGACCTGGCTTTATGGAATCGGAATATCGAGACTTTTGAAGAACGCGCTTTCTTCCGCGCGAGATTGTTTAACGAACGTACTTGCGTCAACTGCCATTCTTACCAAAATTATGGAACAGACGCGTTTTTGTTTCATATGCGTCTGACCGGCGGAGGAACGGTCTTTAACGTCGGCGGCGACCTTGTCAAACGCGATCTTCAAGCAGATGGAATGACGACGGGGTGTAGTTATCCGGCTTGGCGCCCCAATTCTCTGCATGTCGCTTTCGCTTCTTGTTTGACGATGCAATCTTTTCATACGAAGTCGCTAGACCGCGTCGACGTATTAGACGGATATTCCGATCTTTATCTTTACGACGTTGCTAAGAATACGCTGACGCCGATCGTGCCTCCTAGCGATGAAACGCTTGATACTTATCCTAGTTGGTCTCCCGACGGTAAGACTTTGTATTATTGTTCCGCGAAGAATCCCGGTTTTAAAACGACGCGTACGGAATCGAACGGCGATCCTCGTCGCTCGGAGACTTTACGTTTACGCGAGAATTTTCATTACGACATTAAGAAGGTTTCTTTTGATGAAGCGGCCGGAAGATTTGGCGAGCCGGAAATGGTGTTTGCCGCGTCTGAATTAGGGAAGAGCGCGCTATTTCCGCGTGTTTCGCCGGATGGAAAGACGCTGATGGTTACGACGACTCGATACGGTTGTTTCCCGATATGGTTCCACGACGCCGATATTTGGACTATCGATCTGGCGACCGGCGAGGCGCGAAATGTTGAAGAGATCAATTCGCCTAGCGAGCCGGATAGTTACCATTCGTGGAGTTCGAATGGGCGTTGGATCGTATTCAGTTCTCGACGCGACGACGGGTCTTATACGAGGTTGTATTTTAGCCACTGCGACGAGTTGGGCCATTTTTCAAAACCTTTTGTTTTGCCTATACGAGATCCGCATGAAACGCTAGAACTGACTCGTTCCTATAATGTCCCGGAATTCACCAAGGAACCCGTTAAGATCGACCAGAGAAAACTTCTCAAAGCGGCGAGCGTATTGGAACCTGAAAAGGCTGTTTTGAAGAACTGATAAAAGTTAATTGGAATACCTGGTAATATTGGAATAACTGTAAAATTTTATCTTTTTTGACAGAAAAAATCAAGCATAGCGTAAAAATATTCCGATTGTAGTGAAGAATCCTTGGCTTTGACGAGGATCTTTTCAATAGATTTTTTACGAAACGACGACTGAACGCCTGGAAATCGGAAACGCTATGAGAACAAATGATAAAAAGAGTGATCTTACAGAATATTTGAAGCGACGAGCGCTTACGAGTAAATGTAAACGCTCTTTGTCGACGCTTTGCGTTTATTCTTGCTTGGCGCTAGTTTCTGCTTCCGGCGTTCCTGTTGCGTTTGGACAGGCTGTGAATTATACGACGCCCGGTAGTTTTACGTCTGTCGGGCTAAAAGCCCCAAGAGCTAGCGTCGGGATGAATGCGACCGGCGTAGAGCAATCTGTTATTCCGTCGCGACCGGTAACGGGGCAGGGATATGCCGCTCCGTCTAACGTTGCTTATCGTTCGGTGAGACCCGCCGTAGCGCCTACGCCGGGAGTTAATACGTCGGCTCCTGTTCAACCACAAGCGGGATCCTATGCGCAGGTGAGCGCGCGACAAACTTCGCAAGGAGTGGTTCAAACTTCCATACAGATTCCGCAGAGTGGCGCTTCTTCCGCTACTGCCGTTCGTATTGCAGACACGCAATTAGGTTCGTCGCAAGTATATGCCGGAAACTATCGTCCGACGACAGGACAGGGCGTTATAACCGGTTCCGTTCCGTATTACCAAGCCGCGTCTGTCGCTCAACACTATTCACAGCAAGCTCAAGTTGAGACGTTAGAAGAAGCGACGCGTATCGCGCTTACTGAAAGTCGATCGCAACGCGCTTTAGCATTGAAGAATGGCGCGTCGCGTTCCGACGTTGCGGCCGCGCGTTCTTTACGTAATCCTAAGATCTCGAATACTACCTCTTATACGGGGATCTTGAATCAACCTACGACCGTTTTCGGAGCCGATTGGTCTGCGGAAGCGAACGCTCTCAAGGAAAAATTCCCAGATCTTGCGCCCATTATCTCGAAATTTCCGACGCACCTTGACGTCGACGTGCCTATTGCCGATAAGGATTTTGTAACGACCGTTACCGCGGTGACTTTGCCTATCTATCTTGGCGGCCGTATTACAGCGTTAACGCGCGCCGCGGAGGCGCTAGCGCAAGCAACGGCGGCGGGCGAGGACGTTGGCGAACAGACGGTAAAACTACAAGTTGCCGAAGCGTATTTTCTTGTGCTCCGGACTCGACAACTTCGACAAGTCGCTATAGAAGCAGTGCAAACGGCCGAAGGACATTGTCAAGACGCTGAGAAAATGTACAACGTTGGGCTGTTGACTAGAAACGTCGTACTAGCCGCGCAAGTCGCGTTATCGGAAACTCGTCAAACTGAATTGAAAGTCGCTAACGCGCAACAACTTGCCGAATCCGCTTATAATCGGCTTTTGTGGCGTCCTCTGGACGCGCCTGTTTCGATCGCCGACGTAGAACTTGGCGCGCCGATGGGCGATTTGGACGCGTTGACGGTACAAGCAGTTCGGTCTCGTGGGGAATTACAAGTTTTAGCCGCGGAAGCTCGCGCTTTACAAGAACAAGAAAAAGTTGCGCGCGCCGACGTCTTGCCACAAGTTGCCGCCGTCGGTTCATACTCATACTTTGAGAATAGTCATCTTAGAGATAATTCGAACGCGACTGCCGCTATCGGGATGACGTGGACGCCTATCGACGGCGGAACAAGTCGCGCTCGTCAAAACGCGGCGCGCCAAAACGCAATGGCAATGGCTAGAGTTCGCGATGAAGCGGAATCGAGCGTGCGCTTACAAGTTCGACAGGCATGGCTTGCGGAACAAGAGGCGCGACAACGCGTTGAGGTTGCGCGTATTGCCGTCGACCAGGCCGAAGAGAACTTGCGCGTCGTTACTCGCGGTTTCCAAGAGGGCGCCGTTAACCATACGGAAACGCTCGACGCCGCGACGATGTGCGCCGCGGCGAAAAGTAACTACGCCAACGCTCGTTATGACGCTATCCTAGCGGCGCAGCGTTTGCGTTGCGCCGCAGGGATACTGTAAAGACGCTCATTTAAGCGAGGCGTCTTTGAAATAGACAGCAAGCGTTTTTAACTGCCTTGGCGCAAATACCAGATCGATCGAATTGGCATTGGCCGGTTCGATCGTTTCTTTTTGCGTTTCGTCGATAAGGTTAAGCAGTTCGATACGTTCGATCGGTAAGAATGACCGGATCGTCGCTTGGGTTTTGGCGCTATGCGTTTCGAGTAACGTCATTTTCACGCCGATCAGCGACGAATCTACCGAAGCCGGATCGGACAGTATCGGCGACGTGGACAATATATGAACATTGAACGCGTCTGAAGAAAAGAACGACGTCGCAACTCGTTTGGGACAAGGCGTCGCGTCGAGTTTAAACGGATCGGGGAAGAGCTTGTCTAATGCGGCCGTGTGCGGATCGGCTAGGTCGACGCCGATTGCGAAATGGAATCTTCGCTTAGTCTCGCCGCGAGGTATTAGGATCGAATCCATGCGCGTGTCCGATATCTTACGATAATAAGGCAGACCGCAGGAAAGGATCGTAATGCCAATGCTTTCATCGCTATGGATATCGACGCATTCCGGCGCCTGAATATAATCGCGAGCCGTGCCGATCAGTGAAGCGCCTACGCCTCCGCGGATCTCGGCAAGCGAGTCTTTCCACGCGAAACGACATGCAAAGTAGGAAGACCAAGGCGCCGAGTCCGGCGTCATGCGCGGTTCAAGTTCAAGCTCGACTTCAATGATGGGACTTCGTAAACGAATCGTAACCAACTGCGTAAAGAGTCCGGCAATTTCGCCGTTAGGCGCCATCATTCGACCGGTTGTTTTGATCCTACCGATTCCGGGAACCGACGATAATACCTCGATCGAATCGGCGGCGGGCACCGTATAGCCGTAACGAGGATCTTCATGTGGACGGCGGTCGTCTTTGAGTAGATCTTCCGGGAGTTTAAGCGCAAGATCCCATGCCAAGCGATTGCCCAACGTAGGCTGGCGTAAAACGCCGTTATTGAATCTTGCGGTAGATTCAAATGTCGTCAAACGATTGACCGTTCCGGTCGTAGGATCGATCCTAAGTTCGAAGAAGTCGTTTTTAAGTCGATAGTATTTCTCTACTTCCGTCGCTGAATAACGCTTGAATACATATTCCGCCAAGGTGCGATTAGCGCGTTCGTCTGTGGTAGACGAACTTTGCGCTAGATTCGGAGCGTCGCCAACTAATTTTGAAGCGACCTTTTTGAAGAGCGACGTCTTCTTAGACTTAGATACTTGGCTCTCTTGGGGTTCGCTTGATTGGACGTTAGCGTTTTCGAATAATGCCGGCGCGGCACTATCACGATCGAATAGGGGACGAGTAATGAAGTTGTATTCATAGTTCGCGATTTTAGGCAACCAGAACGCTTCACCGGGGGATAGTTCCGCGACATATTGAACGACATTGGAAGAATCGCTTGAAAACACGCGTGTTTTGACGTTCGGCGCTTGCGCAAATACTTCGTCAAATATTGTAGGATCGGTCTTTCCGGATAAAGCGCGAACTTCCCAAACCAGTTCGGTCGGCGTTGATTTCGTATTGATAAATAAACTACCGGGACGTTTAGACGCGTTGACGTCGTCCGTTCCGCCAAGCGCTTGCGATAGATAGTTGGAAGCCGCCGCGCCCATTTGCGTTTTGGACTCTTCAAGTTCGTCAAAGAGCGCGTCGACGTCAAACGGTAAGTTTTCACATGTCGACTCGACTGGAAGTAGATAGTCGTCTATCTGCGTTAATGCGTCGGTAGCTTTTTTCTTTAATTCGTTAGACCGCGTTATATATTCGCTGAACAAGGCGTTGAGCGCCGGCGACTTCTTCGTTTTGAGCGTTAAAATACGGATCGTTGTCTCGAGATTGTCCAATACTGTGGAAACGGCTCCAAGGCGTTGACGCTTGACCCACAACGAGACGAGGTCTTCACGGTTACGCTTTGCAGAACGCGTGAGGAAATTCGTCTTGAAGCGATCTTTGACAAATTTCTCTTTGTCGCCCGAGCCCTCGGTCACGCGGAAGTAATCGTTGATATCATAGAATTTCCCTAGTACCGGCGAATAACGATCCATACGCATAATGTCGCGGAGCCAACGCGATTCGTTACCGGGACGATGTTCAAAAACGATAGCGCTAGCGTCGTCGGAGTAGTAGGAATTACCGATCCTGTCCGGTAGTTGGAGAATGTCTTCGCTATTGGTTGCGTCGAGCGATTTTTTACAAAACGCGGCTACGATCGAACCGTCGCGACCTTGCCAACGGATCTGAGAACGATCGCTAGGTTTTTCTAATAAAGACCAACCGTCGCCCGTACGCGCAAGAACGCCGCGGTAACCGGTTTGTTTCAGGATCTGAGGAAGAAGTTGCGCGTAACCGGCTTCTTGACGACCAAATACCGACGGCGCGACGCCTAATAAGCGGACGTATTCGTTTCGCCCCTCGACTAGCATTCTTCCCATTTCTGTCGGGGACATAAGGTATAACGGCGCTTCCCATCTGTCGCCGCCGATCAACATAACTCGTTGCGCGTCGATCTCTTCTTTAAGTAGCGCCAACAGTTGCGGATATTCTTTTTCACACTTTTGTAATAACGGGACAGGGAAAACCAAATTGGTCTTCTCTTTACGGTAGCTTCGCGATTTCAACGCGTTAGGTAACGCTTCAGAAAGATCTTCTTCTTCTTGTATCCAAGTCAAGTCTAGAAACTTTGTCGCGGTAGGGAAGAAATACTCTTTGGAAGTCGTTAATAGGTCAAACGCTTTTTGAAGATTTTTTTCGCGTTCTTCCGTGTCGCGCGCCATGTAAGATCGAGCGCCTTCAAGTATGCGCGTTTTAAAACTTACTTGGTCTAAATTGCTCATATAACGCAGTTTGCGCGTTAGCAATTCTTCTAGTAAACAACCAAGCCCGACGGATAGGAAGGTGTTTGCCGCGTCGTCGTATTCAGGTTGTTCTTCCGACGTAACGCCTTCGGGATAGGGAGAGATCCCTAATTTTTCAAACGCGATTTTGAGTATCTCGTCGCGATCGGCAGTGTGTCTGATGACAATTGCGCCTTCTGTTTCCGCTGATTTAAGCCAGGAATGGGAAATAAGGTATTCCGCGCACGGAGGGACGACGACAAGACGACGTTTTTGACCGGTAGAAGGGCTGCCTGCCGCTTCCCAACGCGGCGCTTCGTCGAAATGTGCAACAAGCGCGGGGTGATATAACGCGGACCAAGCGGAAAAGATTTCGTCGACGTCAGACGCTTGGCGGTAAAGCGAAAAATCTTCCAGACTATAACAGGGAATCAGCGAGATCATTTTTTAGCAACTCATAAAAAAAGCCCAACGAACCTTGTGGTTCCTTGGGCGGAATGAATCGTCATACGGCGATACGCAACATGCCTATCGCCGTAAACCTGCGTCGTTAGTATAAGAGTAAAACGCGTCTCTATGCATTAACGACGTTATACCGCGCCTCAAGTATTGAGCAGGTCCGCGATATAGAAACTACCGTACGTATGGACGCGGCAGAGCTTGTGAAGTTCTTGCGCTTCATCCAAGTGGTACTCAAGGATATCGCCAAGTTTCTTTTCTTGACCGTTCAATTTGATCGGAACGTTGTTTAGATACTTGGAGGTGTCTAGACCGCCGCTACGCCACAAAACGCGAGCGTGAGGCGTAGCCGTTTGAAGGATCGCGTCCCATTCGTCGACAAGACCTTGATAGAACTTGTCGGAGAGCCAGTCCATATGGTCGAGTAAGATGAACTTGCTGATCTTGACGTCGGGATTCTTACGTAGGAATTGTTCCGCGGTACAAGTATACGCGGTAACGTTGTCGACAGCGCCGGCCTTGAGGATATCGAAACCTTCGCGAGTCAGATATTCAGGACAGCATTCCTTCGTATAACAACCGGTCGTGTATACGCGCCAGAAATAGTTGTCGTTGATGGGAAGAACGCCAAAGATCGTATCGAGACATTCTTGAACAAAGGGAACCAATTGTCCGTAGGTCTTTTCGATCTGCTTGCGTTGATCCTTCGGAACGCCGACCATCGACATCGTCGTGTCGCGATTGATGACAAAACGCATCAAAGGAGACCAGAACTTGTTACGGACGCTGTTCCAGATCTCTTTCTGTTCTTCAAGGTCTTTCGCGTTGATCAGGGCGTCGAGCTTTTTACGCATACCGCGTATGTTGACGTACGTGTTGATCCACTTCGCAAGGAAACCGGAAGTACCGCAGAAATAGAACGTCTTGTGCGGGTTGTCAAAGAACTTCGTGATGTACTGATCCCAGTATTGTTGGGATTGTTCGCTCATATGGCGACGAAGTTTATCGCGATAGATCTGCTTAACGCCGGGAAGACGACCTTCGCCGAAGAGCTTGAAGAATTCTTCGTAATCGAGTTCTTTAATACCGGCGATCTTTAGTTCGAGCGTCGCGTTTTGGCGATAGTTCATATCGGCGCAGTAGACGTGCTTGGCCCCGCCAATGGCGTAAGACAATGCGTTACAACCTGCGGAAGTAATAACGAAAACATTATCGTCCGGCGTTAAATTAAGAACTTGTTTATCGAGTCGGGGGTCTTCCCAACAAGTATTATAAACGAGATTGTTGCCGTGTACGGAGGTAAATACCTTCATACTGATTTTTTCGGCGAGAGAACCCATTAGCTTATTTCCTAATTTACGATTTTATATTTACGATTATTCTTTTGGCGGCGCACGTTCGGCGCTCCCGTAAGCGGAATAAGGGGGAACTGATTTGATTTCATCCGAACGTAGGACGTTTACGAAAAGGATACGCAATAAAACCGCTTCTTCTTCGTCTTATCACGAACGCGGCCGTCCTAGGACCGCGTAAAAATACCACTTTATTAAATTTAAACAAAGCAGCGTGTCGATTATACACTAAACGCTATCAGAAATAAAGCGCCGACAAAAATTTTGTTTTTCTCTTTTAAGGAGGAATATACCGATTATTAGGGATTTACTCCTTGGGAAACGCCTTGGGTAAAAGCGCGGACGCGTTCGTTCAACCGGTCGGGCGTCTTTAATCGGGTCGCTTCGCCGGCGGACCGAGGACCGCGATTGGCGTCTAAGTTCTTTGGCGTTCGCGGTGTGAATTCGTCGTCCGAGGGGTCCGGCGTTAGTTCTTCAAGCCGTAATTCTTCCAACGCCTTCAAGTAGGCGTTTTTGGATCTCACGTTTCCGCTTTCCGCCGCTTTCCGCATCTTTTGCCATTGAGTAAGGAATTCGCGTAGTTGTTCTTCCGTCCAACCTAGTTTCTGTAATAATTCCGGGTCGACTTCGTCCTTCAACGAATCTTCGAGGTATTCGAGAACGAGGTTAGTCGCTTGTTCCGCGTATTGTAACTTAGGCGCGTCCGCGGGGGCAAGCGTTGGACCGTCGGAAGTCAGTTCGCCTAGACCGGAACCGCCTCCGCCTCCTTGACGTTTAGCGTTTTGATCTGAATTACCGTTTGAAGGGCCCGAGTCTGCCGCGTCGTCTTGCGTGGAGCCGCCTTGCGAATCGTTACCGGCGCCTTGGCCGTTGGAATTAGATCCGTTACCGGCGACGTCGGAATCGGAAGAGCCGGAGTCGCCGTTTCCGCCTAACCCCTCGGGGAAATCGCCTGGATCTAGGGTGTTGCCGGAACGGTTATTGTTTTTCGGCGTTTCGGAAGGATCGTCGTCGACTTCAAAGGGACCGTCCGGTATATTGTTCGAGTTCCCTTGGGCTTCGGCTGCGTTAGGATCGACGGCGTTACCCGCGACCGCATCAGACTGGTCTTGCGGGTCCAGAGTGATGTTGGAGTCGGTGTTACCCCGCGGATTCTCCTCGTTGGACGTGTCCGAAGACGCGTTTTGCGCAAGGAAATTGTTTCCGTCAGGGTCAACGTTGTCGTCTTCGCGACGGCGTGTGTTGGAATCAAGTTTACCGGGATCGTTTGCCTGATAGCTTGGCGAATCTTCTTTCGGTTTTTCCGAACTAGTTCTTGTGGGAAGATCGCGTTTCTCGTTTGAACGAGGGATATCCATGTCTGATTGGAAATCAGGATCTACTTCTTCCTCTTTTTCTTTTGCTGTATTTTGCGAGTCGGCAACGGATTCGTCGTCTGAGGTGTTGCCCGTTCCTTTGTTTGTATCGGCGCCTTCCTCGTCGACTTCTGAGACAGCGGAGGCATTGATATCGTCTCCTTGTTCGTCGCCGTCTTGCGGTTGTCCGGCGCCTGTTTCATTCATATGTTCAAGGATCTTTTCAAAAGCTTCGCTTGGGGGCGAAGACGATTCGGTTGAGTTCTCGCCGCTTTGGTTGGCGCTAGGTTCAGCTGAGGAACTATCGGAAGGATCGCCGGTAGGCTCGCCGTCTCCCGCGCCTTGTTCATCGGAGCGTTCGGTAGAATTGTCGCCCCCTGTTTGCGAGTCACTGGAACCGTTGGAATTTGATTCTTGGGATCGACTTGCTTCTTGGGAAGACTCTGTGTCCCGGTTACTGCCGGCTCCCGTATTAGATTGGTCTTCTTGGTCGTCGCCTTGATTCGAATTTTGAGTTCCTGTCGCGGCGCCTTCTTCGCCCTCTTCGGCGCCATCTTCCGAGTTTTCTTCACCGGAAGAAGCGTCGCTACTATCTCCTTGTGAGCCTTCCTGCTCTTCAGAGGCGTCGTTGTTGGAGTCGTTATTACCGCTTTCATTTTGTTCCGCGTTAGCGGAATCGCCCTCGTCGGAACCGTTTTGACCCGAACCGGAGTTTTGATTTTGTTCTTCTTGT
The DNA here is from genome assembly GCA_045599605.1 of Thermoguttaceae bacterium. GTDB lineage: Bacteria > Planctomycetota > Planctomycetia > Pirellulales > Thermoguttaceae > RUG369. Next base: position 218,123 of record JAZRWE010000002.1, read on the forward strand.
TCTTGGTCTTCCTCATCGTCGTTCGGCGTATTTACGCCTTGCGGATCGCTTACCGGTTCGCTGACGCGGAGTATTCTTTTCTCAGATAGAGCGATATTCGGCTCGGGTAATTTTGTGTCGTATGCCACGCACCAGTACTCAAGCTCGTCGCCAACTTCAAGTCCTAATTTCTCCGGAGAGACGTCGGCGGAAAGTTGGATCGGACCAATAAAGGGCGTGGGACCGTCGGAGTAATCGACGTTCTTTTTCTGATTGGGAAATGATAATACAAGCGGTTTAGGCGCCGCGTTGGTTTTACCGCCGCCGTTTTCAGTAGCGCGATACGCGAAATCGATTTCGACGGAACGTAAGGCAAAATCTTCGTCTTCCGCCGTGAGTCGAACGTTTAGTACGTCGTTTAATGGAACATCAATACTTGCGGGCGTGGAAGTCCAACGGACGCTAGGGGGAAGATCGCGAACGATCGACACTTCGTAGTCTTGCCGATTACGATTCTCTTGATCGTCGACGTCGTGAGAGACTAGTTGATAGAACGTGAAGTCTTGTTCTCGTTCAGCGTCGACGTCTTCGGAAGAGTTTGGCGTTTCCGCCCAAGTAAGGTCAAAGGCAATGGAGGCGATCTGGGGATTACTCGCGTCTATCGTCATCTCCTTAGCGCGCGTAGTTTTGCCGTCAGGAAAGAGAACCGCGCGTTTGAGTTCGGCGTTACAGCGAGCCGTGACAACGACGTTTGTACCTTCGAGCGCGCGGACGTCCCCCTGGTTTTCAAAAGATTGCGGCGTCAAGCCAGTGTATTTGGGGAACGTTAATTCTGTTTTTTCTACGCGGAACATTGGTTGCGGGCGAACTTCGATCTTGTATTCATCGGAGCTACTTTCGAATTGCGCTCCACGACTTACAACGATTCGGTAGACGAGATTTTCGGTAAAACCTTCTTCGTCGTCGGGGAATGTCGCCTGAAATTTTGACAATCCGAGCGAGTCCATTGGGATGGCGATATCGACTAGACGACCATCCTCAGATGAGTATAGGATCTCGACTTTATCGGGATCGGCGCCGGGGATCTCTGCGACGACTTCAAGACGGTCGCCCTGGTATACGATCGCGTCGCCGGGATCGATCGAGCGGAAACTAAGCGCCTGAGGACGTTCAATATTCGCGAGGGGCGCGATAATGCGGCCTGCTCCCGTGAAAGGATTCTTAGGGGAGAAGACGAGATACGCCGCTATAACTGCGACAACGACCGTAAAAGCGACTCCCCATCGAATCGCGGCGGAACAGTCGATCTTTAATTCTTCGGGCTGTTTGCTCGCGTTTTCTGCGGCTTGACGAGCAACTCCTTGGATGACGGCTTTACGGATCTCGCTTGTTTGGTTATTGCGCTCTTCACACTGACGTAATTGGAGCCAGTTGATCGTAAAATTGTGTTTGTCTTGCCAAAGTTCCTCGAGGGTTTTAGCCGCGTAAAGCGCGTTGATCTTATTACGGAAGACCGGAACTAGTTTGTATATAAAGAAAGTGCAAGAAGTTACACACCAAAATATGGCGTAATAGAGACGACCTTGCGTCGAAAGGCCGTTGGGAACGACCCAACAGTCAAGTATTACCCCAAAGAGTAAAAGCGCGAGAGCTAAGGTTACAAAAGCAAAGAAGGCTGCTAATAGATCGATCCTTCTTATCGCGTTCTGGGTTTGACGAACGCGAACGAGTAATTGCTTTTCTGCCTGTTTCAACTTAAGTTCTGACGCTTCTTGAGCGCTAGTAACAGTTGAGGACGTCGAGTTGAGAGCTGAGACGTTATTGGTAGTAAGATCGTCGCGTTCGGAAGTCATGGACAATGCTTTGTATAATGAAAAAGACGCGCGGCGTTCTCAACAGAAAGATCGAACGCCGCGTTTCAAGCGTTATTACGTTAGGCTATTTTGCGATCACGCTTTAGGTTGCTTCTTGCCTTTGAATAAAGGATAAAGAAGCGCAGCAGCGGCGACGACGAGTAGCGGAATAGCGATCAGAGGACGATAGCTAAGCCAACCGATCGCGATCGCGAACAACGAAACACACAGCGCGAGGCAGAAAGAGATGATCCCCGTGCCGGCGCCGACGATACGAGAGGCGAAAGGAATGATATCGACCAAGACCGTAAGAGGTTGGAAGAGAAGGTTGAAACCGATCAGCATGACGAAGAATCCGCCGACGCGAATGAGCCAACCCATCACCTTGTTAGCGCTTTGCGCTTTCGCAAACATTTGGTCGGCGCTGACGACGCCCGTGTTGAGTAGTTCGACAGTACCTGTCTTCGCTTGATAGGGAACGAACGTGTTGCCTTGTTGCTGCGAAACGACGCTGATCGTGGTAGGAGACGCAACGTAGGTATAGGATACGCGGATATCGCCGATCTGGACGTTTTCGGGATCGCCCTTATAGAGACTATTGCCTACAAGAACGAAACCGTTCAAGTTGATCTTACGAGACGCGGCTTTTTCTTCCGTATTATCTAACACGACTTCCTGGGAATATTCGTCTTCAACGTCGGCGGCTTGATAAAGATCGCCGGGCGCTTGATCGTCGTCGTCGGCTTCAGCGGATTCTTGAACCGGCGCTACCGGCGCTTTGGAATCCGCGGCGGGAACTACAGTCGTTACGGCTTCGCTCGTGGGTTCGATTTCCGCGGGGATCTCAGGCATAAATTCTTGACTTCCGCCGATATCGCCAATAAGACCGGAAGACAATACAAACGCGCCTAAATTGACGTGTTGCGCGATGTAGTTGGCGCTTTCGACCGGAACGTTCGCCGGGTTGTTGTGCCCGTTTTCTTTGAATTGGGACGAGTCGATCAGTCCTTCGTGCCAAGCTTTTTGATAAGTATAGGTTTTGGTCGTAATTTCTTTACCGCCAGAACCACGTTCCGTCTTCGTTTCGACGTTTTCTTCCCATTGATAGACCTCAACTTTACGAACGAGTTTGATCGCGTTGACGCCGATGTTGAAATACGGATCGACAAGTTCGTCTTCAGAGACGGCGTCGCCGGTCAGATAGACTAACTTACCTTCGTTTTCCGCTTTGACGGAATCGGCGGAGATCGTGATAACGTTGTTGGCGCCTTCGGTCAACGCCTTCGCGCGTTTGATCGTTCTGCCTTCGTTCCAGAACAACGCGCCCGCGCTAAGCGCGATAAAAATAAGACCTAATAATATTCCTTTAAACGCTCCGCCTACGCGAGAACCCCAAGATTGGGTAGTTGTTTCTGTTACCATTTGTTTTCCAGTTTTTAATATTTGTTAATAGCGGTATGAAGTTGGGCTTTGCTTTGAAGCAAAGGAAGTCTTTGTAGACGTAAATCGACTAAAGAAAGGCGCCAAGGAACGATGTTGAGTCGTTCCCTGACGTCTATTGCTAATATCGATCGTTAGTGGATCTACGACCTATCAGTCGAGATAACCCATGCCGACGCAGGGTAGGGCGATCTTGTAGCGGCCGTTTTCGTCGGGAAGCGTCGGGGGAACCGCGTCGAAGGAGTATTCGCTCGGTTTGTCGCCGACGGAAGAGAGCATTTCGTCCCAAGTGACGTATTGACCGTTGTAGGAGCACATACGCCCAAGGATCGCGCAGCCGGTCGAGTTGACCATATAGCTCGTGTTGTTGACATATTGGGCGCCACCGCTGCGGACGGCGTCGATCAAGACTTTGTGCTCGACGACGTAACCGGAAGTTTCGCCGCGCTTGACTTTGATCTCTTCGCCGTTGATATAGAGGCTCGCCTTCGATTCCAAGTTACCGATTTGAGCGTAACCCTTAGAACCGTTGATGGTGGTCAGCGCGCGACTGAAGCTACCGGGGATCTGACGGGAGAACGCATAGAGAGAACGACCGTCGGAGAATTCATAAACGACCGCCATGGAGTCGTACATGTCGCCCGTGTCTTCGCCGCGGCGAGAAAGACGACCGCCCATGCCGTAAGCGCCGACCGGAGTCGCGTCGTTGAAGGACCACAACGCGATATCGAGTTGGTGGATCGTGACGTCGTTGATATATTCGCTGGCGATCCAGTTGAAGTTGAGCCAGTTGGTCATTTGGTATTCCATTTCCGACTGACCTTCGGTACGCGGACGCTTCCAAACGGAACCGCCCATACGATCGCCGCGAGCCGTGACTACGTCGCCGATCTCGCCGTCAGCGACGCGTTTGATGACTTCTTGCGCGGAAGCGCCGTAACGATTGACAAGACCGCCGACTAAGTTCAAGCCCTTTTCCTTAGCGAGTTTGCCGGCTTCGGTGATGATCTTGAGGCCTTCGCCGTCGACCGCGACCGGTTTTTCAGCAAAGACGTGCTTTCCGGCTTCGATCGCTTCTTTGATCATGATCGGACGGAAGTGTTGGGGAGAGGTCAACAGAACGATATCGATATCTTGTTCGAGGACTTTTTTGTAGCCGTCGAAGCCGTCGAAGAACATGTCGTCTTTGACGTCGATGCGATCTTCATATTGATCTTTCAGCGCGGCGATACCGTTCTTGCCGCGAGTCGGGAAGACGTCGGCGGCTGTGACAAGTTTAACGTTGGGATCGGCGTCCATCGCGTTACCGACCGCGCCGCAACCGCGGCCGCCGCAACCGACGATACCCAATTTGAGCATGTTGTTTTCGCCGGCGTGAACGCGAGGCGTAGAAGCGAGTTGAGAAGAGGAAACGGCGACCGTGGAAAGAACGGCGCTCGTCTTCAGAAAATTACGACGAGACAAAATGCTCATACTAAGCTCTCCTGAGGCTGAGGTGTTATCTTGACGCGTTGCCAACGCATAGCAAAGGACGTTGACTAGGACGCGATACCTTTCCCCAATTATAATCTTTCGACGCTTTTTATTCAATAGCGCGGTTCATTTCTAAACAACTAATTCCGCGAGAATAAAATACGTTTTATCCTGTTTGGAAATATTGTTATTACTTTTATTGTGAAGGGGGGTACTATTGGGATATTTTTTTTAGATGACACGTTGACAGAATATTGGAACCATGTATATTTTCGGCGGTTATTAAGCCGCTCGGCGCAATGACGTTTTTGCGTGTAGGCTCTTTAAGTTCATAACATGCGTTATGGGAGCGGAGCGGATCGTTTTTAAACAAAGCGTAGGTATTCGTGTCTACAAAGTTTACGTGAAAGTAAGGGAAAATAAGGGATGCGGACTAAACTTAATTCGGTTGGGTCTGGTTCTTCGCGTATTTCGCGTCGTAGTTTTCTTTCTGCTAGTCTTTTGGCTCCGGCATATCTTAGTTTGTTAGCCGGTCAAGGTTGTAGCGGTCGTCCCGCGACTCCTATTACCTGTCTTGAGGATCTGAATCAACCCACGATGATCATCGGCGGCGAGACTGAGACTGTCTCTTTGCGCATGGGACAAGATCGTCTTCCTAAGGCGAAGGTCGCTAGTTTTGCGACTCCCGCCGACGCGTACGCCGCTCTTCAATCGGGCAAGATCGACGCCGTCGCATACGACCGTCCTCCTCTTGAATATGCCGCCGCTAACAACCAGTTGTTCTATGTTCTTCCCGATACTGTCGGTGTTGGACATATCGCCGTTGGCGCGCCGTTCAAGAACCGTGAGTTGATGGACAAGGTCAACGCGTTCATCAAACAATATCGTGAAGACGGTACTTATGATGAGATGTATGATCGTTGGGTCAAGACGATCGATCCCGAAATGCCGAAGATTCCGGCTCCGGAAAATCCGATCAACGCCGGCAAGCCTTTGATCATTGGTAACGATCCGCAAAACCTTCCGATGTCTTTCGTCACCGGAGATGGTAGTTGGTCCGGGTTCGATACTGAATTTGTTCAACGCCTCGCGCTGTTCCTCAATATGGAATATCGCTTCGAATCGTTGTTCTACGACGCTTTGTTCCCCGCTGTCGAACAAGAGAAACTTGACCTTGCCGTCGGTAACCTTGATAAGACGCCCGAACGCGCTGAAACGATGCTGTTCTCCGACGACTATATCGATTGCCCGGCGGGTATCATGGTCTTGAAGAGCCGTTGGCAACCGTTGACTGAGAGTGTCGAAACGGCTGTCGAAGAAGCCGCCCCCGCGGAAGAAACCGCTGAGTCTGCCGCCGATGCTGAAAGCGAAGAAATTTCCGCTGAATGAGTTTAAAGTCTAGGTCCGTTCTTACGAAGAATTGACTGTGTAAAACGTGAAAAGCCGTTCGAATCAACGCGTTCGAACGGCTTTTTTATTGGAATAGAGCGGGAATGTTTTTGTTATGATTATAGGGATAATGCGGATTGAATAAGAAAGCTTTAACGTATTTATTATTACCGATTGAATTTTTAAATCTGAATAATTGACATATTTTTTCAGGAGGGTATATTTCTTCAATCGTTTTGTCGCTTGCTTGGCGTGGAGCGGTTCTTCGTGTCGTTCCTGTTTGGAGCGCAGGCGGAGGAAGTTTAAACGATGGCGTCCGACGTATTACCCTCATAGGACGTCGTACTTCCTTAACGTTCGAGCGGCGTAATTTTGTATAAAAGCGTAGGTAATAGTGTTTACAGCGTTTACGTGATAATGTTCCCTTGACCCTTACGCGTGGAGTAATGGAGAACGAGTTTTCTTGTTCCGAGTAGCTCGACGCGTCTTGATGTAGTAAGGACAAAAAGGATGCGGACTAAACTTACCATGGTTGGGTCTGGTTCTGCGTCGCAGCGTCTGCGACGTTGTTTTCTTGTTTTATGTGTTCTGACGCTAGTTTGTTCTGTTTTGATGACTAGCGAGGGATGCGGCGCTCGTAAAGCGGCTTTGATCGGTTCGCTTGACGATTTGAATAAGTCGACGATAACAGTCGGCGGAGAGACCGAATGCGTTTCTCTACGACTGGCGATGGAGCGATTTCCTAACGCTAAGATCGCTACGTTTGCGACTCCCGCCGACGCTTACGCCGCGTTGGAATCGGGTAAGATCGACGCCGTCGCATACGATCGCCCTCCTCTTGAATATGCCGCCGCAAATAACTCTAAGTTTGTGGTCATGCCCGATTCTCTCGGCGAAGGTCATATTGCCGTTGGCGCGCCTTTCAAGAATCGCGAACTGATGGACAAGGTCAACGAATTCATCAAAGCGTATCGTGAAGACGGTACTTATGACGAGATGTATAACCGTTGGGTCAAGACCATCGATCCCGTTATGCCTGAGATTCCGGCTCCGGAAAATCCGATCAACGCCGGTAAGCCTTTGGTTATTGGTAACGATCCGCAAAATATTCCGATGTCTTTTGTCCGCGGCGATGGAAGTTGGTCCGGTTTTGATACTGAATTTGTCCAACGTCTCGCGCTGTACCTCAATATGGAATATCGCTTCGAATCATTGTTCTACGACGCGTTGTTCCCCGCTGTCGAACAAGAGAAGCTTGACCTTGCCGTCGGTAACCTCGACAAGACGCCTGAACGCGCCGAAACGATGTTGTTCTCCGACGACTATATCGACTGTCCCGCCGGCGTCATGTTACTCAAGACGCGTTGGGAACCTTATGTTAAAGAACAAGCTGCCGCGGCTTCTAATTCTGAACTTCCCGAAAATAAAACGGCTTGGCAAAAGTGGAGCCGTAGTTTCGAAAAGACGTTTGTTGTCGAGGGGCGTTGGCGATTATTTGCTAACGGTCTTTGCGTAACGCTCGGTATTACCGTTGCTTCTACGATCCTTGGGACCGTGTTCGCGTTCTTGCAATGTTGGATGCGTCGTTCTCGCCGCAAGTGGTTGCGTTACCCCGCCAAGCTCTATATTGGTATTATGCAAGGCACGCCGATCTTGGTTATCTTGTTGATCATGTATTACGTCGTCTTTGCTAAGTTCCAAGCGCCTTGGGGGCTTGAAAAAGAGATCGTTGCGACTATCTCTCTTGCGCTTAACTTTGCCGCGTATGCCGGTGAAATGATGAGGACCGGCGTCGACGGTATCGACAAAGGGCTTATCGAGGCCGCTCGCGCGTTAGGGTTCGGACGTTTCCAAGTCTTTACGAAGGTCATTTTCCCGATCGCTTGCCGTCGTATTATTCCCGTTTATAAGGGCGAATTCATTTCCTTGTTGAAAACGACTTCGATCGTTGGCTATATTGCTACGCAAGACTTGACGAAAGCGAGCGATATCGTTCGCGCGCGTACCTATGAAGCGTTTTTCCCGTTGATCGCCACAGCGATCATCTATCTTGTTTCCGCGCATCTTCTTGCGTCCGTGTTCGTTTTTATTGAGCATAGACTTAATCCTGTGAATCGTCGTAAGCGAGCGAAGGGGGAGGTGAACGTATGAACGCCCGAGAATCTACCGTGGATCGTTCCGGTAAAAATATGATCGTCGTTAAGGGGCTTTGCAAGAATTTTGGCGGCGTCCCCGTTCTTAAAGATCTCGACGCTACGATCAACAAGGGGGAGATCGTTTCTATCGTCGGCCCTTCCGGCGCCGGTAAGAGTACGTTTTTACGCTGCTTGAATTTGTTGGAAACTCCTGACTCCGGCGTTATTTTGGTCGACGGTGAAAACGCGGAAGAGATGGATGTTCGGAAGCTGCGTCGTAAAATGGGGATGGTCTTCCAACAATTCAATCTATTCCCGCACCTGTCCGCGCTCGAAAACATTATGCTTGCTCCGACGACTCTGTTGAAAGAAACCAAAGAGCAAGCGCAAGAACACGCGCTCGATCTTCTGGAGAAGGTTGGACTTGCCGGTAAAGCATGGGCGTTTCCTTGGGAACTTTCCGGCGGACAACAACAGCGCGTTGCGATCGCTCGCGCGATGGCGATGCGTCCTGAGATCATCCTCTTCGACGAACCTACTTCCGCGCTTGACCCCACGATGGTCAACGAAGTATTAGGCGTTATTCGTAGTTTGGCGGACGAATCCGGAATGACGATGGCGATTGTTACGCACGAAATGCGTTTCGCGCGCGACGTTTCCGATCGCGTTTTCTATATGGATCAAGGGATCGTGTACGAAGACGGCACGCCGGAACAGATTTTCGAACGCCCGAAACGCGAACGTACGCGCGCATTTATCCGTCGCGTCGATACGATCCGATTCGATCTGGATAAGGATTTTGACTACTTCGGGTTCGACGCTAAGATCGACGATTTTGCTATGAAGCATCTTGTTGAGCAAGAACGTCGCGAACTGTTGATCCAATTAGTTGAAGAACTCTTCGACAACTACTTCTTCCTGAAAGTGGAAGAATTGACGTTTGTTATCGGGATTACCGAAAAGAGAGATATCGAACTCAGATATTCGTTCGAAGGACCTCAAATGAATCCGTTGGTAGATAACGACGTCCCCAGTATTTTTGCGCGTAATATGATCTTAACGCAAGGTACGGAAGCTGAATTTAGCGTTATCGACGGTAAAAACGTCTTAGAATTTGTTATTCCGGCTAAGAAGTGAGTTGTTACGCTTACCGTTAAATAAAAGGCGCGATAAGATATCTTATCGCTCCTTCATTTTTGTGGTCGTAGTATCAGTATTCTCGCGGTTTCAGCATTTGGTAAACTCGTTCGAATTCGTCGTTGGAATTGAATTGGACGACGAGCTTTCCTTTTCCTTTGTCGTTAGAAGTCAACTTGACTTTCATGCCGAGCCAAGAACGGAATTGTTGTTCCAAGTCTCTGATTCGCGGGCTAACTTCAGCAGGTTGTTTGGTCGGACGAGGTTGTATAAGGTCGCCGGCGCCTTCAAGATACTCTTTAACGATCGCTTCGGTTTGACGAACGCTGAGTCCTTCTTCCACGATGCGTTTGGCCATATCAAGTTGGTCCCATTCTTCCAACGAATGGAGCGCGCGAGCATGCCCCATGGTGATCGCGCCTTGACGCGTCATCGTTTGTACCTCGTCGTGGAGTTCCAACAGACGCATTAGATTACTGACGGTGGAACGATCGAGAGATAAGCGTTTGGCGAGCTCGTCGTGAGTACCGCCGTAGGAATCGAGGTAACCGCGGAACGCAAGCGCTTTTTCAATCGGATTGAGGTCGCGGCGTTGGATGTTTTCCGTTAACGCCAGTTCCGCCATCTCTCGATCGTTGACGACGAAAACGATTGCGGGGATCTTTTTCCAACCGGAGTCTTTGGCGGCGCGGAATCTACGTTCGCCCGCGACGATCTCGTAGCGTTCGCCGTTTTGACGAACGACGATAGGTTGGATGAGTCCGTGTTCGGCAAGACTCGCTTTCAGATCTTGAAGTTCGCTTTCGTCAAAGTCTAAACGAGGTTGGAAAGGATTGCGCTCGATAAGGTCGACGTCGAGCTCAGTAGCAACGCGGCCGTTCGAGTAAGTCGCTAAGACGCGATCTTTTTCTTCTTCTAATTTCGCGGCTTCGGATTTCATCGATTCAGGACGTCTGCTCTCTACGTCCTGAGCGTCAAGATCTGTCGTGAACGGAACGATCGAAGGGTAATTATCGCGCGTTGCCGTTCCGACTGTTGAAGTCGACGCAGTAGATTCCGGAAGAGGTTCGGCTACGGTTTGAGCCGCCGCCACATTGCGTAACAGCGTTTCTAGACCTCGACCTAATCTTTGATTACTTTTAGACACGTTCCATTACCTCCAAACATAGTTCGACGTAGGCGCGCGCTCCTCTTGAACGAGGCGCGTACTCTACGACTGATTTGCCGTGACTCGGCGCTTCCGCTATTGCCACGTCGCGCGGGATAGTCGTTTTAAAGACTACGTCGCCGAAAAATTCTCTTACTTCGTTTTCCACTTCATAAGTAAGTTCGAGCGCGGGATCGCACATCGTTAAGATAACGCCGCCGTATTCGAGCGCTCTTTCCGGTCGCTTCATTGCTTTACCGATGATCTCGATCATCTGTACGAGTCCTTCCATGGCGAAGAATTCGCATTGTATAGGGGTAAAGACTTCATCCGACCAAGCCAACGCCGCTTGCGTTAATGGTCCTACTGAAGGAGGACAGTCGATAAAAACGTAATCGTATTCTCGTGTCTCTCGAATGAGTTGACGCGCTATCTTATCAAAATATAACGGGTCTTGCGCGGTCGCTAAACGTTCAACGTCGGCGAAACTGCGACAACCCGGGAGCACGTCAAGGTATTCGGACGATTTTTGTATCGATTGGGCGATCGGAACGTCGAGAAACGCAAAGGGGTGACGCGAGGAAGGCATTAGACCAAGTCCGCTTGTCGCGTTGCATTGCGGATCGAGATCGACAAGAAGCGCATATGCACCGGACTTCGCGACGCATGAGGCTAATGAGATAGCCGTGGTCGTTTTACCAACGCCTCCTTTCTGATTCGCAATACAGATCGTACGTGTCATTACTTTGCTTTTTTCGCGATTTTTTCGTCTTTTTAGGTGATTCTTGACCTTGTAACGGTCGTATGGGATACGAACACGGATGGCGGATTATAACAGTTATGTCGCTCCCGATAAACGCCAATTTAAAATTTTTTCACGTTCTGAATACTCCAAGCGCAATACGACCAGGAAGGTAGCTCGCTAAAAAATCTCGAAGAAACTTGACGGCTAACGGCGACTTTTTTAAAATAGGGTATTCGCGCGAAGAACTTGGGAACGAAATATCGTGTAAGTTCGCTTTTGTGTATAGACTTGATCTCGCCCTAATTATTGGCGACGCGTTATATCGCGCTAACGGATTGGAATTGTAAGTATGGATCTGAAACGCCCGGGAAAATCGCTTTTAAAATCAAGTCTTGAGATCAAGTGTCTTGTTTCTTTTGGCGCCGCTCTCGCCGTTGTCATCTTGTTTAGCGTCGCGCTTTTCTATAAAGCGACGAAATCGCAAGTTGAAGCTCAAAATCCGCTGATGGGAAAGCTCGTTAGCGAGAGAGAATTCCTCTTGATCCATATCAAAGGTTTGGCGTCTAATCGTACTGGCGACGAGATCGTGCCTGTTAATTCCGCCGCTAACGACGATTTTATCGAGTCGATGAAAATGTTGAGCGAGAAGATCGGCGGCTCGTCGGAACGCGCGCGTATCGAAACGCGTCTTATTCGCGCGTATGGCGCTCAGCTCGACGGTGAGGACGACAAACCGCGCGATGAATTTGAAGAACGACTTTTTGAAGAATTAGCCAGACCCGCGTCGGTCGATCCTGATTCCGACGATTTTCTTAATGCGGCAGTGGAACGCGTGGATGAAGACGGACGCTATCACTACTACCAACCTTTACGACTTGGACACGCGTGTTTGAATTGCCATCTCGGGATCATGGACGACTCGGATTCAAATCTGGAGTTTGGATCTACGTTAGGCGTGGTTCAAGTTACGATCCCCGAGCCGCCTGCGAAGAAAGAGAGCGCTCGGTTGTGGACACTTTTGCTTGCGGGCGCGATCGTGAGCGCTTTTTTAGGGATGATCGCGTTTTGTGTCGTTCTCCGCGTTGTTATCGTCAAGCCGTTGCGGAGCTTGCGCGACGTAAGTGAAGCTATTGGACGCGGCGATGTTTCTAAACGCGCCAATCTTCGTACCGCCGATGAATTTGAAGCGTTGGGCGACGCCTTCAATAAGATGTTGAAGTATTTGGTCGCGACGCAGGAAAAATTGCGGTCCTTGAACGCTGAACTTGAACGTAAGGTCGACGAACTGGCGAGGACCAACTTGCAACTCTTTGAGTCAAACCGCGTAAAGTCGGACTTTATGTCGACTATGAGTCATGAGTTGCGCACACCGCTCAATAGTATTTTAGGTTTTAGCGACGTTTTGGGATCGATCAAAACTCTTGACGAAAAACAACTACGTTACGTAAATAACATTAATAAGTCCGGACGTTCGCTTTTGGCGATGATCAATAATATTCTCGATCTTGCCAAAATGGATGCGGGACGCGTTGAACCGAATCTGAGCGAATTTAAGATCGAGGCGGCTGTCTTAGCGCAATGCGATATGGCTAAGCCGCTTCTCGACAAGAAGAATCTGGAGTTAACGACAAGTTTTGAGCCTGAGTTACCGCATATGCAGCAAGACGAGGCTCGTATTCAACAGATTTTGAATAACCTTCTTTCTAATGCGATCAAATTTACGCCGGAAGGAGGAAGGATCCAGATCGAAGTCCGCAAGATCTTACACGAGCCGTTTACTCCGCGTATTTTAGGTTCTTCAATTTCTAACGCCGACGCGATACCGTTTATGCAGCTGAAAGTAATCGATTCCGGTGTTGGCGTTGCGGAAGAAGATAGGCAGATCATCTTTGAGAAGTTCAGGCAGGGGAAGAGCGCCACGGAAGGGAATACGATGACGCGCGAGTACTCCGGTAGCGGACTTGGACTGTCTATTGTCAAAGAGTTGTGCAAATTACTAGAAGGCGAGATATCGTTAGAGAGTCAACCTGGGTTTGGTAGCGTGTTTACGGTACTCTTACCTTGGAATCTCGAACAACCCGTGCTGGTCGAATCGGCGATGCAATCTGAGATCCAAGAGTTTTCTAAGCGCGGAAGATTCGTTTGAGATCGAGATCGCATTCACGCGATCGAGCGTTAGTGCATGGTAAATAACATAGACGAACCGTGATCTGATGGTCGTCGATATAGTTCCAAGTACTGAATACTTAGGAGTATAAATGAAACAGTTTTTGTTTTCTGCTTTCCTATGCGTATGCCTAGGACTCAACGTCTCCGTAGCGAATTCTTTTGCCGCGGATAATAGTTCTCAATACGACGTTTCCGCGCCGTTGAAACTCACGCAACAGGGCGAAATTCCGCTTGGCGCGCATTTTCAACCTACGACTGATTTCAAGGCCAAGTGGATCGGCGCGGCCGATCTTCCGGAGCCGATCTTACCCAACTTGTGGCAAGCTTATCGTAAAACGATCGAATTAGACGCAATTCCGGAACAAGCCGTTGCTCGTGTTGCGTGTGATTCTAAGTATTGGCTTTACGTCAATGGTGAAAATGTCGTTTTTGAAGGCGGATTAAAACGTGGTCCTACGCCTTTCGATACTTACTATGACGTTGTCGACCTTAAGCCTTATCTGAAACAAGGTAAGAATACGATCGCTGTTCTCCATTGGTTCTTTGGGAAACAAGGTTTTTCCCATGTTAATAGCGGCGTCCCCGGTTTTATCTTTGACGCTACGACTAACGGTGAAAACGGTCTCTATCTCGTCAGTGATTCAACTTGGAAAGCGTCGGTGTACTCGGCTGTTCCGCAAGGAATTACCGCGCCTAATATCACGTCTCGTGGTTCCAAAGAAGTTACTAGTAAGTTTGACGTTTCTAAAGTTGCCGCCGATTGGCGTGAAAAGACTGCCGGCGCTTACGAAATGACGACGGTCGATCCGCAACCGAATCGACGTTTAGGCGAATGGAATGTTCGTTTTAACGCCCAGTACGATTATGAAGGCGATTGGAAAGCCGTTGCTTTTGACGATTCCGCTTGGAAAGACGCGAAAGAATTTGGCTTGGCTATCGATCCGCAAACGCAGAAACCGTTGGCTCCCTGGAACTATCTGTTTTTGCGTCCTTCCCCGCTGTTTAAGGATTGGGGAAAACATGATTATCTGTCGTTGACTGAAATTCCCACAGCCGACGGCGGTATGCAAGTTATCTGCCAAATGCCTTATAACCTCCATGCGACTCCCTGTCTTAAGGTCGAAGCTACCGCAGGACTCACGATCGATATGCGTACCGACGACTACATGGGGGGAAGTGAATATAATGTTCGCGGCGAATATGTTACGAAAGATGGCGTTCAAGAGTATGAATCGCTTGGTTGGATGAATGGTCATAAGATGATCTATACGCTTCCCAAGGGCGTTCGTCCTATTTCGCTTCAGTATCGTGAAACCGGTTACGACACTGTTTTTACCTCTAATTTCCAATGCGACGTCGATTTCTACAATCGTTTTTGGAAGAAGGCTGAACGTACGCTGTATGTAACGATGCGCGACTCTTATTTCGATTGTCCCGACCGTGAACGCTCGCACTGGTGGGGCGACGCCGTTAACGAACTTGGCGAAGCGTTCTACGCGATGACTCGTACGGCCGACGCTATTCCGCGTAAAGCGTTCTATGAACTTGCGCGTTTCCAACGCGCGGACGGAACGATGTATGCGCCGATTCCCGACGGTAACTGGTCCAAAGAATTGCCCGCGCAGATCTTGGCGACGATCAGTACTGCCGGCCTTGGGACTTACTCGTTCTTCTCCGGCGATTTTGTTACAGGCGAAGATATCTATCCCGCGATCAAGCGTTATTTGATGATTTGGGAATTCGACGAAGAAGGCGTTATTAAAGTCCGTAACGGCGATTGGAGTTGGGGCGACTGGGGCGAGAATATCGACCTTCGCGCTTTGCTCAACTGCTGGTATGCGCTCGCTCTTGATGAAGCTATCTTCCTTGCTGAACGCCTCGGCGATCAAAATGGTTTGACTGAGTTCCAAAGTCGTCGTGAAAAATTAAATGCGAATTTCAATCGCGTTTTTTGGACGGGAACCGAGTACCGTAGTCCGGACTATACCGGTAAGACCGACGATCGCTCTAACGCGATGGCTTTTGTCGCCAATTTTGTAGAACCGGAAAACTATCCGAAGTTGTTGGAAGTCTTTAAGACGCAAGAACACGCCAGTCCCTATATGGAGAAATATGTTCTTCAAGCGCTCTTCTCCATGGGGTACGACGATTACGCGTTGTTCCGCCTTCAAAAGAGATTTTCCAAGATGGTGGATTGCCCCGATTATACGACCCTTTGGGAAGGATGGGGAATCGGCGCCGAAGGCTACGGCGGCGGTACTACCAACCATGCTTGGAGTGGCGGCGGCCTTACTTGCTTGGCGCAATACGCTGTCGGCGTTCGCCCGATCAAGCCGGCTTTTGAAGAATTCGTCGTTGCCCCGAATCTTGGTTGTCTCAAAAAGATCGGTTATGCCGCGGAAACAAACTACGGAAAGATCGAAGTGGCGTATGATTCTAACGACGAAGCGTTGAATGTTCAAATTTCCGTTCCGGAAGGAACTACCGGTTGGTTCTGTGTTCCCGAGGGCTTTGTTGTTGAAAATTCCGCTACTGCGGTTCCCGCCGGCGCCGCTTGCGATGTTTTGGCTAAAAATATTTCCGCGGATCGTTGGGTCGTTTTGAAACAGGGCGACAATCAACTTTCGTTTAACAAGGCTAAATGAAATTTTTTAGTTAGAAGGTCGGATTATTAGAGATCTTCATATGAAGGCGTTCGTTGGATAATGCAACGGACGCCTTTTTTCATGAAACTACGATTGAGCGACAATTATTGACTGGAATAATCGTTATAAACATTGTATTACGTAAATCAGTTGTAAATCTTGCTGTTTTACAATAATTTAATTTAGAAACGTGTTGTTAATATAGAAAGTTTGTGTAAAATGTGATGACGTGGCGTTCACTTTGAAATTGGACCTTGGAAAATACTTTGGTATTCGATTTTCAAACGTAGGGTCGACTTGACTTTTTATTGAGAAGTTGTATCCTTGAGTAGAATGCGTGTCATTGCAATTCGTTGGATAGATCTTCGAGTTGTCTGGTCGTTTTTGCCTTGTTGAAAGTCGCAAGACGATCATTACGTGTTTATGTGGTTGCGGTCAGACTCCTTTATGGCGCGTTGGATTGGCGTGATAACGGGGCGAACGACGATTCGGTTTAACGTTTTCCTTTGTATCTGCGACGGCGCCGGTATAAGGGAAGGCTTGCGGGTGTTTTTGTTTAAGGATTGGAAGCGATAGCGTAATGAAAGATAACGATATTTTGCAGTATGTCGAGCAGGTTCATAATGACCGTAAGATCGACAAAGAAGATATTTTCCGTTGTCTCGAAGAAGCTTTGGCGCATGCGGATAGTACAGCCGCTAGACCCGGCGAACGCGACGAAGCGCCTTTGCAAGTTTATATCGATCGCTCCACCGGCGAGATCAGCGCCTTCCGTGACAGCCTTCCTCTTTCGCAAGCCGATCTTCGCGGTCGTGTTGGAGCGACGATTTCCGGACAGGTTCTCAAGCAAAAGATTCGAGAAGCCGAACATAAGATGATCTACGACAAGTTTTTGCCGTTCAAAGGACAAATCGTTGTCGGTGAAGCTCGTCGTCGCGAACATAATGTCGAAATCGTTGCTCTTGATTCTATTGACGCGATTCTCCCCGGCGCTGAACGTATCCCGAAAGAGACTTTTCGTCCCGGTCAGCCCGTTACCGCTTTGGTCTGGAACGTTGAAATGAAGCCGAAAGGCGTCAAGGTCGTTCTGAGTAGAAGTCGTAAACAATTTGTTCAACGCCTTTGTGAATTACAGATCCCGGAGATCAAAGACGGTACGATCGAGATCAAAGGTATCGAACGCGAACCTGGTAAAAGAACTAAGGTCGCCGTCGCGAGTCATGATTCGCGTATCGACGTCGTTGGCGCGTGCGTTGGGCAACGCGGCGCTCGTAGTCGCGCCATTACTGATGAGCTGGGCGGCTCGGAACGTATCGACTTCGTCGTTTGGGACGACGATCCGCGCGAATTGATCCGCAACGCTTTGAAACCTGCTGATATTAGAGATCGCGAAGACGTCATGTTGTGTCATAAACTTGGACGCGCTATCGTTTTAGTAGACACTCCGAGCATGGAACAGCGCGCTCCCGGTCAACGCGTTGCCGACCAACGCAGTTTGGCTATTGGTCGCGGCGGTCAAAACGTGCGCCTTGCCTGTCGTATCAGCGGGTGGGACATCGACGTAATGACAAGAGACGAACTTGAAAAGGTTTTGGACGAAGCTACTTCGACTTTCATGAAGATCGACGGTATCACGAGAGAGATCGCTGACGCGCTTGTTAGCGAAGGCTTCTTTAGCGTCGACGACCTTTCCATCATTGAACCCGATGATTTCGTTCAGATCTCCGGTCTTGATATGGACGCCGTTAACGCGATCGTTGAACGCGCCGACGAACTTGTCGCCGAAAATGAAGAAAGAGAGCGTCTGGAACGTTTAGCCAAGGACGAGGAACGTCGTGCTAAGGAACGAAACTCTGACGAACTGTGACGCTCGGTAAGTGTTTAGCGTACATTTCATGAGAACGTTTCGGAAAATTTTTGAGAAACGTTCTCCGGAAGGTAGTATAATTTAGTGTGTGCGTCGAGCAATATGGATCGCCAGGATCTGATTTGCGACTAGCGTCGCGCACGCTATGTGGTCGTGTGTTTGGACAGGAGGAGAGCAAAGTTAGTTTTTATAAGTTCTTGGCGTTGTTTGTAACCGAATGACTCCGAGTGGCCGTTTTTGACGTTGGATCGGTTCGTGAACGACGGTCGTTCTGTTGAGCGATCGTGAGTGCGTCCCGGTTACTGTGTTGCGAGCGTTGTTAAATTTGTTTTGACCACGCTATGAATAGATGGATTGCGAGTTACGCGCGTTGACGCGTAGCGAATTGTTGAATTTTAGCAATAGTGATTTTTGTAAAACGCTAGGGAATGCGTCTATATATGTCGACGTGAAGCGTTTCTTGCAAAGATAGATTTAACAAAAGAGTAGAGTACGTTGACAATTCGAATTTATACGTTAGCCAAGAATCTTAAAAAAACTAGCAAGCAGGTCTGTGACGCCTGTCAAGATCTGGGGTTTAAGGCGAATACGCCCTTCCACTCTCTGACTGATGAAGAAGTCGCGCAGATCGAAAAGTATTTTTCTGAAGGTAATGTTGAAGCGCCGGCCGAGGTTGCTAAGGAATTGCCTGAGATGGTTCCTCCCACGTCTATCCCTTCGCAAGAACCGAAAAAAGTTCAGGTTATTTCGACGCCTGTTATTAAACCGCGTACTAACGGATTTACCTCTCTCTTTGGCGGTTTCTCTAAGACTACGAAAAAGGCTTCTGTCGACGGCGAGGGCGAACAAAGCGAAGAATCCGGTGATGTTGTCGCTACTGACGGAGGTAGCGACAATAATTCCGTAGAAACGGTTAATGACGTCGTTAGCGAAAACGTTACGCAGCAAGTCGTTGTTGAACAAACTGAAAATACTGTTGTTACGGAAGAGAACGCGGCGTCTCAACAAAATTTAGACGTCGACGTTGCTGCTTCTAACGAGAAGGTTGTCGAGGCAGAGGAAAAGCAACCGAAGGGTTGTGAAGAAGTGTCTATCGTGGAACAAGATACCCCTGAGGTTGCCGGAGAAAGTAAGTCTAACGACGAACGCGACGACGTAAATGCGAGCGAAAACGTTTTGACGGACGCGGATAGCCAAACCGCTGAAAATAAGGCCGACGTTGCTGAAGCTCCGAGCGTTGCTGAGTCGAAAGCCGACCAAGTCGCGGTAAGCGAAGACGAACAGTCGAAAACTAGCGCCGTTCAAGAGTCCGGTTCTGAGCCGAAGGTTGAAGAGACGGAGACTGAGCCCGTAAGCGTTGAGGCCAACGACGTTGCGGCTGTTGTCGGAGCCCGAGAAGCCGACGACGCTAAAAAGACGGTCGACCTCTCGCAAAAGAAGTCTGCCGCTCCGTTAGCGGGCGCGATCAGCCGTAAAGGTAAGGATAATCGTAACGAGCAACGCAAGAATAACGCGCCGATCAAACCGATCGACAATCGTACTTCTCGTCCCGCTCCGCTTTCACCTCCCGCCTATGCGACGCAATTTGAACGTACGCAGGCTTTGGACGAAATGAAACGTCCTCCGATGATCACGTCGAATAAAAACGGCGGTCGCGTCCAGGTCTTGGGCGCCGCTCCGAAGAAGCCTGACAGCAATGGCGCCGCGAATAAACCGGGAGCCAAAAATGCCGGTAATCGTCCGAAAGTGACGATCCACCTTGCCGCGATGCCTACGCAGACCGCTAAGGCGCCCGTTAAGAAGGCGCAAGAACCGGTCGCTCAAAAGCCTATCAAGACTTTTAACCCGAAAGATTTCCAAAGTCCGTTGCGTACCCTTGTTGAAGAGCGCAAAACTAAGGGCCAAGGCGGCGTCGGTGATAAAAAAGAAGTTGTCTCTGATTTGAAAGACAAGAGCCAACGCCCCGGTAAAGTTGGACAAAGCGCTTTTGGCGCCGCCGCTGAAAATGTTCACGGTAGAAAGCCCGGACGTTCCGGCGAACGCGGCGTAGCTGAGGAAGAACTCAGCAGAAAGCCCACTAATAACAACAATAATAAGCGTCGTGGTAATAATCGTGGCTTTGAATCGCAAGACGACGATGATTTCGGTTATTCGCAACGCGTCGGACGTAATCGCAAGAGCTCGAATTCTAAGGCTACCGTCGTTACTGCCCCGCGTACGAGCGATATCGTCATCGAAATGCCTTGTACCGTCAAGGGATTCTCTGAGGCTACCGGTAAGAGTGTCGCCGAGTTGATCAAGACGTTGATGAAGCTTGGTATGATGATGACGATGAATCAAACGCTCGAAGCGGAAGTTATCGAGTTATTGATCATGGAATTCGATCTTAAAGCGACCATCAAGAAGCCCGCGACCCTTGAGGAACAATTTGTCGACACTGCGTTTGACGCTGTCGATCCGCCTGAATCTTTGGAACCTCGCGCGCCTGTCGTGACGTTCCTCGGCCACGTCGACCATGGTAAGACCTCTTTGTTGGACCGTATTTTGAACCTTCACGTCGTTTCTGGCGAAAAGGGCGGTATTACGCAGCACATTCGCGCGTACCGTGTTGCCGCTCCTAACGGCGGCGCCGTTACGTTCGTTGATACCCCCGGCCACGAAGCGTTTACCGAAATGCGCGCTCGCGGCGCTAACTGTACTGATATCGCGGTCCTTGTTGTCGCCGCCGACGACGGCGTCATGCCTCAAACGGAAGAAGCTATTAGCCACGCTAAGGCGGCGGGCGTTCCGATCGTTGTCGCGCTCAACAAGATGGACCTCCCCGGCGTTAAACGCGACAGGATCCTTCAAGAATTGGCTAGTAACGACCTTGTTCCGGTCGAGTGGGGTGGAGACGTCGAAGTTATCGACACGAGCGCCATCACCGGCATGGGCGTCGATAAATTGCTTGAGACGTTGTTGTTGGTCGCTGAAATTTCTGAATTGAAGGCGAATCCGCACCGTAACGCTACGGGCGTCGTTCTTGAATCCTCTATGCAAGCCGGCGAAGGCGTCGTGTGTAAGGCGTTGGTCCAGAACGGTACCTTAAAGAACGGCGACGTTGTATTGTGCGGTTCTTCCTATGGTCGCGTTCGTTCGATGACCGATACGCTCGACTCCCATAAACGCATTAAAGAGGCCGGACCTAGCGTTCCCGTCTCCTTGACCGGTCTTGACGTTGCTCCTGACGCCGGTAGTAAATTCGTTGTCCTCGAAGATATCTCCGTGGCTCGTCAAATTGCCGAAGAACGCGCCAAGCTGGCTCGTGAACTCGAACTTGCCGGTTCCGCTTCCCACGTTACTTTGGAAAGCTTGTTTGAACGTATCAACTCCGCGAAGACGCAGCAAACGCTTAACGTCATCATTCGCGCCGACGTTCGCGGTTCTATCGAAGCGATCCGTAAAGAACTTGGCAAACTCGATCACCCGGAAGTCAAGGTCAAGATCCTTCAAGCGTCTGTCGGCGGCGTGACCGAAGCGGACGTTTATCTTGCCGACGCCTCCGACGCGATTATCGTCGGGTTCAACGTCGTTCCTGACGAAGGCGCTCGCGCGCTCGCGGAAGCGAAAAAGGTTCAGGTTCGTAGATATGATATTATCTACAAGCTGTCTGAAGATATCCGCGCCGCTCTCGAAGGTATGTTGAAGCCAATCGAACAAGTCAAAGAACTTGGTCGCGCGCTTGTTTTGCGCACCTTCAATATCAGCCGCGTTGGCGTTATCGCCGGTTCGCGCGTTATCCACGGTTCGATCGAGCGCGATTGCCAGATCCGCGTTATTCGCGACAGCCGTATCATTGGCGAATATACTCTGGATACCCTCAAACGTGAAAAGGACGACGCTAAA
This sequence comes from Thermoguttaceae bacterium, assembly GCA_045599605.1. Classification (GTDB taxonomy): domain Bacteria; phylum Planctomycetota; class Planctomycetia; order Pirellulales; family Thermoguttaceae; genus RUG369. Next base: position 239,987 of record JAZRWE010000002.1, read on the forward strand.
GAAGTCCGTGAAGGTTATGAATGCGGTATCAAGTTGAAGAACTATAACGACGTTAAAGAAGGCGACGTCTTGGAAGCGTTCAAGATCGAAGAAGTTGCTCGTACGCTTTGACGTTGTAAGCGATGTAAGACGATCGAGGTTCAAGTCGGACCGCGACCGTCTACGCTTGTTTCATATAATAGCTAGAACAAACGACGCGTCGTAAACGTCGCTGCGCGACTTAGAGCGTTGATTTGTCGTATGAAGAAATAAAGAGAAAAGAATTAGATGGCTTCAAGAAGAGCGTTGAAGGCCGCCGAAGCAATTCGCGAGGTTGTCGCCACTTCGATTTTGACTGACTTAAAAGATCCGCGCGTCGATCTTGTAACGATCACCAAAGTGGAAGTTGCCGCCGATATGCGTACTGCCAAAGTCTATTTTATGACTCGCGGCGACGAAGCAAGAGAACGTACCGCGTTGAAAGGTCTACAAAGCGCGGCCGGTTTTCTTCAACAAAAATGTGCGAAGAGGATCGATACTCGATATACTCCGACGTTGCAATTCCTCGTTGACGAAGGCGTTAAGAATTTGATTGCCGTTACCCAGATCCTGGCTGCGGAAAATTCAATGAAAGAAGCTTCGAACGAAGAAGAGGACGAATTCGAAGAAGATGAAGAGGAGTCTGACGCCGAGCTCGAAGAGTAGGCGTAAGATAATCTGATCGTATTTTCGAGTCATTGCGTGTTGCGCGATGAGGTCTTGCCGATCTTCTCGCGGCGTAGGAAGCGCTACGCTGCGATTACAAAATAATTTTTCAAGCGGTGACAAGATGGTTGCGCGTCAAAAAGACGTAAAATCTTTTTTCAATAAACTAAAGAAGCGTTGTCCGAATTCTCCGATCGTTTTGTCCAAAGATCGGAAAGTTCTTGAACACGTTGTCTTTGCTATTTTCTTGGAAAACGCAACTTTTGAACAAGCGCGTAATTCTTTTGTCGCGCTTCAGAGTTATTTTATCGACTGGAACGAGATCCGTATCGCTAAGGCAGAAGAGATCGCGCGCGTCGTTAATGGCAAGGCAGACGAGCTTGCTCGCGTCGCGAATATCGGTCAGGAAGCTACGCGCGTCGGCGAACGACTTCGCCGGACCCTTCAATGGATCTTTGATAAGACTTATAAGTTCGAATTAGAAGATCAACGCGCAAACGGTTACGAAGAAGTAGTAGACTTTCTGAGATCTATTCCGTATTGTACCCGTTTCATGGCGGAGTACGTTTCGTTGTTTGTTTTTGGCCGTCCGATCGTCCCTCTCGACGAGTCTAGTTTGCGAGTACTCAGACTTCTTGGCGCCGTTTCTGTAAAAGACGATACGGAAGTTGTTGTCGAACTTGAGGACTCGCTCAAAGAGGCCGACGCTCGCGACTGTTTTTTTGCCTTACACGAGTTTAGTCGCGAATTTTGTGAAGAAGCGACGAGCGCTGACGCTATGAAGTTTTTGACTTCATTTGATTCTGCTGTCGCCAAGCGTTCTGTCGAACCGTTGGTCGATTCAAAAGTTTCTAACGATCCGTTGGAGATCGCGCGCGATCTATCTCGTAAAGAGAGATCGGCTAAGGCTTTTACGCCTATGTCCGATGCTGGGTTTGAAGACGACGACGAAAGAGCAGATGATTTTTCGGAAGGGGCTTTTGACGCTGATCGCGAAGACGGCGGCATTGAAAGTTCGGTCGGCGCTCGCGTCAATAACGCTAGCGTAGAGGCCTCGCTCACCAGAGATAAAGTTACTTATGTCAGTTCTGAGCATAAGAAATCAAGCGAGAAGTCTGATAAGCCTCGTCGAGCCGCTAAAAAAGCGAGCGAGGAGTCGAGCGAACGTCCTGCTGAAACGAAGAAAAAGCGTGAAAAGAACGTAAAGAATTCGACTCCGTTGATCGACGCCGTGGAAGAAGCCTCTAATGAAGTTGCTGTCAAAGCGGAAGAGATTGCTTCTGCCCGTAAGGCTTCCAAAGGCGGTAGGGTGAGTAAGGTCGACGCTCTGAACCTTCGCGCGGAAAGCGCTAAGACGGTAGATGAAGTCGTTTTTTCGAAAGAGGAAACGAAACCGGAAAAGCCTGTACGAAAGAGACAGAAGGCGGTTCAAGCCGACGATAAGAAAGCGATTGAATCGACCGATGAATCGAGCGAAAACGTAAAGCCTACTAAGAATGAGACCGTATCTAAAACTTCGAGAGCTAAGGCTGTGACGAAAAAGGTCGTGACTAGCGAAGAATCAGAAACGGTGGAAGATAAGAAATCGCCGAAGAAAAAGGACGTTAAGAGTAAAGAGACTAAGACGTCTGCGAAGTCTGGCGTCAAAGCGGCTACCGGTGGTAGAAGGGCTTCGTCGGAACCTCCTGACAGTGCGAACGAGGGCGTAGGAAAAACTACGAAACGTTCGCCAAAGTCGAGTAAAAACAAGTGAGTTCGGTTTGAGGACTTTACTGTTTGAGATTAGCGTTGGTTGTTGGAGCGATCCGTCTAAGAGTAATGATCTTGCGGAGCTTTATAAGGGGATATTTTCGTAGTTTCATTCCAACGCCGTTGTTAAAGGAAAACATCTGACGTTTTCTATGTCCTTTAAACAACGGCAGATATGCGATTTAGCTTGTCGTGTTTTAGGGCGGCGACAAACGTCGGACTTGTGGTATTTGTTAGTGTTTGCAAGTTAGAAGGATGTCGCTAATCCCGAGCAGAACCGTTTTTTGCGGCGCGTCGCGTGTGGAACGTTACGTTCGAATTGCGTCAATTGCCATTAGGCGTTGAGCTGATGTTCGGAATCGACGTTGTGACAATATTTGATTTCTAGAGGAGTATCAATGTCTGGGCATTCCCATTGGGCAGGTATTAAACACAAGAAGGCTTTAGTTGACGCTAAGCGCGGTAAGCTGTGGAGCAAGCTTGCGAAGGCGATCATCGTTGCTGCGAAGCAAGGCGGCGGTAACCCGGACGAAAACATTCGTTTGCGCGCTGCTATCGACGAAGCGAAAGCCGTCAGTTTGCCGAAGGATAACATTACCCGCGCTATTAAACGCGGTACCGGCGAACTTGATCCGGTCGAACTCGAAGAAGTGTTGTACGAAGGTTACGGCGTTGAAGGCGTTGCCGTTATGGCCGCCGGTCTGACTGACAATCGTAATCGTACCGCTCCTGAAATTCGTAAGATCTTCGAAGTCTGCGGCGGTAAGATGGGCCAATCTGGTTGCGTTGGTTGGAACTTCGATCGTAAGGGCGTTATCGAGATCGACGCCTCCGCGAAGGGTGAAGAAGAAATGATGGATCTGGCTATTGAAGCCGGCGCCGACGACGTTGAATCGGACGAAGAAATTCATAAGGTTTTGTGCTCTCCCGACGTCTTCGACGACGTTCTCTCCTTCTTGGACAAGAACGGACTGCATCCGCAACACTCCGAGATCACTTATGTTCCTCGCGACACGATCGAGATCAAAGACGTCAACATTGCTCGTAAGGCGTTGAAACTTGTCGACGCTCTCGACGAACATGAAGATATCCAAAGCGTCGCTTCGAACTTCGTTATTCCTGATGAAATCTTGGAACAACTCGAAGAAGAATGATCTCTTTTGGAACATATGAACGGTTATCGTTTATTGCTTTGATGTTGACGAAAGCCGGTTCATAATGATTGGATAATAGTCGCCGGAATGTATGTTCCGGCGATTTTTTATTGTTTTAAGCGGTGGATCGGGCGAGTTATGGCTCTTCATAAACGTACGGATAATTTCTTAAACGCGCCTCTGGTACCTTTCTTTATTGCCGCCGTATTATGTATTCTGTTTGATAGAAATATTGCTCCCGACGTCTACTTCTGGTTTATTAATATAGTCGTTTTTCTCCTTCTGTTTTTGGGATGTTGGATCATTAGACTTATCGATCCTGAACTTGAATTTGAACGACCGGAAAAACAGGGGACTCGCATATCTTATTGTTTACGCTTAATTTGTTGGCAAATTGGGAACAAATTTTTGTTTGGCAACCTATGCGCGTGGGCTATTTGCGGACTTGTTTTCGGATTGCGTCATGAGTTATATTTCAATCGCTTTCCTGAGAAGGAGATAGGGCTTTATGTCAACGAGGACGGAATTTTTGATTCTCTAGAGCTACGCGTGTCGTCCTCGCCGGAGGTCAGACGGTACGATAACGCTGAACATTTTCCTTACGGCGCTTTTGAAAAAACGAGTTTCATTGCGGAAGTTCTAACTGTTAAAAACGGAGAAGAATGGGAACCTTTTACAGGACGTATCGCGGTCTCTGTTACTGGAAACGCCGCTTATCTTCATATTGGGGACACAATAAAATGTTTTGGTAAGCTTGCCTTGATTTCTAGAGCGGATAATCCCGGCGATCGCGACAGGTCGCTGTATTTTCGTTCACAACGGATCTTGACGTCGTTAAGCATTTCCAAACCTGCTAATATCGAGCTTTACCATAACGAGAATACTTCTAAATGCGTTAGATACGCGAATTACTTTGAACGGACGCGATCAAAGTTAGGTTCGATCTTGACTGAAAACCTTTCGGAACGTAATGCGGCGGTTGCGCGCGGTATGACGTTGGGTTTTCGTAGTGACGTCGATGAGGAGACAAACGACTCTTTTCGACGAACCGGAACGATACACTTGTTGGCTATCTCCGGCTTACATGTTTCATTGGTTATAGGCGCGTTTGTATTTTTTCTTCGACGGCTATGTTTTCCAACGCGTTTTGTGTGTCTAGCGGCTATTTCGATCGCGCTATTTTATTTATTTTTGACCGACGTGCGTATTCCCGTTATTCGCGCGACGGTTTTGATCGTTACTGTTTCCGTTGGAACCCTGATTGGAAGACGCGGTTTGTCGCTAAATTCTTTAGCTCTTGCCGCGCTCATTATTTTAGCTTGGAATCCTTGTGAACTTTTTCAACTTGGTTCTCAATTGTCGTTTATGGCTACCGGCAGTTTTCTTTGGGCGCGCCGTCTTTCATTGTATGATCGAGCGGCGCTTGACGTGGAACAATATCAGTCTAGGACCAAAGAGGTTGAAAACGGTTCCGCGTCGACGAGTTGGTGGTCGCGATTCTTTTTCAGCAAGAGTGGCGAGAAAAAAATAGCAAGTAATAAATCGGGCTTCATCGTTCGATGGATGAAACTTTTATGGAATTCATTTTTTAAGAACTTTTATGAGGCTGGCAAGACCGGCTTTGGTATTTGGCTAGTTGGAACGCCGTTGATACTGAGAACGACTCATCTCTTTACTCCGATCGCTTTGATTGCCAATCCGTTGATATGGTTACCGGCGACTTTCGCGTTGCTTATGGCGTTTAGCCTTATCTTTTTAGGGCTTGCCGCCGAAACGGCTCCTTCGCTATTAGGTTGGAGCGTTCCCCTCGCGGCTTATTTGACCGATCTAGGTTTTGACTGCTTTCTTGGCGTCCTAGACTTTTGTGCGTCTCCTTCTTTTGCCGCGTATAAGATTCCTTCACCGCCGGATTGGCTACTTTGGTTGTTTTATGTTCCGCTTGTCTTTTGGACGCTATTTCCGAAAACGAGACCGTGTAAACTATATTTGACGCTTGGTTTGTTAGTATGGATCAATGTTTTTATTTTGGCCGATCTCGGCGTTCGCTTCAACGACTTAAAGACTGATTCTTTACGTGTTAACGTTTTTTCAGTGGGGCATGGTTGCGCTATTTTAGGACATTTTCCTGACGGCAGGACTTTTTTGTATGATTGTGGAAGTCTTTCTAATTCCCGACATGCGGCAGACGTTGTTGCGAAAGAACTGTGGGAAGAACAAAGAACGCATATTGATCTAGCGATAATCTCTCATGCAGACTACGACCATTACAGCGGTTTGGAACACTTGCTTGAACTTGTCAATATCGATCGCATAGGCGTTTCGCCTATGATGTTTAAAAAGGAGAACAAGCAACTAAAAGAGTTCGAAGATCTTTTATACCGGAGTAATATTCCGGTTGAAACAATTATGAAATGCGGATCGTTGGATGGAGCAGGGTTTCCGGAATTGTTTGTTCTTCATCCGGACGTAGATGATTCCGTCGACGAGGTTATAGAAGCCAATCCTTATAGTATCGTTCTCGGCGTTGAACACTTAGGACGTAGACTTATGTTTCCCGGCGATTTAGACACGTCGAGCGCGGGCTTTTTACGCAACGACCCTATTGGATTCGATTTGCTTTTAGCTCCGCACCACGGGGGAAAATCGGAAAATTATGCCGAACTCTTGGATTGGGCGTTACCGGATTGGATCGTTATCAGCGGGGGAAATTTACTGCGTAATCGCGCTACGGAAGAACGCTTGCGCAAAGATGGATTCAAAGTCTTTCACACCGCGGACGACGGTTGCGTCTCCGTTGAAATTAAACGTTCCGAGCTAGATCCCGAGCTTGGGAGAATGATAATAAAAACGTTTCGTTCCAATAAATACATCGATAGCGACTTACGTACTATCCGATGAGCTTTACAGTTTAAATAATCGACGGATAGTTTCAACTAGCTTGGGCTCAGATTCGTTGTTTGAAGCTGAACGGATAGAAACGGTAGGCGAGTGTAACAGTTTATTGACGAGTCGATCAAATGCGTAACGTATCTCCTCTTCTGTGTGCGGATCGCAGGGGATCTTATGTAAGAGTCGTTCGACTTCCGCGTCTTTGATCTGAGTCCAGTTGTCTCTTAGTTTTTTAATCGTTTCGATAGAGTTACGCGCATTCGCGTTGATAATAAACCTTTCCGCTTCTTCATCTACGATCTTATTGGCCTTGGGGATCTCACGATCGCGAAGTTCTTTGTTGCGCGAGCATGCCGCTTCAAGATCGTCGACCGAGTAAAGGAAAACGTTGGGACGTTCTGATAACGACACGTCTACGTTTCTGGGAACCGCAAGATCGAGAATGAACAAGGGACGTCCGGCTTTTCGATGAGATTCGATCTGACGATACTGTTCAAGCGTGACGACCGGTTCGGACGCGCCGGTAGCGCAGATAACAAGATCGGCGTTCATAAACGCGTCCATCCGTTGTTCCCATTCTATGACGACGCCGTTCCACGTTTGAGCAAGCTTTTCAGCTTTTTCACGACTTCTGTTAGCGACGGAAATAGAACGCGCGCCAAAATCGGCAAGGTATTTTAGCGTTTCTTCGGCCATTTCACCGGCGCCTAAGACGAGCGTTTGTTTGTCGTTGAGGCGTTCGAAAATGTTCAATGCAAAATCGACGACCGCTACGCTGGGAATGCTGACTCTACGCTTGAAGATCTCCGTTTCAACCGAAACGCGTTTGGCTGTTTTAAAGGCTGATTGAAACGCGCCATTAAGAATAGGGCCTGCCGTTTCAATTTGAGTCGAGATATCGTAAGCGCGCTTGATCTGAGAAAGGATCTGAGGTTCGCCTAAGATCATGCTGTCCAAACTTGACGCTACTGAAAACAGATGTGCGATAGCCTCTTTCTCGTTGAAAATGTAAAAATTTTGGGCGTATTGCGCAAAACGGGGAGTCGGCTCGCTCAAACGATATTTAGGCGCGAGTAAAAACGGAAAGACGTCTTCAATTTCAGGCAAAGCCGCTTTTTCGGAAGCGATATAGAGTTCGGTTCGATTGCATGTTGAAACGAAGACCGCTTCGAGGTTAGGGTATTGCGCTTGCAGTTCTTTTAGCGTCGCTTCAACTCCCGCGGCGTCAAAAGAAAATAATTCACGAACTTCGATCGATGCGATACGACTATTGAGACCGACGACTTGGATCGGCATAAATTGGCTCCTCGGAATGAACTTTTAAACAGTAAATAATTTCCTCAAATTGTAATGGCGCGATCGGGTCAAAGCGTTCGATCTGCGTCAAGTTCTCCCGATGGAGGGGGCGATTGTTCGAGCGTCGCGTTATTTAGTTCGTTCACTGTTGATTGTGGCGGAATGAGCGTTTTCCAATGTCCGTTGTTTTCAAACGCGGCAAACGATAGTAATACGATAAGAGCGATACATAATGTAAAAGCTAATACCGCGTCATGATTATTGGTATAGGCCGCGCGTTTCCAGAAAGCTTTCAATCGTAAACACAATGCGAATAAAAATAGGAACGTCGCGCCTAGCATCACGCGGTCGATCGTGAATTCCGCGGTTTCTCCTTCACCCTTTGAGGCGAATACTTTGAGGTAAAAGCCGCTTAATATGCCAAGACCCAACATGACGATCGCGAGATTGGATGCGTGTCGAATTGCGTAACTAAGCCACTCAAGAGAAGGAAGCGTTATCTTTACGGTGAAGATCTTATGCTTCATTCGAGAGCGTTGCCAAACGAACATCATACCGGCAATACCACCCAAACAAGAGCATAGAGTCGTCAGTAATAACGAAGCGCCGTGAATAGCGCGAACACAACGCCAAGTTCCATCCGCTGAAAAAACGAGCTCGGAAACATACGTTCCCGCTATCGTCGTCGCGATGATGGGAGGGAGGAGGAAAAGTCCAAAGGGGGTCCGCGGATAGGAGACTTTAAGATAAGACAGGACGAGGACAAGACAAAATGCTAAGACATAGAACCAGTCGCTAGCATTGGCGAAAAAATGGGCGTTTTGTAGTAGGTTGTGACGATAAAGCAGCGTTCCGTGAAAGACGACTCCGAGGGTAAGGAAAGTAAAATCGGCGGACTTGAGTGTAACGCTTTGCTTCCAACGCAATTTCAACATATCGAGTAAAAACGCGAGGAAATAACAGAACAGTAAAAGGATGACGTCCGCGCTTTTAAACATGCCTTCACTCCGTTGCCGCTCTTTAATTCGGATGACTAATCGAGTTTTTCAATACGGAAATAATGAAAACGAGCCCACTGGTCTTGAACTCGACCGTCTTGCGGACCATTCCAACACTGTAAACTGATCTTGTCGTTGGGACCACACTCTATCCGACCTTCATATATGCGGCGGAAAGAAGTTTCGTTTAAACCGCTGAATTCAGCGACGATGTTTTGGCCGGTCACTGTGATGCGAAGTCGACCGCCATGAGAATCGATTGGCGCTTTGCCGGGGAAAATATAAGTTTTACCGTCAAGATTTTCGACGACAAACTTGAAGATAACGCGGTCGTTTTGCAACCAATAAATACCGCATTGTTGATATTGAGCTTGCGGTTTCTGGGTGAAACAACACTCTGTTTCAATGCGATAAGACGAAGCGACGCGCCCGTTTTGTAAACCAAGGAAGTTGAGCGGACGCGTTAACGCGTTGCGCGCTTCTAGATCGCCAAAGGGTTCCGTTAGTATTTCCAAAGCGTTGTTAACAAAGCGACGACTCGCTGAATTACCGTGTAACCATACCCAACCGGGTTTTAACGAACCTTCGAAACGGTCTTCAAATACGATCTCTTGTGTAAAGGCAAGAGAATTACACAATGTCGTTACAGCAAGGATGTAGGCAAACGTTAACAAACGAAACATTGCACGCCCATTAGGTAGGTAGGAACTGACTACGTCGCTAGGATCGCGTAGGAGCGTTCGGGAGGGGGAATACCATGAACTTTCACGCGAATCACTTTTCTGCAAAACGATAATACCTTGTGAAAGTTCCTCTATATTTTAAACGAATTTGTTTTTTTGTAAAAGGTTTAAGTCAAACAAACAATAATAGTCGATGGGCTTTAAGTTGTTGATATTGAATATATTAAAACATGTTGTTCTTTGGTGGACGAACGTGGTTAATAATATAGACGGTTCCTATTATCGTTAAAATTGGAATAAACGTTTCGAGAGGGGCTCTCATTCTCATATTAGTCCAATATATCAAGTGTGGGATCTGAACTGAAAGGATCAGTAAGACGCCCCAAATGATCGGAGATTCCACGAACTGGTGGAACGATAGCGTTGAACGGCGAAGGAAACTGATCGACCGGAACAACGTGTAGAGAAGACCGAGGAGCGCTAAGGAAAGTTCGATAGAATAAAAGAGCGCGACGCCGTAACGCAGGAAGGTCTTGCCGCGAGAAGAATGCCGTCCGGATAATTCGGCTTCCACATCGTGAGGGAAGACTCGCCAAAGTTCGCCCGCTCGAATACAACAAGAGTATAAAAAAACTTTGGGAGCCGCCTTTATTATCGCATGCGCCTCGCTTTTGGTCCAACGATCTTGAAACAATTCGGCTTCTTGGGAATCTGCGTCGATCCCTTCTGCGTCGAGCGCGTTCTGATAATCGATCGCGCGACGTTTGTGAAAAGATTCCGGATCCCATAACGACCACATTGGAGCCGTACGAAAATGTTCGTAAATTTCCGGGTTGTTGGCTAGGTAAAGCGTATAACCGCCATGAGTTGTCGTTAATATAGGCTGATGGAACTCTTTGAGGTTCCTGAGCGACCACGGGATAGAAATACAGGCTACTCCAAGTAAAAAGCAACTAAGGCGCAGTCCTGAATTCAGAAGACTATTCTTGGAACTCTTGGAGACGGTAATAAATTCTATGAACTCTATTACCGTCATAGTTAAAAATACAAGTCCGACAAAAGCGAAGAAGGCGGGACGACATAGGGTCGATAGTCCGTAAACGATTCCAAGTAAAAGAAAGGCGATAAAACCGTATTTTCGGTTCTTTACGCGTATGACGGCGACTGTGCTCGCTAACATTATGACTGAAAAGAACGCGGCTAAGGTCTCAGTCATAACAAAACGCGATTGTTGAAGCAAGATAGGATCGAGCGCTACTAATAGACCCGCGCATGACGATTGAAATGGCGTTAGTTCCGTATAACGCGCCAATCGATAGACTAGCGTTACCGTCAACAATCCTAGCGTCCAATGCCATAAGGCGATAGACGCGTTTCGCGACAACGCGAAATACTTATTAAAGAGCCGCCGAAAGCCTTGAGTTTCATTGACGACATTGGAGCTTTGGATGTGTTTTAACTCTTTTAGTGTCCACGGGTATAGAGGCGGACGAAAAGCCGTCGCTTGTTCTTTATTACCAAAGACGCCGTATTGTTCCCAGTTGTCCGCGAGTTGCGCGTATGCGTCGGGATCGTCGTCAAACGAGGATAAGGAAATAAACAAAACTCCCCCTCGTATTATGAACGCGGCAAGTAGTAAAAGGAACAAGGGGGAGCAATAGCGCGACTTCGTCGACGCTGATGTTGAAATATTCATAATAAACGCTTGGGGTAATGGCGTAAAACGAAGTCGCTATTGGAGTACGATATTTCAGCGTTGAACGCCGAAGATCGAGTTCGCAAATTGGATGTATTGTTCCCAATCGTAATCGGTCACGTCATGTTTACCGGTACGGATGTGATAACGGATCGTAGCGCCGACCGGCGTATTAACTTCCGGTTGTTCTTTAACGTCGCCGATTCCATCAGTACCAAGGAGGCGGTAGACCGGATCGGCGTAAAGCGCGGACAAAAATTCGCCCTTGGGATCCGCCCATCTATCGTCTTGGGCGCTCGCAACATAAACGGGACGAGGCGCGATCAAGGCGATCAGTTCATGTTCGTCAAAGGGGAGATCGTTGACCTTATCGCCGTAGTTGTGGAAGTTAGCCGTGAACCAGTGCGGGAAAGATTTGTTGATGCGTTGGACTGTTTCGCCGATCTCGCGACGCGAAAGAGCCGCGCCACCGCAACCGGAATCGTTGGAGACGACCGCGGCAAAACGTTCGTCGTTAGCGCCACACCAAAGTGAAGTCTTACCCAAGCGCGAATGCCCCAAGACGACGACCTTGTCAGCGGCGATCTCGGGTTGAGTCTCTAAGCAATCGAGCGCGCGAGAAAGTCCCCAAGCCCAAGCTGAGATCGTTGCGGGGTAATCGCCGTCTTCTTTATTGAAATTGGTGAAGAGAGGATGAACGCCGTTTTGGAAGTTGTCGTCGTAGTCAGGATCGATCTCTTCGTAGTAGACGGTCGCTATGGCGTAACCGGCCTCAACGATCTTATCGAAAGCCCAACGAGATTTGGCGGCTCCACGAACTTTTTCGGGATCCGTATCCTTGTTGCGAGTAATGTCGACGGCGTCGCAGAGCGGGATATTGACGTCGTCGCTTGTCGTATGATTTCCTTGGAAGTTCGGCATAAGGAATGCCGGAACCGGTTTTTCAACTCCGTTGGGAATAACGATCATAACGTCCATCTTAGGACTTTGTTTGGGCGCGTTGAAATATACGCGCACGATCTTCATCGTGGCTTTTCCATCAAGAAACTGATCGTAGGTTTTGAGTTCTTCGTACTTTACTTTGGAAAGATCGGCTTCGGGGTACTTACCGAACATTTCCGTTTGGAATTGTTTGAGGATCTCGGGACGACGGATCGTTTTCCAGGCCTCCGCCGATTCGATCTTCGTTCCGTCTTCGGCGATGAGCGGATCGGGTAAAACGTATTGAGGGATCTTGGATTCGTCGTAGTTCGCTTCTTGCGCAGGCGTGGAAGCAATAAAAGACGCGCTAACAAAGGTAAGGGCCGTTGTGAAAACTCCCAGACCTAACATCTTCTTTAAATTGTTGTGTCGCATAGCTTATCCTTACTTTGTTCGATTTTGGTACGTCTTTCAAACGCGATCGTGTGGACGGTTGGACTCCACTACTTTTAATTTTATCCTAACGACGCTATGAATTCAATCTATTTATGAGATTTCGACTAAGTTTCACCATTTGAACTTAAACTTGAACCCTTATACTTTTTCTTTATAATGTGGTCGATTTGGAGAAGAGCTTTTCTTTGATCGCCGGTTTTGTTTTGGAATTTAAAGGTTGTCGTTATGCAATATAGACAAATTGGTTCTACTGATATTGAAGCGTCGGTCATAACTTTAGGTACTTGGGTTATGGGCGGTTGGATGTGGGGTGGTTGCGACGACGACATGTCGTTCAGAACGATTCGCACCGCTATCGATTTCGGGATCACTACGATCGACACCGCGCCTATTTACGGCTTTGGACGTTCGGAAGAAACTGTCGGAAAAGCAATCCATGGACTGCGACGCGATTCTGTGGTTATCGCTTCAAAATGCGGGTTATCATGGTCCATACAACCGTTCCCGGAAAATTGCGGGGAATGGCATTGTTACGCCGACGACGACGGACGTACGGAAACGCTAGAGAAGTATGCGGTCAATCGCTGGCTACGCCCCGACGTCGTGCGTAAAGGCGTTGAAGATAGTCTAAGACGATTGGGGACTGACTATATCGACTTAATGCAAGTTCATCATGTGTCCGATAGAACGACGGAAGTAGCTGAAACGATGGGCGTTCTTGAGGATATGAGACGTGAAGGAAAGATACGCGCTATCGGTATTTCTAACGCTTCGGGGTATCAATTTGACGAGTATTGTGAATGTGGGACTCTGGACGCCGACCAAGAACGATATTCGATGTTAGATAGACGCGTTGAGAAGAACGGAATACTTGAACGTTGTAAAGAAAGAAATGTTTCGTTCCTGGCTTATTCGCCGTTGGAAAATGGACTGCTGACAGGGAAGTTGGATCCGAGACGCTTATATCGTCGCGGCGATCTACGCGGAAAGGATCCGAAGTTTTCTAGAGAAAACGTCGAGAAAGTCAATAAAGCGTTAAAAGAGATAGACGACGTAGCCAAGCGATATTATCTTAATGTTGGACAATTTGCCGCCGCGTGGGTGGCGTCGCGGTACGAAAAAGCGATCGTGCTTTGCGGGGCGCGTACGCCGGAACAAGTTATGGCAAACGCGTTTGCAGGCGAAGCGCAATTAAGCGCCGACGACTTTGAAGAGGTCGACGCTATATTACGAGATTTTGATCTACTTGAAGATCGAACTTAGTCGAGTAAGTCGCCGATTCATTTTTGCGCGATTTTTTTAACGATTTCTTCCGCAATGGCGACGGCTTGCGCGGCGCGTTCTCCGGGAACAGTAGAAGGAGCGCCGCGAAGGATCGCCGAGACAAAATCGCGCATCTCCAACGCGAGCGCGTCAAACGGTTCCTTGACCAGTTCTTCGACTTCGTATTCTTCTTGCATGAAGACCGGAACTCGTGAAGCCATTTCCGGAAAACTCGTCTTTTCCGGAGAATAGGCTCCGTCAAGGATAGCTTGGCTAGGACGTACGCGTTTTGCTGTTCTTGCCGCAAAATCAATAAAGATCGTTTGAGTCGCGGTACGGATCGTCGTTTGGCGGATCGCTTGTTGTTCAACGCGCGAGGCGTTGAGGCGCGCGACGGAACCGTTGGCAAATTCTAAGGTGGCAAAGGAGGCGTCTTCAAACCCGCCAAATTGCGCGTAACCAAATGCGGAAACTCGTTCAACAGGCGAGGGGATCAGCGATAGAGCGAGTTCAAGGTCGTGGATCATCAAGTCGAGCGTGGCGCCGACGTCGGTGGAACGGAAAGTGTAGCCGCTTGTACGCGTCATATCGAGAAAGGCGGGAGTCTTGCCGGAACGAACGTCTTCAAGATAAGAAAGCGCGGCTTTCCAGGCGGGATTATGCTGCTCGACATGCCCAACTTGCATAACGAGTCCTCGGGACTTTGCGATTTGAGCGAGTTCCAAGGCGGATGCGCCGGTAGTTGTCGCGGGCTTCTCAATGAGCATGTGTTTTCCGGCGTTTAGGACTTTCTTTCCGATCTCCGCGTGAAGAACAGACGGCGTAGCGACGACAACGGCGTCGACATGTTCAAGTAATTCTTCTACCGTGGCAAAATCTTGAACGCCCCATTGGGTGGCGACGCGTTTACGGTTTTCTTCAGAAACGTCGGAAACGCCGATGAATTCGACTTCCGGATCGTTTGCCGCCTTAGAAGAGTGGAAACCGCCAAGTCGACCAGTCCCGATTACGCCAAGTTTAACCTTTTCCATGAATAGTCTTTCTTTTTATGTATTAGAAATAAAACGTCCCAGGGTAATAACATAAACGGCGTTTTACTTGATCATTTGGTAAGACGCGACCATTGTCGATCATGGCGCGTTCGCTAGATTGGATTCTAACAATTTTCAAATGTTGGTGGAAGAATAATTAGATGTTTTTTTATCCGTTCGTAATACAAAAAAGGGTCGTTTCTATAAACGACCCTTCTTGTTTATTTTAGTATTTCAGGAGCGACGCTGTTAAGCAACATTTGTAGCGCGTCGGCGTTTTGTTGGTGGCCCGTCTTGGTCGCACGAATCTCGCCTTCCCAGTCGTAGGGGGAAAGAGAGAAATCGCCGATCATATCTAACACCTTGTGACGAGCGCATTCGTTGACAAAGAGCGTCGAGTTATCGAGCGGACCGTTGTCGCCGAAGACTAAAACGTCTTTGGCGCTCACGCGAGAACAGATTCCTTGGTCGCGTAGGTAATTGGCTTCCGGTAAAGTTAAAAAAGTTCTACAAGGCGCTATTTCGCGTTGGAATTCTTCGGCGGGAAGAGCAAAGTCAAAAGTCGCCGTTTGGTTGCCTATGGGACTAGGCGAGTCATATTGAAGCGTATATTGGAAGATAGAACGACCTTGCGCGTTTGGAAGGAAGACGATCTCGCCGCCATTAGCTTTGGTCTCATCTACAAATTTACCTTCCGATACGAGCTTAAGACGGATCTTTTCGCTTGTTTGTTCAATAGTTCCCGTTTCAAGAAACGCGTCGATAAAAGCTTTTCCCGAACCGTCCATACCCGGCGCCTCAGCCGCAGTGACTACTACGTCGCAATTATCGACTTGCGCTCCGTGTAAAGCGGCTAGAATATGTTCGATCATATCGACTTGCGCGGGGCCGTTGACCAAGCTTGTTTGTCTTGGTTTCTTGATTCGATAATCGACCAACGCCGGGATCGGAGCGGCGTTTGGTAGATCTTCCCTGATGAAACGGATCCCTGAATTTTCCGGCGCGGGACGGAAAGAATATACTACGTCGAGACTTGACCAAAATCCAAATCCGGCGACGTCGACTTGGCGTTTAAGCGTGCGTTGGCGACGAAGCGATTCGGCGCGCGTTATTTGTGGGATGATCGAGGCCATTCTTGGCTCCAACGAAGTACTGATTTTTTACGATTACCGACATATAGACAGTTGATATTGTTATGTGTCGGAGCTCTTCTTTGTAGATTTAAAAAAAGCCGCCGACTTAAAATCGGCGGCCTTATCCGGTCGTTTAAACGTCCTGAGGCAATAACGTCTTTATATCAACGACGTTGTTGAGCGGCGGGAGCGTTCGCGGTACGTTTAGGAGCCGTGGCGGGCGCGTTAGCGGCGGCGCTGAGGGAACCGCCGGCGTTGTTGTTTCTCGCGTTGATAGCTTGGGACCCCAAGTTGTCGAGCGGGTTAGCGGCGCTAGCGGTAGCGGTAGCGGTAGCCTTACCGGCGATGGCTTCAAGTTGTTCTTTGACTTGTTCGGTAATATCGCATTCAGGACGATTCCAAACAATGGTGTTTTGGTCGGCTTCTTCGAGTTTGACAGCTTCTTTAGAGACGGCGGAGTCTTCGGGAACCGCGATCTTGACCTTGGAGTGAACGATGATGATACCGTTCTTTTGAGCGACCATGGAGATCGCTTTTTGGAGGTCTTCATAAGCCTTGAACAACAGTTGCGTGCGTTGAACGACCAACTTTTGTTGCAATTCACGAGTCTTGAATTCCGCGTCGCTCAGCTTTTTACGAACGTCGCTGATCTTGTCTTCGAATTCAGGAGTACCGTAAGCGAGGTTGAATTCCTTTTGGATCTTCGCGACTTGCGCGTCGGCGTCTTCTCTCGCGGCGGCAAGAAGTTGTTGTTCTTTTTGCAATTCGACGCCGAGGGCGGGAATTTCTTCAGCGATAAGCGGATGACCTTGGAGGACGGAACGGAGGTCGACAACGCCGACGATAAGAGATTTCGTGGCGGGACGTTGAGCGCCACTCGCGGCCGGCTGAGGTTGTTGAGCGTGAGCAAAACTGCAGACGAGGCCGAGGACGGCGCAAGGCAGCGCCAAGAAAAGCTTACGAGCGTATTTCACTTTGATTTTCTCCTTGAAACGTCAAATATTCGACGGAACGCCTATGTATTCCCGATACGATACAACGTGTTGATTTTCGATGGAAGTAGTATTGGAAACTACTAACTTGCCCGGGGGATAAAAACGCTTCTTTGGGGCGTTTGGTATATCTCCAAGGCATGTTAAGGGGCATATTGCTCTTTTTTCTGATTCTTGTAAATAGAGATTATAAATTTTTCTTTTTCGACCTTCCGTACTTCCGCTTTTTGCAAATCGGATGCATATAGGTTATAATTTACGCGTTAGAGGATTACTCGGCTCTAATGCAAAGATATGAGATCTTGGATCGGCAGGGTGAAAATGCGCGTTTCTGCATCTATTGGAATAGTTAACATTTTATTGGCTTTAGGGATCTGTTTTGGCGCCGTTTCAGGCTTGTTGGCAAAAGAATGGGAACCGTTGGAACCAAGTGCGCCCGACCGGTTGCCGAGAACGATCGACGGACGTTTTATTACTCCGGAACTGGGTGGCTTTTGGACTTTCGATCTTAAAGAAACGGAGTATCCGATAGAAAAAGACGTCGACGCTATCGCGAACTGCGGAGCTTTTGACGCGCTTACGTTGACTCTTCGCCAACAGAACTCGCTTTGGAATTATCCGCTTGCGCACGACGTTACGAAACGCGCCGTGGAATATGGACTGACAAAAAATATCGGCGCTCTTCTCGACGTCGATCTGCGTATCGCTCGCTTTGACTTTGAAAAAAAACGTCCGGAGCTTGCGCAAGAAAGATTGTTCTTTGTTGAAGCCGAGACCGATAGCGACGAAGACTTGGTCGAGGTAGAATTTGAAGCGCCTTGTTTGGAAGACCACTACACCGGGAATCTACCTTATTACGTTCGCGGCGCTCGCGTTGTGAAAGCGTGGGCGTATAACGACATGGCGGATACGGACATCGTCGACCCCGATACGCTCGCCGACGTTACCGCGCTAGCTCGTTGGGACAGATCGCAGTATTACGTCAAGGACGTACCGGGGTCTGAGGTCGACGATTTCACTTTTCAAACTTTTAAGGTAGCGTTTAAGCGCGAGGATATTGAAGCCAAAGGAACGCGGATAACCGTCGCTATTGCGTTTCGTTACGCGTATCCCGATCTTTTTTCGGATGAGACGTTGGCGCTACAGCGAGCTATTTATGAAAGTTTCAGCGACGTCCCCGTGTTTGGCGTTTGTAAGGACGAGTGGGGATTTCCGCCTAACTTTGATCGCGACGAAGGTTGTAATGATTTTTGGTTCTCCGATCGTGCAAGTTCTTTGTATGCCGGCTTGTATCCGGAGCGCTGTTTGATAGACGACCTGTTTTTAGTTTCCAAGGCGCAAAAGGGAAAAGAAGAAGATAGAGTTGACGCGCTCGATCGTTATCGAAAAATGTGTAATGAGCGCGTTGTCGAATACGAAACGAAGAGTTACGAGTGGGCGAAAGAAATTTGGGGAAGAGACGCGTTTGTCGGAGTTCACCCCACTTGGTATGCTTGGCCAAATCTTTCCGAATTACGTAAAAACGGACTGATGTGGTGGAAAGTGGCTCGCGATATAGCGCAAACTGACGAATATACGGCGTTTTGTATTCGTAATTCTATGGCAAAGGGAACGAAGTCGCATTGGATCAATATGTTCTATGCCCCCGAGGTCTCGCCGTATTTCTGGGAACATTGGACTGCCGCCGCTTCCGGCGGTCGCGTACATATGCATCAGATCTATCCGCGAGAAAACGATCCCTCTAATCGACTTGACGTCGAACCGAAGTTGACGCCTATTGCGATCGACGGAGGATTAGCGAAAGTTCGCGCTAAGATACGAATGTTGAGTATCGTCTCGGAATCGCAGATCGATTCGCCGGTAGCCGTTATTTTTTCACGTCTTGCCGCCGCTAATCCGTTACGACTGGAATATGACGTTTTCGGATGGGATATTTGCGATAGATTTTCTACGCAAGGTTATCCGGCAGACCTTACGCCGGTCGACGAATTTTCTTCGAGGGACTTTTACGGGAAACCGCGTTGGAATGTTTCGGACGACGGATATCTACAATACGGCGAACAAAAATATCAAGTCTTGATCCTATATGGAAAGAGCGACGCGGAGAAGGAAGAGTACGGTATCCTTGACGAACTCGTTACTTCGACTGACAGCTGCAAGACGCGCATCGAGTTTCTCCCGCCGGATGCTTCCGACGACGATGTCGACGAATTAGTTAAACGGATCGTTATGGAACTGGAAGAGCTAGGCACACCCAAACAGACTCCCTGGGTGAAAGACGAGTACTTGTTTGCGCCCTGGATCGAATCGGAATCGTCTACGCGTCCTCCGCGCACATGTGTTTCGCGGTTCATTGACGGTACTATTCAGTGGATCGCCGCCGAGAAAAACGATTTTGGCGATCCGATAGTTTTAGAAGAAGAGGTCTTGCCGTTAAAAGGTAATAAAGCGACGCCTAAGATCTCCGTTGAGGCTAACGGCGTCTTTGCGTTACGTTTTGACGATGACGGCGTTCTTAACGCAGTAGTGGCTTCCGAGTTGAGATCGTTGCATATCGGAGAGCTCGACGTCGTTTTGGACGCAGACGGAATAGGGAGCGATCCGATCGATATTGCGATCTGGCGCGACTCTAATGGGAAATGGCGCGGGGTATTTCAGCGTGAAAAAAACGACTTGCCCAAGAGTTTAGAGGCGTTGGTCCCTACTTGGAATTACTTATGGCGGCATTGAATATAAATTAGTTCTAACATTTATTGCGTGAACGGCTTTGGGAACGTTTAACCTTTTACGATCGGGAATATGATGCGTTCAATTATTAAGCTTTTGACTTTGGGTTTCGCTTTTTCGACGCTAGGCGTTTTAAGCGCCGCGGAAACAAATGTTCTAAATACGGCGGCGCCGGATCGATTGCCCGCGCAGATCGACGGCAGGCCAGTGACGCCGGATCTAGGATGCTTCTGGAGCTTTAAACTTGAAGGGGAGGATTATAAAAAGCAGGTCGATTGCGTCGCGCCCTATGGCGCTTTTGACGCGTTAACGATAACGCTTCGTTCGAACAATACTTTGCTCGATAACTCGCTAGCGTTAGATTACGCCAAAAAAGCTACCGAATACGCTCGCGATCGCTATGGTATCGGAACTCTGTTGGATATCGATCTTCGGATCGCTCGATATGATTTTGAAAAACAACGTCCCGATCTCGCGCAAGAACGTTTGCTCTTTAAAGAAGTTGGGGTAAACAAGAACGTCGATATCGTTTTGCCGTTCAACGCTCAAAACCTGTCCGATCACTATACCGGCAATCTTCCTTATTACGTTCGCGGCGGGCGATTAGTTCGCGCGTGGGCTTATAATAAAAATGCCGCCGGAGAGATCGATCCTTCTTCCATTGTCGAGGTGACCGATAAAGCCAAATGGGATAAGGAACAGTATGTCGTTAAGAATATTCCAGGTTACGAAGTTGACGCGTATACGAAAAACGATCTGACTATTTCTTTCAACGGTGAAGATCTTGAACGACAGGGCGATTACGTGGCCTGCGCCGTCGCTTTTCGTTATTCGTACCCCGACTTATTTGCCGACGAAACGTTAGAACTTGAACGTAAGCTTTATGACTACTATCGCGACGTTCCTATGTTGGGAATCTGTAAAGACGAATGGGGATTTCCGCCTAGTTTTGACCGTGTAGATAAACTCGATGATTTTTGGTATTCCGAATTGATGCGCGCCGCATATGCCAAAGCTTATGAAGAACGCGATCTCGTCGACGATCTCTTTTTAGCTTTCAGATCTCGTGAGAATATGCGCGAAGAACGCGTGGCTGTTGTCGATAGATTCAGACGTTTGTGCGGCGACCGCGTCGTTGAGTATGAATTCCAGAATTACGCGTTGACTAAGGCTACTTGGGGAGCGGACGCTTTTGTGGGCGTTCATTGTACTTGGTATCCTTGGCCCAACACTCTGGAAATGCGTAAAGACGGCGTTATGTGGTGGAAAGCCCCGCGCGATATCGCTCAAACCGACGAATATGCGCCGTTTTGCGCTAGAAATTCGATGGCGAAAGCTAATGATTCGTTGTGGATCAATATGTTCTATTCGAGACAAGTCGCTCCGTATATTTGGGAACATTGGACGGCCGCCGCTTCCGGAGGACGCGTTCATATCCATCAGATCTATCCTCGCGATGAAAATTCTCCCAAGAACGAATTGGATCCGAAGTTATTGCCGATCGTTGCCGACGGCGACGTTGCAAAGATAAGACAAAAGATACGTATTTTGAATCTGATCTCTAATTCCCAGATCGACTCCCCGGTTGCCGTGATCTTTGGACGTTTTGCTGCGTCTAATCCGTTACGCCCGGAATACAAGCAGGTCGGATGGGAATTATGCGATCGTTTTGCCACGCAAGGATATCCCGCCGATCTGATCCCTGTTGACGAGATCAACTCGCAAGACAATACCGGTCGCGCTCGTTGGTCTGTCGAGGACGGGTATCTTCAATATGGTAAGCAAAAGTACCAAGTTGTTCTTTTGAATGGAGAAAGCGAGGCCGAAGGCTCTGATTATAAGGCGTTGCGAAAGTTGGCCGAGGGATCTAAGACCGAGATCGTTTATATTGCGCCGGGTACTTCCGCAGAGGAAACTGCCGCCGTTGTTGAAAAGATCGTCGGAATGCTGAGATCGCGCGGCGTCGTCGCTCAAACGCCTTGGGTACGAGATGATTACAAATTTGAGATCGAAGCGGAGACTTCGTCGCGCCCGGCTCGTAAATGCGTTAGTCGTTTTATTGACGGCACGATCCTTTGGATCGCCGCGGAAGAGTCTGATTTTGGAGACCCTATTGTTTTGGACAACGAAGTTATGGCGCTCAAGAACGGCGCGTCTTCTTCGCCTATATCGGTAGAAGCTAATGGCGTTTTTGCCGTGCGGTTTGATGAAAACGGCGTTTTGACCGCTTGTGCTGCGTCGGAGTTGAAAGCCTTGCGCGTTGGCGAATTGGACGTTACGTTTGCCGACGAAGATATTGAGTCCGATCCTGTCGACGTTGCTATGTGGCGTGACGCCGACGGAAAGTGGAAAGGCGTTTTCCAGCGTAATGCTAACGATCTGCCGAAGGCGTTGGAAGGAATCACTTCCGACTGGCGTTATTTACAACGACGTTAAGGCTCGTTAAACGAGATCGATAATAAAAGACCCCGGTGGAGAATCGTTTCCGCCGGGGTCGCCTTGTTTAGAAATATTGATCATATCGCTTTCAGGATCAAACTCCAGTCTAACGCTATGCCTAGCGCCGCGTGTTGGCCCCAGCCGGAGAAGATCGACTTGGTTCGGTAGACCAGGAACCCCCACAGGAGCCCCCCGGCGATACATCCGAAGGTTTCGGACGCGGGGTGCCCGTAGTGCAACATAGTCGAAGCGACCACTTGGATCAAAACGGCAGGAACCGCCCCCAGTTTGTCGGTCAGCCCCATTTGTAGGAATCCGCGGAACATAAATTCCCAAGCGAGATAGTACAGGAAAAAGTACATGATCGAGTGCGCGACTAACAGCGACCAAGAAGCCCCCGCGAGTGGATTGAAGGGGTAGACGTGGTAAAATGCCTTTGTGTTGCCGCTCATGTAACCAAGCGCGAGCATGATCGGTAAAAACATACCAAGGTTAAACAGGGTGCGAGATACTATGCCGGGCGTTAGACCATAGTCGGCGAGTTGTTCTTTAAAAACGTATTTGACGATCAAGGCGGGAAAAACTCCCATCAAGAAGAATGCGCCCCAAAGCTTACGCGCATTCCAAAGAAATTGAAGCGTCGTAACGCTCGACGTTAAAGTGTTGTCAAGCGGTTTGACTTGTTGCGAACTATGGAAGGATTCGGAGAGAACGCAAGTCCCTGTTTCGACGTCGGCGTATTGAGGCGCGCTAGGAATATATTTCCATAAAGTCAACGCAAAGATCGCGTACAGTAAAATTATTGTGATCTTGATGTTTTCGCTTCGGAAAAAACTGAACGCGTAATCAAATACTGAAAACGACGTTGAACGAAAATCAGGTCTTTCGGCGGTAGGTGCGTCTAGGTGTGACATGTTAAACGATGTGGGCGTATTATTGAGGGGAGGGGACGTAGGGAAGTCTAGTGAGTAAGGAGCGAATAAGTTTAATAAAGTTAGTGATTCGCTCGCTTGGCGTAGGTCCCGGAAGTGTTGTCAAAACGGCGTAAAATTTTCTTTGACCAACGAAATATGGTTTGCGCTTATGTCGAGGATCTTGGGACTTGACTAAGTAATTTCAACTTAGAAACCGTCAAAATAGCTTACTATCAATGCGCCCATTTTCCGCATTTGACGCAATTCTCTTTTTTACTGCCAAAGCTGCAGCTGTTGCAAAGTCTTGCTTCCGTATAGGAAGAACCGGTCCATTTGCCGCACTTGACGCAATCTTCTTTTTTACCGCCAAATCCGCAACTGTTGCAAAGTCTGGCGTTGCAGTATTGAGAACCGCACCATTTTCCGCATTTGACGCAGTTTTGGACTTTTGAGCCGAAACCGCAACTGTTACACAGTCTTGCCGGATAGTAATTAGGCGCGCTCGCGTTACTAGGAGTACAAGCGAATAAGCCGATAACAACGCTAAATAGTAAAATTTTTTTTAACATGACCGAGTAACATATCAAAAAGTAGGGAGGTCAATTAACTCTGTTTGCGTCCCAGGGGAGGGGCATGCGTCAATTCTAATCGATATTGGGAATTTGCCAAAACTTTTCTTGAAAATCATTAACGATTGGGGTATTATACCCATGGTTATTGGGATATTACGATTTGTTAATGATTTTATCGATTTATCGGTCGTAATAGAACAAACGATTACTTGAGTACTTTTCAGCATTGAAGGCGTTTACATGAGAAGATTTCTATCGTTCGTTGCTGTCGTAATGTTGACCGTTTCCGGGGTATTGGCGCAAGACGCGCCTAAGTATGAGCCGCCAAAGCTTCAGCAAGAAGGCGGATGGAACCTTGTGTTGGTTCCCGATACTCAGGCTTACACGAGATACTCGCGCAATCAAGGTATTTACGACCTTATGATGACCTGGATCGCCGAAAATGTTGAAAAACTCAATATCAAGCAAGTCGTATGCGTTGGCGATCTCGTCGAGTCTAATAATCTTCAGCAAGGCGACGGCGCTTACGCCAATCAAACGAGTAAACAGATGTGGGAATGTACGTCGCGCGCATTTGGGCGTCTCGACGGCGTTGTTCCCTATGTTCTTTGTACCGGCAATCATGACTATGGTCCGTTTATTTATCCGGATGGAAAACACTATGGAACGCGTTCTTCTTTGAACCGTGAAACGCAATTCAACGCGTATTTCCCGATCGGCCGTAATCCTTCGTTGAATGGCGTCTTGGTCGATACGTTTGAAAATGCCTATGGCGTTAGATCGCTTGAAAACGCGGCGTATCGATTTGAAGGTACGGAAGGACAACGCGTTCTGATCGTTGCTCTTGAATTTGCGCCTCGCGACGAAGCGTTGGCGTGGGCAAAGAGCGTTTTTGAACGCCCCGAAAACGCCGACGCTTTCGGTATTATCGTTACGCATTCCTATTTGAAACCGTATACTCGCGATTGCGAACGCGATCTTTCTGAGAATTATGGACTCAACAAAGAAGGCGGAAATGCCGGCGAAGGTATCTGGCAAAAATTAGTTTATCCGACCGCTAATATCCGCATGGTTCTTTGCGGACATCATTCCACCGCCGACGATATGGACGGTTGTACCGGTCTACGCGTCGAGAAAAATGAAGCCGGTAAAAACGTTTTCCAAATGATCTGCGATATGCAAGCTATGGGCGGAGGTTGGGAAGGCAACGGCGGCGATGGCTGGCTCCAACTTCTGGAATTCTCGAAGGATATGAAAACGCTGAAAGTGAGAACATTCTCTCCGCTTTTCGCTATCTCTCCTGTTACTCAAGAACACGCGTGGTGGCATAACGATCGTCAGGAATATGAACTTGATATCGAGTGACGAGTTCGCGAGCGATCGAGATGAGGGAGCGTAGAGCTCCGCTCCTTGTTATTCTTCAAGACAGATCTGAGTGAGTCGACGCTCAGATCTGTTTTTTATTGGTAAAGTTTTTGCTGAGGAAACATGTGCGACGAAATACGTATTATGAATTTTTTCGATTCGCGTATCCAAGTTTGCGACTCATTTCTGAGCTCGTTTAGTTGAATTTTAGCGCGGCTTGCGTATGATAGACTGCACATGAGAAAAGAGTTCTCTTTGAGCTTCTTTTTTGAGTGCAAGTAAAATTATTTATGTTATGAAAAAGGAATATTGTTTATGTCAAGAAAGTACGGAGGGTTAGCGTTAGGCTTAGCCCTGCTGATATGCGCGCCCAACGCTATGGCGCGCGAGACTAAGAACTTCAACGACGATTGGACTTTTGCGCATGTTGCCGATAACGACGTTCGAAAAGAATCGATCCGACATTTTAAAGTTGGCGACAAGGTCCAACGCGAGAAGATCGGCGAAGTAGAGAACGTTCGTCTTCCTCACGATTGGGCTATTCATGGCGGTTTTGACAAGAAGTACAACACGAACACCGGCGCCGCGCCTTGGCGCGGAGTAGGGATCTACGCTAAGAAGTTCCATGTCGATCGCAGCGACGCGGACAAACGATATGTTCTCAGTTTCGACGGGTGTATGTCGTTCCCGGAAGTCTATGTTAACGGTACGTACGCCGGGGGATGGGACTATGGATATCTCGGTTTTCAAGTTGATATAACGCCATATTTGAATAGTGACGCCGATAATACCATCGACGTTCGTTGCGATACGCGTGAACACTACTCTCGTTGGTATCCCGGCGCCGGTATCTATCGTTCTGTTGAATTACTCGAATGTTCTAAACAAGTTTGGTTGCCCGAAGGCGCTATTATCGTTACGACTCCAAGCGTCGAGCCGAAGTCGATAACGCAAGGCGCCGCGGAGATCACCGTCGCTCTTACGCCCGAGGTTACGGAAGAGGTCAAGAACGCGACAGTATTACTTGAGATCGTTTCGCCGGATGGTACGATCGTCTATTCTAATGAGAAGACGCTCGACCTTGTTCCTAACCAAGAGAAAAATAAGGGACTAAACGGTTCTGAAAGCTTTTCTGTTTACGAAGACGCGCCTATCTGTTCGTGGAACGTTAAGTTGGATTCCGTAGAACTTTGGGACGTCGAGGCTCCTAAACTGCACAAAGCGGTTATAAAGGTCTGCGATCCCGCGGGGAAACTTCTTGATGAAGCGGAAACGCGTTTTGGCGTCCGTAAGGCCGAATGGACGTTAAACGACGGCTTCTATCTCAACGGCCGTCGCCTCCAATTAAAGGGCGTCGACCTTCATCACGACCAAGGCGTCGTAGGTGCGTGCGCTCATCCCGCGGCGATGAAGCGACAGTTGACGATCATGCGAGAAATGGGCGCTAACGCTATTAGAACGAGCCATAATCCTAATGCTTCCGTCTTTATGGACCTCTGCGACGAAATGGGGTTCATCGTCTGGAACGAACTATTTGATAAATGGGACGGAACAGCCGGTATCAGACCGCAAGACGATTTCTATACGATCGCCGAACGACAAGCGCGACAATTTGTGCGTCGCGACCGTAACCGTCCTAGTGTTTGCGCTTGGTCTATCGGTAACGAGATCTGGCAGATCGAGAGTAACAAAGTAGGAAATTCCAATCCTGACGACGCGGCTAAAAAGCGAGTGGCGTGGGTGCGCGACGTCGTTAAAAAATACGATTCTACGCGACTCGTCGGTCAAGGATGTTACGTTGCGGAAGCTCTTGGTGATTATCCGCCGAAAGTTGACTCCTTATCTCCTTTGGATATCACCGGTTGGAATTACGGCGCTAATTACCGCGTGGCGCGTAAGAGCTATCCTAATATGCCGATGTTGTACACCGAGTCTTCTTCGGCGTTTTCTACTCGCGGGTACTACGATCTGTCGTTCAAACATCCCGATCGTAAAGACGTCTATGACGAGGAAACGCTCCAAGTGGATAGTTACGACTTGATCTCTGCGAATGGGACGCGTGATATTCCCGACGTCGACTTCGAGCGCATGGCGGTCGACCGTTATATTGGCGGCGAATTTGTGTGGACCGGGTTTGACTACATCGGCGAGCCCGCGCCTTTTGAAAAGGAAGCGAAGAGCAGTTATTTCGGGATCGTGGACCTGTGTGGAACTCCGAAAGATCGGTTCTATCTCTATCGCAGTCACTGGAACGATCGAGACGTGACCGTTCACATCACCCCGCATTGGACTTGGAAGGAGCGTGAAGGAAAGAATGTTCCGGTATACGTTTATACGAGCGGCGATTCCGCGGAACTCTTCTTGAACGGTAAGTCGTTAGGTCGTAAATATAAAGATCTTACGAGAACGCTCGAAAAGCCTAACGACGCGGAATTCGATCTCGCCGATTATTACTGGATCGTCGACAAGTATCGTTTGCGTTGGGAAGACGTTCAATATGAACCCGGCGTCTTAGAAGTTGTCGCTTATAAGAACGATAAAGAGATCGGGCGCGAACAGATCAAGACCGCCGGTGAAATTGCTCGATTGCAATTGAACGCTGAGAAACTGCGTTTTGAAAGCGACGACGATCTTATCTACGTCAATATCGACGCGGTAGACGCGGACGGAACGCTTTGCCCGATGGACTCGACTCGGTTCGAAGCGCAAGTTGAAGGCGATGCGGAACTGGTCGGGATCTCTAATGGCGACCCGATCGATTATGATTCGTTTGCAGACGCTACTCATTCGTTGTTCTACGGTAAGGCGACCTTAGTTATCCGTAATCGTAAAGGCGGACAACGCGCTAAATTGACCGTCAAAGCGCAAGGGCTGCCTGACGCCGTGGTTGAGATCGGACGCTGAGCGTTAAGCGATAACTTGTTTTGAATCGAGCAAGTCGTAACTCTTTGCGACTTGCTTTTTTATTGGCCCGAGACTGTGAGAT
The DNA here is from genome assembly GCA_045599605.1 of Thermoguttaceae bacterium. GTDB lineage: Bacteria > Planctomycetota > Planctomycetia > Pirellulales > Thermoguttaceae > RUG369. The sequence goes on from JAZRWE010000002.1 coordinate 267,935, forward strand.
AACGTTTTGGCGGTCGTGAATTACGGAAAACGCTTTTAGAAAAATGTTTTGCTATATTATTGCACAGAAATAAGATAGAGAAAAGAATATCTCCGGTCGGGAGTATTGAAACTCAAAATAAATAACGTTCGCTCTATTACGAAATAGGGCGAACGTCTAGATCGAGAAAACGCGTTAAGCGTATCAGAAAGTCAAGCCTTCGGCGTCTTCAAAAGAGAAGGACGTCGCCCATTGCCAATGCGTATGGTCGACACGAGAAACGAGAATGTTAAGTCCTTCTTGAAGTTCGACTTCGATTTGATCGACCGCCTTGATGTGACGCGGAGAAAGAGTGTCGAAATAGACTTCTTTACCGTTCAGATAGATCGTTTCGATCGCGGTGGTACTGAAACCTTCGGAATTCAATTTGAGCGTAGCTTTTTGCGCTTTGGGGCTCTTAACGTAGCGAACGACGTAACTGCCGTCGAAGGCGTTCGCTGGAGAAATAGCGGCAATGTCGACCGCGTTGGGATTGTCTGCGCCCGTCTTAAATTGAGTCGGGAAATACTGGGTCCAAGGAAGCGCGTTTCCATTAACGGTAAAAGCTTCTTTGAGCGGGTCTTTGCCGGCGAGAACGGCGGCGTCGATATCGGTGACGGCTTTATCGCGAGGGAAGTCTTCGGGCTTCGAGAAAGTGGCGCCGTCGGCAAGTTCAAAGCCGGTGGCGACGAAGTAAGGCGCGTTGATAAGAAGCGTGCGTTCGACGTCGCCGATCTTAACGACAAGATTCGCGGGGAGGTCGGTCGTCGCGCCGGTCAATTGAATCGTGTAAGCGCCTTCTTGCTCGGATGTTACAATCGTAGAAACGGATAAGTTGCCGCAAGATGTGACGTTGACGTTGTCGGCAGAAGAGGCTTCCGGAATAGCGCGAGTCGTAACGAAGACGTTGACGTTAAGTTTGTTGATATCAAAGCTCGTTTGAGTTTGGTCGAGGATGGAAAGGGTCATGCCCGGGGAATCGAAATCGCGAATTTCGGGATCGATTTTCGTTTCGTAATACTTTTGAGCAATATCGTCGAGACCAAGTCCCTTCAGGAACGACCAAGACATGACTTGGTGCCCGTATTGATTGGGATGAACGAAGTCAAGAGTGAAACGGAAGTCGGGCTTGGTGTAACGAACGCTTTCAACGAAACGCTTGAATTCGGCGCGCGTATCGACGAATTCGCAATCGTTTTCTTCCGCAACTTCTTTGATGATATCGTCAAAACGATCCATCATGATATTTTTGAAGGAATAAGCGTCTTCTGTGAGCATCGTAGGAGGCGTCAAGACGATTCGCTTAACGGTAGGAACGCGTTTACGAAGATCGTTAACGAGGCTAACGTATTCGGCTTTCCAAGATTCGAAACCTTTCTCGGTGGATTTTATGGAAGGTTGGAGCGCGTCGTTCATGCCGAGATGGACAAGGATCGTGTCGGCGCCTTTATCGAACTCGTCTTTTACCATGATATCGGCAATGTCGAGTCGGAAATTGTTTTCGTAGGAATTGGCAATGATTCCGCGCCAACTGAAGATCGTTTGCCCGCTACCGCCAAGCGGGACGAACTCGATATCGCTACCGGCGTCTGAAAGCGCGGTGCGGATCTCGTGCGCGTAACCATAAGGAAGATTCATCGAATGGCCGGTAATGCTGTCGCCTACCACCAAGATGCGTTCGGCGGAGAAAACAGAACCGCCGAACGCCGCTAACGTGGTAAGTACGGAAGCGACAATGAAAGTACGTAAAAATTTTTTCATGACGAAAACCTTCTAGGCTCGGAGTTGAAATAATAATGTGTAAGATTTTACTTAAGCCAATATCGAAAACAAGAGAGGAGAACAGGATTCTTCAAAAGCAGGTATACGCGAGGGAGAGAAATCACAGATCGAATGAAGATGTTAATCGGTTGGAATATCATCGTTTATAAAAATCTGCTATTTAAGAACGAAGAAAGAAATGCGGAGATTTTTCATTCTGAATTCGGCGATTTGAGAAGAGGTAAAAGAGTAAGGGAAGAAAAAACAAAAGGGAACAGGAAGTGAAAGTTTTTGAAAAAAATTTCACAAGACCTGTTGACGATTTGGAAACAGGAGGTATATTCTCCAAAGTCGTTAGCAAACGACGAACGACTGATGCGAGCGAAAGCGAGTTAAAGTCAACGATATTTTACAATTAGGTAATGCAAGAGTGGCGTAGTAATACACTACTATAATTTTGTCGAATTTGATATTATCAAAGAGTTCAAAACTTATAGAGCGACAAGAATACTCGAAAATATACGTTACAATCTTCGGTTTACTTTCGTAAGAGGTAAACATAGAGAACAGTAATCTAGTATTT
>JAZRWE010000003.1:0-122394 GCA_045599605.1 Thermoguttaceae bacterium
TAACCGTGTGCGTCGTCTTATTTTGGAAAAAATCGAGATACAGCGCGTAAAACAACAACCCCATCGCGCAGGCCATCGAAAACAGAGTACACCATCCAAGGAGGCTCACCGACAATGGTTCGACCGGCGGTTGGCGCAACGAACGTCTCGCTTTAATTTCCGACTCACTCGGCTTATTGGTCTCGTTCAAGTCAAGTTGTTCACGGTCAGGCTTTACGGGCTCCACAGGTTCCGCTGAACCATCTAACGGTCTCTTCTCCTCTTGCCCTAACGAGGAAGCGTCGTTGTACGAACAACGCGCGTCGGCAAGGACCGTGAGCAACTCGTCCGTCGTCAATTCGTTTACGTTACGCTCGTTGGGCATGGAAGCAACCTAAAAAATTGAAATATATTCGTTTTCACCACGCGGGAAAGCAACGTCACAATTCCGCGTGTTTCAATCGCTAAAACATTTGTAAACGTTTGTTACGACGTTCTCCGAAAAAAGCAGTAACACCGGCATAAAAACCGCCGAGGAACTTACAACGCTCAAAACAATAGTTTAGCGATTGTGGAGATAGAAAGCAAGAAAATATTGTAATAAATCAAATTCAAGCTCGTGCAAATAACAAATTTTGTCCACGTTCTCGTTGACAAGCACAAGAGACCTTCCATATTGAAAAAACATCTATGCGTTTGATTTTTCCCTTCGAATCTATTATAATAAGATTTAGACGAGGGGAGTAAAGACTTTACTCGGCCAAAATCAGACTGAAAATCTATCAGAATAAGAATATTAAGGAATTCACGATGAGTGAAGCAAAGTCACAAGAGTTCAACTACAACGGAGTCAAAATTAGCTACCAAAAGATAAAATCGGGATCGCAAAAAAAAGTAGCGCTTGAATATATAACCGTTCCTTCCGAATACCAAGAAAAAGAGTTGACGCTCCCGGCTGAGATCGAGGGACTGCCGGTCGACTCGACAGGCATTTTTCGTTTCGATAAGCCCAGGAAAAAACGTATTCGCGTAATCGTTCCCGAAGGAGTAAAAACGATTGGACCATTAGATGTTTTTGACTGTCCTTATATAACGCATGTCGTTCTTCCCGCAAGCGTCAGCAAGATCGAAAAATGGGCGTTTCAACATCTTCCTAATTTAAAGGAGATCGTTCTTCCCTCCGGCCTCAGAGAGCTCGGCGACGAGGTTTTTGCAGGAAGCGCCTCGCTAACTAGCGTTGAGATCCATGACGGCCTTACAAAAATTCCCACACACACTTTTCATAGGTGTCCGTCGTTAGCGAAAGTCGTTATTCCCGCAAGCGTTAAAAAGATCGTCGGCGGCGCGTTTGGACGATGTCCGTCGTTGAAGCAATTTGAAGTCGCGGAAAATAATCCGAATTACAAAAGCGTCGACGGCGCATTATTAACGAAAGACGGTAAAACGCTCCTGAAAGGCGTCGCTCGCGCAGACGGTTCCGCCGTTATCCCGGATAGCGTTATTAAGATCAATCGAGGCGCGTTCTCCTTTTGCGAGTCGCTGAAAAACGTCGTTATCCCGGAAAACGTCGTAGAGATCGACGACTGCGCGTTTCTCTCTTGCCCCGCCCTAGCAAGCGTCGAAATTCCGACCAACGTCAAGAAGATCGGCGTACGCGCTTTTGATTCGAACACGTCGCTAACGAGCGTCACGATCCCGTCAAGCATTGAAGAAATCGAATCTTACTCGTTTGCCGACTGTAGTTCTTTGACGAGCGTCGTTATTAGCGACGGCGTTAAAAAGATCGCCTATGAAGCCTTTGCAGGTTGCAAAAGTTTGACGAAGATCGTAATACCGGCAAGCGTAGTCGAGATCGGGCTCGGCTCCTTTTACGCGCTTCCTTCGTTGGCGCAATTCGAAGTCGCGAAAGATAATCCGAATTATCAAAACGTCGACGGCGCGCTACTTACGAAAAACGGGCAAATTCTCTTAGCGGGCGTAATACGCGAGGACGGTTCCGCCGTAATTCCCGACGGCGTTAAAGAAATTGCGCCGTTTGCGTTCTGCGAGTGCGAATCTTTAAAAAGAGTCGACGTCTCTACGCCAAGCGTTGAGACGATCGGCTACAACGCGTTCAGCCAATGTACTTCCTTAACAAACGTCGTCATCCACCCAAACGTTAAAAAAATAGAATACAACGTGTTTTACTATTGCACTTCTTTGACAGATCTAAAAATTTTCGACGGCATTAAGGAAATCGGCGCGCGAGCATTCTACAGCTGTAGTTCTCTGAAGGAAGTCGATATTCCTGCAAGCGTCGAAAAAATAGGCGGTTGGGCGTTTAACGCCAACAAATCGACGACCCTCCGCGGCGTAAAAGGTTCGGCGGCGGAAACGCACGCAAAACAATGCAAGCTCCGCTTCGTAAAGTTCGAAGCTCAATAAGAGTAAGGCTCGCTTTTCAAGTGAATCTGTCTCAAACGTTTTCAATGTTCTCGGACTTACGTCGACTCCGAACCTGACGCTCGAAGTTGACGTAAGTTCGTTAGTAACAACGTTCAGTTCGATTGCGAGTCGTCGCGTTCCTTGACTTTGTCATACGCGCGGAAGAACGCCTTCCACAAAATATCATCTTCCGGATCTTCCGGTTCACTCCGCTTCACGCCATTAAGAACAAAGTCGAGTGGCGAACGAAACCCCTCCGGAACGCCGCTAGGTCGATTCGGATCCGAACCTGCTAATAGAAAAATGGAAACGCACTTGCCGTAATTTCTATCATAATTGTCTTCACACTGGTTCATCGCTTCCTCGAGAGGAATGGTCCCAAAATTATCTTCAATGTCCATCCTGGCGCCACAATCCACCAATACCCGACATAATTCCGGTAAACCGTCATAAGCGGCAAGATGAAGTAACGTATAACCGTAGGAATCCTGATAATTAACATCCACTCCGGACTCTATATACTTTTGTAAAAAAATTAGCCCGTTTTCTCGCGCCTTAGCGCCGCCAAAATGTTCCACCCCCTCGAGGAAAGTGTCCCTTAGTAAAAACAAAAAAATTCGATCGCGCGTACCGTATTTGGTATCCGGACCAATTTGATATTCGTTCTGCAATAATTCTAACGCCTCGTCATATTTTCCTTGACCGACGACTTTCGTAATTTTGTGCAACGCCTCTAACGCTTTTCCGGTTGGGATCTTTTTCAAAAAGGCATTGGCGCTCTTCTTTGCCATATCAACTCCTATCTCTCTATATATAAACAATTATCACATTACTGGGACGTATTCTTTAATATAACCTGTTCCCAGATCCGCATATTTCAACAGTAAGACCTAACGATACTCGCACATAAGGCTAATAAAACCGAGACGTGACGTCCTAGTTCTAAAACGCGTAATGCCATCGGGAACTCTCTCTCGAATTAAATCTTGTAATCGTCAGCTTTACAAAGTTAAACGAGGACGCCTCAAAACGAAGCGTTATTTCCTAGACAAGCGCGCGTATCCCCTAGCGGCTTCGACGGCGGCGTTCCAGTTTTGTACGCGCTCGTTTCGTTCTTGCGCCGAGATCTCAGGTGCAAACTCACGATCGCGCTTCCAGTTTTGAACGACGTCCTCTTTATCCGTCCAGTATCCGACGGCAAGTCCGGCAAGATAAGCCGCGCCTAACGCGGTCGTCTCCACGCAGGTTGGTCGCACGACGCAAACTTGCGATATATCCGCCTGGAGCTGCATGAGCAGATCGTTCGCCGACGCGCCGCCGTCTACTTTCAACGTCGCGATCTTATGGCCGGAATCCGCTTCCATCGCCGCCAACACTTCGCCGACCTGAAACGCTATCGATTCTAGCGTCGCACGAACGATATGACGTATATTCGTTCCGCGCGTCAGGCCTACGATAGCGCCGCGAGCGTAAGCGTCCCAATACGGCGCGCCTAAGCCTGTAAACGCGGGCACGACATAGCAACCGTTCGTATCTTTGACCTCGTTCGCTAAGCGTTCCGTATCGGCGGCGGTCTCGACGACGCCAAGCTGGTCGCGTAACCACTGCACGGCGGAACCGGCGACAAATACGGAACCTTCAAGCGCGTAATTCACTTTACCATCGACGCCCCAAGCGATCGTGGTAACAAGCCCGTTATTCGAAACGACGGGGCGCTCGCCGATATTCGCAAGCAAGAAACAACCGGTTCCATAAGTGTTCTTCACGTCGCCGGTCGCAAAACACGCTTGTCCGAAAAGCGACGCTTGTTGATCGCCCGCCGCGCCCGCGATCTTGATCGGAGCGTCAAACAGTCCCGGCGCCGTTTCGCCGACGACTACGCTTGATCCAACAGCAGTAGGCAAGAGCGACTTCTCGATATCGAGCTCACGCAAGATATCTTCATCCCATTTCAACTCGTTGATATTGAACAACATCGTCCTCGACGCGTTGGAATAGTCGCTAACGTGCGCTTTACCGCCGGTCAGTTTCCATATCAGCCATGTTTCGATCGTGCCAAACGCCAGCTCGCCTTTACGCGCTCTCTCTCGCGCGCCCGGGACGTTTTCCAAGAGCCATCGCAACTTCGTCCCCGAAAAATACGGATCGATCGTCAGTCCGGTCTTTTGGCGATACGCGTCGACAAGTCCTTTCGAGCGTAACGCGTCGCAATACTCGGCAGTGCGCCGATCTTGCCAAACGATCGCTCGCGCAATAGGTTTGCCGGTCTCTCGATCCCAGACGACGGTCGTTTCGCGTTGATTCGTCACGCCGATCGCCGCGATCTCGCTAGCGCGGACGCCAAGTTTCTTCATTGCCTCGATCGCGACGCCGTACTGCGCGCGCCATATCTCTTCGGCGTCGTGCTCCACCCACCCGGGTTGCGGAAAGTATTGCGTGAATTCTCGTTGCGCAATAGAACACGCCTTACCCGACTTATCAAAGAGAATGCAGCGACAAGAAGTTGTTCCCGCATCCAACGCCATTACGTATTGCGACATATATGCTCCTAAGTTCAATAAATGCAGTTATTCGAAAAGCTAAGCGATCGTCATAGTCCTGAGACGCGCATATCGTCAAAGCGAACGGCGGCGCCGGAAGCTCTCACCCCGGGACGTCCTACAAGCAGCGGATCGTCGTCTTCGCATTCCAATATCCGTTCGCCGTCAAGTTCGACAACGATATTCTTCTCGTAGGCGACGACGCCAAACGCGATCGTTTTCCCGGGGCGTACGCTAAAACGTTTCTCCGCGAGGATCTCGATCGAGTTATACCGTCGTCGTTCAACAACGAGACGGTCGTTGCGGATCCCTACATAATATCCAAAGAAGAAATCGGTTCCCAGCTTCGCTGAGTTATTCGGGCCCCCCAACGCAGGTTGGGTCGCGCGAACGACCACGCCGGCGTCGCCGTTCCTCGACTCCAACGTCATATTGACGTCGACGCGGTAATTACGCCACAAATCGTCGCCATAAAATCTCTTGCCGTAACCTTCCCCCATCGAGACCAACGTCTTGTCTTCGACGTTCCATTGTCCGTCGGAATATGCGGGCTCGTTAACGTTCAGTTGAAGCTCTTTCGTCTCCGCGTCGTCATAAAGCACGGTCTCAAGCTCGACGATCGTCGGTTCCGCGTTCTCGCAACTCAACGAGAACTTATTAACGCCTTTTTTGAGCGCGACGCCGCTAAGAACGTAACACTCAAACTCGGTCGTCTCGCCGTTTTCAGTCGGACGCGTCTCGCAGGTCGTCACGCGCTCCGCGGCCGCCAGTACAAACGCGCACGACTCCTTTGAAGCGTAACGTAATACGACAGCGGCGACCGCGTCCTCCTCGGCGTCGATCGCGAACTCGAGCGCGTCTCCCCGGCGCAACGTCGTCGCGTAGACACGCCTTCCTCGATCGAACGTCTCCGCCGGCTCGGCGCCATCGCGAGTCACAAATCTACTCGCGGAATACCGACCGGCGACGTTGAACGCAAGTCTTTGCGCGGAACGTCCTTTCACCGCGTTCGTTACGCCAAGGAAACCGCAAAGCGCTTCGCCCTCGCGACAGCAATACCCGATCGATCCGTCGGACGCGCGGCGTTCTTCTTCATAGCAAAGCCTATCGTCGATATAGAACGTAAATAGGTCGGCATGGCGTTCGATCTGGATAGAACGCAGCGCCGTAAACGATATCGGTTCGTTAAATAGCTTTGGCAGTTCGAAGGTAGCCGTCGTTTCTTCCTTACCTTTCTCCACAAACGTTATCGACGCGCTATTCGTCTTGCGCTCGATCTCGAATAGCGCGTAATTCTCTTCGTCTTGGCGACAGAACGTTACGCCGGCGACGCCTTCGGCGTCGGGGATCGCAAGATCGAACTCGGCGGTAAAATCGCCGCGAACAACGTCCGGTAATCCGACCTGCGCGCCTTGCGTCAACACGATCGCGCCTTGAACTTCGCGACTCAATTTCGGCGCGCTACCGGCATAGACTTGCAGTTTCGCGAGGTCGGCCTCGGAATCGAACCACGCCGCGGCGTCGGGCAACAATACCTTGCGCGGCTCTCTTGACGGCGTCTCCGCGCCGATCGTCTCGCCGTTGAGCGATAGCAACGCGAGATTCGTCTCGCGCACCGGCCAGCCACGTATCTTTCCGCGACCGTTCAACGTGTGATAGACCATGTAATACAGATCGAGATTCGGCCCCTTTACTACGGAGTTATGTCCGACGCCAAAGATCGGTCCCTCGGTCGAAATAGCTATCGGCTCTAGCGGCGTCTCGCGAAACTTCAGCGGCGAGTCACCCGTCGCCCCGTCGATACGATAACCGCGGCTAAACACGTGATTTCCGGTATAAGTGAGATAGTACGTTCCGTCGTGTTTGAACACGCCCGGGCCTTCCGTCCATCCGCGCATCGACGCGCCGACCTCGATAGGTTCCGGCGCGACTTCCGTAGGCGACGTCATCCGATACGCGAGTATCCCGCGATCCGAAGCGGAATAAAAGTACGCGGAACCGTCGTCGTCAATAAACGCAGTTCCGTCAATAGATAGTCCAAAATTCTCCGTCGCGCGTTCAAACGGTCCGGTCGGAGACGGTCCGCGATAGATATAATGTCCGCGTCCCGCCGGAGAAGTAATCATATAGAACGCGTCGTTGGCGTGAAAGACTTCCGGAGCATACGCGCCTTTCGTCGTCGGATCGGTCGCGCAGAGCCCTTCGTATTTCCAGTTAACGAGGTCGACAGAACTCCAGCATTTCACGCCGATCGAGTCGTCGCGCGTACTCGGGTAAAGGTAATACCTTCCATTATAACGCATAACGAAGGGATCGCCGAACCCGTAGTCGTCCCACGCGTCCGCGCTCCACGGCGAGACCGGATTACGGTACTCGACGGCGTTTTCCGCGTAAAGCGAACAACACGTAGTTATCGCTATAAGTATTGTCGCAAGCGTGATTTGCGTTTTCACGACGTCTCTATTCTCCGTTATTGTAATTTTTTGTTCCGGCAATAAAAAAGGTCGTTATAAGTTTCCCTATAACGACTCCCTATTCTATGATAACGCGCGCCAAAAGTCAAACGCGTCGTTAGTTCGATCCTTTCTTCGATCTCGCGCTCCTGAATAGCGTAAGCAGGTATCCCGTAACGCTGAGAATAACGCCGCCGAGACATCCAAACGCGAAGACGAGCTTCGAAAGCGATCCGAAGACGTCGCCGTAGTGACATCCGCGAATTATGGCGTTACGCTTATTCTTAGCGTCAAGATCGCGATAAGCCCGAGCGCCGACGATCTTCCCCTCGACGGCGTCCCAGTAGATAACGGTCGGAACGACAAACGCGCCAAACGATCCGCTCGCGCGCTCGATACGCACAGTCTCTTTGCGCAGGTCGGTCGGCAAAGTAATTTTCAACTCGCCTTCGCCATAGACCTCGTCGCAGGTTTGTAGCATCTTCCACAACGGCGCGACCTGCGCGTCCGGTTCGTTACGCGCTTCCAACTTCGTCCTCGGCGCAAGATCGGCGTGAATCTCGTTGAACGAGAAGATCGTGCCCGTGATCGAAAGAATTAAGAGCGGAAAGAGCGTATAGACGCCAACGGCGTTGTGCAGATCGAACAACACGCGCTCGCGCGAACCGTTCCATTTGATCGTAAAGCGTTGCTTGATAAGTTTCTTCGTCTTCGGCAACCATAATCTTATTCCGGAGACCAACATCACGATCATAGCGCCGCAACAGACGTCGACGATCGGTCTACCGATCCGCCTATCCATATTCAGTCGCGTATGCCAACGCCGAACGCTCATAAAGAACGGAGCCGCTTTATCCGCACCCAAGCCGACGACCTTGCCCGAATAAGGATCGACGTCGCAAAGGATCCTTCTATTTCTAGCTCCTGCTCCTTTCAAGAGAAAACGCACGGTCCGTCGTCGATCGCGAGGCACGACGACCGTCTCCACTTGTGCGTTCATCTCGTGTTCTAGGTTCTCGACAAGATCGTCTAAGTCTATTCTTTCCGCCGTTTTCGCGACGTCGCGATCGACGTAATATCGTTCGGGCTCCACGACGCGCGCTATCTCGTCGCGGAAGAGATAGAGCGCGCCGGTCGCGCAGACGATCGTGAAGACTACCGCGCAGACAAGGCCGAGCGTAGCGTGCAGCCGGCGCCAAAACGTTCTTAACGCGGCTCGCGTTTTAGGTTGCGTCAAAGTACTGCTCCTCGTCGATCGTTGCGTTATTCAGTCAGTCGTTCGCCTTGCGCGGCGTTATCAGTATCGCGCACGTTCTCGAAATATGTGCGGACCACGCGGCGGCGCTCGAGCGGGACGGAATCGGCGTCAAGTTCCGCCTCGATCTGCTTGACGTATTCTCGTTCGCGTTCGTCGCGTTCGCGTTGCAGCGCCGCGGCGGCGCCTTCGGTCGTAGCGGCGGTCTCGACGCTAGAAGCGCCCTCGTTTCCTTCTTTACCCGAGACGCGAGTCAGCGTCTTCGTCGTCTCCATCTTCGAGTCTTCGCCGGACAACGGGTCGGCGGCAAGTCCGGACGCGCCGGTCGGGCGTTTACCGTCTCCGCCCGCCTTCTCGCCGCCGCTTTGTCGAGAGGTCTGCGCTTGGTTCTCGTTCTCGCCTTGTCGCGCGTTGGACGCGCAATTAGAGGAGCAGGTCGAGCAAGCGCCGGCGCAGTTGGATTTACATAATCCTAATCGCGCCATCTGACAATTCAGTTGCTTCGTCGTATCTTGCGCACACTTATGTTTACGGAGGTTCCCCGCCATCTTACAAGCGGTGTTCTTACAAGAAGCGCATTTTCCGCTCTGTAATTCGTCGGCAAGTTGTTCGGTGAGTTGCGCGGTCTGCTCGTCTTTACGCGCGCGCAGTACGGCGGCGACCGTCTTCAATTTATCCGCTAGAGCCTGCCGATCGCGGACGCTCATCTTCTCGAAATCGAGCTTCTCCAATTCGTCGGCGGCGGCGTCGTAATCCCCTTCCGCCAACGCGTTTGCAATAGCGCGGGTCGATTCTAGCGTCGCAAACGCGGCGCCGAGGTCTTTGAGCGACTTCTCCGCGCGCTCTACCCCGCTCGCGGCGATAGCGTCGCGCACTTCTTGCTCCATCTTCGCGACGATAGCCGTGCCTTTCTTCGGATCGTCGTTATTTGCGTCGAATTCTGCGACTAACGACTGTAATTTCGCATACAACGCGCGCAGTTCTTCGTTCTCCGGGTAGGAGTCCGCAAGTTCCTTGATCGGCGCTAAAAAGTTGTCGTGTAGTTCTCTCGAAACGTCGAGCGAGACTTGATTCGGGGTAGTCGTCAACGCCTGCGTCGCGTACGGCTTCCACAACGAGAACGCCAACGCGCAAACGGCGCAGGCAAGCAAAACGAATCGCGTTCGAGCGTCGCGCGGTTTGAGCGACACGACTTTCTTCGGCTCGACTTCCCCGGCTCGTAACGCGCAGTCTCGAAGTTGTAGCATCTCAAATTCGTTGACTTCGCGAGACTTAATTTGTTCGAGTAGTTCCCCCGCGGTCAGAAAGCGGTCGTCAAACGAGTAATAGCGATCGACACACTTCTCCGCCTCGTGTTTCTCGATCTTCGTCGTGAAGAAAGACGCGGTAGTCGCGATCGCGCCGATAACGACCGTCGTTAACGCTATCGTCGTCGGAGTCGCGTTCAGTCGGTCTAACGCAACGCCGATCGCGACATAGACGACGGCGGCGCATACGGCAAACAAATAGCTCGAACACGCGGATTCGTAAAACGCGCGTAAATAGAGTCGTCGGCGCGCTTCTACCACAACTTGGCGTAATTTCTCGATCTCGTTGTTATTCATATCGTTATCGTTTTTCATAACGCGTCCTTTCAATCGATCCGACGTAGGTAAACGTCGGCTACAAAAATCAATAAAGCAAGCGCGAACAACCACGCGCGCAACGGCGCGGCCTTCTTCGGCTCGTAGTCGACGAACGAGGCCGCAAGTTGTTCCGGAGTCGGATCGAATACTCCGCCGGTCGTCTCGGCAATACGACGCAACTTCGTTTCGTCTACCGCTTTAACGTCGGTCTCGCGTTCTTTGGCAATAGCAAATGCGCGAGAGATCGTAAAGAGCGTTTCTTCGTCTTGTTTGGCGGTCGTAACAACGGCGTATTTCACGTCGTTCTCGATCGGAAACGTCGTCTCGTAAAGCCCCGGCGCGCGCTGCGTCAACGTCAACGCGGTCTTTTCGCCGTTAGAGCCAACTACGGAAGTCGTTACGTCTAAGTTATTAAGAAACAGATCGTTTCTATCGCGCACGTCGACGCGTAGGAGCGCCTCGCCCTTGCCCTCTTGTATCGTCGTCGCGGCGTTAGAGGAGTCGTTTTGACGCAGCGCATAACGCGCTACTTGCGCCCAAAACGCAGAAAACTCATGCCAGTCGAGCCATTCCGCCGACCATCGTCCGTCGACGTCCGACATGAACGCCACGGAAACGCCAAGTCCGTATCGCCAAAACGCGAGTAACGGGTCGCCTTGTTCAGTCGTCAACGCGATCTCGCTCGTCGGCTTAGCGTTCACGATCGCGCACCCCAAAAGCGGCGGCGCGTCTTCGATGGAGATCTCGCCGGTCAACTTGACGGCGGCGTTTTCCTCCAACGCCAGAAACGGTTCTTCGTTCACCGCGGACTTATCCGCAAGACGCGTCTCTCGCATAAAGATCTGCGGTACGGAACGCGGATCGTCGCTGAAATAGCATCTTCCCGCGCCCTCCGACGCCAACTTCTCCAACAGGAACTTATCCGCGTCGCTCCCAATACCGACCGTCGAGACGGTGATCTTACCGCCGACGGCGCGACGTATCGTCTGTTCGTAGTCGCCCGGCACGCTCAAACCGTCCGTTAACAAAATGATATGCTTGAACTTCGCGTTGACGCGCAACAGGTCGTCGGTCGCTTTCGCTAACGCGGGGAAAATATTCGTCGAACCGTCCGACGAGATCGCGCCGATCGTGTCATTAACGGCGACAAGAGACGAAACATTCTGTATCGGCACGATCTCGCGCGGCGCGTCGTCAAACGCTATCACAGAGATGAAGTCCTGCGGCGACAACAGTTCGACCACGCCTTGCGCCGCCTTCTTCGTCAGCTCTAACTTATCCCCTTCCATCGAGCCGGAACGGTCGATAACAAGCGCGATCGCAAGACTTGGCTTTTCCTTCTCTTTTTCATGCTCGGAAGCGACCGGCAACAGCGCGTCTAGCGCCGTGTGTCCGTACCCGCCGGCGCCAAACGAGTTCTCGCCGCCCGTCGCGATCAACCCGCCGCCGAAATCGCGCACATACTCGTTCAACGCATCCATCTGTTTCGCGGATAACGCGGTCGCGGGAACGTCCGCCAAGACGATCTCGTCAAACGCTTCCAACTCAATAGCGGCTTCCGGCAGCGCTTCTAACGGTCGCGTTTCCAGTTCGAGATCCTGAGCGCGCAACGCCGCCGCGAAATTACGCAATCGGTCGATATCCGCCGCGACGACAAGGATCTTCGGCTTACCGTTTAACGCAACATACGCGCTAGCGGAATCGGCGCCGACCGCGATCTCTTCTTGCGCTTCGAGCGTGGCGACGATCTCTAACTCCTTATCAGCGGCGTTTGCCGTCGTCGCGAAACGAACGCGATTTTCTCCTTCCGCGATCTCGACGTCGCGACGCTCGACAAGCGCGCCGTTTTGGTAGAGCGAAACGCGTCCTGTCGTCTTGACGATGCCGACGACGATCGCTTCGACTTCAAACGGCTCCCCTTGGCGCGCGACGTTCGGCGCTTCCACGCGCGCAAGTTGTAGCGAACGTTCCTTCGAAGCGGCGAGCGGCACGACTGCGATCGGTATGCGCGTCTCGTTCAACGCTTGCGTCAAGTCGCCGTGCGTCTCGTTGCCGTCGGAAAACAATACGATCTGCGAACGACGCGTTGGATCCGCGGTAGCTTGCGCTGTGAATAACGCTCGTTCAAGTTCGCTCTCATTCTTGTCCTCGTCGCTAAGCGCGTCGTCGGAATCGAAAACGGTCTTACCGGCGAAATATATCTTCTTCTCGTTCGTAACTCCGCATCTGGCAATGAAATCGTCGACGACCTTTGACGCGTCTTTATCCACCGAAAAACTCGAATCGATCAAGAAGATCGTCTCGCGTTCGTCAGAGTCAAACGCGATCGTGAGCCCCGCAAGCGCGAGCAACACGCAAAAACAGATCGCAAAACGCGTCGTCAATAGTAGCGTCTGACGCCTCGTCGACGTCTCTAATAACGACTTGCGACGAGAATAGACGACGCTCGCGACGATCGCAACGCCGATCAAAAGCCATAACGGGGCAGTTAGATAAATCGACATAACTATTTGAGGTCCCAATATCTACGGTTCGATCTGTCACCGAAGATCAAACGCGTCGACGACAATACCAATAAAATTCCAACGTCGCGAGGATCAACGCAAACGCGGCGAAGAACTTCCACAACGACGTCTTAACGAGCGCGGAACTCATTTTTATGTTCTTCCCCTCAACTTTTTCAACGCCGATCCGCGTTCGTAAGTCGAATTCAGCGTCGTTTTGCGGTTCTTCCAACGCAAACGCGGTCTCGTCCGTCCCACGCGCCGCGCCGATCAGGTTTGCGAACAATATCGGGAAAAGCGTGCGCAACACGATCGAGTCTTCCGTGCAGGAAAAGTTGAAACACCAACGCTTTAAGTTCGGCGCCTCGCTATCGTGAACGGCAAATATTACGGGCGACTCCGGCGTTCTTGCAAAAACCTCAAACTCTACCCCGTCGACAGGAGAGATCGTTCTAACGTCGTGTAACGGCGCGTTTTCCAGGTCAAGAAAGCACGTTAGCGGCGATTCGACCACGCCCGGCTCCACCGTCGTATCGACCGCGTCGTCTTCCACCAAGAACAGATCGCAGTCGGCGCTTGGCGCTAAGAACGCGATCTTACCTTGCGGGAGTTCCGCGGGAGGAACGCCGACAACGACTAGCAACGTATTCTTGTCGAGAGTCGTTGGGACGGTCGAAATAAACTCCGTCTTCACATTAGGTTGCGATTCGAGCACGAGTTGTAAAAAACGGTTCTGTTCGCCTAAGACCAAAACGTTCAGCTCCGGGAAGTCGGGTAGCGTCGCCGTGCGCGCGTCGTCCGCCGTCAAGCGGTTGTCGGGGTTCAGATCGTTCGACATGTCGGCGCCAAACAACAACGTCGCGGAGAGCGTTCCCCCGTCGACAGATTCGTATTTCAGCGTACGCAAGACGCGTTCGTTCGGAGCCAACGCCATCGGTATCAGGTCGACCAACACGTCGTTCAATCCGATCTCCACGTCGAACGAGACGTCGTTATCGCCGTCGTTGACGACTTCTAACGTTACGTCGTAAGCCGCGTCGCCAATAGGGCTACGTCTCGCGTTAAACGTTTTGACGCCGACATTATTCAACTTCTCGCCGATACGTTCAAATCGGACGTTTGCGGCGGCAAGCGTTTGTTCAAACTCCGCCGCGCCGTCGAAACAGCCGTCGGAAAGAAAAACGACGCGACAGTCTTCGCCGCGCGTCTGTTGAAAGAACCGCGCAAGTTCTAGCGTCTCGTTAGCCGCGCAAGCGCGGTCCGACGGCTCGACGGACGCGATCGCTCTACGCAGAGCCGCGGCGTCGCGAGTAAACCCGGAAACGATCGACGGGGCGCCGGCAGTCGTTAACACAAGCGCTTCCACGTCTTCGTTCTTATTCGCGATCGCGCGTTCTAACGCGTTACGCGCCATCACGAAACGCGTCTTGCCGTTAAATTCGACCGCGTTCATGCTCGCGGAGTTGTCTAAGACGTAGATCGTCGCGCCGCGCTCGACGTCGCCGAGGTTCGGTTCGAGCGCCGACAAGATCAACGCTAACGTAATAAGTAGCGCGACAAGCAACGACATAGCGTCACGGAATTGAAAGGAACGCGCCTTAGCCAACGACTTACCTAACGCTTCTTCCCATAAGAAGAGCGTCGGGACGACGCGACGACGAAGCTTGCGTCTGACAAGGAATGCGAAGACGACGACCGGGATCGCGAGAGCCAGCCAGAAAGCGACGAGGTTTGTAAACGTCATATTATCGTCCTATCGTCATATCGCGTGTTACGTTAAGGAGAAAGTTCTCAAATGGGACGTCCGTTGAGGTCGAATAGAATCGTACGCCGCGTTTGACACAGCTCTTACGGTTATTCTCGATAAAGGCTTGGAAACGTTCGCGATAACGCTTCAACACCCCCTCGTTCACCGTAAACGCGCGCGTCTTACCGGTCTCTACGTCTTCATAGACGTAATCGCCGCGATCGCTCGGTTCGGCCTCTTCGCGGTCGTATATCTGTAAGACGACAGGTTCAAACCGTCTCGCGATCAGACGTTCCAGTAACGCGTCAAGTCCGTTTTGGTCGTAACAATCGCTGACGATCGGCGCCATTCCCGGCTTGCGTATCTTCGCCAACGCCGCTTGAACGCAGCCGTTAACGTCGGTCACGCCTTGCGTCGGAACAACTTGTCCAAGGAATCGCGCTAATTCAAGGAATCGGGCTTTACCGCGAGTCAACGGAAACGTTTTCTCAAGCTTCTCGGCAAATGTAAAGACCCCGTACGAATCGAAACGCGCTAACGAGATATATCCTAACGCGCCGACGAGATTTATCGCGTACTCGAATTTCTTAGAATTCGCGGAGGCGCCCATACTGCGCGAAACGTCTAAGAAGCAATAGATCGGCAGATCCCCTTCTTCTTGAAACTGCTTGATGAACGGCTGTTCCAACCGCGCGTAAACGTTCCAGTCGAGATCGCGTAAGTCGTCTCCGTAAACGTAATCGCGGTAGTCGACAAATTCCACGCCTCCGCCAAGTTTCGAGTTACGGCGCGCGCCGGACGTCTGCCCGACATGATCCTTGCTCGACGTGAGAAGCAGGAACTCGAATTTCTTTAACGTCTGTGAATCAAACATCTTTCGCGGAAAGCCTTTCCGTCGCTCAGCGTTGCTCTTGACTCAAAACGTCGGCGACGAGCGAGTCGGTCGAGACGTTTTCCGCTTGTCCTTCAAAATTCAAGACGATACGATGACGCAAGATCGAAGTCGCGCGTTCGATAACGTCTTTTTCCGCAACATTATAGCGACCGTCCAGCATCGCGGAGATCTTCGCGGCGCTAGCCAACGCCAACGCCGCGCGAGGACTGCAACCGTAACGCACAAAACGCTTCACGCGTTCCGGCGCGGTCGGTTCTTCCGGGCGAGTGTTCTTCACTACGCGGACGATCGTTTCCAACAGTTCGTCGGCAATAGGAAGTTGTTCGGCAAGTTCTCCAATTTCCAAGACCTCGGCCGGCGTCAAAACGGGACTGAGCGTCGTCTTATTACGTTCCGGCGCGTTCTTGACGATCTTAACAAGTTCTTCGGTCGTCGGATACGGAACGGAGATCTTGCAGAAGAATCGGTCGAGCTGCGCTTCCGGCAACGGGTACGTACCTTCCATCTCCAACGGGTTCTGCGTCGCGAGAACGAAGAACATACCGTCGATCTTACGCGTTTCCCCGCCGACGGTTACGGAATGTTCCTGCATTGCCTCGAGAAGCGCGGATTGCGTTTTCGGCGTCGCGCGGTTGATCTCGTCCGCCAAGATGACGTTCGCGAAGATCGGCCCCTTTTGGAATTCGAAACTCTTTTGTCCGTTGGCGCCCTCGACTAATATATTCGAACCGGTGATATCCGCCGGCATCAGGTCCGGCGTGAACTGGATACGCGAGAACTCACCGTCGATAGCTTGCGCTAAAGAACGAACAAAAAGCGTTTTACCGAGTCCGGGGACGCCTTCAAACAACACAGAGCCGCCCGCGATCGTCGCGATCGTCGCTTCGCGTACGACTTGGCGCTGACCGACAAGGACTTTACCGATCTCTTCTTCCAACGCTTGAACTTTTTGACAAGCGCGTTCCAATTTGGCTTTCAATTCGTCTTGTGACGTCATAGTTTCTTCTTTGACAGAGTGTTAACGTATTACAGTATTCTAGTTTTTGTTTCGCGAGCTCATTCTTCGCATTCGCCGCAGTCCCCGTCCCCTTCGCAAGGCAACCCGCTGTGCGGACAGATCTTAACGGTAGCGTCTTGCGCGCCGTTGGAAGTAGTCTTGGGCGCGGAATCCTTCGACGCAAACGAAACGACCGCGACGCAAGCAAACAAAACCACGACGACAACGATCGGTACGATATTCTTTTTCATTTCTAATCTCTTTCTTCCTAATTATTGTCTATGCATATATGAACGAACTCAAAAAATTATTCGCCTAATTTCAAACTCAATTCCTCAAACAACGCCGTCCACGCCGGCAAGACGTCGTTCCCTTTCGCGCCGAGTCGCTCGCTTAACCGCGTCTCTCTTAACGCCTGTTTCGCAACGTCGAGTCGGCCGACCGCGTCAAACGCCGCGATCAACGCCTTTGAATAGAACGCTATCGTCTCGCACGTCTCCATCGAACCGCCGACGCGTCGGTCCGACGACAAGTCCGCTTTGGCCGCGAGTCGGAAGATCTCCTGTAACTTCTTCGTCGCAAGGAGCGTATACTTCTCACGCGTCTGTAAGTCGTTCATACGCATCCCCAAAGGATAGATGTGCGCGATATGGAACGGTTCGTACACGGAATGCGTGTTGACGGCATAGCTCTTCAAATAGTACTTAAACAACGTCGCCTCAGCCTTTGCGCGTTCGGAATCGTCGAGGAAGTACTCAAACGCCAGACATATCGTCAACGGGTCGCTAACAAATTCCTTCGCACAAAACGCTTCAAATTTCTCAGCGGCGTTCAGCGCCTCCAACGCGTCGTCCAAGCGCCCAAGTTTCAACAGGATCTCAACTTGAAGCGTCAACGCCGCGCTATGGCGGACGGGGTTCTCTTCCGGGCGTTTCGCGTGTTCCGCGCAGATCGCGTTCACTTTCGTTAAAAGCGCGTTGAGCGCGTCGGCGTCTTTGTCTATATCAGCCAGTTCTAAGAACAGGATGGAAAGCGTCTTAGGCGTCCGATCGTTCCATTGGACGATACGGTGCGTCTCTTGAAACGCGGGATACGCTTCATTCTCATTCGCATTCAACGCGATCGAATCGACATAGAATTCACAAAGAGCCGGGAAATAACGCGGGTCGCCTGATTGCGCGAGGAGTCGCGAACCGGAACTACGCAGCGTCTCGCGAACGTCCTCGTCGGCGTCGGCGCTATTCCACAGCTTAAATACTGATTCGTAGACGTTTTCCGTATCTAATGTGGAGTCGGATTCTTTGCTCTCCGCGATCGCGTTAGTGAGCGTCGAAAACGCGTTGAACGCATAAGGCGCGACGCTTTCGCTCGATAACGAAGCAATGAATTCAACGTCGTCCGCGGTAGTCCAGAACGCCGGCGTCGAAGAGCGCTTGAAGAACTCATCGAGCTTCTTAGTATAGATCGCGCGGACGATCCCTTTTGCTTTATCCGTCTCACCGACGCGAGCCAACGCCGACGCGTAATCAAATAACATTGCCGCGTCGTTAGGGTTGCGTTCCTCCATCGACGCAAGAAGGGTCTTCGCAGTCTCGACGTCCCCCATGCCGAGCTTGACGTCGACAAGTCGGAGCGCCAATTCATAAGCGCCGGGCGCGTTCGCGATCTGCGTTTCCATCTTCTCGAGCGTCTCGTTGAGCTTACCCGCCATATTCAGCGTCGCCAACGCTTTAGCGCGTAGCTCGGCGAAACGCGAACTATCGCGCAGAGAAGTCGACGGCGCGCGGAAGACGCGTAATGCGAACGCCACGTCGACGTCGTCGGCAACAGGTTGTTCTTTCGAGCGTTCGAGGATATCGTCCAAGATCGCTTCAACGGCGGAATCGGAAGTAACAAAAGTCTCCAAACGGCGTCGAATTTTCAGCGCTTCTTCGTCGTCGCCGGCGTCGACGAGATAACCCCAGAACTTCGCGGCTTCTTTCTCGTCAAGGCGCGAACCGCTCAACGTCTTAACGGCTTGCGCTTTACGTTCAAGGATCTTAGAGTCGTTCGAATTCTTAAACGCGCCGAGCACGGCGAGTTCGCGAGCCTTTATTTCCGTAAAACTGACGCACTTAACGCGTTCGATCGCTTCAAGTTCGCGTTGTTCGTCCTTTTCCATTCCCGCAAGTAACGCCGACGCGACGAGTAACGCAGAGTTCTCCAACGCATGGTCGCCAAGCGCGGCAATATTCTCTTCTATCTTCGCTTCGAGTTCGTCGACCGATTCCGCTTCGACGTCGCCTCGCGCGGCCGTCTTCAACACGCGACTTGTTTCCGCGATCTGTTTCGCATACAGCGCAAGGTCGACGCTATCCGATCTAGCGTAAGCGTCGGCAATATACTTCTCTAACGTTTCAAGATTCGTAAACGCGTATTCTCCGCGGACTTGCGCTTCCGGAGACGCGCTAACGACGTCAAACGAGAACGTCGCGCCAAACGCGTATTCAAGAACGCGGCTAGACTGGATCGGCGACTGCGGACGCTCGCGACCGTAGAGCGTCTTGTCGACGAGATACGCCGCCATCGCAAACGCCGTACCGGTATTGCGTTCGAGATAACCAAGCAACTCGGCGACCGTGAAGTTGACGCCGGTATCGAAACGCTTTCCTTCTTTCGCGATAAACGCCGCCGTCATTCTCGCGTCGGACTCGACGGCAAGGTCGAGCAAGCGATAGATCCGCGCGTTGAGGTCGACGATCGCGTCTTTTGTAAGCGCGTCAGTCTCGGCGACTTCGAATAGCGCGCGACGTTCAAGACTAATGAACGAATTGACGACGCTATGTCCAAACGACGCCTTTTCGCAAAGCGTTTGTCCGACGACGCCGTTGCGCTTCACGCGTTCCGCGACGCTTTGCGGACGAGCTTTCAACGCTTCGTCGATCTCCGCTTGCAGGCGCGTAACCAACGCCGTTCCAAGGAGTTCGCGAGCGCGTTCGACGTCGGCGGCGTTACGCGTTTGTCGTAAGACTTCCGCCTCTACGTTCTTCCAATTCGCGGCGAACGTTTCAAACGAGACGTATTCGTCGTCGCTTCCAGCGCTTAGCAACACCGAGTAATCACGCGCGCCGGCAAGCTTCACAAGTTCTCTCGCATTGCTCGCTTCCGCGTCCAGACCTTGGCGCTCCATGACGTTCGCGGCGTAACTCGCGAGTTTCCAGACGTTCGCTTCACTACGAAGTCGATCGCCGTCGAGCGACGCTTGCAACGTTTCCAGAAGGAATTCGGCGTCCGTTTGAAGCGTCTTCGCGTCGCTCGCTGTTTCTAGCTCTTTTAAGACGCCTGCAAACGCGTCGACGCGCCACGCGCGATCGTGCTTACACAACGCCGACGCGGTAGCTTGCGCGGCGCTCGCCAACGTCTCGACGTCCGCGTCAAGTTTCTCGCATCCGGACGCCGCCAAACAGTATTCGTAATACTCGCGCAGATAACGAGTTCGCAACGCGTCATAGTCGTCGGCGTTACTCTCGAGCGCGGGCAAAGTCTCTTCGTTAGCGCGCGCTAGTCGTTCTTGCCACGCCAATGCCTCGAAAACGGTCGCGCCCCAGTTCAGATATGCGGGAATCGGCTTTTGCGGACTCGCCAGAGTCGTCGACATAGAGCGCGCGTTCTTGTCTTTGAGCGTCAACTTATCGCGATAAACAACGACAAGCGTCTGTGCGGCCAGGTCGCGATAATCGCGCGGTTCGGTCAACTTCACCACGGCGCGGCCGGTAAACGCGTCGTCGGCGCCAACGCGCCAAGCGTCCCCCGAGATCGTCGACGCGACGGTATTGCGATCGTATTCGATCGCCGCGCTCTTGGAACTCTTCGCATTCCATTGTTCTTGACGCGTAAGGACTTGTTGTATCAGCGCCGGTAATTCTTCCGAGTTAGTCCATCCCGCGATCGTTAATCTTCTCGCCAAGATCTCCCAGTTGTCGTCAAATCCGCGATCGAGTTCGTCAAGTATAGCCGTCGCAAGACGATAGTCGTCTAACGAGACGAGCGTGTCCACCGTTTCCAAACGCTTCCATAGCGGCTCGGTCGGCAGGATCTTGCGCACAAGGTATTCGCGAGCGCGTTCGACGTTGCCCGTACGGCGGTAGAGCGAGAGAAGACGATTGCGTTCCGCGGACGAAGAATCAAGTTCGCAAAGCTGTTCTTGGAATCGTATCGCGCCTTCAATATCGTTTTGCAGTTCCGCGAGATTCGACAACGCGTGAAGCCAGAACCCGGAATCGTCCGCGCGAGCGCTCATAAACGCGACGGCGTTCTCAAGCGTCGTTCTCGCGGAATCGTAATCCTTTAACGACATATATGCTCTCGCGAGGCAGTAAGCGCTCTCGCGTCGCGCGTCGTTCGTGGTCGCGCTCGTTTGTAACCTATCTTTTAACGCGTCAAAGCGATCGAGCTTCGCCGCAGTCTTACTCATCGCGTCGATCAGCGTCAGCTTCTCTTCCAACCGCGTCGCGCGATCGAAGATCTGCCAAAGGACGTCAAGCGCCTCGCTCGATCTCCCAACTTCGTCAAGTAGTCCGGCGAGTTTCAATTCCGACATGCGATCGGAGTTATTGAGTCCGGCGGCGCGACGTAAAACGGCGATCGCTTCGTCGGTGCGCCCGCATTCGAGCAAGACTTCCGCGTAAACGCGGTAATTCTCAGCGAGACCGGAATCGTAGTCGAGCAACTTCTTCCCCGTCGCGATCGCGTCGTCGGCAAGCCCAAGTTCGAAACAGACGCGCACGCGAGAACGTAAATAGTTCGCAATATTTTCGCCGTCCTTCTCGGCTGCTATGTCAAGAAGTCTCAGCGTATTCTCGGGGTTCTGCGATTTCGCAACGATCTCTTGTATCTTCGCGCTCAACGCCTTAGAAACCGCGTCGGCTTCCAAAGCCTCGATAGCGACGTCGACCGCGTCGTTAGGGTCGTCGAACGCCAAGGCACACGAAACTTTCTTCCAATAGATCTCCGCGCGTTTCTCCGGCGCGGCGTTTGCGAGTTCCGCATTGAGCGAAGCGACGTATTCGTCGACGACGTTCATCCGACGGACGTAAGCCAGTCTCGCCGCAAGCGTTTGTTCGACCTCGTTCTCAGTCTGCGCCAGTTCTTCGGCGCGCGCGATATCTTCGTCGTTAGCGCAGCCGTCGGCGTTTGCTTCGCAGTCGCACAAATAGATCGCGCGACGGAAATCCCCGGGCGCGAGTTCGACGGCTCGACGCGCGGCTTCGACTGCCTCCGCGGCGTACCCCACGGAACGCAACAGGTTCGCTCGCTTATCCCAAGTCGCGGCGTCTTTGGCGTGAGCGTTCGTAAAGCGTTCAAGCGCGGCAAACGCGGCGTCGCGATCGTCCCCGCAGAGATAGAAACGCACAAGCCCGGCGCAGTATTCAAAATCGTCGGGGTAGCTCGCGACAAGCTTCTTCAACACGCCTTCCGCCTCGGCGCGGAAGTTGGAGTCGACGAGCTTATCGGCGACAAGGAGCAGGGACGAGGTGGACGCGTTCGGATCGTCGAGAACTCGCGTCCAGATCTTAACTGCGCGTTGCTTACGAGTTTGCGCGTCGAGCGCGTCATTCTTCAACACGACGTCGCCCCATGCCAATTCGAGGTCTAGATCGTTCGGAGTCAACGAGTTAAGTTCTTCATAGAGTTCGTCTGCTTGCGCGTTGTCGTTTTGCGCTAACGCGAGTTCTAGTCCGGCTTTATAGACGGCGTCGTCTTTCGGAGCGCGTTTTTTAGCCGTCTCAAAGACTTCTTTTGCTTGATCGTATCGCGCCAACACGCCTAGCGTTACGATCAATCGACAAGCTGAATCGACGTCGTTCGGACGTTTCGCGACACGCTCGCGGTAATAGTCGACGAGCCCGTCGTAATCGGAACGCAGTAAAAAGGCGTATTCGACGCGGTCGCGTAACGACTTATACAGCCAGTGGTTCGGAGCAAGTTTATCGAGCGCGCGTTCGAAATCGGCGATCGCGGCGTCTTTCTCGCCTAGACGCGTCTTCATATCTCCGCAAGCTACGGCAAATTCGATCTCAGCCCGGATGTCTTTGCGTTGCGACGCGTCAAGTTCTAATTTTGCGTAAAGCTCGCCGGCTTGGCGATATAGTCCGGCGTCCGCTTGTAGGTTGGCAATAGAACATAAAACCTCGGCGTTCGACCCCAAACGCTCGATCGCGTCGTTCCAGACGTTCTCAGCCTTCTCGCGTTCTTCAAGTCGCGTATACGCGTCGCCAAGTTTTTCTAGCGTCTCGACAAGTTCTTTATCGTTAAGTTCTTTTTCAAGCGCGCGTTCCAACGCCGCCGCGCCTTCTTGTAGCCGACCTTGTAGGATCAGCGCTTTACCAAGCATGAGCGAGACCGCGCCCCGATCGCGTAAGTGCGTTTCCGCTTCCGTCAACGCTTCAACGCCTTCGACTAACTTGTTTTGACGCAGATAGAACAACCCAAGAAGATAATAGCGTTTTCCTTGCGTCTCGCCCTTTTCGCGCTTACAATCGGCTTGCAACTCCGCGATCAGCGACGCGCAATCGTCTTTCTGAACGGCGTTGCGATAGACTTGGTCGAACGCCGCTCCGAAACTCGGGGTATTAAGCAGTAGCTTCCAATACCGCTCGGCAATCTTCGTTTCTCTATCGTTCCGGGACGTGGCGCGAGTCGTGGCTGCTCGCGATTGCGCGAAGAGCAAAGCGTTGGAGTCTGCGTCGAACGCATTTCCCAAAACAGCGGCTAAAGCTAGCGCGGACAATACGGACGATACGTTCTTCTTAACGTTCTTTTGGTTCATATTCATAGAAAGCTCGACTCGCGAACGCGCGTCCTCAATACTTAAAAAACTACGTTATGACGTGAGAAGAGCGTTCAAATAACATAAACGCTCTTCTCTAATTACAGCCTCAGAGCGAGGCGGAATCGTTGGCGGCCTTTGTTCCGAGCGCGCCCCAAACGCCGTGATACGACTTTCCGTATTCCGTGAAGCTGTTGTAGCCGATCTTCGGATCCGCGTTACCGCCGGTACTCGTATAGTCGATCGTGTCGGAGATGAAGCGCACGGAACCGTCCGCCATCGCGCAGTTTACGCCGCCGTGGTGGTTGCTCGACGCAGAGATCAACCCGCCGCCGCAATCAGTCGCGTCAGACAAGCAGCTCGGCGCGTTCGGGGGCAAGATCGTCATAAAACCGGTATAGACCGCGGCTCCGTCAGCCCAGCGTTTACCGGAATAAGCGGCGGGCGAAACGCCGTCGACGTACGTTTTCTTATCCGCAAGCGCCATGCAGGCGTCCACCGGCGTAACGGCGCCCTTAGTCAGCTCGTAGACGGTGTTAAGGTAATTCGCGGGCAACCCGGTATTAGCGGTCGCAATACCTTCGCGGACGTCGTCTTCTTCGGAGCATATGCAACGTTCGCTAAACATGATCGTATTCGTAGCGCCGTCGGTAACAGCCTTAACGCCCATCCATTGTTGCGGTGCAAAGACGCCGCGACAAGCGTTACAGATGTTCGTCTTAGACGCGCCAAGAGCGCCGCAAGTCGCCCCCGCCATGTTCGACATATGTATCGGGAAGTCGCCGTAACAGAAGCGATAGTTACTACGCGCTTGACCGTCGGAACCGTCCGTTTCACCGTCGGAAGGACAAGCAAACGCGCTAACAAACGTCTTCAAATAGGATTCCGAAGGCGAGTCGCTATTGAACGCGCCGTTATAGGAGTCGGCGACGATCTGATCGTACAGCGCGGTCTGCTCGATATAAGGACAGAGCGCGACAAGACCGGAAACGCGTTTATATTCGCCGTCGCCGCTCTTTACTGAAAACGCGCCGGCGACATAAGAAGTCTTCGCGGCGTCGTGGTAGTTCAAACACGCGAGTGCAAGTTGCTTCATGTTGTTCGAGCACTGCATCTTACGCGCGGCTTCTCGAGCCGCTTGGACGGCGGGAAGAAGTAGACCGATCAATATACCAATAATCGCAATGACGACCAAAAGCTCGACGAGAGTAAAACCGTTGTGAGAAACGTTATTTTTCATATTTATATTTTCTTGCTTCAATAGCTTGATCTATATCGTTATATTCTAGCGTCCTAACGCTCGAACCTTAGTTTTTGCTCAACTCGATCTTCAACGCTTTATCGCCCTTCTCGGTTATCGTTACGTTGAGTCCGGAGGTCTCTTTTTCAGCAAATTTCAACGGGATAGCGCTCACGACCTTAAACGCGGGCTTAACGACCTGCGTATGCTCGGTGGCGTCTTCTTCGGCGAAACCGTTAGACGGACGCGGTTCGTCGTAACTACCGCTCGCGCGTTTCGCTTCCCACGCTTCGACCGCGCCTTCTTCGTCGGCGATATACTTTTCAACTGAAACGACGTAATTACCGGGCAAACAACCCTTACGTCCTAGCGTTCCGAGTGTAAATTCGCCGTTCGCGTCGGTCATCGCGGTGGAGACGCGCGCGCCGGTAGCGCCGTCGTCGGGCGCAAACGACACGCTAGCCCAAGGCAGCGGTAGACCTTCGTAAGTAACCACGCCTTTGACGGTAACGAGTCCCGGGATCCCTTTGGGACCACAACCGCTCAACGCGATCGTGAAACAGACCAACGTCGCAAGAACCGCTTTCCCCAATACGCTATTCATCGAATTACGAGACATTTGCGCTCCTCCTATGCCTTCAGAGCGATTGAGCGACTTCTTGACCGCTAGCGGATCCCATCGCGCCCCAAACGCCGTAGGGCGACGCGCCGCGCTTCACCGGCGGAACGCTCAGGTCGCCGGCGTCAACAATGTCGGAAACAAAGCGGACGGAGCCGTCGAGTAGCGCGACGTTCACGCCGCCGTTGTGGTTGCTCGTAGGACCGGCGAGATAAGTGTAAGACGATGTGCAAGCCGGACCGTTAGGAGGAACGATCGTGCTGAACGTCGAGGAGAGTCCGTCGCCAAGACACCAAACGCGCCCGCCAAGACTGTTGATCGCAAGACCGGATCCGGTCGGCATAGGTTGGATATAATCGCCGCCAAAGCCAATGAATTCGAGACATTTACTCGGTCTGATCGGGGTCTCTCCGTCTTTCGTCGGGTTAGGCGAACTTGTTGTGCCGTATTTCCACGCCATAGAAATGTAAGTGTCGACCATACGTAGCGATTTTCCACCGCCGCCGGTACTAACGCGACCAATGACGCGTTCGCCAAAAGCGACCGTGTTCGACGTGCCGTCTTTGACAGAAGAGAGCGTCGTCCAGACCTTCGATTTGAACGGCCCGCGGCCTACGCCGGACATTTTGTAGTCGTCGCGTTCGTAAGAAGCGCCTTCAAATTGATGGAACGGGAAGTCGCCGGTCGAGGTCAGATAGTTAGTGGCGCCGGTACGGTAAGAAGGATGGATCGTTTCCGAATAATATCCGGAGGGACAGAGAAGCGTCGGAATCTGAACGTCGCGCCACGGAACGTCGTCTTGCATAATAGAATCGGTCGTAATACCGTACTCCGGCTTGTAATTGTTCCGGATATTGTCCGCAAGCGTCTGTTGTTCCATATAAGGAAGGAGCGCGACAAACGTAGACCAACCGAATTTATATTCTCCAAACCCGTAGTCGAACGACGGCAACTTCTTCGTCGCGTCGACGTAATTCATCGTCGCGAGCACAAGTTGACGCATATTACTCGAGCATTGCATTCTATTCGCGGCTTCACGAGCGGCTTGGACCGCAGGCAACAATAGCGAGATCAAGATTCCAATAATAGCAATAACAACAAGAAGTTCGACGAGCGTAAAACCGCGTCGTACGAGCGCGCTTAAAGAGACGCGCGTCTCGGTATCGTTTGTTTTGTTCTTGATAATACTCATAAACCGGATCTCCTCCTAAATGCGCCGCTGTACAATATGCGGAAACGTTTGATCTCACAACGCGATTCTTGAACTCAATAATTAGATTATTCTAACTCATGTTTCAAAAAAAATCGCGTTAGCAAACGCGTTAAAGCTCCCTCGATTCTAATAACGTTCGGCGTCGCGAAACACAAGTAGAGAAATCTTCTCAATTCCTCTTTATTGAAATTTTCGCATTGACAATGACTTACAAATGATTGCCGTCCGAAAGTGGAGAGACCGAAGGGCGAATCAAACGTCTAACGGGGAGCCTTTTGTTAGACAAGACTAATTGTATTAGACTATTCTAACTTGTCAATATTGCATTCTTCCAAAAATTAGAAACTTCTAATTTTGTTCAAGAGCCTATTAAACCGAAGAGCGAAACGGTTCAAAATATCCATATCAAGAAATAAAAAAGGGAGAAGCCTAAGCCTCTCCCCTAGTCTTGCGACTTTATAACGGAGTCGTCAACCTTGAACTATCGTTCTCAGTTTTGAGCTTTGTACGTGCTGTAGCAGTCGTAAGCTTGTTCGACGCTCGCGCCGTTGTGGACGATCTCGCGAACCGCGAGGAGCATCCCGACCGGGCTGTCGGATTGGAAGATGTTACGGCCCATATCGACGCCGGCGGCGCCTTGTTGGATCGCGTTGTAAGCGAGTTGGAGAGCGTCCTTTTCGGGGAGCTTCTTACCGCCGGCAATGACGATCGGGACCGGGCAACCGTTGGTAACTTTTTCGAAGTTTTCTTCGCAGTAGTAGGTCTTGACGACGTTGGCGCCGTTTTCGGCCAAGACGCGAGAAGCAAGACCGAGATAACGAGCGTCGCGGACGAGGTTCTTACCAACGGCGGTGACGCCGAGGGTCGGGATGCCGTAACGAAGACCCATATCGACGGTCTTCGTCAAGTTGCGGATCGTGGAACCTTCGTGATCGGGGTCGCCGATAGCGCACATGACGGCGAGGATAGAAGCGTTCAAGCGAACGGCGTCTTCGATATCTTCGACGGTGTCGTCGTTGAGGCTCGTCAAGATCGTCGTGCCGGAATCGAAACGAAGAGAGACCGGCTTGTTGACCGTCGGAGGAACGACGGCGCGGAGGATACCGCGCGTGCACATGATGCAGTCGGCGTATTCGATCAACGGATTGATCGTGAGGTCGATACGTTCCAGACCGGAGGTCGGGCCCATGATGAAGCCGTGGTCAAACGCCAACATGACGGTGTGGCCGGACTTCGCGTTGAAGATTTGGGACAAACGAGATTTGATCCCGTAACAAGCGTGTTCGTTGCCCTTCAAGAAGAAACCGTCTTGCTTTTGCGGAATACCAATGCCAAAGTTTTTCGCGTCGATGTTGCCTTCGTTATCAGCCATCGTTTTGATCCTATCTTTATTCTTATATCACATACTACGAAACGTCTCGCTCAACTCGCCGTACGACGACGCGAGAACGTTTCTTAAAAAACTAATTATTCGAGATTTATCTTCATTCGGCGATCGCGTCGGCGAAAGCTTGGAAGATGAGAGCAAGGCTCGTGGCGCCGGCGTCTTGGCTACCCTTGGAACGTTCGCCGAGGTTGCGAGCGCGACCAAATTTCGCAACGTATTCGACGGTCTTTTCCGCGCCTTCTTTCGCGGCCTTAGCGGCGTTTTGGAAGACGTCGAGGAGCGTGGCGTCGGCGTTGGCGGCGATCGTAGCTTTCATCGCGTCGATCGCGGGCAACATAGCGTCCATCATCGTTTTGTCGCCAACTTGAGCGTTCGTCATGGTCTGCATCATGGTCAGACCTTCGGCGTACATCGCGACCGTATCGGCGGCGTTCAACGCTTCGGATTTCGCGCCGGAACTAAGTCCCATATAGAACGAACCGTTCAACGAACTCGTAGAACCGCCCGTCGCGTTCATGATATCCATCGCGATATTGGAGAGCGTGTCGGAAAGGTTGCCGGGCTTTTGGACGGATTCGACTGCCGCTTTCAGCGTCGAGAGGATCGCCGTGCCGTGGTCGCCGTCGCCGGTCGCCGCGTCAAGTTTGTTAAGATAATCGAAATTCGCTTCGATCGACGCCAAAGCCTTTTCCAACGCTTTGACCAACAGTTCTTTCGTATATTCGGACGTCATATGTTCGTAGCCTTCGCTATTAGCTGCTAATAAATAACGGTTTAGCCCGAGGAGCGCAACAGCGAGCGCTCCCCGGACTCTATATCTCAAACACCGCGTCGCCGACCTCGCGAGCCGCGGCGTTCATATCAAACTCAGCGAGTGACCCAGTAAGGAGCGTCGCTCGGAGCGTTGTACATCGCAAGCGTTTCGTCGTCGAAGACGCCGACGATCATTTGGAAACCGGAGGCTTCTTGGACGGTGAGGATCTCGTCGCAGCAACCCGCGGCGATCTCGATACCTTGTTCGGTGATGATCTGGTGCGCCTTGCGGTAGATAACGAGCATTTCCATCAACGTGGTGCCGCCGCTGCCGTTGATCATGAGCATGATCTTTTCGCCGGCCTTAGCGTTGACCGCGCGGATGACTTTGTTCGCCATAGTTTCGGCGACCCAGTCCGCGGATTGCATCGGTTCGGGACCGTTGCCGCCGCCTTCGCCGTGTTGGCCCATGCCAATTTCCATTTGGTCGTCGGCCAAAGCGCCGATCTCGCCGCCGGATTGCGGGTGAGTCGCGACTTTGAGCGTGACGGCGAGAGTCGCCATGCGTTGATTGAAGCGTTCGCCCAATTCGACGATCTCTTCAACGCTCATACCTTTTTCAGCGGCGGCGCCGATGATCTTGATGAGCGGGATGCAGCCGCCAAGGCCGCGACGTTCGGAAGCGGGAGCGTCGACGCCGGGAGCGATGTCTTCGGCGGTGACCATCTTGGTGACTTTGATACCTTCTTTAGCGGCCATCATGATCGCCATGTTGGCGTTGCGTTGGTCGCCTTCGTGGTTGAGGACGACAAAGACGATACCTTTGTAGTCTTTGAACATGCGCAGAGCTTCGACGACCTTGGGAGCGCCGGGAGCCGCGAAAATATCGCCGACGACGGACGCGTCGAGCATACCTTCGCCAACGAAACCGCTGAGCGCGGGTTCATGACCGGCGCCGCCGAGCGTAACGATCGCAACCTTGTCCTTGGATTTCGGAGTGGCGCGCACGACGATCTTTTCAGAAACGACTTTGATCTTATTCGGATAGCAAAGCGCGTAACCTTCGAGCAATTCGTTCGTAACTCGTTGAGGATCGTTCAAAAATTTCTTCATGACCATCGTGTGGTTTCCTTATTATGGAGGGACGACGCTTGAAACGCGACCGTACGGCGCGTCTCGAGCGATATTTGTAATGAAGCCTGTCGCGCACACTATTCAGTTTTTACGCGTACTGTGCGTCAATATACCAGATTCAAGCCAAAAATAAAAGGGCTCGACAGATTTTTTCAATAATATACGCTCGTTTCGACCGCGTTATTCGTCACTCAACGTCAAATTTATCGACGTCGAGCGATTCGCTAACGATACAATACGATCCAAAAGACTGTAAAGCGCCGGGATTCAAAACGCGCGTGTTTTGGTATTCGTATTCCTCAAAGATATGCGTATGACCTGAACAGACAAAGTCGTATTCGCCGGAGAAGATGGCGTCGTCGAGCAGAGTTTTATCGTGGCCGTGCGTTACAAAGATCTTATGCCCGGCCCATTCGAGCGTCGCGCTATGTCCGTGACAAACGCAACCGATCTCTTCGATCGCTTCGATCAGCTCCTCGCGGTTGCGTCCGTCGCAATTTCCAAGAACGAAATCTACCTTCCAGCCTCTAAAATAACTCACGAACGCGGGATCCGTGACGTCCCCGCAATGGATTATGCGATCGACGTCATAATCCTCAAATTTCCGTAAGGCTTCTTGGATCGCGTTAGGGTCGTTATGAGTGTCGCTGACGATCCCAATGTTGCTAAATCCCATGACGTCCCTCGCACGTTAACGCGTTGTGAAAATTTCTTGCGACCTCGTATATTATCGGATCGCAAAAAAGGTTATAATCCGCTAGTCAGAAAGCTGAGTCTGACTATACGCAATTATAACGATTGTCGACGATCCGTCGACAGGAAAAAAGGATCGTTTTATTTTATTTTACGCCGTCGTCCATGAATAACGTTTCTTCCCCATCGCCCATTTCCGCGTCTTCTTCCGAGCGTTCCTCGGGAATACTCGTTCCGCTGTTCTCGCTACCTGGCGTTCGCGACGTCGGAAGTCTTGGACGCGTCGCTCGCGAGTTCGTCGACTTCCTTGCGCGCTCGAAACAGCGTTGGTTCCAGATGCTCCCGGTCAATCCGATCGACGAAGTCGGTTCCCCTTACGCGGGTCGTTCCGCGTTCGCCGGAGAGACGCTCTATCTCGATCTTGAAGAGTTCCGCGACGAAGGACTTCTCGACGACTCCGATCTTACCGAAGCGTGGACGTTACCGGAAAAGCCAAAGCGAGGAGACACTTCGATCCCTCAGACCGACGAACGTTCCGAACGTATCGATTACGCCGCGGCGTTCGCGCGTAGAAAGCCGTGTTGGCTCAAAGCGTTCGAGCGCTATCAACGCGGCGAGGGAGGCGAGAAGTACCGCCGCGAACAAGATCGCTTTGAGCAAGAAAACCGCAACTGGCTCGAAGATTACGTCCTATTCCAGACCGCCGCGGACGAGTTCGGAGACTACGACTGGTCGCTGTGGCCGGAAGCGATGCGACGGCGCGAGCCCGCGGCGTTGGAACGCTTCGCGAAAGAACACGCCGACAAGTTGGCGTTGCTGCGTTTCCTGCAACTCGCGTTCAACGTACAATGGCGCGAATTCCACGATTACTGCGCGTCCAAGGGGGTCAAGCTCTTCGGCGACGTCCCTATCTACGTCGGGCGTACGAGTTCCGACGTCTGGGCTAATCCCGAATTGTTCTCGGTCGACGAACAGGGAAAGACGATCCGCGAAGCCGGCGTTCCCGCAGACTCGTTCAATCCCGACGGACAACGCTGGAATTCCCCGATCTATCGCTGGGACAAGCATAACGAAACAAATTACCGTTGGTGGAAACGCCGTATGCAGAAGACGTTGGAACGCTTCGACGCGGTCCGTCTCGACCACTTCATCGGCTTCTATAACTACTACAGCTTCGACGGTAAAGAAGTATTATCGCAAAATATCTTCGCGAAGACTTATCGCGCGTTAAAGCGTTCGCTAACAAGGCTAACGAGCGATCCCGATAAACGCGAGACGTATTCCGACGCTCAAGGTCGCGTTTACGAGTTCGGCTGGACTCCGGGTCCGCAAGAGGCGTTTCTCGACGCGATCTTCTCCGTTTGTCCCAAAGAAGCGTTTATCGCGGAGGACCTCGGCGTGATGACGAAAGCGGTGCACGACTTCCGCGACGGCTATGGTCTGCCGGGTATGCAAGTATTCCAATTCTCATTTGACCGAGTCGCGATCGACCAAGCGACAGGCAAAGCGCCGGATCCGCTGACTCGATGGTCGGAAAACTTCGTCGCGTACACCGGCACGCACGACGGCGCCCCGATCATGGGCTGGCTTGACGACGCGAAACGTTATGGCGGTAAAGCGTTAAAGAATCTCCATTTCGACGCGATCGCCAACGTGTTGGAACCGAGTCGCAACGACGACGATCGTCCCGCGTTCGCCCCTAAGTTACCCGAGAAGAAACCATGTTTCTTGACCAAGCTCTTAGGACAAGACAAACCGAAGATGGGCGTTTCCTCGGCGTATCGCCGTCTCGACGACAAGGTCGCGGCGTTACGCATGGCGACGCTGCGCGCGGTGGCGAAATCGCCGTGCAAAATGGCGATATTCCCGATCCAAGACGTTCTTGGGCTCTCTAACGATTCACGTATCAACTACCCCGGCGTCGGCGTCGGAAACTGGACATGGCGTTTGGCGGAACGCCAACTTACGCAAGAAGTAGAGGTCGAACTTGCGACGCTGACGACGGAAACTCGACGCGGCTGATCGTCACGCGAGCAGATTGCTTGATTATCGCCCGACGAAGCCTTATAATAACAAGGAGCGACGAGACTTAGTTCTTATCGTTCCTTAGTTTTTTTGTTTGCAACTTAACAGAAGGCGACGTCTATGGGTATTCAAAATAAACTATTATTAGCGTTATGTTCGCTACTGACGCTAGTGTCGACGACGCGCGGCTACGCTTCTAGCGCAAACGGTTGGGGCGCGCGCGAATCGTTCGCCGTCGTTGCTCCGGTCAGTCGTACGAGCAACGCTCAAACGCTCTCGCTCTCCGGAGAATGGGGCTTCATTAACGACAAAGCGGAACTCTACCGTCTTAGCGTCGGCGACGGCGTGTGGGGACCTTCCTCATACGACTGGGAACATGCGCGTAAACTCCAAGTTCCCGGAATTTGGGAAGCCCAAGGCGTAGGCGAGCCCGCGCCGGGTAGAACGTGGGATCCGAGTTGGGACTGCGGAATGTGGGATCTCAATAACGTCTACGTCGGCAGAGCGCTCTATCGTCGTACGTTCACGCTCCCGTCGCACTGGGAAGGCGATCGCGTCTGGTTGAAAGTCGGCGGGGTCGGTTCGCAGGCTTATATTTGGATCAACGGCAAGCGCGCGGCGTTTGTCGAAACCTATTGCGGCGCGCGTAAATACGACGTGACCGACCTTGTGGACCGTTCCGGAGTCAACGAGATCACGGCGCTCGTCCGTAACGACGTTCCTTCGCGTCTCGGTCTGCTCGCCGTCAACGAACACTTCGGCGGCTTCTTCCGCGACGTCGAGATCGAAATGACGCCGGACGTCTATATCGACGACGTGTGGGTCCGCGGCGACGTTGCCTCCGGTTCCGCCGACGTCAGCGTCTATATCAAGCAGATCGACGATAAAGGCGTGCCCTACCCGACTTACGACGACGAACTCTCTCCCAACGACCGCGATATGCTCGCCGAACTCCGCGCCAATGGCGTCAAGCTCAGCGGCGAGACCGAGAAAGATCTTCACGCGGAAGTCTTGGTAACGATCGACACGCTCGACCATAAAGTCGTCGGACAACAAAAACTCGAAGCGAAACTCGAAATAGGCGAAAACGGACTTGCGAAACCGCTACGCTTCAATATCCCTATCGAGAACTGTAAATTATGGACGCCTGAGGAACCGAACCTTTATATCGCCAGCGTATTCGTCTTTCAAGCCGCCGATAAAAAAGGAGCGACTCCCAAGATGCATAGTTGGTCGGAACGCTTTGGCGTACGCGAATTCAAAGTCGTCGGAGACCAATTTTATCTCAATGGGAAACCGTATTTCCTTCGCGGCGGCGGCGATCACAACTACGACCAGATCGATCTGATCGAACCGGCGGATCGCGACCGTTTCCTCGAACACATGACGACCTATAAAGAAGCCGGCTTCAACTATATGCGTTTCCATACGCATTGTCCGTTACCCGAATATTTTGAAGCCGCGGACGAAAAAGGGATCCTGCTTCAACCGGAACTTCCGTATTATCACGACGTTCCTTGCGAAGGTTTCGCGTTCGATCCTAAACGCGATATCTACGAACTCTTCCGCACGAACCGCCGTTACGTCTCGTTCGCGACCTACTCTTTCGGTAACGAAGGCTACCTCGGCGACCCGATCGCGGAAGAACTCTATTCCTGGGTCAAGACGTACGACCCCGACCGCTTAGTTATCCACGAAGACGGCGGCCCCGGTAATAGACCCGGCACGGCGGATTACACGACTAACGGTTCCAACGGCGTTTCCATCATTAACCCGTGGCAAGTCGGCGCTCACGACGATCTCAGGGTCCCGTTCGTCGCGCACGAATACCTCAACCTCGCCATCAAGATGGACCCGCGCTACGAATCGAGATTCACCGGCGTTAGAAAAGCGCCCGTCCAAGTCAAACCCTGGATAGAGAAATTGGAAAAACTAGGACTCACCGAGCGTTGGGGGGAAGCTTGTATCGCCGCGTCGGAACGTCTACAAGCGATCTACCAAAAACGCGGGCTAGAATCCGCGCGTCTCGACCCTGCCTGCGACGGCTATCTCTTCTGGTCGCTCGTCGACGCCTCGATTCCACAAGGTTCCTGCGTCGCGGCGCAAGGCTATCTTAACCCGTTCTGGGAACCGCGTCCTAACGGTAACTCGCCTAAGATGTTCTACCGCTTCAACGGCCCAACCGCGTTGCTCGTTACGACCGACCTCGACGCGCCTATCCTGACCGCAGGGCAGACGTTCAACGCCGAGATCAAGATCTCGCATTACGACTCCAAGCCGATACGCGCCCAAAAGTTGTTCTGGTATCTACGCCGCGTAGGTGAAAAGTCGGCGCTCTACTCAGGAGAGATCGAGCTCGACGAGATACAACCCGGTTACGCCGGAAAGCTTACCGACGTCAAGATCGCCGTTCCGGAAACGCTCGAAGAACCTATTGCCGCCGAACTTGTCGTGGAACTTGCCAACGGTCGCTACATCAACTCCTGGAATTACTGGCTATTCCCCAAACGCGAAAAGCAGTCCCTTAAGGGATTTGCAGTCTCGAAGTCGCTTTACGAGCGCTTCGAACAGCTCTACGCCGACGTGAAACCTATCGACGCGAGCGCGGACGCGACCGACGGCGATATCTGGATCGTAACGCCTTCCGATTCCGAGTATTATGTTGGTCTCTCCACCGGACGCAAGGTCTTCTCGATCTCGCCGGCCTCGCAGACCCCGAACGTATCGCTCGGTTGGTGGTCGCTCGGCACGCAAGTAGGAACGACGTTCGCGGCGTCCAACGCGTTCGCAAAGTTCCCCAATAACTTGTATATGAACGAGTTGTGGTTCCGTCTTATCCGTGAAGGCGCGCCCGATCTTGCTACCGCTCCGCTTGGCGCGGGGTACGAACCGTTAGCCGTCGGCGAAGGGCGCGATTCCTACTACCTATATCTTGGACAAACGCGTTTTGGCAAAGGTAAGTTGTTGCAATCGTACGCGATCGACCTACTGCAAGACAAGCCGGAAGCGACGGCGTTACTCGATTCGCTCCTCGCTTATGTTAAGAGCGACGACTTCGATCCTACCGCGTCCGCTGACGCGCTCAACTTCACGACGTACAAGGCGCCCGCGGGAGTAACGTGGGGATATTCCAAGCTCGTCGCGACTAACCAAGCTACTTTCGCGACGTGGAAAACGCTTTACGAAGACTCGGTCGTCCACCTTAACTGCCGTCAAACGTCGAAAGAAATGGAACTAAGTTGGTTGACCGAACCGGTTAAGTTCGAGGAAGGTTCCGACTTCACGACATTAGCTTTCGTCGGCGGGCTCGGGTATTGGTCCGAATCCCAAACCGACGGTTTCACGCTTAACGTCAACGACGAACAGGTCTTGAAATTCGACTTACCGGCTGAGAAAACGAAAGTCGGCGACAAGATCGAATGGAAGTCTGAGAACGGCGTTAGCATGACGTTCGACGTCGGCAGAGTGGAGTTACCGGGGCCCGACTTCTTCGGCGTTTTCTATCTGACGATACCCAATAAACTTATCGGTAAAGAAGGCGCCGTTAAGCTGTCGGTCGGATCGTTGGGCGAAAACAGTCTTCGTTGGTTCTCCGTCTCCGAATACGCGGGGATAAAACAAGTGGAGAAACTTCAAACCAAGTAACGCATTAACCTTGTTTAACGCATAAAAAATGACCGCGGAGCCGTTCTCGACTTCGCGGTCATATTCATTTAGTCGCGTTATCTAGAATTCTCAACGCGAACGATAACCCAGATATTCATTGAGCCACCCGGATTTGGCGCCATATGCGTTTTCTTCGGCGGAACGCTTCAACGAGTAGGTATTGAGCGCGTCTTTGACGGAGATCTTCTCGTTCTTGAAGAATTCGAACTGTTTGTCGTTGTCTTCGTTAGCGAACGTCTTCTCTTCGGTCTTACCAACGCGTAGCGTAGCGGAAGAAGGTCTGAGCGAGCGAGCGCCGTTTTCGTCGCGGCCTTGCAACAGGAAGTAGACGTCGCCGGCGGCGTTCGCTTTGGCAAGCGAGTCGTATCCGAGGACTTCTTTTTCGTAGAGTGCCATCGCGGCAAGCATCGCGCCGCCGTCGGTAAGCTTACGATTCGCGCGGTTGAACGTCACGGCGAGTTTCAGCGATTTAAATTCCGTGCAGAAGTTGAAGTCGCCGGAGGAATCCCCGAATCCGGCAAGCGGTCCGGCGTTACCGTATTCCGGCGCGATCGCGTTGATAACGCTTACGGATTTACCCGCGCCTTCCGTTTGCGTCTTCTCGTAACGCGTCATCTTCTTCCATTCGCCATTCGGAAGGCAGTAGTATCCCAACCCGGTCTCATAATCGTAACCCGGTTGATAGCGTCCTTTATCGTCAAGTTTCATCGTCATCGCGACGACGCCCTTGCAGTACTCGTGCAAGCCGTTCGTATCGACGGCGCCGCGGATCGCGTCGGTAGCGGAAGCGGAGCAGACCCAAACGTCGATACCGTTGGCGTTGAACGCGCGCCAGAGTTCTTTAAGATTCTCGCTAACGCTGACGCCGGACGTCCACTTCACGCTGACTTGTCCAATATTCGATTTGATCTCGGCGGGGCTCGTCCACGTAACTTCGCTCGTTTCGACCTTTCCGAACGTTCCGTAAGAGCGTTTCGACATTTGATAGAGCTCGTCTTCGGTCATATCGCTAAACCAGTAAACGATCCACGGATACGCGACTTCGCGTTCCTCAACGTCGCAAACGAGGTCGTAAGACAAACGCATCTTCGTCGCAAACTCTTGCCAATAAGGGTCTTTATGTATCTCTTTGAGTTCCGTTTCGCTCATACCGGCGGGTGTGAACGGACCGTATTTCTCCCACAGGACCTTATACGCCGCGACGATATCGCCAAAGAAATCGGCGTACGTTCCTTTCGCGAAATAGCCGTAGCTCCCAAGGTCGGCGTTGAGGTCGCTCAGGTCGGTAAGCAAAACTTCTTCCAACCGCGCGGGGTCCATCGCAAACGACATCGATTGAAGTTGGTAAACGATCAGTTGTTCTTCAACGTCGAAGATCGCGGTCGTATTGTCGAAGTCGAAAACAACATACGAATTCTTATCGTAATTCGGCGAAGTCTTGCCGTAGTTAATGATAAGGTCGTTCAAACCGCGTTTGACGTCGGGGTTCCAGTCGTCGCGTTCTAAGAGTAGCGGGGCTTGCGCGAACGACGCGGCGCAACAAAATGTTAAGACGAGCGCGATTGCGGAGAAAAATGACGGTAGTAGTTTCTTCATAATAGTTTCAATAGTCTCTATGGCAAAATCGAACGCGAGCGATCACTCGCGTTCCGGTCACAAAACGTTCAATAGTTCTTGATGGCGTCGCCAACTTGTTGAATGGAGCGCAAGTTGAGTTCGTGGCTATCTTTAACGGTAAAACGCCACGGGGTCTGTAGGAAGCCGAGCAGGCGTTCTTTGTTCAGATTCTTCTTTGCAAATCGAGTAGTCTTTGCGAAGTTCTCGTTATAGTTCCAGATATCCGAGCCGGTCGGGATCTGATCGAATCCCGCCGCGTCGATATCAAGATAACGTTGGATCACGGGATTACTTTCCGGATCGAAGTCGTCTTGATAATACCAGTTTGACATTACGACGGATTTCGGCGCCCATTCGAGGAAATCTTTATGCTCCCAGCAGTAATCCGCCCAGATCCACGGACGCGTCCCGTTCTTCTCGCATTGCTCGACGAAGAACAAGAAATCGTGTTTCCACAGCTCGCCTTGACGAACGACGACGTAATTGAATTTTCGTTGGTTGTCGTAAGTCTCTTCGTCGTAACCCAGGTGGAAGAATCGCGGTTTATCGAAGATATCGACGACTTCCTCGATCAGTTCCGAACAGACTTTGTAATACGGTTTCGTCGAGACCATATGCGCGTACTCGCCGAGCCAACAATCGTGACAAGCGGAGAAATTGAGTTTCGGTATCGGTTCCAACCCGATATCGCGCATACGTTGTAAGTCTTCGCGTAATTTCTTAACCGACCACGCGCCCTTGACGGCAAGTTCAGGGTGCGACTCATATTTCACGGCTTCACCAAGATCGACGACGACCATATTGAGTCCGAGTTGCGCGGAGCGTTCCGTGAGTTCTAACCACAACTTCTCGACCGTTATCACCCGATCGACCGGCGCGTCGTCGGCAGCGTTGGGATCGTCCCCCCACATGTTATGACCAAGATGGAGCAAAACGCCCCAGATCAGCGGATCCTTATTTGTCTTAGCGGCGTAAGTCGCGTTAGCAAAAGCGGAGAGTATGGGCGAAGCGACTAGCGCTGCGCTCGCGTTCTTTAGAAAAGTTCGTCTTGTCGTATTCATCATGCGTCTCCTAAGTTCGCGTCGCTAGCGTAACGCGCGGCGCGATACTATTATAATTACGAGCTAAGCAAATAGCCATAGTCGACGCAAATAAATTATGGGATATAATCAAGACGGCGCGCATTTGGCGCTATTAGTAGTTTTCGTATGTGTTAGAGAGGCGTCTTATGCTTGAAGAACAAGTACGACGATTTCGAGAGTTTGGTTGGCGCTTCGTCGCGGCTCTGACCGGCGGCGGGTCCGCGTTCGTTTCCGACTACCTTGCGATCCCCGGCGCTTCGGCGACCTTCCTTGAAGGCGTCGTACCCTACTCGACCTCCGCGACCGACGCGTTTCTAGGCTTTAAGCCCGAGAGCTACTGCTCCGAGAAAACCGCGCGACTCATGGCGTCGCAAGCGCGTCGACGCGCGTTGGCGTTGGTAAAGCAAGCGAACGAGCAGGTCCCCGAGAGCGAACGGCTCACGATCGTCGGAATCGCAGCCACCGCCTCGCTCGCGTCCGACCGTCCGAAAAAAGGCGCGCATCGCGTCTACTGCGCCGTGCGTACGGAGTCCGCGATATTCTCCGCGAAACTCGATCTTCATAAGGACGCGAGAACGCGAGCGGAAGAGGAACGCCTCGCCGCCGACTTCGTTCTCTCGACCGCGTTATTCGCCGCGACCAAGCTTGCCGCGGGCGTGGACGCGTGGCGGCTCGAAACCGCCGAACTTCCGCTTGTAACCGACGTCTGCGCTTGTCCGGAAGACTCGGCGAGCGTAACGTGGGCGGCGTTGGACGAGGACGGAGCCAAACTGTTGTCAGAGTCCCCGGACGCGCCGCTCGCGGCGTTATGTTGGCAAGACGGCAAACGCGCGCTCGTTCGCGAAGTTGGCGTCGCGAACCCGTCCGAAAACGATCAACTTGCGATCTATCCGGGTTCGTTCGCGCCTCCGCATCGCGGACATATCGAGATCGCGCGCATTGCGGAAAAACGTCTTCAACGCCGCGTCGCTTTGGAGATCTCCGCGCGCAACGTCGACAAACCGGCTCTCGACCCGATCGAATTGCTAAGTCGTCTCAACGCGATCGCTACGGCGCTCCCGGGAGTCGACGTATGGATCACCAACGCCCCGCGCTATATCCAGAAGGCGGAACTCTTTCCCGGCGCGGAATTTATCATGGGTACGGACACGGTCCTACGTCTCGCCGACCCAAAGTACGAAAACGGTTCCGTCGAGCGACGCGACGCGATCTTCACGCGGATGCGCGAGTTGACGATATCCATCTGCGTCTTCGCTCGTAAAGTTCGCGGGGAACTACGTTCCGAATCGTTGCTTCGAGAAACGCTCCCGCAAAAACTATGCGCGTTATGCGAATTCGTCCCCGAGGACGTTTTCCTCGACGACATATCCTCTTCCGAGATAAGGAAGAACGCGCGATAACGCTTATCGTCGTTCGTCTTACGGCAATAAAAAACGACGTCTCGTCATGTAGTTCGAGACGTCGTTTTCTTATTTCTTGTTTCGTTTCGCTCAGTCGACGAAAGTGATCGTAGAACCGATCTGCAACAACGCGTTCAACTGCGAGATCTCTTGGTTACTGAAAATAAACCCGCCGTTTTCTTGAACGTACGTTCCCACGAGCTCGGGGCGATTCGTACCTTGCAGGCCGGGGCCGTTTTGCAACGAGATCCAACACGCGCCCAACGGGTTATTGGGGTCGCCGCCGGCGATCTTGACCGGGGAGCCGTCCGCGCCGACCGCGTCGCAAGACGGGTTCAGCAGCTTTCTATCGACTAAGAACCGGCCGCGCACCGCAGTGGAGACTTCCGGAACGCCGCACTTGAAGCGACCGGCATACATACCGTTGATACGTAGCGTCAACTCTTTACGTCCGACGGAAAGTTCCGCGGAGACAGGACCGCGAGCCGTCTTCAGCGCCGTGCCGGGCACGAGCGGCGCGTTCGGATCCAAGCCGTTGACGCCGGCAAGGTATTCCAGATTAACATTATACTCGCGAGCGATCATGACGAGCGTATCGCCTTCGCGGACCACGCGCGGCGCTTCCAGGATCGAGCGCTTCGGAGAATAGAACGCCTCGTAAGCAAGATGATCGAGCGCTCTGATCGCGTTCGCTTGGTCTTGTGGCGACGCCGTCTTGTATTGGGAGTCGTAGTAACGATTTAACGTCAGAAAGATAGCGCGCGTCTGTTCGTCCGTCGGGGATTGCGAGAGGGAGCGCAACAACGCGTTGAGGTCGGTCGCGTCGGCAGGTTTCGAAACCGGCATAACGGCGGACGTCTCCGCGATATAGCCTTGCGAAGCGGGCGGCGCAAGTTCCGCGGCTGGCTTTACTTGCGCTCGCGCGTTCGATTCGTTGAGGTAGTCGTCAAAGCTCTGAACTTTTTCGGCGGGAGCAGTCTGAGCGGCGTTCGGCGTTAGATAACCTTGTTGGTCGGAGAGTTCGCGAACGTTAGCCGCAACAGGCGC
Organism: Thermoguttaceae bacterium; assembly: GCA_045599605.1. GTDB lineage: Bacteria > Planctomycetota > Planctomycetia > Pirellulales > Thermoguttaceae > RUG369. The sequence goes on from JAZRWE010000003.1 coordinate 41,104, forward strand.
GGCGGCGATCGGAGCGGCGGGCTCCAGTGAAGAGCCGTCGCGGAACGAGGTCGCGGAAGAGACGGCAAGCGTTTCCGTCAAGTTCTGCGAAGCGGCGGGAGAGAGCGCGCTCGGTCCTTGCGTCGCTTCCGCAAGGTTCGTCGGCGCAACTTGCGCGGTCGACGCGGCCTGCGCCGGAGAGACGGCGGGCGGCGCGTCGTTCAACGCGGCGCGATCGACAAGAAGGTCGTCCAACGACTTGTTCGTATCCATACCGGGTTCGTCCGGATAATATCCGTAATCGTCTTGATAGTCGGCGGTCGTGACGTCTTGAGCGTTATCGTTTTGCGCGACGTTCTGAGCCGCGGCGGCAACAGGAGCGGCGGCGTAAGGCGCGTCGTCGAAACTATCCTCTTGGTCGAACAGGTCGGCGCGAGCAAACGATTCGTCGGTAATGAATTCGTCGTCGGCTTCGTCGTAGTCGTCTTGCGTAATACCGGCGGGCTTCTCTTCGTTAGTCGGGGACGCGGTCGTAGACGTGCCGGTAAATCTCGACGGTTTATCGTCGTTAGCCGCCACGTCGACGCGAGAGCCGCGAGTCGTTGCATCACGAGAGACGGAACGGTAGGAGTCGTCGATATCGTCGAGGTCGTAAGAAGAGCGTTCTAGCTTTTGGCGTTCAAATTTGGAATCGGCGCGAGCGCTTCTTGCGCCGATACGAACTTGCGAACGCGCGGGTCTGACTTCGGCGATCGCTTCGTTATCCATATTGTCGGCGGAGTCTTCGAGTTCTTCGTCGACTTCTTGCGCCACGCCCTCGCGGTACTTAATGGGGGCGACGCCGATCTTCGCAAGTTGCGCGCGCACCGGGAGCAACGCGGGGGGGAAAGACTCCCACTTCTCGTCGGGTACGAACGTCATCGCGCCGACTAAAGATAAGCCAAGCATCGACACAAATCCGACGCTTTTACAGACTTTGCCTAACATACTCTCCTCCATAGAATAACCCCGACGAGACGTAGAGCGTACTCCCATACGTTAAAACGCTATCGACGTTATATTTATAAAGCTTCCTCCTTGAAGCTTTGACCTTACGCGACCGCGTCAAGTTCCTTCTCAACGTCGACGTCGGCAAGAGTCTGTCTATACGATAACAAATAACGCAGTTTCGCGCTAGACCATTTTCTACCGCTCTTTCCAGACTTATCGGCGTAACGCGCGCATTACTCCCCGTTGTCGACCTTGCGCCCGACGTTATAATAACAGGTCCCGCTAGATAGAAAGTTCGCGCGATTCACGACGTATAAAGGATAGAAATGAACGCTCCTAGTAATAAAGATCGTTACCTCGTCGAGGGGAACTTACCGTTAGGATTATGGAAATTTGCCATCCCGTTTATGGGAGCGTTTCTCCTACAAGCGCTCTATGGCGCCGTCGACCTATTCGTCATCGGTCAGTACTGCGATCGCGGCGCCGTCGCCGCCGTCGGGATCGGCGCGCAATTCATGCAACTTGTGCTCGGCTCGCTCTTCGGATTATTGATGGGAACCACCGTTCTCATCGGCTTCAACATAGGCGCTAAAGACAACGAAGGACTCGCAAACGCCATCGGTTCCACGGCTACGCTATTCCTGCTCGGCGCGATGATATTCACGCCGCTGGCCGCTTGTTTTACGCACACGATCGTTGAGACGATGCAGACGCCGGAGGAAGCGGCGCATTACGCGTATCAATACATATTCATTTGCGCTTGCGGTCTGCCGTTCATCATCGGCTACAACGTCGTCGGCGCAATATATCGCGGTATGGGGGACTCCCTAACGCCGACGCTCTTCGTCGCCATCGCCTGCGTCTTCAATATGGTCGGCGACTTCATTCTCATCGGAGGCTTACACCTGGGACCGGCCGGCGCCGCATACGCGACAGTTTCTGCGCAAGCATTAAGTTTCTTCTACGCGCTCGCCCATATGCGACGTCGTCGATTCGGGTTTGAGTTCCACCGCAGAAACTTCATATTACGTCGCAAACCTGTCGTCGCGATCTTCAAAGTCGGTCTGCCGATCATGTTGCAAAACATACTGACCGATATTTCGTTTATCGTTATCTTCGCGATCGTCAACCTCATGGGCGTCAACGCTTCGGCGGGGTTAGCGGTCGCCTCGCGCGTTATTGTATTCCTGCTCCTTCCCCCGATCTCGTTCTCGTCCGCGGTTTCGACCGCCGCCGCGCAGAATTTCGGCGCTAAGAAATGTCGTCGCGCGTTCAACGCTTTTCTGTACGGCATGAGTTTTTCACTCGTCTTTGGAGTACTCTTCTGGACTCTATGCCAATTCTCGCCTATGCTGCTGACGAACATCTTTACCAAAGACGAACTCGTCTCGGAACACGCCGCCGCATATTTGCGTTCCTTCACTCTCGACTGTATACTCGTCTCGTTTATTTTCAATTTCAACGGCTACTTCTGCGGTTGCGGAAGAGCGTTGTTCACCTCGACGCATACCATTATCGCGGCCTTAGGCGCGCGAATGCCTCTATCGTACTTTTTCAGCCGTCTCCCCAACGCAACTACGAAAACCGTAGGTTTTGCCGCGCCGCTCGCAACGCTTCTGTCGGTCGTCCTCTGTATTCTCTACTTCCTTATACTTTACACGACCGGGAAGATCGACCTGAAAGATCACGACGAAGCCGAGCAAGAACTCCAAGTCTCGGAAGAATGCCAACACGCCTGAGTTAGCGGAAAACGGGCGGCTCAAAACCTAAGACGCTGCGTATACATAGGCGTATTACCAAACGTTCCGCAATACAAAATAAAAAACGTCGAACGCTCGATATTGAACGTTCGACGTTTCTTATTTTTTCGTCAAGAGTTCGACGAACTCAGGACGCAAGCGTTAAGCGCAGATCACGCATTCCACTTCCATTCGCCCGGAACCGGAACGGAATTTTCGTAGATGAGTTCGCCTTCGGCGGGTTGGACCGGAGCGGCGGTATCCGGAAGCACCGGCGGAAGGGCTTCCCAGAACTTGGCGGGATCGTTGGCTTCGAGTTCGGCGACGAGATCGTACGGGAATTCATCGCGGCCGTTTTCGACGGCGTCGTCCCAAGAGATCTCAGCGCCGGAGTAAGCGGCATAACGGCCGAGAACGGCGGTCATGGAGCTGTTAGCGGCGAACCAAGCGTCGTTGTGCTTTTCATCTTCGCGGATGTACTTCGCGTGCATGACGTGTTCGTTCTTGTAAGGATCGGGATTGTCGCCTTCGAAGCGCCAGACGTTCTTGCCTTCGTTGTCGTTGACCCAACCGGCGCCGGCCATACCTTTGTCGCCGTAGAACGTTTCGCTAACGTTGTTCCAGCAGTTGGCGATTTGACGGCATTGCGAGAACATTTGGCTGCCGTCGGCGAAGGTGAATTCGCAGAAGAAGTGGTCGAAACGATGACCGGAGTTCTTGAAGCGCGGGAACTTGCGGACTTCGCGACCGCCCATGGCGTTGCAGCGGATCGGGTGAGCGTTTTCGCAGAACGGATTGCCAAGGCTGTGGACCCAGTTGCCTACGTCGATGTTATGGCAGTGTTGTTCGATGATGTTGTCGCCGCAGAGCCAGTTGAAGTGATACCAGTTGCGCATTTGGTATTGCATTTCGGTGTCGCCCTTTTGACGCGGACGTTCCCAGATGCCGTCGCCGTTCCAGTAGACGCGGCTGTACATCAAGCGACCGATCTTACCGGCTTTGATCTGTTCGACCATGCCGATGTAGGGGTTTTGATAGTGGCGTTGATAACCGCAGACGACCTTGAGGTTCTTTTCGTCGGCGACTTTAGCGGCGGCGATAGCCATCTTGTAACCACGAGCGTCGACGGCGCACGGTTTTTCCATGAAGACGTGCTTGCCCTTTTCGACGGCGTAAGCGAAGTGGATCGGGCGGAAACCGGGCGCGGTCGCGATGATGACGGAGTCGCACTTGTCGATCGCCTTCTTATAGGCGTCAAGACCGTAGAAAACGCCGTCTTTGAGATCGTAACGATCGTCGTCCATTTCGGCGTAAGCGCCGGCGGCGGCTTTCGCGTTCGCTTCGAAAGCGTCGGCGATAGCGACGACTTTGACGTTGTCGCCAACTTCGAGGCGTTGTTGCAGAGCGCCGCGGCCACGACCGCCGCAACCAACGAGGGCCAACTTGATGAGGTCGGAACCGGCGGCGTTCGCGCTGCGCGCAACGCCGAGGCTGCTAATGGCGGTAGCGCCGGCCAAAACGCCGGACGTCTTCAGAAAATCGCGTCGTTTCATCTCGATAAACTCCTAATATAGGTATTCAAGTTTATATCTTCGCTTCGTTTAGAAGTCGAAAGTTCTTTAATTTTTCGAACGCGAGCATATGCTCGTTGCTCGTTCCACAGTATTAACATATACCGTTCTACCGTGAATGCTCCTTATCTTATCAACTTAATACGTCGTTTGCAATAAGTTCATTTAAAAATATTTCATTTTTTCTTAAAATTTTCCATCTTATCACCAAAATCGACCGTCTCGCCTCGTAAAATCACGTCCCGACCTCGAGAAAACCTGAACTTTTCCTTTCTTCATCGTCTCGCTTCCTCGCGTTTCTCATAGGTATTGTCTAAACGTCAACGATACAATAAAATAGTACGCAAGCGCGTCGGTCCTTCGACGTAACTCGTATTATCGTTCTCGTCAGTATTTACCACGAATCCTTATGTGAGGAAGCCATGCCGTATCGTTGGACGTCGTATTTGATCTTTTCTCTCGCGTTCTTCTGCGGCGCCGCCGCGTTTGCCCAAAACGCGTTAAAACTCACGCCGGGCGATTTCCAAAACGCGAGGAACATGAAGCCGCGCGACTATGAACAATGGCTCTTACCCGACGTCGGCGCGACGCTCGACGAGTATTTCGCGTTCTACGAGCGATTGACGCAACGCAAGAACCCCGCGACTAAGTCCGCGACGGAGGCCGCCGCAAATATCCGATACTACGCCGAACTCTCCGAACGTCTTGCCGATAAACTCCTCGCATTCGGCGACGATCTCAACGACGAGCGCTATCGTAAAGCCTCGACGCTCAAAACCTCGGCGTTAAAGACGCAAGCGCTCTACGATCCCAACAAACGTAAGGAACTTGTCGATCACGTCGCGAATATGCTGTTGTTTGCGACGAACGAAGAACGCGCGCTAACGGCGTTTTTCCTTCAATACGACGCTATCGTCTTCCTTAATCCCAAACCGGAGGAGGTCGTTCGCAAGCTCTCCGACACGGCGCTGCGTTACCCTTCGGAGAAGGTCAAGCGCTTCGGTCTGCTCGTTCGCTATCCTTTCGGGCGGCTCCACATGCCGGAATTTCTCGGGCTCCAACTCCCGACGCGTCAACTTGATATGAGCGCTATCGATGAAGAGTTGGCGTTTTACGAAACGATGGCGAGCGACTCGGCGTACCCGACGTCGTTACGCGAGACCGCGTCGCTAGCCAAGCTCGCGATCCTCAACTCCCAATATATCGCAAGCAAGAACGCCGCCGAACAAGATGAAGACGAGATCGCTCGACGCGCCAAGGCGTTCGACGAAACGTTCAGTTCCTGCGTCGAGCCCGAACGCGCGCTTGAAACGCGTCGTTTCGCTTATCGCGTCTGTCTCTTCCAAAAGCCGTTATACGCGCCGGAAGACGAAGCGAAAACGGCTCGTCAAGAAGCCGCGATCGCGTTGCTAGAACAAGAAGACGCGCCGGAATTAAAACTGCTCCTCGCCGACTTCCGCGTCCATCAACTGGTATTAAAGGCGTTGGCGTACCTGCGCGACGCCGAGCTCGACGGCAAGAAAGACGCGCTCGCTCCGCCCGAGACGCTCGCGCAAGAACTCGACGACTACGCGAAACAAGTCCAAGAGCTCGTCGCGGAAGATTCGCCGTTCCGCGCCCCCTTCTCCGCCGTACTCGACGGTTACGCGCACATCCTCCGCAACGACCTCGACGCAGTCTTTACCGCGACCGACGCCGCGCTCGGCGACTATTCGCGTGCGTCCGCGCCCGAGTCGATCGACCTTACGACGTTGCGCGTCTTCGCGATCTCCAAGGCGCTGCGTCGCGACGTCGACTGTTACGCGAAACACGAACCGTTTGTCGCCGCGCTCCTTGCCGACGCGAGAACGTCGCGATTAGCGGAAACGCTGCTCGTCGTCAAGACGTGCGAGACGTTCAAGAAACTCGCCGACGAAGGCGCGGACCGCGAGCGTTTTGCACGCGCGCTCGAAACGTTCAAGACGGACGCGACTCGCGCGCCTCTTGCCGCCGCGGGGTTCTATCAAAGTAGAAAAGCGATAACGAAACTCGGAACCTCGTGGAACGAGCCCGACCTATTCGAGGCGACGCTCAACGATCTGATCGACCTCTTCGACGGTTCGGACGGCAAAGCGGCGGTAGCGGCGGCATTCTTCCGCCAACTGCGCGCGAAGACCGAACAGGAGCTTCAAAAAGAGCCGGATCTGCTCGAAGAGAGTTTGAACGAACTCCTATGAGCGTCCGCGTCGCGCGGTTGACAAAAATCGTCGGCGCATTATGCTTAAAATAGATAAATAAGCGAACGAATCGTTGAAATAAGTTTTCCGCTCGTTCTTTAATATTCCAACACCTTTTAGAAAGGCGTATTACATGTCCTTCTTTAACGCTCGCAGCTTAGCGGCGATCCTCGTCGCGACCGCCGCGTTCTGCGCTACCGGCGTCGTCGCGCAAGCCGCCGACCCGCTTCGCGCCCCGTGCGTCCCGCTCGTCGCTCAAGACCCCTATTTCAGTATTTGGTCCAACACCGACGGTCTCGCCGACTCCTTCCCTATCCACTGGACCGGCAAAGTCAACGCGTTGACCTCTTTCGCCAAGATCGACGGTAAAAACTACCGCTTGATGGGCAATCCTAATGAAGCGTCGATGAAGACCGACAAGCTTCCGCAGACCAACGTCGCGGTCCGCGCCACCAACACGACCTACACGTTCGAAGGCGCCGGCGTTAAGCTCGATCTCCAATTCACGAACCCGAATCTTCCTTCCGATCTCGACGTTTTCTCTCGTCCCGCGACCTACGTCACGTATACTGTCGCCGCGACCGACGGTAAAGCGCACGAAGTCCAACTCTACTTCGACGCCACCGCCGAACTCTGCGTCAACACGCCGAATCAAAAGGTCGTCTCCAAGACCGAATCCACCGACACGCTCAACGTCCTGAGCTTCGGTTCTGAAGAACAACCCGTCCTCGCGAAGAAGGGCGACGACCTCCGTATCGACTGGGGTCGCGTTCTCGTCGCGGTCCAAAAAGACGCCGCTACCGCCGTCGCTTCCGACCAAGGCGCTCGCAAGGCGTTCCTGGCCGACGGCAAACTTCCTGAAAAGAGCGACGTTGAATTCCCGCGCTCCGCGCAAGACAAGTGGCCCGTCCTCGCCGTCGCTATCAACTGCGGTTCCGTCGCCAGCGACGCGGTCGTCAAGCACGTCGTTCTCGCTTACGACGACGAATACAGCTTGATCTTCCTCCGTGAAAAGTGCCGTCCCTACTGGCGCCGCAACGGTATGGAAACGCTTGAAATGCTCGACCTCGCCGAAGCTCAATACGCCGACCTCATGAAGGCTTGCGCCGAATTCGACGCCGACCTCTGGGCTCGTTGCGAAAAAGCCGGCGGCGAAAAGTACGCCTCGCTCTGCTCGATCGCTTATCCGCAATCGATCGCCGCGCACAAGCTCGTCCAACTCAAGAACGGCCGTCTGCTCCTCGTCTCGAAAGAGAACTTCTCCAACGGTTGCGCCGCTACCGTCGATATTCTCTATCCGACCGCCCCGATCTTCGCCGTCTACAGCAACGAATTGCTGAAAGCGACCTTGGCTCCCGCGCTTGAATACGCCAAGAGCGGCCAATGGAAATTCCCGTTCTCCTGCCACGACCTCGGTACCTACCCGCTCCTTAACGGTCAAGCCTACGGCGGCGGCGAACGCTCCGAAGAAAACCAAATGCCGGTCGAAGAGACCGCGAACATGCTGATCCTCATCGATCAGATCGCTCGTATCGACGGCAACTGCGATTTCGCCAACGATTATTGGCGTATCCTTTACAATTGGGCTGAATACCTCATCGCGAAGGGTCTCGATCCTGAAAACCAACTCTGCACGGACGACTTCGCGGGCCACCTCGCTCACAACGCGAACCTCTCCGCGAAAGCGATCGTCGCTCTCGGCGCTTACGCGCACTTGTGCGAAATGAACGGTAAAGACTTCTCCGCGCAACGCTTCCGAGCTCGCGCTGAAGAATTCGCTAAGGAATGGGTCAAACTCGCGAAAGACGGCGACCACTACAAACTCGCGTTCGACCGCGAAGGCACTTGGAGCCAAAAGTACAACATCGTCTGGGATAAGCTTCTCGACCTCAACCTCTTCCCGAGGGAAGTCGTTGAAACGGAACTCGCTTTCTACAAGACGAAGTACAACAAGTACGGTCTTCCGCTTGACAACCGTTCCGACTACACCAAACTCGACTGGGAAGTCTGGACCGCCACGCTCGCCAACGACCGCGAAGGTTTCGACTCCATCATGAATCCGGTCTACGAATTCGTCAACGCCACGAATCGCGTTCCGCTCACCGACTGGTACTACACCAGCACCTCTCGCCAAGTCGGCTTCCAAGCTCGCGCGGTCGTCGGCGGCGTCTTCATCAAGCTGCTCGAAGCGGAAAAGAAATGAGTTTCTCGCGATAAATTCATAACGCGATAAGCGAAACGAACGAAAACGCGCGTCGAGCTAAAAACGGCGCGCGTTTTTATTTTTTCTTGACGCTTTTCCTATTTATAAAGAAGGATATTTCTGTTATACTTTCTACAGAATACTTCACACTGCAAAAACTGTTGTGTATAATTACGCGCGACGTAAAACGCTCAGTTTTTGCGGCGCCGCGAGCGTCGGTTCGTAAACCTCTTGACGCGGCGGCCTTGTTTCGATAAAAAATTACATAATATAGTCGTTGCGACGCGAGTATGCGCTTACGTTTTCGCGCAAGCGTTGCGATAATAACGGCATGGATAGATTTATTACGGAGTCCAATTTAATGGCGAACGCTTCCAAAATGAACTTTGTCGGTATCGACCTTGGCGGTACGAATATCAAGGTCGGCGTCTTGAACGACGAGGGTAAAACGCTTGCGTACCTTTCCACCCCGACGCTCGTCGAAAACGGTCCGGTCGACGCGACGAAACGTATGGCGGAAACGGTTCACGCCGCGATCAAAGAAGCCGGCTTGAAGCCCGAAGATATCGCGCAAGTCGGTCTCGGCTCCCCCGGAACGCTCGACATCCCGACCGGTTCGCTCGTTCGCCCCTCCAACCTTCCCGGTTGGGACTTCTATCCGATCCGCGACGAACTCGCTAAGTTCTCCGGCCTTCCCGTCACGTTCGCTCACGACGGTCCCGCCGCCGCGTTCGCGGAATACTGGGTCGGCGCCGGTAAGCAAGAACCCGGCCTCATCGTTTTGACGCTCGGCACCGGCGTCGGCTGCGGCATCGTCCTCGACGGCCACGTTTGGAACGGCATCCACAGCCACGGCGGCGAAGCCGGTCACAACCTGATCGACACGTCCGAAAACGCGCGTTGGTGCAAATGTGGTAAGCGCGGCCACCTCGAAGCGTACGCGAGCGCCACCGGCACCGCCAACCGCACGATCGAATACATCGAAGCGGAATTCAAATCCTCGTTGACCGAACGCGTCCGCAACCGCAAGCGCAACGACGAAGTTCCGAAGATGGTCTTCGAAGAAGCGGAAAAGGGCGACGAACTCGCGCTCCGTATCGTCAAAGAGACCGCGCGTTACCTCTCTCACGGTATCATCTCCATCATCCACACGTTGGACCCGTCCTGCATCCTGCTCGGCGGCGCCATGACGTTCGGCGGCAATAACACTGAAACCGGTAAGCTCTTCCTCGAAACGGTCAAAGAAGAGACCTGCAGCCGTATCTTCCTCCATCTTGCGGAACGCATCCGTTTCGACTACGCCGTTCTCGGCGGCGACGCCGGTTACATCGGCGCGGCCGGGCTTGCGCGTCAAGAATGGGAAGAAAAACAAGCCAAGTGAGCTTGCGCTCTCTTACCGTCAGCCGGCGCGCTCGTTTTCGACGCGTCGGCGCCTTTCTTTTACAGTAACCGCCTTTCTAACGAGACGATAACGTGGACGAACAACGCTACGCCGACTCTATCACGACGATCGAGGACCTCAAACAGATAGTCGTCCGCTTCTCCGAGGAACGCGACTGGGGCAAATACCACACGCCTAAGAACCTCGCTTCTTCCGCCGCAATCGAAGCCGGCGAGCTTATGGAGTGTTTTCAGTGGTTGACTCCCGAGGAATCTTATCAAGTCAAAGACGACCCCGCGAAGAAGCAAGCGGCCGCGGAAGAGATATGCGACGTCGTCAGTTACCTGTTGAACCTCTGCGTCAAGCTCGACGTTGACCTCGCGTCGGAATTCGTGAAGAAGTCGAAGAAGAACGCGCTCAAATATCCGAAGCCGGAAACGTCCTCGGATAACCGATAACAACTTTTCTATAACGCGCGCGAGCCCGGCGCCGCAGTCGCGTTTCATCTTGTATTTAGCGCCGGACAACGCATAAGGCGTGAAACGATGCTCGTGTCGGAATTTTTTGTATCGAAACAAGGCGAGGGGTTATGGACCGGAGTCAAATCGACCTTCCTTCGTCTCATCGGCTGCAACTTGCGTTGCGGCTTCTGCGACACAACGTACGCGTCCTGGCAGAGCGAGGAAGGCGTGGAGATGACGGTCGAGGAGGTCGTGCAGAAGACGCTCGACAGCAAGAACCGACACGTCGTGATCACCGGCGGCGAGCCGATGCTCCATGCCGAATTGATACCGCTCACGGAAGCGCTGGCGCAACACGGGCTCAAGATCACGATCGAGACCGCCGGCACTATCGATTTGCCCGTCCAATGCGATCTTATCTCTATTAGCCCGAAGCTCTCCAACTCCACGCCGTTAGGCGCGCCGGACAACGTCGTCCGCATCCACGAGACGAATCGCAAGCGTCTCGACGTCGTTCGCAAGCTGATCTCGCGATACCAATACCAACTTAAATTCGTCGTCGATCAACCGGAAGACCTGCTGGAAGTGGAAGAGTATCTCCAAGAACTGGGCGAGTTCCGTCCCGACTGCGTCTACCTCATGCCAATGGCGATCGACGTGCAGACGATGCGTCAGAAAGCCGAATGGATCGTCGCGTATGCGCAACCGCGTAAGTATCGGTATTGTCCGCGCATGCAACTCGAATGGTACGGCAACCGCCGCGGAACCTGAGCCGTTCCGACCTCCGCTCATAACAAAACGACCGCGCTTAGAGTTCTTATGCCTAAGCGCGGTCGTTTTTTACTTTCTCGGCGTCCGAAGTCGTTATTGCGCCATTGCTTGCAACACTAACTTCACGTCGTCCATATCGTAGATCAGCAGCGCGGTAACTTCGTTATCCTTCCGTCCAAACGAAAGATCGATCGGATCGGTCACGACGCGTTTCCCGACCGGAGTCGCGTATTCTAGTAACGCGACGTCGAGCGGCGTGAATCCGGACGGTCGGAACTGCATGATATAGAACGCGTAACGATCGATATCGTCCAACGCGCCGGCGGAGGATACCGTCGCGAGCTCGAACGCGCCAAACGTCTTCCAATGCCGGTAGAACGCCAACGTCTGCGATGAGAACGCGCTGAAAAGCAGTCGGTCTTTCTCGTCGACGCTCTTCTCCTTCGCCGCCGACTCCTTATCCTTGCGTTTCTGTTCGAGCAAGCGCTTCATCTGCAACTCGGTCTGCAATAAACACACGGAGTCGGGGTCGAGCGCGTCCCAGTAATACGTCGGCTCCATACCGCGAGCGTACGCGCCCTTCACACCGCCGATAAACGCGTTATAGTACGAGAGATAGGTCGCTGAGAAACGCGTCGGCGAACAGACGAAGACGTCGAACAACCCCACTCCTACGATCGTGAAAGCGGCGAGACGCGTCAACACGAAGCGTCGGCGTTCGCGACGCGCGCGTTTTGCGTATTCGTATTCCGTCTCGAATCGTCGTTCCGTAACTTTCGCGCTCGGCAAGAACGCCATACCCGCAAGCGCGCCCCAGAACGGACAAGACGCGATCAACAGTCTCGCGCCGTCGTGGACCGGAACGCCGGGTAATCCGCGAACGAGCGGTAGCGTCAGTCCCAACGCCAACGCGGTCCAATACATACGCGTAGACGCGGGAACGTTCGTCGACGCCGCGGCAATTCCTTGTCGTGAGAAGACGCGCTTGCAGAGCCCTAACGCAGCCGCGATCAATATTGGCGCGGGGACGACGATCGCGATCCAGAATAGCCCGTTCCACCACGGCAGCGGGTGCGACGGCGAATACATGTTCCCTAAGAAGAATACCGGAATATCGAAGCCTTCGCGCGTCGTGTTCAAACTCCAAAACTTCATTAAGCCCGAGAACGGCGCGTTCCATAGCGGCGGATCCAAGACGAAGAACACGCCTAGCCCGACCAACACGCCCAACGCGAAACGTAAGAGTTTTTCGCGTTTTACGATACGTTCGTCTTTACCAAACGCCAATTCTCCGACCAACGCCGCGGCAAACGGGACGGGCAAAAGGAACCCGCTGAACTTCGCGCTAAACGACGCCCCGAGCGCCAGTCCCCACAACGCGGCGCCGCGCTTCGAACGCAACGCGCCTTCATACAATATCCACGCAAACAACCACGACGAGATCAGCAACGAATCGCCCCCGGCGATCTGAACGTGTCCGAAGACGCGAGGACAGCTCAGCGTCGTCAACGCGACTATCGCGCCGTAGAACCGACCGTAACGCGACGCGAAGGACCAATAGATCCCCCCGATCGCGGCGGCAAACAGCGCGATACCGACGCAGCGATATCCCTGCTTCTCCGAGACGAACGCGCGGCACGGCGCGGTCGCGGCTTCCCCTAACGCCAGCGCGATCGAGTACCCCGCGGGGTGCCCTTCTCGTATCGTCGTATGCGGAAAACCGGCTTGTAACGCATCTTTTGAAAACAACGCCGCGCGGCTCGGAAGCGAACCGAAATACGCGCGCGCGTCACGTTCGTAAGTAATGACGGCGTCGTCGTTTCCTTCAACTTCCATTTGGATCTTCGACGGTCCGACGATCAGCGCTTCCGTCCATATCGCGACGTTCTTAGCGCGAAAGAACGCGTCGCCTTCGTCCCACGTCAGCGGCAACGCCGCCGCGGAAGTCATACCAAGGATAAAGCATAGCGCCGCGATAAAGAACGCTTCCGTTTTGAGCCGCAATCTCTCCGCATATGTTCGCCTCGACGTCACAACGTCTTCGTACGAGCGTTCTTCCACGTTCTACTCTCTTTCTCTCGTCGTTCTCGCGTTCCGCGTTATATCCTTGATATCTCAAATGTTAGTAAGGTCGTCTTGACCGTGGGCCGAAGTCAGCTTATTAAACGCCTCCACGATCTCGTCCATGCCGTCGCGCGTCAAGCCGTAGACGCGGCAGATACGGAAGCTCTTTGGCGTTTGGCGTATCTCCGGCGCGTTCAATAACGAGGTAACTTCGTCAAGTTCGGGATCGTACAAGAAGTTGCGAGTCAACGCGCCGTCGGGACGGCGGTTATGGCGCGCAATATCGAAGCGTAGTTCCAACTTATTAGCCGCGGGCGAAAGTTTTGCGCGCAACGCCGCTTCAAAGAGCTGCGGCGACGCGAAGATCGTCGCGTCCTCGCGCGCGCCTTCCTCGAAGACGATCGTCTTTTCCGCGAGCATACGCCATGCGATCTTACGATCGACAAGGTCTTTCCACTCCTTCGCCAGATCCTGTTTCTGCTTGTACGGAGAACGGTCCCACGACGCGACGTCAGCCATCAACGACCAGTCGGTAAAGCGCAGATACTCGTCCAGCGAGTCGACGGGGTTGCCGTACGGATAGAGCAAGTCGGCGCTCTTCTTGAACAGGTCGGCGAGCGCGACGTCGATAGCGCGGACCGTGCGATGGTAGTAGACCGATTGGAAGAGGTCGGCGCGTGCGCTGAGGAAGCGCGCGAGAGTCGGAACGCCCTTCTTGTGGATCGTAAGTCCTTTTTCCGTAAAGAACGAGTAGTGCATCAAACGCTCAAGATCGAACGGACGAGCGCTGAAACCGGAGACGTACGCGTCGCGCATGATGAAGTCGATATTGTCCACCGTGTACAGGCCGGAGAACAACGACCGCAACATTTTCAACCATACCGGCTTACGAGCGTCGGCTTCCCCGCCTTGCGGTCTAACGATCAAGAACGCGACGTCGTCCGGATCGAGCGCTTCGCCGGGAAGGTATTCCCCGCTAGGCGTGCGACGGATACCGGCGACGAGATCGCCAAGACATTCGCGAACGATCTCCGCGCCAAGCGTCTCGTGCGTAAGACGCGATCCGCTAGGCGTTTCAAATTGCGATAAGAAGTTGTCGTCAAAGAAGTGTCCGAAAGGTCCGTGTCCGACGTCGTGAAGCAATCCGGCGACGCGAAGAAGCGACTCGACGCAATACCGCGACGGAACGGGTCTACGCGCCTCTTCGCAAGCGCCGTTCTCGATCAGCTCGGGATGTTCCTCGAAAACGCGATAGAACCCGTCGTGCCAAGCGTTCCAAACACGCGTCGCGACGCGCATCGTACCGAGAACGTGTTGGAAGCGAGAATGCTCCGCCGTCGGATAGACGTACCACGCCGTTTGCAGTTGGTGTATCTGTCGCAGACGCTGCACCCAAGGGGAGTCGACGAGGTCGCGTTCCCAAGCGCTTTCGTCGGGCAATCGCTCGGACGAGGGAGAAGCGAGAGAGATGTAACCGTGGACGGAATCTTGTAACAGCGTTTCCGAACGATAGCTAGATTGAAACATGATCGAACTCGCACCGGGTCAAATTACACAGGAATGCGTCCGGCGAAAAGACGCAAAATACAAAAACTAGTCAAACAACAACGCTTTGGAAACAAAATTTTTTGTAATTTATTTTTTAATCGGGCAATTATTGACTGGAGTTTTTATCAAAAAACGGTTATAGTACAAAGTACGGTCCTATAGCGCCCTTATGCGCTCGTCGGACCTCCGTTTGAATTCAAACGGCTTATCACATTACCGAACGAAACACGCCGGGCCTCGCGTTTTTACGCGTCCGACTCAAGCGCTTCGTCGCTTATATTTTTTCCAAAAGCAAGGAGTTTTCAAGTATGCGCAGACGGAAAATGCGTCTTTTTTTAACCCTTCTCTGCTTCTTCATGTCGGCGGCTTCCCTTTTCGCGCAAACGCAGATCAGGATCGACCGTTATTTTCCGGACTCCACGCAGATCTATTTCTCCATTACCGACGTAAAAACGTTGTCGGAACGCTGGAGCGAAACGCAGATCAACGAGGTCTTGTCCGACCCGCAATTCAAGCCGTTTAAAGAATCGCTTCGTCAACAGATCGAAGACGCGTGGCCGAATCGTCTCGGTCTCGACCTCTCCGATTTCGCGAAGCTCCCGACCGGCGAAGTCGGCGGCGGTCTCATCGCCGCGCCCGGTAAGAAGCCCGGTTTCGCCGTCATGATGAACGTCGAAGGCAACTCCGCGGAAGTCAACGACTTCCTTACGCGTCTGATCCGTCAGGCGACCGGTAAGCAAAAGGGCGTCGCCGCTAAGGAACGCATCACGATCGGTTCGCAAGCCGTCGAAGCGACCGTGCTCACGTTCCCCGCCGATAAAGACCATCCGGTCGTTCGCACCGCCTACTACGTCGCGCTTCCCCAGATCCTCATCGCCGCCGACCAGAAATATCTCGTCGAACTGTTGCTGCGCAAACTCGCCGGCGACAAACAAACTTCGTTGGCCGCTCGTCCCGAATACCAAGCGATCTTCGCGCGCTGCGCCGCCGATTCCAAATCGAAGGAACCGGAACAGATCCGCTTCTTCGCCAATCCGATGGCCGCGGGCGAAGCGATCCGCTCGATCGCCGATCCTAACGCCGCGAAAACGCGTTCTCCGTTCGACGTCCTCGCTAAGCAAGGCTTCGACGGCATCAAGGGCGTCGGCGGCACGATCGACTTCTCGTCCGAGAACTTCGAGATGGTCTATCGCGTCAAGTTGTACATTCCGCAAGCTCCGACTCGCGCGCTTCGCGTCTTAGCGTTCAGCAACGTCCCCGAGCTCGATCCTCCCGCTTGGGTCGGCGCCAACGCCACTCGCTACACCGTCTGCAATCTCAACCTCTTGTCGGCGTTCAACAACATCGGTCCGCTCTTTGACGAATTCCTCGAAACGGAAGGCGCTTGGAACGACGTTCTCGAATCGTTTGAAACTGATAAGCTCGGACCGCAAGTCGACCTCCGCGCCGACCTGTTCGCCAATTTCGGTCGCCAATTCTCCTCGACCAACGCGTTCGACCCCGATCGTCCGGAAGAAGGCGAAAAGTTCATCTTCTCGATCAATATCCTTGAAGGTAAAGAACAGACCGTGATCAACGCGCTGCGCAAGATGTTCGAAGCCGACCCGGACTTCAAACGCGTCGAACTCGCGGGTTGCGAATTCTGGGGCTACGTCCCGCAACAGGGAGGAGCCGCCCCCGCGACTACCGGTCGTCCCGGAGCCACGCGCCCCGGCGCCACGCGTCCGTCCGCCTCGCGTACCGCTCACGCCGTCAACACCGCCGCAGCGAGAAGCAAGCGTCCGACCGCCGCGTCGTTGCAACCTAGCGGTCCTGAAGCGGAATTGCTCGACGGCGGAGTCTTCGGCGTCGCCGACGGCTGTCTGTTCGTCTCCAACGACGCTCAGTACCTCCAAAAGAAGCTCCTCGCCGGCGATAAGTCGTCCGTCGTAACGAACCCCGAACACCAACGCGCGCTCGCGCTCCTCGCTAACGAAGTCGCCGCGCAAAAAGGTCTCTTCATCCAAGGCTACGGTCGCAATATCGACGGTTTCCGCGAAAACTACGAACTCTTCCGCCAAGGCAAGACTCCCGAAGGCAAGACGCTCTCCGCGAAGATCGTCAACACGATCATGACGCCCGCCGGCGAACAAGGTATCCGCAAGGCGAAGTTCGACGGTTCCGCGCTTCCGCCGTTTGACGAATCCTTCGTCGACAAGATCGGGTTCAACTTCTTCTACGGCGTCGTCGAAAACGACGGGCATTTCTTCAAGGGCGTTTGCGTTCGTCCCGAGGAATGAACGCTAGTTCGTCTCTGAAGATATCATAAAAAATCGCGGTCAAGCGTTTCTGCTCGGCCGCGTTTTTTATTTGTTCTCGCGATGTTTTAAACCGCGTCGGCGCGTTATTTCAGCGCCGCCAACACGCTCGCGACGCCGACCTCGGGCGCGACGAACTCGATCGCGTCGGTCGGTTCCGCGCGTAGTACGGCGAGATTCCCCGCGCCTTCGATCGGTTCCGGAATATACGTCTTCGTTCCGTCCGCGTTCTTCTTACGCAACAGCTCCGGCGTGGAGACGCAGCACACGAAACCGCCGTCCGCGGCGCACCTTGCCGCCTTACACAGCGCCACGTCCACCGTGCCGCCCGGCTTACGCGCCGACGTATTGCCGTTCCAGAACGCAAGCATCGCGGGGCAATTCTCGACCAACCAATCCCCGAGTCTTGCGTAACACGTCGACGGGTTCGTCTTCGGATCGTCGTCCACCTCCGGCACGCCCAGATCGATAACGTCGTCGCAACGCGCCAACAAAGCGCGGAACGTCTCGAGCTGCGACGCGCCGTTAGCTTCGGGCGTGCGCTTGAAATCGTGTTCGTACGCGGCGATAGTCTTCGGAGTCACTGCGATAACGCGTATCTGCGCGCCTGGAACCGCCTCGCGCGTCTCAAACGCAAGTTGCGCCGCGATCTGGTCCGCGCCGACCGCCAGACCGGTATAGATCTCAATAACGCCGTCGTAACGCTCCGCGATCGCTCGCAATAACGCCCTCGCCGACTCCACGACCTTCGCCTCGCTCGCGGGGACGATATGCCGTCTGCCCGTCACTCCGATCCTCAACGTTCGTTTCTTCGCTTCCATATCCTCGACCTCTATCGTAAGTCGTTAAAAAATAACGACGTTTCACAGCCTCGTGCGAGCGCGGTAAAACGTCGTCTTGGTTATTGCGTCAAGTCAAACGCGCTACGCGTTCAACCTCTTCGATCACGCGTCTTTAAGCGCTTCGTTGACGATCTGTTGCGCTTCGGTCAGGATCTGTTCAAGGTGTTCTTCGCTCTTGAACGATTCGCCGTAGATCTTGTACGCCATCTCGGTGCCGGAAGGACGCGCGGCGAACCAACCGGATTCCGTCGAGATCTTCAAGCCGCCGATCTCCGCGTTATTGCCGGGCGCTTTCGTCAGACGCGAGACGATCTTGTCGCCGGCGAGCGTTTCCGACTTCACTTGCTCAGGTTGCATCTTCTTCAACGCGTCTTTGATCGCGAGCGACGCGGGCGCTTCAACGCGCTTATAGAACGGCGAACCGAACTTCGCGGCGAGTTCTTGATAGCGGACGCCGGGGTCTTTGCCGGTCGTGGCGATCATTTCCGCGGCGAGCAAGTTGAGGATCGGGCCGTCTTTGTCGGTCGTCCAGACGGAGCCGTCGAAACGCAGGAAGCTCGCGCCCGCGCTCTCCTCGCCGCCGAAGCAGATCTCGCCGTTGAACAGGCCGGGAACGAACCATTTGAACCCTACCGGCACTTCGATCAGCTTGCGACCGTGCGACGCGACGACGCGGTCGATGATCGCGCTAGAAACGAGCGTTTTACCAATACCAAGATCCGCGGACCAAGTCGGACGATGCGTCAACAAATAATCGACGACGACCGCGAGATAATGATTCGGGTTCATCAAGCCGACGCTGGGCGCGACGATACCGTGACGGTCGGAGTCCGGGTCGTTCGCGAACGCGATATCGAATTTGTCTTTGAGCGCGACGAGCGGACGCATCGCCCACGGACTGGAGCAGTCCATACGGATCTTGCCGTCGTGGTCAATCGTCATGAACGAGAACGTCGGGTCGATCTTGTCGTTGACGACCGTGATATCGAGACCGTATTTCTCGGCGATCGGTTTCCAATATCCGCCGGCGGCTCCGCCCAACGGGTCGACGCCGATACGGACCTTCGCGTCGCGGATCGCGTCCATATCGACGACGTTTTGCAGATCGTCGACGTAATCTTGGACGTAGTCGATCGCGTGCGTGGTCGCGGCTTTCAACGCTTGTTCGTAGGGGATATACTTAACGTCTTTATTACCGGCTTCGAGATACGCGTTGGCGCGCGCTTCGATCCAGTTGGTGACGTCGAGATCCGCGCCGCCGCCGTTCGTCGTGTTGTACTTGATACCGCCGTCGGTCGGAGGATTATGAGAAGGCGTGATGATGACGCC
Source organism: Thermoguttaceae bacterium (assembly GCA_045599605.1). Classification (GTDB taxonomy): domain Bacteria; phylum Planctomycetota; class Planctomycetia; order Pirellulales; family Thermoguttaceae; genus RUG369. Next base: position 60,495 of record JAZRWE010000003.1, read on the forward strand.
GTCGGAATAGTTCGACCCCTTCGCCTTATTCGCGGAGAGGATAGCGCGCGAGACCGTCGGAGTGGGGGTGACGCCGTTGTCTTTTTGAACGTTCGTCTCAACGCCGTTAGCGGCAAGGACGCCAAGCGCGGTCTTTTGCGCGGCGTCGGAAAGCGCGTGCGTGTCTTTACCGAGCCAAAGGATCGTCGGTTCGCCGGCGGGGGACTGACGACGCCAGTCGACGACCGCTTGCATGATCGCCTTGATATGCGCTTCGTTGAAACTCGATTCCATCGCCTTGCCGCGGTGTCCGCCCGTTCCGAAACGCACGCGTTGTTCCGCGACTTCAACATTAGGTTGACGTTCAAAATAAGCGCGTTCCAACACCGCGACGTCAATGAGATCGCAAGGCTGCGTCGGTTGTCCGGCTCGTTCGTGGATCATGTTCTATTCCTTCTCTCTATGATTTCTATCTGTCTATATCGCTCGACGCCGAGCCGCGCTAGGCGCGTCGTTAGCTCGCGTCGGCGTTCGTTGTTCGTGTTTTGTCGCTCTATTATACAGCATCCGTCGGTTTTGTTAATGACTCGCGCAAGGGCGTAAAAAAAGACGCGAACTCGCAAGCTCGCGTCTATGGTCGTTCTCCGCCGTTAAGCGCTCGAGCGTCGTTATCGACGACGTTTCGTGTAGCTGAACTTGAACGCGTTGTCCAGTTCTTCGCCGAGGTCGAACACGTCGTTGAAGTCGTCGATCGAGTCGTCGGGCGACTTCGCCATCAAGCCGACCGAGATCATATTGTACACGACGTTCCCGATATCTTCGGTCGTTTTGAGTCCGAGTCGCTCAAGCGTCACGCGCGCCATCATCCCGTAAAGCGCCACGGCGTATTGCACCGCGACGCGACACAATTCCTGCCCGGTAATGTGCAGATCGAGGTCGTCCTCTTCCGTCTCGGCTTCCTCTTCCGAGGGCCGGAACGCCTTGAGTTCGTTCTCCAACTGCTTATTGAGCTCGTCGACCGCCTCGACAAGTTCGTCCTCATTCGTCGTCTCTTCGGGGGCGTAGTCGCGCTCGTCCTCCCAGTCTTCGAACATGGAACAGTCGGAAGACTCGTCGTCATCGTCGTCATCGTCGTCATCGTCGTCCTTCGCGTTCGTCTCCTCGGCTGCTTCCGCGATCAAGCGCTCCAGTTCTTCAATAAACGCGTTGTTTTCGCAAGGTTCGTCGCACTCGTCGTCATGTCGCTCACAATCGCCGTCGCAATGCTCCTTATCGCACTTGCAACAGCATTCGTCTGGACCAGGCTCGTCGTCGACGCCTTCGATATGTTCGGTGACCTTCTTCTCGCCGATACCCATAGTCGCGGCAAGTTCGATCACGTCGTTAACAAAGGTGTAAGCGCCCCTCGCGTAGCGCTTATCGGATTCTAATAATTTCTCAAGAGGCGCAAATTCGTCATAATCGAGCATCTATCGACTCCCTTGGGCTGTCGTCATTTCGTTTGACGCGCTCCGGCGCTGTTGTTGGAAGGATCGAGCACGATCGTCGTGCCGGTCAGTTTCTTAGTCGTATATTCGTAACGCGCAAAGATCATGCGGCCCGCGCTCGTTTGGAGAACGGACGTCACCGTCACGACTACGCGTTCCGCAATATGATTGCGTCCTTGGTCGACGACCACCATCGTGCCGTCGTCAAGATACGCGACGCCTTGGCCGACTTCTTCGCCCGACTTAACGACGTCGACTTCAAAGCGTTCGCCGGGAAGGAACACCGGCTTCAACGCGTTCGCAAGGTCGTTGAGATTGATGACCGTCACGCCTTGTAGCTTCGCCACTTTATTGAGGTTGTAGTCGTTGGTGACGAGCTTGCCTTCAAGATGCTTCGCGAGCGCGACGAGTTTCAAGTCGACCGGTTGATTCGCGTATTCGGGCAACTCTTGGTCGTCGATCTGTAGATCGACGCCGGGCATATTCTGCAAGCGACTGAGGATATCGAGTCCGCGTCGTCCGCGCGTGCGACGGCTGCGGTCGGAGCTGTCGGCGATGTGTTGCAGCTCGACGATCGCGAAACGCGGCATAAGCAACGGCCCGTCGACGAGCTTCGTCTCCATCACGTCGGCGATACGGCCGTCGATCACGACGCTCGTGTCAAGGATCAGCGGTTTGATACCTTTGACGTTGCGTTGGAATTCCACAAACGGGATAATGAAGCGAAAGTCGTTGCGCGTTTGAAGCAGGAAGCTGACGCCGCAGTAGCTGAATACGAGCAACAAAGTCGCCGTGACGCTCTGTCGTAGCGAATCGCCGGCGTTAGGGTCGACGTGGTCCGAGAAGAACGGTTCCAACGCCAAGCCCATCAAGTAGGTCGTGACTAACCCGATCAGCAGACCGAAATAGCCCGCCGAGATCCACGCGATCTTCTTCTTGGGGAAAGCCATATCCAGCCCGATCACACCTAACGAAAGCAGGACGATCAGGAAAAACGTCGTCAAACTAGCGGCGCTGGACCCGGTCGCGCCGCCGCGAACGATCGCGACGCCGACGCCGCTAGAAGCCAAAATAAACGCGCATCGAAGTATCAACAGAGGCATAACAAACTAAACTCCTTTAAACTCAACGTCCCTCATGGACGCTATCAAATTCTATACCGCGTGACTTCAGTATATAGCAACAGTATTAAAAACGCTAGGGGACGCCAACATATTTCAAAAACATTTTTCAGCTTATCTACGTCGAACAAAAAGGAGGAAACAATTTCATTTTCCTAGCGCTAATTATGGGAACTCCCCCCTTGTAGAAAACGGGTAAAGAGTTTATCATTACCATCTAAGAAAGGAGACGGTAAGTCGTCTTCCTAACGAAACGGCGCCGAAGGAACGTAGAGCCTTCGAGCGCAACGGCAAGGAGTTATTATTGCTATGACGAAACGATATTTTACGAGTGAAGCCGTCGGTATGGGTCATCCGGACAAATTGGCCGACCGTATCTCTGACAGCGTGTTAGACGCTTGCCTCGCGCAAGACCCGATGAGCCGCGTCGCTTGCGAAACGATGTGCGCCACCGGTCTTGTCGTTATTGCCGGCGAGATCACGACTACGGCGAACCTCGATTATCAAAAGATCGTCCGCGGCGCGATCAAACGCGTCGGCTATACTAACGAAGCCTACGGTATCAGCGCCGATTCCTGCGCCGTTATGGTCGCTATCGACCCTCAAAGTCCCGATATCGCCCAAGGCGTCGACTCCTCGTTCGACTCCCAAGACCAAGGCGCGGGCGACCAAGGTCTGATGTTCGGTTACGCTTGCAACCAGACGCCCGAGCTTATGCCGCTCCCCATCGCGTTGTCGCACCGCATCATGAACCGCCTAAACGACCTGCGTTTCACCAAAGCGGTCGATTGGCTTCGTCCCGACTCCAAGAGCCAAGTAACCGTCGAATACGACGGCGATAAGCCGGTCCGCATCGACACGGTCGTTCTCTCCACGCAACACGATCCGTGCGTCGACCAACAACAGATCGCCGACTGGGTCGTTCCGAACGCGATCATGCCGTGCTTGCCGGAAGCCCTTGTCGACGACAAGATCAAATTCCTGATCAACCCGACGGGCAAATTCGTCGTCGGCGGTCCTCACGGCGACTGCGGTCTCACCGGTCGTAAGATCATCGTCGACACCTACGGCGGTTGGGCTCGTCACGGCGGCGGCGCGTTCTCCGGTAAGGACGCGACGAAAGTCGACCGTAGCGCGGCGTATATGGCTCGTTATATCGCGAAGAACGTCGTCGCGGCGGGTCTCGCGGATTCCTGCGAAGTCCAACTTGCTTACGCTATCGGCGTTTCGGAACCGGTCAGCGTGCTCGTCGACCTCGGCGGCACGGGCAAATGCTGCGAAAAGAAGCTCGCCGAAGTCGTTCGCGAAGTCTTCCCGCTCAAGCCGCGCGGCCTTGTCGACTCTCTCCAACTCCGTCGTCCGATCTTCGAAAAGACCTCCTTCGGCGGTCACTTCGGTCGCGGCGCCGATACTTACGCCTGGGAAAAGAACGTCGGCGTCGCTTGCGATGAAGACGCGTACTTCACCTGGGAAAAGACCGACAAAGCGGAAGAACTCAAGAAGGCGTTCTGCTGAATCTAACGCACACGATCGTGCGCTAAGCGTTTAACGCGCGCGATCCTTTTCGCTCGTCGCGTTTCTGTCTCCGCGACGGCATATAACCGAAGTTGACGCGCGACCTTGTTCCGTTCCGCGTTTCCTTCTCGTTTTTACAACACGCTCCAAGGCGTAAAGAAGGGCGCCCGTTTCCGCTCTTCCATCATCCTACCCAAATACCAAAAAAGGACGCTCCAAAATGGCAATGACCAGAAATGAATTCCTGAAGACGGTCGCGTTGGCCGGTTTCGCCACCACGCTCAGCGCCGCGGATCCGATCGCGGTCCTCGCTCAACAAGGCAAGAACGCCGCGGGCGCCGACGTCGACATGGTCGCGCTCCTCGGCGGCGAACCCGCCCCGATGTTTGAAAAAGGTATCGCGGCTCTCGGCGGTATCGAACGCTTCGTCAGCAAGGGCGATCGCGTCACCATCAAGCCGAACATCGGTTGGGACAAGTCTCCCGATCTCGCCGGCAATACCAATCCGGAACTCGTCGTCGCTTTGATCAACGCCTGTAAAGACGCCGGCGCCAAAGAGATCGTCGTTTTCGACAACACCTGCGACAACTGGCGTAAGTGCTATGAAAACTCCGGTATCGAAGCCGCCGCGAAGAAAGCCGGCGCTATCGTCATGCCCGGTAACGAAGAAAAGTACTACCGCGAAACGAAATTGCCCAAGAGCAAGGCTCTCGGTTCCGCCAAGATCCACCAAGCGATCCTCGATTGCGATTGCTGGTTCAACGTCCCGATCTTGAAGAACCACGGCGGCGCCAGAATGACGATCGCGATGAAGAACCTCATGGGTATCGTTTGGGACCGTCGCGCGTTCCACCAAAAGGGTCTCGATCAATGCATCGCCGATATCGGCACGCTTGAAAATCCCGCTTGCTTGAACATCGTCGACGCTTACCGCATCATGAAGACGAACGGTCCTCGCGGTAGAGACGCTTCCGACGTCTCCGTCGCCAAGGGCTTGTTCATGTCGACCGACCCGGTCGCCGTCGACGTTGCCGCGGTCAAGTTCTTCGACCAATTCCAAAGCATGCCGCTTGACGACGTCAAGTACCTCCCGCTCGGCGCCGAACTCAAGCTTGGCACGAACGAAGTCTCCAACCTGAACGTCCAACGCGTCAAGATGTGATCTGACGAACGCTAAGCGTTTGTTATAAAATTACGAGAAATCGTCGAGGATCCAAGTCTCGACGATTTCTTTGCGTATAGATTCCCTTCTTTATTTCCCCCAAGACGCCGCCGCGTCCCCTCCCCAATCGCGCGGCCGCTTCGCACTTCCACCGTTTAAGGCGGTATTCTATGCTATGAAATACAAAGCGTTGCGCGCTCTGCGCGTTTTGTTGGCTAGCTGCATGCTCCTATGCGTGGCGTCCTTCTTTCTCGATTTCGACGGCAAGATCCCGGAGAAATTCGTTTGGTTTGAAAAAGTTCAATTCTATTGCGCGATCGGCAGCCTTTTATGGTTTGTTATCTTCGCGTCCGTTTTGCTCGTCGGGCGTTTGTACTGCTCCGTGATCTGTCCGCTCGGGATCCTGCAAGACCTGATCTCCTGGGTCGCCGGAAAGAGCCGTCAGATCCTCAGCCGATTCACGAAGGACCCGAAGACGGGCAAACCTAAGCCGCTCAAGAACTGGAAGAACAACGTCTTCCGCGCTAACAACGTCGTCGTTCGTTCGGCGTTCTTCATCTTCGCTTGCGTGACCGGTTTCGCGGGCGTTCTCGTCTTCGGTCTGCTTGAACCGTACAGTATCTTCGGTCGCATTGCGGTCAACGTCTTCAAGCCGCTCTATGTTATCGTGAACAACATATTGTTCGCGATCTACGGACCTGAAAAGTCGTTCTACTACGTCGACGTTCGTCCGGAAAGCTACGGCGCGTTGCTCGTCGGCGTCGCCTCGTTCGTCATGATCGCGCTCTTCGCCGGCAAAGCCGGACGTTTGTACTGCAACTTGATCTGCCCCGTCGGGTCCTTCCTCGGATTCTTCTCGCGTTGGGCGCTCGTCAAGACGTACATCAAACAAGACAAATGCATTAGCTGCGGTCTCTGCGCGAAAGCGTGCAAGAGCTCCTGCATCGATTCCAAGGGCAAGGTCGTCGACAACTCGCGCTGCGTCGTCTGCTTCGACTGCTTCAGCGCCTGCCGTAAAGACGCGATCGCGTTCGGCGTCAACAAGAAGCCGACGATCGCTCCGAACGAGATCCAAACCGACGAGCTTTCCGCGTCCGATAAGAAACTCGACGCGGAAACGCTGCAACAAAAGCGTCAGATCCAAAGCGAGATGCAAGGCTTCGATCGCTCGAAGCGCAACTTCATCACGCTTTCCGCGATGGCCGCCGCGGCGACCGCCGCAAAAGCCGTCGCAGCCGTCGATAAGAACACGATCTTCATTGGCGACGCCGCCGATACGAGCGACTCTAAGCCGATGGTCGCCGCCGACGGCGAAACGACCGCGGGCGGCGCGTTGTCGGAAGAAGGCGAAGTGCAATACACCGGTCACGAGCCGATCGAACGCGAATTCACGATCTCGCCTCCGGGCTCTCGTTCTCACGAACATATGCTGCGACACTGCATCTCGTGCCATCTTTGCGTCGCGAAATGCCCGTCGCACGTCTTGAAGCCGTCCGGATTCGAAAACGGTCTGCAAGGTTTCCTGCAACCGCGTATGGATTTCTCGCACGGGTTCTGTAACTTCGACTGCACGACCTGCGCCGACGTCTGCCCCGCCAACGCGATCTTGCCGCTCGCGATGGACGGTAAGAGTCCGCTCACGATGGAAGAAAAGCACAAGATCCAAGTTGGTCACGTCGTCTTCGTCAAAGAAAACTGTATCGTTCCCGTCTTGAACCAACACTGCGGCGCCTGCTCCGAGCACTGCCCGACGCAAGCCGTTCATATGGTCCCCTACGGCGACAACGGTCTCACCATCCCCGAAACGAACGTCGATCTATGCGTCGGCTGCGGCGGCTGCGAATACATCTGCCCCGCAAGACCCAATCGCGCTATCTACATCGAAGGCAACCCCGTCCACATCGAAGCGACCCCGCCTCCGAAGGAAGAATCCAAGGTCGTCGAAGAAGTCGATTTCGGCTTCTAGCGCTCAGAGGCCGGGCAAGTCGCTTCGCGGCGTGAGAACGTCGCACTTCCTTGCTTGGGCCTATAATGGATGAAAACAAAAAATACCCGTCTCAACGTTTTATTGCGTTGAGGCGGGTTTATTTTTTAAAAAATGTCGTCAACTTAGTCAAAAAAAAGTTGCAATCGAATTTTATATCTCTATAATGTTCGTCAACCAAACATTTACCACCACCCCTTGCCCGTATAGGAGTCTATCTATGAAACGACTATCTATTACATTGACCATTGCGTCAACGTTCTTCGCGCTGCTTACCGCGACGTCTCGCGCGGCGCAACCGATCTCCCCGACGCATACTTCGCTCGGATTATTCAAAAACGGCGTCGCCGTTGTCGAGGATACGTACCAACTCCCGGCGCCCGGAAACTATACGACGGCGTTTCCTACCGGCGCGTTGCACGGCGCGTTCTTTGTCGAAAGCGGCGCGCGTGTCTCAACGACGTCGACGCGCGAGGAACAAGTCGTCCCGTTTGAAGAAGCCGGCGATATCGACTGGACTCGCGATTTCGAGGGTCGTTCGTTGCGCGTGACGTTGCCGGGCGAGTCGGAACCGAGCGTCGTGACCGTCATGAGCGCGCCCAAGCGCGACCAACGCGCCGAGCTCGTAAGCAACGATCCGTATGTCTCACGCAACCTCGTCAGTGCGTCGCAACCTCAAGGCGTGTTATTGAAGACGTTGAAAAACGAGGTCGTCTGGATCGCCAACGCCTACGAACTACGTTCCGTAGTCGCGATCGACGGCGCGCCGGCTGAGGTCAAGCGCGAACGCGAAGTCCTGAATTTCGAGGTCGGTCAACAAGATTTCCCGGAAGGCGGAACGACGTTGACGCTCTCGTATCTCGTTAGAGGCATATGCTGGGCGCCGCAGTACCGCATTGAAACGATCGATCAGAAAGAACTTACAGTCGAACAGACCGCGGTCGTCGTCAACGACTGGCGCGAGCTTGACGGAGTCGAAGTCGTTTTGTACAGCGGCTATCCGCAGATCCCGTTGCAAAACGCGAAGTCGCCGTTGTCTACTAACGTCGCTCTCTCGGCGTTTTTCGCGGCGTTACGCGGCGCCAACAGCTCCCAGATGAGCGATATGGCGTATTTGTCGCAAAATGCGACGAGCAACTACGCCATGAACGGCGCGAGTATGAGCTCCACGCTCTCGGAATCCGCTCCCGCCGATCCTAACGACGGTTACGATATCGTCGCGACGGCGTTAGGGAAGCTGACGCTGAAGAAAGGGGATCGCGCGTTATTCACGACCGGTAAGGGCAAAGCCGAATACGAACGCGTCGCGTACTGGAATATCCGCGACATTCGCGACGGCTCCGGTCGCGCTTACGACGCCAACTATGGCAACAACCGCGGGGACGCGCGCGCCGCGCAATACGGTCGCACGACGAACGGAGAACGCGTCTACGAATCGACTAACCCGTTTGAAGAACCGTGGGACGTTATTAAATTCAAGAATCCGTTAGCCTTCCCGCTGACGACGGGGCCCGCGTCCATCTACGTCAACGGTAAATTCTTAGCGCAAAACTCGTTATACTGGACGAATCCGAAAGAAGAAGCGCTCTTGCCCGTCACTAAGGCGTTAAGCGTCCGCGTTCGCTCGATCGAAAACGAACGTCCATTTGTCGGCGCGTCGAATACGCAAGGTCAAATGCCGAACGGAGCCTACGATATCAACGCCGTCATAAACGGTTCCGCAGACGCTCACGACACGCCGCGCGACGAGAAAACGCCGAGCGACTGGGGACAAACGGTCATACTCCAGAGCGCTCGTTATCGAGTGGCGTGCATCGACGCGGAGATCGTGCTGACGAACCAACGCGGAGAGCCTACTCCGATCAGACTCAGTCGTCAGTTCTCCGGAAACCAGATCACCAAGTCGTTTGAGGGGTTCGAGACCATGCCCGAGATCGCGACGCTTACGCCCGCGTCGAGTTCCAACGCGCGCCAAGTGAACCCGCAAAACGAATTACGCTGCGATCTGATCCTCCAACCTAACGAAACGAGAACGCTCAAATTCTCGTACAGACAGTTGGTCTTATTATGATCGATCGTCGCCGGTAGGCGGGTCGGTCGCGTATCGACCCGCTTTATCTCGGAGTTAATTTACGCGCAGATCTTCGTTGAGACGTAGATGCGAATAATCGGGGAACGCGGTGACGCATTTTAACGAATCGTCGACGCGTTCCGCAACGACGCGGATAGGGACGCCGTATCGTTCTTCGACGCAGACATAGCGTTCGTTGAGTTCGACGTCGCGTTTCTGTCCGAAGTCGTCGTTTTCTTGGAGATACCATTTCGAGGAATCGTCTTGCAGGATATCGGAGACCTCGTACATAAACCGTTCTCCGGTCCAGAATTCGGGGATCTGCGTTTTTCCGTACTGCGCGGCGGCGGGATTAGCGTGTCCTCCGGACCATCCTCGGACGGAGAGCGAATCGGCGTCGTTTCCAAAGTCCGTGTTGGTAGCGCGAAGTATCGGCGCGCCTTCGAGGATATGTCGCGTGCGTTCAGGATCGACGAGATTCGTGCCGGTGCGCACGGCGTTTAACGCCAGTTGTTCTTGGAGATAGACGTAGCGGTCGGGCGCGGTCTCGCAATAATTTGCGGTCGAGATCGTCGGATGCGCCGGGGACGCGAACAGCCGTATTCCGCGAACCGACGCGCCAAAATCGTGTTCGACTACGCGTAACCCAAGCACAGCGCCGTTCTTATCGATCGTGCGTATCGTGGTTGCCATAACGCCTCCTAGGGGGTAAAATTTATCGCTTATTTAACTCGTTTATAGGCAATATCGGCGCCAATACGCGCAAGCGCGGCGGTCGGCGTTGCTCACGTTTCTCAAAATCGGCGTCGCTCGAAAACGCCGCCTCTTTCCGGTAGGTCGGAAAGTATGTTTATTATTATCTATCTCAAAGTTATATCTCAACTTCCAGTCGTCTAGCGCGTCCCTTCTCTTTATATTCTGTCGGAAATGCGACTATGGCGTTTCGTCGTTCTTCAACATTTTCCGCGCCCAAACCTGAAACCGCGCGTCCATTCCTGTGAGTACGCGTTTATAAGCATAGAAACAACGTAAGTAACGCGCAATAAAAAAACGGCGCCACGCAACGCGCGACGCCGTAATAGATCGTATCAAACTACCGTGAAGATCTCAGACGCGACCGAAGCCGACGAGTTTACGAACTTTTTCGTACGTAACTTCGGCGATAGCGCGAGCTTCATCGCGACCGCGGTCGAGTACTTCGTCAACTTGTCCGGACTTCATCACTTCGGCGAATTTATCTTGCAGGCCGGTGAGGAATTGGACGAGAACTTCCGCGACTTCCTTCTTGAGATCGCCGTAACGCGCGCCTTCAAAATGCGCGACGGCTTCTTCGATCGTGCAACCGGAGAACGCGGCGTAGATGGTGAGTAAGTTGGAAACGCCGGGCTTATTGACTTCGTCGAAGTATACGCCTTCGCCGGAGTCGGTAACGGCGCCCATGATCTTCTTTCGGATAACTTTTTCGGGGTCGTTAAGGAAGACGGACGCTTTGGGATTTGCGGCGCTCTTACTCATCTTCTTCGTGGGGTCGAGCAGGTCGCGGATCTTGGCGCCCATTTTCGGAATAAGAGGTTCCGGAACGGTGAACGTTTCGCCGTATTTGTTATTGAAGCGTTGCGCGAGATTTCTGGCGAGTTCGACGTGTTGTTTTTGGTCGGCGCCGGTAGGAACGACGTCGGCGTTATAGAGCAAGATGTCGGCGGCCATAAGGATCGGGTACGTGAAGAGCCCGCAACCAATATTGTTGTCGCCCTTGCCTTCGGACTTCGCCTTAAACTGAGTCATACGCGCCATTTCGCCCATATAGGCGTGGCATTCGAGGATCCAAGAAAGGTTCGCGTGTTGAGGGATCTCGGATTGGATATAGATATGGTTCTTTTCGCCGGAGACGCCGCAAGCAAGATACATCGCGACGATCTCGCGAACGCGGCGATGCAACGTTTCCGGATCTTGCGGGACCGTGATCGAGTGCATATCGGGCACGAACAAGAACGTCTCGTACTCGTCTTGATAGTCGATGACTTGCTTGATACCGCCGCAGTAGTTCCCGATCGTAAGTTCGCCGCTAGGTTGTAGACCCGTTAAAAGTCGCTTTTTCATATCTGTATGCCTTTTTTCTTTCCAAGACCGACGACATGTCGATCCGATTCCTATTCGATTCAATTATATTTAGTTTCAACGTCGCGACAAGTATCTTATACAAGGAAATCAACGTCCTTCACGTCTTTCTATATATTTTCAAAATATTTTGTCAACGATACGTCACAACGGCTTGTCACGAAAGGATGAAAGACCAATTCGACAAGCGTCTCAATATCCTCCAAGTCTTTGAAAAATCTTTTAACTTCACGAAAAACGCGTTCTTTCCGCCCTGTTGACGCGTATAATAGTTTGGTATAAAATACAGCTTGAAGCGAGAACGCCGCCGAAACGTTATAGCGCGTGGCTCGCGAGAACTATTAGACGTTAAGAAAGACGAAGATAATGGAATTGCACGAACTGATCCAATCGTTGAAGACTGACGAAGGCGGTAAAATTGTGATGGTAGTATCTGACGGTATCGGCGGTCTTCCGCTGCAACCGGGCGGGTTGACCGAACTCGAAGCGGCGAATACGCCGAACCTCGACGCGCTTGCTCAACGCGGCGTTTGCGGTATGTCGCTTCCGATCCTTCCCGGTATTACCCCCGGTTCCGGCCCCGGTCACCTCGGGCTGTTCGGTTACGATCCGCTCGTCTTCCAAATCGGCCGCGGCGTTCTTGAAGCCGCCGGTATCGCTTTCCCGGTCGGTCCTAACGACGTCTGCATGCGCTGCAACTTCTGCACGATCGACGCCGACGGCAACATTACCGACCGTCGCGCGGGCCGTATTCCGACCGAAGAATCCGTCGAAGTCGTCAACTCGCTCAAAGCGATCAAGATCGACGGCGTCGAAGTCTTCGTCGAACCCGTTAAAGAACACCGCTTTGTCGTCGTCTTCCGCGGCGAAGGCCTTGGCGGCAACGTCGCCGACACCGACCCCCAAAAGTGCGGCGTGAAGCCTCTCGACCCGGTCGCCACGAACGCGGATTCCGAAAAGACCGCGAAGATCGCGAAAGAATTCTTCGAAAAAGCGCTCGTTATCCTCAAGGACCAACCTAAGGCTAACTGCTTGACGATGCGCGGTTTCGCGAAGAAACCCTCGCTCCCGAGCTACAAAGAACTCTACGGTCTCAACGCCGCCGCGATCGCCGTTTACCCGATGTACAAAGGTCTCGCGTCCCTCGTCGGTATGGAACTCGTCGGCAAGCCCGCCAACCTCCAAGAAGAAGTTGACACGCTCAAGGCGAACTGGGACAAGTACGACTTCTTCTTCCTCCACTGGAAGTACACCGACTCTCGCGGCGAAGACGGCGATTTCGAAGCCAAGAAAGCTATGGTCGAAGAACTCGATAAAGTTATCCCGCAAGTTGCGGAATTGCTCGGTAAAGACGACGTCCTCGTCGTCACCGGCGACCACAGCACCCCCGCCAAGATGGCCTCGCACTCCTTCCACCCGGTTCCGACCATGATCGTCGCCGAAAACGCCCGCTTCGACTCCTGCCAAAAGTTCGGCGAAACCGAAGCGAACAACTACGGCGGTCTCGGCCACTTCCAAGCGCAACACCTTATGTCCCTCGCGATGGCTCACGCCAATCGTTTGGGCAAATTCGGCGCTTGATATCGTCTGAACGGACAGTGAATTGACATACCGTCCGCGTTGCGATTGCGGCGCGGGCGGTTTTTTATCTATGGCGCCGCATGACGAGCGCTTGCGTACGACGCATACGCTGCGGCGCGGAGCATATCGACACAACATCATTTGGGACACGGAGTTTGTTATGAAACGTGCATTTTTTCATTTTGGCGTAGTCGCCTTGTTATCGGCCCTCCTTGTCCCTTCTTTTGGGTGCAAGCACAAGACGGCCGAAGAACCGGAGGAAGTCGCGCAAACGGCTTCTAATGTGAATTACTCGATGGCGGAAGGGATCGAAGTTCCGTTCCTGAAATCGAGATTAGAGTTCTCCGAATTCTCTAAAGCGTCCGAGATCGCGGTCGTTAAGTTCGGCGCGGAATGGTGTCCGCCCTGCAAGAAGCTCGATCCCGAACTTACTAAGATCGCGGGCTACTTCCAAACTGAAAACGTGAAGATCGCGCAAGTCGACGTCGAACAACTCAGCGACCTCGCTAGCGAATTGAAGATCGAATCCATCCCGTATTGCTGCGTATTCTATAACGGGAACTACTATACCGAGATCGTCGGTTACGCGCCCGACCAACTCGCGAGCTTGATCGAAAGTCTCTGTCAAGGCGAAGCCGCGCCCGCGGAGCCTAAGGACGACGACGATATCGAACTCGATGTTGCCGACGATCGCGCGCCGGTCGCTGAAGAAAACGCCGCGGAGCCGGAAGAAGCGGACGCGACTCTCGAAGAAGCCGACGCGGAAGAGGCGGAAGAAGAAGAAGAAGAAGTGACGGATCCGTTCGCGTTACAATTCTCGGACGCGGTCTATTTCGGCGCGAAGCCTGTCACGCCGACGGAACTTACGTCTAAGGAAGAATTTGAAGCGTTCATCGCGAACAACAAATACGTCGTCGTCGATTTCAGCGCGGAATGGTGCATCTGGTGCAAACGCCTTCACCCGTTGCTCGTCAGAATGGGCGGCTTCCTTGGCGCCGATTGCCCGGAATTAAAGCTCGCGGAAGTCGATTCCGACAAAGTCGTCGACGTTAAAAAAGAACTTGGCGTCAACGGTATTCCTCACACGTTCTTGTATCGCGACGGTCAACCTTATACGAATATCGTCGGTTGCGATCCGCCGCGTATCTTCGCGTGCATGAGCGCGATGGTCGCCGGTCAAGACGTTCCCGCCGAAGAAGATGAAGCGGCCGAAGAAGAGGAAGAAGAAGCTGAAGACGAAGTCGTCGAGATCGAGCTTGACGAAGAAGCCGCGCCCGAAGCGGAAGAGGAAACTATCGTCGAATGAACGCGGCTCGAGACGACTCCTATGATTTGACCGCGGCGTCGGAAGCGCAGTCTAACGCGCCGACAAACGCGGTCTCCCCTAACGACGTCAACGCGTCGGAGAACGGCGGCGCCGCCGAGAACGAGCCTAAACGCCGTTATTTCTTCGACGCTTCGAAGCGTATCAAATCGGAGCGCGATTTCAGTCGCGTATACGCGTTTCGAGCGCGCGTGTATAACGAGCGCATGACGATCTGCTGCCGTCCGACGTCGCCGGATTCGCCCGCGAGACTCGGGCTTTCCGTCTCGAAGAAGGTCGGCAAGGCGCATATTCGCGTGCGTTGGAAGCGTCTCATCCGCGAGGCGTTTCGGTTGCAGTATTACGATATTCCGCAAGGCTTTGATTACGTCGTCGTCCCGAAGAAGCAGACGCCGGTTCCGAGTTACGCCGAGATCGCGGGGGACGTGTTGCATATGATGCGTCGCGCGGCGAAGAAAGCGCAGAAATTCGCGGAACGCGCGGCTCAAGAAGCGCGGGACGCGGCTGAACCGAACGCGGTCGCGGAGCCGGAAACGCCGTCGGCTAGCGTCGACGCGGCGGAGCGTTCTTGAACCATGTTGGATCTTCGACCGAAACTTGTACGTATCGCGCGCGCGTTATGGCGAGCGCCGGGTCGTTTTGCGATCTTACTTGTGCGGTTCTATCAGGTCTGTATCAGTCCTTTGATAGGACCGTGTTGTCGTTTTACGCCGACGTGCAGTCAGTACTGCATCTTGGCGATCCGGAAATACGGTCTCGTCGTCGGGATATTGAAGACGGCGTGGCGGATCCTTCGTTGCAATCCCTTTTTTCCCGGGGGTTACGATCCGCCGTGACGCGCGTGGTAGGGAAAATTAACGAAACGAGCGATCTTCCGTGAAAGTAGCCTTCTATTGTGAGAAATGTTCCAAACAGCTCCCGGTGACCAACGAGTCGCTGGCGGGTCGCGAGATACGTTGTCCGTATTGCCGGCAGACGATCCGATTGACGCCGACGTACGAAGAGGAAGACGCGGAAAACGACGCCGACCTGCTCTCCGAAACGCCGGAAGAGGAAGAGACGCGGATGATCGCGACTAGGACGATGGCGACAAGAACTATGCCCGCGCCTGCGCAAGCGCATGTCCCGACGCCGTCGCAAAGTCCGGAATCGCAGAGCCTCGCGAACCAAGTCGAGACGCCGAAACACGCGGAAAGCGCGTCGGATTTCGATCTTGCGGGCAGCGTGTTGATCGACGCGGAACAGCAAGCGACATACGAATCGCTAGTCGACCGTATCCCCGGTTTCAAGCCTAATCCTTTTGGTTATTCGTTTCCGTTGGAGAAATATCATCCCGAGGGAGGCGTGGACGACGAGGAGGAAAACGCGAGACGCGACGACAGCTACGACGTGGACGACCTCATCGTCGGGGTGGATCGTCCCGACGGCAATTTTTAAAACAAGTATCAACTTTGAGTTACAACGCAGTCATTTAGAAACGAAAGCGAAGAAGAACGATGACGAAGAGAGCGGTGGTCTTATTGAGCGGCGGTCTGGATTCCTCGACGGTGTGCGCGGCGGCGAAAGCGGCGGGCAACGAGGTGTACGCGTTGACTATCGACTACAATCAGCGCAACGTCTGGGAACTTAACGCGGCGCGCGAAGTCGCGAAAGCGGTCGGGGTCGCGGAACACATCGTCTTCCCCATCGATCTTGGACTCTTTGGCGGCAGCTCGTTGACGGACAGATCGATCCCGGTCTCGAAGGACACGCCGTTTGAAGAGATCGGCGCAACGATCCCGTCGTCGTACGTGCCGGCGCGCAACACGATCTTCCTGTCGCTAGCGTTGGCGTTTGCGGAAACGCGTCAAGCGGACGAGATCTGGATCGGCGTAAACGCGGTGGACTACAGCGGTTACCCGGACTGCAGACCGGAATATATCGCGGCGTACAACACGATGGCTAACCTTGCGACAAAGGTCGGAGTCGAGGGTAAAGGCGTGAAGATCGTCACGCCGTTGCTCAACTTGACGAAGGCGCAGATCGTGCAGCTCGGCGTATCGCTCGGCGTGGACTACTCGTTAACGCGCACGTGCTACGACCTTGACGAAAACGGGCTAGCTTGCGGGCATTGCGAATCGTGCATGTTGCGCAAGAACGGTTTTGAAGAAGCCGGCGTCCCCGACCCTACTCCTTACCGCTCGTGATCTAAGCGTCGAGGATCTAAAACATAACGCCCTCGAAGTTCTAATGAGCTTCGAGGGCGTTTTTTGTTCTGAGTTGAGCGCAAGGGTTCAGTCTAGCGTCGCGAGTATGAGTCTGACGCCGAGCCGACTCCCGCGGTTTGCGGGTCCGACGCCTCTTGCCGCGACGCGACACTGCGCGGGCTCGCTATCCCAGTATCCGCCTCGCGCGACGCGGTGCATACCGTTCTCGGGGCCGTAGGGATCGACGACGTCTTCGGTAGGATACGGCGCGTACCAATCCCAACATAATTCGTAGACGTTTCCCGCCATATCGCGCAAGCCCCAGGCGTTGGCGGCTTTCTGACCGACGCGCTGAGTCTTATTCTCGGCGTTCGCGTTGTGCCAAGCGACCTCGTCGACGTTGTCGGAACCGGGATAGACGGTCGTTTGTCCGGCGCGCGCGGCGTACTCCCACTGCGCTTCGGAAGGGAAGCGGAAACGACATCCCTCGGGGGCTTTACGCGAACCGTTGAGTTCGTCCATAAGGTCCTGACATTCGTTCCAGATGACCCAGCGCGCGGGCTTATCTCCGGGCTCGAAACCGCAAGGATTACGCGCCATGATCGATTCCCACATCTCGGCGGTGACGGGCGTCTCCATCATCCAGAATCCCTTCGTCAACTTGACGTTATGCTGAGTCTCGTCGTCGGCGCGTCCTTCTTCGGTCTCGGGACTGCCCATGACGAATTCTCCGGCGGGTATCCAGCGGAATCGCCATTCGAGGTCGTCGATCGTCAAGACGTTCAGCGTCCCGGGGGCGCGATCGGCGTCTTGAGACCAGTCTTGTCGTTCAGTAGAAACAGGTTCCGTCGTTTCGCTCATAGTCGTCTCCTAGCTCTGCGGCGCCGTAACTAACGCCGACTCGATTACTCTTACGTTCGTTATTTTAACGCATACGCGACAACAGACAAGGAAGTTTATAAGCGCGTCGACTAATAATAACGTTTCATATTACAAATTATAACAATAGCTAATTATTTCTTTAAATTCTTGAGAATACCGCTTGACGAGAAGCGTTTTAGTATTACAGTGTACTACATCACCAACACACCCAACATGTAAAAATGTCAATCTTGCACTCCGACGTTTTTACTTCAGATCGCCGTACGCGGCGCGGGGACGTTTTGCGCAAGCAACAGATCCTTACTCGTCCTCGCGTCGCATTTCCGCACAACAACCACCCGTCTTTTCTGAAAAACTATGTATCACGTGAATTTTAACAGCGCGATACCGATTTACGAACAGCTTGAGCGCCAAACGCAATACTTGATCGCGAGCGGCGCGCTTCCGGAAAACGAGCTGATCCCATCGGTGCGCGAAGTCGCCAAAACGTTAGCGGTGAATCCACAAACGGTCACCAAAGCGTACGCGAACCTTAAAACGGCAGGGCTGATCCAACCTCTGCGCGGCCAAGGTTATATTGTTTCACCGGGCGCGCAGGCGCAATGCAGTCGCGCTCGGCTCGATCTCTTTCAGTCGCGTATCGAGACGATCTTAGCGGAAGCCGCGCATGGAAGGTTATCTATACAAGACATTCGCGATATTCTCGACGCGGCGTTGAAAAAGACTATTGCGGATTTCTATCCCACATGCAAAGGAGAATGAACATGGCTCCCGAAGCTATCCGTAGCGATTACGATCCCACCAACCTCAACGCTCCCACGCTCAACGTCGTCGAATTTGCCGGCGTGGTAAAGCGCTTTGGAGCGCAAACGGCGTTGGACGGCGTAAGTTTCGCGGTCAAGCCCGGTTCAGTCTTCGCGCTCCTTGGCGAAAACGGCGCGGGCAAAACGACGACGATACGATTATTGCTCGGCGAGGCGGCGCCCGACGAGGGTAAAGCGCGCGTTTTCGGAGTCTCGCCTACGCATCGACTGAAAGAGCTCCGCGAACGCATCGGCTACGTTCCCGAGTACCCGACGCTCTACGACTACATGACGGTCGCGGAACAAGGGCGTTTCGCGGCGGCGTTCTACCCCGAGGGGTTCATGAAGCGTTTCGCGGAGTACTGTCAAGAATACGGGCTCGATCCTCGCGCGAAGATCAAGAACTTGTCTAAGGGTATGGCGGCGAAGACGTCGTTGGCGTTGGCGTTGGCGCACGATCCCGAGTTGCTAGCGCTAGACGAACCGACCTCGGGGCTCGACGCGCTCATCCGTCGCGAGGTCTTGCAAACGATCGCGGATCTCGCCGCGTTAGGCAAGACAATAGTGTTGTCGAGCCATCAGACGGCGGAAGTAGAACGCGTCGCCGACCACGTCGCGTTTATGAAACGCGGCAAGTTAATACTATCCGAGGAGCTTGAGACGCTTAAACGCACGACGGAGACGCTAACGATAACGCTCAACGGACGCTCGGAAGTCGACCTTACGTCGTTGTTTGTACAACTCTTCGCCAACGAACTGCTTTCCTCGGAACGCTTTGGAGCGAGTTACACGCTGGTAGGGCGCGGTCTCGTTCCCAACTACGCGGAAACGTTGAACGCGTCGCTTGGTTCGAAGCTACTCTCGTATAACGTAACGCAACCGACGTTAGAAGAGATCTTTGTCGCGTATATGAACAAGGAATAACGCGAGATCCCGCCGAACGCGGATCCAAAACGAACCCAACAGCTCGGCCTAACGACGGTCCCAACCACCGACGCCGGCCAACCGCAACACGATCGACTTAACGGTCTCAACCAACCGTTACCCTACTACCCCGACAGATCGGCATAACGACGGTCCCAACCACCGACGAAAGCCAACCGCAACACGGTCGACTCGACAGTCTCGACCTACCGTACCCTAAACACCCGACAGATCGGCATAACGACGGTCCCAACCACCGACGGAAGCCAACCGCAACACGATCGCCCCGTCGGAACCGCCTTTTGTTCGATCCGTCCCAACCGGAGAACACCTAATGACGACGTCCAAGACTTTACAAGACCTTTACATCCTGCTTGCGCTCTGCGCGATCGTGGGAACCGCCTGCCTTTTCAACGCCCGACGCGACGTCCCTAAGACCGAAGCGAAACCTTCCGAAACGACGACGATCGTCGTGGATTCTATCCGCCCGAAAACGCAATTAGTAAACGCGGACGCCGCCAAACCGGCCGCGGAAGCCACGCGACGCGTAGCGCTCGACGGTCCGAAGACGCGTTACGCGGCGGCCGAACTCCCGACGTGCTATGATTTTGAAGGTTACCTACGCTACCGCAACGACCTGACCTGCGAGCTAGCGGCGACCTCGGAACTTGAAACCGCGCGACAAGACGAATTACGCGCGCGCATCGTCGCGATCTACGAACGCCTGGCGCTCTGCGAAGACGCTAGCGCTTCGGCGCGAACGACGGCGACGCGAGAATACTGCGCGGCGCTCGCGCGCGAGGGTGACGTCGAGGGTTTCGAGAGCTTCTACGACTCGCTCGTCGACGCGGAACCGGACGACGACGCGCTGCAAGCGTGCGCCGACGTCCTCGCGCAATACCGACTACTAGCGCGTATCTACGTCGCGGCGGCGGACGCGGACTCCGCTAAGATCGCGACGTTAGTAACCGAGCTCGACGCGTTTGCGGACGATCTTAACGCGGACGCCGTCGCAAAAGAACGCTACTTCGAGCGTCTCGCCGTCCCGTTAAGAGCCGTTTCACCCGCGCTCGTTGAAAACGCCAAAGAACGCTTGAAGTTATAACGCCGTTACGCGCGACAAACGTTTTGAACGCGCCGTCGCAAAAACGCACATAACTGCCAACGCCATTTGCATGTGAGGCATAACTATGCGCCAACTCTTTGCTTTATTCAATAAAGAACGCCGCGAAACGCAGCTGACTTCGTTCGTTCTCTTACTCGTCGGGCTCGCGATCCCGTTCTTCGATCCATTAACGTTGACGCTCGTCACGAATTACGCCGTCGATCCCGGCGTCTTCGCTCGCGCGGCGATATGCGCGTTGTGGTTGAACCTGACGGTGTTATGCGCGACGGCGTTTGCGCGCGAATACGAGAACGGCACGCTCGACGCGTTGCGCAATACGGTCAGAGACTGGCGCGTCGCGGCGGCGGGAAAATTCGGTTACGCGTTCTTGTCGACGCTCGTTCTTGGAGCGCCGCTGTTTGTCGGCACGCTCATTGTCGACCTTGTCAATGACGCGCCGTATCTAACGAGCATCAAGTTAGCGTTCGCCTCTTCGACGGGCGAGATATTCTTCCAACTCGGCCTTCAATTCTTAGCGTTGTCGTTCGTCTGGGGCATATTCTGGACGGGGCGTACGCCGCGTCAGCCGGGAGCGATCCTTGTCTCTGTCGCTTGTTCCGCCGCCACGGGTCTCTTATTCCGTTTCGTGTTATCGTCCGGCGACGCCAACTTGCCGATGAAGCCGTTCCTTATCTACCTTGCGTGCGTCGCCGCGCTCGTTCTTGCGTTTGCGCCGGGCGCGAGACGCTTCGGATTCAGACAAACGGCGGAAAAGTCGTCGGGCGAGTCTCCTGTCAACACGCAAGTATTTGACTGGAAGACATTTAGCGAGAAAAAGTCACGCGGAGAATTCGCGACGTTAGTAGGCGCGCAGTTCACGAACGCGGCAATTTTGTTCAAGTCGCCCGCGTCGCTGCTTTACGAAGCGAGTTTATTGTTCTTGATATGCGCGCTCGCGAATCCCACGACGTCGTCTAACCAGCTCCTGCTCTCGGTCTCGCTTTTCTCGGGCAAAATCGTCAACTCTTTAACGGGTCTATTCCAAGACGCGAACGCGGACCGCTCGTTGTTGAAGGAACGTCTTACCGTCGCCCCTTGGAAGTACTGGCTCGCGGGTCTATGCGTCGCCGCGACGATCGTGATATCGTATCTCGTGTTATTTACGTTATTGACGTACGGCTATTACGGTATCAATGCGTTCTCCCCGCTGCGTGACTTTACGCCGTCCTTTGTAGTGTTGATTTCGTTTGCGTTCTGGAGCGCGTCTTTTGACGGTTCGCGTTTAGTGAAAGTCGCGGCGAGTTTCGCGACTTGCTTCATCGCGACGATCGTTCCACTCATGTGCGTTCAATTGACCAACGATTTCTCGGATATCAGCGACGTACACAGGGCAGGCGTGCAAGTAGACGTTCTTACGATCCTCGTCGCCGTCGTGGCGCTCGTCTCGTCTTACCGCGCCGTCACGATGAAATTGCAATACAAGTCTTCAAAATCTGCGACTTACGCTCCGTTCGTCGCGCTGCTCGCGATGACGGCGATCTTGATCGCGCCTATCTTCAGCAACGACAAAAACGTCGCCGTTGTCGAACTGCCTATGCCCAACGTGAGCGCTACGTTCGATCCGAGCAAGTTACCGCAAAGCGTTCAAGAGTATGAAGCGTCCGTCACGCAGATGAAACTTGACGTCGAGGAATTGGGACTGACCGGCTGCCTGGACGACGAGGACGAAAAGAAGCTAGCGGGCGTCCAGCTTATCCCAATCGATTCCGCGACGCCGAACGCGCTCCACAATACGAGCGCGCTAGTCGGTTCGATGTGGAACGCGTTTGAGTTGACAAAGCGCGGCGTCGCTTCGGTCGCCCTTGCTCGACAGTCGGAACGCAATTTCTACAAAGCGCTCGGCGACGGCGTGAATATCCCTTTCTGCTCGCAGAAATTCATCGACGCGCTAGAATCGATCCCGAGCAAGCGTCCGACGCCGGAAGAAGCCGCCGACAACGCCTATCTGTATTACAAATACTCCGATATCTCCGATACGGGCAACTTCACCGACTCGCGATTCCTCAATGAAGCGCGAGAGCACCATCCCGATCTGTACGAGAAAGCGAATCTAGCGTTCCGTCTCGTCTATCCGACAGCGTTACGCGAACTGTATCGTTCCCCGGATCTTAACGCGCAGGACGCGAAGGCGGTCAAAGAGTATAGAGCTCGTCTACAATCGGGAACGGACCGGTTCTCTGAGATCTTTAACACGATGTTGACGCGCGCGTTGGAAGACGTCGTCGTTCTTGAAGAAACGCGTCGCTTCCTGACGCTGAAAGTGGCGGTGAGATCGCAGTACGGTATCGCCATGATGCAGATCCGAAATTACCGCGATCTAAAGAACGTTAAGTTCCAAACGAAGCCGAGTTCGATCTATTCGCCCGACTTTACGCCCGCATTCTCGCATTATAACGAAACGAGCATGCCCGCGGTCGTAAGTAAGGCGGAAGGCGAACTCATGCCCGCGCTCGACGCCAATGGCGTCCAACTGACCGTGCCCAACGGCGCCAAATGTTTCTTCACGCTGCAAGATTACGAGCGACGTTTTTACATTCCGTTTAGCTGGAAGGATCCTGACGTCGTCTTCAGCGATTGCGAATTCAATACGTATCTCGTTTTCAACGCGGCCGGTAAGACGCAATTCTCCAAACAGGCGAAACCGTATTACCTTGGCGCTTACGACATTCTGACCTTGCGCGGCACGCCCGCGATCTTGTGTTACTCGCCCTGCGAAGAAGAGCCGCCGTTCCCTCACGACGATATGCACGTCGCGAAGACGCTCGACAAGCTCCAAGAAATCGAAAACGCGAACGGTAAGCCGATCGTGTCGCGCGCGCGCGTCTTCGAGCGCAACTTCCCCAACGAGACCCCGCTGCTTGAAGGGGTATGGCGCATCGAGTCTCCTCGCGCCAAAGACGCCCCCGCGCTTGAAGCGAGAACCAATTACGACCTGCTCGAACTGACAAATGAATGCGTGCGATACGTCGACGACACAGGCGCGGAGATCCTCGACGATTTTGGGCAGAAGCCGAAATACGCGCGCAACCGCGGAATATTCGAACAGAGGGACGGTTGGGAACCCGGTTACGAATTCGCGATCGATCTACCCGCCGAATTAGCCAAAGACGCGGATAAGCTCAAGGTCTACGCCTACGAAGGCATAGGCGACTACCGCGAAGTGCGCGCGGACGCAGCGAAAGTCTCCGGCACGCGCGTGTACCTCAAATACGCCGGATTCGGGCTGTTCGCGAAGAGCGTCAAAGAACTGTTCCCGAAGAGCGACGACGACTATCCGGTACTGATATACGAGGTAAACAGCGCATTCCAGCGCGATATCTTCTGACGCTAGATAGCATAGTACGCAACCTACTCGGTATTTACCCCATCCTAACGAGATAACAATGAATACTAAAACGACGCATTACGTCCTTGGATCCGTCCTCTTGCTCGGCGTTGTCGGGGGAACGAACTATTACGCTTATCTCACGCGTAACGCCGAAAAGGACTCAAACAATAGCGCGAGCGCGATCCCGGTCGGCGTGCAACCGCCGCTGAACCCTTTGGAGCGCGTCAACCAAAGCGCTACGCCCTTCCCGACGCGCCTTGCCACAAACGACCTTCCCAAAGACGGCGACTACGCGAGTTACGAAGCGTTGCGCAACAAGTACACGTTGGAATTATCCAAGTTATCCGACCGCGAAGCGGAAAAACAAGACGAGTTGCGCGTCAAGCTCGTCGCGATCAACGAACGTATCGCGCTTTGTCCTGACGCCGGCTTCGGGGAACGCTTCAACGCGCAGAAGGCCTACTGCCTAGCGCTCGCGCGCGAACACGACGTTGAAGGGGTGCAGAAGTTCCTCGACGAGTTCGAAGCCGCGATCGTCAAGGCGGGTCTAAGCGAGCGTTCGCGTACGATCCTCGTCCACCAAGTACGCGGTTCGCTTTGGTTAGCGCGCGTCTACGTCGCCGCGGAGAGAAAAGATACCGAGGCGTTGCGTCCGCTCTTAGTCGAGTTGGAAGAGGTCATGCCCGGCATTTGCGAGCGCGGAGACGGCGGCGATCCCCGCGACTTCATCAACGCGGCGCGTATTCCGCTCGTTTCGTTCGACGAAGAGATTTTTGAAGAAGCGAAAAGTCATATGCGTCAAGGACTTTGGCATAGTCGTCGCGGAAACGTCGCCACCATTAACGAACTCGCGGCAAAGACCCTCGAGCGTCCGCGCGTCGCGAAATATCAAGACTTCCAACTTGAATATAACGACGCTTTACTGACGCTACCCTTGGGATTGAGCGACGCCGAGTTGCGCTATCGCGCCAACCAACTTAACATCTTGCTTCAAAAGACCCCGAACGTTCCCGACGCGCCCGAGCTTCAAGAACTGCGTCGACGCATCGTCCACACGTTAGGCGAGATCGAAATTGAAAAAGTCAAACACGTTCACTGGAACGTCTCCGCACAACGAAACGAGTCGCTTACGAAGCAGACCGAGAACGACGCGTTAGACCAACTCGTCAGGTTAGGAGACAATGAACACCTGCGCGAACTCGAGGAGATCGCATCGCCGGAAGTCGCCGCGAAAGTGAAGAAACAACTCATAAGCTCTACGAACGACGATAGTAACGAGCGAGAAGAAGCCGACGCAAAAGCGGAGGAACGACACGCAAGCTCTACGAACGACGCGAGCGCGCCGTCCTTTCCGACGCGCATTGCGCAGTCTCCCGCGAAAGCTGCGCGCGCACAAACGCGCGTTATCGAGTACGATGGTGGTATGAAGTTCGAGTACGACGAAACGCTTTTTACATTTCCCGCGGATCAGCGGCTCAATAAGTGCGAGTCGGCGCTTAGACTACTTGAAGAACTGCAATCTAAAACGCCTAAAAGCAACGCGCCGGAGATCCTAGAGCTGAAACAGCGTATCATAGACGCGAAGGGAACGCTCAAACGCGATATCGTCTTACAGGCGTTTAAAGAATCGAGCGAGCGACCTTATTACAAGAAGCGCTACTATTATTTAGATAGTTACGTCCCCGAACTTACGAAGGAGAACGCCGCGGAGCGTTTGCAAGAATTATCGCAAAGCGACAGCCCGATCGTCGCGTCAACGGCGAAAAAAGGTTATGTGCGCACGCTTTACGCCGGCATGCCGAAAGCGGCGGATCGCTCGACGCTCGAGAAATTCTATCAAGACGCGTTAGAACGCATTTCCGACGAGCAAGACGACAGCGTCGTTAGTTTCGAAACTGAGAGACTACTCGAGTTATTAAGCAGATCGCAACAATACTCCGTCCAAGATCTTGCCGAGGTCAAGCGCGCGCTTCAAGAACGCTTTAAAAGCTCCGAAAACAAGCGGATACGTCGTCTGCAATATCTTCCGATCTTACAGTAACCACACCGCCAAAAACGAAAACGAGACGCGATCATGACTATTGAAAATCGAACTCTGCACAACGCGTTCCTTGCCGTCGTATTTTCATTGACGGCAATATCTTCCTGCTTTGCACAGATCGCCGACTTCGATCCCTTCGGCACGCGCGAAGAATACTTCAAAGTCGTTAGGGTCATGGCGTCGGCCGGCTCCGGAACCGGCTTGGGCATTGAACGCCGAGTAGAGGCCGCGCGCCAACGCCCACTCCCGCGCTTGTTTAATGCCGATGAATTACCCGACGCGGTAGACCGGGATCGTATGACCGACTTTATCAAGCTCCGCTATTCCGTTAACAACAACGTGTTTAGCGTATTTCGTAGTCTAGTGAAAAACGATTCCGAGTCGGAAGAAGGGACATATCGTGAATATGCGCGAAAAGAGGTCGAACCGTATGTCGGCGAAAAAGGTCCGTTCACTGACGAGCAGATCGATTCGATCCGCAAGATCGCGGAAACACAGCTACTTTTCGCAACGTATTCTCTTGACGGCGCCTCCTACTATTTACGCGAGCTTCACGCTTTGACGGAAGACGAGAAGGATTCCGCGTGTCGAGCGTTCAATATCACGATCGAGGAACTTGACGAGAAACTTGCCGACGTCGCCAATAGTATCGTAACCGACGATTTTTTCTTCAATGCTCCCCTCAGTATTAAGATCACTAAGCCCGTAACTAAGCAACGCGGTCTTGGCGAACTCGAAGCGATGCCGACGCTTACAGCGGAAGAGATACAGCGTTCGCTCGAAGAGATCGAAGGCGACGACGCGTGCGTCCGTCGTTGCGACTATATCGACGCGCTAGCTCCCGCCGACCGCGCGTTCGCGTTTAAGACCGTATTGCAACGCAAGCCCGAACTGTTTTCCGAGTCGGAACTTGCGTACGCTTTGCAGGAATACGCAAAATATTACGCCGATCAAGCGTTTCTTTGTCCTCAAGACGTAACGTTTGACGAGCTAGAAGAAACGATCGTGAAGACGTTGGAAACAGAGCCGACTTCTTGGAAGCTATCGCTTGCGGGCATAGTCGCGCTCTCTCGTCTGCCTAAGACTTATATCGTGGAAGACGACCGATCCCCGAGGCGCGCGACGTTCTTGGAATTACCCGAGACGATACTGACCTATAAGGATCTCAACGCGGAGATCGCGGAACCGCAGTCTAACGCGCGTTACCTCTTTGGCGCGGAACGCGATCGCGCGCGCGCGTTGAAGTATTTCGACCGCTCGGCGGAACGAGCTGCGGAAGAATTTCACGCAGGTTCGCCCGCGACGAAATATTTTTCCGAGCAGAATAACTCGATAAAGACGTATTTCTTATACTTTGAGAAGACGTTGTGCGAGGAGTTAAGCGTCAAAGGCGTCAAGAACTTTACCGACAACGCGGAGGAGCTGCAAAACCTGACGGACTTCCAAGCGCCCCTTCCCGAGCTTAGCGAAAAAAACGAGACCGTAAGAGAACGAACGCCTTATTCCATTTGGGGCCTCAACTCTCCGGACCCTCTCCTCGCAGAATTCAATCTGGCGCCTACGAGTTTCCTACCGACGCCACGTCGATACGACGAGCTCAAGAGCGATAGAGAACGCGTTGTGTGGCTCTTTGAGAAACGCGTCTTCCCCGCAACCTCGAGCGCGATGGAAGAATGGCAAAACCTTATTGAGAAAGGCGTCGCGGCGCAAGAGCTCTACGGCGTCGGGACGGGGCTTGAAAAATATTGCCGGAACCCTCAGCCTTCCCCCGGTCTTCCGAACGACTTTTCCCAAGCTAAGCTCCTTAGCGAGATCCCGTCCTTGAAGGAAGACGAGTCGTACGTCTGGCGTTGTACTTACGGCAAATTGATCGACTCCATATTTCCGACCGTCCCTAACGACAGAAATTACAATTACGAATACGTTCGCGTTAAGATCGACCCGCAATACGATTTCTTCGATTACTTCCGCCGTTCGTTAGAGTTGCGCGAGAGTTACGAGGCGCTTGCGTGTTTAGCGCTCGAGTATCAACACCGCTGTCATTACGCTCAGGCGCGCGAATACTGGGCTCGCGCTCGCAAGATCGCGGAGACGGACAAGTATGTAGGCGTCGCGGAACAAAAACGGACGCGACGCTTTTATGCCGAACCGATAAACTACGACGCCGTTTTCCAGAATCGTCGTAAAGAACTTGACGCCGCGGCCTCGGTCGTTACGGGCGTCGAAGACGCGGATACGCTTACGACGTCGGGGCGCTTTGTATTCTCCGAGTCGTACGCGTACGGCATGCGTTCCTCGCTTTGCGTGGAGAGCGCGAAGCCGACCGAACTCGAGTTCTCCGCCAGACGTATCGATCTCGCGCCCGAATTGGGCAAGGCGCATTCACGCGAAGCGACGGAAAATATTGAAAACTCGGAGACTCTTAGTCGATCGTCTTTTCCGCTTCAAGTGCAACAAAACGCCTTCAATGGGAAATTAGTCTTTGCCGACGAAGATCCAATACGTTGGACGAGCGTTCTCGAAGCGAGCGACGAGTCCGAAACGGCGCGAGCCAGAATGGCGTTGCCGATAACAAAGCCGGGCGCATATCTAGTCGAGATACTGCATAACGGCAAGCCTAGCGGCGGGATCGATACGGCGGCGCTAGTATTCCTGACCGACGCGATCCTTTCGTATAGTCCGCGCACGCAGTCGGAAAACGACGTCGAGACGGCGGCGCTCATTGGTTCCGACGGCGCCCCCCAAGCTGAACGCGAGTTGGAGATATTCAACGTCTCCAGAACGCCGGAAATGACGTCGACGCGCGTCGTGAAGACGGACCAAGACGGTCGTCTCTCGAAACAGGAATTAACGCCGTTCGGTTACTCGATCGTCGTCACACAGTCGCGCGACGCGGAAGCCGCTTCCGAGCTTAGCGACGTGGAAGTCGACGTGTTCGACACGCGCAACTTGCACGAAATATCCGACATTACGCCGGAGCTCGAATGTTCCGACACGGTAGGCGCGAACCAAGAGCTCAGCTTAGCGATCAAGTTCAACACCGAATCCGATCTGGCGCTCACCGAGATGTACGCTACCATCTTCGACCCGACGCAAGCGCCGATATACCGCGAACTAACGGAACTTGCGGACGTCTACGGCGCGCCTCGCGCCGGCGTTTTGCTTGACGCGGTCCACGCGCAGTCGGTTCTTAACGCAGTCGCGTTGAAGCGCTCCAAACTTCGCGCGCCGAGCGACGCGTTCTTCACCTCGCCTGCCGAGCGCAATTACCTTGCGGAGATCGCCTCAAATACCGTGTTACGATCCATCAGTCCCGATATCATGTACTCGAGCGCAAGCACGACAAGCGCTCTCGTTCACAGAATACCGGCGCCTATCAACGATGCGACGTTAAAGACGCTTTTCTCCCCTAACGCGACGATCCGCAAAGAAAGAATAGATTGGCGCGCGAAGACGTTCGCGTACAATCTCGTCGCCCCCGCGAAACCGGGAACGTATAAACTTTCGGTCTTCGCTCTTAGCGGGCGACACGTCGTCTACTACGCGGAAAAGGACATTACCGTCGAGGAATAACGTCGCGTACGCGCGAAGATATCGTTTACTCCACCGTTCAACTATACTCGCGTCCATTACGGGAGGCTCCTATGTCGTCACGATATTACTTATGTTCGATAAAAGCGTTGACGCTCGTCGCCGCGATCGCGATAACGTCTCATGTCCGCGCTCAAGAATTTGTTTTTAGTCACGTTCCGCGCATTGCGCGTCCAACCATGCCGACCGCGCAAGAGATCCCCGATCCCGCAAAACGTAACGAAGCGTTTTTGGAACTCGACGCGCAACACGCGCTTCGGCAAAAAGTTTTGAATATGTTTCACGGCCTAACGCGCACATGCGTGGATATCGAGCAATTCACCGAAGGTTACGAAGCTTATGTCGGGGTCTTACGCCCCGGGCAAATGAGAACGACCGCCTTCAACGAATCGCAACCGCCCGCGTTACGACTGTTCGACGAATCGCTGAAGATCGATACCGAAGTTCAGAACAACAAACGTCTCGAGCGTCTCGAGATCGCCAAGCCGCTTACCGACGCGGAGAAGAACAAGATCTGTCAAGCGTTTGAGATCTCGCGCGAGGAACTAGAATTACGTTACTATATCCTGAAACGCTCTTACGAGGGTTACGACCTGACCCCGACGGCGGAAGAACAAGCCACGCTCGACGCGTTGACGACGAGTACGGACGGGAAGTCGAGCCCCGCCGCTCAGAGCATAGAGGAATCGACCGCGAAGCTCAAAGAGTTGCGGGCGGAACTTGAAAAGCTCAAGAAGGCGAAAAATGAATTGGTCAAAGCGTTTGCCGAATTCGAAGCCGAGATAAAAGGTAAGACGCAGGAGGAACTCCAAGCGCTCGACGAAGACGCGAAACAAAAGTTTCAAGCTAAACTATTCGCGCTCGTCGGAAGACTCGACGCGCTCGACGCTCGGGAAAGCGGCGTCAAAAACCAAATAGCGCAACTCGAACGCAGGGCAAACCTCAACGTGAATACGGACGACAAGGAATTCGGACTTGATATTGAGACAGTGGACCTAAAGAGCTACGTCGACGAATCCAGGACGCACTACAACGGTTCGATAGCTTTTGTCGACGGGGTCGGCGAGTTCACGAGCCTTGCCGACTACCCCAAAGCCAAGTCGTTTACGCCGGTCGACTTCTTGGGGCTCTCTAACGTCGCGACACAAAATTACGGAACCGTAACCAAAGACGCTAGCGCCGAAGAGCGTAAGAAAAGCGGGATATTCTGGTTCCGTAACGCGGTCGACGATAAAGAATACTACGACAAGTTCGACCTAGACGCGATCGCGGCGCGTGAAAATATCAAGCTCGAACCGCACGACGCCGCGTATATCTACCGCGTTTACAACACTAACGAAGCGAGCGTTCGTACGCTGAAGCTGACGGCCAACGGCTCGACGCATACGATCTTACGCGTCTACCTCGGCGGTCGTCTCGTCTTCTTCGGCGAACTAAACGGCGCCGATCCGAAAAAACGCGAAGTTGAGATACCGGTGTTACTGAGCGAAGACCTCACGCGACTTTACGCGCGCGCCGACCGCATCGACGGAGAACGAAATATCTCGATTACGATCGAGAACCTCATGTACGGCGCGGCGGATATGTATTTCTAAGTTGCTACGTCAAACCAATATGCGTAACGCCGTCGGGAGTCTATGCGGACTCTCGGCGGCGTTTTCTATTATCTATACTCGCGACGCGTCGGCGATAAAATATTTTCTATCGGCGTTAAAATTAAGTTCTATAAAAACCGTCGCGTACTCTTTTCTAAAGTCTTGTCAACAGAACGCGCCTATGTTATCATATATGGGGCGATTTTTCACTTATTTTTTCACCGCGACGCCGCGAAATAAAATAAGAGCGCCCCAAACTTTACCGCAACGCTCGACCTTAAGAAGACAAGAAAATGGACGCTAATGGTTTTTCCCCCAATAACGTCACCGAAGAAGACGCCAAGCGCCTGAACATAACGCCCGCTCTTCATGACAAATGGGATCCAAACAAAATACGCAACGAATACCGCATCACCGACGGCGCCGTTGTCATCGGTAAAAAAGGAAATAAGCGTCGCTCCCCGTTGTTTGCCGACTACGTCTTGTTCAGCTCAACAAATTACCCTATCGCGGTCGTTGAAGCGAAGAAGTCCACGCGACCGTTAGCGGACGGGATCCAACAAGCGATCGATTACGCGAAGAAGCTCGACGCGCCGTTTGCGTACTCGACCAACGGCAACGCGTTTTTAGAACATGACTTTCTGACAGGCAAAGAGCGCGAGTTCGCTATGGATGAATTCCCGACCGAAGCCGAGCTGATAGCGCGTCAGAACGCCGAGCTCAACAACGGCGCGGGTATAACAGAACTGCAGCTTCGTTTACGCGGTCAACAGTACTGCGCGCAGAACAATAGCAATTCCCCTCGATATTATCAGCGCGTCGCGATCAATCGCACGCTCGACCGTATCGCGTTGGGCGATAAGCGGTTATTGCTCGTCATGGCGACGGGTACAGGAAAGACGTACACGGCGTTTCAGATTGTTTGGCGACTTATCAAGAGTAACGTGAAGAGCCGCATCCTATACCTCGCCGATCGCAATATCCTCGTTGACCAGTCGATACAGCAAGACTTTCGACCGTTGGAAAGCGTCGTGCATAAGGTCGAAGTCGCGAAAGAAACAAAGGCGAAAGTAACTTCTTATCAAGTCTATTTCGCGTTATATCAACAACTTATCGGCGACGACGAAAAAGAACATTACAGCGAGTTATTCTCGCCGGATTTCTTCGACGTCGTGATCGTCGACGAATGTCATCGTGGTTCCGCAAAACGCGACAGTCGTTGGCGCCGCATCCTCGACTACTTCTCTTCCGCGGTACATATCGGCATGACGGCGACGCCGAAAGAGACGGACGAAGTCTCGAATCTCGATTATTTCGGAGAGCCCGTCTATCAGTACTCTCTCCAAGACGGAATCTCCGACGGCTTTCTCGCTCCTTTCCGCGTGATCAACTACGCGCTCGATATCGGTCAAGGCTGGCGCCCGGCGCCGGGACAAAAAGACGCCTTCGGAAACATTATCGAAGATCGCGAATATGATAATAAAGACTTCGACTACAACATCGTGCTTGAAGATCGCGTCGTGGAGGTCGCAAAGATAATCACGCGCTATCTGAAAGCGACCGATCGCTATCAAAAGACGATCGTATTCTGCGCCGACCAAGACGCGGCGGGAAGAATGCGTAAAGAGTTGATCAATCTCAACGCCGATATCGTATGCGAACACGAGGATTACATCGTTCGCATCACGGGCAACGACGACGTCGGCAAGAAAAAATTGGATTATTTTATCTCGGTGGCGGAAAAATTCCCGACGATCGCGACGACCTCGCAACTGCTCTCCACCGGAGTCGACTGCAAGATGACTAAGCTTATCGTGTTAGACAAGCAGATCGAGTCTATGACAGAATTTAAGCAGATCATAGGACGCGGAACTAGATTGCGATTCGACGACGGCAAATCTAGCTTCGTCGTACTTGACTTCCGCAATGTGACGAAGCTGTTCAGAGATTCGGATTGGGACGGGCCGGTCGAACAAGCGGAGGGATTCGACGCAGACGAGCCAGAGGAAACGCTCGAACCGAGCGACAAGACGAAAAAAGACGCGGATCAAGACAAAGGTCCGAAGTTGAAACCATTCGTCGATCGTGCGGGCTGCACGGTCGCGCTCCTCGGAGAACAGCATTACATTTTCGACGTAAAGACGGGTCGTCCGATACCCGAAAATGTAATAGATTACGCGAAGCGCAATATCGTCGGCGAATTCCGAACGTTGGAGAACTTCATCAAGACGTGGCGCGAACATCCGAAAAAAGAAGAGATACGCGATCTGTTTCTCAACTGGGGCGTCGATATTCAAGACCTCAAAGAGTCGGAAGGCATGAATGACGTCGACGACTTTGATTTTGTATGCCATATCGCGTTCGACCAAAAAGCGCTCACGCGCAAAGAGCGCGCCGCTAAGGTAAGAAAGAGCGATATCTTCACCAAATACGGCGAAGTCGCGCGCGAAATACTTAACGCGTTACTCGATCGATATGCGGAAAATGGAGTCTACGAAATCGAAGACAATAACGTTTTCAAACTCGAGCCCTTTATAAAGTACGGCAAACTCGTGAAGATCGTCAAAGAGTTCGGCGGAAAGAACGAGTTTTATAAAGCCCTAGAATTATTAGAATCAGAATTATATAACGACAACGGAGCGGCAGTGTGAGCAATATCTCAGGTTTCGTAAAACGTATTCGCGACATTATGCGCAACGACGCGGGTATCAACGGCGACGCGCAACGCATCGAACAACTCGCGTGGATCCTCTTCTTACGCGTTTTCCAGAATATGGAAGACAACTGGGAAT
Source organism: Thermoguttaceae bacterium (assembly GCA_045599605.1). Lineage (GTDB taxonomy): Bacteria > Planctomycetota > Planctomycetia > Pirellulales > Thermoguttaceae > RUG369. Next base: position 94,144 of record JAZRWE010000003.1, read on the forward strand.
TAGAGGAAGAAGACTACTCGCCCACCATTCCCGTTAAATTTCAATGGAACAGTTGGAGTAAAGACAAAAAAACGGGGGACGTACTCTTAAAATTTGTCGACAACGAGCTCTTTCCCGCGCTCCAATCGTTAGGCGCCGAACGCAAAGACGAACGCGACAAGCTGATCGTCAATATCTTTTCCAATGTCAACAACTATATGAAAGACGGCGTGTTATTACGTCAAGTCATAAGCGTAGTCGACGAGATCGACCTTGACGACTATGAAGAATCGCACGCGTTTGGCGAGATCTACGAGACGATCCTACGCGAATTGCAAAGCGCGGGCAGCGCGGGCGAATTCTACACCCCTCGCGCCGTCACCGACTTCATGGCGCAGATCGTAGACCCGCAGATCGGCGAAAAGATGGCCGACTTCGCTTGCGGGACCGGGGGGTTCATCACCTCGTGGTGTTCAGCGTTGAGTAAGAAGCTCGGAGACGCCGACGACGTATCCGCGTATCAAGATTCGTTTTACGGTATCGAGAAGAAACAGTTCCCTTATCTGCTCTGCGTCACGAACCTGTTTTTACACGGTTGTAACAAACCGAAAATCGACCACGACAACTCGTTAGCATATTCATTACTCGACTACACGAATAAAGACGCGTTCGACGTCATCTTGATGAATCCTCCTTACGGAGGCGCGGAAAAGGACGATATCAAGAAGAAATTTCCGGCCGACTTGCGTTCTAGCGAGACCGCCGACCTATTCATGGCGCTTGTAATGCAAAGATTAAAGACGAACGGACGCGCGGCTATCGTGTTGCCCGACGGTTTCTTATTTGGCGCCGACAACGCGAAGTTGAATCTCAAAAAGCAGTTGCTCGACGAATGTAACTTACACACGGTGATCCGTCTTCCGGGCAGCGTGTTCTCGCCGTACACGTCGATCACGACGAACCTGCTCTTCTTTGACAAGACGGGGAAGACGGCGACGACGTGGTTCTATCGTCTCGATATGCCCGAGGGCTACAAGCATTTCAGCAAGACGAAGCCGATGAAACTTGAACACTTCGCCCCCGTCGCGGAATGGTGGAACGACCGCCGCGAGATCGTCGTCGACGGGTTCGATAAGGCGAAATGCTTCACCTACGAGCAACTGACGCAAGACCTTGCGTACAATCTCGACCAATGCGGTTTCCCGCATAAAGAAGAAGAGATACTCGACCCCCTCGACCTGATCCAACGCTACGAAGAAGAACGCGCCTCGCTCAACGCCGAGATCGACCGCGTCTTACAAGAGATCGCGGAAAAGATCGGAGGCAACAAACAATGACGCCGCAAGAACTTAAAAACAGTATACTGCAAATGGCGATACAAGGGAAGCTCGTCGAACAGCGCCCCGAAGAAGGAAACGCCGAAGAACTATATAAAAATATTCAGGCGGAGAAACAAGAACTTATCAAAGCCGGGAAGATAAAAAAAGAAAAAGTCTTGCCGAAACCAGAAGAAGAGGAAGCACCTTTTGATATACCAGAGAACTGGACGTGGGCTAAACTTGGCGCTTTTTGTGAAATGTATACGGGTAACAGCATCCCAGAAGCTGTAAAACAATCCAAATATACCGGACTTGAAGAGGGTTACGATTATATTGGAACAAAGGACGTATCGTTCAATCAGTCAATCACTTACAACAACGGTGTACGTATTCCTTTTAATGAAAATTTTAAAGTTGCGTATAAAGGTTCCGTCTTGATGTGTATCGAAGGCGGAAGCGCTGGAAAAAAGATTGCTGTTTTAGACAGAGATGTTTGTTTTGGAAACAAACTTTGTATGTTTAATCCTTCTGGGATTTCAAATCTATATTTATTTTATTACTTACAAAGCCAAGATTTTCGAACAATCTTTGCCGAGCGTATGACAGGGATTATTGGCGGTGTTAGTATTAAAAAACTTAAAGACGCCCCTATCCCTCTCCCGCCGCTAGCGGAGCAACAGCGCATAGTCTCCAAGATCGATGAGCTTCTTTCTCTGATCGATCGTTATGGGGAGTCGTGGAGCCGTCTTGAAGAATTGAACAAGCGTTTTCCCGGGGATATGCGTCGCTCGCTCCTGCAAATGGCGATACAAGGGAAGCTCGTCGAACAGCGTCACGAAGAAGGAAACGCACAAGAACTATATAAAAAGATACAAGCGGAGAAACAAGAACTCATCAAGGCGGGGAAGATCAAAAAAGATAAAGCCCTACCCGAGATCGCGGAGGAAGAGATACCATTTGAGATCCCGGAGAACTGGATGTGGGTGCGGTTGGGGAATTTAGGAGTTTTTGTTCGTGGTTCCGGAATCAAGAGAGACGAAACCTCAGATACGCCAGGAAAACCCTGTGTCAGATACGGTCAATTATACACAACATACAAAACTCGTTTTAACAAAACGATTTCATTTGTTTCAGATGAAGTGTTTAATAGATGTCAAAAAGTTCATAAAAATGATATTTTGATGGCCTTAACAGGCGAAAATAATTTTGATATTGCTTTGCGGTTGTGTATGAAGGAGACGAGGAACTTGCCATGGGAGGAGATATGACAAAGTTCACAAGCTCTCCAATGGAATCGCTATACTTAGTGTATGTTCTTAACTCAATATATGGGATTAATTGCAAAAGCAAACTAGCGTCAGGTAATATAATCGTTCATATTTCTAACGATAAACTTGCTTCAATTCCCATCCCTCTCCCGCCACTATCAGAGCAACGCCGCATCATATCAAGGCTTGAGGAACTTCTCCCTCTTTGCGACCGTTTGAATTGATCGCACGCGCGTCACTATTAGGCGTCGAGCTTTCGAGTTCGGCGCCTTTGGTATTTTCGTCGCGACGCGTGTTCGGAGCGCGAGATACTTGTCAAAGTCGCCGAATCTCATAAAATGGATTCGTTTCATGAATCTCAACGTCTTGCGTTTAAAGGAGCGCGCCATGCCGGAATTTACGATCCGTCAAGCAACTGAAGCCGATACCGCGAAGATCTTATTCTTCATCAACGGAATAGCGGAGTATGAGAAGATGACCGACGAGGTCGTCGTAACGGAAGATATGCTCAAAGACTGGCTCTTCGTCAAGGGTATCGCGGAAGTGATCTTCGCGGTGGAAGACGGAGTAGAAGTCGGTTTCGCGCTCTACTTCCCGAACTACTCGACGTTCGTCGGACGCGGCGGACTCTACCTCGAAGACCTTTTCGTCATGCCGGAGCATCGCGGCAAAGGTTACGGCAAAGCGCTCTTCCGCCGTCTTGCGCAGATCGCGGTCGAACGCAACTACGGACGTATCGAATGGCGCTGCCTGAATTGGAACCAACCGAGCATCGATTTCTATCGCTCGCTCGGCGCCGTCGGACTCGACGAATGGACGACGTTCCGCCTCGCCGGCGACGGGATCCCCAATCTCGCCAATAGCTGAGACCGGCGACCGCTTTTTTGCGCCGCGCAATATTATCCAAGGTTCGCCCCCTCTTGACTCATTTACGCGCGTCTATACAATCTATAGCGTAAGGAATGTGGAAAAAGATATCGCGTTGGCAGACGGATCCAACGCATAGTTCATAGAGCGCGAACGGTCGGCAGATCGCCTCGCGTTCGGCGAGTTTGAAGTTTAGTACGATGCGCGACGGTCATATTAAAATACAGAATAAATATAACGTCTGTAAACGTACTGAAGTTTGCAATATAATAACGACGCGGTCCGCTCTTAGCCTTGTTAAGAGTTCGGCCGCGTTTTTTGTTTTACCGCTATCGTTAAGGCGCGCCGCTTGGCAAGGGATAGACGCTCGATCGCGTTCTAAACGTCGATCCTTCCGCTCGGTCCTCTCGCTCTCCGCGCGCCTTTTTCTTCAGCGGTCCGCGTCGCGCGCTCTTTCACGCGTCACATATTTTTCGCAACGCTTCTCTCCGCCGCGTCCCACCCTCTTTTTTCCTCGCTAAGTAAGACACGCGATCGACTCGCCATAGTCTTTCGCTCGCGCGATCGCTCCTCCGATACGCGCTTTCCGAATAATCATTTGGAGTTTGTAAAGATCATGAAATCGAATCTCCATGTCGTCGCAAACCTGCCCGACCAAGTTACAGTAAAGTCCTCCCGGCTTTGCGTTGCGGTCGCGGCGGCGCTACTTATCGCCGCTTGGCTCGTTATTGCGCCGCTTACGGCCGAAGCCGCGACGCCCGCGGAACTCGCGCGCGGCGCCGACTCGGCTGACGAAGCCTTAGACGAACAGCCCGTCGACGATATCGACGACGTCTCTCAGTTCTTACAGCCCGAAGAAATACATTCGAGCGAAACGCCGGTCAGCTGGTTGCCGGACCTGCGCGTGCTCGCCGGCGCGCCCGAGACCGCCGTCGATCTCGGAAATCTTTCCAAGAAGCTCTGCGCCGAAAACTATTTCGGTCAGGGAGTCAAGCCCAGCGACCTTCAATGGGAAGTCCTGCAAAACACGAAATCGAGCGTCGCCGACCTCAAGATCGTCGGGCCGCGACTGCGCGTCCTCTGGAACGAAAACGCGACCGGCAAGACAAAGATCGTGCTGAAAGCGAACGTGAAGAGCGACGAAGAACTCAAAGCGTACGCGTCGTTTAACGCGGAGAGCTGGGCTCCGGACTACGGCAAGCTGTTGTTGACGGTCCTCGGCGGTCTTGGTCTTTTCCTGCTCGGCATGAAGAATATGACCTCGGGTCTGACTGCGATCGCGGGCGCCAAACTCCGTAAGATGATCTCTTTCTTCACCGACAACCGTTTTGCGGCGGTCGGGGTCGGTATCGTGACGACGACGCTCATGCAATCGAGCTCCGCGACGTCGGTCATGGCATTGGGTTTCGTCGACAGCGGGCTTATGACGCTGACGCAGGCGATCAACGTGATCATCGGCACGAATATCGGCACGACGACCACGGGGTGGCTCTTGACGTTCAAGATCGGCGCATTTGGGCTTCCGATCCTCGGTTTCTCCGCGCTCGCGCTCGTTTTCAGTAAGACCGAGTCCGTGAAGCACTGGGCGACGTTCGCGCTCGGTTTCGGCATGATCTTCTTCGGGCTCGAAGTGTTGAAGAGCGGTCTGTCGCCGCTTTCCGATCTACCTCAGTTCGGCGCGTTCATCCAGACGATCCAGGCAAACTCGTTGCTAAACGTCGGCAAAGGCATTCTGGTCGGCGCCTTGGCTACGATGGTCGTTCAATCTTCCGCGGTTACGCTTGCGATCGTGATCACGCTCGCCACGCTCGGCACGATCGATCTCAGTTCCGCGATCGCGATCGTGCTCGGCAGCAATATCGGCACGACGATCACCGCGGTCCTCGCCTCGGCGGGCACCGGTCCTAACGCGCGCCGCGCCGCAGTATTTCACGTGGTGTTCAACGTACTCGGGGTACTCTGGGTCTGGCCGGTTTTCTTTATCTTCCTGTTGCCGACGATCCACAGTCTTGGCAATATGTTCGGACTCCAAGGCGACGTTTCCAAGATCGCGCTCACGCATACCGTCTTCAATCTAGTCAATACGATCGTCTTCCTGCCCTTCACGAATAAGATCGCGACAGTACTCAATAAGGTGGTCAAAGACAGCGGAGACGACGCAAAGAAAGAGACCGCGACCGATCTGCATAAATGGCTCAATAGCAACGCGACGATCGGGTTGTCGAATTCTCGACTCGTCGTGCAGCGCATGTTCCTCAGCTGCCGTCAGCTCGTCGTCAATCTCAGCGAACTGCAAGTCGGGAATTTCGAAGACGAAGAGAAGATACGTCACAATTTCGGCGTCGAAGAAGAGCTGGACAAAGTCCAAGACGAGACGATCGAGTTCGTTACCTCGATGACGCGTAAGGCCGATTCCTCCGACCTCGTGACCTCCGCGAGAGAACAGATCCGACTTGCGCAAGAACTCGAGACCATCAGCGATTACCTCACCGGCGTGCTCAAGTCAAACTTGAAGTTGAAGAAGGACGAACTCGCCATACCCGAGGCGATCAAAGTCAATATGCAAGAGAACCTCGACTCCATCGTCGACACGCTCGATCGCTTCGCGACGCAATTCGATAAACACGCTCACCAACATCTTGCCGAACCGATGAAAGCGCAACGCGATCTCGCCGTCGAGAGCATCAAGAGGACGAGAAACGCGTTCCAACAAGAGATGTTTGAAAAGCAGTACGCGCCCGCCGTCATCGCCGCCGTCGATTACCAACTCAACGCCGCAAGGAGGATGTACGAGCATCTGCTCAATATCGCCGAAGCGATGGAAGGCCCCGGGAAAACGCCGCGCGTTAAAGCGCCCGCGTTCGGGAAAGTTATTTCTCGGAATTGAACCGCCGCGCGATAACGTCTCTTACTCGACGCAACGCGAACGCTAGCGGAGCTAGGTAAAGCAAACGCCTCAACGAAGAATATCGTTGGGGCGTTTTTTATTCGCGACGCGCGTTATGTCGTCGTCTCGCGCCGCGCGCCAAGCGTTCGTCCTCGATCGCGAGCGACGCGCGGTATTCATGCGGTATTCGCGCCGCATGCCCCCGGCGTCGCTTGCGCGATCGGCTTGTAAAGAGACCGAGCGCGGACGCGTCTTGCGGCGTATCGTCGCGCGACTCGCGACGCTTTACCCTACCGCGTCGGCTTCCTCGCGCATAGCGTCGAATATCCGCCGCGCCATGCGTTCCGGAAACAAACGCTTCATTCCTTCCTCGCGATCTATCGACGTCCTCGTCGCGAGGTTCCATTTCCACCCTATGAAAACGGCAGCAATGAGAGACGAGAACGTCGTCGTATGACGAGCGCCGTCGTATGGAAACGGCTATCAAGCGCGCATACGTTCAACGACGTGCGAAGACGCTCGCGATATCGGCGCGACGCTAACGCTCGACGCAAAGCGTGCCGCGCGAACTAGTATCGGACGTTCGCGTCAAGAAATACAAAAAGGCGTCGTCTTTCTATTCGAACGACGACGCCTCAGCTTTGTACCATGGCGATCCGACGCTAAAAGCGTCTTAGTGAACCGTGCGCAAGATCCTCGGACGGGTACTTGCCCGCGGCTTAGTCTTTAAACGAATGGGGGGTCGGCTTTCCCGGCTTCTTTCCGTGTTGGCCTTAAATTGGAAAACACGACCGATCCCAAACGTCGGATGACTCAAAAGAGGATTTTGAGGGTAGCGGATCTTTTTTTTACCGATCGAAGCGGAACCTTCGCTCGGAACGATTTCCCGCGATCCGCCGTGAACCGGTTAAGGTTCGTGCGGGAAACGCGTTTTCGTTATCAGCGCGGTCTGAACTTTCGCTCACACCGCGCGCTCATTTCTATTTTCGTTAAGCTCAGCGGTTGACCATAACGGTGAACATGACGCCGTGGACGAATTGATCGAAGTTACGATCCTTTTTCTTGCTCTTGACGCCGAAGACGGAGCCGTTTTCGTTGATGCGGTAGTCGTTGACCGCAGAAGCGCGAGCGATGTTGTCCATGTACAACATTTCATAACCAACTTTGAACCCAACAGCTTCGGTCCAGTTCCAAGCGGCTTCGAAGCGGCCGTCAATGCCGTTCGAGAAAGCGTTGTAGTGCTTGGAGTAGGAGAAGGCGTTGTTAACAGTGCCGATCGGCGTGTAGGATTGGATACCGCCGGTGTTGCTGGTGTTATTTCCGCCGTTGTTGTTGTTATTGTTGTTATTGTTGTTGCCGTTGTTGTTACCGTTGGAGGCCCCCATGCTATCGGACATCGCTTTCAAACCGAGAGCGCCGTAGCCGTAGATGTTCTGACGGTTGAAACCGGCAAAGTACTTGGCTTCGCCGCTGAATCGCCAACGATTGTTCGACACGGTGTAGCGGAGACCAACTTGAGGACCGATCAAGTGGTTGTTCGCTTCAAAGTTCCAGTCGGAGATACCCAAGTCGGCGCCGCGAGACGCGTTGTTGTTATAACCGTAGGAGCTGTAGGAGCTGTTCGTCGAGGTCGTCGCCGTACCAGCTTGGCTTGACGTGGTGCTCGTGTTTTGGTCGTGGCTAACTTCGGTGATCGAGTAGGTCGATTCGTTCTTCGTGGACGCGTGGCCGTAGAAGTTGAAGCGACCGTCGAATTCGGTGTAGCGAACGCCAAGGAGAGCGTCAAGCGTACCGGAGCGGAAAGGATGGAAGCGGTAGGTGTACATCGCTTCGACCGACCACGTGTTGACCTTCGAGGTAATGTTGAAGGTCTCGTATGTGATCGGCATCGGGACGAACGCATAACGCTCGGCGGTGGAACCGGTAGATCCGCTGTTGCCGCCGTTATTGCCGTTATTGACGTTCGTTTGCGAACCGGAGGAACCGACGCTGTCAAGTCCGACGATCATCCACAAGCGCCCGATCTGGTTGACGCTACCGGCGCCTTGTTGATCGAGGAGTTGGTAGCTGTTGCCTGTCCAGACGTAGTAGTTTCCGGAAGCGCCGCTGACGTTGTAGTTGCTGACGTTGACGACCGCGGGGTCTTCGATGACGACGCCGCCGTAGTTGCCGTTGAAGTCGCAACGTTGGGGAGAGACGACCGTGCCGCTGAATTCCCAACCGTGATGGCCTTGTTGGTTGCCGATGGTGAAGCGCGTGGCGGTCTCCCAGTCGGCGTGGAATTGCGAAGTCGTGATCTGGTTAACTTGTTCAGAGTAAGTGAACGTCGTCGAACGACCTTCCGAAGCCATATTCGGGATAACGTTCGTAACAAATTGTTGACCGCCGTTCAGGCTACCGACGACTTGGTCGCTCGGTTGCGAAAGACTCAGAACGCCGGCGCTGATGCTGCCGTAGAGTCCTTCATGTTCGTAAACGCCGCCGCCGAATTGATCGTCCGGAAACGGTGAAAACAAACGCATCTGCGAAACTTGGGCAGAAGCGGTCGACGCGGTCGCCAGCGCTACGCAAAGGCCGGCGAGAATCATTTTGATGCTTCGAGACATGGTCTTATACCCACCTCTATTTACACTTGAATCATCCAATGGGGTTCAGCAAACTGCATTCCTTTTCAGTCTGCTAACGGCTGTGCCATGAGTATCGACTTTTTCTAACGGTAAAGTTCAATAAATCGCGGCGTTCTTCTGATTTTTTTTCACGCTTATAACGACTGCGTTCAAAGACAGTGTAAAATTAGGAAGTATACTAGAACCTTTACACCCCTTTTAGGGGGTGTAATATTCTCGTTCTCGCTCCAAATTCGTCTGAAAAATTTTATAACATTTTTTATTTTTCCCCGCAATGGAAGTCTAAAAACGGTAAAAAAAGAGAAAAAACGACTATGCGCGATAGAAAAAACGGTAAGAACGTCAAAAAAACGCCGTCCACGAGGCTGGTCGACGCCTCGCGAACGGCGTTGGCGATATATGAAACGTCGCGTTCTCAGAGAATATCCTCGAATCCTTCGTCTTTCAGTTTGTTCACGAGCTCTTTCAGCGCTCGATCCGATCCTTTTTTCGCGACAAGCAGCACGTCGCCGGTATCGACGACAAGCAGATCGTCGACGCCGTCGAGGACCACGAGCTTCTTAGCGTTAGAGCCCGAGATACGCGCGTAGTTCCCGGACGCGTTCCGCGCTACGAGCTCGCCGCCGACTACGCTATTCCCCTTAGGATCGACGGGGGATTCAAGCTCCTCTAACGACTTGAACGACCCGAGATCGTTCCAACGAAACTCGTTAGCGGCGACGACGCATACTTTCGGCGCGCGCTCTAAGACGGCGTAATCCACAGAGATACGTTTAGCCTTAGAGAACGCGTCGACAAACTCTTGGTCGTCTTCGGGTCGCGCTCCGAGCGCTCTCGTCGCCTCGATACGCGCCGCGAGCGTTTCGATCGTCGCGCCAAGTTCCGGCTCGAATTCTCGCAGTAAGTCGAGGAACGTTCGCGCTTTCCAGACGAAGATCCCGGCATTCCAGAAGTAGCTCTTAGCGTCGACGTATTCCCTCGCCTTCTCCGCCGACGGTTTTTCGTGGAATTTCTTGACGCGATACGCGCCGCGCATATCGGGCAGTTCTTCGGCGCGTTCGATATAGCCGTACCCGGTCGCGGGATAAGTCGGCTCCACGCCTAGCGTTACCAACGCGTCGGGTTCACGTTCGACGATCTCGACGGCGCGAAGTATCGTATTGCGAAACGCTTCGTCGGGCTCGATAAGATGGTCGGACGGCATGACGACCATCACGGCGTCGGGATCGAGTCTCGCCGCTTCCAACGCCGCCCACGCCACGCACGGCGCCGTGTCGCGCCCGATCGGCTCGAGAAGTATGCGTTCACGCGGTAATTCAGGCGCCGCCTCGCGCGTCAACGCGTCGAAATTCTTACCCGATACGATGAACGTCGAGGCGGTTGGCGCAAGTCCCGCTATACGATCGAGAGCGGCGCGAAGGAGCGATCTGCCGTCGTTTAATAACGGTAAGAACTGCTTAGGACGGTTCTTGCGACTTTCCGGCCAGAGCCGAGTGCCGGAACCGCCCGCCATGATCGTAGGAAAAAGCGCCGTCTTCGACATATCAACACCCTTTATGTTATTTATATATTAATATATATTGACGCCAAAATACAAAACGCGCGAAAATTCGACTCTACGTATCGCGTCGTTGGCATATAATACTGTCGTATTTCCTTTAGTATACGCTGCGCCGAGGAGAATGAAAGAATGCAAGCGTTTTTACCCGACAAACTTCTTCGCGAAGAATGGCGCGCTATGGCGCAAAACGAACGCCGCGGTCAACGCGCGGAGTTCTGGAAGAGCTTGCCCGCGTTGCCGGAAAGACCGGAGGACGGACATAAAGGGACCTTCGGAACCGCGCTGCTTATCGGCGGCTCCTACGGCATGAGCGGCGCGATCGCGCTAGCGGGCGCGGCGTGCCTACGCAGCGGCGCGGGCCTGACGCGTTTGGCGGTCCCTAGCGTCATACTCGACGTCGTCGCGAGTTTCCAACGCGAATATACGACGCTAGCGATGCCTAGCGACGGCGGCGGCACGATCGCGCGCGACGCGGATCTACTCGCGTTGACGAAGTCGGCGCACGCGGTCGCCGTCGGTCCGGGCATGGGGCGTTCCGCAGGCTTAGACGCGCTCGTTCCCGAGTTCTTTACGCAACTGGACAAGCCGTTAGTCGTGGACGCGGACGCGCTCAACGCGCTCGCTAGCGCGGGGATCTTCACTTGCGCTAGCGACGCCGCCGACGCGCCTTGCGGAGCGCGGATCCTGACGCCGCATCCCGGCGAATTCGCAAGACTTACCGGCGCGAAGCCAAGCGCGGACGCGCAAGGACGGATCGACGCGGTCAAAGCGTTCTTAGACAAGGCGTTAAAGCGTTACGACGGCGCGTTAAAAGCGGATCTCGTCGTCGCGTTGAAAGGTCATGAGACGGTCGTGGGGCGCATAGAGGCGCAGACGCAAAATATAGAGATCGCCGTCAACAAGACGGGCAACGCCAACCTCGCCACCGGCGGCAGCGGGGACGTGTTGACCGGCGTTATCGTCGGGCTGTTGGCGCAGAAGGCAAGCGCGTTTGACGCTTGTCGTATCGGAGTCGCGCTCCACGGCCTCGCGGCGGAACTGCGCTCGACTTTGTGTACGCGCGGGGCGATCGCGTCCGATATCGTCGCGTTTTTGCCCGTCGCGTTCGATTACTATTTAGAGGCTTGCGAGTAATACTCGTTGAAGATCTCGCGCGTTCTGACGACGTCGTTCGCGATGCTTCGCAGCAATTGTTCTTCGTCGTCGAATTTGACGATACCGCGCAATTTATCTAAGAAGAGCAAGCGCAACGGTCTGCCGTAGAGATCGCCGTCGTAGTCGAGAAGATGCGGTTCGATCTTGCAACGCGAGACGCCGTACGTGGGATTTCCGCCAAGATTGACCGCGGCAGGCTTGACTTCCCCGTTCTCCAAGACGGCTGCGGCGGCATAGACGGCTTCTTGCGGCAACAACGTCGTCGTACCAAATAAGTTGGCGGTAGGATAACCGTTCTTTCGCCCGCGTTGTTCGTCTTTACGCACGACGCCACGCAACTCGAAAGGTCTGCCGAGCAAACGCGTCGCTTGACGCACTTCGCCTTCTTCGATCAATTTGCGTATCCGACTACTGGAAACGCCGCACTCGTCGACGTACTGCTTCTGAACGATCTCCAACTGCATAGAGTGTTCGGCGCACAGCTCGGCAAGGCGTTCTTTCGTTCCTTCCGCCGCTCTGCCGAAATAGAAATTGTCGCCTTCCACCAATGCGGAAGCGCCCAACGTGTCGACGATCACGGACTTGAAGAAGTCGTCGGCAGGCGTCTGTAAGAATTCTCGCGTCGTCGGAAAGAGGATGAGCGCGTCGAGCCCTAGCGACTCAAATAACTCGATCTTGTGTTCTTCCTCGCATAACGCTTTCGGCGCCTTTTCCGGACAGAGGATCTGCGAGGGCGTCGGATCGAACGTAAACGCGACTGCGGGAACGTTCAACGCTTTCGCCATACCGACCGCTTTCGAGAGTATGGCGGCGTGTCCAAGATGCATGCCGTCGAATTTCCCGATACTCAGGACGCACCGTTGTAATCTTGCGGGAAAATCAGTCAGCTCGCGTAACGTTTCCACTTTAAATTCCTAAATAACGCGTTAAACCGCATACGCGGCCATATAAAAAACAACGCCTCGACCGAGCGCTAGAATCGGATCGGTCGAGCGTATTATATTTTCATTCGTCTTCGTCGCCCTTCAAGACGGGGTCCAACGTCTTCGTGTTGCGGTCGATCGCCAAAACGATGGTCTGCGATTCCACGCCGTCTTCGCTCGTCATCATGACGGGGAAGACGTGACGGCGCTCCGGCAAGCTGTATCTCACGGAGAACCCGCCTTCGGAATTCAAGCGGATCGGTTCTTCTTTGATCGTCACGGTCGCGCTCGGAGAAGTGCGCCCCTTGATGACGATCTCGACGTCGATATCGAGTTTCGGTTCATCGGAATCGAGACTGCCAAACGCGCCAAAACCGCCAAAAGTCGGGGAGACCGGGAACGCGTCGTCGTTTGAAGTAGTCGAGGGCGTGCGCGGGATCTCCGGCGCGCGAGGACGACGCGGAATGGCGCAAGTAAACGAACGCTCTTCCATCTCGACGCGATTATACGATTCTCTGGCGCTCGGCTGCGGCGTGGACGCGACGTTACTCGACGCTAACGCGAAGAATTGGCCGTCGCGAGAACGATACCCCAATTCGACCACAAACGAGTTAGGCGAATTATCGACATTTACGTACCACGAATTTAGTCCGCCGCGGATCTCAACGTCGGCGTAGTGTTCGCGACGCGCCGACGCGTATTTCGTATCGTTGTCGACGACGTACACTCGTAAGATAGGATCGGCAGTGTGCCAGAATCGACCCATCGCAACGCGAGTACGGTCGACAAGTTGACGCGTGATCTGCCAGTACGCGCGCAACCAGAACGCGTCGCAAGCGACTAAACGCAACTTATCGACGCTGTCGTTCGGCGTTCCGATCGTCTTCTGAGTCCGCATCTTCTCGCGAAGCTCCAACGAACTCTCCGCCAACTCGGGTTCTTCGATCTCAGGTACGCCCGACATTTCCGTAACGTCGACAAATTCTTCGCCGCCCTCAAGAAAAATGTCTTCGTCGTCGTCCAACTCGTCGTCTTCTATCTCGTCGTCCTCGTCCGCCCAGGCAAGATCGCCAAGCAAGTCGTCGACGTCGATCGTTTCTTCTTCGTCGTTATCAAGCTCGGACATATCGGGGCCGTCGTCGGCGCCGCTAAATTCGGAACTTGTCTCGACGCTTGCCGCATTTTCATTCGTCTTAGAGCTCTTGCGCGATCTACGTCCGCGACGCGCCGGTTTCGCTTCTTCAACAGCGTCTTCGGCTTTGGCTTCTTGCGCTTCGTTTTCTTCGCTCTTGTTCGCTTCCGTCGTTTCTTCCGCGGCGGCTTTCTTCGCTCGGGCTCGTCTCTTCTTCGGCGCGGGCTCGACTTGGTCTTCCGCTTTCTTGTCGGTCGGTTCCTCTACCTCGACAGCGGGAGTTTCAACTTGCTTGTCGAGCGTTTCGGCGGCGATATCGACAGCTTCTTTTTCGTCGACGTTCTTGCGACCGCGACGACCGCGACGCGACTGCTTGGTCGCTTCGGGCTTAACGCTCTCGGCGGTCTCTTCGACTTTCGTCTCGACAGGCGTCTCTTCGACGGACGCCGACGTCGTTCCATCGTTGGCTTCCGACTCGACTACGCCGCGCTTTTTACGACCGCGAGACTTCTTCTTTTCCGTCTCGGTCAGGTCGTCGATCATCTTCTGTTTCTCTTGAAGCTCGGCGACGAGGCCCGCGACTAGCTGTTCCGTATGTTCAGTGACTTGCTCGACGACCTTAGAGACGATCTGCTCGAGCGTCGGGGACTGGCTTACCGCTTTACTACGACCGCGACGCGGCTTCTCTTGCGGTTCGTCCTCGCCGTTGACGTCGAAGAGCGTCGGAGCCTTGGAGGGCGCGCGACGCGAACGCTTAGACTTCTTTTCTGTAGTTTCAGCAACCTCGACGGCGGGCGTGACGTCTTGCGCGACAGTTTCAACGACCGCGTCTTTCTTAGCGCTTTTACGCTCGCGGCGTTTCGGCGCGGACTCTTTTGAGGAACGCGCTTCGTCGCTAGACGCGCTCTCTTGCGCGGGCGTTTCCTTGACGCTCTTTCGCCCCTTCTTCGCTTTCGCGCGGTCTTGTCGCGTAGCCTTAGTGGCTTCCAACTTCGCTTGCGCATCGTGGATCGCTTCGATAAGCTCGGCTTTTCGTAGTTGGCTCCAACGTTCTAAGCCAAGCGATTGAGCCAACGCGCCCAGTTCTTTAAGGGTCGTTTTTTCAAGAGAGCGGTCGTTTGCCATAATTTCCTCCGGTTATGAGATTGCGACAAGCAATCTTCGTCCTATATTATGATACGTTTCAAAACTAAAAAATCAATCCTAAATTACCTATTTTTTCCATATTTTCATTAAAGAGTGAAAGCCGAGTCTCTAAGACCCCACTCATAAGAAACGACCGCCTAAAACGAACAACGCGGTCTAACGTTCGCTTTGATAAAATTCGCAAAAAAGTCAAAAAAAGAAATATCAACGACTAGAAACTAGACTTGAAGAGAAGTATAATTTCGATATGGTCATATCATATTTGCCACATAAACCGCGCGTTTTGCGTTAGTCGTAGCGGCGCGGTTCCTTCCACACGATATATCTCCGATCATCGGATAGAAATACAGAAGTGAGATCATGCTTCGCTGGCGCTTACTTATTGGAATTCCTCTCGTCTGCTTTGTCATAGGGCTTTGTTGGCTCGACGCTATCTCGCCCTTCCCCGGCTTGGTCCTTATGCCGTTCTTCCTAGCGTGCGTCGTCTTTCTCTGCAAAGAGATACTAGCGCTACTGCATGCGGGGGGCGTCTATCCTCGTCGTTCTACGGTCTACCTCAGCGTCCTCGGAACAGTCGCGCTCTGCTGGCTTTCTTGCTGCAACTCGCTTCCGATCATGGCGAAACTCGAAGGCGTAGTCGCCACCGCGCTACAAGACGACCGACATAGCCATACCGACGTCGTCGCGCAAAACGCGCCCGAAGCCGCCGACGGCGACGAGACAGACGCGTCCGACAAAGAGATCGAAGAAGCCGCAAGCGCGTTTGAAAAAGCTAAACAGGCATTCGCGTCCGCGGAACAGGCGTTCCAGTCCGCGCGAGAACGAAGTCAGAAACCGAAGCTAGCGGAGCTGTCGGAGCCCGAGACCGCGCCGACGCCTAGCAAGAAGATCGACGCGGACGAAGTCGACGTTATCGGCGTCTCTAGCGAACGCGAATGGAAGACGGCGGCCTTCGCCGGCATCCATATCCTTCTCGCGATCGCGGCGGGCGTGCTCATCGCGTTCCTTGGCGAGATGATGCGCTTCAAGCAGCCCGGCGGCAATATCATCAACCTCACCGGCGCGATCTTCGCGATCGTATATATCGGGTTGCTTGGGTCTTTCATGGTCATGTTGCGTATCGCGTACGGCATAATGGCGGTCGTCTCCATGGTCATCGTGACTAAGCTTTGCGATATCGGGGCGTACACGGTCGGGCGTTTGATCGGCAAACACAAGATGGCGCCGAGTCTCAGTCCCGGCAAAACGATCGAAGGCGGGATCGGCGGCATGGCGTTCGCGGTCTTCGGCGCTTGGCTCTCGATCGACGTCCTGCTTCCATTCGCGACGGGTCGTCCTTCACAAACGCCGTTCATCGGCGTCGTCGTCTACGGTCTGCTCGTCGGGCTTGCCGGCGCGATCGGCGACCTCGCGGAATCGCTCATCAAGCGCGACGTTATGCGTAAAGACTCCGGCGTAAACGTTCCCGGGTTCGGAGGTTTCCTCGATATCTTCGACTCGCTGCTCATCGGCGCCCCCGTCGCGTTCGGGTTATGGGCCTTCCACGTCATACGCTGAGCCGGAACGGATATCGACACAACTCTTCAGACTGTCGCGTCTCATCTATATTATTAAGAGGAAACCATGTCTCCTAAAAAACTCATCATCCGCTTGAAAAAAGAATCCGACAACCCCGGCGTCGCCAAATTGATCATGGATTCGCTGAACGAATGGTACCGCAAGAATCGCGGTTTCGAGTCCTGCGTTCCCTCGCTCGACGCGGCTTCCATCTACACGCGCATTTACGACGCGCTCGACCCCGACTGCTGCGTCGTCGCCGAAGACGCCGAGACCGGCAAACTTGCGGGCTCGTGTTTCTTCCATCCTCGCCCGACGCACGTCTCGCTCGGTATCATGACCGTCTCGCCGGAATATTTCGGGCAAAAGGTCTCCACGAAGATCCTCAAATATATCGTCGACGTCGCCGAACGCCGTAATCAGACGCTGCGCCTGGTGTCTAGCGCAATGAACCTCGACTCGTTCTCGCTATACAGCAAGGCCGGCTTCATTCCGCGCGTCATGTTCCACGACGTCCAAGTCGCGGTCCCCGAGGGCGGGTTCGAACAACTACCCGTCGAAGGCAAGACGCTGCGCGACGCCACGCTTGCCGACGTCGACGCGATCGTCGAACTGGAACGCGAGCTCTATGGAGTCGACCGCACCAAGGATTACCGCTTCTTTATCGAGAATGAAGCGCGTATCTGGGGCGTGAGCGTCCTCGTCGACGACGCGACCGGCAAGCTCGACGGCGTAATGTGTTCCGTCTACGACCCGGGGTGCAATATGATCGGTCCCGGCGCCGTTCGCGACGAAGAAGGCGCGATCGCGCTTATCAAACGCGAACTCAACCGCCACGCCGGTCAATGGTCTCCCGTCGTTCTTGTGCCTACCGACTGCGTGAAGCTCCGCAACGAGATCTACTTCCTCGGCGGTAAGAACACAGAAACGCATATCGCGCAATCGCTCGGCCCCGTCCAAGAAAAGAAGGGCGTCGTCATTCCCACGTTCATGCCCGAGACCGCTTGATCGACGATGACCGACTATTCTAAAAACCTCCCCTCGTGGCGACAAAACGGGGGGCGTTATTACACGCTGAGTTCCTATTACAAGCGCGAATTTGGCGGCACGGTGCGCAAGATCAGCGTCGACGCGCATTTCTCTTGTCCGAATATCGACGGCACGGTCGGGCGCGGCGGATGCATATTCTGCGACGCGGTCAGTTTCAGTCCTAGCCGCAGATTCGGGCTCGAAGATATCGACGCGCAGATCGACGACGGTATCAAGCAGTTGACTCGGCGTTTTGACGCGTCGCGCTTTATCGCGTACTTCCAACCGTCGACGAACACGCACGCGCCGCTCGAGACGCTCGAAAAGGCGTATCGCATCGCGTTGCGTCGTCCGGAAGTCGTAGGACTCGCGATCGGCACGCGCCCGGACGCGCTTGGCAACGACGTGTTGGACCTGCTCGCCGAGATCGCGTCTGAGAAATGGCTGTCGTTAGAGATCGGATTACAGACCTCACACGACGCGACGCTGAAATACCTGAATCGCGGACACGACTACGCCTGCTTCGTCGACGCGGTCTACCGCGCAAGTCAACGCGGCTTGCGTCTGGGAACGCATCTCGTTCTGGGACTCCCCGGCGAAACGCGCGAAGACGCTAGAAAGACGGCGCGCCGCGTCGCGTCGCTACCGATCCACTCCGTGAAGCTGCATAATTTGTATGTTGTGAAGAACACGCGTTTGGCAAGCATGTGGGCGGAAGGAACCGTAACGCTTCCGACGATCGAGGAGTACGCGGAATGCGTCGCCGACGCGATCGAGGTCTTCTCTCCCGAGACGGTGATCGAGCGCGTCGCGGGCGAAGCGGATCGCGATTTCCTACTTGCGCCCGAGTGGACGGCGATCAAGCACGCGGGCCGCAACGCCGTGGAAAAGGCGCTCAAAGCGCGCAATACGTGGCAAGGTAAAGCCTACGATCCAAATTGGGAAGAAAATTCGACTAATTATTAAGATTTAAGGTTTTTACTGTCGATACTGTTAAAAGGGCGTATGGTTATTTTGCCGTACGTCTTGTTTTTAGCGAAAGAATTTCCTAGGTATAGCGACGCTTGCCCGCTCGTTTTTATTATTATTTTCGGGGGGACAACGGCTGGTCCTGCGGCAAACGAAGCCATATTGCGGAAATGAAGGGAATTTGGATTAGCGCCACCCCGGCGAAGTATTCGCAACGGGGTTCCCGGTTCGCTTAGCGCGCGCAGAATGCTGCGCGATTGCGTTGTTCGCTCGCTCGTCCCGAGCTTCCTTCTCGGGACGACGACCGAACGGCGAAGCGACGAGTGCGGGTTTCCACCGGTATCTTTGTTAGCGCGGAATAGCGTCTGACGTAAGGGACCGCGGAGAGTCGCGGTAATATTATGCAAGGACGCTGCTATGAAGATCACACAGGTCATGGGAAGACGTCGGTTCATCGCCGGCGCCGTCTCCTTTGTCGGCTTGAGCCTATTGGGTTCGAGTCGACACGCAAACGCCGCAGAGGCGCTCGATCCTGAAATATTAAAAACACAGTTGCGCGTTAAAAACGACGCCGAAGAGGCTTTTGTCGACGACGTCGTAAAGAAAGTCAAAGAAGGGGCGATCCCGACTAGCATCTTGACTTCCGCCTATCGTTACGCGATCAAGAAAGAAACTTCGAAGAGAATGATCTACTTCAAGTACTGTCTTGAAACGCTGACGAAGCGCGCCGGTATCAAAGTCCAATTCAAGACGTTCTGATACGTTTTGACGACGCAAGACTGATAAGCCGAGGGTCTCGATCCTCGGCTTATTTTATTGCCGCGCCGGACGCGACGACTTACCGCCGCGCGATAACGCTCGCGAGAGTCGCCGAACGTTCGACGGGACCAAATACAAAAAAAGGTCGAGGACCGCAAAAGCTCCTCGACCTCATTTTATTTCCATTAAGTTACGCCGCGTCAGATCCCATAGACTTTCTCGTCTTCGTCTTGGAACATCTCGTCGACCAATTCGACGCTGAACAACGCGTTCGTCGCGACATTTTTCGCAACGCTTCCAACATGGTGCGTACCTAGCGCTACGGGCTCTAGCCAATCCTCCGCTTCGACGTATTTATACGCGATGGAGATCGGGAATTCTTGGCCTTGCGCGTTGTCGCTGTAGAAGTGATAGGCGTCGAGTTTTTCAGTAGCGCCGTAACCTAGCGAACTAGCGCCGTCCCCCCAGTCGACGCGCCACATAGCCAGCGGAACCGCCGACTCGACTTTGACGTCGAGGATCGCGACTTGGCCGTCAAGCATCGACTCGATATCGGTCTCAAAGTCGGGCACGCTCTCGCCGTAATGAATATGCGTCTCACAAGGCGCGGAATAACATTCCCCAACGCGCGCGACGACGCGAAGCGTGAAATCGACGGCCGAGTATTTCTCAAAGAATCCGGGCTCAAACCAGTATATGTTCTCACCAACTTCGAAATCCGCAAGTTTCATTCCTTGCGCGTCGGTAAGGTCCCAGAGATACTCGACTTTGGCGGGATCGACGTTTTCGGGCAACTCTTCGAAAACTTGAATAAAGCACGCGTCCTTACCGTTCTTTAGGTAATGATTATGCGCGCATAGCGGCGCGGTCAATTCGGTCGCTTTGGTCGTGAGATCGAGGGTCCCCGCAACTGTCGGCACGGCGGAAGACGCGCCGACAATAGTCTTTAAGCGGAAATAATACTTCGTTTCCGGAAGCAAGTCGTTGACAAGCACGTCTCCCGGCGTTGAGCGCTCAATACTCTCGACGTACTCGAAACCGGAACAAGTCGAGTATTCTAAGACGTAACTTGTCGCGCCCGTTACGGCGTTGATCGTCAAAGTCGCGCTCGTAGACTCGTAGCTCTTAATGTCAAGCGGCGGCGTGGTAACGACAACAGGCGAATTCGTCTTCGCATTCTTCCGGACCCATTCCGATTCGCCGTAAACGGCTTGATCGCCGACAGCCTTAACGCGGATGTAATAAGTCGTCGCGCTCTTCAATCCGGTCAAATTTTGAGCGCCGAAGGTCTGGAACGTCTTCGTCTTAACATTCGAGAAGTCGGAATTGACGGAGTATTCAACGACATAAGCCGTCGCGTTTTCGACCTCGCCGATCTTGATCTTGATCGAAGTAGTAGTCCTTGTCGAGATAACCAGTTCCGGCACGTTAAGTTCCGTCAGGGTTACGGCGGTCATCTCCGCCCAAGCGGAATTGGTAGTCGTCTTCGAATCCCCTAACGCCTTAACGCGGATGTAATACGGCGTCCCGGCGGTCAAGTCGGTCAGCGTCTTTGCGCCGGCGTCGGGATAACTGACGGTAAGCGCGTTAGAATAACTCGAGTTCGTCGCGTATTCAACGGCGTAGCCCGTCGCGCCTTCAACTTGCGTTATCGTGAACGCTATGGCGGTCATCGTAACGGCGCCGGGTACGATCGACGGCGCGTCAAGCGCGAGTAAAGCCGTCTTCGCGGAGATCGTCGCCCATTCGGAATCCATATACCCCGCGGCGGTCGCCTTAACGCGGACGTAGTAAGTCGCAGCCGCCGCAAGATTGGTAATGCTCGTAGTTTGCGTAATACCGGTAGTAAATTTCTTTTCTTTTGCGTCGGAGAAATCGGCCTTGGACGCGTATTGCAAAACATATCCGCTCGCATTTTCAACGGCGACGATCTTGACCTTGAACGAAGAAGCCGTTTTCGACGGAATCGACAACTTCGGCGCGTCAAGATTTCCAAGCGTCTTCACTTCAAACGCGGCATACTGAGAATCGGTATAGGCTTTTTGATCGCCGACCGCTTTGACGCGGCAGTAGTAGGTCGTCGCCGGGGTAAGCGAATCGATCGTCGCGACGCCCGCCGCCGTTAGAGATCTGGTCGTCTTAGTCGAGAAGTCGGCTAAAGTCGAGGACTCCAAGACATAAGAGCTCGCGTTGCCGACGGCGTCGACGGAGACTGAGAACGACGTATCCAGGAGCTGTTGCACCGAACACGCGGGCGCGTCGAGCGTCATTAGCGCCGTCTTCTTTTGCACGGAAGCGTACTCGGAATCGAGATTGCTCGCGCCTGTCGCTTTGACGCGGACATAGTAAGTCGTGCCGGGCTTAAGACCTTCGAGCGTCTTTGAACCCGCCGTCGTATACGAAGCAGACTTCGTCGTTGAAGTCGTAAAAGAAGAACTCGTACTGTATTCCAACACGTAAGTTCCCGCGCCTTCGACTGTTCCGATCTTGACCGTCAACGCCGTCGCGGTCGCGGAAACTACGGAGAGAGTCGGGGCGGCTAGCGGTCTCTTAACGGTGGTCGCGGAGATCGTTTTCCAGTCTGACGGAATATAGTTCGTAGCGACAGCCTTTACGCGAATATAATACTTTTCGCCAACGTTAAGCCCGGAGATCGTCTGCGCGCCGGCTTCCGTATACGTTACGCTCTTCGCGTCGGTGAAATCTTCGTTAGCGGCATATTCCACGACGTAGTTCTTCGCATACGTCACGGCGCCGATATTCAACGCGATCGAGTCTAACGCAGGCACGGCGGTCAGGGTCGGAGTATCCAATTTCGGAACCGGCGGAGGCACGATCGTCAACGTGTACATAACGACGTCGTCGAGCTTACTTTCGTTAACGACTCTGATATAATATTCCCGATTCTTCCTGATACCGGAGAGCGTGACAGTCTCGGTCCCGCTATAGCCGCAAGACGCGTAAGCGGTAAGACCTTCCGAATTCGTAAAATAAAGATCGAGGTCGTATTTTCCGCCGTTGGTATCAAACGTAATGGTAACGGTACTTTTAGAAGAGCCCGCGGCGGGGGCGACGATCTTGAACCAATCCTCTTTTCCCTTCCCGGCAATAACGACGTTGGTCGCCGTAAAGGGTTCGACGAGCGTTCCTAAGTCGTACGCGGTCGCCATTGTGGAGTTTGAGCCAAATGAATCGCTAAAATCGGAGGTTTTGACCGCGCGGATCTGGTAATACCCTAGGCTTCCATAGGCGGAATACACAGTCTTTGTCCCGGAGACGCGCCCGGTCCCTTCGACGGAGATATAATACTTGCCTTTTACGCCGCCGGTATATTTAGCGAGATCGAACGTAACGTAATTCGTATCAGTAGGATCGAACGTCGCAATAAGCGTTTTCGTCGAATTATAGAGCGAGACTTTGATGTCGAGATTCGTAACGCGCTTGAGCCCGCCGACTGCAAGATAAGTCGCGGAACCGTCGTAAGTAAAGTAATAGTAGTCGACGTCGGCGGAGGTCTCGATCAAACCTTCCGCGATCTTTCCGGAGGTCTTGAACGAGATCGCTTTTGCGGACCCGATCGTATTTGGGACGGCGTCAGTCTTAGCGCCAAGCTTACTCGTAAGGATCTTGATCTGGTCCCGCGAGGTCTTAGCGCCGACAAATTCGCCTTTACTCCATTGCGAGAGTTCTTGTTTGTACGACTCCCCCATGAGAGGGGCCCAACCGTTGGAGCCCGCGTAATATTCCGCCGAACTAGTCGACTCGTGTTCCAATCCTAGCGTGTGTCCGACTTCGTGTGAGATAGCGTCGGCAATATATTTAACGTCGTTCGCGAGATTCGCCGGAAAGATAAAGACGGGAACGTCCGTTGGGTCGGCGAAACTATCGTTGAGCGCCACGCCGCCCAGCTTTTCCTTCAAACCTACGTAAGTATAATCGCCGCCGACGCAAACTCGAACGCCGTAGCTCGTATCGGTGGACGAAGTCTTCGTCAGTTGGGCGGTAGTAGGTTCCTTCGTCGTCACATTGACGTTGAACGGCGCAAAGTCTTCAGCGACGCGCAACCAGATCTCGTAGATCTCGCGTAACTCGGTATTGGAGAACGTGGACGTCGTTCCGCTCGTGTTGTACGCCGGCATAGTTATCGTCTTACCGTTGTTATAGGCCGAACCGGTATACGTATGCCCGTTGAAATCGAGATAGATCGTCAGCTTCGAAGTCGGGCTGCTATTCAGATTAAAAACATAGTCCTTAGTCAGCTTAGAAGGCGTCTGGCCGTCGGCTTTAAGCGCTTCGTCGATCAAACTAGTGGTCGACGGGAAATACGCGTACGTCTTCCCAACGGTAGTCGCCTCGGTAAGCGTCGGCGTCTCCTGCGCCGCTTCCGCGATGATCTGCGAAAGATCGATAGCGGATAGCGTCGTCTCGCTTTGTTCCGACGTCTGGTAAAACGAATACGCCGCCAACGCGTCCGGTTCGATAGCGGATACGCAAAGCATCTCGCGAGATTCTAGCGTCTCTAACATCGCTTTACGCGTCTTAGTTCCTTGCGTCGCGCCGACATGGCGTTTATCACGCATTCTATTATTCAAAGCGTTAACGCGAAACTTCAACAAAGAAGAAATAAGTTCTCTGTTGTTATCGTTCATACTGACCTCGTTATCGTCCCGTTAAACAAGGAGCTCTCGGGAATTAAGCGCATTACAAAATACGCTGTCCGAGACGCTTATCGAAAAGAGCGCTCTCGCGCCATAAAAAAGTAAACGACAAGTCCGATCGCAAACTGCCGTTATCCAATCACTCCACGATTCGATGGCGCCACGCCATATCTCCACAATTTTCATTTTCACACACAACTGTATTATAATATTTTACACTCTTTGGTAAACACTGTTAACCTTCAAAATCAGGGGATAATCATGTAAAATTTCCCCATCTTACCGAGAAAATCTTCGATTGGTCCAATTTCCCCGACAACAGTATTTAAGTTTTCTAATACAACTATTAAGATTCAACAGAAACAGTCTGATATTCAAGAAACTCCGGTTCGCGCGTTTCTTCAAGCGCTTGTCTTAGACATAAAAAAACGAGGCGTCTCGTTTGAAACGTCTCGTTAATTTTTTCGTACGTTAAGCCAATAAGCTCAACCAAAGTGCGCGATCAGCTTTCCGGCATTGGAAGGTTGTTGCAGCTTACGGATCGCCTTCGCTTCGATCTGGCGGATACGCTCGCGCGTGACCTTGAAGATCTGGCCGACTTCTTCAAGCGTGTAGCTGTACCCGTCGCCGAGACCGTAACGCAACTTGATGATCTCGCGTTCACGGTACCCGAGCGATTTAAGCGAGAACAGGATCTGCTTGCGCAGCATCTCTTGTTGGATGCTGTCGGCGGGATTCTCCGCGGATTCGTCGCTGATCATATCGCCGAAATGGCTGTCGTCGCTGTTTCCGACGGGTCGATCGAGGCTGATAGGCAGACGATTCATCTGCATGATGCGTCGCACTTCTTCGACCGTGCTGTCGCAATGCTTAGCGACTTCTTCCAACGACGGCTCGCGACCGTTGCGCTGCGTGAGTTGTCGCGTAGCGTTGCGCACCTTCGTCATCGTTTCGACCATATGGACGGGAATGCGAATAGTGCGACTCTGGTCGGCGACCGCGCGCGTGATCGCTTGGCGGATCCACCACGTCGCGTACGTGCAGAACTTGAACCCGCGACGATACTCAAATTTATCGACCGCGCGCATCAGCCCGGCGTTCCCCTCTTGAATAAGATCCAAGAAGCTCAGACCGCGGCTGCGATACTTCTTCGCAATAGAAACAACAAGACGCAGGTTACCTTCGGAAAGCAATTTCTTACCTTCTTGGTAATTCTCGTAATACATCTTGATGTCGTAGACGCGTTGGCTAAGCGTCGCCGGAGTCTCTTGCGTGATCTGCAGGATGTTGCGATACTCGTTGACCAATTCGCGACGTACTCTCGCGGATTCACCACGATTTTTGCTAGCGATGATATTTTTCTTCAACGCCTCGACGCGCTCGCTATACGTTTCAAGGGTCTTGATCATTCCTTCAAGACGCTGCGTGCGCAATCCGAGTTCCTCGACTAAGCGCACGGCGCGGCGACGGCGTAACGCAAGCCGTTCCCAAGCGTCTTTTCGCGACTCGTCGGAGATGTTGCGATTGGATACGAGCTTGTAATCCTCGCGATTACGATCCAAGATCGCTTTTAACGTACGGAGATTGGCGGACAAACGCGCTTGTTCGAGCTTCTTATCGGAGGAATCCTTTTTCTTTGCGCGCTTGCTCTTATCGAGTTCGTCCATCGTTTCGGCGACGTCGGACTCTTCTAGCGTTTCCTCAACGTCGAACATATCTTGCGCTTCGCCGTTTTCATCCAAAACGGAATCGCGATAATCATAACTCTTCAACTCGTCGCTCTTAAGATAGCGATAAGCTTGTTGAAGAACGTAATCGCATTCCAAAAGCTTCGCGCGGAACTTGCGACGATTCACTTCGATCTGTCTCGCATACTTCTGCTCGTTATCGCGAGAAAGCAGCTCGTTGCAACCCATCTGTTGCAGATAGATCCTGACGGGGTCGCTCAACGCGCCAGAATCGGAATCGTCGTCGAAATTTCTCAGGTCGTCTTTATCAAGCTCCAAGTCGGGATCGCGCTCTTCGTCTTCCTCGTCCTCATATCGCGACTCGACACGAGCGTAACCGTCGTAGTCGTCGTCTGATTCCGACGATTCGTAAGAAGTAGCAGAGGCGCCATCCTCTTCCAACATATCGTCTTCCGGGAAGATATCGTCGATGTTGTAATCTTCGTCTTTGCTCACCGCTCTATATTCCTAATTCATCAAATGGGGGGACAATATGACGCCCGTGAAAGCGTAACCACGCTTTGCCGCGACCATCCAAAAAGCAGCTTTATCGTTAAATCGACATTTTCGCCGAAAAATCTTGACAAAATCCACAGCTCGTTTCAGAGCAAAATCCAACTCGAAACGTGCATAACGTATGGCAAATATTATTGTCGACGTTTAACGCTCGGCGCTTGCTCTTATATCGTCCGCTCGTCAAAACTCATAAAATATGCGTATATAAATAAAACGTTCAAAACGTTACGGTTCGTTCTCGCGGAACGCGGAAAGGGCTAGGGAGGGAACGCGTCCTATCAAGCTCGCGTTCGGCGTCGCCGCGACGATCGTCTATACAAACTATCCATCTCCTATATTGTAAACACAAACGCGTAATGGGAGAATAAGAAAAATGGAAAGTTTGTTTAAAATAGTCAAAAAAGAAAAATAAAAATCAAAACGCGCTCCCTCATGACGAGGAAACGCGCTACTCTATATCCCTATCTTCACTACCGCCGACGTTCAGTCAAGGAATCCAACAAGTTCCTTGGACCGGGTCGGTTGCTGCAGCTTACGCACCGCCTTCGCTTCGATCTGGCGGATACGCTCGCGCGTGACCTTAAAGATATGTCCTACTTCTTCCAAAGTGTAGCTGTATCCGTCGCCAAGACCATAACGCAATTTAATGATCTCGCGTTCTCGGTAACTGAGCGTCTTCAAGACTTGAAGGATACGCTTACGCAACATTTCCTGCGAAGCGCCCAAAGCGGGATTTTCCGCGGTCTCGTCGCTGATCATATCGCCAAAATGGCTGTCGTCGCTATTACCGACGGGGCGATCGAGACTGATCGGGAAGCGATTCATCTGCATGATGCGTCGAGTCTCTTCGACCGAACTCTCGCAAGCCTTAGCGATCTCTTCCAACGAGGGTTCGCAACCCTTTTCTTGGGTGAGTTGGCGAATGACGTTACGAACGCGCGTCATCGTTTCGACCATATGGACGGGAATGCGGATAGTGCGGCTTTGGTCGGCGACCGCGCGCGTGATCGCTTGGCGGATCCACCACGTCGCGTACGTGCAGAACTTGAACCCGCGCTTGTACTCGAATTTATCGACCGCGCGCATCAGTCCGGCGTTGCCTTCCTGGATGAGATCGAGGAAGCTTAGCCCGCGATTTCTGTATTTCTTAGCGATCGAAACGACCAAACGCAAGTTACCTTCGGAAAGGTTCTTCTTCGCTTCTTGGTATTGTTCGTAATATTCCTTGACCGCTTTGACGCGATTACGAAGGCTCTTCGGCGTTTCTTGCGTCAATTGCAAGATGTGCCGGTATTCCATCAACTCGCGTTGGCGCTCATAGGCGGGACGTTCAAGAACTCGGCTCTCGGCAATAGCGGCACGGAGATCGTCGACGCGGTTGCTGAATTCTTCGAGCGTCTTGATCATGCTCTCGATACGTTGCGTGCGCAAGCCAAGTTCTTCGATCAAGCGAACGGCGCGACGACGGCGATATCCAAGACGCGTCCACGCGCGTTTACGTTCTTCCATCGAGACGTAACGACTCGTGGCGATCTCGTAATCCTTCTTGTTGCGCTTTATGATCTCTTGCAACGAGCGGAGGTTGTACGGAAAATACGCCATGATCCGCTTCTTTTCTTGACTGTCGGAATCGCTCGCTTGCAACGTGCGATCGAAAGGCAGCTTGTTCTCGTAGACGCGTTTAAGCGTACGGTAAGCGTGTTGCAAGACGAAATCGCATTCAAGCATCTTCGCGCGGAATCTCACTCGCGAGGATTCGATCTGACGCGCGTAGATGATTTCTTGTTGACGCCTAAGAAGCGGGATCTGCCCCATCTGTTGCAAATACATTCTTACGGGATCGTCGGCGGAGCTTACCTCGTCGTCGGCAAACATCTCGCTATACAGTTCCGCAGACTCCTCGGCTTCGCTCTCGAGCGATTCGTCCATACGGCTGTATCCGTTGATCGGGTTCGCTTCGTCGTCCGCTTCCTCGACCACGACGCTCAGGCGCGCGCTCGATTCATAGATCTCGCTTTCTTCGTCTTGAAACGCAGAATTTTCATCGTCGTAATAAACTTCTTCTTCGTACAAAACTAAGCTCCTAACAAAAAATCGCTACCCGCGATCGGGTAAACGCTGTGGGCGGGAGTAAAACGTCTCGCCGAGCTCGTGCAAACAAAACACGCAACT
>JAZRWE010000004.1:0-7750 GCA_045599605.1 Thermoguttaceae bacterium
GTTTCGTCTAAGAGATCTTCCCAAGCGCCGACCGCCGCGCCGCGATAGGCGAGAGCGGCGGCGTTCAATGTGTTCGCCATGTCTCATTATTAAATATGAGTCGTT
Organism: Thermoguttaceae bacterium; assembly: GCA_045599605.1. Classification (GTDB taxonomy): domain Bacteria; phylum Planctomycetota; class Planctomycetia; order Pirellulales; family Thermoguttaceae; genus RUG369. The sequence goes on from JAZRWE010000004.1 coordinate 106, forward strand.
TTGCCAAAGGTCGTTTATTGATTAGTATTTTCTGTATTTGTTCTAAATGGTTTTGTTCTGTACCTCAGACCTCTAACTCCTTTCTTTTTTCCTATTCTTATATTACCTTCTACATTGTCGTCGGAAACCCAAAATTCCATGTAATCTTTAATAATCCTTGATTCGTCTTTCGATTCATTTAGGTCTAGATCGCTTTCATAAGGTTGGTCATAATTAAAAATGACTTGACAGTGATCCGGTAATAAATCACACAATTCTGCCGCGCCGCCACAAGTAACTGAGGAATTAGATATAGAGACATGTTGTAAGTATTTGAAATGTCCTAATAAACAGATTTCCTTGTCAGTCATATATGGCGAATTAATATTAATTGAAACTACATGTTTTACCATTAGTTTTCTATGGTCTCGCTCGTTTCTATCAACGATATAAGTTCCCACCCAAATCCGACCCCGTTCTTTATTTAACTTCATTTTTAATTCACGAACGGCTGGCGCTTCTTTTACATCCAATCTTTCTGCATTATAAATAAAAATAAAGCAGAGCCATACACAATAAACAATAATAATTGTTATCATTATCGCGTTCAGTGAAAGTCGCCATTTTCTTTTCCTTTGATTCATAAATAACTCCAATTCTAGCTAAGCAATCCTTCTTGTGAAAAACATTACGGCGTAAAATTAATGGTTATGGGTAGACTCCAACTTCATCAAAAAAGATGGCAATGTGAAATGAGCATTTAAATACGCGATCGAAAAAACGATCAATCTCTCCTTCTATTACTCCCCAAAAGTTAGCTGCGCTAAAAACCTCGTCTTTATTCCAATGATACTCAGAGTAAGAATTAGCGTCAACGTAATCAAACCAACACCATTGAAGATTCATATCATAAGTGCATTGTTGGGTTCGTTCATCAAACGTTATGTCATAGGAAGTCGAATCGGCGTTTCGTATCGCGTTCAAATACCCGGTAAACGTAGTTCCTTGGGCGTTCCAAAGGACGGCGTTGAGCGGCGATTCCGCGCTTAGATCGGGCGAGGGGAAAAACAAGGTCATGACGTCTCTCGGAGCTTAACGATGTTGAAAGGTTTAGCGGTTGGAGAGTGACAAAGAGACAGACTTTCTTTAAATTTTCAATCGTCTACCCCACAAAATTCACGCCACTCTTCAAGCGTTTCAGGCGCTTTATCTAGAATACATTGTATACCTTGCACGTTATAATATCGAATCCTAACAGCTGTAAACAATTGAACTTTTCCGCTTGCTAGATCTTTCCAGGATACGTCTTGTGGTTTTGTCCAAGGAACTGCATATTTAGGATCGACAAAAACAAGGTAGGCTTTTTCTTCTTCTCCAGCTTGAATAGTTCCGGATCTGATTTTTTCATGTATTTCTTTAATACGAAGAAGACACGTTTTATTTCCGCATTCTGGTTCAAGGTAAAATGGATAAAAGTAAAAAAACGGTCTTGAATTCAAAAAGAATTCATTGCTTTTATCGTTCCAAGGTTTTGTCGTGTCAACAGAACCAATACTATCCCAGTTGAGATATGCTTTTACAGTTACATCATTCATAAAAAAATCTTTATTACTAAGATCGAGAAGGTATGAGACTCGCCAACTCAATAATGGCTCTCCTGAGGAAGAAAGAATGTCCTCCGGTAGTTTCACTTCTTGAGATCCAAGAGGTTGGAAGAAGTCAGATACTAACTGGAATTGTGAAAATAACTTTCCCGCTTTTCTCATTCTTCTGTTTTCAGGTAACATAATACAAAAATAGTACAACAATAACAGTGCGATAATTGATACGCTTATGATCGTTGTTCGTCTTTTAGTTGTCATCACTATCTCCAATTAAATATGGAATCTTTGACAGGGAGTTGCGAGGTCGGCGGCTTCGTCGAACGCGTCGAGGAAAGCGTCGTTCCACGCGGAGCGCCAAAGCATTTTCGTAGGCTATGTCGACGGCGTCGAGATCGACAAGAAGGGCGTTGAACGCCACTTTGTAAACGTCGCGTGGATTTGAGTTGCTTCTGTTTATTTCATAATAGTTTACGTGGAATAAATATTTAAAAGCGGTTAAGCGTGCTTATTCCCGAAACTTTTAAACAAATGGTTTCAGTTCGATTTGGCGTCTTTATCTTGATCCTCGGAAATCTGACTTTGGGGCTGAAAACAGTCAAAAACGTTTAAATGTAATAAACGACATAGGTAATTACAAATTAAACGAACGGCTATATAAATGTACATTGAGATCGATAGATCGAGAAAGACAAAGAGGTAAACGTATTTTTGGGCATAATAGACCAAAGGTTTTCCCCACATATTATCTCCTTGAAATGAAACGATCCCCAAGAATATTAATAATCCGCCGATAAAGGGAATCATGCTTTTTTTGTTTATAACCTCGTGGATATTTAACATACATATGAACAAACCGAAAATAAATAATGATGCAGCAAATACATTCATAGAAGTATTATCCATGAATATAGGAGCAACCAAACTGAACGCGATAAGCGCAATAATTACCAAACATCCACAATTGTCTTTAGGATGTAAGAGCAAACAAAAAAACATCGTTAGAAAAATTATGATCCACATTGATTTTCTAAATTCTATGACGAATGTTGCGACTTTTGATTGTAATGTAAAAACTTAAAATGTTATTTTAGAAGATGTACTCCCATTCAATTCTTACGTATTTTTGACGGCGATGAGAATCGTTAACTTCCAGAAACCGTCGTCCCCTGACCTCTGTTATTATAATCACGAGAATAACTCCACGGTACGCCGTCGGAGTCGGCTTCCGTATTGTTAAGATCATGAGAATAACTATAACTAGAAACAGTGGGGCCGGAACCGATTACTCTTCCATTGTCGAAAAATATCAACGAATCACCATACTCATTTTGCCATTTGCCTGGAAAATCGTTCTGTATAGGATCGACAAGAGGATATTCAAACATGAAAGAATACAACGTATATAATATCAATAAACTGGCATATATATATATGAACGGGCGTTTCATAAGAAGACCTTATATGGTTTTATGCATAGGCGTTGTAATTTTTAAAATCAATAATTTCTTTCCAATCAAAGATTTGTCTGATCGTTTTATGAGGTCCTTCGGTCCCCGATTAGAGCTTCTATTCAACGTCGTTTTTCTGTCGGTACAACGTTACAAAATCTGCATTCAGATCTTCCGCATTGTTTAAAAATTGCTCTTGAAGAAATGCTCTTTGTTCTTGTAAATTGTCATAATCTATTTCTTTTGTGTCTCTTTCTAACCTCTCGTTCTTATACGCGATATGATCGACATTATGGTTGCCTAATAACATGACGAATCCTTGAATTGTAATATGGACATTGATCAACGTTACTTTGGATACTTGCAGATCTCTAAGATAGGTGGAAATGTCGCTATCGGTTAGTGTTAGGTTTTCAACCTCGACCTCGACGATACGTCTCCGCTTCGAGTGGATAGGGTGATTTAAACAAACGCGAATTTGGTCAGGGTATTGTGAACTCCATGTTAAAAAAGTCTTTTCTGCCGGTCGCGATGGTAAATGCTTGTTTAAATAGTTTATTTCATATGCTACCGTAACACAAAAAAAGATGAAAGTAAAAGCACACGCTTCTGCTAATCCTTTTGGAGTTAATTTTAACGAGGTACACCAATCGAATGTTTTATAGAAAAGTTGGGTTAATTGCATTTTTTCCGCCTATTTATATAAATTATTTAATATATAGTCAAACATTAAAGTTTTATGGTTATGAAAAATGATATTAATATCAAATGACATGCCAAAAAATTTATCTCCTATAATATCTGTCAATCTTTCCAATATCCCTTGCTGTATAGAGTTTTCTTTCCAATTGTATTCTAAAAAAGAGTTTGCATCAATTCGGTCAATCAATTTCCACGTTATATCCATATTATTAACGTGAACTATACTGATCCCGTACTCATCTTTATTTGCAGGTATTGTAATACAAAACGAACCTTTGGCTTGAAAATCATGCATTGTACCAATCCAAAAATCTGGATTAGTTATAAGGAAAGTGTTTGTGTTGGATAAATAAAACTTATTGATAGATGGGTCTACCTGAAAAACACTTGTCCAATCACTTAGAATAAATTCACGTGAGATACCATCAGCTTTTGCGCCATGTTGTAAAGCCCAAGAGAGTAAAAATTCTTTTCTGGCGTTACAACTTTTTTGTTCCAGAATTCCGTCATCTATAAAGTTGTGGATACCAGAATCCCATGGAATAAAGTATTGTTCTGCAATTTGTTGTCCCAATGTTTCAGTTGGTGATGGTTGAAAAAAACTAGCTTCTGGGATATAGGGAATTCTAATTTGGGGGTTCGAATTTAAAATTCCGAATTTTTCTTCTACATATGCAATACCATTTACATAATTTACTCCAAAATGATTGACGATTCCAGAAGCAGTATTTGCTAAACCTTGCCCCATACCAACAAAAATTTGTCTTATAATATAGGCGCCATTGCTTATCGAATCCCAGCATCCCTCATTATGAACGAGCGAAAATTTTTCTTTTTTACCAATATAATACGTATGCTTTCCTTCAACTTCAAAGTTATAAACGCGTTGTTTTTTTATGAGCTTTTCTCTCGAAAGAAACGCAACTTTCTCACCATCTGCCGACAGGCAGAAGTCGCCTTGTCGTAGTTCTTGCGCATGGATCCAACCTTTACCTACTACGTAAAACCTATGTCCTGGGGTACAAACTATTTCCTGGGGCGTAGCTTCGGAAGGTTTTATATTAACTTGAACTGTCAGATTGCTAAATAACAGTTTAACGACGTCTTTTTCGCCGTTGTCGAAGAAGCGAACGACTTTCGCGGCCGTAGGTCTTTCTTCCGGATTTAAGTGATGCGCGGCGAGAACTAAATCGCCGGGGCGGATCAGTTCGATCGACTTGGTCGTGCCGTCGGCCATCAGGACTTGCGTGCCCGCGGCAAAGCAGACTTCATAGTCGAAGGTCGGATTCTCGAACGCGTCGTCTGCGACGGTTCCGCCATGGTCTATCCGCTCTTGATTATGCGCAAAGATTTTGTAATTGTCGGCGGTTTCGTCTAAGAGATCTTCCCAAGCGCCGAACGCCGCGCCGCGATAGGCGAGAGCGGCGGCGTTCAATGTGTTCTCCAACGCGGCGCTTATAGTGTCGTAAGACGCGGCGGGATCGGCGGTCTTTTGCACGTTTACCAATGTGGTGTTTCGGGCTTTTTCGGCGGTAAGGAAGACCGTGATTTTAGAGCAAGGCTTTGAAAACATAGGCGTTCCTTTATTGGAGTTGGGAGCAATAGAGGAAATCGGGGAAAACGCGTTGATTTCAGGACGTCACGGTTTCGTTTCTTTTTCAAAGTAATCACTAGCCGTGAGATACTTAAAGATGAATATTTTTTTGACGGCTCCATTTGTGTCGTTGTACCACAAATACCAACTTTTAGATTTGTCGATCACGAACGGTTTGTAACAGGTTTTGCCGTCCCACGCTTTTTGGTAGGAGGGGAAAAAGAACGGACCGCGTCCGCGTTCCCAGTTGGTCAAGCCGTCTAGGGAACGTGCGATACAGATGTGCGCGGTCTTCTCGTTTTCAAAACCGACGTAGAACATATAGAACCAACCGTCGTATGGAATGACTTGACAAGCGGTAACTCTGTGTTGTTCCCATTTGCATCGTGGATCGGCGGTGAAGATCGGGTTATTTGCGTAACGCGTCCAGTTGATTCCGTTGGGACTTGTGGCGTAACCGATCGCGTTGGGGGCGTTTTGCTCGCCGGCGGAGTAATACATCTTGAAGAGTTGAGCTTCTTCGTCCCAACGGACGTTGGGATACATGACAGCGGCTTTCTCCCAATCTGTCGACGGTTCGAGGACCGGTTTCTTCGACACGCGACGCCATTCGAGGCCGTCGTCGCTGAGCGCGAGGCCGATGAAGGAACGATCGTTGGTCTGCCCTGTGTACCACATGTAGTATTGAGAATCTTTATGCGCGATGCAGCAGCGATTGACCCGTTCTTCCCAACCGCTATCGCAGGGCGCGAGAACGATCTGCGGTTCGCTCCAGTTCAGACTGTCGGCGCTTTCCGTGTAGCCGATCGAGCCTTTGTCGCGCCATGAAAACCACATCTTGAAAGCGAAGTCGCCCGTCTGTTCTATGTGAGAAATACTCAAGTACTTTTTTCTTGAATTAGGTCGGTTACATGGTTTTCCGAAAAGAGGTTGTAAATATTCGCGAAACAAATAGGGAATGAACACAAAAATTATGCCTAATATAATTAAAATATTGAACGGATCGATCGCAAGCGCAACCCACCAAAAAGGTTTAATGGTTGACGTAACGATCCCGATATGTTCAAACTGCCCCCCCCATGTGCCTGTATTCGTCGGAGTAGGAAGGAGATAAATACCTATTGCAAGTAAAAAACCTCCCGGCGCCAAAGAGTGGTATTGTTTGGTGAGCTTTGTAAATTCCATTATCTTCGCCCACCATTGAATGAATATGAGCCACGCGCCAACCGTACAGCAAAATGCGGATAACAACGTGCCAATGAGTAACCTCGGTCCCGGTAATGGTATATACATTGGATCTAGATCAAGCATGTTTATACTCCTCTATTACTCAAAATAACTGCGCGGTCCAAAATATCTGTGCTGACCAAATAGTATGCCCTTCCATATACCGTCAATTGTAAATACGCCTTTAGGCCAATGAACAGTGTTGGAAGGTAAAGGAAATGATTGACCGGAAGAAAAAGGCGCTACTATGTTATTTGGTGAGATAAAATCCCATTTAAATGACAGAATGTAATTAATCCAATTTGCGTCGCCGGTCATAACCCAGTCCCCGTCTTCAACATAATTAATATCTGGACGCCCCCGTCTTGACACGGTGATGTACCCCGGGGGCGGAACTTTTTTAGGCGTCGTTAAATGAAAACTCGGGAGATTACCAAGTAAACCTACACCTCCTGCTACTATTTGCAGGATGTTTTCCGCGCTTTTGTCCTCATGTATGTACATATCTAATCCGCCACGTACTACTGACGAGACATTACCGGCTGTATCCAACAAATTGACTGCGTTCAAACTGTAACGGACTCCATAACTGAGTTTTTGAGATTTTGATGCAAGGCTAGCGGCTCCACCTGATAACGCGCCAATAGCAATTTCACCACTTATATTTGCTATCTTTTGCGAAATTTCTCCTCCATACATAATGTCTTTTTCCGTAAGCGTAAAAGGACCGGCGTAATGATCTCCCATTCCAAGCGTGATCGTTGAATATACCGCGTTTGTAAGACCGTTCGTTACTCCCTTGGCGCCTGTAATCAGTCCGTCGCCAAAACCTTTTGCTATTTCCCATGCCCAACATTCATTGTGCGCTAGAACGTTATAGCCCTTTTTGACGACAATAAAATACGTATGCCGTTCTTCAACTTCAACGTTGTAAACGCGTTGTTTTTCGCCAAGAATCTCTTTTGAGACAAAGGCGATCTTTTCTCCGCTTGCGGATAAGCAGAAGTCGCCTTGTCGCAATTCTTGCGCAATAACCCAACCTTTTCCGACGACATAAAATCGGTGGTTCGGCGTGCATATGATCTCTTCGA
>JAZRWE010000005.1:0-202185 GCA_045599605.1 Thermoguttaceae bacterium
GCCGATAGGTTGTACTAGTAATCATCCTTTCTGGTCAGTCGATCGTCATGATTTTGTTGAAGCAGGCGATCTACAAGAAGGCGAACGCGTCCTACTTTATAACGGCGATACGAAACGCGTAGTTAGCAAGCTCCCGCGTCCAGGTCCTCAGACCGTCTATAACCTCGAAGTCTACTCCGAGCATGTGTACCATGTCACCCTTGACGGGGTGTTGGTACATAACGTGTGTCATTCGAAGATACTCGGGGATAATATGGTGAAATTGGGGATTGAAAGGTCGGAAGGAACTGCCGCTCATCATATGGTTGCCTTTGGGGCTAAACGTGCTCGTGAATCTCGTGAAATACTGATTGGCGTTGGAATTAGGCCCGACGATGCAGATAACGGAGTATTTTTAGCAAGTAAGGTGCATTATCGAGTACACACAAAACTTTATTATGAAAACGTTGAGGAATTACTCCGTGCGGCTACCGCCGATGGTATAACTGATTCAACGCAACGGCGGGAGAGAGTCCTTGAGGCTCTTGATTTTATTAAATCAGAACTTCTAAAAATTGAATATAAGGAAGAAATTGACGAGCTTATTAATGCCCGTATTGTTAGAGAAAAATGGGATAGACAAAAAGCAAAGGAAGTTCTCGAAGAATTTCGGCGATTAAAAGGGACTCTTTGAAATAATTAGGTTTGTGATATGAGATTCCGCAAGAGACGTTGGTTTTCAATTATTAACAAGAGGTGATTTCCAGACTGCTCGTGAGGTAACATATCAAGAACGAAAACCACGATATTACGCGACATGCGATGTTTTTCGACTTTTCTCATAACGTAAGACAAATATGTTTGCGGAACGACCGGGTTTGACGTATAATAATTATTTAGTTGGAAACATTGTTGAATTACGTGTTTCCACATAAGCAGCCGATGCAGATAGGAACTTAACGCTCTTTAGAAGAGTGTTTGAGAAACGCATAAAATTTTTCGTTAACAATACATATTTACAGGGAGTACTTAAATGGAAATCTACCAAGTATCGCACGATTTATCAGAAAAACATGTGGATTATTTCATGGATCTTCCTTTTGAAGCCATTGATTATGGGTTTTGGTGCAAAAACGAACCTTTACCTGAGGATTGGATATGGCCGCCTCTTGAAACAGAAGCGCGAAGAAGAAAGATGGAACCCGATATCCCCTACCTTTGGGGTTGGCACAAGCTTTTGTTAGTGACTGAGAAGGCTTGGGATATCGTGAAGAAGCCGTTGTTAGCCAGTGGACAATACCAACCTATTTCAAGGGGCAACAAATCGTATCATATTGTTTTTCCATGGCATGTTATCTTTCCGAAGGGCGTTGTTGAAGTAACGCGTTGTGGTATCGATACAGTTTTTGAAAATATTGACAAATCGACTTGGGAGTTTGACGATCCCGACTTTCTTAGCGGGCGATATCCGGTTTTTCAGATCCCGAATGAGGATAATTATCTTTTTACCATTTCGTCGCCTGAATTACGTGAAAAAGGACTTGATTTTGAATATTTAGCTCGTGAAAACAAGCTTACCGGTTTGGAGTTTAAAAAGGTTTGGGAGTCGCACGAGTGAAGGAAGTTGGTTCTGGAAATTGAAGGAGCGTATTGCTCGTATTATCGCGACTGAGCCGAAGACGACTACTTGACTTTGGCGTAAAGTTTTGGCGTATGCGGTTCTTCATTCATGTGGAATAGTGTTTGCAACGCGTATCGTGACACGGTACGTCGGAGGGTCTTGTTACTCGTTTAATGAAGTAGGAGAGTTTGATGGAACTTCTTGATTGGCTTAATAAGCTTAAGCGTCCTGCGATCGGTCTAACTTTTCAGAAGCCGGACGGTCCCCTTGCGCCTAACGCAAGTAAATTTGGCGGTCATCCTTATCTTCCCGATAATTTCGAATGGCCGTACTATGAGGGTCGCTCGTTAGAGGACGCCGAAGTAGCCGATCGACCGTTGACGTTTTTGTTGCAGATCGATCTTGCAGAAGTCGCGCGTTACGATACGGAAGGTCTGCTTCCTCGCTCGGGTATGCTCTACTTTTTCTATGAATACGTGTCTATGGCTGCGGGATTAGGACCAAAAGATAAGGGGTGTGCGCGCGTATATTATTACGATTGCCCCGTTGCCGAACTGAAAGAAACGCTGCCGCCAAGCGATTATTATGAGACTGTGATGGACGAAGAGTTCGAGTTTCCAGAGTTGGCGATAGACTTTTCTCAACAAGTATCGACGCCTGACCATGAGGAGTTCAACGAATATCATTATGGAGACAAGACCGATTACGACGAGTTTGGTCCCGCGCGCGATCAATGCATAGGTCGTGAAGACGACGACTTTGAAACCTATACGCAAATGCTTGGTTTTGCCGATATCGTTCAGGAGAGTATGCTCTTCGACTGCGAACGCTTTTATAAGGGTGAAAAGGAAGTTGAATTGACCCCGGAACAGCGCGAGGAGATTTTTGAACGAAGTAAAGATTGGATGCTTCTCATGCAGATCGGGCGCGTATCGGATAACGACGACTTCGAGCTTGAATGGTGCGATGGTGGATTGCTCTATTTTTACATTCGTAAAGAAGATCTGTTAGCGAAGAGATTCGACAGAATTTGGCTTGTCATGCAATGCGGTTGATCGTGATGTGAATTTTTAGAAATGGAACACGCGCGCTCCTTCTAAACGGAACGCGCGTGTTTTGTTTTCAATTAGACTTATTGGCTTTTGAGTCGGATAGAAACTAAGGACGATCTTGGATCTTGTGGCTTGTGTCTGATATTACGTTCTTTTCTTGCTTTCTATTCCGCAGTCGCTAAAATAGGAACCGCGATGACCGCCGGAGTTCCTGTTTTCGGGGAACGTTGGAACGAGCTTTCCCGAATGTTATAACGGGTGTTTACATAATTTTGGAAGGTTTGGCGGAACTTCCGGACGCCGAGGTTTATATTATTTTAAAGTAGGTAATAAAAATGCCAACAGAAAAAAGTAATGCGCAGATGGTTCGTGACGCGCTTCGTAAGAGACTTCGAACTTATTTTAGACAAGTACTAAAGCCGTTGGGATTTGAGAGTAATAGTACGAGACAGAGATGGACTAGAACGACGAAGACGCTGAGTCAGTCTTGTCATTTCTTTATGCCTAATGCTTGGGAGGTTTATATTCAGTGTTGGTACTATTTTATCCCTTGTTTTGATTGCTGGGAGGGATTGCCGCAAGACGCGCGAACGCTTCAGAAGTTTGAGCGTTTCAAAGAGATATGGGTAGATTTTTATAAAGACGTGATAGCGCATCTGGAAATAAATGAATCGTGGAAAATTCCCACAACGATAGACTGTATCGACGACCTACTTGTCAAAATTGACGGCTTGGTTAATCAAACTGTTCTTCCCTTTTTTGATAAATATCAAGAGTCGTCGGATGTGTTATCTGAATATAATGCAGGAATTATTGGCGATAAATATATCAATGATGTGCCGGGGGGATGGTTTTTTTTCGACTTAGCGTTATTGCGTTTCCAAGAACAGAAATATGCGGAATCGCTTGATCTTTTTCAAAAGTGTCTTGCTGCATTTAGGGAGAGAGAGGAATTTATAAAACCACGGAACCCTGAGGTATGCGAGAGCTTTTGGACTCCGTTTGCTGATGGCGTAGAGTTGGCGGTTAAAGCGCTTAAAAAACGTCTAGGCGAAAACGGTTGATTTTAGTTTAGTTGGATGTAACATTGCCTTGTTGCGCCCCGCGGATCGGCTCTACTCCGAGGAGGCCCGATCCGTAGCGAGTCCACAATAATGAGTTAAGGTTTTTGAAATATTTAACTAGGAGGATCGTTCTTATGACGTATGATGAAGGTATACAATTTTTACGAGCGCATCAGCCCATGCCTGTTGTGTCGACGCCGGAGGATGATGGGCAAGGAGAAAACTCGTGGGAGTATTTGATCGAAAAATGGCTTGAGGTGATCGATTATTTTATCGAGAATCCTTGTGAAGAAGCCATTCCTTTGCTTCTCAACTCTCTAGGCGAGCTTGATGACTGTTATGCTTCTATTACATGCTTTATGAAGTCATTTTCGGCTGACGTAGCGATTCCTTACCTTATTGAGGCGCTTCAGTCTCCGTCGCACGTAATACGTACTTGGGCGGCCGATCTCGCTCTGGACGTTGATTCGGGGCGCGCTGATTTTATAGAGGCGTTGATCGCGGCGCTTGAGGATCCTGATTCTGAAGTTAGGGGGTTCGCTGTGAGAGCCTTAGAGATGAAAGCCGAAGATGGGTATTTGGACTGGCGTAAGTATGAGTCGCAGTTGAAGAGTCTTTACAAGAAGGAGACGGATAAAGGCGTCAAAAAGGACTACGAAGAACTTTTCGAACTATGATCTCTAAGCGTTCGGCAAACATTTTTCCGCGTTTGACGCGGGCAAATAAACGAAATGTTGATACCGCGGTCTCTTAGAAGATGAACTAACGCGAAAAAATAGCCCGGTGAAATGTTATCTTTCACCGGACTATCTTATGCTTAAGGTCGGCTCGATATTCTCGGCGTTTCAATAGTGAAACCGTTTATCGAGATGATCTACGTCGCGCTCAAACGCACTTGAGCAACGCGTAGCGTTTCTTGCCGCTACGCAGAACGACGACGGTCTCGCTAGCGAGATTAGCGGAGCTGAGGACGGTGTTGACGTCGGTTACTTGACGGTTATTGACGTACGCGCCGCCTTGTTGGATCGTGCGACGAGCGTCGCCCTTGGTCTTGGCGAGGCCGGTGAGAACGAACGCGTCGATCAAGTTGAGCTCGCCGTGATCGAGCTTTTCACGCGAGGTCTCGCAACTCGGAACGTCGGAGAAGACGGAGGTAAGTTCCGCGTCGGTGAGGTCTTCGATCTCGGCGCCGAAGAAGATCGCGGTCGCTTTTTCGGCAGACTTCAAGCCTTCTTCGCCGTGGACGATGGAGGTGAGTTCTTTCGCCACTTGTTTTTGCAAGATGCGTTGACCAAGATTCGCGCGGTGTTGTTCGATGAGCGCGAGACCTTCTTCTTCGTTGAGGTCGGTGAAGAATTTGAACGCGTTTTCGATATCGGCGTCGTCGACGTTGACCCAGTATTGATAGAATTGGTACGGGCTAGTGCGGTTGGCGTCGAGCCAGAGAGCGCCGGACTCCGATTTCCCCATCTTCTTACCGTCGCTCTTGAGGAGCAATTTGCTCGTGAAACCGTAGAGTTGAACGCCGTCCATACGACGCGCAAGGTCGATACCGGCGGTGATGTTGCCCCATTGATCGGAACCGCCCGCTTGCAGTTCGCAACCGTAAGCGCGATGCAGGTGGACGAAGTCGTAGGATTGCAAGAGCATATAGCTGAATTCGGTGTAGCTAAGGCCGTTGTCGGATTGGAGACGGCTCTTGACGGAATCCTTAGTCATCATGACGTTGACCGGGAACATCTTACCGATATCGCGTAAGAAATCGAGATACGTGAAGTCTTTCATCCAGTCGTAGTTGTTGACGAGGAGCGCGCCGTTGCCGGAATCGTCGAATTCGACGAAGCGAGAGAGTTGCGCTTTGAGACATTCGGCGTTATGGCGAACTTGGTCGGCTGTCTGCAATTTGCGTTCGTCGCTCTTGCCGCTCGGGTCGCCGATCATACCGGTGGCGCCGCCGACGACCGCGATGGGGCGGTGACCGGCTTTTTGGAAGCGGCGGAGATTCATGATGGCGACGAGGTGACCGACGTGGAGCGAATCGGCGGTCGGGTCAAAACCGGTATAGATGGAACGAGGTTTTTCCATAAGGAATTCGCCGATCTTTTCATCGGTAACTTGATTCAACAGGCCGCGCCAGGTCATTTCCTTAATGACGTCGAATTTCACGCTCATCGATATCTCCAAAAGCTTTGTTTTTATTGTTCTGTTTACCCGGGATGTACGCGGGCTTTATTATTGTATCTCTTTGACGCGTTTATAAAAGGGGCGAGAAACTTTCGACGCGCGAATTTCCGTTGTTGGGAAGATCGGAAATATTGAAGAAACGGTATCCGATTTTTGTTGGTTCGGCGCCGTATTTGCATAATTAGATGTGACTAAGTTTTTTAGAAAACCGATACGAGTCTACGAGGGCGTTGCGAGAAAGCCCCCTTCACGAAAGCGTCTAAAGTAGTACTATATTAGAAACGACGTCGATAGGAGTTTTTCGCGAACGCGGTCGTATGCGTTTGCGGGTCCTCGATACGTTTGGATAGAAACGAGGCGGCGATCATGGGATGGCAGTATAGCGATAAGACGAAACAGTTGTTTATGGACGCGGTTCAAGGCAAGACCGGAACGCACGTCGGAGAAGTTGCGAACGCTGACGGCGTGGGCGAACACGGCTCCGTCGCTTGCGGCGACGCGTTGAAGTTTACGTTCAGAGTCGAACGCGACCCCGTCGATCCGATGAAAGATCGTATCGTCGAGGCGAAGTTCCTGACGTTCGGATGCACCTCCGCGATCGCGGCTTCAGAAGCGCTTTGCCGGATCATTGAGGAACGCAAGGTCACGCCGTTAGAGTCGTTGAAGATCACGAATCAAGATATCGTCGAATTCCTTGAAGGCTTGCCGACGCAAAAGATACATTGTTCCGTCATGGGCGCGGAAGCGTTGGAAGCCGCCGTCTTTGACTGGGCTTCAAAACGCGGCGTCGATCTGGAAGCTATGGGGATCAAGCGTCTTGGCAACGACGAAAACGAAGGACGACTCGTCTGTAAGTGCTTTGGTATCACCGAACCGTATCTGCGTCGCAAGATCCGCGAATTGAACTTGAAGACGATCGACGACGTTACCGGCGCGTTGAAAGCCGGCGGCGCTTGCGGGTCTTGTCGCGGCGAGATCCAAGACATTATCAATGAAGTACTCGCGTCCGGCGACGCGTGCGGCGTGAGCGCTTGTTCTTTGCCCGTCGCGGAAAAAACGCCTGAAAACAAAGTCGAAGTCGCGAACGCCGAGCCCGTCGCGCAAGAAGCGACCGGATTTATCCCGCTTGCGACCGTCTCCACGGCGAAAGACGGCACGGTTTCCCAGAACCCGACGCTACTCTCCGCTACGAACGCCGCGAAAGCCGCGCCCGGCGAATTCGCGAACGCGTCGCCGTACCAACGCGCTAAGATGATCGAAAAGACGATCGACGCCGAAGTGCGACCGGTATTGCAACGCGACGGCGGCGACCTCGAGATCGTCGACGTTAAAGACAACCTCGTCTACGTTCAACTTGTCGGGTCGTGCGACGGCTGTGAAAGCGCGTCCGTCACGCTCGAAATGCTCGTCGCGATGGTGTTGCAAGACCGCCTCGATCCCTCCATCAAGGTCATCCAACTCTGAGCGTTACGACTTAAAGACTACGAAATAAAAGACCGCCGCCGCGAAGAATCGATCGCGACGGCGGTCTTTATTTATTTACGCGTCAAGCGTTAACGTCTTGACGCGAGCGCGCTAGATCAGACTTCCCAACCTTCGCGAACTTCTTGTTTGAGGAGTTGCGCGGCGTGCTTGCAGTTCGTGGCCGCCATATTCTTGGCGTCGTATTCGAGTTTGTGACCGCAACGATAAGCGACGGGACCGAGGAGGATCGTTTCCGCGACGCGACCGGAGTAATCGAAGCTGCAAGTCGTTTCCGTCTTGCCGGCTTTGATCGCGTCGATCCATTCTTGGTGATGACCGACGGAGGTCGGGATGTACGGAGCGGGCGCTTCAAACGTCTTGTTCTTATCGTTCAGAATGAGGCGATGAGAACTGTAGTTGGAGTAGATCGCGCCTTCTTCGCCAATGAACAAAACGCCGTTGCCTTCTTCGACGCCGTACTTCTTGAGGGATTCCGGACGAGCGTCGCCGTCGGACCAGGAAACGGCCAATTCGTCGGTCGTGCCTTTAACGCCGTCGAAGACGTATTCGACATGGAGGTCGCGGCCGGCGTAATCGGAGTCGGCTTTTTCCGGCGCGGTCGCTTCGATCGTCTTCGGAAGTTGGAGGTCGAGCGCCCAGAACGGGAGGTCCATGAAGTGACAGCCCATATCGCCCATGCCGCCGTTGCCGAATTCCCAGAAGGAACGCCAGTTACCGCCGAAATAGACCGGGTGATACGGACGTTCGTGAGCGGGACCGAGCCAGAGGTTCCAGTCGATGTTGGCGGGAACTTCGTATTCGCCGCTCTTGTCTTGCTTGCCGCCCCAAACGACGCCGCACCAGACGTCGATTCGGTTGATCTTGCCAATGGCGCCGGAGCGAACGAGTTCGACGACGCGACGGTAGTTGTCGCCGGCGTGGATCTGCGTGCCCATTTGCGTCGCCAAGTTCTTTTCCTTAGCGAGCTTTTGCATCGTGCGGATCTGATAAACGTCGTGCGCAAGCGGCTTTTCGACGTAAGGCGCGATACCGAGTTTCATTGCTTCGACGGCCGCGATCGCGTG
Organism: Thermoguttaceae bacterium; assembly: GCA_045599605.1. GTDB lineage: Bacteria > Planctomycetota > Planctomycetia > Pirellulales > Thermoguttaceae > RUG369. The sequence goes on from JAZRWE010000005.1 coordinate 8,450, forward strand.
AGTGTGGTCCGGCGTGGTGATGACGACCGCGTCGATCTTGTCGCCCATCTCGGCGTACATTTCGCGGAAGTCGACGTATTGTTTAGCGTCGGGCATTTCCGGAGCGTACTTTTCAAGATTGGACTTGTCGACGTCGCAAATCGCGACGCGGTTTTCGTTTTTGCAAGAGCCGCGATGGAAATCGCCTTGCATACCGCCAAGACCGACGTGAGCGAGGTTCAACTTCTCGTTGACGTTGAGTTCGCGCGCGAAGTTAGGGCAAGAGAACGAGGAAGCTAGACCGAGACCGAACGCGGCGCCGGCCGCGGATCTCATGAAGGAACGACGATTCATACGAGACATTTTATTCTCTCCGTTATTTAGTGTGACGTCAGCGCGGACGACGTATCCGTAGAACTTATTATAGACGAACGCGCGACGAGAGTCAAATAATTTCGTTAAAAACAAGCGGACCTCGACTTCTGACGAGTTCGAGGTCCGCGTTGCGTTATCGACGCGTTAAGCGTTTAACGTCAAGCCGCTTTCGCTTCCAACGCCTCGCGTTTCTTCTTCGAGGTGAAGAGGCTGACGACGAGAACGTAGAAGAGCGGAACAAAGAAGATCGCGAGAACGGTCGCGACGATCGTACCGCCGAGGACGCTCGTACCTAACGAGCGTTGGCTGACGGAACTCGCGCCGATCGCTTTCGTCATCGGGTAAACGCCGAGCGCGAACGCCGCGGACGTCATAAGGATCGGACGCAGACGCAAGATCGCGGCGCGATACGCGGTTTCGAGAAGCGGAACGCCTTGTTCGACCATCTGTTTCGCAAATTCGACGATCAAGATCGCGTTTTTCGCGGAGAGACCCATGACCGTCAACAGACCGACTTGGAAGAAGACGTCGTTCGTCATGCCGCGCATCGCGACGGCGGCGACGGCGCCAAGAACGCCGAACGGCACCACCATGCCGATAGCGATCGGAACGGACCAGCTTTCGTACAACGCGGCAAGACACAAGAAGACGATGAGCAGCGCGAGCGCGAACAACTTAGACGCCGCGGAACCGGATTCGTGTTCTTCATAGGAGATACCGGTGAAGCTGACGCCGACGCCCTTGGGCATATCTTTGACGATCTCTTCAACTTTCGCCATGGCGACGCCGGAACTAACGCCCGGCGCGGGAACGGCGTTGAACTCGACGCCGGTGACCGCGTTGTAGCGCGAGAGGCTCGGAGAACCGTAAGTCCAATATCCGCTAGCAAAAGCGGAGAAGGGGACCATGGCGCCCTTGTTGTTGCGCGTGAACCAGCGATCGAAGTCGTCGACGGAAGCGCGAGAATCGCCCTTGCCTTGGATGAAGACGCGCTTGATCTTACCGCGTTCCAGGAAGTCGTTGACGTAGGCCCCGCCCCAGGCGACGCTTAGCGTTTGATTGACTACGCCGAGGTCAAGATCGTAGGCGCGCGCGGCGGCTTCGTCGATCTCGATCTTGTATTGCGGTTCGTCGGGGATCGTGTTGGCCCAAGCGGCGGAGAACAGGCCGGAATCCATGACCGCTTTCAGGAACTGACCGCGGATCTTGACGAACTCGTCGTGGTCGAATCCGACGTTGTCTTGGAGATAGAAGTCCAGACCGGCGACGTTGCCGAGTTCGGGCATAGACGGCGGAACGATCGGCGTGACGACGGCGCCGTTGATCGACGCGAACTTCGCGTTGGCGCGTTGCAATAAGCTGAATACGTCCGTACCGGGCGCGGTGCGTTCGGCAAACGGTTTCAGCGCGATGAAGAACATACCCGCGCTAGAACTACGGCCCGAGAAACTGTAACCGTTGATAGCGAGGACTTTGTCCACGACGTCGGTCTCGTTTTCGACGAAGTACTTGGCGACGTCGTCAAGGATCTCTTGCGTGCGGTGACTAGACGCGTTTTGCGGAAGCATGACCGTAACATACAGCGTCCCTTGGTCTTCGGTGGGAAGGAACGCGGTCGGGAGCTTCGGGAACCACCACGCGACGAGCGCGCAGATCAAGCAGAAGACCAACATGAAACGCCAGCAACGTTTCGTCATATATTTGACGCTGTTGCCGTATTGGTTCGTGCAGAACGCCAAACCGTTGTTGAACATACGGAAGAGGATGAACGGTTTGCTACCCTCTTTATGCGACTTGAGGATCGTGGCGCAGAGCGCGGGCGCAAAAGTCAACGCGATGAATACGGAAAGCAACATCGCGGAGATAATGGCGATCGCGAATTGGCGGTAGATGATGCCCGTAGAACCGCCGAAGAAGACCGTCGGAAGGAATACCGCGGAGATCGTCGCGCCGACGCCGACGAGCGCGCCTTGGATCTGTTCCATCGTCTTGAGCGTGGCGGCTTTGGCGTCGAGCCCTTCTTCTTCCATCAGACGCTCCACGTTTTCAACAACGACGATGGCGTCGTCGACGAGCAGACCGATAGCGAGCGTCATCGCGAAGAGAACGACGACGTTGAGCGTGAAGCCGGCGGCGTAGAGAACGCCGAACGTGCCGAGCAAAACGACCGGGATCGTGAGCGTCGGGACGAGCGTCGCGCGGAAGCGTTGCAGGAAGAGGAACATTACGATGAAGACGAGCGCGAACGCCTCGATAAGCGTATGGACTACCGCGTGGATAGACGCTTCGACGTTAGGCGCGTTTTCGTTAAGGTAGGCGATCTTTACGCCGTTAGGCATGTAGCGCTTTTGTTCCTCGACGACCTTTTTGACGGCTTCGGTCGTTTTGAGGACGTTGCCGCCGCTAGCGAGACGAACGCCCAGCGCGGCGCCGGGATTACCGTTGAGTTTCGAGGAGATCGAGTAGTTTTCGCTGCCGAGTTCGACTTCGGCAATGTCGGAAAGACGGACTTGAGAACCGTCCGAGTTAGTGCGGACAAGGATATCCTTAAACTGTTGCACTTCCGACATCCGGTTCTTCGCGACGACGGTAACGGCGATACGCGAGCTGTCCGGCGAAGGATCGCCGCCGATCTGACCGGCGGATACTTGGACGTTTTGTTCGCGGATCGCGGCGATAGCGTCGCTCGGCGTCATGTTGAGACCGCGGAGCTTTTCAGGATCGAGCCATACGCGCATCGCGTATTGGAACGCCCAAGCGTCGACCGCGCCGACCCCGCTGACTTTGCCGATCGCGTCTTTGAGCTGGCCGGACGTGAGGTCGTTAAGGTCTTCGGGAGCGACGGAATCGTCGTCGCAGTACGCGGCGACGATCAACATGAAGTTGACTTGCGATTTGGCGACCGTGATCCCCTGTTGTTGAACTTCGCTAGGAAGCATCGGGGTCGCAAGTTGGACTTTGTTTTGAACTTGGACTTGCGCGATATCGGGATCGGTCCCTTGGTCGAACGTAACGGTGATGGTGAAGTCGCCGGAGGACGTGCTCGACGAACTCATATACCGGAATCCGGTCAGACCGTTGAGTTGTTGTTCGATCGTTTGAACGACGGAGTCTTTGACCGTCTGAGCGGACGCGCCGGGATATCTGCCGGAGACGGCGATAGCCGGAGGCGCGACGTCGGGGAATTGCGAGATCGGGAGCTGCAAGAGAGCCGCCGCGCCCGCGAGCATGATCAGAATGGCGACGACCCAGGCAAAAATAGGCCGCTCGATGAAAAATTTGGACATGATATATGATTTCTTTATGTATCTATCACGAGCTGTGAAAACGCCGCGTTATTATCGACGGCGTTACCGAGAGAAGAACGCTCATTCCGCTTTGGGCGCGGCAGGCGCGGCGGACGCGGCGGGAGCGGCGGGAGCGGGCGCGGGCGCGTCGGTCTTTTCGGACGCCTCGACTTTCGCGCCTTCGAAGACGTATTGCGCGCCTTCGACGACGACGCGGTCGTTAGCTTCAAGACCGGAATCGACGAGGATCTCGGAGCCTTGGGTGATAGAGGTTACGATATCGCGGCGTTGAGTCGTGGAATCGGCGCCGACGACCCAGACGTACGCGTCCCCCTTGGAGTTGCGGAAAACGGCGTCTTGGGGAATGAGGATCGCGTTATCGCGAACGCTCGTCTCGACTTTGACTTGGACGAACATGCCCGGGAGCAGGATGTTGTCGGGGTTCGGGAAAAGACCGCGGAATTTGACCGTGCCGACGTCTTCGTTGACCGCGCTGTCGACTTCGCTAAGCGTGCCGTCATGGTCGTATTCATAGCCGCCTCCCAGAACGAGTTTCAGCGGCAACGGGTTCATGATGTAGTCGTCTTCCGACGGTTCGAGAGGTTCGTTGTTCGCTTTTTGTTCCGAACGTTTCGCCGACGCCTCTTTGGAGTATTCCATTAGCGTGGGGAGGATCTTGTTGACGGCGGGATTGATCTCGATCTTGATAGGATCGATCTCTTGGACCGTCGTTAAAGGCGACGCTTGACCGACTTGCGCGAGCGTGCCGACGTCCTTCGCCTCAAATCCGGGCGCGACGACGCCGTTGATGGGCGACTTGATCGTGCAGTGTTCCAGATCGATCTGCGCGAGTTTGAGGTCGGCTTCGGCGGTCTTGCGCGCAAAGACGGCGTTTTCGTAGTCTTGTTCGCTTACCGCTTGCTTAACGCGGAGTTCTTCGCAACGTCTTTCAACAGCTTGAGCGTTTTCAAGCGTCGCTTCGGCTTTCTCGACGCGAGCTTTATAGACGTCGGAATCGATCTCGTAAAGAACGTCGTCTTTATGGATGTATTGACCGCCTTCGAAATTCTTAGCGGCAATAAGACCGCCGATCTGAGGGCGGATCTCGGCGGTCGACTTGGCGATAACGCGTCCGGGAAGCGTATAGACGAGAGGCAGGGATTGAGTCTTAACGGTGTATACGCCGACTTTTGCGGCTTCCGCTTCTTTAGGCGCGGGCGTTTCTTCCGCCGATTTTTTCGCTTGTTCACAACCAAGTGCGAGACACGACGCCAAAGTTAACGCGATACAGGCTCGCCCGTATACGTTCAGGGATTTACGAGAAGATCTGGACATTATGACCCTCTAATACTGAGTGATAATTAGGACTTTATTAAGGCGTTATCACCTTATTCTTTGTTCTATTTTAACAAATCCGCATAAAATAACAAGGCGAATCTAGGCGATAACATTATTATGTACGCGATATTGAGAAAAGATTCGGACTCTTTTTAGATCGTGTTGAACGCCGAACGCGCGCCAACTTTCCGGGAGCGCGAAGAAAAACAAACGCCGGCGCTGCGAAACGTCGGCGTTTGTTGATAACTGATTGTCAATTAAGCAGTTCGCTTAGGAATAGCTCAACGATAAGCTTGCGTCCACGCGGCGGGCTTCGTCTTCCACTTGAGGTTCGGATCGACGTCCGCCTTGTAGATCTTCGCGCGGACGTAGAGGTCGTCGGCTTGGAGCGTGTAGCTTCCTTCCGTTCCGTCGACGGAGGCGAGAACGACGCCGATCTCGTCGGAGTTCATCTCGACCTTGCGGTAAGGACTTGTCTCGCTCTTTTCTACTTCCACGATCTTTGTCGTAGGATCGTAATCTTTCTTCGTGCCGATGAAATCGATCTTGTATTCGCCTTCTTCTTGAACGTCGATCTTGACGCTCAGCGTCTTGCCGTCGAATTGGATATCTTCGAAGTCCAACGCGTTGGAGGCGTACATATCGCCCGACATGATCGAGGAAAGAAGTTCCGGCCATTCGAGATTGGCGGAACGAACTTTCGTCCAACCCTTGGAGAGACCGCTGTAATCATGACGGTCGTCGGAACCCATCGCGAGAAGTAATTCTTCGTCGTGGGAAGCGCGATAGGCGTTGACGACGTCCCAGAATTTCTCCGGTTCCCAAAGGTCGTTGCGGCGTTTGAAGTCGGCGTGGATACCGTTGTTGATCAATTCGAAGACGCGGATCGCGGGGTTGGCGACGAACGCGCTCGGGTTGATATCGTAGAATCTCCACATCGGGTGGTTCGCCGTGAAGAGGTACGGCGTGTCGGCGAACAGCTCTTTACCTTTGGCAAACGTTTCGCGTAATTGTTGGACCGGCTCTTCGATCTTCTTGTTGTACGCGAACGATTGACGAACGCCAATGAAGTTCATGTGGACCGCGCGACCGTCGACGACTCCGCCGGTGTGTTCGTAACCGGGGATCATCAGGAACTTACCGGGTTCGACAAATTGTTTTTCAAGTTCGTCGAAAGGCGTCATACGCACGAAGACCATGCCGCCGACTTCCTTGATCTTAACGTTGTTCTCGCCAAGCTCTCGGATCGCATCGTCGACGAATTTCTGTTCCAACGCGTTCTTGACTTTGTCGCCCGCGATCGGCTTCCAAAGCGAGCTCTCGCCGTCAAACGCGGCGATCATTTCGTCGGTCATCTCTGGCTTGGAACCGAATGACTTGAAATGGAGATCGTTCTTCTGGAAACCGTTATGGTCGGACGGACAAATGAAGTCCCAACCGCGGCTCTTGTACCAAGCGATCGCTTGTTCCGGCAAGACTTTGCCGTCCGACCATTGGTTGTGCATATGCAAGTTGCCTTTGTACCAGCGTTTGGAGACTTCTTGCGCGGACGCTTTGCGCGTAAGGAAGCCCGGCGTTAAGGCGGAGGCGGAAACTAACGCGGTAGCGCGGAGGAAATCACGTCGTGACAAATAGTTGATCATAATAGTTGCGTTCTTTCAGGTAATGAAAAGCTAGGATATGATGAACGCGCGCGTCCTCATAATGCGACGGACGCGCGCGCTTTTATCAAGTCAACGTTATAGCGACAACGGCGTTTCAGTCGAGGTCGTCTTCACAAACGACGCGGAAACCGACGTTGAAAACGCGTTGCCACGATTCATAATCGCGGCGAAGACCGCAACGCGCCCATTGCGGACGATCGCGCCAAGAACCGCCCTTCGCGACTTTCTTCGCGTTCAGGTCGCCGGCGTTACACCCGTCGTCCGCTTTATACGGATACGGACGATAGTCGGACGCGGTCCATTCGGCGACGTTGCCGAGCATATCGTGGAGTCCCCACGCGTTCGGCGCGTAGGAACCGACTTTCGTCGCGATCATGTTGCCGTCGTCGACGCTATCGACGCGCGGAATGAACGCGCGATACGGTTCGGGATTGGCGATAGGTTGCGGATTTACGCCTTGGACGACGAATTTCGTCGTTTGCTTATCGGAAAGGTTTTCGTATTTACCGAAATCAGCGTCGATATTGCCGAACCACATAGGCGTGGCGGCGCCGGCGCGAGCGGCCCATTCCCACTCCGCTTCAGTCGGGAGACGGAACTTCTTGCCGGTCTTTTCAGAGAGCCAAGCGCAGAAGTCGGTCGCTTCTTTCCAACTGATACGGATAACGGGTTGTTCGGGCTCGTTGGCGGGATAGCCGGGAAGAACGTGGTCTTTCCACCATTGGTCGATGAAGCGGCTGTCGTGAGTCGCGTCGAAGAGCGCGTACATTGCGTTCGTCGTTTCCGTCGACGCCATCCAGAAGGGGCTGTCGACGCTAGTCGCGACGCGAGGAAGTTCGTCGGCGAAACCGTTTTCATCGCCCATGACGAATTGACCGGCCGGGATCTTGACCATGTTGAAAGCGACGTCGTCGGAGAGCGTAACGATCGCCGTCTTGTTATTGCGAACTTCAATGCCGAACGCTTTATTTTCCGACTTAACGCCGTTAGAAGCGGAACCTTGCATCGCTTCGGCGGTAGCGGCGTCGAACGGCCAATTCGCGAGTTTAGGCGCGGAACGATCGAGTTCGGGACCCTTTTCCGGCTTAACGAATTCGGGGCGTTCTTTCTTAACGTCGTCGAAGTAGTAGGCGTCGGATTCGAAGTCCAAGTCGTTGTCGGCGTAGAGCGATTTGAGTTCGACGTAACGCTTCGAGACGTTCTTGATACGGCTAGTGCCGCGTTCGTTGCCCGCTTCCGTGATCTCGGTCCAGGAACCGAAGTACGGGACGTTCAGGTCGATCCAGCAGTAGAGTCTGCGCCAAGCTTCTTCGTCGAGCTTAACGTTATAGTGACCCTTCTTCAACATGACGACGAGTTCCGACGTCGAAGTATGGTATTCCATCGGTTGCAAGACGTGCGCGTCGCTTTCAGGACCGGGACGACGAACGTAGCCGTGCAGCGCGTGATACGACTTCGAGAAGTTTTGGGGACCCGCGGATGTGTCGGCGAAGTTAGGACGATCCGGCTTGGAACCGTTGTGACAGCCGACGCAGTATTTGTCGAGAAGAGGTTGGACTTCGCCTTCAAACGAGAACGGACGTTCAGGACCATAGAACTCGGTGAGATCGAGCGGAGGGGTGTTGCGCGCGATCGTGGTGGTCGTCGGGGAAACGTCGTTTTGCGTTTCGTGACAGCCGATACACGATTCGTTTTCGCCCGGCATACCGACGAACCAAGAACGCATCGTTTGGACGGCGGAACCTTCCGCGTCGAGAGGTTGGATAACGACGGGGGTGTTCGCGGGGATCTTGAAGGAGGCGCTACCGTCTTCGAAGACCGGTACTTCGCCGAGGAGACGACGACCGTCCCAGCAGCTTTCCATACCGAACGCGTCGTGACCGCCGATACCGCGATAACCGTAGCTGACCGCGAAGACGCGCAGCTTCTTGACCGTGCCTTTCGGGACGTTCGGAAGACCTTGACCGAAATAGACGTCGGTGATGAAGACGTTGGCCGTCTTTTCGCCTTCGACGGTGCGGTCGGGAATGACGGTCGGCTCTTCGCGTTCGACGAGCGCGAACGGTTCGAGGAGTTGATACCCGTCTTCAACGCGCAGACGAAGCATGTTGTCAAACGTGTCGACGAGATAGATCGACCACGGTTCGCCGGGATTCATGCGGCAGGAAACGAGGAAGTGGTTGTCGTCGAGCGGGCAAGGGAAGAGGAACTTCGGCCAGGAGTTGTCGACGAGTTGGTCGACCGTTACGTTCTCGGGCGGGTTGTCGCGACCGGGAATGCGTTGGACGACGCCGGAGACTTCTTGACGGCCCTTCGACGGATCGAAGACGACAAGTTCGCCTTCGCGAGCCACGCCGTGGTGGCCGGAGACGATACCGACGAATTTCGAGGATTGACCGGGGATCGTTTTCGCGTAGAACGTACTATTCGGCCAGTAAGAACCGCTGCCGTAGTGTTCGACTTGGTTCGTGCCGTCCGGATTCATCGTGAAGACGTAACGAGAATAATAGTGCGTGATGTCGACGTATTCCCAACGGAGGTACATAACGCGGCCGTTGGGGAGGATCGTCGGGTTCCAGTCGTTGTCTTGTTCGAACGTGAGTTGGCGGACCGTTTGACCGTCTTCTTCAAGACGATAGAGGTTGCCGACGTAACCGCCGCCGCCGATGCACGGAATACCCATCATCGACGCGGAGGAAACAAAGATCGTCGAACCGTCCGGTACGTAGCAGCCTTCGACGTTGTCGACGTCGCCGCCCATATCAGGCGTGACTTGGCGAAGCGAACCGTCGTTGAGATCGCATTCAAAGATCTGCCACGTGTTGTTGTCCGCGAGCGCGGTGACGAGGCAGCGGTCGGCGTCCCAGTGGAGGGAGATATCGCCGATGAACGAGCCTTTTCGACCTTTGGTCACTTCCTTTAACGGCGCGTTAAGGTCTTTGACATTGAGGAGAACGAGCGAGTCGTTGTATTGCCCTTTACCGCGCGAGGCGTTGGACATCCAGTTCGCTTCGAGCGCGGGATTCGTAGTTTTACGCAGAAGGATGTTGTCGAACTCGTTGACGACCGGGTGCGAGAGAAGGACTTCGCGACGGAATTCGTTGAAGTCTTTCGCGATCTCCGCGAGTTCTTTGACCGACAGGTCGCTCTTGAACTTCTCTTCGAAATCGTTGAAGCGATCGAGCCAGTCGACTTCGCCGATCTCGTCGGCGTAGTTTTCGAGCATATCGTCGATCGCGAGTTTCAGCGAATCCATATGGTAGAACGAATAGGCGACGTCGGGACCGATCTTGTCGAGTTCGGCCTTCAGTTTACGTTCGGTGATCTTCGCTTGATACTCTTTACGTTCCTCGTCGGAGGAGAAGAGCGTCGGGTCGTCGGTATTGCCGAGCGCTTGTAATTCGACCAGGGAGCCCCAACTCGTGGCGGCGCTATTGGCTTTACCGGGTTCGCCGGCCTTCACGTTGTACGTTTGCCAGAATTTGAATTCGATCCAGTCGAATTTTTGATCGAGTAAAGAACCTTCGGCGGCGACAAATTCCGTCATGAACGCGCCGTTGTTACGACCGATGACTTTATCGCCGGAGGTGAACGTCGGTTCCGCGGGGAACTGCGGTTCAACGCCCGGATTGTCGGCGTTATTGGCGAGACGGATCTCGAAGTCTTGGTTACCGCGAGCGTCGATGTTGCCCGAGAAGATTCGTAACGCGTACAGTGAGCGCGGCGCGCCGAGGTAATAGACGATACGCGAAGGCGAGCCGTTGACAGCGACGCGACCGCCGTTACCGTAGTTGCCCGCGTTACCGTCGGTGAGGAATTCCGGTACGTCGACCGCGTCGGCGTGCACTAGTTTCGCGCCGGGGAAATCAAGAAGGTTGATATCCGCAAATTCTTGGATCTCTTCCGTCGCTTGGTTAAAAATTGCGCCGTCCCATTCCTTGTATGAGACTTGCGTTTCGCCGGCATACGCCGAACCGATGCCGCACAACGCGACGATCGACGCTATGGCGGCTAATATCGATTTTTTCATAATTACTCCTTTGACAGCGGGGTTGTCCATAGGTTGGACGAACGCGAACATCGCGCCAATTATATTATAACTAAGTCGAAGAGTAATAACAAGCAAGTTGAGCGAGAACGCGCATTTTTTCTATTTCCTCTCGCTTGAAGCGACTGGGTTCGGTCTTATAATGGACAAATCGTCGTGAGAAACGCTCGTTGGAGCGCGTTTAAAGATGCGTTATGAGAGGACAAATAGGGATAGTTCGATGTATGGAACGCCGATGACGTCGGGCGCGCCATGGAAACACATTTTAAGGTTTGCCGCCCCCGTCTTATTAGGATCGCTTTTACAACAATTGTATGTTCTGGTCGATTCGACTATCGTCGGAAATTATTCGGGGCAAGACTCTCTTTCCGCGGTTGGAACGACTATCCCGTTCACGTTCTTATTTTTGGCGTTCGCGCTTGGTTTCTCGGCGGGTAGCGGAGTTCTTGTAAGTCAAGCGTACGGCGCGCGAGACGACGAACGCGTTCGCGCCGCGGCTTCCACCGGCGTCGTGTTGTTGGCCGTCTTGGGCGTCGCGCTAACGTTCTTTGGATTTGCTGTTGGGCGCGTCGCGTTTAAGCATTACGTAGGCGTTCCGGACGAACTTTTGGACGAGACGTTGAAATATTTCTACGTCTATCTTGCCGGCTTGATCTTCCAGTTTGGTTACAATATCTTCGCGTCGAATCTTCGCGCGGTCGGCGATAGCGCGTCGACGCTCTATTTCCTGTTTATCGCCACGGCCTTGAACGCGGGGCTCGACTGGTTGTTTGTCGCCGAGTATAAGTGGGGCGTCGTTGGCGCCGCGGTCGCCACGGATATTGCGCAAGCCGCGTCGTGTCTTGCCGCGTATCTTTATATGACCTGGAAGTATCCGATCTTCCGCTTCAGTAAAACCGATTATCGTTGGCGTTGGGACGTCGTCAAAGACACGTTGCGCATCGGGTATCCTATTGCGTTGCACTTGTTCGTCATTTCGATCGGGACTACGCTTATCCAACGCGGCGTCAACAGCTTTGGAAAAGTGATGATGGCGTCGTTCACCGTCGGACGCCAGATCGAATTGTTCATGAACTTTCCCAGTATCGCGCTACAAACGACGCTTGCTACGTTTACCGGGCAAAACGTCGGCGCGCGCAAACTCGATCGCGTGAAACTTGGGACGTTCCAGACGGAGATCGTCTCGATGAGTTTCACGATCGCGATCTCGCTCTTGCTTTGGTTCGGCGCACCCCAGATCGTGCGCTTTTTCGGTTTAGATAACGAGGCGTCCTGGTACTGCGTTCGTCACATCCGCGCGTTGACGCTCATCAATTTGGTCTTGTGTTCTTACTTGCCGCTTTTCGGCGTTTTCCAAGGCGCGGGACACAGCGGCGTTCCCGCGCTTGTCGCGACGCTTGCCTTGACGTTGCGCGTCTCGTCGATGTATCTCTTTGGGCATAGCGATTTTCTTGGATACACGATCTGTTGGTGGAACGGTATCTTCGGTTTCTCGCTAGGTTTCTGTATCACGTGGGGATACTATTTCAGCGGGCGTTGGAAGCGCGGGGTTGCGACGAAACAAGGAGCGCGGAAGCCAAGCGAGGCAGAATAACGCCAAAACTATCGGTAATAATAACTTATGAGGCGCGAGATCTATTTGTTCTTGCGCTTTTACTTTTATAGGCGTTGCAAATATCGCTCGCAAATATTCTTCCGTTAAGCGTTGAGAATCTTCTTGAGAACGATCGAGAAGATCAAGCGTTTCCCCGCTTGTTCGTGCGGAAAGCGTTTGTAACGTCGATAGACGCGCCGCGACGTCGGAATCTTCTACGAGCGCTTCGTCGTTAACGAGCGTTGTTGACTCGTCTTGCGTCGGCGCGGGTTCGAGCGCTTGTCCTGAGTTCTCCGAGGCGAGAAATTCGAACGCCGCGAGCATAAAGCGCGCGTAGAGCGTCTTGTCTTCTAATGTGCGCAAACGCCATATCTCGTCTACGCCTTGCCACAATATCTTATTGCGTCCTAAGGTCTTTGTGAAGAGTATCGGCACGCTCTGCCCGCGTCGATCGAGCGCGTTGAACAGTACTACGGAGTCCGCCGTCGGCTTGACGTAAGGAGCGATCTGCGTGAATTCGACGTTTTCAAACAGTTCGGGTAACGTCGCGAAGAGCCGTCGTCCTTCCGCGGTCGGTTCCAACGCGTATTGAGCGACGATCGGTTCCGCGTCCGGAGATTCCGCGCCGGGCATGAGTTTGTCGTCGGCGACTTTTCCGCCGAGGAACCATAACGACGTCTTACTTCCTTCTTTCAATACGACGTCGGTCAAGTTGCTGAATTTGCCGTCCCATAACTCGTTAGGAACGTCGCCGATGAGAACTACGTCGAACTCTGCGAGGTTGCGACGGTCAAACTTGGATAATGGGAAATGTTGTTCGTCTGCTTCCGATAATCTCGGGTCTTCCGAGAATAACAACGTGCGTAGTTCGACGGCGTCCGATTCGCTAAGGATCGATTTCGCGTAGCGGTATTCGTAACGCGGTAGATCGTCGACCAATAAGACGTTGAGTTTCTTAGTACGCGGAACGATCGTAAATTCCGCGACGTTATTACGACGCGAATACTCAAAGCGATCGCGTTGTTCGAGAAGATCTTTGGCAAGAGGGCGATCAGACGCGACGTACAACGGATCGTTCTTGGCTATTGCTTCGACGCGGTAGACGCTTTTACGATCTCGCGGAGGATCCCATTCGTATTCAAATTCCGCGAGCTCGTCGGATAGCGTCGTCGTAGTCGTCCATAAGAGTTTCGCGTCTTGGACGTCGTATAATCGTATCTCGACGTTACAAGGGACCGCGGAACCAAGTAGTTTTAGATTGCCGCGGATCTTCGCTTGTTCGTCTCCGTAGATCGCAAAAGTCGACGGAACGTTTTCCCAACGCAGATCGAACGCTTGGCGAGTCGAGCCGACGGCGACGCTGTCGACGCGCGACGGCTCTTCCGCGAACGCTGAAGACGGCGCGTTTTCTATTCCGTCGGAGACGAGAACGATACGAAAAGACGAAGATTCGGGCGCGTCGGCGTTTAATCTTGCGAGCGCGGCTTCGGATATTGGGGAACTATCGGCGTTGGGCTTAGAACTTTCCAACGCGCTGAAAGAGAGATCGGCGTCTTTTTGAGAGAGAACGCGAAGGCTCGTCTTCGCTCCGACGGCGTTAGCTGCGTCGACGACCTGCTTGGCCGCGGCGCAAGCGGCTTCATACGCAGTGCGAGCGTCGTCGTCAAGCGTACGCGCCATGCTTGCTGAATCGTCGACGACCACAACGACCGGTTGCGGAACTTCCACGACGCGTTCGAGTCGCGCGGAAACGAATAGCCATAATAGCGCCGACGCTAATAGCGTTCGCGTTACGCGCGCGCGTTGCGTCTTCCGCGTCGCGAAGTAGACGTAGAACCCCCACGACAGGAACGCGAAAACGAGTTCCCAGAACGCGCGATCGGCAGTGACGCTCCAATTGGGCATTCCGGGAACCTCCTGTTGTAATTATTTAGACATGCCGGAGATAACGACGCCGGCGAGCACGAGCGCGAGACCAATACCGGTAACGAGGCCAAAAGCTTCTCCGAACATCACGACTCCAAGTAGGCAGAGCGTGGCGGTCTGCATCGTCGCGACGAGCGTTTGTTTGAGGACGTAGAGACGACGCAAGCTCTCGATCTGACAGAAGAACCCGAACATATTGGCAAAGCCGGCGGTAATAACGTAACGCCAGCTCTCGGCGGATGGTTCCAGCCACGCGTGGAACCCTTGTTGCAAGGTGAACAGAAGTCCGCAAACGACGACCCCGACGCCGGTGACTGTGACCATGACGAGCGTTGTGGGCGTACGGACGTAATCTTCTTTCGTAAGCGCTTGCGCTTCCTTTTTCTGAACGTCGCCGGGCGTCTCGGTGCGTAAGACGCTGCGCATGAACGAGAGTTGACCGCAGTACCCGAGCGCGGTGACGACCGTGCAGACGATACCAAGACCAAGACGCATCTGTTTGCCGGCTATCTCGCCGGAGCTGCCGGATTGACTGAGCAAGAAGACCGCGACGATCAATAGACATAGCGCGACGAACTTACTGCGCGAGACGCTCTCTTTGAGAAAGACCGCGCCGACGACCGACGACAATATCAACTGCGACGCTTGGATCAACGGCGTCGCGAGCGCTAAACCGATGAACGCGTAGGCGTTGAGGTGTTGGATCGAACCGACCGCTTCACAGGAGAGCCCCGCGACGGCTAAGATCCAGAACACGCGCCATTTAGGGAATCGGTATTTCCCGCGAAGCCATAAATACAGGATGACGGGGCAAACGCACGCGACGCAGGTCAATTCTTTCACGGCGAGCGACCAATACGGACTGACGTCGCAGTTAGTGAGTCCGCGCATCGAGGCTAGCGAAACGGTGTAACAGAGCGCTGAACACAACGCGTAACAGAATCCGAGCGATTCCGCGCTCATCTTCTTAGGCGGTTTGACGACGCTCTCGTTTGCGTACTCCGATTGGGAGACTTCATTTTCCATATTCGCTTTCATGGTCGTTTCCTTGGTACTTAGCGATGTTCGACGCTAAACGCCGCCGCGAAAGTACGCTTTAACGTTTAGAATGTAGCGATTATAACGCGTCGACGGACTGCGTCAAGAAGAGCGCATATAGACCGCGCTTGACGTGAAAAGCTATGGGGAATTGAAATTATAAAGTTTTGTCGTTTCGAGGCGATTATGGGGCGTCAACTCTTTATTTCAGATGAAAAGTAGGTATAATTAGCGCCTGTTTACCGTTGATTTCCCCGAGTTTGGAGTCGCTGAAATGAAGAGCTCGTATTCCTTGCCGACTTTGGCGTTTGTGTTGTTAGCGTCGGTCGTTTTGATGAATGTTAGCGTTTACGCGCAAGGTGTGGCGTCGCCGTATTCCGCGAAGTCCGCGCCGTACTCTACCGATCGCGACGAAGGCGAGGATGCGGAAGACTATATCGCGCCGGTCGATTTCTTGCTCGATAAAGCCGGTGAAAATTTCTATATCGCGTCGGAAGGAGCGTCGCAGCTCTTACGTCGCCCGATGGACGAACAACGCGAAGTCGAAGCGTTGCAACTCTCGTTCAAGCCGTTCAAATTGCGTTTCTTTCCTGATGAAACGCGTATCGCGATAGTCGGCGGGATCGACGGTAGACTTGCGATCGTCGAAGTCGCAAAGAAGAATGACGCTGGCGAGGTCGAGCCCTGTTCGATGCGCCTGCTCGCCGAGTACGAAGCCGGTCGTTCTCCGGCCGACGTCGCTGTCTATGCCGCTGAAGACGGTACGGAAACGCTCTATGTCGCCGACCGTTTCGACGGCGAACTTCTTGAAATTGCCGCCGCCGACGGGACGATCGAGCGTAAGTGGAGAGTAGGACGGGAACCGTTCTGTCTCGACGTTACTCCGGACGGACGTAAAGTCGTCGTTGCCGACCGTATTACCGAGATGGAAGCTAATAAGGCGTTCTCTTGCGCGAAAGTCTTTGTCGTCGACGTGGAAAGCGGCGAGTCGAAAGTCGTCGACCTGTGTAACGCCGACAACCTCTTGCAAGATATGACGCTGACGCCCGACGGTCGCTACGCGTTGATCTCCTGCGTTCGCGGAAACACGCTTCACACGGCTAGCGGCGTCGGCGGCGGTTGGCTCAACGCTAACGGCGTTCTTTGCGTTGATATCGAAAAAGCTCAACTCATTGAATTCTTCGTTCTCGACAACGCGCGTCTTGCCGCCGGCGGACCTTGGGGCGTCGCGTGCTCCGACGACGGCGAACATCTGATCGTCGCGATCGCCGGAACTGACGAACTGATCTTTCTGCCGCTCAAACGCCTGATCCAGACGGTGGTGGAACGCCCCGATTGGGCTCGACCCGGATATAGCCCCGTCGCGTACTCCGATCTACCCGAAGAAGACGCGCAGATCCCGTTCCGTATCCGCGCCGTTTTTGGATTCAAAGGAATGAGACAAGTCGTTACGCGCGGCGCCGACGTCTATGCGTTGTCGTATTTTGACGACGTTATCTGTAAGGCGACGCTGAAATTGACTCCGCCGTTTAAACGCTTTACCGAAGGCTCGTACGAAGGCGTTGTCGAGCTGCCGCCTCGCGCCGTCGACGAAGCGGACGCGGAAGCTAACGACGGCGGCTCTTTCCACTTTACGAAGTTAGAACCGAAATACCCGACCGAGGGCGTCGAGATCGAGCGTTCGTTCGCGCGTCTCGGTCCCAAGCCGCGCCTAACGATCCGCCGCCGCGGCGAGATCGTCTTCCACGATTCGACCGCGTGTCTCGAACAATGGATGAGTTGTGTAACGTGCCATCCCGACGGACGTTGCGACGGTCTTAATTGGGATCTGCTTAACGACGGTTCCGGAAACGCCAAGAGCGCGAAGAGTATGTTGTTGACACATGAAACGCCCCCGAGCATGGTCTCCGGCGTGCGCGCTACCGGCGAGATCGCGGTTCGCGCCGGGTTCCCGCATATCTTGGGAACAAGTTACGAAGAAGAAAACGCTTGCGCTATCGACGAATATCTCTCGACGATGCGACCTGTTCCAAGTCCGCGACTTGTCGACGGTAAGCTCAGCGAATCCGCGTTGCGTGGAAAGGGCGTTTTTGAACGCTTAGAGTGTTCGAGTTGTCATGCCGGCGAACTCTATACCGATATGCGTTTGCATCGCACGCGCACACAAGACGTTAACGATAATATCTCGAAATTTGATACTCCGACCTTGATCGAGGTTTGGCGCACCGGACCGTATCTGAATAACGGCGCGTGCGCGACTATTCGCGACGTTTTCGAGGTCGCGCGTCACGGAGTTCGCGACGGCCGCTACGACGAATTGACGAAGCAGGAACAAGACGATCTGATCGAGTTCGTGACGTCGTTGTAAAATTGACGAGTGTTTTTGATATAATCCGTTTACCTCTTACTGTCTAAGAAGATGACGAGTAATTACCATAAAGCGTTGAATAACTGCATGTCGTTTCTTATCGCGTCGACGTTACTACTCTGCGCGACGGCGGCGTATTCGCAAGGCGTGTATTCGATCTATTCCGCCGGCGCGGCTCCGGCGTTGAGCGAAGAGGCCGACGACGGCTCCGATTCCTATTTCGCGCCGTGCGATCTCTTGCTCGATAAAGCCGCCGCGAATTTCTACGTCGCCTCGGAAGGACTTTCGCAACTACGTAGACTCCCTAACGACGGCAAGTCGCCCGCCGAGATCTTGCAACTCTCTTTTGTGCCGACGAAGCTCTGCTTCTTTCCGGATGAAACGCGCGTCGCTGTCGTTGGCGGCGTTCCTAACGGACGAGTTGCGATCGTGCGTGTCGCCGACGATAACGGCCCTTGCGCGATGACGCTCGAAGAAGAGTACGCCGTGGGACACTCCCCCTGCGACGTAGTAGCTAAAAATACCGATAACGGCGAGAAACTCTATATTGCGGATCGCTTTAACGGCAGAGCGCTCGAATTGGACGCTGCGTCGGGCAAGGTCGAACGGTCTTGGAACGTCGAACGCGAACCGTTTGCTATGGCGTTGACGCCCGACGGTCGGCGTTTGATCGTCGTCGATCGTTTGACGAATATGAAAGCCGACCAAGCGTTGTCGTTTGCGAAAGTCTTTTCGATCGATCTTGTTTCGGGCGACGTCGATACGATCGAGCTTCAATCCGGCATATCCGATCTTCAAGGGATCGCGATCGAGCCTAGCGGGCGATTCGCGTTCATTACCGCCGTTCAAAGCGCGTTCCTCGTTACCACCGGGCAAGTTATCGGCGGGTGGGTCGCGGAAAACTGCGTTGTCGCCGTCGACCTCTCGACGAATAAGATGGTCGAGGTCTTCTATATGGACGATAGCGATCTTGGCGCCGCGAACCCGTGGGGCGTCGTCGTCTCCGAAGACGCGGAACGACTCGTCGTCTCTTGCTCCGGTACGGACGAGATCGTCTATCTCCCGTTAAAGCGCATTTTGAATATGCTCTCGTTGCGTCCCGAAAACGCGCGTCCCGGTTACGGCGCGTTTGCGTATAACTCTTCCGAAGACGTGGTCAACGACGTGCCTATGCGCATACGCGTGAAGTTTGGACTCAAAGGCTTACGACAGATGGTTGCTCGCGGAAACGACGTCTACACGCTTGCATTCTTCGAGGACGCTATCTGCAAGACGACGCTGAAACTGGAACCGCCGTTCAAGACGGAACGCGAGGGGGCGACGATCGAAGAGATCCCGCCGAAGACGCTTGACGGCCTTGACGCGGACGCGGAAGCAAGTTCATATATCGCCGACGGCGCGTTGCGTTTCACGAAACTCGCGCCTTGTGAACCGAGCCAAGGCGTAACGGTGGAACGCGCGTTCGCGAGACTTGCGCCGAAGCCGGTGTTGTCGACCCGACGTAAAGGCGAGATCGTTTTTCACGATGGAACGGAATGCGCCGAACACTGGCTTAGCTGCGTAACATGCCATCCTGACGCGCGCGCCGACGGATTTAACTGGGATCTCCTCAACGACGGCACAGGCAACTTCAAGAACACGAAGAGTATGTTGTTGTCGCATGAAACGCCGCCGAGTATGGTCTCCGGGATCCGTAAGGACGCCGAGACCGCCGTGCGCGCGGGGTTCACTCATATTCTCTTTCGCACAGTCGACGAAGAGAAGGCTTCGTGGGTAGACGACTATCTTTCAGCGTTGAGACCCGTTCCGAGTCCGAGACTTGTGGACGGCGAGTTGAGCGAATCGGCGAGACGCGGTAAAGCGCTTTTTGAAGGGGAACGCGTCGACTGCGCGCGTTGTCATTTAGGCGAATACTTTACCGATATGCGCTTACATCGCACCGGTTCGCAAGACGTGAACGACACGATCGAGAAGTTCGATACCCCGACGTTGATCGAGGTCTGGCGTACGGCTCCTTATATGAACACAGGCGCGTACACGACGTTGCGCGAAGTACTTGAAGTCGGAAGACATGGCGTGAAAGACGGACGATTCGAACGCCTGAGTCAAGAAGAACAAGACGACCTTATCGAGTACGTCTTGTCGCTATGAGCGCGCGTTATTGAATCTTAGTCGCGTGCGCGTATAATGAAGCAAAACTGTAATCTTTTCACTTCATTGGAGAAAACGAACCAATGTTCAAGACGTTTTCCTATATTTCGATCGCGTTGACGGTCGTATTGGCGACGGCGGCGTACGCTAACGCGCAAGGCGCGTCGTCGATCTACTCCGGTATGTCCGCGCCGACACTTCCCGGCGACCAAGGCGAAGAGGTGGAACACTATTTTGCGCCGACCGATTTTATTCTCGACGCCGGCGGCGCGAATTTCTACGTCGCTTCGGAAGGTTATTCCCAACTTCGCCGCGTTCCTAACGACGGCGCGACGAACGCGGAAGGTCTTGAACTCTCGTTCAAGCCGAGTAAGCTTGCGTTCTTCCCCGATCAAACGCGCGTCGCCGTCGTCGGCGGATCGGGCGAGGGGAAATTGGCGATCGTTGAAGTCGCGATGAAGAATGCCGACGGTTCGCTTTCTAACGTCCCGATGAAGCTTGTCGCCGAATACGACGTCGAGCATTCCCCGGTCGACGTCGCTATCAAAGTGGAAGACGGACGCGAGTTGGTCTATATCGCGCATCGTTTTGCCGGCACGGTCTGCGAATACGACGCGGCTAACGGCGAGAAGTTACGTGAATGGGACGTCAATCGCGAACCGTTCTGCATGGAACTTACGCCCGACGGTAAGCGCTTAGTCGTCGCCGACCGCTTGACGAATTTGAAATCGAATGTCTCAATGTCGTACGCGATGGTCTATGTCGTCCAATTGGAGAGCGGTGAAGTCAAGGAGGTCAAATTGCTCAACGGCAATAACGACTTACAAGATATGGCGCTCACGCTGGACGGTAAATTTGCGTTCATCAGCGCGTTGCTCTGCTCGTATAGCTCGATCACGAGTCAAGTTTCCGGCGGTTGGATCGGCGAGAACTGCGTTTTGTGCGTCGACGTTGAAACGGCTCAGCTCGTTGAAGTCTTTTTCATGGACGACGCTGAACTTGGCGCAGGCAATCCTTGGGGCGTCGCGATCTCTGAAGACGGCGAACGTCTGATCGTCTCGATCTCCGGTACTGACGAGATCGTTTTCCTGCCGTTGCAGAAGTTGCGCGAGATCCTTGCGGAACGACCTGAATGGGCGCGTCCCGGTTACGGCGCTTACACTTATTCCTCGTTCGCGCAAGGCGAAGTCCAACTCCCGATGCGTATACGCGTCAAGTTCGGTTTCAAAGGCTTGCGTCAACTGATCGCTCACGGCGAAGACGTTTACGCGTTGTCCTATTTCGACGACGTTATCTGTAAGGCGACGATGAAACTGGAACCGCCGTATAAGTATTTCCCGAATTCTTATGTTTCCGCGGAAAAGCCCCCGCGAACGCTCGCGTCGGTAGAGGCTGCGAAAGCTAACGGCGAAGACGCGCGTCCCGAAGACGATTCCGCCGAAGAAGCCGCCGCTTACGACGCTCTGTGTAAAGACCTTGGCGACGATCCGCTCGTTGGCGCTCCGCTGCGTTTCACTCAGTTACAAGACCGTCTCCCGATGGAAGGCGTCGTTATTGAAC
Source organism: Thermoguttaceae bacterium (assembly GCA_045599605.1). Classification (GTDB taxonomy): domain Bacteria; phylum Planctomycetota; class Planctomycetia; order Pirellulales; family Thermoguttaceae; genus RUG369. Next base: position 29,778 of record JAZRWE010000005.1, read on the forward strand.
GCTCGTTTGCGCGTTTGGCGCCGAAGCCGGTCTTAACGACGCGTCGTCGCGGCGAGATACTGTTCCACGACGCCACCGCTTGTTTCGAGCATTGGCTCAGCTGCGTAACGTGTCACCCTGACGCGCGCGCCGACGGGTTCAACTGGGACCTCCTTAACGACGGTACCGGTAACTTGAAGAACACGAAGAGCATGTTGTTGTCGCATGAGACTCCCCCGTGTATGATCTCCGGTATTCGTAAAGACGCCGAGACCGCCGTGCGCGCCGGGTTCACTCATATCTTGTTTATGCCGTATAAAGAAGAAAACGCCGTTTGCGTTGACGATTATCTTATGTCGTTGCGCCCGGTTCCGAGTCCGAAACTGGTCAACGGCGAGTTGAGCGAATCCGCGAAACGCGGCAAGGGCGTATTCCAACGTATTGGTTGCGCGACCTGTCACCTTGGCGATTACTATACCGATATGCGCCTGCACGACGTCGGGTCCAAAGCTCCTAACGACTTCATCTACAAATTCGACACGCCGTCGCTGATCGAAGTTTGGCGTACCGGGCCGTATATGAATACCGGCGAATATATCACGATCCGCGACTTGTTGGAGACTGGAAAACACGGTTGTAAAGAAGGACAATACGACGAGTTGACTAAGGAAGAACAAGACGACTTGATCGAGTACGTTATGTCGCTGTGACGTTGAAACGTAAGAGACGATACTAGAGCGCCGAGTACGCAAGCCGTGCTTGGCGTTCTTTATTGACAAAATAAAACCTCGCGATTTGAGACGGCTCGCGAGGTTTTGTTTAATTATGGGCGACGACTTCTAAATAGGGTTCAGTCCCACATCTTGTATTGCGGGATCTTCATGAGTTCGCCGTCTTTGAGCGCGGATCGGTGCGCGACGACGCCGCAGATCGTGGTGTTGAGCGCGACGGCAACGTTGACGAGCGGGTGTTCGTCTTTCAAGATCGATTCGATGAAGTTATTAGTCAGGTAGCCGTGAGAACCGCCGTGTCCGCCGGAATTCATGCTTGGCGGAAGCGCCGGCTTACGGACGTTAAGGCCTTGGACGCGTTGTTGCGCTTCTTCGACCGCGCCGCAATATTTACTCTCTTCGGCATATGAAGCGAGTTGACCGCGCATACGTCCGACTTCGCCGCTCCATCCGGGCGTGTCGAAGCTGACCATGATGCGCGCCATACCGCCTGTGCTTGTGCGGAAGAGGCCTACTTCCGTGCCAAAGCAGTTGCCATAGACGTTGTTTTCCGGTTGGCGATAGAAGTTCGTACTCGGCTTGCCCATACAGGAAACTTCGGTGAGACTGTCGAACGTAACGCAGGTAAAGTATGCGGAGGCGTGCGTCGGATACCACATGACCGGCATGCCGACGCGCCAATTGTTGTACGACGGGGTAGATACAGGCGCGTAGTGGAGGTATTCGCCTTCCATGTAGACGATCTCGCCGAACCCGCCGGCGGCGTAGATCTTACGCGCGGCGTAAACGTCGTCGTGGTAGGCGCTCGTTTCGTACAGACCGTATTTCAGACCAGTCGATTTGACGGTTTCATAAAGCAGGTCGGCTTGTTCCGGCGTGCCGCCCCAGAACGCCGGAACGGCGGAGGCGACGTGCTTACCCGCTTTCATCGCGGCGACGACGTGGTCGACGTGATGAGGCGCGTCGGTGGCGACGAAGACTGCTTCGATATTGTCGTCTTTGACCATCTCTTCGAGCGAGTCGTAGGTCTTTTCGCAACGGCAATCTCTTGCGAGACCGTCGCGACGTTCCGGGATAAGGTCGGTGACGGCGACGACTTCGACGTTAGGGTGATCTTGGAATCCGAATTGCGCGCCGAATTGACAAGCGCCGTAACCGGCGATACCGACGCGGATCTTACGATCGCTGATAGGAGTCCATTCTTGCGTCTCGTCGACGTCGGTCGTTACTTGATCGAAGCCTTGGATCTTCGGAGGAGGCGTTTGTTGACCGTTGACGTAAGCGGCGGTGGACAACGCGCCAAGCGAACCAAGGATGCTGGCGTTGATAAACGTTCTTCTGTTGATATTATTCATTGCGTCAATCCTGATTTCTCTGTTGTGTATGAAAGACTGGGGCGGATCGAGCGACCGGTCTTTGACGAGATGGACGAACTCTTTGTCGTCATGGCGTAATTATAGTGAAAGAGATATGGAATACAAATCTTTTTCGCACGCTTTTCCAATTACAGGAATAAGAGTTTTACGAATAGCGCTTGTCTAAATTTGGTAAATTAGGTATAAATATCGGTACATTGTAGACGACTAGACGCGGAAAATACGCGTTGAATTAACATATCGTAAGGAAATAGAACGAGGATCGCATGGCGAAATCGCGAAAGAAGAGCGGCGCGGCGGCAAGCTTTTTTGAAGATGAAAACGGACCCGTTACTCTGTCGAGACAAGACGAAAGAACGTTGGGAAGTATTCACGGATTGGCTTCCAAGATCACGACGTTAGTTGAAAACGACGTCGACCCTACGCTCGCGATTCCCGCGCGTTCGCTCGGTAACGTTTCGTTCAACGAAGAGAAACGCGTCTTGCAGATGGGGTCGAAAACGACGAGCCGCGAATTATTCAACTTGTCGCAGGCTAAGAGCTTTATGCAGACTGCGCTCGTTGCGTCCGGCGCCAAACGCCTCATCGAAATGGGTAAGACGACGAGTATCCGTGGTCTCTACTATATGCTCAAACACGACGTCAAACCGAGTAAGGAACCGACGTTCCACGATCAGGGCGAATGCGACCCTATTATTGAGGACTGCGAAGTTCTACTGGAAGCGTTGCGCGAAGAACTTCATCTCTTTGCCGATAAACGCGGCGACATGGTCGGCAATATCACTATCGTCGACAGCGGCGACGAGATCGACTGCTCGCGTATGGGGTCCGGCGGTTACGCGATCCCGTCGATCGTCGAGCCGTCCGTCTTGCAGTTCAAAGAGTGTAAAGCGAAGTTCGTTCTTCATGTCGAAAAAAATACCGTCTGGCAACGCTTCAATGAAGATAAGTTCTGGAAGAAACACAACTGCATTTTGACGCACGGTAACGGACAACCCCCGCGAGGAGTACGGAGACTACTCAATCGCTTAAACACGGAATTGGGACTTCCTATCTATTGTCTGCTCGATAACGACCCCTGGGGGTATTACATCTATTCCGTTATCAAGCAAGGTTCGATCAATCTCGCGTATGAATCTGAACGCATGGCGACTCCCGACGCGCAGTTTATCGGCGTGCGCAGTCGTGATTTCGAACGCTGCGGCTTGTCCGAAGGCGTGAAGATCTCGCTTAACGATATCGACCGTAAACGCGCTAAGCAGATCGCGGATTATCCGTGGTTCGTGCATAAGAAGGCGTGGCAAAAAGAGATCGACCTAATGCTTCGTAACGGGTTTAAACTCGAAGTTGAAGCGCTCGTCAGTCGAAGTATCAGCTATATGACGGAAGAATACGTTCCGCGCTTACTCAAAGAAGGCGACTTCCTCGACTGAGTTTTAACAAACTGAAATATAAACAAGTAGACGAAACGGCGGTCTGATACGATCGCCGTTATTTTATGACTTAAAAATAAATTAAGAAAAATATATAAATTGGAGAGAAAATCGGAACTATTCAAAACGAAAAACGTCTGTTATAATAATCACAGTCGGTTTATCCTTTATATTTGTTGTAGACCAAGTTATTGGTTTCTTCGGAATAATCGACTGGTTCGGTCGTTTTGACGCGATATCATTCAATACGAAAGTAAACATGACGACGTAAGTTTTGATGTTACGTTGTTTTGACAAAAGACTTTTTTATAAGAAAGCGAATTTTAAAATGAAACAAGAATACTACGCTGACGGCGTTGGTCAAATTCATTTCGCGGGCAACATGGTTCGTTTCGACTTCATTACGCTCCAACCGGGCGCCGACGGGGCCGCTCCTACGCCGGAAAATAACTTCCGCGTCATCATGCCGCCGCAAGGCTTCCTCGCCGCTTTCAACAGCATGCAACAACTCATTGACAAGCTCGTTGCCGCGGGCGTTCTTCGTAAAAACGAAAACGCGAAATGAGTTTGACGAAACTGAGAACGTCGCGTTGAAATAGTAAACCACGTTTCCGCCGCGTTTTTCGTCCAATAAAAAAGACCTCGTTAGGATAACCTAGCGAGGTCTTTTTGTTTCGTTATCGCTTTGAACGCCTATCAACGCCGGCGCATACGCGAACGCTTCTTTTGCACGTCTTCTTCTTGTTCGGCGTCCTTGTCGGAAGCGGCGGACTTGGCGTTTTTATTCTTGGCTTTTTGAGCGGCCTTACGCTCGTCGGCTTCGGCTTTGATCGCCATCTTAACGTCGACGATCTCTTCGTCGGTTATACCGCTAGTCGCGCCGTTCATACGCGTGGTGGAGAGCTTGACTTCCGGCGCCATAGCCGCGGCGCGTTGGTGGGATTGCCAGATCCAACCGTTCCATTGGAAGAGCAGACCGCGTCCAAAGATCGCGGCAATTGCGAACATACTGTATACGAGTAGCGCTTTACCGTAGTTGCAATCGAAGAAAATGAGCGCGCCGATCGCGCCGATCGCGCCGATAACGAGGAGGTAGACGCAACTCATTAGGCCCGTGCCGCCGAGGAAGTGTACGAACGCTTCGAAGACGAGCCACGACGCCCCGAAGACTGCCGCGGCTTTCGCGGCGCGGATGTGGCGTTCGTTGCCGAGAAATATCTCAAGATCGTTCTCGTCGCGAATGAACATGTATCCGACTTCGGAGATGGGGAAAGCGATCAGGAAGACGGCGATAGCGCCGACGATCGCGCTGAACATTGCGGAGCCCGCGGCGCCGACGAGGAAAGCGGCGGCAATAGCGCCAAGAGAGCCCATGACGCCCCAGAACACTTGCTTGCCGGTATAGACGAAGCGTCTTTGCAGGATAGGACGAGCGTCTTGACCGCGTCCCGGCTTCGTCTTACCGTTGGAAGTGACGTCGTCCGAGCCGTGGATTACGATCTTTTCCTTGGGGATCTCGATTATATGTCCGCACTTTGGACATGGTCCTTTTTTACCCGCAAACCGATCGTCGACCTCGAAGGACGTCATACATCCCGGACATATTACGCGAATCGCCATCTTGCTCTTCCTCTTATTGCTCTTTCTGCGATCGATCACGCGCCGATACGGCTTCCCGACGACGCTCTAAGTATTTCAAATTATTGTAACGACAGGAACGCGAATTTGCAAGAGATTTTTATTACGCGCGAGCGAGGACGACTACGTTATGAAATGAGTAAACCGACGTGCGGCGTGTTGACTTTTGGGGGCTTGTGGTCATTTTCTTTCTAGGGTATGTTCCTGATTTCCAGGTCGGTTTTCGACAAGCGCGCGAGACGATCTTTTTCTAGTTTCTACTTGGGCTTGGTTGTCATAATGCGTATAAACAAATTGTATAGTTGTTTTTTGACTATATCGAGTGAGATCAGGGAACAATACCAATGGCTGAACTAGACGATCAAAAATTTGAACAAAGAATGAACAGTTTCGAAGACGCGCTTCAGAAACGTAGTTTAGAGCAATTGACAAAGACTATAGACAAATATCTAAAAGAGTACGCCATTGACCGTAGTAAGATCACAAAAGTGGTCGAGCTTATTAAAAAGTATCGACCGGCTTTAATACCGGATGAATTTGCTTCTACTAATGTGAGCGGCGTCGTCTTCAAAATCATTGGGAAATATAATCCTGAAATTGCTTTTGCTCATCGGTTGGCCAATTTGAAGAATTGCATAAGGCAAGGACATACAGACGCCGCTGAAAAAATCAAAGCTGAATTATTAAGTAACTTTCCCGATCGAAAAAAATATATCGAAGAAGGATGTGCGTTAGCTCTTCAGGAGTTTGAGAGAGCAAAGAAAAAGCAAAATACCGAATGTCTGAACGACGGGAATATTTTAACTCAAAAAGATAATACAACCCAACTAACATCCGCCCAAATAAAAGAAGAAAAGAAAGATTCCGGTGAAGATCCTTCTAAGGAAACTAGTTCCTGGGAGAGTTATATAGGAAAGCGGTATTGTAATTGCAACTATCGACCGTTCGGAGTTCTTAACGGGGCTAATTCTAATGAGGTTCATCCTAATTGTTTAAGTGAATTACGAACCTCGCAGTCATGGACGATCTTGATTGATGAAACCGGCGTGTTTAAGAATAACGAAGGTGGAGTAAGTAAGACAAACGGTAGCGTCGTTGGAATCTTTGTTCCTCATAATGTTTCTCTTAAACCTTGTCAATTACACGCTTGTGAGGAGAAATCGTTTAAAAAGATCGAAGAGGTTATTCTTACTCTTCTCAATTCGCGTTGCGGAGTTCTTGGATTATCGAGCGAGTTACTCGGTTTTCCTGCCGCCGATCCTTGGATCGCAACGATAAAAGAATTAGTAAAACTTGCAATTATTATGCTTCCGTATGATCGGCGTAAAAAAGTTGCGTTTGACGTCATGATAGAACGCCGCGAGGGGTTTAGTGAAAAGAATGACCTAAGACTTCTGGAAGGTTCTATAAAAGACGAGTTTGCGAGGATCTATCCTAGTTTTACCTGTAATAATCTGAATTTGAATATCAATGTTATTGATAAATCATATGATTGGATCGGGTATCCTGATAGCGTTGCATATTTATGGGGAAGTGAACGAGGACGACATTTGTTGGACTATACCGGCTGGGTCGATACCTGCTTATTGGAAGGCGGAAGTCAGGGACGTTCTTTGAATAACGTGTACTCCGGAATTGGAATCGAGACCTATTTGTCTGCAAAAAAATGGGAAGAGTTGCTGATTACCTCCATAGAGAATGCGCCTTCTATTGAAGAAGCTTTCTTAAAGAACTATGGCGAGCAGGGGATCCCCGTACAATACTGGAATGGATATCTGCTTCATATCCAAAAATATGCGCTTTCATGCGATAATTACGATCTGTTGCTTAAGTCGATCGATTGGCTTGAACGGTATATGCCTGAGACTGGTAAAAACTTTCATAAGCAGGCGTTGTCAACGTTTTGTCAACTGGTTGCGCAGAAGGTGCGTGAAGCTTTTGCGGAAGATAAAGACCGGCTGTTCGAGTATGAAGAGATCTGTAAGCGAATTGAATGGAAGTAAGACCTCGCGCGACGTTATCTACTTAGCCGACCTAGTCCTTTTTTTACGCGTAAATCGTTTAACGCTTGAAGCGTTTTAGGTTCAGCCGCGAGTAATTTGACGATCTGACTCGCGGTCGTATGAAGCAGTTTTGCGGTCTGGGTGAGATCTTCGTTGGTTGCGGCGTAAACGTCGAAGAATTCCGAAACTAATATCGGGTAATCGTAATGTTCCGCCGCGACTTTGATCTTGTCTCCAACGAGGCGAGAAAACCAACGCAACGAGCGCGCGTATTCCTCCGAGAGTTGCGGTTCCGCTTCGGCGGGATATTCTAGCGCCGGGGCGTTGCGTACCGTCAACGCTAATTCTATCCGTAATCTTTCGAGCGCGATGCGACGGTTCTGCGCTTGATAACGACGTTCCGTCGCTTTGCCAACGAGCCCGGTGGGAAGGTGATGAAAACGGACCGCCGTCTCAACTTTATTGCGATTCTGCCCGCCGGGACCGGAGCGACGCAGACGTTCAAAACGACATTCGCGTTCGAGTTCTTCTACGGAGAGATAGATGGGGGAACGTGACATAACGCAATTCCTGTTATGTATGGCGACAGGGTGAAAAGGAAATAAGACGCGGTGCGGCGAGTCGCGAACAGACGAATAAAAAGGCGTTCAAACGTATCTGCTTGAACGCCTTTTCGTTTTTAGTTCTGTTCGATAGAAGCGGTTACGCTATCGAACTTATGCGATCAGAAGTGAAGACCGAAGAGATCGGAATCGTCGTTACGATTCGTACCGCCCTTGAGAGGCTTTTTCGGGGTGAGCTTGCGAATACGTTCACGAACGGCGGCAAGTTCTTCTTCTTCCTTCTTCTTCGCTTCGGCTTCAGCGGCGGCGGCTTCGGCGTCAGCTTGCGCTTGCTTTTCAGCGCGTTCTTTGATGCGCGGATCTTCTTGCGTTTGCTTGATGGAGAGGCTGACCTTGCGCTTCGCCATATCGATCGCGAGGATCTTGACGTCAACGATGTCGCCGACGTTCAGGACGGATTCGACTTTGTCGACGCGGATGTAAGCGATCTCGCTGATGTGAACGAGACCTTCAACGCCGACAGGAAGTTCGACGAACGCGCCGAAGTCGAGAATACGCGTGACTTTACCGCGAACGATATCGCCGACCTTGCATTCGGAATCGATAAGTTTCCACGGATCTTTCGCGGCGTCGCGGAGAGAGAGCGAGATGCGGTCTTTACGCGGGTTTTGATCGTTCGGTTCGACCTTCAAGATCGTGACGCTGACCTTGTCGCCTTCCTTAACGACGTCGGACGCGTTGTTGACGCGACCCCAACCCATTTGCGAGACGTGGATGAAACCGTCGACGCCGCCGAGGTCGACGAACGCGCCGATCTCGATGACTTTGCGGACGGTGCCTTCGCGGACGTCGCCGACGACCAATTCGGCCAAGGTCTTGTCGCGGAGTTCTTTACGTTCCAATTCCATGAGCGCGCGACGGCTGACGATGAGGTTGCGGCGTTCAGGATTGACTTCGGTGACGACGCACTTCCAGCGTTCGCCGACGAATTGTTCAGGATTCTCGACAAAGAACGGCGCGATCTGACCGCTCGGCATGAAGCCGCGGAGCTTGCCGACTTCGACTTCGAGACCGCCCTTGTTCGTCGCTTTGACGACCGCTTCGACGATCGCTCCCTTGGTGATACTGAGCCAGTCGCCGACTTCCGCCGCGGCCAACGGCAACGAAACTTCGTAGTAACCGTCTTCGTTGTTATACTTGTTGACGACAGCTTCGAAGGTTTGACCGGCTTCGAGAACCATTTCTTCCGGGAATTGCTTCAACGGAATAAGACCCAATTGCGTCGCGCCGATATCGACGAAGACGGAGTCTTTGGAGATCTTTTCGATACGGCAAGTGACTTTCGTGCCGTCTTCAATAGCTTCGGCGGAACCCGCGGCGTCGACGCTCGTGGTCATGAGCGAGTCGAGTTCTTGACCGGCCAACAACGCTTCGAATTCGTCGGCGATATCGCCAAGACCCGCGCGGCGACTGGGAAGAACGGCGGAAGTGGAGGGGCGTTTCGGAACGAGGATCTTGCGTTCTTCGCGTTCACGACGAGGACGACGTTCGCGCTTTTCGCCTTTACCTTCTTGCTTTTCGCTTTGTTCGCCGCCTTCGGCGTTTTCACGACGAGGCTTACCGCCGTTACGACGACGACTCGCTTCGAGTGCGCCGCGTAAAGGACCCGCGGCTTCAGATTTCTTAGCGCGTTCGGCGATGACGTCGGCAGTGACGACCGGCGCGTCGGCGTTGATCGTTTCGTACGTGGTCAAAGGAGCTTGCGATTGTTGTTGAGCCGCGTCGTTAGCGGCGGTTTGAGCGACGTCGTTTTGTTCGGAATTTTCCATATTTGCGCTTTAACTTAAAACGTATCGGCGGTTTCCGCGCCGACGGTTGGGTTCGACCAAACGGACGAACAATGAAAAATATGCGCGAGTTACGCGCCGTTCCCGACTTGCGTTTGGATCGGCGTTCGCGCGTTCGTCGAGAAACTCGACGTTACAATTTTAACGATAAACGCGGGCTTTAAAAGCCCCCAACAGTCGCGTTTAAACTGATTTTTGGGGGCCTTGGTGTGCGTATAATAAAAAACGAAGATCGTAAAAGGGCGTCGTACGTCCGGTCGCGATCTTCGTTTTCTTTTTACCATACACAACAACGACCGGACGCTAGAAACGGCCGACGCGTTTGGTAGATCGTAAGCGATCTTTCAAACGCGATTAAACTTCGGAGCCTTCAAACTCTCCGGATCACGGGGTAACCGCGAAGCGGACGGGAATGACGACGTCTTGAGCGCTTTCGGTAGTCTCGCCGACGGAGATAACGATCTCGCCAAGCTGTTCCTTATCGGGCCCCATGAAGGCGCCTTGCGGGGAACCGGCGGGAATCTCGATCTCGGCTTCGACCATACGGATCGGAGACGTTTTTTGAAGTTCCTCAGGCGGGTATTTCAAATTGACGCCGATCCAATCGGGACGAATGCTCTTGACCTTGATCGTATTTTCGTTCGCCGGGATCTTGTCGAAGATCGTAAGACGTACGTTCGTCTTTTTACCGACGGCGGTGGAGACGTTGTCCATGCGGAGTTGTCCGGTCGTCTTGTCGTCGTAGAGCGCGCCGCTGACCTTGATGGCGTTACCGGCGATCTGACCGACCAAGGATATTTCGACGATCGGCATCTTAGGACTGTTCGTACGGATGCGGATACGTTCTTGGAAAGAACCTTGCGGCATACCGGTCTTCATCGTAACAAGACCTTGGAACAAGTTTTGCGTTTGCATGTACAACTTGCTCTTGCGGTCCGCGTCGGTGAGGTTGGCGAGGTCGTCTTGACGAAGGTCGACGACGAAATGTTCGGGGTCGGTAACTTCGACGTCTTCGATCTTGAGAGCAAACGGAGTTCCGTCTTCGTTCTTTTCAAAACCCATAACGCGGAAGGAACGCGAGGTCTCCAACGTCGCGGAGGCGTTATGGAACGTGATCTCGCCGACGTCGCAAACGATAGGAGCGGTATAGAGACCGCGAACCGCGAACGTAACTTCTTTACGGTCGGGGTCGTTGGTCAAGACGCGGATGCCTTGACTGAAAACGCCGCCTGAACGCGCGCCGTCCCACATGAAGTTGACTTTCGCTTTTTCGCCGGGGCGAAGCGTCGATTTCGAGATCGTAAATTCCGTGCAGAAACAGCCTTTACCGCCGTCGGCAAGCGTCATATCCGCCGTGCCGACGTTCTCGATATAGAAAGCGTGTTCGCCTTTTTCCGTGGAAGGATTCTTCTCGATAATACCGAAATCGAAATCGGTCTCGTCGACTTTGACCTTCGGCTGCTTGCCGCGCTTGTCTTTATTGGCGAGATCTTGCTTTTTAACGTCGTCCGGATCTTGTTTGCCAACTTGAGACAATTCGACGCCTTTATTGACTTCCAGCGACGGAGACCAACTCATTTTTTGAGATTGAAATTTGCCAATACCGTAGCCGACTCCGAGGCCTAACAAAATTCCAACGACGATCGTCGTAAGAAAAACGCGCATTCGTTCACCCTGACGTTGCAATGATTCTGTCTAAAAGAGCGCGTCCCCGCCTTTGGTAATAAGGCGGGAGACGTGATAGAGAGCCGTTGCGCGCTATTCGCGCGCCGAAATACTCATTCGATCGAGTATTCGTCCGCCAAGCGGATGAACTTTTCGACGTCGGCGTCGGTCAAAACGCCGCGGCGTTCGATCTCGATCTTAGCTTCTTTATTCGTGAGCTTCTCGCGCGCGGAGACGGAGATACGACCGGCCTTGTCGAAGGAGTAGGTAACTTCGACGGGCGTGCCTTTCGGCATATTTTCAGGCAGGTCGACGATACGACATTTACCGAGGAGCGAACAAGCGGTCGGATCCGGCGCGTCGCCTTCCATTACTTGGACGGAAATACGCGTTTGGTTGTCTTTCGACGTTTGGAACGTACGCGAGACGGAGAAGGGAAGCGTCGTGTTACGCGGGATCATGATGTGATTGATCATCTGCTTTTCGCGATTCGCGGCGACAATGCCAAGACCGTGAGAGTTGACGTCTTCTTCATGGACGTTGACGAGCATCTTCTTAATGCGGTCGTCAAGCGACGTGCTCGGGTTGTGTTGCGCTTCGAGGATCGCGGCGTGGATCGCGGCGCCGCGCGCGACGGCGGTGTGCGGATCGAGGTCGGGACTCGTGTACGGCTTCAAGCCGGTGACGCGTTCGAGCATCGCGGCAACTTGAGGCATAAGCGTCGAACCGCCGATCATTACCACGGCGTCGAGATCCGAGAACTTCATATTGGCTTGACGAATAACGTATTCGGTCGTGTCCGCGGTGCGTTGCAACAGGTCGAACGTGAGTTCTTCGAAGAGCTGACGCGTGACCGGAACCGTGATCGACATACCTTCGTGACGGCAGGAGATCGTCGTTTGGTCGCGAGTCGTCAGTTGGATCTTGGCAACGTCGCAGTCGTTACGGAGGATCTGCATCGTCTTCGCGGATTGGTGCAGATTGACTCCGTGCTTTTCTTGGAATTTCTGGCAGACGTAGTCGGCGAGACGGTCGTTCCAGTCGACGCCGCCGAGCTTGACGTCGCCGTCCGTCGAAACGACGTGGAAGTTATTGGCCGAGTATTCAACGACCGTAGAGTCGAACGTACCGCCGCCAAGGTCGTAGATCAAGATCTTATGCGTTTTATCGCCTTTTTCCGCTCGTCCGATCTCGCCGCGAGTCCAAGCGTAGGTAAGAGCCGCCGCGGTCGGTTCGTTGATGATGCTGATGACGTTCAAGCCCGCGATACGGCCCGCGTCTTGAGTCGACTTACGACGCGTGTCGTTGAAGTAGTAAGGAACCGTGATAACGGCGTTGCCGATCGGGCCGAGCACGCGTTCGCCGTCTTGCTTCAGCTTACGGAGAATAAGGGAGGAAACGAATTCAGGCGTGATCTCTTGGCCGTCAAATTCGCGGTGATACCCGGCGGTACCCATTTGACGCTTAATGCGTTCGATAACGTTTTGCGGGTCTTCCATCGCGGCGCGACTGCGGTTCGGGCCGACGATAACGTGACGGTTTTCTGCGAGCAAAATAAGACTTGCGGTTTCGACGTCGTCGTCTTCGTTCGGAATCGGAGTAGGTTCGCCTTGTTCGTCGACGATCGCCAACGTGGAGAAAGTCGTGCCTAAGTCGATACCAACAGTTTTGCCTTCTAAAAATTCCATATTAAACTCGCTCTGTATCGTTGGGTAACAGCAAATAAGCCGCGATAGCGCCGTCGTCAGGAAGCGTTCCTAACGCGATGCTCGCTCGAAAAGTTTAAGGCGCGGCGTAAATTCCCGCCTTACCTAGTCTACTATATATATGCTACTTTTTTTTATTTCAACCGTCAAGCATAAAGCCAAAAAACCGTCCCAAAATAAATGTTTTTTCGACGGCGACTATGCCGTAACAATTTGAATGAACGTTAAATCTTGCGTAGTAGCCGTAATTTCCGGCATGTTCCAATCTGTTACGGCGTTATTAGACGTACGGTTTAACGCGCGCGGATTTGACGACCGCCGCAGCGTTTCTCGATTGACGGAATCGTTATAAGTTATAGAATCTACGATTCAAGAGGTTATGCGATAGTTTCGACGTTCTTCGCTAGGTTGTTTGGAAAACGTCGCAAAGAACTGGTGATTCGATCGGGGCTTATGATGAAAGAAGTCAAGAATAAGAGCGGCGTTGATATGACGACCGGCGCGATCCTGCCGAAGTTGCTCTTAACGGCGTTGCCGCTGATGGCGTCGAGCGTCTTGCAGCTTCTATTTAACGCCGCCGACGTTGTTGTCGTCGGGCGCTTTGCCGGAGAACATTCATTGGCCGCCGTCGGCTCGACCGGCGCGTTGATCAATCTCATTACAAATCTGTTTGTCGGACTATCGATCGGTTCCAATACTGTCGCCTCGTTCTATTATGGCGCTCGCAACGACGCGAAACTTAACGCGTGCGTCCATAACTCGGTTCTATTGAGTCTTGTCGGAGGCGCCGTTTTGACCGTCGTCGGTTGCTGTTTTCCTCGAACGTTTCTTTCGTGGATGCAGACTCCCGAAGAGGTCCTAGATCTTTCGGCTATCTATCTTGGACTCTATTTCGTCGGTAGTATTCCCGTCCTCATTTTTAATTTTGGCAGTTCGATCTTGCGCGCTAAGGGCGATACGAAACGCCCGCTATTATACCTTATCTATGCGGGCGGCGTTAACGTTGTCCTTAATCTTCTGTTCGTTATCGTCTTTAAGATGGACGTTGCCGGCGTTGCGATCGCCACGGTCGTTGCCCAAGGTATCTCCGCCGTGTTGATCATGCGTTGTTTGGCGCGCGAACAAGACGCGTTTTGTTTCTCTTGGGCCAAAATGCATTGGGATCGAGACGTTGTTGCCGAGATCTTGCGTTCCGGGGTTCCCGCCGGTTTCCAAGGTATTGTCTTTTCGTTGTCGAATGTTGTGATCCAATCCTCGATCAACGGCTTTGGGCCTAACGCGATGGCGGGTAGCGCCGCGTCTTCTAACGTCGAGGGATTCGTCTGGGTCTCTATGAACGCGTTTACGCAGACCGCGATGACCTTTGTCGGACAAAACGTCGGCGCGCGAAGATATAGTCGTTTGACGCGCGTTATGTTGATATCCCTCGGTTGTACGACGGTGACTGGGCTTGTTCTCGGCAACTTGTGCAGCTTCTTCGCCGCGCAGCTAATGGCTATTTACGACGATCGACCGGAGGTCATTATCTCCGGAGTGACGCGATTCAATGTCGTATGCCGATATTACTTCATTTGTGGGCTTATGGACGTTATGTCCGGCGGGATACGCGGTATGGGCGTTTCGATCGCGCCGACGATCGTCTCGCTTATCGGCGCTTGCGGGCTACGCCTTGTTTGGATCTTCACGATCTTCCAGGTTGCTCGTTTCCATACCGAATATATGTTGTTTATGTCTTATCCCGTCTCGTGGACTATCACGTTCTTTGCGCATGTCGGATGCTATATGTATATTCGTTCGCGGTTGCCTAGGGGAGACGTGCAAACTGAAAACGCGCTTACTGCATGAGTCTTAAAACTTTCTTGTTTTTCTTTTGAGGACGATATATAATACCGAGCATAGTTTATCCACGCGTCAGACTTCATATGAACGAGGAACTCGGTAATGAAATTTTCGATCTGCGCAAGCGTTATTGCTTTTTTATGCGCCGCCGTTTCTATTAACGCACAGGAAAGCGCTCGATACTATTCTCACGACTCGGAGCTTCGACCGGTCGCGATATGGTCTGATAACGAATATTTCGTCGATCCGAATATCAACGAGCCTGAAAGATATAGTTTTAACAGCGCTATTGACGGCGATTTGAATACGTACGCGTGTATTCTCGATTCCACGCGCGACGGCGGCCGTAAAGAAACGACTCCGCCTTACGCTGAAATGCCGATCACGACCGAATTCACGCTCGACCTAGGGACCGAGCGCGAGACGTGCGGTTTGCGTATCGTCACTCCTATTAACTGGCGAAGTCTCTCTCCTAAGAATATCGACGTCTACGCTTGCGACGATCCGCAAGGTAAGATCGGAGTTCGACCGCTCGCTAAGAACGTCGACTTACTCCCCGTCAACAGCGGCTTTTCTGTTTGCGCGCTCTGGGATAAAACGATTACGCGATATCTACACGTTCGTTCTAACGATTGTTGGCAGCTGAGAAGCCGACGCCAAGGAGTCGAAAAAGAGATACATTTCAATACGCAGATCGCCGAATTACGCATCTTAACGCAGATACCCGACGACGTGGCGGAAGCGAATCCCGCCGAAGTTGCGTTCCCGACGAGTAGACTTAGACGCGACTGGGCGCTACAAGACGCGCCGAAAGCCGGCGTCGAAGCGGACGACGTTTTTGTTTCTGAACAAGACTGCGCCAACGAAACTGCGATAGTCGACGTGGTCCTTTCTGAGTTGAGCGATATCTACGACGTTGACGTTGAAGATTTTGAGAAAACGAAATTAGCGTTGATCGAAGCCAAGATCGCCGGTAAAGACGATCGTTGGCGCGACCTTTATTACGCCGCGTGTGCCGAGCGTCGTCGCGTTCGACTTGAAGTTGTGCGCGAACATGCTGATAAGATCTTCTACGTCAAACATTTTGTGATGGGCGGTACGGAAGGTCTAACCGGTACCTCGCATGTTTCAGACGCGCAGTACTACGACCAAACGACGGAACGCCGACCCGGTTCGCAGTTGTGTATGCTGACGATACGCGAAGACGGGAGCGTTGCCAACGAGGTCTTGATCGAGAAACCGGAAGGCGCGATACGCGATCCGAATCTCTCCTGGGACGCGAAGAAACTTATTTTCTCGATGCGCGATAATTTTACTTCCGATAACTACTCGTTGTACGAGATGACTCTTGCCGATCGCTCCGTGCGCCGCTTGACGCGCCCGACGGAGATCGACGGTAGAGTTTATCCGTGTTGCGATTACGAACCATGTTACGCGCCCGATGGAAGTATCTTGTTTGCGTCGACGCGTCATACGCAGATCAACGACTGTTGGCCTAACGATAACGCCGAGATCTATTCCTGCGATGCAAACGGGGAGCATATACGCCGCTTGACTTATGACGAACTTGAAACGAATTTCCCGCAGATAACTAGCGACGGTCGCGTCGTCTTTACGCGCTGGGAGTACAATGACAGAAACGCGTATTTCTTGCACCCGTTGTTTACCATGGATCCCGATGGGACGGCGCAAACGGAATATGTCGGTAATAACTCGATGTTTCCTTCTTCTTATTTACAGGCGCGAGCTATTCCGGATTCGCAGAAGATGATCGCTATTATTAGCGGCCATCACGTTCTGCACAAAGGGAAACTCGCGTTGGTCGATCGTTCGCTTGGCACGCAAGACGGCGACTGTATCGAATTTGTTGCGGGCGCGTCCCCTGACGGTCGCCCCGGTCGCGTTCCTAACCCCGTGAAAACGGAAGGACATTACCTGCGCGAGATCGATATGTTCGGACAGACCGGCCCGCAATATCAGTATCCTTACGCGTTGGATGAAGATAATTATATCGTTTCATTCTGTCCCGAGGGATGGTTGACGATCGACGGTCCTTTTACTCCCGCGTTTGGCGTCTATTTCATGAACGCGGAGGGGGAACGCGAACTTCTCGCGTTCGATTGGTCGATCTCGTCCGGACAAGCTATTCCGTGCGAGGAACGCGATCCTCCGACGGTGAAGTCGTCTAGCGTCGATCTTAGCGCCAACTACGGTACTTTTGTCGTTCAAGATATTTATGTCGGTCCCGGGTTGGAAGGCGTCAAGCGAGGAACGATAAAGAAGTTACGCGTCGTGGCGTTAGAATACCGCGCCGCGAAAGTTGGAAAGGGCGCCAATGCGGGTGAAGCGGACAAAGGCTACGTCCAGACTCCGATCTCGTTGAATAACGGTAGTTGGGATGTGAAACACGTCCTAGGCGAAGTAGACGTCGAAGAAGACGGTAGCGTTGCGTTCAAGGTCCCCGCAAGGACCGCCGTATACTTCCAACTTCTTGATGAAAAAGGGTATTGCGTCCAGACGATGCGTAGTTGGGCGACGTTGCAAGGTAACGAGCGCTTTGCGTGTCTCGGTTGCCATGAGAACAAATTAGAGACCGGCGCGATGCAAGTTGGACAACTTAACTCGATTGCTGCGAATAAAGCGCCGCAGCTTCCGCGTCGAGCCGACGGCTCGCTTCATCCGTTGATCGAGAGATTAGAGAAGGAGAGCTGCCTTGATAGCGTCGAGAATTATCTTGGCGTCAACGCTCCGAAACTCGATTGCGATCCCGACGCGCCTTGCGCCGGTTTCAGTTATCGCGAACAGATCCAACCGATCCTGGATAAGCATTGCGTGGCGTGTCACGACGGTCGCTACGTCGGTGAAAATAGTCAAGATAAGATTTGCACGACGCTTGACCTGAGAGGAGACGTTGTGAGCGTGGAGAGCTTCAAGAAATTTGAGGACGACGATCACAAACGCGCGTTCACGCGTTCGTATATCAATTTGACAAATCACGGCGAGGTCGAAGGTTCGCGATGGATAGAGTGGTTGGAAGTGCGTAGTCGTTCCGCGATGTTGCCGCCGTACCATACCGGTTCTTCGAAGAGTTCGTTAATGAACTATTTGGAACCGACGCATTACGGTGTCGACGTTTCCGACGTTGAGAAGCGGACCGTCGCGTGTTGGATCGATCTGCTTATCCCGTTCTGCGGATCGTATACTGACGCCAACACCTGGTCTAGCGTCGATAAGATAACGTATCTGTATTACTTACAGAAACGTCGCGTGAACGCGGATATTGAACGCCGCGATATCAAAACGAGACTCGGAAAGGATTGATGCGAGTCATCTTGCGCGCGTTTCGCCGCCGTTGAGCGCGACGAGCGTCTCCGGAGCGTCGTCGTAACGGACGAGCAGACGGAAGTCGTCGTCGACGTCCACCGCGAGAGCGGAACGCGTTTTGGTCGGCTCGAAGAGGTTCTCAACGACGTCGACTTTTCTGCCGACGAGGTATTGGCGCGCTCGGTATTCTTGCGCGAGCCGCGCCGCCGCTTCGGCTTTGGGTCGAGAGTCGCCCCTAAATAACGCGACATACTCAAGATAGAATTCGTTAAGAAATTCCGCAAGGAGTTGTGTTCTCGCGCCGATGGGCGCTTCTGTTTCAAATAGACCGCCGGCTTCAGTCAGTTCTTGCGGCGCGTTTTCACGATCAAAAACGAGATTGATCCCTACCCCAAGGACCGCGAAGTCCATCTTACCTGTTTCTACGGTAGTCGTCGCCTCGGTCAATATTCCGCAGATCTTTTTTTCGTGAAGGTATAGATCGTTTACCCACTTGATCTTAACGTCGCCGGCGTTAAGCTCTGACGCGACTTTCTCACAAGCCTTTGCGGCAGCGACGGCGGCCGCGGAGGTAATGCGCGGAGATTCCGGTATCGGGCAACAAGGACGCAACAGGATGCTGAAGTAGACCCCCGCGCCTTTACGACAGTAGAACGAACGATCGAATCGTCCGCGACCGGCCGTTTGCGTTTCCGCGACCACTACTAACCCTTCCGGGTCGATGCGACGCTCTTCTTTGACGTATGTGTTAGTTGATTCGATCGTATTAAAGAAGACGAGCTCGTTATAAAATTCCTTAGCTTCAGCGGATAGCGCGTTTTGGACCGACTCGCGATTGAAAACGTCCGCCGTTTCTGCCAAATAGTAGCCCTTATTAGTCGACGCTTCGATAGGGTAACCTGCCTCGCGTAGTTTCACGATCGCTTTCCAGATCGCGGCGCGGCTGACGTTTAACGACTCGGCAAGGTCTTGACCGGAGAGATAAACGCCTTTATTGCGATTGAGAAGAGCGAGCGTTTGAGTAGTCGTTGCGTTAAATTGTCGTTGCATAGCGGTACCGATCCACGTTTAGGAGAAGCGTTGCGTCGAGCGCGTCCTTAAAAGTGTGAACTTGTTAGTTCAAAACTTCGCGTCCGAGGTCTTGTAGCATAGCGCGATCGCTACGGATCGTCGCGCAAGCCACGGTCGTAAGCATATTGCCGGTGATTGTGGAATCCGCCCCGGAACGGAAAGCGCGTTCGCCGGAATTGGACAGTAGGCCGCGCCCCGCCGCCAAGCGGATGCGCGCTGTCGGGTTAAGATAGCGGAAGATCGCGACGGTACGAAGGATCTCGGGTTCTGTTAAGAGCGTCAAGCCTTCTAGCGGCGTGCCTTTTATCGGAATAAGCGTGTTGATCGGGATCGAATCGACTTCATATTCTGCGAGCGTCGCCGCCATCTCGATACGATCGGCCCACGTTTCACCCATTCCGATGATACCGCCGGAACAGACGCGCATTCCTTCCGCTTTGACCATTTTTAGCGTCGCGAGCTTCTGGGCGATCGTATGAGTCGTGCAGATATTGGAGAAGTTGCTTGGCGACGTCTCGATATTGTGATGATACGTTGTAACGCCCGCTTCGTGGAGTCTATGAAGTTGTTCGGCGCTAAGGAAGCCCATTGACGCGCAAAGTTCAATATCGCATTCTTTACGCATTTGATTATACGCTTCGATCGCGCGCTCGAACTCTTCGCCGCGTAGCGCGTGCCCCGAGGTGACGAGAGAGAAACGATCGACCTTCTCGCGTTCGTTGAGTTTACAGGCCTCGACGATTTTTTCTACCGGTAGTAATTCATATACTTCGCAATTTGCATGGTGATGGATCGATTGCGCGCAGTATTTACAGTTCTCGGAGCATCGACCGCTTCTCGCGTTGACGATCGAACAGAGATCGACGCGCTTACCGACGAATTTCTGACGGATCAGATCCGCGCCTTCGCAAAGAGTCTCAAGATTACAATCGATGAAAAATGAGAGGTCGTCGTTTTTGTTAAGACGTTTACCGTCAACGATTTCTTGCGCGAGTTGTAGAGGTTCGGTCGTCATGATATATACAATGTGTATTGAAGTGCGTCGATAATAACGTTTACTAGAGTATAGTTGTGATTTGATTGGCGTCAACTATTATTAACGAATGGTTGACAATCAGCTTTAGGCAATAAAAAACGCGAACAGGTCATTCGACTTGTTCGCGCTTTCAATTATCTCGATCCGAGATCCGCGTTATCTAACGCGTTTGGGATCAATACATGCCGCCCATGTTCGGGTCGGCCGGAGCGGCCTTTTCTTCTTTGGGCATATCGGCGATCAAAGCGTCGCTCGTGAGCATCATGGACGCGACGGACGCGGCGTTTTGGAGCGCGGAACGCGTAACCTTGGCGGGGTCGATGACGCCGGCTTCGACGAGGTCTTCGTAAACGCCGGTGAGAGCGTTGTAACCGAAGTTGCCTTCGCCTTCGCGAACTTTTTCAGCGACGACGCCGCCGTCTTTACCGGCGTTGTCGGCGATTTGCGTGATCGGAGCGGCGCAAGCGCGGAGAATGATGTTGTAACCAACTTTTTCGTCGTCGGCAAGTTTGCCCATCTTGGTCTTAGAAGCGGCGCGAAGGAGCGCGACGCCACCGCCGGGGAGGATGCCTTCTTCGACCGCGGCGCGAGTCGCGTGCAGAGCGTCTTCAACGCGAGCTTTCTTTTCCTTCATTTCAGCTTCAGTAGCCGCGCCGACGTTGATCTTGGCGACGCCGCCCGCCAACTTGGCGAGACGTTCTTCCATCTTTTCCTTGTCGTAGTCGCTCGTGGAGACTTCGATCTCGCGACGGAGTTGGGCGATACGAGCTTTGATATCGGACGCTTTGCCGGCGCCTTCGACGATCGTCGTGGTATCTTTGGAGACGACGATGCTCTTGGCGGAACCGAGGTCGGCGAGCGTCAAGGATTCGGGGGAACGACCGAGTGATTCGAAGAGGACTTCGCCGCCGGTCAAGATGCCGATATCTTCCAACATAGCCTTACGACGATCGCCGTAACCCGGAGCCTTGACGGCGCAGATCTTCAGACCACCGCGCAGACGGTTGATGACGAGCGTAGCAAGCGCTTCGCCGTCGACGTCTTCAGCGACGATGAAGAGCGGACGACCGCTATTGACGACGGCTTCGAGGACCGGAATGAAGTCCTTGATGTTGGAGATCTTCTTTTCGAAGAGGAGGACGTAAGGATTTTCGAGAACGCATTCCATCTTCTGCGGATCCGTAACGAAATACGGAGAGAGATAGCCGCGATCGAATTGCATACCTTCGACCCATTCGACTTCAGTCTTGAGGGACTTGCCTTCGTCGACGGTGATAACGCCGTCTTTACCGACCTTTTCCATCGCGTCGGCAAGAAGACCGCCGATCTCGGCGTCGTTGTTGGCGGAGATCGTACCAACTTGCGCGATCTTTTCTTTGCTGTCCTTGACGGAAACAGCCATCTTCTTGAGTTCGGCGACGACGTCTTCAACAGCCTTGTCCATACCGTTCTTCATATGGAGCGGGTTGACGCCGGCGACGACGGCTTTCATACCTTCGTTGAAGATCGCTTCGGCCATAACGGTGGCGGTGGTGGTGCCGTCGCCAACGACGTCGCTCGTCTTGGAGGCGACTTCGCGAACCATCTTGGCGCCCATGTTTTCATAAGCGTCTTCGAGATCGACTTCCTTAGCGACCGTGACGCCGTCCTTCGTGACGAGCGGCGAACCAAAGCTCTTTTGGATGATGACGTTACGACCGCGAGGTCCCAACGTTACTTTGACCGTGCGCGCCAATTTGGTGACGCCGCGACGAAGAGCTTCGCGAGCTTCTTGATTGAAAGCGATCATTTTCGCCATAGTATTGATCCTTTATATTTAATGTTTTTCATTTGTATGCTGATGCGCGACCTCGATTTGGTGGGAAGATCCGAACCTGTCGGACGTAAGATCGGAGGCTCGCGGACGTCGACGTTCTACACGCGCGTTAAACTAAGCGCGGAGAGATCGTCGAGGCAAACTCATTTGACGATCGCGAGAATGTCGCTTTCGCGCATGAGAAGGAATTCGTCGTCGCCGAATTTGAAATCTTCGCCGGCGTAGGAGAGGAAGAGAACGTGGTCGCCTTCTTGGACCGCGAACTTGCTGCGAGAACCGTCTTCGAGGACGCGACCATCGCCAACGGAGACGACGACGCCGCGAGACGGCTTGTTCTTAGCGGTTTCGGGAAGGTACAGACCGCCGGCAGTGCGTTCTTCAGTTTCGTCGCGGCGAACAACGACGCGATCGCCCAGAGGTTGAAGTTTCATACCGCAGCTGCATTTGTTTTCCGTCGCGGCGTCGCACTTTTTCTTAGCCATTTTCAAAACTCCTAAGGTATTTATCGTTTACGCGGCTCGACGCTTCGAGTCGCGCCGACCTAAATAAAATTGCGATATTCGCGACGTAGGCGTCGTGCGCCAAGTTGGAACGAACCATGCGAAAACAGCCTCGCAAAATCCGCCCGTCGTCGTATCGCGGAACACTAGATTATTATGCAATTACGGCGCCATTCTTACAAATAACCAGAATTTTCTCCCAGTTATTAGCTTTTCTTCTCCTTTTGTCGATAAAAAATGCTTATAAACGCGCTTTTTTTCGACTGACGCGCGTTGACGTCGTAAGGGGCGGAGAAGGGTGGACCGAAATAGGTTTGACAAATTTGATAATTTGGCGAAGACAAAAATGACAGGTCGAACATCCCCGTCAAGATCGTTCTTCGAGGTATCTCGACGGAACCGGCAAGTCGAACGTTTTGTATTCGGCGAGGAACGCGTCGAATTCAGTGTAATGGATCGTTTGGAAGCCGAATTGTTTGGCGGCTTCGACGTTCGCTTCTAAATCGTCGATGAACAAGATCTCGTTAGGTTGAAGATCCGGGAGTTCGCGTTTCGCTTCTTCGTAAGCGATCTTGTAGATCTCGGGGAAGGGTTTAAGCGCGTGGACGGCAAACGACGAGATCTTATGATCGGGGAACGCGTCCCAGATACGAGGAAACGCGTTTTCAACGTATTCCCAGTGCAGCTGATTCGTATTGGAAAGAATACCGCGAGGGAAGTTGAGCTTCGCCAATTTGCGAGCTATTGGCAACATCGGATCGTTAGCCCAGAAGATATCGTTCAACGCGTTGAGGAAATCGTCGCGATTCGGTTTGGTTTCGAGCGATTCGCAAAGCTGGTCGACGAATTCGTCGATCGAGACCGCTCCGACTTCGAAATTACGATAACGTTGTTCGTCGAACATTTGGGAATGGACAAATTCAGGCGTTTGCCCAAGGAGTTCGGCAACTTGGGTCAGCATACGATGCACGCTGAAACGAATCAATACATTACCAAGATCGAAATAAACAAATCGTACGGACATTAGTAGAATTCCCCTATTCGCGGAGACGAACGGAACGTCCCCGTATCGCCGCGCGTTGATGGCGCTCTCGTTAGACGAACTTTCCCTAAGTTCCCAACGAACGCGCTTACTTCTCAATTCAATTATACGATACTTTCCGCATTTTGAAAATAGACTGATTTTGTCTGTAAACAGTTTTTTAGAGAGTGGGAGATTGTGAGAAGTTACCTATGACGATATTGTGAAACTCTAAATTGTATAGACGCGCGAGCAAAAGAGCTTTTATTCAAGACAATTTCAGATCGGACGACGCGGGTCGTCAAGGAACTTGAAAAACAGATAACATTCCTTGAACTAGGTCTTCCTAATGTTCACAATGAGACTAGAGGATAGGACTCATATAGAAAGCGACGCGTCTTCATGGGAAAACGCGTCGCTTCATTATTTAGCCGAAGTACTTGGCGCTACGTCGTATTGCGCGAGGCTCAACGATGGAATTCAAGCATGAACTCGTAGGAGTAGGTCTTGCCGCTGAGACGGAATTGCGGGTAGGTTTGAGCTCCCCAAGAATCGTCGCCGGCGACGCCTTGCGCGCGATAGTCGATATTGATAACGGCGAAATCGCGTTGCGGGATCATCCAGTTATGTTCGACGGATTCAAGGTCGCGGTTCAGCATCTTACGAGCGGAGAAGCAGAACGTGGCGTCGTCTTCGCCGTTGGCGTCGACCGCGGTAACGCGGATCGCTTTGCCGTCGGCGTTCTTAAGTTCGAGCCAACGGACGTCGGAACGATAGCCGAAGTCGCCGGGTTCGGAGTAAGAACCGACGAACATGCCGTCAAGCGTGGTTTCGTAGAGTCCGATCGGAGAACCGTCTTTACGATCCCAGTAGTTTTCGCCGGGACCTCTACCGTAGAAGCGAACTTCTTGATCGGCGGAGAGCGCGTTGAGCGGGACGATGATGTAACCGCCAAGACGCGGCATATCCGGAACATTGTCGCCTTTGACGATCGAGACGGCGATCTTAGCGCCGTTAGCGCCCATAGCGACGCGTTCTTTGATAGTGGCGTTGATGTTCTTGAATTTACCGGTGCGTTCGAAAGTCGGGCAATCGTCGACTTTTTCGGCGGATTCGGCAAGTTCGGACCATTCGATCTCGAAGCCGGCGTTGCGCCAAACGCCTAAGCGATTGGACATGTTGTTGCCGCGGTCGTTGTCGACCGGAGCGCGCCAGAAGTCGAGTTGGTAGTTCTTTAGAACGTGCGCGGCGGCCTTTTGAGCGTCGTAAGCGCCGTTAAGAGCTTCGAGTTTCGGAGACTGCTTTTTCGACGGAAGCGAGAATTGATCGGTGCGGAGGACCGAGCCGGATTGGATCAACGCTTCGTTGGCAACGGAGACGACGTCGAAGTTGACGAAGTATTCGGCGCCTTCTTTGGCTTCGTATTGGAGGTCGGCGATAGAGAGTTTGACCGTTTCGGTCGCTTTCGCGTTGTCAAAATCTTTACCGGGGACAAACGTCTTGGACGCGACGGCGACGCCGTTTTCCATGATCGACGCTTTAATTTCAACGCCGGTCAGGTCGCGGAAGAAGTATTCGTTCTTGACGAGATACGTATTGCCGCTAGCGTCGGAGTCGTCTTTGGAGACGAGAACGTTGGCGTAGTTGTAACGAATTTCCGTAGCGGCCGGATGAGGCGTACGGTCGGACGCGATAACGCCGTTCATGCAGAAGTTTTGGTCGCTTGGGACGTTGACAGGGCCGAAGTTACCGCCGTAGCCGTAGTAGACTTCGTCGGTGCCTTCGATCTTCGCTTTGTCGAAATCGACAAAGAGTTCAAGACCGTCGCGGTTCTTACGATCATAGTAGTTGGTCGCGACTTCGTCGGAATCGAGCGCGCGACTGTAGATACGCGCAGAGGAGATCAACGCGCCGGCCAAACGGTTGGTGTGATAGGAGTTACGACCGATTTCGACAGGATACGGAGATTCGGCGATCGCTTCGGAGCACTTCGTGCGGCCGACTTCTTTACCATCGATGTAAACGATCAAGTTTTCGGTATCGTAAACGCCGGTAACTTCATGCCAGTTCATATTCCAGTTGTTGACGCTACCGGAGGCGCTGATCCAGGAAGAACCGTTGAAGATGTAGACTTGGACGCCGTTGCCTTGTTGTTTCAAAGCGTATTGGAAATCGGATTTACCAACGTAAGTACCTTCGTCGCCGTTGTACGGGCAAACGGTGGCTTCGAGCGTGAAGGGCGTCTTGCCGACGAAGTTGATCTTTTCGATCTTCTTCGCGTAGTCGGCGTAATCGGCGCCAATACCGTTGGTGGCTTTCGTTTTGTCGTCGCCGACGATCGCGTAACCTTTCAGACCAAGCTTGCCTTTACGAGGAGAAGTCTTGCAGCCCGTGAAGATCTGACCGATCTCTTCTTTCGAACCGATGATACCGGCGATCTCGATCGGGTATTGGTTCGCGGAGACGTCTTCAACAGATTGTTTCGGAACGCGTATCGCAATACCTTGGTCGACCCAGTCCCAAATGAAACCGCCTTGGAGGATGCGGTATTTGCGGATGGCGTCCCAGTAGAGCGTGAAGTTGCCGTTGCTGTTGCCCATCGCGTGTTCATATTCGCATTGGATGAGCGGGCGCTTCTTTTCAGGTTCTTTTTTGTCTTCGTTGATAGCGTAGTTGATAACGGCGGGAACGGACGCGTACATCGGGCAGTAAATGTCGGTGTTGCGATCCATGCCGGCGCGTTCGTATTGAACGGGACGCGTGGGGTCGAATTCCTTAAGCCAATCGTAGGTCGCCATGAAGTTGGGGCCGTTGCCCGCTTCGTTGGCAAGAGACCAGACGATGATGGACGGATGATTGCGATCGCGATACGCCATGCGTTGCGTACGATTCAGGTGCGCGGCCTTCCATTCGGGCGGATTCGCGAGCGATTCTTTACCGTAACCCATACCGTGAGATTCGATATTGGCTTCGCCGACGAGATAGAGACCGTACTTATCGCAGAGGTCGTACCAACGCGGATCGTCCGGGTAGTGGCACGTACGAACGGCGTTCAAGTTCATCGCCTTCATGATGGCGATATCTTCGAGCATACCGTCAACGGTGAGCGTGTGTCCCGAGAACGGATGATGTTCGTGACGGTCGGCGCCTTTGATCAAGATCGGTTGATTGTTGACGAGAAGTTGTCCGTCTTTGATCTCGACTTTGCGGAAACCGATATTGAACGTGGAGTCAAGCGTGGCGTTGAAATCGGCGTCGTAGATTTTCAGATTGGCAGGGTAGAGCCACGGCGTTTCAGCGGACCAGAGGTAGGGGGACTTGACCGGAACGTCGAAAACGAGCGTTTGTTCTTCGTGCGCCTTCAACGTGAATTCCTTGTCGGAACCCTTGTTCGGCGCCGCGCCGCCAATATTGGCGTCGGAAGCGAGGTTCGCGTTCGTCGGGTTTAACGTGGCGATCGTCAACGCGGCGGCGCCTTCTTGGACTTCGCGCGTGTTGTTTTTGATCGTGACTTCAACGTGAGCGACGGCGTCGGTCAGATCGTCGTTCTTGAATTCAGTAACGACCTTGGTGTCGACAACGGCGACCGCGGGTTGAACGTAGTAGTAAACGGAGCGGAAGATACCGCTAAGACGGAAGAAGTCTTGGTCTTCGAGATAGGACCCGTCGGAACGACGATAGCATTTGACGGCGATGATGTTTTTGCCGGGGCGGACTTCTTTCGTAATATCGAATTCGACGAACGTACGAGCGTCTTTACCCATACCGACTTCGCGGCCGTTAATATAGACGTAGTAACAGGATTCAACGCCGTCGAAGTGAAGAACGATCTTCTTGTCTTTGGCGATGTTAGTGGCGTCGATATTGAATTCACGACGATAAAGACCGGTCCAGTTGTCTTCGTCCGGAATGTACGGCGGGTTCCAAGGAGCGGGCCACGGATAAGGAATGTTCGTGTAGACCGGGTAACCGTACCCCTTCATTTGGAAGTTAGACGGCACTTGGATATCGTCCCAATCGACGTCGGCAAAATCTTCCGCTTCGAAGTTTAGGGGGAGAGCGTCGGGAGTCGGCGCAAGAGAGAATTTCCATTCCCCGTCAAGTGTGTATTGCTTGTAAGCGGTCGCGGCAAAAATAGAACGCGGCGCTAAGTTGTTGATTCCAACGACTTCCGGATTTAAACGGTCGGGAAGCGCTTTTTTTTGTTCTTGCGCTTGACCGGCCGTCGACAGCAGAGAAGCGGCGCATAACGCCGAGACCGCCGCGAACCAGAAACGAACGCGTGATGAGGACATAATGTTCTCCCGTAGATTTGTTGAAATAAAGAAAGTCGGCAAGGAAACGCGTCCGCGCCGAACTTTCACGAGTACATGCTTATTAGGCGGGAAGAAAACGACGCGCGGCGTCAGTCGTCCGGCGCTAAGTCGTCGAGGCTGAACGGTTCAGAGTCGACGTCGTTAGGATCGGAGGAACTACCGTCGTCAAACGAGAAGGGGTCTTCGGACGGATCGACTGCGTTAGGGGCGTTTTCTTGGTTATCTGTTAATCTGTCTAGCGTTACGGCGACGCGACGATTCATTTCTTCGCGTAATTCTTCCGACGATTTAGAAGACGCGCCGCGCGCGGCGTCCGACATAAGCGATACGTCTTCAGTGGGCTCGACGAGGAAGAAGAGTCGACCGATAGAGAATACGGAACCGTAGGGAACTTGGACGCCGCGCCCGATGCGCATACCTTGGAACACGGTGCCGTTGAGCGAACCGAGATCGCGGACCCATACTTGACCGTTCTCTTCGTAGATCTCGCAATGGCGACGACTTACGACAGGATGGACTATCGCTACTCCGCATTGACGCGCCCTGCCGATAACGCAAGGCAGACTTATCGCTTGAGAGAAGTATTGCTTATCGTCGCTATAAATGGTCAACTTGACGTCCATTGCTGTTCCTAATCTCGGTTTTAGGGGATCGGGATCCGAAGAAGCGCGTTAGGCGCTTTCCTACGAGCGCGACAACAAAAAAAGCGTAGAAACGCGATTAAAGTACTCACGCTTTATATAATATAGTCGCGTTCAATTCAAAAATCAAGTGTTTTAGAGCGTCCTTTAAAATTTCTTTCAAGGAATTTTTAAGGAATTGAGGTTTGGGGCAAAAGCAGAAGACTTTCTTCATCGAAGCACGTTGGCAACAAGAATATCTACTGAATGATAAAACTCTTGTTGGTAAAGGATACCGTGTTGACAGCATTGGTTTTTCTTGGTGTGGAAATGCAAAATTGGTGAAATTTTTAAAAAACCCCTTGCGACGTTGTAAAGCATTGCTATAATCTCACAGTGTTGATTGAAACAATTGGTTTTGATTGATACCTCTTGCGGGCGTAGCTCAGTTGGCAGAGCACGACGTTGCCAATGTCGTTGTCGAGGGTTCGAACCCCTTCGCCCGCTCTTACGAAACTTGGTTTCAAGTTTCGTAGATCGAATCGAGCGTAAAGTTCGGTAAGATCAAATACCTTTTGCGGGCGTAGCTCAGTTGGCAGAGCACGACGTTGCCAATGTCGTTGTCGAGGGTTCGAACCCCTTCGCCCGCTCTTATGAAACTTGGTTTCAAGTTTCATAGATCAAATCGAGCGTAAAGTTCGGTGATATCAAATACCTTTTGCGGGCGTAGCTCAGTTGGCAGAGCACGACGTTGCCAATGTCGTTGTCGAGGGTTCGAACCCCTTCGCCCGCTCTTTTGGAACTTGGTTTCAAGTTTCATAAATCAAATCGAGCGTAAAGTTCGGTAAGATCAAATACCTTTGCGGGCGTAGCTCAGTTGGCAGAGCACGACGTTGCCAATGTCGTTGTCGAGGGTTCGAACCCCTTCGCCCGCTCTTTTAAGGAGGTTTCTCCGGTTTTGGACATGGGTTTCGTTCGAAGCAGCTTGTTCCGAAGATTTGGCTTTGCCTCTCTTTTAAAAGATAACGGCGCGCCTTGATTTTTCGGGCGCGTCTTTTTTTATGCGCCGAGCTTTTTAGCGATCTATCACAAGACTGGGAGACGTTCTTAGACGTTTTCGAGTCTTTTCTTTTTTTACGCGCGTTTTCGCGAAATCGAAGAGATTCTGACGTACTTTTGTTTATCACGATCCCCCTCTAGGAATCAAGGGATCCGGCAATATTCATCCTAAACGCATAGGACGACTACCATGGCTGAAAACGAACTCCAAAAATTGAATCTGAACGTCGACGTCGAAGTCAAGAGCTCTTGCGAACGTCACGTCAAAATCGAAGTCGCCGCTGAAGACGTCGCTCGTTATTTCGATCGCGAATACGACGACCTCAAAGCCAACGCCGCTATTCCCGGTTTCCGCGCCGGTAAAGCCCCGCGTAAACTCATCGAAAAGCGCTTCCGTAACGAAGTCAAAGATCGCGTCAAGGCCGCTCTGCTCCAAGACAGCTTGATCCAAGCCGACGAAGATCAAAACATGACCCCCATTAGCGAACCGGTCTTCGACGTTGCCGCCGTCAACGTTCCCGAAGAAGGCGCTTTCATCTTCGAATACGATCTCGAAGTTCGCCCGACTTTCGATATCCCGAACTGGAAGGGTATCAAACTTGAAAAGCCGGTCCGCGAATTCTCCGCTGAAGACGTTGACGCCGCCGTCAAACGCATCCAAACCAGCTACGGTTCTCTCGAAGACAAAGACGAAGCCGCCGTCGCCGGCGATTACATCGTCGCCAAGTTGACCTTCGAACTCGACGGCAAAGTTCTTTCTCACGCCGACGCCGAAACGATCCGCATTCGCCCGACCCTTTCTTTCCACGACTGCTCTATCGAAGGTTTCGATAAGTTGATGGAAGGCGCCAAGGCCGGCGACGTTCGCAAAACCAAGGTCGTCATCTCTGAAAACTCCGTCGACGAAAACATCCGCGGCAAAGAGATCGAAGCTACGTTCGAAGTTTCCGCCGTCAAGAAGCTTGTTCTTCCCGAAGTCGACGACGAATTCCTTCAAGCTATCGGCGGTTTCGAAAACGTCGGCGATTTCCGCGACGCCGTTCTCGAAACGCTCCAACGCCAACTTGAATACGAGCAACAACAACGCGCTCGTCGTCAAATCGCCGCTCAACTTACGGTCGACGCCAACTGGGAACTCCCGCCGCGTCTTCTCCGCAGCCAAGCTGAACGCGAATTCCAACGCTCGATCTATGAACTCCAACGCAGCGGTTTCTCTGATGAACAAATCATTCGTCAGTTGAACGTCATTCGCCGCAACAGCGACGCGAACGTTGCTCAATCCCTCAAGGAACACTTCATCCTCGAAGCTATCGCCGAAGCCGAAAACATCGAAGACGAACAACGCGATTATGACAACGAGATCATGTTGATGGCTGCCCAAAGCGGTCAATCTCCTCGTCGCATCCGCGCTCAAATCGAAAAGTCCGGTAACTTGGACGTTCTCCGTAACCAGATCATCGAACGCAAAGTCGTCAGCAAGATCATGGAAAACGCCGAATTCGTCGAAGTTCCTTACGTCATGGAAGAACTGAACGAAGAAGCTATCGACCGCGCTGCCGGCGCTAACGATACGATTCCGGAAGTCACCGAAGAAGAAGCTAAGGAAGCCGCTCGCGAAGCCGCGAAAGCCAACTCCTGATTTTAACGCTCTTCGACGATCTTTCACGATCGACGGATAAATAATAAAACGACCTTTGACTCTTCACGAGTTGAAGGTCGTTTTTTATTTCTAATAAATTTATCGTTGTCGTTTCTGCTTTTTTCTGAATTTTATTGCGTTGGTCTTTACGTTAGAGTATATTATAGAAATACGGTAGCGCGCAATGCGCCGGATCAATAGCTTGGAGAGTGACAATCATGTCGAATCAAATTTCTCGTCGTTCATTTTTAACCGCCTTAACTTCTATTGGCGTTGCGTCTTGTGGGATGAGCGAGCTTTTCGCCGCGCAGAAGGACGCTTCTATCGTTATGCCTAAACGCGTCGACGCGTTGACTGAGAAGCCGGTCCTGACGGTCGCGCATTGCTGCGATCCGCAATTCGGATTTGGTAAAGAAGAGGGGAGTTATAAATTCGACGTCGCGCGTCTGGAAAAAGAGTTGGAATTAGTCAATGCCGCGAAGCCCGACGCCGTTTTCTTTGCCGGCGACATGTGCAATGAGCGTAAGCATTTGAAGGATGAATGGCCGGAACTCCTTAAAGGGATCGACGCGCCGTATTTGGTTGCCGCCGGTAATCACGATATCCCCGATCCGTTGAAGCGTAAGGACGTCGACGCTTTCTGTGAAGTCTTTGGCGCGGAGTATTTCGCGTTAAAAGTCAACGGCTGGAAGATCGTTGTCGTTAATTCGCAGTACTGCCGTGAAACAGAAGAGACGGAGTTGTACGAAAAGCAACTTGATTGGTTGCAAAAAGAATTGGACGACGCGAAGAAAAACAATATGCCTGTCATTATGGGATCGCACGTTCCTCCATTTGTCAAAAAACTTGACGAAAATGACGAATACTTCAACTTCCCGACGAAAGTGCGACAAAACTACCTAGACTACGCGCTTAATAACGGAACGCGTTTCTATCTTGCCGGCCATACGCATACGACGCTTTATCGCGAATATCAGAATATGCCTATCCTTAACGGCGAAACAACTTGTAATAACTTCGACTCTCATCCTTTCGGGTTCCGCCTGTTGAAGATCGACGCCAATATGAACTACGAATGGAATTTTGTAGGGCTAGAATGAGACGCATGCGCGACGCGTAAGCTATTTGAAACGCGTCGTACGCATTGTTGTAAAACGTAATATAAGCGCGCCGACGAGGAGGTTTAAGCGATCTCCTCATCGGCGCGTTTTTGTATTCTAGGAAAAGAAATTAGTTTAATATGTCGCGTAATAAGAACGCGAGCGCTTCTACGGGGAGTCCGACTACGTTGGAACCTGTTCCGGAGACGAGTTCGAGCCAGTCGTTACCGTCTTGATATCCAAATGCCCCGGCTTTACCTTCCCAAAGCCCGCTCGCTAAGTAGTCGCTAAGTTGCTTCTCAGTTAACGGTTCCATTTGCAATATCGACGTTTCGACTTTACGGACGATCTTATCCGCGCTTCGATTTATAGGATCGAAACGCCAAATACATACTCCGGTATGGACCGCGTGACGCGAACCGCTCAGCATACGTAACATACGTTCAGCGTCGGCGCGGTCGTCAGGTTTACCGAGGATCTCGCCTTTGCATACCGCGACGGAATCGCAGGAGATCGCTACGAATGGCGTCGATTTTTGGGCAAATGAGAATTGCGTCGTCACTTCGGCGTTTGTTTTGAGTTGTTCGACAACGTCTTGCGCCTTAAAATAGGCTAGATGTTCAACATAGAGTTCCGGAGCGACTCCCGTTAATTCCGCTTCCGCTTGTTCTTCCACGCCGTCGCGCGACGGTAAAATTTCGTAGCGATATCCTTGTTCCGATAAGAGTTGGCGTCGTCGCGGTGAACGACTTCCTAAGATCAGGCGGAAAGATTCTTGACTGAGTTTGGTCGCCGCTTTTGTCGCTTGTTCTAACGCGAGCGGGTCAAAATTTGTTTCGGTCATAGGGACGTCCGTTATACGATAGATCGGAAGATCGATAATGTGATACTGTATGATTTCTCAGAACGGTATAAAAAAACAACCGAAGAGCGGACCCTTCGATTGTTTTAGTATCGTTATTTGTGGCGTATACGCCGACTATTAGAGCACGTTCGCGGGATTAGCGACCGCTCGCGCGTCTTCAGGAGATAAGCCGGCCGTCGGATCTTCGACGCCGCTTGCAAGCGGTTTGAACTCGACCTTAGGCAGACCAAAGAAGAACGGGTCTTCCGCATTCGGTTCGTTCATCGGCGCACGAGAACCAAGGCGAACAAACGCGAGAACGCGACCGCGAGTACGAGCCGCAATCACAGGATCGACTCCGCGAGGAACGTCCAACGTCATATTCTCCGGGTTGTCGCTAGCGTCGACATTCGCGGCGTTCTCGGAGTTTTCCAAGAAGATAACGCGAGTAACGAGCGCGCCGTTGAGCGCGGCTTCGATATCAGAAGCGGGAATCGCCAACTCGATGGGGAATTCCCAAGCCTTACCGATAGGAGGATTTAGTCTACCAAGGAGTTCAACGGTCGGATAGATCGCTTCGTCGGCGCGTCCGGGAATGTTGTTAATGCGGAAACGATAGACCTTGCCAACTTCCAAAGCGAAGACGTTGGAAGCGTGTTCGTCGGCGACAAAAGCGCCTTCTTGCGCCACCGCGGCGACTACGCCCTCGGGAAGTTTCCACTCGACAGGCTGCATCGGACCGGGCTTGCCAAAACGTTCGACGAGCTCAGCCGCTTGACCGGTCGCGGGAATCTTCAAGCCGGAACCGAGCGGTAGCGCGTCGTCTTGCGCCATAACGCCGACTCCGAACGGAGCGATCGTAAGAACGAGGAACGCAACAGCCGCGCTCAGGAATTGGGTCGGACGGATAACGGCGTCGCGTTGAAGGCGTCTCATGCGAAACATAGCTCTTATTTCTCGTTTTATAATGAAAAAAACGCGAGTACGTTATAGCTCTGGTACGATACCGCGCTTATCTTCTCGCCTCGTTCAAAACGCGCGCCATAAACGCGCGTTTCAAACGTTACGGAACTATGAGCGCCGACGAGCTAAATCGACTCGCGACATGATCTACCGATCTATGGACGTCCATACGACGTCGCGCGATCAGAAGTGAGAATCGTTCCAGGAGCCGTCGAGAACGGACGGAATACCGGAAGACGGAACCGGATCAAGATTTTGGAGGATCGGTTGTTCTTTCGGAAGCGGAACCGTCGGGAGTTCGGCGGTACGAGTATTGGATTCAGACGCGGGAACGCCGAAAGCCGGAGCGTTGACGCCGGAGATCGGGAATTGTTGCGCGGGACTGATCGCGGCGGCGTTGGCTTCAGCGATGTAGCTACCGTCGACGGACAGGTCTTTGTTACCAATTTGAACGACGGCGAGGATCGCGCCGCGGTTTTGAGCTTCAACGATAGGATCGGCGCCCGGAGGAAGTTGGGTGCTGACGACAGTGCTGGTACCGCCGGCCAACGCGAGGTTTTGATATTGTTGCGAAGGCAGGAAGACGACCTTCGTGACGAAGTTGCCCGCTTGGATATTTTGGATATCTTGGAGCGAGAATTCGATCGGAAGAGCGTTGTGGTCAAGATAAGCCTTGGTACGCGGCGAAACGGCGTTGATCGTCATCGTCGGATACAACGTGGTTTCGGGATAATCGGGAATATTCGTCAACTTGAGGCGATAGCTCTTCGCGGTTTGGAAGTTTTGCTTCGCGAGTTGCGGTTTACCGGGGTCGTCGCAGACGAGCGGAACGGAATCGAAGGAAGCGATGGTCGTGGTATCCCATTGAACCGTCAAGCCTTTGGGGCCTTTGAAGACGATTTGCGCGAATTCAGGCGCTTTAGGAGCGGCGATGATCGCGGGAGCCGGAGCGGCGGCTTGCGCGGCGGGAGCCGGGGTGGAAGGAGTGGGGGCGACACGTCCAATAATGCCGCCGCGGAACGGACCGGCGCCACAAGCGACGACGACAGTAAGAGCGAGTAAAAGCGCTTTGCTACGCATCTGTATAATTCTCCATTTTAAGGCGTCTACCGCTGATATTGATAAGCGCGGCGATTGAGCTTGACGCTCAAAGTCCGACGCACGCGACGCCGGACTAAGCCGGTCGCGACGAGCCTACGCATGAATCAACGAGTTCGACAAATTACCACGAAATATGAATTGCTGAGTCGGAACGCGTACGCGTTCGCCGTCCTTCGCGATCGTTCGCACAGCGCGGTCTTCGGCGCGCCGCTTGTTGGAAGGACGACCGGAAAACGCCGCGTCAAAAAACGGCAGGACGCAACTTTAGTTTCTCAACACTATTATAATGTTCACGTTTCGACTTTTCAACAAAGTTTCTGTTGAAAGTCTACAATAAAAGGCGATTAGGCGTCGCTAAAATACGACTGATGTATTTTAACGTTAAATCTGGCGCTATCGTTCTAAGCGCTCCGATTACGGCGTCTGATCTTTCGTTTTTTCGGCCAATCCTTCTTTCTAATTGCGAGTTTTGTTCTTTAGTTTGCCTCTTTATCAAAGATGCGCGTCAGTCATGTCGGCGATAACGGTCGCGCGGATTAGCGTGAATTAAAAAATACGACGGATCGCGCGATTGTAACGTTTGATACGATCGACGTAGTATTATGGTACGCGAACTCTATGAAGACGGGTCCTGACGTTCCTCGTTCTCTCTTGACTTTTACGAGCGTAAAGGTTAAAAGGACGACGCGGTTCTATCATTTGAGAATAACGTCGATAATGGCTGAGGAGAAGTACGATGAATAAGCAAAATGAACGTTGTCAAACGACGTCGATAACGCGCGCCGTTTGGGGATGGGCGTGTATGGTCGCTTTCTTTCTCGCATTGGCGTACGTCGAGGCCGAACGCTTCGTTGAGGCTGAATTGGCCGATCGCGACGTTGGAGCCGTTCGTGAATCGTCGCAGTCTGTTCTGATGTTGAACACGGCGATACAACGTCTAGAACGCATGAGGAGCCTCTCTGCTGACGTTGAGTTCCAAGCAAGTTTCTTCGGCGAGAAATATTACGGTCGCGGGGAATATAAAGAAGCTACGTTTGGACGCTCTTTCGGATCGGTACGTCGACCGTTTGACAGAACTCGATTCCTTCTTGACGCCAAGCTGACTTCCGCTAATGTGGAAGACGCTTTACGAAAAGAAGATGTCGAAGAGAACTTTATGACGATAGTCTGCGATTGCGCCGCGCATGCTTGGTGGAGTTATCTCTCTATTGACGGGACAAAGACGCTCAAACGGATCAATACTGAAGAACTTTGGGACACTATTCAGAAGTTGAAGGACGAGGATCGAGCGAAACTCTTGGAATGCGGTATTGCGACGCTGAACTGCGGTCTCAATAGCATGCCGGGACTGGGCGGACTTGCGGGGATATTACGTCGCGCGTCTGTTGCTTACGCGTTTGCGCCCGACGTCGAGTTGATCGAAGGCGAAGAACGCGACCTGTATAAGATCGTCGGGAAAATGCAACTTGAAGAGTTTTCTAACCTCGCGGATTTTGTTGTCGAGAACGCTCCTAGCGAAGTTGCGATCTACTTCGATTCCAAAGACGCTTTTCCGTGTAGGATCGAGTATTATTCGACGGTCGGAGAGGGAAAGAACGCTGAAAGATCGCTTATTTTTTCGGTCGATTACAAGCAAAATAACGAACCGGTTCGCGAAGAGGATTTTAATTACAATCAACCGCAAAGTACGTTCGAACACGCCGAGATCGATTACTTAGAGGAACTGATACCCGACCTGAGATTATGACGTTTCTTACGGCGCTTGCCTGTTTTAATTGTTAGAAATGCTGATATAATTAAAATATGTGAGCGTTTTGTTTTTAACGACGTAGCGAATAGTAAAGGCTGTAAGATGGCAAATAAATCGGGCGCGTTATCCGTGTTGAAGATCCTCAGAATGAAGGAACAAGGCGAGAAGATCGCTATGGTCACGGCTTACGATTTTCCGACCGCGCAGCTTGCGGATGCGGCCGGCGTGGATATGGTCTTGGTCGGCGATAGCGTTGGCTCGGTCGTTCAAGGGCGTGTCAACACTCTTGGCGTCACATTGGACGATATGGTCTATCACACTGAGATGGTCGCTCGCGCCGCAAAGCGCGCTATGGTCGTTGCCGACGTTCCGTTCCCGTATTGCCAACTGGGGCCGCAAGAAGCCGTGCGAGCTTGCGCTCGACTGTTGAAAGAAACGCTTGCCGACGCCGTTAAGATCGAAGCCGGAGCAAGTCGCGCCGAGACTGTTCGCGCCGTTGTCGACGCCGGTATTCCCGTCGTCGGACATTGTGGACTGGCGCCGCAAAGCGTAAAAGCCGTCGGCGGGTATCGTATACAACGCGACGTCGATCGGCTTCTTGAAGACTGCTTGGCGATACAAGACGCGGGCGCGTTTGCGATCGTGTTGGAATGCGTTCAACGCGACTATGCTGAGGAAGCGACGAAGAAACTGCGCGTTCCTACGATCGGTATTGGTTCCGGCGTCGGGTGCGACGGTCAGGTCCTCGTTTTTCACGATATGTTCAATTACGGCGCGAAGGAACCTAACGAGGCGCCGAAGCACGCTCGCGTGTATTGCGATCTCCATAAATTGATCGACGAAGGTTTGCGCGCTTATATCTCCGACGTCAAGACAGGCGCGTTTCCCGGAGACGCCGAGTCTTTTGGCGCAAAACAATGAGTTGAAACGTCGTTTCATTTAATTCACGCCGTCGAGTCTCTTTTGAAGACCTTCGACGGTTTTTTCGTAAATAACTTCTACCGCTTCGCGCGAATATAGAAACGCTTATGCTCAATAGACGACCGATTTCGCGCGTTTGGACGGCGCTTTTCCTCATTCTTGTTTTCTTGATCGCATTGTCTTACGACTCTCGGACTCTTGTCGCGCAACAAATGAAAAACGAGGATTCGCTAGCCGAAGAATTCTTTGAGCTTATGGCGGACTTCAATTCGCTTGAACTTGCTGAACGCGACGCCGCTGAGGAAAGACTTTTACGCCGTTTTACCGAATTTGAACCGGTTTGGATGTGTCGTCGATTTTTGACCTCGGGCGAAATATCCGCCGAGGCTTGCGAGCGTTTTCAGATCGTAGAAGCGCGGTGGCGGCGACAGACGTTTGAGAAAGTTAAAAGCGCATTTTCAATGGAATGGTCTCTCGATCGCGAAGCTATGCGCGGAAAGACGTCGATACGATGGCGCGAACCTTGTCGCGTAGTTTATCTTGTGCCCGCGCTCGACGCGTTTCAGTGGGGAAGCGAGCCGGTGGCGCTGCGATCTGTTACTGTCTATTCCTCGCCGGAGATCGCGCCGAGATATGACGAAAGTTGCGTGGATATTGAGACGACGCTCGAAGAGACGGAGATCGTTTCAAATGAGAACAGAGGTAAGTTTGACGCGCTTGTCGGGCTCGATCCGCGCGAGATCGAATTGCCTGTTCAAGTGGAAGAAGGCGTAACGGAAACATTACGCGCCGGCGAATTGACTCTTATCGGCGCGGCGGCGTTGCAGTTAGAGAAGGGCGGGTGGAGGATCTCGCTACGCCTAAGGTACGATCAAGCGTTTGACGCGTTCGATTCTCATCGCGTTTGGTTTGAGAAAAATGATTTCAATTTGAAGACGCTTGACGGTGGATCGATCGCGCCTGTAAAAATGCGTTTACAAGCTCGTAATCCGCATGGAACCGACGTTGTATTAGAATTTGCCGACGACGTGGAACTTGACGTTGCGATCGTAGCAGGGGGCGCGCGGTTATCATGTCGGCTTCCTCGGTTCTTTGCTCGTATAACAGTTGCGCGTTAGACCCGATGACGCAGAGTTGTTGGATCGACCTACGAATTGGAAAAATAAAACGCGCCGTATTACTACGACGCGTTTTCGTGTTTCTTGTCGCTTTCGCGATAAAGATCAGAGCCAGTCTAACCCGATATCGAAGGTTTTAGCGGAGTGCGTGAGCGCGCCGACGCTAACGCGTTCGACCCCGGACTCCGCCTTCGCGCGCGCTGTTTCGAGATTGATTCCGCCGGACGCTTCAAATTCGCTCGTAGAACCGGCGGCTTTACGCATCTCGACGGCTTGGCGCATCATCTCGGGGGACATATTGTCGAGAAGAACGACGTCGGGATTTTCAGGAAGGACTTGCGCGAGTTGTTCGAGCGAGTCGACTTCGATCTCCAACATCGGGAGTTCCTTGCCGGCATAGTTGGCTTCGAGATATTTTCTCGCGCGACGAACTGCTTCGCCGGGACCGAAGTCGGTGATCCCGCCAAACGCAAGGTGGTTGTCTTTGATCAAGATCGCGTCGTAGAGTCCTTGACGGTGGTTGCGCCCGCCGCCGCAGCGTACGGCGTATTTTTCCAAACGGCGCCAGCCGAGCGTTGTCTTGCGCGTATCGTAGATATGAGCGTTCGTGCCGGAGATCGCGTCGACGTATTGACGCGTAAGGCTAGCAACGCCGGAGAGTCTACCGACAAGATTCAACAGCAAGCGTTCCGCGGTCAGCATGACTAGCGTCGGACCGGAGATAACGCCTAGTTGGTCGCCCTTTTCAACAACGGCGCCGTCTTCGACTTTGCCTTCCCAGGCGAGGCGTTCGTCGATCGCATGGAGAAGATCTTGCGCGAAAACGAGGCCCGCAACGACGCCGTGCCCGCGTGCAACGACCGCCGCTTTACCGGGCGCGTTATCGGGAATCAGGGATAAACTCGTGATATCGCCTTCAACGCCGGCGTCTTCACGGATCGCAAGCGCGAGTAATTTAAGCATATCGTCGCGCAATTTTTCATTATATTCCGATTGATAGAAATCTTTTTTAGCCATAGCTTCGTCCGACGTGTGTGAATGAAAACGAGGAACAACCCAAGACGCAGCGTCGTTGTTTCGCGAACAACAACGAGTATATAAAACAAAAAAGCCGCTCCACGTCAAACGTAAGAACGGCTTCTTTGCTAATGACCCCAACGAGACTCGAACTCGTATTCCGGCCTTGAAAGGGCCGTGTCCTAACCGACTAAACGATGGGGCCTTGCTTAACCATAACGGTTAAGTCGGGAGTATTTTAGCATGGCTCCCCCGCCTGTCAAGCGGTTCATGTAAGTTTTTTTCCTGTTTTTTACACTTTTACG
Organism: Thermoguttaceae bacterium; assembly: GCA_045599605.1. Taxonomy (GTDB): domain Bacteria; phylum Planctomycetota; class Planctomycetia; order Pirellulales; family Thermoguttaceae; genus RUG369. The sequence continues at coordinate 70,079 of JAZRWE010000005.1, forward strand.
TCATGGGTTGAGTGTAACTCTTTGACGAGTCCGTCTTTATTTGCTGAATTTTTTAAGTATGATTCTAGGCTATTTTGTTGAATTGTGTCGTAGCGACATTATAATAGTGGCAACGGGCGATTTATGTCGCGTGCTCTGAGAATATGTTTAGTGGAAGACATAAGGAAACAAGAATGTTGCGAGTCGGCGACGAACAAATATCATGGCTTAAGACGGCTTTTTCGTCGCATAGAGCCGTACGTACGATCGTACTCCTATTTTTTTTCCTCCTTTTGGGACTACGTTACGGCGATTATCTTTTTGTCGTACGAAATTACTCTTTTTTTCCACTTTTTAAATCCGCGTTTTGGGAGATCGTGTCCGAACCGGGCGGAGCGCTTGAACTTGGGGCGATATTTCTTGCCGAAACATTTGAAAGCGCATGGCTTGGCGCATTGCTTCTCGCTTTATTAGCCGACGTGACGTCGCGAGCGGCGTTTTCTCTTTGGCGCGTGCCGGGGAGACGGTGCGATAAGCTCTTCCTCTTGTCGTTGATTCCGGGTTTTTTAGCGATAGCTCTATTTCTTGGCGTTGGTATCAACGTTTTCGAGTCGAATCATGGAACGTTTTATTTAGAACCGCTGATCGGCGTGTTGACGATCCTAACGCTTTTATTGATCTGTCGCTCGTTTCATAACGAAAGATTTCGTTGGTGCATTGCGTTTGGGAGCGCGTTATTAGCATATCCTCTTGTCGGCGTTTATGCGATCATGTTCGCCGTACTCTTTTTATTAGAGGAATTTAAACGAATCGTTCGCGTTCACGGGCGATTTACGCTGACTCAAAAACGTTTTCTTTTAATTGGCGCTTTACTCGTTTTTTCCGCGTTTTTGCCGATACTTTGGGGCGCGTTCGCTTGGCAAGTTTACGACGCGCAGCGATTGTATCGCGCCGCGCTTTTTGAAGAGACGACGGTCTCTATCGACGCGGCAACTTGCTTACGTCTGGATATATTGCTAGGCGCGCTAGGCGTTGTGCTGATCGTTGGCGAGATCGCCTCTCTTTGTGCGATCGTTATCGTTCGAGATGAGAAACTTGAAGCGGAAAAGGTCGAGCTTGAGGAAGCAAACTCGGAAACGACCGGTAGAAAGGGGAAGAAAGCGCGTAGGGAACGTATGCCCAGAAGAAAGTGTAGACGTTCCGTGAAGAAAGAACGCGATAACGCTACCGGCGCTGAAACGTGTGAATGCGAAAATAATGTCGCTGCTACAAAACGTCGACGCGTTTGGCGCGCTTACGCGTTCGTTTTATTACTTGGCGCGGGTACGCTCTTGATCTCTCCCCACGAGGAAAATTTCATGGCGTCGACCGCTCTGATGAAGCCTTTGTATGAAAGAGACTGGAAGCGCGTTATTGAGATCGAAGCAAAATTACGTGAACCTTCGGAAACGGCGATCATGTTACGTCGTCTTGCGTATTTTAATATTGGCGGTATTGCGGAACATTTATTCGATCGCCCCGTCGTTCCAAAGATGACTCCGCAGTTGGCGTTAGTGGGACCGCAACGCGTTTACGGCGCTTACGCGCTAGATTTCTGGGGGTTCTCCAATCTTGCCGCGCGCATCGCTACTAATAACTACGTAGCGACGCGAGGACGCTCTATTCCCGCGATCAAAGCGATCGTTTATACCGCTTACGACCGACATGATTATGAATTTGCCGAGCGATATTTGGCCCGTGTGGAACACTCGCTTGTTTTGAGCGATCGCTCTTTTAGAGACACGTGCTTGAAGTATCGCGACGAAGAGTATTGGGACGAGTTTTGGATCTTACCCACGAACGACTATATAGAGACAGGGTTAGAGTCTGTCGACGCGATCGTCGCTAATGGGATGGCAAGACGTCCCGACCTGGCTCGCTTTAGAGTTTACGACGATCCGCGCAAAGGTTTGTTAGAAACGCGTCTTGCTTACGCCTTGCTGTATCGCGATTTTGACGTGTTTATTAACGAATTGGACGACTATCTACGCGCTTTGAACGATTACGGAAAACGCAACGGGAAATACGAGTTGCCAAGAGCTTTTCAGGAAGCCGTACTATTCTTTGAACACTTAAAGAAGATCGAGCGCGGAAAGTATAAGATCGACCCGGAACGACGAAATAATTTTGAAGAATTCACAAAGTACTTGGAGTTGTATCGGCAGACGCGCGACGCTAAGTTGTTAGAGGGTATTCGCGACGAATATGGCGACACCGCTTGGTACTATTTTATTTTTCAAGGCGTGGATGAGGCGAGATGATGAGAAGTCCCCTACGTAAAACTCAATGCCTCGATTTTAAACGTGTTAGAATTATTGCTCGTCTGCTTTGCGAACGCTGCGGGAAGGCGAAAAAGCTCTGTGTTGTAAGTATTTTGGGCGCGGTTGTCGTCGCGCTTATAGCGCTGGGAATAGCTTCGACGTTTCGTTCGGACGAATTAGACGTCGACAAGATGTTCGCGAACGCTCTTGTCCTTGGAAGTAGGGAATCGGTCAAGACGTATCCTGATTACTCGGATCGTGTCGTTCCTTGCAATATTGCGCCGTTGAACTTCACGATCCGTAAAGACGGGGCCGAGTTTGTAACTCGTTTCTCCGTTGAAGGGGGCGATTACGCTTTTGCCGTCGTAGGCAAACTTGTGCGTATCGATCGTAAGCGTTGGCGACGGCTGATGGAAGAAGCGGTAGGTAAACGTGTTGTTGTCGAGATCTTTGCGCGTCGCGACGACCAAGTGTGGCGTGAATTTCGGCCGCTGTATTTTAGCGTTTCAAGCGATCCGATCGACGCTTGGCTCCACTATCGCCTCGTTGAGCCCGGATACGAATATTTTAATCGAGTAAAGTTGGTCGAACGTTGCTTGGAGACGTTTGAGGAAAGAACTTGGTTTGACGCCAAAGCGGTTAATGAACGAACATGCGTGAACTGTCATACTTTCCAAGATCGTAAGACCGATCGTTTTTTATTTCATACTCGTCGCGCGTTAGGCGGTACGATACTGTGCGAAGACGGAAAGGTCAAGAAAGTCGAGCCGAAATTATTAGGCGATCCGCTCGGCGTCGCGTATGCCGCATGGAATCCGAAAGCCGACCTGGTCGCTTTCTCGTCTAATTCAACATTCCAGATGTTCCACTCTCTTTCATACGATCGAGTGGAAGTTGTTGACGCCGCTTCCGATCTCGTGTTATTCGATGCGGGAACGGCGGAGAGCACAAGCGTTTGTAAGACTGACGATGTGTTGGAGACTTTTCCAAGTTGGGCTCCGGACGGGCGCGCGTTGTTTTATTGCGCGGCAAAGTCGCCGTATTACAACGATAAGACGGCGTTTGAAGACAAGGAACTTAAGGCTCAGAATGTTTTTGACGACGATAACGACAAGTTTGCTCAGCGTCGTGTTGAAGCGGTCGAGCTTTACGATCGGTTCCATTACAATCTAACGCGTCGTTCGTTCGATCTTACGACGCGAACGTTTGGCGAACCTGAGACGCTAGTCGACGCCGAGTCGCTAGGGAAGAGCATTGCGCACCCGCGTGTCTCGCCGGATGGTAAGACGATCGTATACACCCTTTCAAAATACGGCGCTTTTCCGATATGGCGTCGCGACGCCGATTTATGGTCTTACGACCTTACGACCGGAGAAACGCGTGAACTTACCGAACTCAATAGCGCAGAGTCCGAGAGTTGGCATGAATGGGATTCTAGCGGTCGCTGGCTCATATTTAGTTCGCGCCGCGACGACGGTACGTTGACGCGCGTTTATATCGCGCATTACGCCGCGGACGGGACGTGGTCGAAACCGTTTGTTTTACCGCAACTTGATCCGCGTTCTGATATCGAGCTTGTAAAATCTTATAATCTACCGACTCCGACGGTGGAACCGATCAAGGTCGCGCCGCGGAAGCTGACGCATGTCGCGCGTCGTCCATAAGATTAACGCGCCCCCTTGTGAAATTAGGGGGTAACTCGTAAAATATTGAGCGACTCGCGATTTTACAGCGTAGTTGCTATATAAGTGGAAATTGACTTTGTCGCGTTGCGAGCCCCGTCTCGTCGATGCGATAGAATATTTTGGATCGTTAGGCGTGAGAGAACGTTCTCTATACGTCTTTCGACAGTGATACGATCGATGGAAATTGTTGAAATGAATAACGCTGAAATGAGCTCTCAAACTGAAGGTTCGTCGAAAGGCGATCGCTACTTGGATAAGTATGACGTCGTCGTGATCGGTTCAGGCCTTGCCGGTATGACCGCCGCGAACGTTTTGGGACGAGGAGGTCATAAAGTCCTTTTGGTTGAACGTCATTACAAACTTGGCGGTCTCGCGACTTGGTTCCGCCGCGAAAAAGGGGAACATATCTTCGACGTTTCGCTTCACGGTTTCCCCGTCGGGATGATCAAGAGCTGCAGACGTTATTGGAGTAAAGAGATTTCCGATCGTATCGTTCAACTCCCGAATATCAAGTTCGATAATCCTCAATTCTCGTTGACGACGACGTTCAATCGCGAAGACTTTACGCGCTTGCTCGTTGAGAAATTTGGACTTGCCGAAGAGACGGTCAAAGCGTTCTTTGATGAAGCGCGTAATCAAACTCATTACGACGACCAATCTAAGACGACTCGCGAATTGTTCGAACAATTCTTCCCCGGTCGTTCCGACGTTTGGCGTCTTCTTATGGAACCGATCACGTACGCGAATGGCTCGACGCTTGAAGATCCCGCGCTCACCTACGGTATCGTCTTCTCGAACTTCATGTCGAAGGGCGTTTTCACGTTCCAAGGCGGAACCGATCTCTTTGTTAAGATGTTGCGCGACGAATTAGTCAAGAACGGCGTCGATATCGCCGTCAACGCTTCCGTAGAAAAGATCTTGATCGAAGAAGGCAAAGTCGTCGGCGTTAAGATCGCCGATAATGCGATGAACGTCGAATCGCCCGAGATCGGCGGCGTTCCGAAAAACGTTTCGCCTTTGGCGGGTAAAACGATCGCGACGCGCGCGGTATTGTCCAACTCGAACCTCAAAGGCACGATCTTCAATATGGTCGGTCGCGAATACTTCGAGCCCGAATTTATTGCCGAAGCCGAAGCCGTCCGCTTGAATAATTCTAGCGTCCAAGTCTACATCGCGTTGAAGAAGGGCGAAACGCTTGACGAAGAAAAATGCGGCGACTTACTCTTCACGTCTGTCGCGCCGGAATTCCGCGCCGATTGGCTCCTTAGTCGCAATATCACTAGTCGAACCTATTCGTTCTATTATCCTAAAACGCGTCCCGGTACGGATCGCTATTACATCGTTGCTAGTTCAAACGCGAATTATGAAGATTGGGCGAACCTCTCTGAAGAAGCCTACGAAGCGAGCAAGAAAGACTTGATCGAAACGACTTTGGACGCGTTGGATAAGTACGTGCCCGGTATTCGCGAAAAGGTCGCTTATGTCGAAGCCGCGACCCCGAAAACGTTCCGCGCTTATACGGATCACTGGCTCGGCGCTAGCTTCGGTACGAAATACGAAGGTCTTGCGATCAGCCGCGCCCTTGGCAACAAGATTCCCGGCTTATACCACGCCGGTAGCGTCGGTATCATTATGTCCGGTTGGCTAGGCGCAGTAAACTACGGCGTCATTGCCGCTAACGACGTCGACGAATTCTTGATGAGGAACTGAAGTGAGCGAAGAAAAAAAGACTAGTGGCGAATCTTATTTCGATTCGCGCGCCGCGATCTTAGCGGCTATTCCGCACCGTCCGCCGTTCCTCTTTGTTGACGCTATTCAGACGTGGACCGACGAGGAGATCGTTTGTTCATATCGCTTTAAAGAAGACGAGTACTTCTTTGAAGGTCATTATCCCGGTTCTCCGATCGTACCCGGCGTGATCCTCTGCGAATCCGCTATGCAAGCCGGCGCCGTCTTTATGACGCGCTTGTTTAGCGATGAAGATCGCCGTTCCGGTAAGGTGCCGGTCGTTGGACGTATGAACGACGTGAAATTTAAGCAGATCGTTCTGCCGGGCGATACGATCGAACAACATGTCACGTTGAAAGAGAAAGTCATGAACGTGTATATGTTGCGTGCGAAAGTTACTTGTAACGGTAAGACGGCTGTTATGTTTGATTTTGCCGTTACGATGACTGAACGTCCTAACGATTGATATCTGTTAACTAGCTAATTATTAGAGCAATATGACGAACCTCGTTTTTAAAGAACGAGGTTCCGTTTTATTACGAACTGAGTTGCGATTACCGTGGAACTTCATATGAACTGCTTACAACGTTTGCTTTATGCTTTATTTGTTGCCATCGCGTTTTCTAGCGCGACAAGTTCTAACGGAGTCTTTGCCGGTTATCCGGATTGGAAATTCGATAAAGAGTGTTTTGAAGCGCGTTTAACGCAGGATTGGATCTTACGAGACGTTCCAAATGCGGAAGACCGAGAAGAACTTTTTAATGGTTCTACGTTTGAGCGAGAACAAAGCGTCGTGGCTAAGGCGCTTTCTCAGATCGAAGAGTTAGGCGGGGACGTCTCCGGTTTACAAGAGCGTTTTGAGACGTTGACCGTCGATAACGCGACTGGCTCCGATTGGTTGCGACTCTATCAAGACGCGTGTAAAATGCGTCGCGAGCTTCGCTTAGCCGGCGTGGTCGAGGTTGCGCCTTGTTTCGTTTATACGAAGCACTACGTTATGGGCGCTTCGCATTACGCTTACACGGAAGACGTAAGCGACGAAGCGTATTTCGACACTAGTTGTAATAAACAACCCGGCGGGCAGTTATGTCTTGCGAGATTTTTATCCGACGGATCTATTGAAAATGAAGTTTTAGTTGAGACAGCGGAAGGTACGATTCGCGATCCCGACGTGTCTTGGGATGGAAAAAAGATCCTTTTCTCGATGCGTAAGAGCCAAGATAAGGATGATTTCCATCTCTATGAATATAACGTTGATACGAAAGAAACGCGTCAGATCACGTTTGGGCTTGGAGTCGCCGATATTGAACCTATCTATTTACCCAACGACGATATCTTATTTGCGTCGACGCGTTGCGGACAGATTACCGATTGTTGGTGGACCGAAGTTTCTAATCTTTATACTTGCGATAGCCAAGGACGTTTTCTTCGTCGCGTTTCCGTGGACCAAGTTACGGTCAACTATCCTAAGTTGTTAGACGACGGTCGCGTCGTATATACGCGTTGGGATTACAACGATCGCGGGCATATCTACGTTCAACCTCTTTTCCAAATGAATGCGGACGGGACCGGACAAACGGAGTTCTATGGTAACAACTCCTATTTTCCGACGGTCGTCATGCATCCCCGCGGCATCCCCGGTAGCGATAAAGTTATTGGCGTTCTTGGAGGACATCACACCTATCAACAGGGTAAACTTGCGTTGATCGATCGTTCAAAAGGCACGCAAGGAAATACCGGAGTCACGTTGATCGCGCCGGTTCGCGATACGCCCGACGTTATGATCGATCGTTACGGACAAGAAGGGGAATTATTCCAATATCCTTATCCGCTCGACGAAAACGAACTGCTTGTCGCGTACCTTCCGGAGGGGTCTAACGAAAGAACTTATTCGATTCCGTTCGGCGTCTATTGGTTTGACTTCGACGGTAACCGCGAGTTGTTGGCGTACGATCCCGCCATCAGCTGCGGGCAACCGATCCCGCTTGTAGCGCGTGAGAAACCGACGACTCGCCCTTCGCAAGTCGACTATACCAAAAAAACCGGTAATTATTACGTTCAAGACGTTTATGAAGGTCCGGGACTTGAAGGGATCGAACGTGGAACGATCAAAAAGTTACGGGTTGTTGCGTTGGAATTTCGCCCCATTGGGCATGGGTGGAACTGGAATTTTGGCGAGGCGGGCAACTCTATCGTCACCACGCCGATATCCGTCGGCGGCGGGACGTGGGACGTTAAACGCGTTCTTGGCGAGGCGCCCGTGGAAGAAGACGGTTCCGCTTTTTTTGAAGTACCGGCGTTGACGCCCGTCTATTTCCAGCTTTTGGATAAGAATGGCGATTCCGTACAATCGATGCGTAGTTGGTCGACATTACAGCCCGGCGAGACGTTTGGATGTGTCGGTTGTCATGAACCGAAGGGCGCTTCTATTGGAAACGCCGCTTCCGCGGTAGGTTCAACGACGATCGCGTTGCGTAAAGGCGTCGCCGTACCCGAGCCGACTTACGTTCCCGGCGAAGGTTACATGCAAAACGCCGGTTTCAGTTACTTGCGCGATATCCAACCTATCTTGGATGAGTATTGCGTTTCGTGTCATGTCGGCGGTCAAGACGAAAATAATGAACGCCGCCCGTTCTGCTTGATGGCGAACGATATGACGAAGCCTGATCAGGATGACGATTATCTTGAGATCTATCGCGAGCAAAAACGTATCTTTGCCGAGTCTTATATGAAGTTGACGCATCGCGGTAATAATAAGAACGATTATATTCACTGGCTTGGGATCCAAGATCGTCCTTCGATGTTACCTCCGTATTATCTGGGAGCTGCCAATAGTAATCTTATCGCGATGTTCCGCGATAAGGATGGTAATGTCGGCGGACAACAAGAATGGCATAAAGACGTCAAGATCGATGAGAAGTCGTTGAAGATGTTGGCGATGTGGATCGATCTACTTGTGCCGTATTGCGGAAACTACCTTGAAGCTAATCGTTGGACTCGCGGCGAGCGCGCCTATTACGAGTACTATCTTGCGCAACGCGTTAGAAATGCCGAGATCGTCGCGGATAACGTCTCGAAGAAGATCGACGCCGACGCCACCGGGCGCGAATATGCGCTTGCCGACTTCCAACAATTCGATCGCGGGGGGCTTGCGTGTCGCGAACAGGTTGTAAGAGCGTTCTTGGAACGCAAGCTTCCGAGTCGTTGCGCGAGGAGCGGCGAAGAAAACGTTTATCGTAATTTGGCGTTAAATCCCGACGATATTCAAGGCGACCAAGAACAGATGACCGAGTATCCGCACGCCGTGTCTAATAGCGAATACGCTTATCTGTATCGTTGCGCTGCAAGAAACGCTATAGACGGTGATGCGGAAACTGTTTGGACTCCTAACTTACGAACGGACGCTTGGCTTAATGTCGATTTCGGTTGCGAAGTCGAGGTCGATAAAGTTGTCGTGCGTTTTGCTCCGGGAATCGAGGAGAACGCTGACGGCTTGATCGCACAATTGGAATTTAGCGACGGTACGGAAGAAGAAATAGAATTACTTCCCACCTCCGAACCTCAGACGATCGAGTTTGACAAACGTCGTACCGTACGCGTGAAGATTTTAAATATCAATACGAAGAAAGGACCTTTTGCCAAGTATAGCGTCGCAGAGTTTGAGATCTGGGGCGTTTCTTGCGAGGATTAGAATGAAGATTAGAAGGTTTACCCTCATATTATTTAGTGTGTTGGCTGTAAGCGTTTTTACAGCCTCCGTCCCTGTGAACGGATCGGCAAAAGAACTTGATTGGTCTTTTGATAACGAAGAATTTGAAGCGCGTTTATTAGCCGATTGGTTGATGCAGGACGTCTCCGACGACAAAGCGCGCGCTGAGATTTTTAACAATACCGACGGAAACGAGTTGGAATGTGCCGCAGTTCAACGCGTTATCGACGAACTTAACGAAGAAGGAGCCGACAACGTCGACGCGTTGACTCGGCGTTTAGAGACGTTGGTTACACGCGCTACCCCCGGTAATGACGTTCAATGGCTTGAATTGTATAAAGACGTTTGCGCTCTACGACGTAAATTGAGACTAGCGGATGCGATTGAAGTCGCTCCACGATTTGTTTATACAAAGCACTATGTTATTGGCGCGAGCCATTACGCTTATACGGAAGACGTAACCGACGAGGCTACGCCTGATTATAGTCAGGATAAACGCGACGGCGGACAGTTGTGTCTTGCTGAATTTATGCCGGACGGTTCTATTCGTAACGAGGTCTTAGTTGAGACGGAACACGGCACGCTCCGCGATCCCGACGTTTCTTGGGACGGTAAGAAGATACTGTTCTCAATGCGTAAAGACTTCAATGAAGACGATTTCCATCTTTACGAATATGATATGGAGACGAAGGAAACGCGCCAGATCACCAATGGCGCCGGCGTTGCGGATATTGAACCTATCTATCTTCCGAACGGCGACTTGCTCTTCACTTCGACTCGTTGTATGCAGATCACCGACTGTTCCAATTCTGAAGTGGCAAACTTGTTTACTTGTGACGCGCAAGGTCGGTTTTTACGTCGAGTTTCCGTCGATCAAGTCTCGGTCAACTATCCTAAACTCCTTGACGACGGTAGAGTTATCTATACGCGTTGGGACTATAACGACCGCGGACAGATCTTTCCGCAACCGTTGTTCCAAATGAATCCCGACGGGACCGGTCAGACCGAGTATTACGGCAACAACTCCTTTTTCCCGACGACGATCATGCACGCGCGCGGGATTCCCGGTACGGATAAGACGATTGCGTTGGCGTCCGGACATCATGTTCATCAACACGGTAAACTTGTCGTTCTCGATCGTAATCAAGGCTCGCAAGAAAACTCCGGCGCCACGTTGATCGCTCCTATTCGCGAGACGCTTGCTGAACAAGAAGACGTGTACGGCCAACAAGGCGAATTGTTCCAGTATCCGTATCCGCTTGACGAGTCGACGTTACTGTGCGCGTATCTGCCCGAGGGCGCGCAATGGGAAGACGATATCCAGTTCCTTCGTTCGTATCCTATCCCGTTCGGCGTCTACTGGTTCGACTATGATGGACGACGTGAACTTCTGACGTACGATCCGCTTATTAGTTGCGGTCAACCGATCCCGCTTGTCGAACGAGAGATCCCGAAAACTCGGCCGTCGCAAGTCGATTATTCAAAGACGACCGGTAAGTACTATGTTCAAGACGTTTATGAAGGTCCCGGACTTGAAGGGATAGAGCGTGGAACGATCAAAGAGATGCGAGTTGTCGCGCTTGAATTCCGCGCCGCCCCTATTCGCTCCAATGTCAATCACGGTCCCGCGGGCGCGGCGGTCGTCAGTACGCCTGTCTCTATCGCTAATGGAACGTGGGATGTAAAACGCGTATTAGGAACGGTTCCTGTTGAAGAAGACGGTTCGGCGTATGTCGAGGTTCCGGCATTGACGCCGGTCTATTTTCAACTTCTCGATCAAAACGGCGATTGCGTTCAGACGATGCGAAGTTGGTCGACGTTACAACCCGGCGAGACGTTTGGCTGCGTCGGTTGTCACGAACCGAAAGTGAATATCGTTGAGAATACTGACGCGGCTAGCGGGTCTACGACTACTGCGTTGCGTAAGGGCGCCGTGGCGCTCAAACCTGAACTTACCCCGGGTAAAGGGCGCTATCAAGACGCAGGGTTCAGCTTCGTCCGCGACGTTCAGCCTATTTTGGACCATCACTGCGTCGCTTGTCACACCGGCGAATGGCTTGACGACGGTTCCGAAGCGCCGTTCAGTCTTCGAGGCGATCTCGATACGACGCCGCGCGGAGTCGCCGAGATGGAAGAGGGGGGACGTTATTTTAGCGAAGCCTATTTGAATCTGACCGACTATGGTAACGATAAGGGCCCTTATGTTAACTGGTTGAACGTTCAAGAAGGTCCGCAGATGCTCCCGCCGTATTACGCCGGAGCTGCGTTGAGTCACGTTATCGCGATGTTCCGCGATCCGGAAAAACGTAGCGACGCGCATAAAAATGTGGAGCTCGACTCTCGTTCGCTACGTATACTCGCGTTGTGGATCGATCTGCTTGTGCCGTATTGCGGCGATTATGCGGAACAGAATTCATGGACTCGTGAGGAGCGCGCTGATTACGATTATTATCTGACAAAACAGATCGGTATGAAGAGCTTGATCGCTGAGAATATGGAACGCAAACGTATTGCCGACGAGACCGGCGTTATACCTGATGCTAGCGATTTTAGTTGGACCGGTTTTGGCGGGCCCAAAGATCGTCGCATGTTCAAAGCAGGATGGTTTGCTCGCCGTATTCCGTCTGCCGCGCGTCGTATTGGTAAATGGAACACATATCGTAATTTGGCGTTGAATCCGCGCGATCGCCAAGGCGATCTTGAAAGCGCAATTTCCTATCCTCACGCGACTTCTAATAGCGAATACGCGTATCTTGACGAATTCGCCGCGAAGAACGCGATCGACGGTAAGACCGAAAACAAAGGCCATGGCCCGAATTATCCTTCGTGGGGCCCGAATTTACGTACCGATCTTTGGTTGAACGTAGATTTCGGCTGCGAAGTCGAGGTAGATAAAGCCGTTATCTACTTGCGCGCCGATTTTCCCCACGACGCCGCTTGGAAGAGCGCGACGCTCGAATTCTCCGACGGTTCTCACGTTGATATTGTGTTGAAACAGACGGCGGAACCACAGGAATTCAAATTTCCTAAACGTCGCGTTCGTAGTATCAAACTGGATAACTTGCAGACTGATTCGCCTGAGAAGTGGCACGGTATTACGGAAATTGAGTACTGGGGCGTTTCTATCTAACGTTATTTGACGTTGGAACACTTGAATTCAATTGAGAGAATCGATTACACGATCCTAAGGAGCTCGTAAGGAATATACAAATGTTGAAGTCTAGATTAATAGCGGTATCGGCGTTTCTCTCCGTGGCCGCGTTGTTCTGTTCGCCATGTCGTGGGCAATATAGCGCCTGGTCGTTTCATCCGGAGGATTTTGAAGCGCGCCTTTTTGACGATTGGTTGATGCAAGACGAACCAAACGACGAACTGCGTAGGAACTATTTCACGCTCGACGCAGATCGCGACGCTCAACGCGATATGATAACGCGCGTTCTCGATAGTTTGGAGGCCGACGTTTACGAAGTTGACGCCGACGCGTTTGCCTATGAGCAAGCGTATTGCGCCGATTCCGAGGTCAAACATGAAATAGAGATCGCGCCGACCGAAGAAAACGTTGTGGAATTACGCGAGCGTCTGAATGCCGCCGTAGAAGCGAAATTGTCTTCCGACGACGTCGAATGGCGCGACGTCTATCGTAAGGCGTGTTTGATCCGTCGCGCGCGTCGTCTTGCCGCCGCCGTTGAAGTTGCGCCTAAGATCGTGTATACCAAACATTACGTGATCGGCGCGAGCCACTACGCCTACACGGAAGACGTTACCGACGAAGCGCATCTTGATTTTAGTTGTAATCGCCAACCCGGCGGACAATTGTGTCTTGCGACGTTTGCGTCCGACGGTACTATCCGTAATGAGATCCTTGTTGCTACCGACAAGGGTACGATCCGCGATCCCGACGTTTCTTGGGACGGTAAAAAGATCTTGTTCTCGATGCGTAAGGATTATCAGACGGACGATTTCCATATCTACGAATACGACGTCGAGAAGAAGACCACGCGCCAGATCACGTTTGGACTTGGCGTCGCCGATATCGAACCTATCTATCTGCCGAATGGCGATATTTTATTTGGCTCGACGCGTTGTGGACAGATCACCGATTGTTGGTGGACGGAAGTGTCTAACTTCTACACTTGCGACGCGCAAGGTCGTTTCTTACGTCGCGTCTCCGTCGATCAAGTTACGGTCAACTATCCTAAGTTGTTAGACGACGGTCGTATCGTATACACGCGTTGGGACTACAACGATCGCGGCCAGATCTTTCCTCAACCGCTATTCCAGATGAACGCCGACGGTACCGGCCAAACGGAATTCTACGGTAACAACTCCTATTTCCCGACGACGATCATGCATGCTCGCGGCATTCCCGGCGACGATAAAGTCGTTGCGATCGCGGCGGGGCATCATACTTACCAACATGGAAAGCTTGTTTTGCTCGACCGCGGTAAAGGTACGCAAGAAAATGCCGGCGCGACGCTTCTTGCGCCTATACGCGAAACGCCCGCCGACAAGATCGATCAATACGGTCAAGTAGGCGAGTTGTTCCAATATCCTTATCCGCTTGATGATACGACGTTACTATGTTCCTATGTTCCCGAAGGGGGCGCGTGGAGTTATCCCGTGCCGTTCGGACTGTACTGGTTTGATTTCGACGGTAATCGCGAGTTGTTGGCCTACGATCCCGCGATCAGTTGCGGACAGCCGATAGTCTTAGCGGAACGTGAAATGCCGACGACGCGTCCTTCGCAAGTCGATCTCTCAAAAGATACCGGCGAGTATTACGTTCAAGACGTTTATGAAGGTCCCGGACTAGAAGGTATTGAACGCGGTACGATCAAGTCGTTGCGCGTTGTCGCGTTAGAATTTCGCGGCGCCGGTATTCGCTCGAACGGTAATAGCGGACCGGCGGGCGGGGCGTTGATCTCGACTCCGATTTCTGTTGGCGGCGGTACGTGGGACGTCAAACATGTCCTGGGCACGGTTCCGGTGGAAGAAGACGGTTCCGCTTATTTTGAAGTTCCGGCATTGACTCCTTGCTACTTCCAACTCCTCGACAAAAACGGCGATTGCGTTCAGACGATGCGTAGTTGGTCGACTTTACAACCCGGTGAAACGTTCGGTTGCGTCGGTTGTCACGAACCGAAAGGTAATATTATCGAAAACGCCGCTTCCGCTGTTGGGTCTACTACGATAGCGTTGAAGAAAGGCGTCGCGAAATTGACGCCTGAACTTCATCCCGGCGTTGGACGTTATCAAGACGCAGGTTTTAGTTTCGTTCGCGACGTACAACCTATTCTCGATACGCATTGCGTTCGCTGCCATACCGGAAAGAACGCGGACGGCTCGAAAGCGCCGTTCAGCTTACTTGGTAACGTTACTAATTCCCCAAAAGGTCTTGAGATTAACGAGAAGTCGGGAAGAACGTTTAGCGAATCCTATATGAACTTGACGCAATACGGTAATCATGACGGACGGTATGCGCGTTGGATCGGGATCCAAGAAGGACCCGAGTTGTTGCCGCCGTATAAATCCGGCGCGGCTAAGAGTCCGCTTATCAAGATGTTTCGCGATGAGAACGGCGTCGTCGGCGGACAAGACGACGCGCACAAAGACGTGCATATCGACGAAAACGCTTTACGTACGTTGGCGTTATGGATCGATCTACTCGTTCCGTATTGCGGAGATTATACTGAAGAGAATTGTTGGACTCTCGACGAATACGCCAAGTATGCCTATTACCTGAATAAGCGCGCGATCAACGACCGCATCTCCGCGGATAACGTTAAGAAATTGGCGCGCGCCGAAAAGACCGGAAGTAAGCCGGAATTAGAGTCGTTTGAACAACTTGAACTTGGCGGCATTGACGATCGTGAAGAATTTTTTAAGCAGTTCAAGGAAGGATATGTTCCAAGTGTTGCTTATCGCGAGGGTAGCTTGAACGTATATCGTAATTTGGCGTTGAATCCCAAAGATATTCAATGCGATTCCGCGCTTGTAACGCTTTATCCTCACGCCACTTCGAATAGCGAATACGCCGACCTTGTCGAGTTCGCCGCGAAGAATGCTATCGATGGAAAAAAGGACAATAAAGGACATGGACCCGAGTTCCCGTCTTGGGGACCGAATCTTCGCACCGATCTCTGGCTGAATGTCGATTTTGGTTGTGAAGTTGAGATCGATAAGGCTGTCATTTATGTTCGCGCCGATTTTCCGCACGACGACGTCTGGAAGACGGCGACGCTCGAGTTCTCCGACGGTTCGCGTGAAAAAATCGAATTGAAAGCGACGGCGGAACCGCAGACGTTTAATTTCTCCAAACGGCGCGTACGCAGCGTTAAGTTGACCGACCTTGAAGCGAGTTATCCGTTGAAGTGGTGCGGCGTCACCGAGATCGAGTATTGGGGCGTTTCGCTTTGACGCGGTAGCGCTTTGTAAGAGAAATGAAAAACGTACGATCGAGCGCGACTTGATCGTACGTTTTTATTTGGAATAATAACAACGGGTGATGTTATTCGTCTTTGGAAGTTTGAACTTCTAGTGTCTTATTGGTCTCTTCATTCTTGATAGCAGTTTCATGTTCTTCGCGTATCTTCTTTCTTGCTGCAAATTCTAAGATCGCGACGAGCGTCAACACAAGCAACGTTTGCAGGAAGACTAGGCAGGCGACGCCGAAACTTGCTTGATAAAGACAGAATGCGCCGATTGCACAGATGGTTGTCGTAAGATAGATCGTCGCAACGGCTTGCGGTTTCGATAATCCTAATGCGACAAGACGATGCGAGTAGTGGTTGTTGTCGCCAACAAAAGGACTAACGCCGTTTCGAAGACGTATCGTAACGACGCTGATCGTGTCGTACAGCGGTACGGCTAAAATACATACCGGAACGAAGATCGCGGTCTTCGGCGTCGAGTCTCCGACGAAAGTGATCGAGAGCGTAGTCGTGGCGAGCAGGAAACCTATAAAATAAGCTCCGCCGTCTCCCATGAACATCTTTGCCGGCGGACGATTGAGTTTAAGGAACCCAAGGATAGCGCCGGCGAGAACGAGTAAGAATCCGCCGAGGAAGTATTGCGGTTCACCGGAAAGCGGATTAGGCGCGAAAACGAACGCAACGGCGGCGAGAAAGAGCGAACAGATCGTCGCTACTCCGCCGGAGAGCGCGTCCATGTTGTCGAGCATATTGAACGAATTGATCAACCCGACGATCCAGAATACGCTGACGATCCACGTGACGAAAGGCGCATTAAGGAACAAGGTCGCGCGCCAACCGCAGGCGACGGCGGCGATCGCTACGATAAATTCAATACCAAGTCGAAGTTTCCAATCGAGCCCTTTGCGATCGTCGATCGTACCGAGGACGACGAGCGTCGTTCCAAGTCCGAGAAGCGTCCAGAGATCGCCAAGACGAGAGACTAGACCGGGAATGTGTTGGACTGCGCCTTGCGGGAGATATCGCGAGAGTTCGAGTCCAAGCAAGGTCGTTTGTCCGTCTACTGTTTTACAGCAAACAGCGGCGATCGTAATGAGCGCGAAGGGAACGATCGTGCCGACCCAGATCCCCAGCCCCCCTCCTGTCGGGATCGGAGTCGTATGGATCTTACGAAATCCCGGCTTATCGATGAGACCGATCAACGCGCCGTAACGTTTAACAAAGAGACAGACCGCCCAACTTACGATAGCGGAAAACAGGGCTAGAATAAGGAATATAAGCGCCATGATCTTGTGACGTGGTGTTATCGAAGTGAAACAATAGTTGAATCAACATATCCCAAAGCGTCGTTTTCGGGGGAATAATAGGGCGCGATCGCTAAAACGACAGAGTCGCCCCAGTTTTGTTCCGTAGAGTTTTCGACTTCGTTACGCGGACATTCGTAACTTACGACTTCTGCCGCATGGGAATACTCAACTTCTTCAGTACGAGGTCGTCCCTCGTTTTCTGCGTGTTTAGCGACGAGTTTGATGAAACGTTGAAAGATCGTCAAACGCGATTGGGCGTCGCGATTATGTCGGACAGGCGTCGGTTCCGCTAGCGTTTCGAGTAGTTCCGACTCGTCTTCGTTTGAGCGTTCAGAGGTTTCAACAACAACGTCGAGTTCGGCGGCTTGCGTGTTAGAGTCCGCATTAACTCCGACGACGATCTCGTCTCCGGAAGTAACCGACGCCGGTTCGATCTGGATCGGTTCGTGTTGTAAGGATTTCGCGTCGACTTGGGGCTTTGGGACGTTGCGTTTTGCGCGTTTGGGTTTTGACGCGACGATTTGAGGAAGTTCGGGCGTTTCTACGCCTTGATCAAGACGCTCAAACGCTTCCGAGGCTAAATCGCCAAGATCGACGACATAAGTAGCGTTTTCTTCCGTCGACTTTATGACGGTCGCTGTTTGGTCTTCCGCAACAACTTCGGGAGCTTCGGTTTCTTCGACGTTAAACTCTTCTTCCGCCGGTTTTTCTTGTTCTTCCTCCTTAACCGCCTCGTCGACTGTCTTGTCTTGGGGGTGCGGCAGTTCTTCTACGACAACTTCTACCGGTTCTTTATTCTCGGTCTCTTCGTCGTTGATTTCAGGAGCTTCGGGTTTGTCAATGTTGTTTGACGGATCGAGCTCGGCGTTAGGCGCGTTTTGTGTATCCGGGTTAGCGCTGTACTCGACAAGGTCGTTAGAGATCGTCAGTTGTTCATTGTAAGAATAGACGTATCGATCGGACTCGACGTTTTTCGCTGTCGATCCCTCTTCTTTGCTTTCGTCTATTACGACCTCAACGACCGGCGCTTCATTCTCTATGAGCGCCGACGAACTTGAAGACGGTTCGAGCGGTTCGCGATCCGCGTCGTAGTAGGGGTAGTCTACGTGATAGCCGGTTGTTTCCGGCGTTGTTTCGGGCGTTTCTGAGAGAAATGAAGCGTTTGTGTCTTGGCGCGGTACGTCTGCGAGAAAACGTTTGAGTTGCTTAAGTGCGGAGAGATTACTTGGACGAGCGGAAACTTCGGACGCGGCTTCTTCCGACGAGAGGATCGTCCAACCGTCTTCTTGCCAAGTGACGTCGCGTTCCGTTTGAAGAAATTGAGACAAGGGCGCCGAGGCGGCGGAAATTTCTTTCCGTGTTTCGTGCGCTTGCATTTTTTCTTCGTTTGACGACGCCATACCCTGTTAGTCCTTAATAACGATTTTGCCAAAATCCTAATATTCGGCTCAATCGTTAGTATCGGCAGCGACTCTACAGATGTTGACGTCGTCTTTAATATTTTTGGCGATTTTATTGAAATACTCGAGGAAACATGAGCTCATGCGAGTTCGATCGGGAACGCGATAACGTCGTCGATCTTTTGGGCGTCGAGTAAGACCATAAAGAAACGGTCGACGCCTAACGCGCAACCGGAACATTTAGGAAGACCCGCGTCCATTGCGGCAAGTAAGCGCGATTCATGAGGAAGCTCGGGAGAGCCGTCGCGACGTCGTTCTTCTGCTGTAACGGCGATCCTGTCGCGTAGGACGCTCGGATCGAGTAGTTCGTCGTAACCGTTAGCTAGTTCGACTCCGTTGGCAAAGAGTTCAAAACGACGCGAAACAACGCGCGTCTTACCGGTACGCGTGTCGACGACCTCGCCCGCGTTTGCGAGTTGGGATTGCGAGGCGGGATAGTCGTACAGGATAACGACCGCGTCTTTGCCAAGGTTGGGTTGAACGGCGTCGGAAAAAATGAGGTCGAGCCAGTCGTCTTTATTGGCTGCCCCGTTGGGATCGGCGTAAGAATCCGGATAGGCGATATTCCGGGCGTCGGCGAATGCGCGAAGATCGGCACAAGTAGCGTCATGAGGATCGAACCCCGTGTATTCTTGAAAAACGTCGCCGAAAGCTCGTTCTTCAACGCGCTGGAATCGTTTGAGCGGTTCAAGTCCAACGCGCGCGTAGAAATCTTTGGCTACTTCGAGGATCAACGAAGCGAGTAAGTTGCGTCCGGCTTGATAATCGTCCCCCTGTCGATACCATTCAAGCATCGTAAATTCGAGGTTATGCATCTCGCCGCGATCTCCTCTACGATAGGCCGGAGCAAGTTGATAGATCGCTTTCATACCGGCGGCGACAAGACGCTTCATTGCGAATTCGGGGGAAGTTTGGAGATAAAACGTCGTCGCGTTTTCTTTTGCCAGTTCTTTCGACGGAAAACGCGCGTTAGCTAATTCGTCGCGTTCTTGCCAACAACGGTCGAGTTTGACGGGAACAGACTCGACAAAGCGGTCTACGACTACGTCGCGAGAAAGCGTGGGCGTTGATACTTCGATGAAATCTTGCGCGTCAAAGAACGCTCGGAGCGAGCGATAAAGGGAGGCGCGACGGCGGAGATTTTCAAGAGGGGCGGTGGGGCGAAAACGGATGGGGGTGGACGACAAATTCATCTTATATTTCTAAATGGCTATTTCAATAAAAAGCTCCGTCCGATACGAACGACCGGACGGAGCGTGGAGTATGACGCGCGGCGCGACGTTGGATCATTCAAAAGTGAACTCGTAGGCGTCTCCCTTGAAGTTGCCGCCGACGACGTATTGACGCGCGCTTTCCGAGAACTGTTCGTCAAAATTGACGTGAAGGTGACCGCAAAGAAGCGCTTTGACGAGCGACTGCTCTTTGAGCCACGCGATGAATTCAGAAGTCGTTTGATTGGCGATCTGAGCTCGGTAGCGCTCTTGTTTATGTTCCTTGATAACGTCTTCCGGAACGCCGATCGTATAGGACCAGGCTTCTTTTTGATCGTATAATTCGAACTTAAAGAGTTCGGGCGTGTAGAACGGAATATGACACATCGTAACGATCGGAAGTCCCTTTTCGACCTCCTTCTTGAATTTCTCGATCAAGTCTTCGGCGACGTAATAGTAAACGTCGTCAAACGCGATGAAGTTAACGCCGTTGACGATCTTAGAACAGAATCGCAGGTCGTTCGGAAACGCCGCTTGGATGCGATCGAAAGTCTGCATCTTGTATTCTTCATTTTCCGGCGCTTCGCCAAGATAATGACTGAATTCGTGGTTGCCGGAACTATTGAAGTGATCGCAACCCGGTTCCTTATAGAAATCGGAAACGTATTCGCAGTTCTTTTCGCTGACGAAGTCGATCAAGTCGCCGGTATGGAGAAGAAGTTCGTCGTTTTCTTTCGCGTAATTGACGGCGGCGTTGAGGAAGTGGACCGCTCTGCCGAAGTAATGCGAACGTTTTTCCGCCAATTGTTGTTTGCGTTCCGTTTCGCGTTCATCAGCGAACGTGATGTGCGTATCGGAGATGTGCAACGCCTTGAAAGGTTTGGTGGCGCCGACTTTCAAGTTGAACTTCACGATCTTCATCGCGTTGCTCGCGTCTGCGGCTTCCGCTTCAGAGAGACCGGGAAGAGAAAGAGGAGAGAGCGCGGACGCCATCGTCGCGCCAAAGCCGAATTGAAGAAAATCACGTCTTGTAAATTGCATTGCTTCGGTCCTAGGTTGCGCATTAATGATATTAGCCGTCAACGGGCTAGGTTTGCCCTTATTATACCGTCGCGATTTCCATACGTCAATCGATTCTGAACGCGCTTGACGCGTTGGTTAATATTTGTTAACGTTCCTCGTACAAGTCTGTCGACGCGGCGTGGGCTTGTTGGGGAGAATACCGCCGACTGTTGGAATTTTTTTTTGAATCGAGAAACAATGCGAACGCGAACTACGATTTACGGACTGCTTTTTGCGATCCTCGCGAACGTATTTGTTTCGTGCGAGACGTTTCACTCGAAGAAAAAAGTCGACGTTGTCAATACTTCTGAACGTAAGTCGTTTCAACGTCCGACGCTTCCGCCAGACTCTGTTGTGTTCGACGTGTTATTGACTCGTATTCCTTATCAAGATCGCGATCTTGCCGTAGAGTTTTGGAAAGACGTCGACGAGATGGAATTAGAGCCGAATACGCGTAAACGCCTTAACGAACAAGGTTTTCGTGTTGGCGTCGTCGGCGCGTCTCCGCCGGAGACGTTATCGCAATTGTTAGCGCTGAAAGGTCGGGAATTACGCGAGTCGATCGAAGAAGAAGTCGATTTTTCTAAACCGGAAGCGGCGACTGCGCCGGTTACTTCGTCAAAGCCGGTCACGTTGCGCGTCGGAATGAAGAGCGTTATCGAGACGCGTTCGGAAGTGTGCGCTTCGATTCCTATCCTAGAGAATGAGAACGGCGCGTTAGTCGGTAAGAGTTATTCTGACGCGCGCACGACGCTAAGCGTTTCGATCGAACAGAATCCCGACGGTTCGGTGAAGTTTAATCTTTCTCCGTTGTTGAAATATGGCGCTCCGCAATCGGTGACGCGTTACCAGTACGGACAATTAGTACGAACGCAAGAGCAACCGACAAAGAGTTTCGATCAGTTGAAGTTCTCCGTGTCGTTACGACCGGGGCAATTCTTGGTCTTAGGCGCAACCGACGCCGGTACGAATGCGTTAGGAAAGTTCTTTTTCACGGACGGCGGCGAGGACTTCGATCAAAAGTTATTGGTTTTACGTCTATTAGTAACTCAACACGACGGACAATTTGAGCGCTTCCCTGATTTCAAGACGCTTACCGCTCGCGCTAACGGCGAGGACCCCGAGGATGTTGAAGCAAGTTTTGAATATACGCCGGAACTTGAAGAAACGCCTGATTTTAGCGATTATGAACTTGATGGAAGCGACGAAAGCGATCGTAACGACGAAGACGAACTTGGCGACTCCCATGAGGATGAAGAAACGCTCAATATCGACGACGCGCTTGTAGAGAGCGCGGCTGATTTGGGGTTCGAAGCCGAGGAAGAAGATACGGTAAAGCCGCCGAAAAACTTGTTTGACGCTATTCCGCTCTTCAAAGACAAGAAGGGAAAGTGAGCGTTTTGTCGATTAAAACGATTTTACGATAGTTTGAAGGCTGTGACTGTAGTTTTTCCCTAAAAATTCCAAACTATACATTATAATATACTTGTCGCGAGCGTTCAAAAACATAAAATTACATTGAATGAAGGTCGAGAGATGCGACGTTAGCATTTTTCGAGTTTTATGAAATGAGCGCGTTTGCACGGCGGAGTCGGTTGCGGATGCGCGACGAACGGTCTGGAAATAACATTTGGGTTAGGTTTCCGGGCGGTCGAGAGAATTACCTTTTTTTAGAAAGGCGCTATAGTAGAGAGAATATGTCGCTCAGGAGAATGGACAACAATGGTCCCCGCGGAGGCAACTCCGGTAACGGTTCCGGTCAACATCGCGTCAACGAGATGGTTCGCGCGCCCCAAGTACGCGTTATTTCCGACGAAGACGAGCAATTGGGTATCATGAGTTCACAGGAGGCTCTTGCTAAAGCTCGCGCGGTTGGCTTGGATCTGGTCGAGGTGGCTCCGCAAGCCACGCCTCCTGTTTGCCGTATCATGGATTACGGTAAATTCAAGTATCAACAAAAGAAGCGTGTTGCGAAGCAACAAGCGAACAAGACTCAGATCAAAGAACTGCGTCTTCGTCCCAAGACTGGTACGGCCGACGTTCAGGTCAAGGTCAACAAGGCCAAAGAGTTCCTTGCGAAGAAAGATAAGGTCATGGTCGCGATCGTCTTCCGCGGACGCGAAATGGCGCACATCGAAGAAGGTATGAAGTTGCTGAACTCCTTCATCGCGGAACTTGAAGACGTCGCTAAGGTGGAAGCCGCTCCGAAGCAAATGGGGAAACGTATGTTTTGTACGTTGGCTCCCAAATGAGCTGAGCGGCGCGCCGCGGGTCTCCACAAGAGATCGATGTTGAGAAAAGAGTGAGAGGACCATATGAGTCGACTTTTAATGGTCGGCTCGTTTTGGGCGAATAAGATCGCTAGCTATTAGCGGTTAGTATTGAACGGGCGTTCGACGTGAGTGGGACGCCCTTTTGAATATCGTTTACGTTTTCGCGGGAAGCGACGCGTAAACTTGTTTCTCGTTGTAAGCGCTTCTTTGGCGCTTTAACGCTATGCGTAACGGGGAATTTTTGTATTGAAATCTCGTAACAAAACGTCTACTTAAACGTATATAACAGATATAGAGATTTCAATATGAAAAGGAAGGGATTCTATGACGTCGACGAATAGCGTTCGCTTGGACGCATGTCAAACGCGACTTAGTTTGCTAAGCCTTTTTTGCGTCGTTTTATTGACGGCGTTTTGGGGGGTGGGGACGAGTTCCGCGATGGACGCCGCGCAAAGTGAAGCAGAGTCTACAAAAGCCGCCGAAACGGTTTCGTCGGAATTAAAAATACCTCAAAGTTTCTTGTCGGAAGAGGTGCGTCGACAATTTCGTGTCGACAACGTTGTGAAGATGGCGCAAAACGAGCGCGAAGCTTCTTTTAAATCGTCGTCGATCTTTTATGGCGACTTCGTTTTCGATTTTGTTGGCGACAACGGCGAGATCGTCGTTTACTCTTTTGTAGATCGAAAATTTGAGCTGCTCGATCCTATTCGACGTATGCGCGCAGAGATCGATCTTGATGAGATCGAACGTTTCTTGAAAAGAGTCAGACCCATCTTAGAAGAACGTAACGATAAGTTCGTTAATTTTATGCTCGATCCAAGATTTGAGGTCTCGCATAAAGAAAACGAACTCTTCTTCCAGAGTAAGTATATTGATTATCATATTGAAACAAGCGTTTTTGAAGACGAAGATATCGCCGACGCTTATTTTTCATTTGCTTCCGCATTGGGGAAGTTAAACGTCTATATGAATCCCGGTACGGTCACTCCGTTGGCGCGATTAGAAGCCAATAAGAGACTTTCGAACGAATCGCGTTTTCCGGAGAAGATCGTGACGGACGTCTATCCTAAAGGTAAGACGATCTTCACAAAGACGGTGCATATCACTAACGAGTCCAAGATCGCGCGACGACTTTCTGAACGCGATCGGAATCGACTTAATCGCGCCGCGCACTTCTTTGCGCAGTTTCCGTTAGTAAATTTTAAAACGTACTTTGAGAAAAGTTCAGAACGCTGATCCGTGTGTTCACGACGATAAAAATTTAGCCGTCGACTCGTTGAGAGTTGACGGCTTTTTGTTTTCTTGGAGTGCGTTCGCACGATCTTAATTGGAGAGTTTGTCGATAATTTCCCAAGTTAACCAAATGAAGCGCGGGCGATATTCTTCCGGCTTATGCGCCATGTCGCCAAGTCTGTTCGTGTTATAGGAAACGAGAACGCCTTGGTCTGTTGTTACGATCGGATGGGCTTTCGCGTTATAGCAGCGTATACCGGGTAATTCATCCGGTATTGAGGATTTGTAAAAGACGTGTTCTTCCCCAAAAGGTCCGAACGGCGTCTCGCCGATGCGAAAAGCCACGCGGGAGTTGATCGTGCCGGGAGTGTAAACGAAGACAAATTTTCCTTGGTTTTTACCGGAAGGAATAGTTGAGACTGAGAACTCGGTCGAGACGCCGCGAACTAACGCCGCCTTAGGATCGAGAAGGACGTTGATATCATCCGACCAATCTTCCCCGTCGAAGTAACGCCATTGGGAGTAGTTGTCAAAACTTTCTCGTGAAACGCGAGCAACGACTAGGTCCTTACGACTTCGTTGCTTCAGTCTGTCTACATAGCCGTAAACATAGATGAAGCCGTCTTGTGCGTCGTCGCAGACGCCTGCGCCAAGATCGAGAAGGTCTTGATCGGTTTTGAGCCATAACGGCGCGCTTTCATCGACCTTGACCGTAGAGAAATCGGGTCGACCCGTCGTCGGATCAAGCTCGAATGTTATTGCGTCGATTCGTTTAGGTTTCCATGCGTCTCCGACGAGAATACCTGTGAGCCAAACCTTAGAACCGATTCTAATTCCGTCTTGAAGCCAGTAGTAACCGGGAATAAGGTTGTCGACTTTGTCGTCGTTGGGGTTACGGTCGAAGAAAAATTCCATCCTATCAGGATCCGGATGTGAACCGTTCAGGAGCGCAAAAGAATGGTTGACCATCGCGTGACGCCCAAACTCTTTCCCCTCGTTTTTGGTGGCGCCGTAGATCGTGTCGCTGAACCAGAATAATTTGAGCGTTTGAGCGTTGGCCGTTTGAGTATTGGTAAGTGAATCGTGGGAAAGGTCGAGCGAATAGACGCCGTCGGCGCCTAGCCAACCTTCTGTGCGGATCAGCATTGCGTCCCATTGGGGCGCGGTTTGCGCTGTTTGGGCAAATAGCGTATTAGCGTTCGATAGCGTTATCGCCGCCAATGCAATGATGGTGAACAGGCGTAACATTGTGCTGATACTCCTTTATTGTACGTTGCGTTCTGAAAGAAAGACGCGCATTGAGCGAGCGGGCAGGGTAACGACTTCTTCGGGGTCCGCGAAAGGTCCGTCGAAATTAGGATAGATATCGAGGGGGGCAGGAACGGACGTGTCGACAAACGTTCGCCACGAAAAACGCGGTGATTTTGCGACTTCCGGGAAATAAAATGTTTGAGGGTGGGTCGAGGCGTTGAATGCTAGCAAGATATCGTATTTGGCTTCGGGGACGGTCTCGTCTAGCGCGTCAAACGGAAGATCGCCGCCAAACGCTTTGATCTCGCGTTCTATCTCTTGGGCAAACGCCGGGTCGAGTTTGACGTTGAGCGCGGATATCAAGACGGATAATGTCAGATCGGATC
Source organism: Thermoguttaceae bacterium (assembly GCA_045599605.1). Taxonomy (GTDB): domain Bacteria; phylum Planctomycetota; class Planctomycetia; order Pirellulales; family Thermoguttaceae; genus RUG369. Next base: position 96,094 of record JAZRWE010000005.1, read on the forward strand.
TATTCCATGCGACCGGACCGCCGTCGAATTCGAACCACGAGACGTCGGGTAATTCTTCCGGCGTTTGAGGAAGACCGGAAAAGAAATCGCGTCTTCGTAACGAGGCCTCTTGACGGCGGAAGCGGATAAGCGTTGAGCAAAAACGACGTAGGTCGGCATTGGTTTCTACGAGCGACCAATCGAACCATGAAAGCGGCGAGTCTTGGCAGTAGGCGTTATTGTTGCCTTCTTGCGTTCTTCGCGCTTCGTCTCCCGCGACGAGCATTGGAACGCCTTGGCTGAGTAGGAGCGTCGCGAGGAAGTTACGTAGCTGTCGCGACCGCGTTGCTTCAATTTCTGCGTCGTCGGTCGGTCCTTCGATTCCGTAGTTATGACTGAAGTTATTGTTGTCGCCGTCGCGATTATCTTCGCCGTTGGCGTGATTATGTTTCTCGTTATAGGAGACGAGATCGTTCAGCGTAAAGCCGTCGTGCGCGGTGACGAAATTGACGCTGCAGGTTGGCGTACGGTCGTTTTTTTGGTATAGGTCGCTTGAGCCGCTCAAACGCGTTACGAAGAGATTGCGCGTTCCCGCGTCTCCACGCCAGTATTGCCGGATGTTATCGCGGTATTTCCCATTCCATTCCGCCCAGCGTTGCGGTCCGAACTCGCCGACTTGATAAGCTCCGCCCGCGTCCCATGCTTCCGCGATGATTTTGGCGTCGGCAAGTATTGGGTCTTCGGCGATCGTTTCGATAATAGGGGGATTGTAGACTAGATCGCCGTTGCGGTCGCGACTCAGGATAGAAGCGAGATCGAAGCGGAAACCGTCGACATGGTAGTTACAGACCCATGAACGCAAGCAATTGAAGATGAGTTCTCGCATCCAGGGACTGTTGCCGTTGACGGTGTTGCCGCATCCGCTGAAATTCGCGAATTCCCCGTCCGGTTTCATTATGTAATAGTTGCGATTCTCTAACCCCTTGAAAGAGAAAACGTCGAATTCACGACCGCGTTCAGCCGTGTGATTGAAAACGACGTCGAGAAATACCTCTATGCCCGCGCGATGGAACTCTTTGACCATCTGCTTGAATTCGCGAACTTGCGCGCCGGGCGTTTGATCCCAAGCGTATCCGCGGTGAGGCGCGAAAAACGCGATAGGATCGTAGCCCCAATAATTCTTACGTTTTGATTCCGCGCCGTTTGTCTCGTTACGCGGAAATTCATGGATCGGCATCAATTCGACCGCGGTGATCCCGAGCGAGCGTAAATAAGGGATCTTTTCGATAAGCCCCAGAAATGTGCCGGGCTTCTTTACCCCCGATGTGGGAGATTGTGTGAATCCGCGGACATGGAGCTCATAGATCACTTCGTCGGCGAGATTTCGTTTGATGCGCGGTTCGTCGCTCCAGTCGAATCGATCGTCGACAACGACGCACTTAGGTGCGAACGCGACGCCGTTTTCCTTCGGAAGAAAGTCGCCCGCCAACGCTCTGGCGTAGGGATCGATCAAGCCGACGCGCCCGTCGAAGTAGTTGCCGCGCTTCGGATCGTAGGGACCGTCGACTTGGAAATGATAGAGTGTTCCCGCGCCGACGCCGGGGACATAGAGACGCCAGAGATCTCCCCAACGGTCGCGGTCGGGATCGAAATGAATAACGCGTGAAGGTTCTTTGTCGTTGGGAGAATCGTAAAGAAGAAGTCGAGCGGCAGTCGCGGAACGACTAGCAAATGAAAAGAGAACGCCGTTATCGGATATAACGGCTCCGTAAGGAGATTGAAAGAAGGAAAAACGGTTCGTTTGTCGATCCATTGACATAACTCCGACTATGTGTTTCGCACATGGGCTTCAGGCGTCGAACGAGTTTGGTAAAACGACGCGCCCCTTGTATTTCGACTTTCTTCACGATACAATAATATACCGATAAACGCCGCATGTTACAATAGGAGCGGTAGGTAAGATAGACGAACTAATGGAGAGATACGATGCCGAGCGATACTGCCAAAGTTGTTTCCGACGGCGCAATAAAAACGTCGTCGCAACGTGGCTGGAAGACGTCTGCGGAGTTGTTGACTTCGCTGTTGTTTTTTGTTGCTCTATGGGCGTTTTGGACGTTACGATACGACGATTATCTATACGCCGCGCAAGAGAATTGTATCTTCTTGTATCGTTGGGAGTTTTTAACGCGTTGGCTCAATGTGCCCGACGGTCTGCTTTGTTATCTTTCCTCATTTGTCGTTCAGTTCTTCTATTATCCCGTATTAGGGGGCGCTATCCTGGCGGGGCTTGGCGTTGCCGTTCAACTTTGCGTTGCAAGATTGCTTAAAGCAAAGGGCGCTAAGTATGCGCTCACATTTGCGCCGAGTTGTTTGATAACGATTTCGGCGACGTGGCCCGCGTTTTTTGTTTTCATTCCGTTCAACGTTCCGTTGATCTTTTCCGAGCCGCTTGGATTACTCTTTGCGTTTGCCGCCTTGGCGCTCTTTAAGCGCATGAAGACGTATCGCGCGAGACTGATCTTTGCGCTTGTCTTCGTTCCTGTTTGTTATCGTTTAGTTGCGTGTTGGGCTACTATCGCTTGTATCTTTTTTGCGATCGACGAACTTACGCGTCGTGAAAACGGCTCAAAGCTCAACTCCAAGAATTTTACGCGCGCGTTGTGGCTCGTTCTTGCCGCGGTCCTTATCCCGTTGGCAATGCAGCGTTTCTGGCTTTTCCCGCGCTTGAAGATCTATAATGTGTTTACTTGCGGCCTGATCGAAGACGTTCGTTACGATCGCGATTCGTTAACGGCGTTCTTCTCATATCGCTTTGTTGAAGCGGTTCCGCTATTCTTGTTTGTCGCGTATTTGTGGACGCGTTTACGCGACTCCAAAAACGCTTCGGTCGTTGCGTCGAAGAAGTTGGAACGCGCGAAACGTAGGCTACAAGAACTTAAAGCGAAGAAAGCCGCGCGTAAAAATGGCGCCTCCGCGCAAAAGACCAACGCGGCCGAAGATGCGGAAGACAAAGAAAAACTTGAATTACAGCTCGAACGCGAGGCGCGCAAGAAGGAAGTTCAGCTATGCTATGAATTACTGTTTCTCATGTGTTGCGCGACGTTTTTCTTGTCTTATCACACGCGCGCGTTTTTCGATAGTTTGAAAGAACTGAGAGCGTTGGAAAACGCCAATTGGGAACGTATACTCGAGATCGACGCGACGAACTCGAAACCGTTGCCACTGATGGTCGGATTGCGCAACTTAGCGTTATATAAGACCGGGAGATTGGCCGAAGAAGCGTTTTTACGTCCGGTGGCCGGGGAATCGACCTTGACTGTCGACGTCGAAGACAACGCAAAGGCTTTATCGGGCAATCCGTTAGCGAAGATGAAGATGAAGCTCTTCAATATGAAGACAAGTACGGAGCGTAGTTCGTTCCGAACGCTGTGTGAATTAGAGTTCTGTTTCTGGGGGCTTACGAACGTAGGCGCGCGCGTGGCTACCGATAATTTCGTTGCGACGGAAGATCGTTCCATCTCGTTCTGTAAAACGTTGGCGTTTGCCGCCGCTGTCAACGGGGAAAGAGAGCTTGCGCGCCGATATCTCCGCGAGGTCGCCCAGACGCTTTTCTATAAAAAAGAGGCTTCCGCCGCGTTGGCGTTTATTGATTCCGCCGATTTTTATCAAAACGTTCGTGATTCTCATAACGACGCCGACTATACCGCCGAAGAAGTAAAGTCGCGCGAGAAGTACGTCGGCTTATCGCTCGACGAATCGGCGAAACGATATGGCGTTAGTGTAGACAGCGTTAAAAAATACGCTAGCATGGTTGCCGATGCTCGTTCGGAACGACCTATGCGTAATCGCGTTTCTAAGAAAGCTTATCCGAACGCGACGTTCTTGATGGAGATCGTTAATCCGGACGAATATGACGACGCGTCTCTTAAGCGTAAAGAAGTTATCCTGATAGCCGCGCTTCTTCAAAAGAAGGGCGATTTCTTCATGGAACACATCGACGACTATTTGAAGTTAAAGGGGTGTGAAAAGGGCGGAGCGCCGCGCGCTATCGAACAAGGTTACGCTACTTGGCGTTATTCGCGCGTTGGGGAAAAATGGAAGGAATGCGAGTACCAATTTACTCCGGAGACGCAAGAGTATATGGACATGTTCGTTCAATACACGATGAAGTTTGGCGCTTCCGGCGTTGCGATCCAGACGACGTTACGCCGTTCTTTCGCGGGGTACTATTGGGGCTACGCCGTAGACGAATCGACTTTTAGAAATTATTGATCGTTAAGAGTCGGAACGAGATTTTTTGACCAAGACTGCCGTATAACGATATTTCCACAATGAAAAAAGATTACGAAACTATTTGGAAGAAAAGTCGTCTTCAACAAACGGTCGCATATGCGGCGTTGATCGCGGCGACGCTGTTGTTTAGCGGATGCGGTACAGGTATTCCGAAGACGTTTGAGGAAGTTGATTCCTTACCCTCTATTTATCCCGACTACGTCGGAACAACTCTACCGGTCAATATTGCGCCCGCAAATTTCCGCATTCTTGAAGAAGGGAACGCATTTGCCGTTTGCGTGACGACCGGAAAGGGAAAGACGCTCAAACTCGCCGGCCCCGATATTAAATTCTCCGAGCGTCAATGGCGCAAAGCGATCGCCGATTCCGTCGGAGAGAAATTGTCGTACGACGTTTTCGTTAAGCGAGACGGGAAATGGATGAAATTCAAGACTTTTGAAAACGAAGTCTCGCCCGATCCTATCGACGCTTGGATCGCGTACCGTTTGATCGAACCAGGATACGAATTTGGACATCGTATCTGCTTAGCTCAACGTTCGTTAGAGACGTTTAAAGAAGAAGTGTTCGCTGATAATCGCGCGACTTCGACTTCGCCCTGCGTCAATTGTCACTCGTTCCAAGATCGTAAGACCGACCGATTCTTATTCCATTTCCGACAAAACGGTAACGACACGATCCAAGGCGGGACGATCCTTGTCGACGGTAAGAAAGTTCGTAAGGTTACCGGTAAATTTGAGGCTGCCGACGCCTCTTGTTCGTATCCCGCGTGGCGTCCTACCGGCGATTTAGTCGCGTTCTCCGTGAATCAGACGCGCCAGAGCTTCCACTCGCTTTCCACGCAAAAAATCGAAGTCTTTGATTTTGCTTCCGACCTTGTGTTGTTTGACTTTGTTAAGAACGAGATCGTTCCCGTCCTGACGACCAAAGACGATTTTGAAACGTTTCCGTCTTGGTCTCCCGACGGTAAGACGCTTTACTACTGTTGCGCTCATGTAGAGTTTAACGGGCCTCTCGGACCCGAAGGAGATCGTTCTGACGAAGCCGGGCAACGCACCGACGATTTCCACTATGACATTATGAAGATGGATTTTGACGAAGCGACTCGAACTTTTGGCGAACCGCAACTTGTGGTCGACGCAGGCTCAAACGACAAAAGCGCGCTTTTCCCGCGTGTTTCTCCCGACGGCAACCGGCTTGTCTATACGTTGGTAAAGAGCGGTACTTTCTCGATCTGGCGCCCCGAGGCGGACTTGTATATCAAAGACCTTCGAACCGGGGAAGAACGACGTTGGGAAGAAGTTGACTCCAATGATACTGAGAGCTATCACACGTGGAGTTCGTCCGGGAAGTGGATGGTCTTTAGTTCGCGTCGTGAAGACGGACAATACACTCGTTTGTACTTCACGCATATTGACGAAAACGGACGCGCGACGAAGCCGTTTGTGCTCCCGCAGAAGGATCCGCGACATAACTGGAATCGCTTTAAATCGTATAACGTTCCAGAGTTGATCGTTGAACGGATCGACGTCGACCAACGCGCTGTCGTCGATGCGATGAACGCCGACTCTATTCCAACGACTAATAGATAAAGGAACCGGAACTTACTTATGTTTAAACGACTGTGCGCGGCTTTGTTTCTCTTGGGAATGTTTTGTGCGAACGATTCGACAAAAGCCGAAGATTCGCTCCGTATTGATTCAAATGTTATCCTTTATACGGTATCGTTTTGTAATGAACCCCCGACGCTGACTTTTGACGGATGGCGCGTCGAACCGTTGGCAAAAGACGTTGCGATCGACGATCGGACCGGAAGCGGCGTTCGCAACGTCTCTGAACTCTCCGATTTGATCGGGCTCGGGCCCGGTTGGGACGTCGCCAAGATTGGCGATACGATTGGAACCGATCTCGGCGACGCTATTTATGCCGATGTGGAATCGGTAAACGACGAAATTGTGAAGATCGCGCTTCTTCGCCGCGAGGCGCGCCCATTGGTTGGCGTTTCTTGGACCGGCGTTAACGAGATCGTTAGAGGTCAGCGCGTTATTTCCGATTCGCTTCTTCGAAACGGTATGCGCGCTTATCTGATTCCGCAGATCAAATCCGAGGAGGATTGTGAAAAGTATCTTTCGACGCTCCAAGGCTTTGTAATGCCCGGCGGCGTCAACTTCAACCCTAAGCATTACGGGGAAGCTCCGTATCCGCATGGCGCCGTGGGAATGAACGACGCGCGCGATACTCACGACGTTCTGGCGACGCGATGGATCGTTGCTCATAATATTCCCGGTCTTTGGTTTTGTCGCGGGGTTCAGGCATTGAATGTCGCCTTGGGTGGCGCGCTTATTCAAGACGTCCCTACTTATCAAGCCCAACGCGTTCTGAAAGGCGAGATCCCTTTTGAAAAAGCGCGTCCGATTCCGGATGAAGGCGTGGAAAAGGGACGTCCGTGCGTACCCGCGCACTACCGCGTTTTGGCTCATGACGTCGAACATAACGGTAGTCGTCATGCAATCGAGATAGTCGACGAGTTTAACGGAGAGAGCGGTTCAAAATTTTTACGCCCGATAGTAGGTTCCAATTCTTATCCTTCCGTCTTGACCTGGCATCATCAAGCCGCGGGTCCTGAACGACTTGGAAAAGATCTAACTATTGTCGCCTATTCTCCCGACGGTATTGTTGAGGCGCTTGAATATCAAATGAACGACTTTGCGCTCGGAACGCAGTTCCATCCTGAATACGATACGCTTTCAGGCGACAAAGAATTACAACGCTTCGGAAATTCGTTCTTTAAAGAGTTGTTAAAGCATATTCGTTTACAACACCTTAAATGATTGCCTATCATTGATTGTAGAGGAACTTATGAAGAAAAAGATCGCAAGTTTATCTTTCGCTGCGACGCTCCTTGTTGTATTGACTTGCTCTCTGACGCGCGCCGCGGAAACTAAGGTCCTACATACGATCCTGTATAGCGTTTCCGAAACGGTCGACGGCGTCGCGATCGCGTATGACGGTTTCCGTACAGCTAGCGTCGATAAAGACTGCAAATTCGTTGATAATAGTGGTAGTGAACTTTCTGCTGTTTCCGACTTAGCTAGGGCTATCGGTTCCGCGCCCAACTTGAAGAAGTCGAATATCGGCGACATCGTTGGAAAAGAGATGGGAGACGCGTATTACGTCGATCTCGTTTTGGACGACGGCGTCGTTATTGCGATCGAAGCGGTGGAACGACGTGTGCGACCTACGATCGGCGTGGCGTGGGCGGGTGAAGATAAAGTCAAATCGTCGCAACGAGTTATGGCAGACGCCGTTCTGCGTAACGGCGGAATTGTTTACTTCCTTCCTAAGTTTACGAATGAAGCGGAATGCGATGAAGGAATGCGCGGACTTGACGGTTTCATAATGCCGGGAGGTACCGACGTTAACCCGAAAATGTTTGACGAAGAAGCGTATCCTCACGGTTCTGTTGGATGGGACGACGTTCGCGACGTTTCCGACGCCTTGGCGTGTCGTTGCGCGATCGAACGTGATTTACCCGCGTTGTGGGTATGTCGTGGCGAACAAATGCTTAATGTTGTTCTTGGCGGAGCTTTGATACAGGACGTGCCTTCGTATCTTGGCGCTAAAACTCAAGCGGGCGAGATCTTAGAAGACGAGATAAAGGTCTTGGTCGATAAAGGCGTTCCCGTTACTTATGACGGAGAACCGGAAGAACCGTGTATGCCCGCGCATTATCGTGTTACGGCGTACGGCGTTTCTCATAGTAATTCCTCCCGTCATTCGTTAGGAACAGAAGACGCGCCCGGTATTACGGAAGACTCGAAGTTATTACGCAATATTCTCGAAAAAAGGTATTGCGATTCCGTATATTCTTCCCATCATCAATCGGTCGATCCCGCGCGTCTGGGGAAGGGACTAACTATTGTCGCTTATTCTCCCGACGGTATCGTTGAAGCGTTGGAGTATCAAGCGAATAAATTTGCGTTGGCGACGCAATTCCATCCCGAATACGACGCTCAGAATAAAGATCCGGAGATCGCCGACGTCGCTAATGCTTTTTTCCAAGCGTTGATCGACGCCGCGCGCTAAATTGAGGAATGTGTATATGAAGACTTCTGTGATGAAAAAATGGTCGATCGTTTTGGTCGCGTTTTTGACGTGCGCTTTCTTTTCTCAATTTGTTCATAGCGCCGAGGGAGAACTGTTGTGTCACAGGGTCCTGTTTTGTTTAAGCAAAACGGATGGACAAAAAACGATCGTGTTTGACGGTTACCGTACCGCAAAACTCGCCGAAGAACTATCTGTTACCGATAAGACCGGCGGCGAGATCGATACGCTTGAAAAACTCGATAAAGCGATCGGAACTTCCGCGGAGATCGAAAGCGTCGCCAACGGCGCGGTCGCAGGCGACGAGCTCGGGGACGCGCTTTATGCGGATATACAACTTGAAGGAGAAAAAATCGTTTCTATTACCGTTGTTGCGCGAGAACGACGACCGCTGATCGGGATAGCGTGGGTAAAGAAAGACAAGATCGACCGCGCGCAAGGGATCGTTGCGGCGGACATTCTTCGTAACGGCGGCAAGGCGTATTTTCTTAAACAATTGACGAACGCCGAAGAATGTGAAGCGGAGATGAAGAAAGTTGACGGGATATTCTTTACCGGCGGTGAAGACGTTAACCCGGAGCGTTATCAAGAGGAAGCGTATCCGCATGGATCGATCGACTGGAACGACGCTCGCGACGAATCTGATATTCTTGCGTGTCGGTGGGCTGTGGAACACGATGTTCCTTTGCTAGCAGTCTGTCGTGGACAACAGATGTTCAACGTTGCTCTTGGCGGCGCGCTTATTCAAGATATCCCAACGTATAACGGTAAGCGCGTTCAAAACGGCGAATTTTCCGAGCGTTCTATTGAAGTCGTCGCCGACGACGGGGTACATGGCGTTCCTTGCGAAACGAAACATTATCGCGTTATCGTCGACGGTCTAGCGCATAGCCGCGGGGGACGACATCAGATCGGTTCCAAAGACGAGCCCGGGATCTCGGTAGACTCGAAGTTTTTATTGAAGATCGTAGGTAGACCTTATTGCGAGTCTGTATATACTTCCCATCATCAGGCCGCCGATCCGACTCGTTTGGGAAAGGGCGTCAAGGCCGTCGCTATGTCGCCGGACGGTATCGTCGAGGCGTTGGAATATCAAGCGAATAAGTTTGCGCTGACGACGCAGTTTCATTACGAGTACGACACGCTTGATAAGGATCCTGCGATCGCTGAATTTAGCAATAGCTTCTTTAAAGCGTTTATCGACGCTGCGCGCTAACGAACGAACTTTCTGTTAGTTGCATATTTCTAACGCTATTGATATAATACTAGAATACTAAACGACGATCGTGCGTAATTGGTCTGCAAGTGCGTAACGCCCGTCTGAATACGTTATAAAGGAACTGTTTATGAAATTGTCAAAGCTTTTTTTAGCGACGTCCTTGGCGTTGGCTGTTTGTGCGTGCTTCGCCTCGACGAACGCGCAAGCCGCGTCGAAGCTGACGCCGACGAATCTGCGTAGCGAATATTTGACGGAACCGCGCGGCTTGGACGCGCACGCCCCGCGTTTGAGTTGGATCTTGGAAACGAGCGACGCTAATGCGATCGGACAAGCTCAAAGCGCTTACCGTATTTTGGTCGACGCGTCCGAAGCCGACGCCAAAGCCGCCGCCGGTAAAGTTTGGGATACCGGTTGGATCGAGTCTTGTGAATCTGCGCATATCGCTTATGCCGGCGAGGCGCTTAAATCCGATACGACTTATTACTGGACTGTCCAGATCAAAGACGAAGCCGGCGAAATTGGCGTTTCTGAGATTGCTACTTGGTCTACCGGGCTTTTCGATCAAGCGGAATGGTCCGCGCGTTGGATCGGTACGGGCTTCCTGCCCGAAGGCGAGACTAACGTCGCGAAGATGACGTCCAAAGACCCTGCGACCGGCTTGTATAACGATCCTTGGCTGCGTAAGACGTTCGAACTGAAAGAAGCTCCCGCGCGCGCCACGATCTTTGTCGCGTCTTGTGGTTATCACGAAGTTTACGTCAACGGCGAACGCGTTGCGAAAGACAACGTCTTGACCCCGAACGTTTCTAATCACAAGTACCGAGCTCGTTATATTGCTTACGATATTGCCGCCTATTTGAAGCCCGGTAAGAACGTCTTGGCATTCTGGCTTGGTAACGGTTGGGGCGTTTACGGCGAGTACGCGACTGCGGATCGTCCTTTGACCGCGAGCGTTATTGCGCAAACCGATATCTATTTCGCGGACGGTTCGAAAGAACGCGTCGTTACCGATAAGAGTTGGAAAGTCGGCGTCAGCCCGAACTATCTCAGCGGCGCTTGGACCTTCGGTAACTTTGGCGGCGAACATTATGACGCCGATCTTGAAGATCCGAACTGGAATAAACTCGATTACGATGATTCCGCTTGGAAGAACGCTACCGAATTTGCGCCTAAGCTTGAACTCACCGCGCAAGTTACGCCCGCCAATGTTCTTGCCGCTCCGATCAAACCGATTGCGATCGAAAAGAAAGCCGACGGCGTTTATCGCGTCGATATGGGCGTCAATTTCGCCGGTTGGACTAGCTTCAAAGTGAAGGGTAAGCCCGGCACGACGATCAAGTTTGATTACTCGGAACGCGCCCAAGAGACGAGAACTTTCTCGCTTGCTAGCTCTTATAAGATCGGTAAGACCGGCGAAGGCGTCTTTAAGAATCATTTCAACTACAGTTCCTGCCGTTGGATCACGGTTACCGGTCTCGATTATGAACCGAGCCTTGACGACGTCACCGGTTGGAATATCCATACCGGTTATGACGATTCGGCTTCCTGTGAGACCTCTGACGATCTCCAAAACTGGATCTACAACACCGGTCGTTGGACGTTTGAAAATCTCTCTCTTGGCGGTTATGTTGTCGACTGTCCGCAACGCGAGCGTATGGGCTACGGCGGCGACGCTCACGCGACTTCCGAGACCGCGATGTATAACTACGCCATGGAAGCCTTCTATTACAATTGGCTCCAAGACTGGCGCGACTGCCAAAAAGATTATCCCGACGGTTGGCTTCCGAGTACCGCGCCGACGTATTGGGGCGGCGGCGGTCCCTCCTGGGGTGGTATTGTCGTCACGCTGCCTTACACGTATTATCTTCAATACGGCGATACGCGTATTCTCGAAGAAAATATCGAAATGATCCAGAAATGGTTGAATTTCTTGGATTCCAAGGTCGAGGACGGTCTTCTTCAACGATACGGCGACGCGGAGAAATTCGGCGTCGAATGGCAGTTCCTCGGCGACTGGCTCTGGCCGGGCGCTCCGGATGGTCCGAACTCCTACACGCCGCAAGCGTTCTGCTTGAACAACTGCTACCTCGTCTTCAACCTCCGTACCGCCGTCAAGATCGCGCGCGCTATCGGTCGTGAAGATCTGGCCGCCGAATGGGAAAAACGCGCTCAAGTTACCGCCAAGGCGATCAACGAAAAGTTCTTTAAAGCCGACGAAGGTTCCTATTTCGACGACGCGCAAGCCGTCTTGGCGCTCGCGCTTCTTGCCGAAGTCCCCGCGACTGAAGAAGACTACAAACGTGTTGACGAACGTCTGCGTAAAGCGATTCTCGTCGATGCTAATGGCCATATCGGCGCCGGTATCACGGGCGGCGGTTTGTTGTTCCGTTATTTGCGTCAGATGAATCATAACGACTTGGTCTTCTCGACGACGAAACAAACTGAATATCCCGGTTGGGGCTTCATGCGCGCTCATGACGCTACGACTTATTGGGAAGCTTGGGAACTGGATCGTCCGGGTCACTCGCTCCTTCACAGCTCGTATCTGTATCCCGTCGCGTGGTACATCTCCGGCGTATTGGGGATCCAACGCAACGACGAATTCCCCGGTTTCCGGAAGTTCGTCGTTCGTCCGCCTCTTGCTAAGGACACGGAATTGACCTACGCTAAGGGTTCGTATAAAGCGATCGTCGGCGAGATCAAGTCGGCGTGGGAAAAGAAAGATTCCGGATTTGAACTTTCCGTGGTCGTTCCTCCCAATACCGAAGCCGTCGTTTACGTTCCTAAGACCGACGCTAAGGGTAAGATCGTCGCTCCGAAGGGCGCCGAACTCGCTTCTGAATGCGACGAATACGTCGTCTTCAACGTGAAGTCCGGTTCGTACTTCTTCAAAGAAGAAAAGTGAGCGACTGTCGGTGATAAATTGGCACGAATGAGCTCAGAGCTTGAAACGCTAGAATAGTGTTTACAAGGGGGATTTTTTAAGCCGACGCCTTTTTGGAAGGCGTCGGCTTTTCAATTATTACAAAAGCAACGAATCTACTTTATAATTATTTGAGTTATTTTATTTTATCATTATTGTCATCTCCTCGTTTTTAGAGAGAATATCAAATATCGTAAAGATAGACTAATCTTTTGAAAACGTTTTGGCCGAAATTGGCGAAAGCGCGACTTTTGGACGTGACGCCTGCAAAGGGCCGAACTAAAGAACGACACGCTACTGGTGCGACTGTTTTAGCAGATAGAGCATAGATAGACAGACGATGAACAATAAAAATACTACGCATAACGAGACGAAGATGACTCTCGAGAAAGAAGATTCTTTCTTGAAGAGCCGTTCTTTCCTTTACGCACGGTCGGTCTTGATCAACCTTGTTGCGTATACTTTTGTATACTGGGTCTCATATGCTATCAAATTTGACGAGTTTAGTCGTTGTAGCGACTACTTTTTTGGCTCGTTAGCTTGGATCCTTGCGATCAAGATGGGCGTGTTGTATGTTAGCGCGGCCTATCGAAGTATCAACTATCTTGCGACAGTACGCGATCTCTATCGTATTATTGTCGAATCCGGCGCGCAATTCTGCGCGATCGTTGTATTTTCTGTTCTTGCGCAGCATTCCGATTTAGATTGCTTTGGTAAATTACCGTTGCCCTTGTCGGTCTTGGCGTTGGATATGATACTCTCTATCGTCGTTCGCGGCGGCGGGCGTTTAGTACGTCGATATTTTACGGAAAGCCGTATGCGATCGATCGCCGCTAGCGATACAGACGACGAACCCGCGTTGTTGGTTGGCGCGAATGAACGCGGCGCGCATATTGCGAATATCATCAATACGCAACGAAATTCCGGCGTCCATATCGTCGGATTTCTGACGATCCATAAATACAAGGTCAATATGCGCAACGGCTTGTTGCCGGTAGTCGCCGACGTCGATAACTTTGTTTCCACCGCAAAGAATATGCGCGTCAGCACGATCTTGTTCGTTGCCGGTTCGATGCCGGGTAAGGTCTTCCGTTCTCTCTATGAAAAGTGTGACTCCAACGGTCTCGTTCTTCGTGTTGTTCCGCAAGTCGAATTCTTGCCCGACACAAAGATCCCTGTCCGCGAGGTCGACGTTAACGACTTACTCAAGCGCGATCCGATCAAGTTGGACGACGAACAGATACGGCAACTCATCGCCGGTCGACGCGTTATGGTTACCGGCGCCGGCGGAAGTATTGGTTCGGAGATCTGTCGTCAGATCATGCGTTTCGAACCTGAGGAATTGTTTATCCTCGGTCGTGGGGAGAATCGTATTTTCTTCCTTGAACGCGAACTACTAGCTTTGAAGAAAAAAACGAAGATCACGCCGATCATCGCAGATGTTTCGAATCCCACGCGTATGGATACGATCTTCGCCAAAGCGTTGCCCGAGATCGTTTTTCACGCCGCCGCTCATAAACACGTTCCCTTGATGGAAGCCAATATTCCCGAGGCCGTTCGTAATAATATGTACGGCACGAAGGTCGTTGCCGACTGTGCGGATCGTTACGGCGCTAAAAAGTTCGTTATGGTTTCGACCGACAAGGCCGTTAATCCGTCTAGTATTATGGGGTGCTCAAAGCAGATGGCTGAACGCTATGTCAACGCGTTGGCGGCTCACTCCAAGACCTGCTTTATTGTTACGCGTTTTGGTAACGTTTTGGGATCTAACGGTAGCGTTGTCCCGATCTTTACGAAGCAAATACAGAACGGCGGTCCTATTACGATTACCGATAAGCGTATGACTCGCTATTTCATGACGATCCCGGAAGCGTCCCAACTCGTTTTAGACGCCGCCGCGATGGGAAAAGGCGGGGAGATCTTCGTTCTTGATATGGGCGAACCCGTTCATATCATGGATCTGGCGAAGGACCTTATTCGTCTTGCCGGCTTACCGGAACATGCGATCGAGATTCAAGAGGTCGGGTTGCGTCCGGGTGAAAAACTCTACGAAGAGCTTTATTTCGAGTCTGAAGAACGTATTCCGACTTCGCAAGAAAAACTTTTTGCCGCCAAACATCGCCAGTTTAAATTAGAAGATGTTCAAGCACAGATCAAGGAACTCTGTGATATGACAAGCGGTCCGCAAGAAGCGATCCGCGAACGTTTGCGCGATTTTATTCCGGAATACAAACCTACGATCTTGCCGGAAAAGAAATGAAGTTAACGCCATGTAAGAATGGCGGTAATATTGTGCGTAACACGGTAATCGCTATCTAGTAAAATACAGGCATGTTCAGAGGAAACGTCTGAATATGCCTGTTTCTTTTTGGCCTTTTTCTTATTGGACTTTCGAACGAATAGCTCTGAAAAAATTAAGAGGCTTAATTATATACGCGAGCGGGTCGATTTTTAAAACGTATGAACTGATTCGGAAAGACGCGTTTTCGATTTCTGTAAGTTATTTATTGAAATACATAATGAGCGCTTATAAAGTTCCTCTCTTATGATCGTTTTAAATAATTCTGAATTAGAAGAGTGTCTAAAATTTCTGAAAATTTTATTAAACGACTATTGAAATATTAAACTATAGTGGTAAAAAACAGGGTTAATAACACACTTCTTATAAGAAGGACGCTTTACAGGTTTTGAATTTGTAAGTTCTGCGTCGAGGGCGATGTGGCCATAAGCCCGGTAGCGTTTAAGTTGCGCAAAGCGACGAACTGCTGCGTGATTTCTAGAATCGCCCTGAGTCGAGGCAAAAGAGTTAACACTGTTTACCAGAGTTCATTCTGCTTCACGCTTATGACGGCTCACGAGTCCGCTCCATGAGATAAGATCTCAACAGTTCTAGTTCGAAAATAGAAATTTTAAAATTTCGAATTCACTTGTTGTGATTGCTCTTGCTTTGTCGTACACATTATTAGATTTGGAAATTAAAAATAAGATTTCCGGGTCGGCATAAAAAGTTTAGCCTGATGTGGAATGCATGAGGCTGAATTGAGAATCTAAGATGTAATTCTCGGTGACGGGGAGTATATTGGGGATTCTTGCTTAATAAGACAGTTCACAATGTTAACGTGATTGTATAAACCTTGTTAACGTTGTTTTTAACGTTTAAGAAACGAAGTAAGAGAACGGCTGTAAGCTTACTTTCTTCTTATAACGATTCATCTAAGACGTAAATCATCTTTTGTTAACGCTGTTTTTTAGGACCGAAATGGTCGGTTAATAATTTAGGGGAAGCATTATGAAAAAGTTTTTGGGTTTGTTACCTGCGGTTGTTTGTTCGATGTGTGCGTTTGTTGCGGTCGATGAAGCTAATGCCGCTAAGCTTGGCGAAGCGAATGTTGGTATCGCTAAGTTTTGGCAAAACGACACGGAAGCTGTTCGCCCTGGAAGCGTTTTCGTGAACGTTGGCGATGAGAAAGTCGAAGTTACTGCGGAAAACGGTTGGGAAGCTTATGTTTCGATCGACGCTTTCAACGCCGACGGTAGCGTTAAGGTCTGCGAACTCTCCGAAGATACGATCGAGAATTACATTGCGACTATCGAGCCGCAAGAACTCGCGTTCAGCGATTTCGTTCTCGTTGACGCTCTTGATAAGGTCCCGAATTGCAATACCTTGACTAAGTATCTGGCCGGTCGTAACCTTGCCATTTTCAAGAAGGGGTACAAGTATGTTGTCTGGACCGAAGAAGAGTTGACCCCGGGCGCTAAGATCGCGTTGGTCGATTTGGTTGAGAACTGCGGTATTGACGATCTCGTTGAGCTCAAAGATATCGATTTCGTTTATGGCTATGGTCAATTTGACGAACTTGGCCAAAATGTTGTTATCAACGAAGACGGTAGCATCAATTTTGAAGCGCATTGCACTTGGTCGTGGTTCTATCGCGGTTTCGTCGCTTTGGAACAAAGCGAATACGCTGTCGACGTCGTTAACACCTATGTCGATTCCGGTCATTACGAATGGGTCTGCGTTGGTGAAGACAGCGCGACCGGTTACGATCCGCAAGGCCGTATCGCCAAAGGCGCTTGGTTCATGTATAACACGATCGACGTCGCCAATATGGAAGAAGGCGAGACCGTGACTTTCCCGATCCAAGCCGGTGAATGGCAAAACAAGAAGGGCGCTTACAAGGAAAACTTCGTTGGCGCTTACTCCGTCACTAAGGTTGCCGACAACTGGTACGAAGTTGCTTATGAGCCCGCGGAAGTTGACGCTACTCACAAGATCGTTTTCGACGGCCCTAAATTCTGGGTCAATAACACTGGAAAATTCGTTACCAGCCCCGGTAATCAAAAGGGTAACGCGAGAGCCGTCAACGCCGGCGAGATGTTCAATATCGCCGGTGGCACGATCTATGTTTTCGCGCACTTCAACGCCTCGTACTGGACTTTGGTCGAAGTTGAATGAGTAATAGATAACGAGATTGAGCGTTTGAACTCATAAAACAATGGCGCGCATGTAGAGCGATCTGCATGCGCGCTTTTTATTTGGGGCGGAGAGAGGGACGCGCGAGAGGCTATTGAAAACAAGAATAAAAAACCGACGCAACTGATTGCGTCGGATATTTAATAAGACGTCGATTTGTTATCTAACGTTATTTTCTTCTTCACGATAGCGCGACATGGTCAGCGATTGAAGAAGCGTTCCACGCTAGCGCGTTTCGCGATTGGGCGCGTTTCTTGCATCGCGACGCGACAAAAGACGATCGAGCCGATCGGAATATTGTTTGTGGCCAACTTCAAGGCGATGCGTTTACCGTTAGATTCGCCGATCTTACTCCATTTAGCCGAGCTCTGACCGTTGGGATCCCGGGCGATGACGACAACATAGAGATCGCCGATCGGTAGCGGTTCGTCTTCTGGGCGACGGCAGCGCCAGACGTTGGCGAGATCGCGATCGAGCCAACCCACCCGGCGATAAACGAAGTCAAAGCGTTCGATCGACGCGTTGAGTTGTTCCGTAGTTTTGTCGACCACTAAGTGGTTCTTGGGAAGGAAATTAATGCGCGAACTAGCCAAACGACGAAGGTCTTGAAGTTCGGATGAATCCGTTTGAAAGCGATCGATCGAAACGCCTTCCGCTAACTGCGGCGCGTTGAGCATACGCTGAAAAGACTCAAGACGTTGAGCGAAATAATAATCGCTCGAAGCGAGAAGTTTAACGCAGTCGCGGAAAAGAGTATAGCGAACGATCGGATCGAGATCTTGGATAGTTTGCAATTCTTCAAGGAAGATCCGCCAACTATCGTACCATTTTGCCGGATCTTCCTCGACGAGCGAGTCGGGAATAAGACGCGCGCGTTTGGATAGAGCTCGTAACGCTTTCGCTTGTAATGATTCTGAGGTCTGCGTTTCTGGTGCGGACGCGGGTATATCGATTTGTTGAGTCGCGCCGGAGGTATTGGCGATATACTCGTTGATTCCCGCTTTGGGAGGCGCGGGGAGATAATAATATTTTTCCGGCGACGGAGAATACGTCCAATATTTTTGCGCGATCTCAGATTCTAAACGCAGTAAGATCTTGCGTTGAGTTGGCACGTTTGCGCTTGTTTGAAATTCCCATTCCGGTATTCGACGTTTTAACGCGACGGCTTCGCGAGGAAGTCCCGGCGCGTCGGCGTTATCGGCAAGAAATCGTAACGCCGCTTCCGCGTCTTTATTAGGGGTACGAAAACGTTCCAGTTCTTGACTATGGGCGTCAAGCAATTGATTCCAAGCGTCGATGACCGTCAACGCGTCAAGTTCTGCGCCAACTTGGATCAGGTCTTGGCGTCGGGCGTCGAGAGCGCTCTCGTCGGAGCCGCTGTTTATTATCGACGCGTTTTCCGTAAAGAACAGTGAAGCCGTCTCCGACGATAGGGACGCTTGGTCGTACTCGCGTAAAACGTTGAGAAGTTCTTTCGCGGCTTCAAGTTCTTTTTGACACGCTATGAGTTCTTCTACGAACTTATCAAATTCTTCTTGAAGTTCCAACGAAGAAGGGGTACTAGCGTTTTGCGTGTCGTCAAGAAGCGTTTGAAGTTGTCGTATCGTTGCCTCCGGGTCGCGTTGATCGCTCTTAAGTATTTCGAGACGACGATACTGTAACTGGGCTAATTCTCTACGTAGTTTTTGTTCTTGTTCTGAAATCTCTTGGTTTTGAGCGGCGACGTTTTCTGATTCCGATCCACCTTCAGGAAGGTCGGCGATAAAGTCGTCTTCAATTAAGTCGTCGGAAGCTCCTTCGTCGATAGGCGGCGTTTCTTCTGCGACGGTAAGATCTTCGTTAAGTCCTTCTTCGGCGTTTGACTCGACTGCGGAGTCCGTGACTTCCAAATCGGTAACTTCTTCGACTGCGTCCTCGATAATTTCTCCAGCTTCAACAGATTCGTTTACTATTGTGACGTCCGTTCCGCTTTCAAGGGAGGGCGTTTCTTCAAGGGAGACTGATATTTCCGCCGTAGTCGCGTCGGCGTCGGAAACATCGACTGTTTCAGTTGAGACTTCGAGTTCGTTAGGATCTGATTCGGGAGGCGTTGTTACAACAACGTCCTCATTTGACGTATCGCCCTGAACAACTTCCGATTCCGGAGGAAGGAAGAAATTTTTTTGTACTCCGACGATCGCGGCAACGGCGACAAAGGGGATCCCAAAGGCGGCAAGATTCCCAAAAACAGAAGATTTCTTGGGAGACGATTGCGGCTTTTTAGAAGGTTGGGGCGGCGCAAGATCGGCTTCATCCGATCGATTGGACCAGACGTCGTCCTCATACGAGGCGTTTATGCGGCCTCGAGCTTGAACGTTGTTAAGTCGATCTTGTTTACGAACCATCGTGTTTTCCTTGGGGTACAGATTACGTTGATTTGACGAGTAAATAGCGAACCGAGCTCAATTGAATTCCACAAGTCGTTCGCGTTCTTCATCAGGCCATTCTTGACCGACAAAGACGTAACGCAATTTGATCTGCGCGGGATCGAGCTTATACATGACTCGAACGGCTTTACCGTATTCTCTAAGTTGTTCGTCGTAATGTTCGTACGTTGCGTTGGGGTTATACTGATTACTCTTGTAATCGATAACGTCCGCCGCGACGACGCGTCCGTTTTCACGCGTCAAGACGAGTCGGTCGATCGTTCCGCGCACTAGCGCCGCTTTTGCGCCGCCGCGCTCATACGAGACTGAGAACTGACGCTCTCGCTTAACTTCCGTATCGCCGATATAGGACGAGCTGCTTAACAAACGACGCGTGAAATCGGTCGCGCAGATCGTTTTAAACTCTTCGAGCGTCTTCTCGACCAAGTCGTTGTCGTATAAAAGGATCGGACAGAGAAGTTCGCGTAATCGTTCGTCGCTCGGAATACCGTCGACGTCGATCCAACGGATCGCTTCAAAGCACTTATGTAACGCCGTCCCGCGTTGCATCGCTTCTTCTGAGTCGGCGGTCCATTCCCGAGAAACGTTGTCGCCGGTAGGCGTCGCGCGGTGGAACAACAAACGCTTGGCTTGGATTCCTTCGCGAAGTTCCCGAGTTGCCATAGGAGCTTGGGAAACTTGTTGACTCGTTTCGGTCTTAGGCCTGAATTCTGCGTCGTCATACCAATCCGGCGTTCCCGCTTGGTAGAGGATCTTCGCACGAAGGTCGCGTTGTTCGGGCTCTTTGGAGAGAGTGATATTGCAACGTTCGCCCGTAAGACCGTATTTAAGGATCTTAGCAAAGGTCAACGACACGCCTTCCTCTTTATTGCAGTCAGGCGCGACGATCGCGCATAGAGCGCGAACGGGACGCGTGACGCCGACGTAGAGAAGATTGAGCGCTTCTTGGACTTCCCCCGCGTATTGTTCTGCGATCGTTTCTTTGATCCAATCGCTGTCTTCGAAATCGATCAGCTTATCAACGGAAACGTAGTTGACGACTCCGTCGATCTTTACCGGCTTTTGAGGATCTTCATAATGTTCGCATAATCCGGAAGGAGTTCGGTCGATCTGTGCGTCGAGCTCGGGTAAAACAACGACGTCAAATTGCAAGCCCTTCGATTTGTGTAAGCTCATTACTCGGATCGTTGAGGCGGAAGGAGATTCCGTTTTATATTCGCGTACCGCCCGGATGAACTTGTCAAGTTGGAAACGATCGCACGTATCTTGATAACTGTACGCAAATTCGACGAGTTTGTCGAGACGTTCTTTATCTAGCGGATTAATGCAAGTTGGAACCAATAGGTCGCGTAATCCGGCGATAAAATGCCCAAGCCCGCGCGCTTCGAGTTCCTTACGAATTGCGTCGGAGACTTTTTTAGGTGTGTATTTGGCGTCGTAATTATCAAGTGTTAGATTGAATTTTTCCGAGAACGGCGTCGTTTTGGCCACGTGAAATGCCGCGACGGAGTTGTTCGTATGCGCGGCTAACGACAACACGGAAAGAATGGCGTTGATGGCGGGGGAATCAACTATCGGAGCGCCGCCCTCTTCGCTAATAACGACGTTTTGACCCTTGAAACGTTCTTTGAGCTTGGTCGTAAGTTTTGCGATATACTTGTTCGTTCTCGCTAAAACGCCGATCGTGGCGTTAGGATAGAGTTCATGGAATTTCGCAATGCGTTCTACCGCGTATTGCAAGGTCGCTTGTTTTTGCAGACGCTTTTGGAGTCTGGAGGAAGCGCTTTCAAACGCGTTTTCGGATTCTTCATCGTCATCGTCTATGCTTTCAGGTTCGAATTTGATCTTGTCGCAAGGATCAAATTCGAGCTCGTTGTAGACGGGGACTTTTCGAGGATCGGAGACCATTAGGTCTTCGTCGACGACGGGCGCTTGTTCAAGTGTCCAGTACCCTAATAACGATTGGTTCTTCGGCGCGCACTTATGATCGGTAAAGCCCTTTGACCATCGCGCGACTGCGTTGTTGATAGCGGAACCGATAAGTTGATACGATTCATCATTTTTTTTGTCGCGTAATTGGAATACGGGATTCGCTTTAAAATCCGCGCTATTAAACAACTTGTTAACGATATCCAATACGACGGGGCAACTTCGCCAATTGACGGCAAGCGACGCGTTACGCACGCCGGAAAGGTCGGTGGAGATCGCGTCAAAGATCTCTGCCTTGCCGCCGCGCCAACCATAGATCGCTTGTTTGACGTCGCCGACGCAATAGAAGGAACCGTCGTCGCCGCGACGCACTATCGATTCGGCAAACGGTCTGATGACCGCCCATTGCGTGAACGACGCGTCTTGGAACTCGTCTAACAGGATATGCGAGGTGCGTGAGTCGAGACGATAGAACAACTGGTTGGTTCGGTCCGAAATACTGTGAGCGCGAAGCGCGCGCGCCAGGTCGTCGAAGCGATAGGCGCCGTTTTCCGCTTTGGCGCGTTCAAAGTAGGCGGAGATCGCGTTTAGCGTTCCCCACATCGCGCGAGTACGTTCGGAGCTTTCTTCCAGGTAGGAAATCGACGCGTATTGGCGGATCGATCGTAATACTTCTAATACCGGGTCGGGTATAGGCTTTCTGTAATACTTTCCCGTGTTGATATTTTTGACAAGAGTATGACCCAAAAGTTCTTGCCAATTCTTCTGGGCAAGAAGTTCTTCAAGCTTATTGAGCGCGGCGAAGAGAGGAGAACTTTTAGCTTGGGACGCTTCCGGTTGAACGTCGGGCAACGCTTTCACGAAAGTGAGTTGGTCGAGTAGCGTATCAAGATCGCCGCGTTCTAGACCTTTTAATTCTTTTTCCAAGCGGATCCAGGGTTTCGGACTGCGTTCAGAGTCGTAATATAGCCCGACGTTATTGTTGATCAGCGTAATGGTCTCATAGGCGATCGAGCGAGAGTAGTCGCCCTTGAAGAGACTGCGAGCCAATGTTACGGCGTCTTCCGATCTTGCCTGAGCAAACATATCGAGCAACGCGCTGAATAGCAGTCGTTGGCTGTCGAGTTCTTCCACAATGTGCCAATTGGCGGGAAGCCCCATTTCGAACGCGTAACCTCCGGCAAGTTGCATAAAGAACGAGTCGAGCGTGGAGATGCGTAGGCGTTGAAGTTCTCGAACGATTTCGGCTAGTTTAGTTTGGAAAACGTCTTGCGCGTTGTCGGCGTTGATCCCGGCAGCGGCGGGGAAGTTCGGATCGTCGCTAGCGAGAGCGTTAAAAAGTGAACGCGCGTTTTCAGGCGAGGAGGCGCCTTGCCCAAGACGCGAAAGGATACGGTTTTGGATCTCTCCGGCGGCCGCGCGTGTAAACGTTGTCGCCAGGATCGTGTCGACGGGAACTCCGCTTAAGATTAATTCCAGATAGCGATTACTCAGTTTGAAGGTTTTACCGGAACCGGCAGACGCACGGACTACTTCGTTGTTTAATGAATAACCCATTATTCCTTTTTTAACTGCTGTAAATAATCAACAAGTGAAAAGTTCAAGAGAAAACACAGGAGAGGTTCAATGCGGGAGGGCGCGACAAACCGTCGTTCGCGCTGTTTGTGGTAATACGCGAACGACATGTTTGCGCGAAAATGCGTCGATGACGCGACGCGTCATTTCGACTTGCGATCGGTAGAGTTTTCTACTTCTAATGCTTCGGCTAGCGTCTTAGAACCAAGTTTCTCGAAGGCGGAAGACGCGACTTCGCTGACGTTGACGGCGGAGTCGTCTGTTCTAAAGAGGTAAAGGACGGCGACGTCGAGTTTATCTGCGAGTTCGAGCCCCTTTTCGGCTCCGAGGACGAAGAACGCCGTAGCGTAAGCGTCGGCGACGGCGCAAGACAGCGTCGCGCTAGAATTAGAAGCGATCGAAACGGAGCCAAGACGCTTTTCAACGACTTGCGCTTCGTCGACGATCTCCGTCGGCTTTCCGGTGCGAGGATCGACGATATGTGAGAAGCGCACATTACCGACTTGGAGGAAATTACGATAATCGCCGCTCGTCGCTAGGACGGCGCTGTTTTCGGCGTCGCTGAAATACAGAAGACGATACATCTCAGGCGCATGCGCGTCGGAATCGTTTTGAACGACTTCCGGCGTTTGGATCCCAAGCGTCCAGGGTTTCAATTCGAGCGTGTCGAGATCGATCTTCGTACCGCGGCAACGGATCTCGCCGCCAACTTCGATCATATACGAGGTAAGTCCGACGTTTTCCAAGGCTTCGGCGGCAAGGTCGACTGAAAACCCCTTGGCGACTCCGGATAGGTCGATCGAAAGCTCCGGAACTGATTTCTTCAACGCCGGGGGATCGAGTCTTGCTTCGAGCTTCGTGTAGCCGACGTTGGGACGGATCGCGTCGATCTGTTCGTCGGTCGGTAGCGCGGTCAATTGAGCCTTATTCGGACCAAAGCGATAAAGATTGACGAGCGGCGCGACGGTCGGATCGAAAGCGCCTTCCGTTTTTTGGGCGGCTTCTAACGCGATAGCGACGATCTTCGCCGTTTCGGGGGAAACGGTAAACCAGTCGGTCGAACGCGAGGCGTTGAATTTGGAGATATCGGAATCCGGCTTGTAAGTGGAGGCGAGGGAGTCGATCTTGTCCAATTCGCGTTGGATAATGCGCGACAACAGAACTTCGCAAGAATCGATCGCTTCGTCGGATTCGTTCGTATCGGAACTATTGATCTCGATCAACTCTTCGGCTGTCGTACAGATAAGCGCGCTCCACGTCGTTCCCATGGTCTTGCCATGGACCGCAAAGTTTTGTAGCGCTGAATTATCCGCTTGAGCTTTGTCGAAGAAGTAAGGCTTTAGCATATACGCGACGAGGACCGCGACTAATATAAAACGAACACAGGACATGAACTTCGAACCATTAGGTTGAACTTCGACTTCTTGCGCGTTGTTTTCAATTTGAGCTTGTTTGGCAGCCATAATATTCAAGAGAGTGAGGCGAGGAAATGATGAAAAATATCAACGCGGAATCACGATCAAACGATCAGCATCGCGTCGCCGTAACTGTAGAAACGATAGTCTTCCGCGATCGCTTCTTCATAGGCGCGTTTGAGTAACTCGTCGCCGCCGAACGTACGCACCAAAATAACTAGCGTCGATTTCGGGAGGTGGAAGTTAGTCAGCATCGCGTCGACCGTCTTGAATTGATAAGGCGGGCGGATAAACAGGTTCGTGGGACCGGAAAACGCTTGAAGTTGTTTAGCATTTAAACCTGTCGAGTCGATCGTCCCGTCGTCAAGAACGTTGCTAGCGGATTCAAGCGTACGCACCGAAGTCGTGCCGATCGCGAATACGCGACCGCCGTTGGCTTTGCGTTCTTGAATCGTTTTCACGACCTCGGGAGTGATCGTCGCGAATTCGGAATGCATCTCATGATCGGCGAGTTTATTGACGCTGATCGGTTTGAATGTGCCTGCGCCAACATGTAACGTGACGGGGCAGATCTTGACCCCGAACGCTTGGATCTCTTGAAGCAGCTCCTTCGTGAAGTGTAAGCCCGCGGTCGGGGCGGCAACGGCGCCCGGGGTGCGTGCGTAGACCGTTTGATAGTCTTCGCGATCGGACGGCTTCATGCGACCGGAACGGATGTACGGCGGGATCGGGACCCAACCGACGCGATCGAGGAATGAGAACGTGTCTTCGCCTTCTTCGAGGACCGGCTTAACGACTAGCGTCTTCGCTTCGGTACGACCGACGACTTCAAGGTAACGATCGTCGCCGCGACCGTAGGGATTTTGCAGTTCGATCAGTTCGCCCGTCTGAAGCTTTCCACGCGTCTTCGACATGATCTCCCAATAACCGCGAGGATCGTATTGGAGGAAGAGACCTTCCCAACGACCGCCGGTGCTAGCGCGGCTACCAATTAGACGCGCCGGTAAGACTTTGGTGTCGTTCAGAACGATCGTGTCTTCAGGACGAAGGTATTGCAAGATATCGTAAACATGCGTGTGCATGATCTTTTGGGTGGCGCGATCCACTACCATAAGACGCGCGGCGGCGCGGTCGACTAACGGCGTTTGCGCGATCAGACGTTCCGGTAATTCGTAATCATAGGCGTCGAGTTCCGATTCCTCTGATTCGTCGGCGGAATGAACGTTGACGTAAGGAACGAAAGTTTCCGCCGTTTCGTTCGCTTCTGGTTCTTCAACTTCTTCAGAGGTTGAAGCGGCAGAGGACGAGGACTGCGCGGTAGTTGTGGAGGGAACCTGACGTGTTTTAGAGCTCGTCTTCGCCTGAGGCGCTTCTTTGTGACCGGAAAGTAGAGAGTTGATGAATTTGTTAAAAAGGCTCAATTTAAGTCTCCCGTCCATCGGACGGCGCTACGTCGGTAAAGTCGAAAACGACTCCCCGCGACGTTCGACGCGTTTTCTTTGGCGCGTCGTCAAATTCCGTAGATTTTGTCAGTAGTATGCGTTAGCGCGTTATACGTATCGGCGCGTGCATAATAGCGAGTCGTTCAACGAGAATCGACTCTACCGCTTCCTATTATAATAATTTGGATGACAAATAAAAGGGCATGGATTATTCTTTTAAATTCAGTTGTATGGAAGACGCGGATAACAGAAAAACAGCTGTCGGGTACTTGCGCGTATAGGGCGTTCACGGTTACAATAGTCGCCGGCGCGGCGTTTTGATCGCGTATGGAACGAGGATACTGATGGCGAGCGAATTACCGGAACAAGAGCTGATGAACGATCGACGCGAGATCCCGCAGAGCGAAAGGATACGTTTAGCGTTATTGATAACGGAACTTTCGCCCGGGGGCGCCGAGAAAGCGATGGTTCAGTTGGCGCTTGGGCTCGATAGAGCGCGTTACTCGCCGGTCGTCTATTCCCTTAGTGGAAGAGCGCAGGATCGTGAACGTTCTCTTGCGCCGTTACTACGCGAACGCGGAATCGAAGTTGTTGAACTCGGATTGACCGGCGCTAAAGATCTTCCCCGCGTTTTTTGGCGGCTCCGACAATTATTAAAGGCGCAACGCGCTCAGATCCTACAGGCTTTTATGTTTCATGCCAACATTCTTGGTCGGCTAGCGGGGAGAGCCGCGGGCGTCCCGGTCGTTTGCTCCGGCATACGCGTCGCCGAACGCGATTCTTATCTCAGATTAGCAATAGATCGTTTGACGAGCGCGGCTAGCGACGTATGGGTCTGTGTGGGCGAATCGACTGCGGAGTTTACGCGCACGGTCGGTAGGATACCGAAAAATAAGGTCGTTTCGATTTCCAACGGCGTACGGACGCGTATTGTCGACGGTAAAGTCTGTGTCGTAACCTCAGGCGATCTGACTGAACAAACCGAACGTCCCGCGCCTTATATTCCTCCGGAACCGTTTGGGAAACGCAAGCTAGCCGTGGCCGTCGGGAGATTGTCGCCGCAAAAGGGATTTGATTGGTTGCTTGAATATGGATTGCAAAGTTTACCCGAAGATTGGGAACTATGGATCGTCGGCGATGGAGAGGAACGTGAGCGCTTACTGGATTTACGCGATAAATTGGGTCTACGCGATCGCGTTTGTTTTACCGGTTGGCGACCCGACGCGTCAGACTTGTTGGCAAACGCCGAGTTGTTTGTCTTGTCGTCGCGTTGGGAGGGGACCCCAAACGTCTTATTAGAGAGCGCCGCGTTAGGGAAATGCGCGCTTTGTACTAATGTCGAGGGAGTCGCGGAAGTATTAGGAGACGCGGCGGGACCACAGGTCTGCGAGTTAAATGATAACGTCGCTTGGAACGAAAAAATGGCGAGACTCGTATCTGACGACGCATTACGCGAGGAACTAGGACGGCGAAATCAGGAACGCGTGTTAAAGGAGTTTACTGTTGAGCGTGTCGTCGAACGCTATGACGCGTTGTGGTCGCGTTTGTTGACGAGGGAAGTCTAGGTAGATATAATCGACGCAAGCGCGGCGATAAGCGATTGGCATTATTGTGCGCGCTTTACTTATTAGTGGTCATACGGAGAACAGAAAGATGAAGAACGCGTTAGTAACCGGCGGCGGTCGAGGTATCGGAGCAGGGATCGTTGAAGCGTTGGCGGCGGAATCTTGGAACGTTGCGTTTTGCGGACGTACCGAACCTGAGAAGATGAAAGCGCGTTGCGTGGAATTGGAAGATAAGTACAATGTGCGCGCCGTATATACTCAATGCGACGTTTCTAATAGAGACGATCGCGTCGCTACTTTTGATAAGGTTCTTGAAGAATTAGGCGAGTTGAACGCGCTCGTCAATAACGCGGGCGTCGCGCCTCTTGTTCGCGCCGATATTCTTGACGCTACGGAAGAGAGTTACGACCGCGTGATGAATATCAACTTAAAAGGACCGTACTTCTTGACTCAGCTAGTGGCGAATTACATGGTGAAGCGTCGACTTGCAGATACGGGATTCAACGCCGCTATTGTCAATATTTGTTCAGTTTCAGCGACGGTGGCGAGCGTTAGCCGCGGCGAGTATTGTCTATCTAAGGCCGGAGTCGCTATGGCGACAATGCTGTGGGCGGTGCGCCTGGCTGAATACGGTATTCCGGTTTACGAGATACGTCCCGGGATCATTAAGTCGGATATGACGGCCGCCGTTACCGCGAAGTACGACAAATTGATCGCAGAAGGTTTGACGCTTCAGCCGCGTTGGGGATTGCCGGAGGACGTAGGGAAGGCGACCGCTTCGTTGCTTCGCGGCGATTTCCCTTATTCCACGGGACAATCGATCAACGTTGGCGGGGGAATGGAGATCGGAAGACTCTAATAAATAACCTAGGATTCGATAGATGCGTATCAGAACTGTAAACGCGTTGGTATTAGGAAGCGGCGCCTCCGGATTAGCCGCCGCCGTACGACTTGATCGTGAAGGAGTGAAAAACGTCCTCATTGTATCAGAGGGTCTCGAAAAAGGCGTGTCGATCAATACCGGGAGCGATAAACAAACTTACTATAAATTGAGTTTGTGCGGCGCAGCAAACGATTCGCCTCGCGCGATGGCGGAAACGTATATGAGCGCCGGTTCGACTGACGGAGATACGGCGTTAGTTGAGGCGGCTTATTCGACGCGCGCTTTTTTCAATCTCGTCGACCTTGGCGTTCTGTTTCCACGCGACGCTTTTGGTCAATTTGCGGGGTACAAGACCGACCACGATCCGGCAAAGAGAGCGACAAGTTGCGGGCCGTATACGTCTCGCGAGATGTGCCGCGCGCTTATCCGCGAGGCGAAACGCCGCGAGATTGAGATTTGGGAAGATTTTACCGCGCTCAAACTTGTCACGACCGAATCTGCGCCACAAGACGGCGTAGCGCGTAAGCAAGTTGTAGGACTTATCGGCGCCGCTTCCGACGGCGAACCGTATTTTATACGCGCAAAGCATATCGTGTTTGCGGTCGGCGGTCCGGGGGGACTGTACAAGACGAGCGTTTATCCCGAGGGGCATACCGGCGCTATCGGTTTGGCGTTGATGGAAGGCGCGTTGGCAAAAGGATTACCTGAGAGTCAATTTGGGTTGGCTTCGTTTACCGACGTTACTGAACGTCGCGTTCGAGTTGAAACTTCCTCTCGCCCAAAAGAGTTTCGTTGGAACGTCTCCGGGACGTTTATGCAAGTCATTCCGAAGTTCGTTTCTACCGCGTCCGACGGCGTTACGGAACCGCGCGAGTTTTTACGCGACTATTTTGACGAACCGGGAGAGCTCTTTGGACGCGTTTTTCTCAAAGGCTATCAATGGCCGTTTGACGTACGCAAAGCGATCGACGGTTCTTCGTTTATCGATCTTTGCGTCTTCTATGAAACGGCGATCAAGGGGCGACGCGTTTTTCTAGATTACCGCGAAGAACCGCAAGACTTTGAGTTTAATAAACTACCGGAGGAAGCGCTTGATTATCTAACGCGTTCCGAGGCTTTACTTCCGACTCCGATCGAACGTTTGCGAAAGATGAATCCAAACGCAATAGAGCTGTATCGCGATTGGGGACTCGATCTTGCTTCCGAACCGTTAGAGATCGCGGTATGCGCTCAGCATAATAACGGCGGTCTAGCCGTCGATTCCCAGTGGCGTTCGCTCAATATCGCTGGGCTTTATCCTATTGGCGAAGTTGCCGGAACACATGGCGTGGCTAGACCCGGCGGTTCGGCGTTAAATGCGGGACAAGTCGGCGCTTATCGCGCGGCGGAACGTATTGCGTTTGAACTCCGAGATTGTGATAGCGACGGCGAAACGGAAGCTTTGACGTTAGACGACTTTATTGCGCGCAAGAATTTTGATACGAGTGAGTTGCGAGCGATATGTCAAGCGATGGCGGACGTCGTTGGACTTGTACGTCAGATGAAGACCGACGCGATCGATTGGAGAGCGGAACGCGAAGAGTTACGAGCGCGTATGAGCGAAAATGCCGCGGTATTCCGATCTGTTGGAAAGTTACGAGAAGCGGCAACGAACGCGCGGTTACAATTACGTCGTTTGATGACGCCTGGGAGTGAGGCTAATAGTTTTGACGATTCGTTCAGATTTGATAAGGACGACGTCGAAGCGCTTCGCGACGTGCAGCTGTGCGTCGCGCAAATAGCGTATCTCGACGCGATATTTATTCAAGTCGCGTCCGGCGTCGGTTCAAGAGGTTCCGCCGCAGTCTTATCTCCAAAAGGGGAACGCGTCTCCGATAAGTTGCCCGAGAATTGGAAGATACAAAAGGAGGATCCCGGATTCCGGAAGAAGATCCTGTACTCGTTCATTTCCAAGATCGATCTTTCGCTTGACGACGCGGTCGTTACCGAATCGTTTTGGCGTCCGGTCAAGCCGATTCCCGAACCTGATGAATGGTTTGAAAACGTATGGCGCGATTTCCGCGAAGATAAGATATATGAGTGAATCGACGGTCTGTTTATTTAATATAAAGTGATTTAACGTTTTAATAACGGATGAAATAAAATGGCTGAATTTAAAAAGATTGCTACGTTTAAAAGTTCGGAAGAGTTTCGAGCCTATTTGAAAGAGATCGGAGCCGATTTCGATCTTGTCGATTCCGCGCGTTCCGGTGAAGATTCCGCATTTGCTACTCCTTACGAATACACAAGTAAGATCACCGGTAAGAAGCGAACGTTTATGAATCGGTGGGCTTTGTTGCCGATGGAAGGTTGGGATTGTCTTCCGAACGGCGCTCCGAGCGAGTCGGCGCGTCGCCGGTGGTTGCGTAATGCCGAGAGCGGCGCTAGTATCTTTTTCGGATGTGAAGCGGTCGCAGTCATGGCGTCGGCAAAAGCTAATTGTCGGCAAATGACGTTGACGAAGGAAACGGTCGGCGAGATTGCAAAACTACGTGAAGATACGGTTGCGCATGCTCGCGACGTCTTTGGGGCCGATCGTGTTCCTTATATTGGGCTTCAACTGACGCACTCGGGACGTTTTGTCAAAACTCCCGACGATAAGAAATTAAATTCTCATACTGCTTATGAACATCCGCTTCTTGATAAGAAGTTTCATTGCGGTCCTGAAAACGTGTTGACGGACGCCGAGGTTGAAGATATCGTCGCTCATTTCCTCGAAGCGGGTAAGCTCGCGGAGGAAGCCGGATTTGATTTTGTAGATATCAAATGCGCTCACGGTTACTTAGGGCACGAATTCTTAACAGCGTACGATCGACCCGGTAAATATGGCGGTTCGTACGAGAATCGTACGCGCTTTTTCCGCGAGATCGTTGAAGGCGTCAAGAAAGTCGCGCCGGGACTCGACGTTGGTACGCGCCTTAGCTTGGGGGATATTCTGCCGTTTGAAAAGGGACCGGACAACGTCGGTAAGCCGATGGAATGGAACGGCGGACGTTATCCTTACGCCTTCAACGGCGATGGAACCGGTTTGGGCGTTGACCCGGAAATGAAGGAACTGCTTCAATTTGTTGATACGCTCAATGAACTTGGCGTCTCGTTGATCGGTACGACGTTTGGTAGTCCTTATTATAATCCGCACACGCAACGCCCCGCCGCTTTCGCGGTTGCCGACGGTTATCTACCGCCGGAAGAACCGTTGCTTGGCGTCGCGCGACAGATACGAACGGTGGCGGCGTTGAAGAAATTACGTCCCGAGTTGTTCCTCATTGGTTCCGGTTACACGTATCTTCAAGAATTCTTACCTTTAGTTGGCGAATGGGTCTTAGAGCAAGGCGCTGCCGACGCTATTGGACTTGGGCGTTCGATCTTGTCGTATCCGACGATGGCGGCCGACTATATGGCTGGAAAAGAATTGGTAAAACGCCGTATTTGCCGTACCTTTGGCGATTGTACGAACGCTCCGCGCGCGGGCCTCGTTTCCGGATGCTATCCTCTTGACGATTACTACCAAGCTAAGGACGATTACCGTATCCTCAAAGAGATCAAAAAATTGAACGCTTCCAAATGACGACGCTTTTTAAGAATATTCTGCATAAGAACTTACGCGACGTCGCCCTTTACGGAGGCGTCGTGTCGATAGTCTTACAGCTGGCTTTTATGCCGTTGCAAAGCGTTCGGTCACAAGACGTATTGTACGATCGCGCAAGATTGGAAAGCGAATTTCGAACGCCTCCGCGAGAATTCACGCTTCTACCATTCTGGTTCTGGAACGACGAACTTTCCAAAGAAGAACTTGCTAAACAGATCGCGAGTTTTGAAGAGCGCGGAGTATATGGCTTTACTATCCATCCTCGTATCGGTCTACCGGAAGATACGGGCTGGATGAGCCCTAAGCTGCTCGAGCTGATGCGTTTCGCGCTAGAAGAGGCGCGAAAACGCGATATGCTCGTTATGCTTTACGACGACGGGATGTATCCGTCCGGATCGTCGGCGGGACAGGTCGTCGCCGAAGACCCCGCATATGCCGCGCGCGGTTTTCTTCGAGTAGAAGTCGATGCGAACGACGTTCCGAAAGATCCTAAGATAAAGATCGAAGATGATTGGAATTACGTCGGTTTATATCGAAACGAACGCGGTATTCGATTTGCTATCTATGACGCGCCTTCCGGCGGCGTTATCCGCGGTTTACATTATCTGGGCGACGAATCAAAGAACCCGCGGGAGTTTTCGCCTCCTGCCGCCGACCTGTTAAATCCCGACGCAGTGGACGCGTTTATTAGATTGGTATACCAACGCTACTACGACGAGTTTCAAGAGTTTTTTGAAGATGGAACCGTCGTAGGCGTCTTTACCGACGAGCCTTCAATTTTAGGCCGCGGTCCGCGTTCCGGAATGAAAGAAGGAAATCTTGCTTCGTTAGAGGCTATATCGCAAGAACTTGGATATGATTTCAAACCGTATCTACTTGACTTGTGGGAAGACGTTGATAGCGGAAGCGCTAATAGACGCGCGCAGTATGCTATGGCGGTAAAACGCGTTTTGGAAAAGGTCTATTACGGTCGGATCTCGCAATGGTGTTTAGCGCATGGAACGAAACTGTGCGGGCATCCTGAGCTTTCTACCGACGTTGGCGTCTTACGTCAATTCCAGACTCCCGGTCAGGATATTGTTTGGCGTTATATCGAACCTGGAGAGAAGGCGTTCGATCCGACGCATTCTCCAATGGCGAAAGGCGCGTCAAGCGTTGCGCTACATATTGGCGCTCGCCGTAATCTCAACGAAGTCTTTGGCGCTTACGGACACGAATTTACCTATGACGAAATGAATTGGATCGTCAATTGGTGCGTCGTGCGCGGACAGAATATGTTCTTGCCTCACGCGTTCTATTATTCTATTCGCGGACCGCGATGGGAAGAACGACCTCCCGACGTTGGCCCGCATTCGGTATGGTGGGATAAATATAAAATATTTGCTGATTACTGTTCGCGTTTGTGTTGGCTTAATACCGACTCGAAACCGAGCGTGGCGACGGCTATTCTTGTGGATTCCGCGCAATGTTCCGCTTACGCGACGCGTCCGCTATTTGAGGAGCAATTAGATTTTAATTACCTTGAATTGCGTTCGATCGTCGAAAACGGCGTCGTGGGGAAAGACGCCGTGTCTATTATCCCACCCGGACAAGATGCTCCGACCGTCGTATATAAGACGCTGATATTGACGCCCGATTGCGCCGTTTCACGAGAATATGAGGCTTTACTGCAAAAATTAGCGGATTCCGAATTGCTCTTGTGCGTTGGAAAGACGAAGGATTTTCCCGGTTCTGTCAAAGCCGCTAACGACGCTGAAGTTATCGCCGCCGTTAAGGATCGTTCCGGCGTTGACGTTGAGACGATTCGAGGCGATTCAAAGGGATTACGCGTCCGACATGTCGTCAAAGGAAAAGTCGACTTCTATTTCCTTTTCAATGAAGGCGAAACTCCGCTTGACGTAGCATTAACATTTGCCGCGGATAACGGAGATAAAAAGGTTGAGATTTGGGATCCTCTGACCGGCGTGGTAGAAGCGGTTGAACGTAATACGAGCGCGCCCCAAGTCTTTGAATTGCGACTTGGCCCCCATGAAACGACGATTCGGACTTTTGAGTGATAAACGAAGATTTCAAGAGAAGTTTTTAAGGTACGCATATGAAAATAACAAATATGTTGACGCATGGCGTTGCGTTTGTTGCGTTGGTATTAAACGCCGTTTTCGCCATCTCTGTTTACAGTGCGGAGCATACGGATACGCGTTGGACGCTTCAGGACGACGGGTCGATCGTTTGGAGCGATTTTTCTGGCGAGCGTATTCCTCATAAGGATCATATTGAAGCGAGCGGCGAACAGACGTCGACCGTATTGCGATACGGCGTCGACGAAGCGGGCGCTTTCCAACTCGAACGTTCGATCGTTTGGCCTATGTTGCGTACGATCCCTAATAACACTCATGCGAGTTTGACGTTACGTTTTGGCGTCGATATCCCGGCGCTTACGACCGTCGACGGCGAAGCGCTTCAAAATGAAAGAGTCAAGTTATTACGCCTTAACGGATTCCTTACCGTTGAAAGCGAATACGCGCTTGATAAAGGCGGCGCGATTGCCGTTACGCGTAAAGTTTTTCCGTCGACGACCGGACCGTTCGTTTGTGAGCGTCTGACGTTCGTTAATTCGACCGACCGCGACGTCGAGATCGAAACGCCTGATTATCGTAAGGTTACAAATACGGATGAGAACCGCGGCGTTAATGGCAGTTATACGATCGTCGAGAAATTGACTAACGCCGGCAAGCATACGCTTGCTCCGGGGGAAAAACTCGAATGTGATTTCTCCATCCAAGGTTACAGTGAAGGTAAGGGAGAGTCGGAACTTTCACCTGCGTTTGACGAAGAAGAACAAGCGCGTAAAGCGTTTATTGATGAAATGTGGAACAATCTTGTCGTTGAAACGCCCGAAGACGTTTTGAACGCGACGTTTGCTTTTGCAAAGATCCGCGCAAGCGAGAGTATCTATCGCACCCAAGGCGGGTTGATGCACGGTCCCGGCGGCGAATCGTACTATGCCGCGATCTGGGCTAATGACCAAGCGGAGTATGTTAACCCGTTCTTTCCGTATTTAGGTTATAAGACCGGTAATGAGAGCGCGCTCAATTCATATCTACATTTTGCGCGCTTTATGAACGACGAACATAAACCTATTCCTTCCTCTATTATTGCCGAAGGGCTCGATATTTGGAACGGAGCCGGGGACCGCGGCGACGCCGCCATGATCGCCTATGGCGCCGCGCGTTACGCGTTGACTCGCGCCGATCGCGACGAAGCGGAACAACTTTGGCCGTTGATCGCGTGGTGTTTGGATTATTGTAATTACAAACTCAACGACGGCGGCGTCGTTGCCTCCAACTGTGACGAATTGGAAGGTCGTTTTCCTGCCGGTCCAGCGAACCTTTGTACTTCCACGCTCTACTACGACGCGTTGATCAGCGCGGGTTATCTTGGTAAAGAATTAAGTATAGATCAAGCGCAACTCGAATTATATAAACAACAAGCGAGTGAGCTTCGCAAGAATATCGAGAAGTACTTTGGCGCGACGGTACGCGGTTTTGAGACCTATCAATACTATGACGGCTGCGAAAAGCTTCGTTCTTGGATCTGTATTCCGTTTATTGCCGGCGTCGATGAACGCAAAGACGGGACGATCGACGCGTTGTTCTCTAAATTATGGACTAAAGACGGCTTGCTGACGGAAGAGGGAAGCGAGACGTTCTGGGATCGCTCGACTTTGTACGCGTTACGTGGCGTTTTTGCCGTTGGCGAGACTGAAAAAGCGTTGGACCACTTGCGTTATTACTCGAAAACGCGTCTCCTTGGCGACCATGTGCCTTATCCGATCGAAGCGTGGCCGGAAGGCGCGCAACGTCATTTGTCGGCGGAAAGCGGATTGTATTGCCGTATCTATACGGAAGGTCTTTTTGGTATTCGGCCGACCGGATTTTCTTCGTTCCAGGTCACGCCGCGTTTGCCCAAAGAATGGAACAAGATGGCGTTGCGTAATATCCGCGGTTTCGGTAAGACCTTCGATCTTACTGTTGAACGCGAGGCCAACGGTAATATTAAGATCACCGTCAACACGGCCGACGGTAGTTTGACCGCGAGTAGTTCCGCGCCCGAAGGCAGCGAATTTACGTTTAGTATCTAAGCATTGTTGCGAATGATAATGAAAGAGCCGCGAAGTCGACGCGTGTTGTCGGCTTCGCGGCTTGCGTATTATTGGGAGAAGGTTCAGGAACTAGATCATAGTTCGTCCCATTCGTTGAATTGGCCCGGTAACTTGGAATTGACGGTGGCCCAGAACGGATGTTGACGATCGGCGCGAGTGCGCGCGTCTTCCAATATGACTTTTGAACTAGCCGGAACGCGACCGTTTTGAGGCGTCAGTTTCTTACCGTTGAATACGACTTCCATTTTGCGTTCGAAGTCTAATTGTTCCGGCGACAAGAATATGACGGCTCGATCCGCGGTCGATTTGATCTTCAACGAGTTATCGATGATGCGGAAAAATTCCGTTTTGCCCGAGTGGTAATTATGACCTTGCTTCGAAGCAAAGAGCGGATCTAGCATTGACTTCTCAGGGAAATCAAATAACTCGACGGACCAAAAGAAATTGTCCCATGGTCTGAGTGAATAAACGGTCCTCTCTCCTCGCGGGTAAAACTGACGCGAGCGTATCTCCATCCATTCAAAGAGTCGCGTCGTTTCTTCTGCAAACGGTTCTGAACCGCGTCCCTTATACTGAACATAGGTGATATCGAACGGATTAGACAGGTCTAAACCCCAGTCGAGCGTTTCTTTACTTGCGGCTAATTTACCCCCGTCTAATTCTCCGCCGATCGCGTACAACGGCATAAATTCGCCATTGCGTTTGAGTAAAGGCGTGAGGTAGGTCGCTTTACCGCATATCGGAAGGGCTCCTGCCCAGAGGTCGGGATGCGCTAACGCAACGTCCCAAGCGAGGTCGCCCCCCGATTGGAAACCGGAGATAAAGACGCGATCTGTGTCGATCGAGAACGTTCGGCACGCGTCGCGCAACGTGTATAACACCGCGGCGCAAGACGAAGCTGAGAAGTCGTAGTTTTGGCCGCGGTCCGTCCATTGCGGCGCGATGACGATGTATCCAAAACGCGTCGCTTGACCGTAACGCTCATAAACTTTTTTACCCTGGGCGTTTACTTTTTCCACCCATGGTCCGCACCACCAGTTGAGCTGCTGAGCGGGAGTGGAGTGTTCGCCGTGGAGTGAGACGATCGTCGGGTATTTGCGGTTAGGATCGTATTCCGGCGGAAGCTGTACCGTATAATCAAACATCTTGCCGTCTTGGAACGACGGAACGGACAGCGAGTATTGATAGGGCGTTTCTCTGTTAGAACGCGGCGGACTCTTTGGCGGTTTCATAGTCGCGAGGATGCGAGCGACATGTTGAGGCGTGGAGGCTTCTTCTGCGCGTATCTCGTTCCATATCTCTCTTCTTTGCGCGGGGCGATTTTCCAACAGGAAGCGACGCGCCAATTGTCTGACGCGATAAAGAGAGACAGCGATCTCTAAACGATCGTCCGCGGCGACGTTACCGGCGAGCCAGCTGCTAAGAGCGACCGCCAATTTCTGTTGGTCTTGTAACGAACCGTCCGTTTCCGCTTGTTCGAACGCGGCAAAGCGACCTAGCGTGTTGCTATTGAGCTCTTTCTTGATTTCGACAACAACGGAGTTGGCGCCTTTTTTCAGTTCCGGTTCGTCGACCGATTCTAGTAGCTCTTCAAGTCTCTCAATTATATGTTCGCGTTTTTTATCTTCATCGTCATACTGACGACGCATCTTACGGATCGCTTGGATCTTTTCGGGGGAAACGCGATCGGATTCAAATGCGGCGAGTAGTTCCTTGACTCTTTTGTGTTGTCCCGAGGCGCGACGTAGTTCAAGTTCGTCCAGAAGACGTTCCGCCGCAAGTTGTTTGATGAGTCTAAGCGCGACTTCTAATTTCGAGGCGTCTTCTTCGCTTTGGAAGTCGTCGACGATCTCTTGTAGTTCTTCTGTCGCTTGTTCGTATAGCGCCGCTTGGACATAGAATTGATAGATGCGCAGACGATCGTCAAGCGATTTAGGATCGATCTGTTTTTTGATAAGCGCGGATAGCGTTTTACGCGGGAGGGTATGCGGAGAAAGACGCATATCGAGGTTGTGCGTCAGACCTTGAACGCGAACGTATGTTGGCGCGATCTCCGTGATCCCTTGTACGATCGTGATCCCGGAAGTCATGATCGATCTACGCCCAAATTCGTCGAAGTCTGATAGGACTCGATACGAACCGAGGATCGCTATCTTGTCGACCGCGCTGTCGTTAACGCGTTGGCGGATCTTGAATACTTCGAGCGCGGCGCCGGAATCGTCGACGACTAAGTCGGCGGCATTGTTCTTCGCTATGTAGATGCGACGAAGTTGGTCGTCGATCACGATGATCTTTTCCGACTTGATCGGCGACGAGTCTTTTTCCTTCTTCGCTTCGGTAGATTCGACGACGCTCTGCGTGGGAAAGATCGAGCCAATATAAAGCCTACCGTCTTTCATAATGACGCGCGTTTGCGCGGCTTCGGCTCTATGCGCGCTAGTTACGATCGTCAGCGCGACACAGATCGACGCGCATATTACGGCGAGTGCTCTAACTTCTTGACGCATCGGGATGTTTCCATTAAAATTTTGATGTAATACGGCGCGCGACACAGCGCCCGGCGCAAAAAACACAACGCCGTTTCGATATTAACGGCGCTTTACTTCACGAAAGTAAACAAAAGCTGATCGACTTGATTTACTTTTGTATTTTACTCATATTAACGATAAAGTTTGTCGTTTATATCGATTAGTTGTTTTCTGATAGAACGAGATAGAAATTGTCAAGACGCTTTTCTTTTCATTGCGAGTATTGCGGAAACACGACTGCGATCTCTGAGGACGCCGTCGGGGCGATGATCGAGTGTCCGCGTTGTCGGAGACTATCTGAAGCGTCCGTGTTGCGAAGAGAAACGGACGTGACTTCTCATTTGGCGACTTCTGAAAAAGAAGTAACGGATGAGAAGGGGAAGAATGGAAATGAGACGGTCAAGAACTTCTCTTACGATAAACGGGAAGATCTCGTCGGAACCGGGTTACGCGGCGTTGGCGACCGCATTTTAGTTCATTCGTACCTGGCGCCCGAAAGATCGAAGCGACTTGACGTCAGTAAAACGCTATTTGTCGATTGGTTTCGACGCGGCGAGAAAGATGAAGAACTGCTAAACGACAACGTTTCCTTACCGAACAAAGATATCAGCGACGCAGAGTTTCTTGAACGCTTAAACTCTAAAGTTCCGAATATCCAAAGAGCGCGTCCAAGCGCTACTCAGCCTTTATATCACGAACGCGTTTCTTTTACGACGCTCGTTGATTGGCCGAAACTCAGTATTTGGAGTGGAGGGGTGTTTCTTATTGTGTTTTTGGCGCTCGCCGTGACTTGGGTGACAATACGTATGACGCGTCCCGAAGCGTTGCGCGCGTCGATCGAGGCGCCTACTCCGGCGACAGTGGACGGAACGATCGCGTTCCGTACGCGTTCGGGTAAGATCGAAGGAGACGACGGCGCGTTTATTTTCCTTTTCCCGAAGGATAAGAAGTTTGAGTCGCCTCTTGTCTATTACGGCGCCGAGCCCTCAAAGAAATTACCGCTTGAATTTGATGATTTTCTGAACGAACTGAAAAAGAACGGCGGATATTTTGAACGCGTGGGGTTTGAAGGCTATTTTACGTTTGAGTCGGTGGAACCGGGGGAGTATTACGTATTGATCGTTTCGTTCAATTTATCGGGCGAACTTGGTAACGACGATAAAAAGGCGCTTAAAGAGATAGGAAATTATCTTTTTAAGCCGGAGAATATGTTGAAACGCAACAAGTACTTATGGAAGAACGCGTCGATCGCTGGGGAGCGCGTCGATCTAGAATACGATCTTGGTAGGGAAGTTTTGTGATACTACTGCCGTCGGCGCGTTTGGAAACTATACGAACTACCGGCGCCTACGCCTTGAAAACGTCCGATCTCTTCTAAATGTTTGAGCTCTTGAAGTCGCGTTGCGTCGGGGTCTTCGAACGACGCTGATTTATTCGGATAGATCTCGTATAGCGCACGGTATTTTCTAGGCGTGACGTTGGGCATAACGACGTTGGCTCCACGTTCTAGCGCCCCTTTACGTCCGTCGTTGGCGTCGAGCGTGGCGACCGCCGTTGTGCTTGGGATATTGGCGTTAGGACACAGAATACGCGCTAGGGCGACGACTTTGAAAGTCGTCGCGACGTCGGCGGGAACTTGCGCGTCTGAAAAAGGATAGGCGAATGGAACGTTGGTCGGCGAGTCGATCTCGGATTCCGTCGGGGGAAGTGAACGCCAGTATCCGTCTTGAACAGTAGCTCTTCCGAGCGGCGTGTGGGAATGGGGAAGAAACGGACCGCAGCCGATCATGTCGACGTCGAGTTCGCGGAAGAGCGCGAGGTCGCGAGCGAGGTCGTCGTACGTTTGACCGGGTACGCCGATCATTACCCCTGTGCCGATCTCATAACCGATCTCTCGAAGACGCTTTAACATTGCAATGCGGTTAGGGTAAACGACGTCGTTGGCAAGCGGATGGATCGCCTTATAAAGTTGAGGATTCGAGGTCTCAAAACGTAACAAATAGCGATCGGCCCCCGCTTCCTTCCACTTTATCCATTCGCGATCTTTTCTTTCGCCAAGACTCAATGTGATTGCGAGACCGAAGCGTTCTTTTATTTCGCGAACAACGTCGACGATAAAGTTTTCATCTAGCAGAAGATCTTCGCCGGCTTGAAGTACGACCGTTCCGAATTGAAACTCATACGCTTTTCGCGCGCTTTCTACGATCTCTTCTCGGGTCATTCGATAACGCGTAAGCTTTCGCGCGGCGCGTATCCCGCAATAAAGACAATTCCGACGGCAATAACTTGATATCTCGATCAGACCGCGAAACCACACTCCGTCGCCGACTCGTTCTTTTCGTAATGCGTCCGCCGCGGCGTAGAGCTTTGAGAGCTTTTGTCGATCGGTCTCTTGAAGCCATGCGGAAATTTGGGATACGGATAGGGTTGCGTCTAGCATTATATTGACTCGAGTGTTGGGAGGATAACGTTTGAAGATGGAATCTCGCCGGTTATTATAAGCTAACACAAAGAAAAGCCAACGGTGAAACCGAAGGCGTATACCTTGACACTGAAGCCCTTTTCATTATATTGATTCTTTGATAAGAACTTGAAGACACGAGGTTGGTATGAAAGTTTTGACTTTACTTGGAACGCGCCCCGAGATCATTCGCTTATCTCGCATCATGGCTACTCTCGACGATTTTGTCGATCATATCGTAGTTCATACGGGGCAAAACTATGACTACGAGTTAAGTCAGATCTTCTTTGACGACCTTGCGCTACGTAAGCCCGACCATTTTCTTGACGCTGCGAATCTCTCTACCGCGTCGACCGTTGGATTGATCATCTCGAAAACAGACGACGTCTTTGCCGCGGAGAAACCGGACGCTGTTGTTATTCTTGGAGAATCGAATAGCTGTTTAGGCGCGTATGCGGCTAAACGACGTAAGATACCGGTCTTCCATATCGACGCCGGGAAGCGTTCGTACGATCAACGCGTTCCTGAAGAGATCAATCGACGTTTGATCGACGCTATTGCCGACGTTAATATGCCGTGCAGTTCGATAGCGCGCGACAATCTCCTTCATGAGGGATTTCCTAGCGATCGTATCTTCCAGATCGGCACCCCAATGAAAGAGGTCTTTTCGTTTTATCGAGATAAGATCGAATCGTCGGACGCGTTGAAGAGACTGGGGTTACGACCGGGAGAGTATTTTGTCGTTAGCGCGCACCGAGAAGAAAACGTCGACGACCCGGAACAATTACAGCAATTGGTGACGACGCTCAATAATCTTGCTAAGTATGAGAAGAAAAGAGTGGTCTTTTCCGTTCATCCAAGAACGCGTAAGCGTTTGGAGACGGGAAATTATACGCTCGATCCATTGATCCAAACGCTTAGACCGTTGGGGTTCCATGATTATAACGCTTTACAGCGCGACGCTTACGCTGTGCTGTCCGATAGTGGAGCGATCGACGAAGAGTCGACGCTACTCAATTTCTATGCGTTGAATCTGCGTAATACTCGCGAACGTTATGAGATGGACGATTCACCCGGCGCCATTATGACCGGCGTCGGGTGGGAGCGTGTTTTTGATTCTTTAAAGATCGTCAAGCGTAGGCGCGAGACTAGCCCGCGCCCATTTGCGACTACGAAATGGGAAAACGACTTCGTATCGCAAAAAGTCGCTCAGACGGTCGTTAGTTACGCTGATTACGTCGATCGTTTTGTTTGGCATAAGAAATGATTTTAGAAGACTCGGCGGGAACGATCTCGCCCGAGGCTGTTTGGTATTCCTTAGAACCAAAGTTGACGATCACTTCAACGCCGTTAGCGTAGACTGTCTTTTGGACGGTACGGTCTTCCGTCAGGATCTGATGGTCTTCCATCGCGGAGCGACCCGTCATGCGAGATACCGGTTCGGCGATACGATAGCTTTCGATAAAGCGATCTCGATTCTCGTCAAAGTAATCGCGCAAGAATCCGTACATCGGCGGAGTTCCGTACAATGCGTTAAATAAATCGCGTTTGCGCCATAAACTCGGGAATTTGTTGTTATGGTCGCCCCAGTACCAGTACGAGACGACG
The DNA here is from genome assembly GCA_045599605.1 of Thermoguttaceae bacterium. Taxonomy (GTDB): domain Bacteria; phylum Planctomycetota; class Planctomycetia; order Pirellulales; family Thermoguttaceae; genus RUG369. The sequence goes on from JAZRWE010000005.1 coordinate 138,705, forward strand.
CAACCGTGATAGACGAGTTCGAACAACGGAAGACGATATTGCTCGCCGAATTGATACTTTTCTACGACCTCGGGGACCTCTTCCCAGAGCTTGGTCAGATACCGACCGGATTCGGGGCAGCGATAGGGGCCTAAGCTAGTCATGCCTTCGTAGAAGTCGCAGTATGGAACGGACGCGTCAATACCGGTCTCACTACCGCATACCAGGTTGAATTCTCTGCCTAACAGCCCCAATAAGTCCATGCGCGCATGTTTGCATTCGGTTCGAGACGCGGGATGGTCGGGATTCCAGCATTCGCGCCATGGCGAGGCGACGGTCGTATCTAAGAAACGTCCGCGGTAGGGGATCGTTTCTAGTTCTTTACCGATGCGTTGTCTTGCGTAATTTACCGCTTTAAGGTCGCACAAAACGCCGCAAGGAATACGCGGTTTCGTTCTATCTTTGGCGTCAACTTCCCAACCGCGCGTCCATTTTCCGTCGGGTGAATCCCACGAAAGGTCTTGCGGCCACGCTTCCGGGATCCAGTCGCCGTGAACGCTTTCAAGTTCGTCATAGCGCGACGGATCCATAATATCTTGATAGATGTCGTATCGACTAGTGAGCACGCCTTCTAGCGCGTTGAGTTTGGCTATATCTTCCCCGCTTCCGCCGCCGCTCCAGAGGATATGGTCGAAGCCCGCTTCTTGGAGTTTAGGAACCATTTCCGTGCTACGTCCGTTCCAACACCAGATATTAGCGGCGCCAATGAGACGGTCGATACCTTGGGCGAGCTTAGGATTACGTTCGATCTTTTGGTCGAATGTAACGTGTAATCCGATCTCTTTGGCGTATTGGCGATAGCGTTTACACGCGGCAACATATCCTCCTTGATCGAAGACGATGAGTCGCGCGACGCGTTCGTACGAGAATTTTCGCATAGAACTTTGCCAGGCCATACCTATGGCGAGCGTTTGGACTGAGTCCTTAACGGCGTTTGCGTCGCTTGGATCGGGCTCGCGCGGTTTTGTCTCGACGATAGAATCGTCCGGCGTTTCGAGGATCCCCATCAAGCCGGAGCTTTCCGACGCGTTGAGTTTATCGTCCACGATAGCCCAAAACGCCATGCAGAGCCCATGTCCGCCGTAAGTATGTAAGCGTTCGGCTCCATAGGCTTGTTCTGTTGAGGGGAACGAAATGCCTTCGTTGACCGGTAATATAATACGGTCGGTCGATCTCGACTGGAAGGGATAGGGATAGGCGATCTCGCCTTCGAAAGGTAGTTCGGAGTCCGCGCTGAGTTTGACAACGATTTCGGGCGCGTCTTTTTCCAGTTGGATCGTTGCGTCGTATTCGCAAAAAGTACTTGCGTCGAGAAGGCGGAACTTTATGCCTCGTTCAACGGGTTCGGCGCCAAGAACGAATTGAGAGCGACCGGCGGACGTTTGACTCCATACTCGACCGGTTCTGACGTCGCGAATGGAGAAGGAGGCGTCTTTCAGATTAAAGACGAGACGAAGGTACCGGTTTTCCGCCGGTAACGTTCCTTGTAGCGAACTAACTTCTACTTTGCCCGCCGATTCGATCTCGTAGGAGGCGATATAGGCGTCTGTTTGGCCGTTCCCAATAATACGCGCTTCAACGCGCGCGACGGATTCGGGAACGATGAATTTCGATTCGACCGTTTGCCATTCTTCCGCCGCGTAGATCTCGGTCCCGCCAAAAGCCCAATTAAGCGCGACATTATTGGCGTCGTAGAGGATAACGCCGGTTCGACAAGCGGAAGAGCCAAGATTTTTAGCCTTGCATTTCAGCGTGTAGATCTGACCGGGTTGAACGTCGAGCGACTGTGGAATACGGATCGCCCAGTCTGTCGGCGTTTTGTGAACGACGTGAGTGGCGGGGGCGCCGTTTAATTCATCGTTGGGCGCCGTGACGACCGAAAAGCCTTCGTCGTTTCTCGCCCAAGCAGGCGGGTTTATCGGCATTGTGTATTTTGTTGACGGCGGGGGCGAGTCTTGAGCCGGTATCTCGACGCAAGGCAGTAGATATGCGGCGGTGATAAGCGTTGAAAAAACGCTAAATAGAATTCGACGCACTTTAAATCTCCTAGGTTAGGTTTAGGGTAAAATTTCACGACTTATAAAGTATAGTCGTTGGGAAGGGAAAATCAAATAATGGAGGGCAGACAAGGAGAAGGGACAGTATTGAGAAAGTGAGTTATTTCTATTGAATGAGATATGGTTAGGACTCTTTCCCCTTATTCAATGCGCGTTGTTTGATATAATATCGAAACGCTTCTTGGCGTAGAGACGGAGTTGTTATGTTGCGAAAAGAGGGGATATGACTGAATTGTTGTCTTTATATCTTAAAACGATGGGAACGGGAACAGTCTTTGGCTTTAATGGCTCTATCTCGCCGGGTCCGTTGCAGAATCTGTTGATTTCAGAGACGTTGTCGCAAGGATTAAGATCTAGCTGGCGCGTGGCGATCATTCCGCTTGTAACCGATCCTATCGCTCTAACTGTCGCCGTAGTTACGCTAGCTGTCGTTCCGAACTGGGTCTTCGCTATCATCGCGTTCGTAGGCGCCGCTATTTTGTCGCGTATTGCGATCGGACAGCTTCGCACAAAATTGGTAGACTTCGAATTGAAACAGACTCCTCGTCGTAAGTTCTGGGAAATATGGATGGTGAATTTCACAAATCCCAATCTCTGGATCTATGCCTTTACCGTAAACGGCGTCTATATTCGTAATCTTGGTAAGGACTACGGAGTGACAATGGCGGCTACTTATTTGATCAGCTTCTTCTTTGCGTTACTATCGTGTAACTTAACGATTGCGGTCGTCGTTGCCGTCTTAAAAAAAGCGTTTAATATGAAGGGGCTTGTTATTATCAATCGTTGTCTAGGAGTCTTTATGCTCTATATGGTTGTAAGATTTATCCTTGTTGGGTTCAAATCATTAGGCCTGATCGAAAACTTGGGAATATTTGGGTGATACCTTTTTAGAAGAATATATCAAAACAGCTAGAATAAGAAAATTGATGAATGTTTGTTGTTTGTTATAAAACTGACGATTGTAACGAAAGAATGAATTTTTCTAAAAATAACAAAGTTTACGAGCTGTTTAGCCGATATAGTCGAAAGAGCGCCTAAAGCGCAGTTGTAACTTGTCGTTCTTTTAGCTCAAAACGAGTTTTTAGAACATAAACGTCAGTATCCGACGCATAGCGTCGTTATGAAAGGACGCCCTAAGATGAAGTCTCCCAACTTTGAAACGACTTCCGTTGAAAGAGCGCTTAACGTAGACGTTCGATCCGACTCTAAGTTTTGGTCGTACGTTCTTTTGTTAGCGGTCTGTCCTATCCTCTTTTGCTCGTGCCAATCCGGCGAATCTCCTTTTTCTTCGAGATCGTCGAATAATCCTTACGCTCAAAACGAGCCGAAGACGAAGGAAGAAGAGGCGTATTATCGCGACGTATATTCCGGAGATTGGCGTGAACAGACCGACCCTGCCGGAATGGGAAAATCTATTGCCAAGAAATCCGGTTCCGTTACGATGCCGCCGCATTGGACTATGCGTCCTGATGGCGCGCGCGATCTGACCGATATTCGCGCCGAAGCGGCTCGTCGTTATCCTAGCGCTCCTGTTGCAAGTAATCCTTATCCGTTGCCTCAGACCCCCGCCGCGCCGGTTGCGCCGCCGGCTCCGCAAGTTCAAGCGAGTTACGCGCCTTCCGCCACGCAACCGACATACGCGTCGCAAGTGAGTTACGCGCCCGCGCAGGCTCCGGAAGCTCAATACGCTCCGGTCGAGCAACAAGCTGCCGCTTACGCCGCTCCGCAACAATCGCAAGAAGCGATGATGCAACAAGTCGCCGCGCAAGCCACGTACGCCGCGCAGCAACAACAAGCCGCCGCGCAAGCCGCTTATGCCGCGCAGCAACAACAAGCCGCCGCGCAAGCCGCCTATGCCGCGCAACAACAAGGCGTCGCGCAACAACAGCAAGGCGCTTATGTCGAAGCGCGCCAAGCCGCGCAAGTGGCCCCGCAATCTGCGTATCCCACGCAAAACGTTCCGGTTCAACAAGCCGCTCCGCAATACACGCCGTCTTCTTACACCGGCGCTTCTTTCAACGCGCTTGAAGGAAGAACTTGGATCGTTCGTGGACAGGAACCTGAAAAAGTTGAAGTTACCCGCGAAAACGTTACCGCTAAAGTTACGAAAAAAGCTGCGGTGACTCTGGACGAATCTCGCGCCGGCGGCGTTGCCGTTAAGCCTGTTGTCGTCGATCCCTCGATCGCTATTCCTTATACGGACGTTCGTCGTCCCGTCGCCAATCCTTCGGCTCCGGTAGACGCCGCTAACGCTCCTCGATCTGCGCAAGACGAATATGTCGTGACCGGCGGCGATTCGAAAGATAAGGTCGTTTCGCATAAGGATTGGCTTGTCGAGAATCTCGACGCCGAAGATACCGCCGCGCATTTTGATACGCCTGACGGACGTATTTTAACTGAACCCGCGAATCGTATCTTCTTGTACAGTCCTCGTTTTGGCGCCGTTCGTCAAATCGTCGCTCCTGTTGAAGGCAATCAACGCGAAGCGCTCGACGTCGCCGCTACCGCCGAAGGCGCTGAAGTTAAAGCCGACGTTGCGACGGTCGACGTTCGTACGCAAGATGAAAAATTGCTTTCCGCTACGGGATCGCAAGAAGTAGCCGGCGCTCAATCGGCGATGGCTCCTACTACCGCTAGCGGTCGCGTTGGCGTTATCGAAGCCGACGGCCAGCTCCGCCTTCACGAGATGTTGACTTCCGCTACCGTTGACGGTCTTAGTTCCGAAGATTCCGCTCTGATGATGGACGGGGCGATCGCCGCGCAAGGTTGGAGCGACAAGAAAGGCGTCGCGGTCGCCACCGATCAACTCAACGCCTTTGCGAATGTTTATCTTGACGGTCCCGCCACCGTTTACGCGGTCAAGGACGGTACGACGACCTCGAAACTCCGCGTTGTTAAGATCGCCAATAAAGACGCCGCTCGCCCGGGTGAATTCGTGGAGTTCACGCTTCGTTTTGAAAATATTGGCGACGAACCGATCGGCAATGTTACGATCCTTGATAATCTCTCCGCGCGTTTGCGTTACGTCGACGGCACTGCAAAATCTTCTGTTAAGGCTGATTTTCTTGCCGACCTGAGCGAGACCGGTTCCTTGGTCCTGCGTTGGGAAATTACCGATCCGCTCCAACCTAAGGAGTTTGGCGTCGTAAGATTTATTTGCAAAGTCCAATGACGTATGATAAAACATTCGTCTAGCGACGGCGCGTTGATTCACGCTTAAAAGGCGAAGAGATCGAATCGACGGCGTTTGTTGGGAACGTCGTTGGTTCGGTCTTTGTTTTTTATCAAGCGTTCGTTTTTGCACGTGGTTTCAACGTTTTGAATTGGTTGATACTTTACTTTTATTCCTATTTTTGATTTATCGCGAATAGAGACATGACTTCCTCATTTTCTGATTTGGACGCTCGACGACTTCAATCGCTAGACGTCGCCGCCTCTTATCTCGAAGTAGTTCAAGAAGATCTTACCGGCCCGTTACAAGAGGACGTTATAGAACTGAGTTCGCGTTATACCTCGGAGACCGATCCGAACGTTCGCGCGGGGTACTGGGAGCAGATCAGACATACGATTCGCGGACTTGAAGGTGGGATTTCTGAATGCGAAGAGTTTAGCGAAGTATTTCGTTCTTATGCTCGCGAGCGTTTCGATCGCATTTGGAGCGCCTTAGGATTTAAAGAGCGTAATGCCGTTATTGGCGACTATAAATTTCAGAGTTTTGGCGACGAGCGGATCGTACGTCCCAACTTCTTAGAATCGCGTCGCGCCGCTTGGATAACGACGAAACGACGTATTGATTATGCATTTGGCGATTTTTCGGCGGAAGAGAAAGAAAAGATTGCCGTTCGAATGGTCGACAGCGCTGACGTCGCATTTGCGATGTGTGAATACGTCTTTGCTATCGACGACTATGAAGGTTCAAAGTATCCGGAAGTCGAACGTTTACTAGAAACATTGATAGACGCAATACGCGCGTTAGTTTTTCCAAACAACGTCGAAGACAAGGCTAGTCTTGAAACGACGAAAGAAGGATCGGCTAGTAAAGAAATTGAAGAACAAGAAGAGGTAGCCGAAGAAGCCGAAGATATTGAGGAAGAGACGGAAGTCGAGGAAGAAGCCGACGACGAAGGTTCGGAAGAAACTGACGAAGAAGACGACGAAGAGGAAGAAGTCGGCGGGGAAGTTGACGAAGAGGAAAAGCGTGTGAGCGTAAGCCTGACGGATTTTATCCTATCGACGAATATGCCGCCGCAAGCGCGAAACGTGCCATTTCGTTCGATTCTTATATTCCCAATAGCGAGACGAACGTTTATCGCGCCGAGGTCTGTAACGCTCGTGAAATTGCGGAAAAGCATAAGAAGAGAGTTGAAGAACGATATCACGCTAGGATAGATCGCGCATTAGATCGATTTGAACGTAAATTGGCGCTCTGGTATGATAAACGCAATCGAGCGGAAGCTTCTTATCCTTCGATCTTGATCGTTGGCGCGGGTAACTTTTCCAACGCTCGACACTCAAAAAAGATGGAGCGACTGGGCTTACTTTATAAAGAACGCGATAAGATCTTTGCACTTCTATCCGATCTTGAGGGGATTGGAACGGGGGGAATACGCTCCGACGACGTCGACGCGTTGGCGAAATTAGAAGCCAAATTGAAGAAGCTCATCGAAACTCACGAAGAAATGAAACGCGCTAACGCGTATTTACGCCGCAAAGGCTCGTGGGACGGATTCGATAATCCCAAATTTATTGAAGACGCTTATGATTCGCGAGGCGTTCCTACGTTCTTCTATTTAGCTTCTAGCAATCAAGAGATACGTCGTATTGAGAATCGTATTGAGTCGCTAAAACGACAAGCGATGACCGACTACGGGGACGGATGGAAATTTGACGGCGGAATAGCGAAAGCTAATAGAGAGATCTCGCGTTTACAAATCTTTTTTGACGTAATTCCCGACGACGAGATGCGAGAAAAGTTGCGCGGGCGCGGATTCAAATGGTCGCCCAAAAACAAGGCGTGGCAGCGTTTACTTTCCGTCGACGCTATTTGGACGGCGAAGACCTTGGGATTTATTCCTAAGGATTGGAAACCGCGACTTATCGCTCCAAAAGAGAGTAACGCAAAAGATAAGTAGTAATAATGATTTGGATTGAATGAAATAGGGCGCGTCCTATAAGATCGTAGGACGCGCCCCTTATTTTATGATCTATCGTTCCGTGCGTATCATTGAGCGGCTTGAAGTTTTTCCAACAACGCTTGAGCTTGAGCGCGCTTAGCGAAAGGCGGCGCTGTGCTTAAACAAGCTTGAAGGAATTTAACGGCTTCGGCGTTTTGACCTTTATCGCTCAAGACAACTGCAAAGTAGTAGGCGGACGCGGCGTTGATTTGACCGTCCGCCGTCGATTGTTGAAGAACCTTGATCGCTTCGTCCTGTTGACCGGCATTGTAGAGGACCCAACCGAGCGTGGCGAGATAATCGCGGTTATTCGCTTGCTTTTGTACGTTGCCGGCGGCGTATTGAACGGCGCGCTTGTTCTTATCTTCGTCTCCTTGCTCGCACAACGCTAACGCTAAGCCGTTGGCGGCGTCGGTATCAATAGGGCTCTGACGAACAGCTTCTTGGAAAGCGACTTCTGCGCGTTTATAATCGGCGCGGAAAAGCGCGACTTTACCGTAGGTCTTTAAAACGTCGACGCTCTTGTCTTCTTGATAGAGTTGTTGAACGAGCTTCCATGCGCTACTGAGATCGTTGTCGGAAAGCGCGTTGGTGATCGAAAGAAGGAGGACCGGCGTAGATTTCGGGTATGCGGCAAGCGCGGCGTCGAGACTCTTCTTAGCATTGGCGAGGTCGCCTTGGGCCGCGTAGAGCTGCGACATTGCGGCGTCGGCGGGTAGTCCTTTTCCTTCAGACGCTTTTTCCGCACGAACGAACATTTCACGCGCCTGAGGGTACTGTTCCGCTTGGAAGAAGGCGTTGGCGCTGATGCGGTCGAGATCTGCCGTTTCGCCGTCGAGCTTGATTTGAGCTTGCACTGCCTTTTGTACGTCGGACCAACGTTGACGCGCGTTAGAATACGCGATGCGTAACGCGAGTTCTTTTCTCTCCATCGAGAGTTTGCGTTGTGCATTGGCGTTATAAGTCGTTAAAAGTTGCGCGCCCTTGAGAGTCAGCAACTCGGCGGCCGTGAGTTCTCCTTCGCGGAAAGAGATCTCGGCGAGAGTCAGATAGGCTTCAGGATCGCTAGGATCTTCCTCGGTTGCCATCTCTAACATGATGCGCGCGGCGCGCGTGTTTTTAAGTTGTGCAAACCAGAACGCCAGAATGATACGAGGGGGACGCGCGGCGGAATTACCGTTCGTCAATTCGCGTAAAGAGTCGAGCGCGCCCTGAAGATCTTGGTTATTGAATAACTCAAGCGCCGTTTTGTACTTTTCATTTTCTTCAGGGGTAAGTTCGAGCGAGGCGCTTTCTTGTGAAACGGCGGGAGTAGACGTCGCTTTCGGTTGAGTTTGAGGCGTCGGCTTGGCGGTCGCCTTGGACGTTTGACGCGTTTGGGCGTAAATCGGGGACGACGTTGCAAAAATAACGGAACCGAGCGCGGTTAGTACGAATGCGCGTAAAACGTTCTTGGAAAAGAGTTGATTCATTCTATGGATCTCCTTGTCGAACACGCGTTCGTTCATTTACTTAAGTTGTAAAAGCGCGTCGAGGTCTGCGATAACTAATTTAGACGAACGTCGATCATCGATTGCGAGGAGTATAACCAGATAAAAAAAAGACGTCTAGACCGATTTCGCGTATTCGAAATACGATCTAGACGTCAGAAAACGTTACGCTATCAACGATAACGCGTAGGCGTCGTTCATACGTCGCGTAAGAACTGTGCGCAAGCCTGAACTACGCTCTCGGGCGCGCTAGCGCCGGCGGTAAGTAATACGCGAGAGTCGGGAGACAACTTACTCCAAGGAATATCTTGAACCCCGTTGATCAAGAAACCGGGAACATTTTGTTCGCGAGCCGCCTCCACAAGACGCTTGGAGTTCGAGCTGTTTTCGCTGCCAACCACTAATACGACGTCGTGTTCGGCGGCTAGCTTACGAACGACGTCTTGACGCTGCTGGGTGGCGTTACAAGGACCTTCGTGTTTCGGATTAGCCAATTGCGGAAAACGGCGTTTTAGCGCTTCGACTATGTCGGCCGCTTCTGTAACCGACAGCGTCGTTTGCATGATATATGCAAGTTTCTGAGTTGCGGCGAATTCGAGCTTTTCCACGTCTTCGAGAGAAGATATCAATACGATCGAATCCGGCGCTTCTCCCAACGCGCCTACGACTTCATCGTGTCCGCGTTTACCGATCAAGATGACGACGTGATCGTCTTCGGCGTAGTTACGGATCTGAGAGTGGATACGATGAACGAGCGGACACGTGGCGTCGATCGTTTTGATCTTGCGATCGGAGGCAAGTTGGCGTACTTGCGGAGAAACGCCATGAGCTGAAAACAACAACGTCGCGCCGTCGGGCACTTCGTCCAGCGATTCGACAAAGATTACGCCCATGCGACGAAAACGATTGACTACCCACGCGTTATGTACGATCTCGTGATAAACGTAGACCGTATCGGCGGTGTTTTTTACGACGTTTTCGAGGATGTTGATCGCTCGATTTACGCCGGAGCAAAAACCTCTTGGTTCGGCTAGCGTAACTTTCATAAGTAGGGATCCTTTCTGTACGAATCGAGGCGCGCGTAAACGCCCCGGCTTACGCGCAAAAAAGATTGCCCCGCTTCGTTCGTCCTATACGCGTCAGTTCAAGATCGCGTCGACCAAAGCGTCGGCGTCAAGCGAGACCTCTTGTTGACCGCCGGAACGAAGATCTTTCAAATTCGCGACGCCGCGTTCCGCTTCTTCGGAACCCACGACCAACGCGTATTTAAACCCTTTTTTATCGGCGTATTTGAGTTGTTGACCAAGCTTCTTCGGTTCGGGATAGAGTTCGACGCCGATTCCGCGACGACGAAGTTCTGCGGCGATCGAGAAATACTTGGAACCCAACGTCGCGTCGAAGTAAGGAATGAATACTTCAACCGTTGAATAGGTCTTTTCCAGCATATTGAGTTGCTCGAGACCGGCGAAAAGACGATCGAGACCAAGCGAGGCGCCAATACCCGGAAGCTTTTGTTTCGTGTACAACTCAGCCAAGTTGTCGTAACGACCGCCGCTGCAGACGCTACCCAGTTGCGGGAATTCGTCGAGGAACGATTCGAAGATCGTACCGGTGTAGTAATCGAGCCCGCGAGCGATCGAAACGTCGATCGTATAGCGTTTTTCGGGAATACCAGCCGCTTTTGTCGTTTCGAGGATCGTGCGAAGATCGGCGACGCCGGAAAGACCGAGTTCGTTGCCTTCAAGTAATTTTTCGAGACTGGCAAGGATCTCGTCGTTAGAACCTTTGGCGGAAGCGACGTCGAGAATCGTACGCGCTTGTTCTTCCGACGCGCCGGCGGTTTGAGCCATCTCGGCTATGACGGCGTCGACGCCGATCTTGGCGAGCTTGTCAAGCGCGCGAAGAACCGGGACCGCTTTGTCGGAAAGCCCGATCTTTTCCAACGCGCCGTTCAAGATCTTGCGGCTGTTCATATGGATCGTGAATTTGTCGAACGTGTCTTCCGTACGGAGGTCGACTTTTTCGAGAACGTCGTTGATGATAGCCGCCGTTTCGACGTCGGAAGTCACGCTCGTCGTACCGATCGAGTCGAAGTCGCATTGCATAAATTCTCGGTAACGACCCGCCTGGGTGTTTTCGCCACGCCAGACCTTGGCAAGGTGATAGCGTTTGAAAGGCACGCCGAGTTCGGCGATGTGTTGAGCGGAGAAACGCGCAAACGGAACAGTGAGATCGAAACGCATACCGACTTCACGACCGCCGGAATCCTTGAAACGGTAGAGTTGTTTGTCCGTTTCGTCGCTGCCTTTACCCATCAAGATCTCAAGGTATTCTAAGACAGGCGTGTCGATAGGACAAAAGCCGTAACTGCGATAGACCTTGGTAACGCGTTCGATCAGGCGTTCGCGTGGAATCATCGCTTCCGGTAAAAAGTCGCGGAAACCTTTAAGCGTACGAGGTTCGATCAATTTCTTTTTCGGTTGATTATCAGACGACATCTAATGTATCCTTTTGAGCAAAAGGCGTCGCGCGCTATTGCGAACGACGCCTCTTATACTAACGTTGCGATATGCGATCTACCGTTCTGAACGATTATTTTACTCCTAAGCCGGAGCCGTTCAACCCGGTAAGTCGGACGACGCTAGCAAAACGACTCACTCTTGCGCGAGTCGATCGTAAAGCATGACGTATTTATCGCGCATTTCCGCCGTTTGACGAGCTTCGATCGCAGCGCGCGGGTGAACGTTGTGAAGCGCGGTAAGGATGAATTCCGGAGTCGGCCCCCATTCGATTTGCTTACGAAGCGGAACGAATTCGTTTTCGAGGCACTTGAAGAGCGGACGGAGATCGTAGTTTTCGGGGTTCATCATCGTAAGAAGCGTTTCGCTCGGGCAGTTGCCGGCGCCGCGTCCGAGACCGCCAAGAGAAGCGTCGAGACGCGTTGCGCCGTTTTGCGCGGCGATGAGCGTGTTACAGAGCGCGAGTTGTAAATTGTTATGAGCGTGGATACCGACTTCTTTACCTGCTTCAGAAGCGTAATCCATGTACTTCTTGGTGAAGTATTCGGTGTGTTGGGGGGTCAACGAACCGAAAGAATCGACGATAACGACGACGTCGGTCGGAGTTTTGCAGATCGTTTTCAAAACTTCGTCGAGACGCTTTTCGTCGACCGTGGTGAGCGCCATTAAGTTCGCGCTTACTTCATAACCCTTGTTATGGGCGTCTTCGATCATTTCGACGGCTTCCGCTACTTGATATTCGTAGAAGGCGACGCGGATCATGCTGAGGACGCTTTCGCTCTTGGGAAGAACGGAAGTTTTCCAATCGGATTTCGCGGCGTCGATCATGCAAGACAGCTTAGGCGCGGGCGCGGAAGCGTCGCCGACGGCGGCGCGAATGTCTTCTTCATTACAGAATTTCCAGACGCCGTTAGAGTCGCGAGGGAAAAGACGATCGGAGTTTTTATAACCGATCTCCATATAATCGACGCCCGCCGCGACGTTGGCTTGGTAAAGAGCTTTAACGAAATCGACGCTGAAATAATGGCTGTTAACGAGACCTCCGTCGCGAATCGTGCAGTCGAGGACCTTGTATTTAGGATTGACGATACTTCTAAGTTTATTCATTATAGTGGGTTCCGTGAAAAAGGGATATGTCGGCTCTCAATATGCCGACGGGATGGGGATTGAGCGAATTTTATATGCCGTCGTGGTTCACGCGTAACATATTGGAGAATTGGCTTCTTCAAATATCTGTTGGTAGGAACGGTGAACGACGGCGCTGCGAACGGGCGGAACCGAACGCTAAGGATCGTTTTTTATCTTGCGACGCTGTATATTTTTTTTATAATCGCCGATATTTACGAATGTTTTTGTATCGATCTCTACTCAGGAAACGGAGCGCTTTGGTGAAGACCTCGTTAACCATTGGAAATCTTGTCGTATCGCCGCCTGTTCTTTCCGCGCCTATGGCCGGTTACACCAACTATGCTCATCGCGAACTACTGCGACAACTTGGCGGAGTAGGGCTCATTGCGACGGAGATGGTCAGCGCGCGAGCGTTTGTATGTATGGGCGAACGCGGACTTGGAGAACCGGAACGACTTTGGGGGGTACAGGACGAACCGCGACCTCTTGCCGTACAGATCTGGGACAACTGTCCTGAAACGCTTGAAGAACTCGCCGGAAAACTTGCGCATGAGTTCAAAGTAAGCGTGGTCGATCTGAATTTCGGATGTCCGGCGCCCGCTATTGCAAAACGTTCCGCTAGCGGTTCGTATCTGTTACGCGATCCAAATAAAGTTGGAGAACTCGTTGGGCGAGTCGCTCGCGCTTGCGCTCCTACTCCCTGTACCGCCAAGATCCGTTTGGGATTGACCGACGATACTATCAATGCCGTTGACGTCGCGCAAGCCGTCGAAGGGGCCGGAGGCGCGGCGTTGACCGTTCATGGGAGAACGGCGCGGCAAATGTATACAGGATTCGCCAACTGGGACGAGATCGCTAAAATTAAGGAGGTTTTACAAAATATTCCGTTGATAGGCAACGGCGATATTAAAACCGCCGAGGAAGCCGTCGCGCGTCTTAATGATTATCCTGTCGATGGGATCATGATTGGCCGCGCGGGGTTAGATCGACCGTGGCTTTTCCGACAAGTCGCGCAGTTATTACGTGGCGAGGAACCGGATCCGGAGCCGACGTTACGCGAACAACGCGATCTGCTTTTACGCCATTTCCAACTTGTTCGCGAACGTTTCGGCGTCGATCTAGGCGTCGCGCTTATGCGAAAATTCGCGGTTCATTACTCGAAAGGACGTCCGGGAGGACGTAACTTCCGCGATAAGATCGGACGCGTTTCTTCTGAGGAAGAATTCTACCAAGTCGTCGCCGAGGATTTCGTTGTCGAACCCGAGGCTTGACAAATTCGACAAAATTTCCAAAACGGGCGCATTGTGCTATTGACCCGCAATTCGATAATTTCTACACTCACGAAGTCTACGGCGAAGTACGGATGCTAGGGCGTCCGGAGTTTGCCGCGAACGCGTTAGTTGATGCGCCCTATTGAACGGAGAGTAATTAGGTCGGCATTAACTTTACAACGACGCGTTCAAGTTTGGCCCGATTTGATGGCGACTTAACGTTATGGCACGTGTAAAAATTGCCGGTACAGGATCTTACCTTCCGGAACGAATTGTTACTAACGACGAACTGGCGCAACGCTTGCCCAAGACTTCGGACGAGTGGATCTATACTCACACTGGGATCAAGGCTCGCCATGTTGCCGCGCCGGATGAATCCGCTTCCTCTATGGGGTTAATTGCCGCTCAACGCGCTCTGGATAACGCCGGAATCAAAGCGGAAGACCTCGGTATGATCATGGTAAGCACCGCGACCCCTGATTACGCTCCGACACCGTTGGTCTCTTGCCTTCTGCAAGACCAACTTGGCGCGACCAACGCCGCCGCTTTCGATATGAGCGCCGCTTGTTGCGGATTTATCTATAATCTCGAGATTGCTAAGAACTTCTATTACAATCCCGATTTCCGTCGTCCGATCTTGATCGTCGCGAGCGAAGTTATGACGCGCAAGGTCGACTGGAACGATCACAAAACTTGTATTCTCTTTGGCGACGGCGCCGGCGCCACGGTCGTTATGCCTTCCGAAGAAGACGAACCCAGTCAGATCGTCGATTGCGTTATGCGCGCCGACGGCGCTTGTGGAAAGTATTTGCTTCTTGAAGGCGGTTGCCGTTCTAACGATTCTTTGAATCACCCCTTGGCGCACGTCTTGCAGATGGCTGGAACGCAGGTCTTTACCTTCGCTATCAAAGCTATCGAGGAAGTTGTTACGACGCTCATGCAGCGTAACTCTCTCTCTTACGACGACGTTGCTCGCATCATTCCGCACCAAGCGAACTATCGTATCATCCAGTCCGCGGGGAAGCGATTGGGATTTGAAAACGACGACAAGTTCTATATCAACGTCGAAAGCGTCGCCAATACCGCGTCCGCGTCTATTCCGATCGTACTCGACGAGATGAATCGCGGCGGACAACTCAAGCGTGGCGATAAGCTCCTCATTGCCGGTTTTGGCGCCGGGTTGACCTATGGCGGAAACTACGTGATCTGGTAGCGTTCTCGATGTAATCGAAATTACATTTGAAGTCGAAACATACGAACCGAATCGCATGTTTCGACTTTATTATTTCTTGGTCGGTTCAAACGTCTTTTGTGACGCGACGCTTAAATAATTAAAATCTTCTTAATGCGCATTCGATTCTGTTGCGTCTCCTTCGTCGGAAGGCGAATCAGAACGATAATATTCTAGTAAGCCGGAGACCTCGTTCTGTTCTTCCGGAAGGTCTTTGGCGTCGTCTACTCCAAAGAGAAGACTCAGCACGGAGTTGTCGATCTTATCTGATAAAAAACGCTTACTACCGTCGCAAAAAATGACGCATTCGCCGGCGCCATGCCATGAACCGAAGTTTTCTCTTTCTTTGATCGGCTTGGAATTCTCTTCAAGCGCTTGTTCGACAGTAAGATCTGAATTCGGATCCATCCAGTTGACGGGCGATTTTCTTTCGACCAACAAGATCGTGTTAGAACCGCCGTCGATAATATCGTCGGGTTTAGTGGTCGAACCGTCGATCGGCAACGGGGTATTGTCGCCAAGAACGCAAGAGTAAGCGCATTTCTTGGCTTTGACCTCTTCGCTCTCATTTTCTTCCGTCGGCGTCGACGCGCAACGGAAAACGTTGGGCGTTTTCGTCCAGAATTGACGATTCCATTCGCTGTCCCATGGCTCGTTCAAACGGATCTGCGAGAATAACTCGCTTTCTCCGAGGTAAGGAAGAAGTAAAACTCGCCATGAATGAAGCTTTTGACCGGACTCGTCAACTGTAAACGCGGGGGGATAAGTCACATTGGCGTCTGCGTATTCCGTAAACGCGCGTTGAAGTTCTTGGAGATTTGATTCGCAACGCTCGCGACGCGCATTTTCGCGTTGTCCCACCAGGAAACACGCTAGTGTCAACATGACGATCGCAAGACCAAGGCCGACGCAGACGACCAGGAAACATGTGAAAAAGCGTCTTCGTCTCGCGACGATCCGGTTTTCTGTTGCCATTTTCAAATCTTTCGCGTTATTTCGACGCCTCTTGTTGCGCCAACTTCAAATCGTGTTGAAGCATATCTTCAACGAGATCTTCAAATCCGTATTTGGGCGACCAGCCCAATTGGGCTTTGGCTTTACTCGGGTCGCCGCAAAGATAGTTGACTTCAGTCGGGCGGAAGAATATGGGATCGATCTCGACGAGGACTCGGTTCGTTTTACGATCGACGCCCTTTTCGTCGACGCCGGAACCTTGCCAGACGAGATCGTAGTCGAGTTGACGGAAAACGATTTCAAGAAACTCGCGTACAGAGCGTTGTTCGCCGGTCGCCAAAACGTAGTCGTCAGGCGCGCTTTGTTGCAACATTAAGAACATGCCTTCGACATAGTCTTGCGCGTGTCCCCAATCTCGGCGAGAATCAATGTTCCCCATACGTAACGTTTCTTGAAGGCCGTATTTGATACGCGCGGCGCCGCGCGTGATCTTACGCGTAACAAAATTTTCGCCGCGTAATGGACTCTCATGATTAAAGAGAATACCGTTACAAGCGAAGATCCCGTAAGCTTCGCGATAGTTAACAGTAGTCCAGTAAGCATAGAGCTTAGCGATCGCGTAAGGACTGCGAGGCGCGAACGGCGTGGTCTCGCGTTGCGGTTTTTCTACAACTTTACCGAAAAGCTCGGAGGTCGACGCCTGGTAGAAACGCGTTTTTGAGGATAGACCCAAACGACGGATCGATTCTAATAAACGGAGCGTGCCAAGCGCGTCAACCTCTCCGGTATATTCCGGAACATCGAATGAGACCCGGACGTCGGATTGCGCCGCGAGATTAAAGACTTCGTCAGGTTCGTATTGTTCAAAGATCTGAAGAAGACTAGACGAGTCGGTCAGGTCGCCTGTGCAGTAGATCAATTCGGAGCCGTTGGGTTGGACGCCGGGCGTAAGGTCGGCAAGACGGCTCATGTTCGAGGTGGAACTGCGACGAACGAGCGCGCAGACGCGTCTACCCTCGGAAAGGAGTTTACGTGTTAAGTACGCGCCGTCTTGACCGGTCGAACCGGTGATCAGGGAAGTCTTCATTGCTTATCCTATGGGGTGATCGTCGCCGAAAATTCAGCGACGATTGAAAAGATAAAGGAACGTTCGAGGATCAAAGCAGATCGGCGAGTTCGAGTAACATTCTTTCCGTCTTTTCCCAACCGAGACACGGGTCGGTGATCGATTGACCGTATACGCAACCGTCGGACTTTTGGTTGCCGTCTTCGAGGTAGGATTCGACCATCAAACCTTTGACGAGTTTATGAACGTCGGAAGAACAACGCATACTGTGTAAGATCTCCTTAGCGATACGCGGTTGTTCGGCCCAGCGTTTGCCAGAATTGGCGTGATTACAGTCGACGATAACGGCGGGGTTGGCCAAAGGGCTCTTCGCGTAGAGATCGCACAGATTTTGGAGATCTTCGTAGTGGTAATTAGGAGTGGAACGACCCGTTTGGTTGGTGAAACCGCGCAAAATCGCGTGAGCCAACGGATTACCTTTACTTTGAACTTCCCAACCGGAGAACACGAACGAGTGTACATGTTGGGCGGCGGTGATCGAATTCATCATTACGGAAAGATCGCCGCCGGTAGGATTCTTCATGCCGACCGGAATCGCCAAACCGCTAGCGACAAGACGGTGTTGTTGGTTTTCAACCGAACGCGCGCCTACGGCGACGTACGAAAGACAGTCGGAGAGGTAGCGATGGTTTTCGGGATAGAGCATCTCGTCTGCGCAAGAGAAACCGGTCTCGTCAAGCGCTTTGACATGCAGTTTACGAATAGAGATCAAACCCTTGAGCAAGTCGGGCGAGTTGTTCGGATCGGGTTGATGGAGCATTCCCTTGTATCCGTCGCCGGTCGTTCGCGGTTTGTTAGTGTAGATACGAGGAACGATGACGATCTTTTCGGCGATCTTTTCTTGGACGTCGCGGAGACGAGAGATGTAGTCGATGACGGCGTCTTCGCGATCCGCGGAACAGGGACCGATGATCATAAGTAATTTAGCGCTGTCGCCGGTGAAGATCTTTTGGATCTCGGCGTCGTTAGCTTGCTTGGTCGCGATTTGAGCGTCGGAGAGCGGGTACATTTCTTTGATCACGCGCGCTGTCGGCATCTCGCGTTTGAAATCCATATTCATTTTACGTTCCTTTAATATTTAAAAAATGTTTCAATTATTCGAAGGGGGGAACTGAGATTCATTTGGTTCCGACGTAATAGGCTCCGACTAACTTCAAGCGCGCGCAGAATGCTGAGAGTTCGCGCAACATATCTTGACCGTTGGGACAGCAGATATCGCCTTCCGCTTCAACATAGAAGAAATAGCTCCATTGGAGGTCCTTCATTGGGCGACTACGAAGGTTACGCATATTGTAGCCATGCGAACCGATGATATTAAGCGTTTGAGCCAACGCGCCGGCGCGGTTTTGAACCGTGAAGACCAAGATGAAGTTCTCGTCTTCTCGGATACGCGGGGAATGCGGAAGGTTCTGAACGCGAGATAATGCGGCAAAACGCGTTGTATTATTCGCCGCGTCGTTAATACCGGTGGCAAGGATCTTCAAGCCGTGAATGCGCGCCGTTTCTTCAGACGCGATTGCGGCAAAAGAAGGATCGCCCAGTTCCTTAACGTGTTTAGCTGCGACAGCGGTGTTCGAGAACGGTTGAGCTAGGAGACCGCGAGTGCGGAGGTAAGTCTGGCATTGGCCTAACGCCTGCGGGTGACTAACGACCGTTTTGATTCCTTCAAGCGTGCTGTCGGCGGTCGAAAGCAACGCGTGACGGATAGGAAGTTCCGTTGTTTGATTGACGTACAGGTCGCCGAAGAAAAGTAAGTCCATTACGGCGGTCACTTCGCCTTCGTAACTGTTTTCAAGAGGAAGAACGACGCTATCGTTCTCGCCGTTTTGGACGCTCTGATATGCGGAGGTGAAGTCTGGAAATGGGACTAAGATCGCTTCAGGGAACATTTGTTTAGCGGCAAGATACGCATACGCGCCCTCAACTCCGCTGTAAGCGACTCTACGTTGGCCTAATAACGTCGATTGATAATCGCAAGAGAGTTCGACGATATTCTTCTGGAATGGAACATAATATGCTTCGATCTCAGGAGAGGAAACTCGACCTTGAAACCTAAGAACGGCGTCTTTTTCTCGAACTTGATCGCGTACGGAGAGCGAATAGTCTTTTTTGTAGGCTGCGATTCTGGCAACAGCTTGCATACGGCGTTCGAACAATTTCGCCATTTCAAGGTCGATGGCGTTGATCTCTGTTCGTGCTTGTTCCAGTTCGTTCATTGTTTCACTCATTCCTTCTTAACTTTCATTCTTCAAACGTCTACCTTAGTCGTTAGAAGTGGATATTATGCAAAAGGTGACTTATAGGAATATAGAGGATCGGCAGAAAGATCGCAGGCGTCATGTTGGCTACTTTGATCTTCTTTTCCGATATATTGAGTATATTTAATCCTAGTCCGATAAGGATCGTTCCGCCAACGGCGGACAATTCGATAACGACCGCTTCGCTTAAGTAGGGCGCGACAAAGGAAGCTAGTAATGTTAACCCGCCTTGGAATACAAGGATGAATAACGCCGCAAAAGGAACGCCTATTCCCATTCCCGCCGCAAAAATGGTTGACGAAACGAGGTCAAGCGTACTCTTGGCGAAAATGATACTGTAATCTTTATCGATTCCCGCTTTAAAGGAACCGACGATCGTCATTGCGCCAACGCAAAAGACAATACTAGCAGCAACGAAACCTTCCGTGAATTTACCGAAACGTTCGTTGCCATGTAATAGTTTTTCGCTGAGGTAGTTGCCTGTCTTGTCGATACGGTCGTCAAGCTTGAGGAAAGTTCCTACGATCGTTCCAAAAGCCATACAGACGATCAAACACAATAAATCGTTGGTGGCGATCGCGCTCATAACGCCGATAACTATCGTTACGAGTCCCAGCGCGTCTATGATCGTTACGGTCTTTTCCGGGTTGAGTTTAGAACGGAATAGTAACCCGATACTACTGCCGATCAAAACTGTGACCATATTGACAAAAACCGCAAACATTTTATTTTGAAATTTTTAACGTAAAAAATATGTGTAAAATTATGTTTGTGCCGTTCGAGCGTTTGACGTCGCGACTCCAAATGACGACTTTACAAACAAAAAGGACGGCTATCCTATAAAGGACGCCGCCCTATTTATGTGCGTTCAAACGTTTATAACGTTATTTATGCTCGGCGCCCTTTTATGCGAATCAGCTTGCTAAAGTAGTAATAATAGCTACGCCAGGCGAAGCCCGCAAAATAATACGCTCCAAAGCTAAAAGAATTCGAGAAAGCGCCACAATAGGCATAGTCGCAGACAGTTAAAGCGACGACGTCTTGTTTGCGGAGCGTTAAAGCCATTAGGATAACCTTTCTGTGAATTCTATTTCGATTGATTATAATGTAAGCCAAAAAGGCGTCAACAACGCTGAAAGATATTTCTTTTCAATAATCTTCAACTTCTTTGACAGCTTGTCGTATCAATATCGGGCTTTCCCAATCCTCCTTCATCTCCCTTGGCAGCGCGTAGACAGCGCCGGACTTAGTGGAGAATCTGAGAGACGAAGGCGATTTTTGTCTGCCGTTTCCTTCCGCCCAGAAGGCGTAAAAATCCGGGTGTGCGTCGATCGTGCGGCGCGGAAAACATTGATTGACTTTACTGTTTTTGGTAAGTTGGAACTCTTTGCGCCATGTTTGACCATTATCAACGCTTATCCATTGCGAGATCTCGCCGCCGGTGTTATACGCTTGAGGACCGTCTTCAAAAGAACCTACCAGACGTAGGATCCCATGGTCGGCTTCTTCCGGATAGATCATTGCGTATTCATAGTTATTATCGACTTCGCAAACGATGGAAAATTCCCATTTGGCGCCGTCCCAACGTGCTGTGCGGAAAAGTCGCGACCCCATCTCCGGACCGGATTCAAAGCCTTTGCTTGTAACGTAGGCTATGATCGGAAAGCCGTTAGAGTCAAATTGCGTATCGGTAACATAGACGTTGAGATTCTCGTTTTCGTAATCGTAGACCTTGGCGGGAGAATCAGAGGACAATAACGGCGTTTGGAGAGGCTGTCCTTCGATCGTTTGCCAGGTTTGACCAAGGTCGTTTGATTCCATGTAATAGAGATTTGTACGCCAGTTTAATCCGGTGCCCCGATTTCCTTTGGCTTTGGCGGGGTGATAATTGAACGACGTGCCGATCTTGACGGCGGGTTTTCCATCGTCGGCTTTGGACGTGAGATCGTAGTGAACGCAGGCGTTTTGATAGTGTCCGATCTCCATTGCCGCCAAAGGCTGCCAAGCGCTCCATTCGACGCCGTTGACGCTTTGCATCAACGCCAGTAAGCGTTGCGCTTGGGAATCGGGCGCGACGTTAGCGACGAGGCTACGATCGTATGTTGTGAAGAGTGAAATGAAACCGCGTTCGGGAACGTTCCAGACCTGTACGTAGGAAAAATTTGTCATAGGGACTCGAGCGTCGTCGACAAGTTTGGTGGGATCGACTTTCTGAAATTCAGAGGCGTCGTAAGGGCGAACGCTACGATGAATGAAAGAAGGACGACTAACGCCGTGAGAGGTTGAGAGGACCCAGATATATCCCTCGTCGTCGATCGACATTACGGGGTTGTCGTGCGCGTCTTCCGTCATTTTGTCGACAAGAACGGTGGGACGCGATACCTTTTGCGTGTTATGGTCGAACACGCCGACTTCGTGCCAGAGCGTTTGTTCGGCGGGATCTGTGCCGCCGTAGCAAAAGAATGTTTTATTGACTTCGGGACGGTAGACAGAGAAGGGATAATGGTTGGCGGGGTAGGTGCCAAGACCGCCTGAGTATTTGTAGACGTATTCGTTGTTGAGCTTTTGGTTGTAGTACCAAATGCCGCGGTACCCCGTATCTCGGCGATTTAGTAACGGTTGTTGTTTAAATAGACCGGCTACTATTCCTGCGTGAGCTCGCGTAGCGATGGAAGTGAGCTTTTCGCCGTTGTCTGAAAGGCTAGAACCGTTCCAAAGTGCAATTCGCGCGTCGACGATCGTGTGAGCGCCTTTGGCGACGACTTGCTCTATTTCTTCTTGCGAAAGGACTTTCGACCATATAGTTAGATCGTTGATCTCGCCTATGAAGGGACGATCGGCGTTGGGATAGACGCCTCCGAGCCAAAGCGTTTGATCGTTGTAGTCAGACGCGGCGAGTTTGGTTGGCGCTTGCTTTTCTTGCGCTAGTTTGCCGTTGAGATAGATCCTGATCGTTTGTCCGTCATAGGAACCGCAGTAGTGAGTCCAAACATTGGGCTGAGGAAGCGGAGCTATTGCGTAATTGTATGGATTAGGCTCGGAACGTTCGTTTTCAATGAGCATTCTGACGCCTTCGCGGTAGATGTAAAAGGTAAAGAAACGAGAAGGAACGCCAACGCTCATGACGCCCTGCGAGGTTTCGGGGCGTGGAGTTTTGATCCAGGCGGATACTGTAAGAGACGTTGGTTTGATAACATTTTCTGGAAGTCTAACTTCGTATGCTTCAGCGCCGGAAAAGCATATGCCGTCGTTAGAAGACGCGGCGCTTTCTTGGAAGGCGTATGAAGCGAGAGAGACGATAAAGAAAAGCGCAGGGCTGAGTATCGAGGATAAAAGAGTTTTCATTGCGTTTATGGGGTAAAAACAAATGAAGCCGAACGCTTGTGCTGAGAGCAAAACATTCGGCTAGTTTGGGGGTGGGACAATACCCGAAGTTGAGTTTACGCTTCCGGCAATTCGTAACCGTCGCGACGAGGACGAGAAACGTAAGTGTTCGCTTCATCGTCGTTAACGAATTGTTCTTTGTCGGGATCCCATTGCAGAGGACGGTTGAGGATTCGCGTGATATTCACGAGATGGCAGACGGAGACGCTACGGTGACCGATCTCGACGTCTGCATTAGGACGTTCGCGCGTCGTCATGCAGTCGAAGAAGTTTTCGATGTGGGGACGAGCGATCCAGGTCGGGCCCTCGGGCGGATCCGCTTCGGGAGCGTCGGCGATCAGCGATTCCGGATTCGCTTTGAGATTATTACGATTGATCTCCAAATTGCCTTTTTCGCAGCGGAAGATCGCGCCGCCTTTAGGCGCTTTGTCGTATTCAATATCGAAGCGCACTTCAACGCCGTTAGCATATTTCATAGCGATTTTGTCGTCGCCTTCAGCCATAGGCGCCAGGGCTACGGGGCCGGTTTCGCTAGCGCCAAGCGCCCATTGGATCTGGTCCACTCCGTGAGCGCCCCAATTGGTCATTTCGCCGCCGGAGTATTCGCGCCAAGACATCCAGTTAAGGAGCATGCCGTTGAACTTACGGTATTGCGTAGGTCCTTGCCATTTGTCCCAGTTCAGACCTTCGGGAATAGACTGTTCTTCGTATTCCGTCGGAATCGCGGGGGCGATGGGGTAGTTGCAGGCTTGAACGAGCTTAACTTTGCCAAGCTTGCCTTCGCGGACGAGACGACAACCGTATTCGTTCAGACGCATAGAACGTTGTTGTGAACCGACTTGAAGGATCTGCTTGGACTTACGAACGATATTGACCAACTGACGCCCCTCGGCGATATAAGCGGTAAGGGGTTTTTCAGCATAGACGTCTAGACCGGCAAGAATAGCGCGAGCGGCGGGTAATGTGCGACAATGGTCTTGAGTGACGACGAAAGCACAGTCAAGTTTTTCATTATCGAAGAGCTCGACGTCGGAATCGTACATATTCCAGGTTTCATTCTCTCCAATAAGACCGGCGTTCTTCTTTTCGTTGATACAGTCGATCATTTTTTGTCGCCAGAGATCGGCGATAGCGACAATGCGCGCGCGTTCTTGTGGAATATGCCCCATAAGTTGACGGGCGCGGAAGCCGGTTCCAACGAAACCGACGATGATTCTATCGTTAGCTCCGGCTTTACCGGGAGCAGAGAGCGCGGTGCGGGGAATCAAGGTGGGAGAGACACAGACGCCGAGCGTTGCGCCCGCAGTTTGTTTAATGAAGGTTCGGCGATTCGTTTTCATTATTTTGTAATCTTCTATAAATGAAATAATGATATAGGGTTATTGAAAAATCAGAACTTGACGGCGTTTTTGGGGAACCGAAAAGAAAGATCTATCATGAGCTAATTATATTGTTTACAATCGCTTTTTGGAAAAGTTTTTGAGGATTCTTAGAGATTTATCCTGCTGACGTCGTGATAATCGTTAATAACGGTATTACTTTTATAAGTAGTCGACAACAGGTTAAGACAAGATATGACGTTGTTGGATAAGTGGACCGTTATGAACAAGATATAGCGTTTGAAGGTTAGGTAATTATCGGGGGGAGCAAGGGAATATTATAAAAAGCCTCTTGTAAAACGAAACATGATGTTAAGATATTAGAAATTTCTGTGCCGGAGGTGCGCTCGACTGGTTCCTGTGGAACGCTGCTAGGTCGTGTTTACTTTGTCTACGGATCTACTCAACGTCGAACAAACTGAACGACACAGTATTGACAAGATTTTAAAATTGTGTATACCTATAGCGTGATGAGTTTTGCGCCTTTCGTAAACTGTTTTCTAATCCTTTGTCGTGTATAGATTTATACTGTTTGAATAAGTTTATCGCCCGTTTGTGTCATTGTGATTTCCTGACATAGATATAGGATTAGGTATAAGGTTGATTAGAACTGTTTGCGTTGGGTTGTGGAAACTATGCTGAAGTATGCCTATTGACTTATTGAGCTTTGACGCTTTCGATTCAGATTTCGTATTTGTGTATTCAGTGGAATGAATGTCGTTTTGAGTGAAATTGTTCAGTGAATTACAATGTAATAGAATATGTTGAATGGTTGATAAGTCGATAAAATACAAACCCTTAAATTCATTTCTTTGAAATACGCCCTTTGAAATTATTCCCCAATTACACCAACTTACATTTTCTGTGTTATTCCCTTCTTGGGCGTAACGTCAAGTTGGATTGGCTAGGGGATGCGGACGCGTGGGTAAAATGATGGAACATAAAGACAATTATATGAGTAACGCTTCTTATGGGCAGGAATCGGAAATGAGAACTGACGCTTATATGAACGGATCTAATGACGCTAGTCGTTCGTCTAAAGATTACTCTTCTAATACCTCATTTAACGATACGCGTTCGTGCGCCTCGCAGAGAAGTTTAGATATGGATAGACAGGGAACGTCGGAATCACAAGCGTATGACGATCAGAACCTCGACGCCGATAATTCAATGTCGGAAGAAGATACTGCCGGACAAGTTTCGAAACGCGAGATTCGACGCTTTTTTGTTATGGTCGCAAATAAGGTCGTCGACGTTATCCTGCAAGAGAAGACTTTGTCTGTCGCTTCATTTGATCGATTCAAAGAGTGCTTTATCGACAATGCTGTTGAACTGAATAAGGCGCAAGATCGAAAAATACCTGTCAACGAAATTAAAAAATTAGCAGAAGACTCAAAAACGTCGGACGACTTCCTGCGAGGACTTTTCTTTATCGTCGGCGGTACGTTTTTAGGACCGTTTGGCTCGAAACAAGAACGTCAGAAGAGAAGGGAGAGACTTGAGGAACAAGGTATCGATCTCGATGATGGGCAATGGGGGAAAATTTCCTCCCGTGTATATTCCGAAGAATTAGACGAGGTTGACGAAAGCGATGAGTGGACCGAGACCAACGATAGTTATGGAGTAAGTCCCGGACGCTTTGACGAACGTGAACGATATCGACAAGCCGAAGAATCTGAGTATCAAAATAATTTCGTTCCTTCTTTCCGGGGCGAGGTTCCGCAAGGCGCTTACAACCAGTATGATCCTGATCTTCGTTATGCCAAATCTGACTCCCAATGGATGGCTAATGATATCAGACTCCCCGAATACGACGCTCGACGCTCGCGTGGGAACGAGGTCGCCGGTTATGAGATGTGCAACGACGAGCCTCGCGGCGATTTTCAAGAGGATTTTTCGACTGTTCCGTTGTCTTCCGGTCCGTCGACCTCTCGCTCTAACGGCGGGGGGCTTAGTGGTTTTGTGCGTCGGCGTAATGAGGAACGCCAGAATGCTCGAACCGTCGAACAATGGGGAGCGATCCGAGATTCCGTTGCCGAGGATCCAAAGGCGTCTGAGTTTGGCGCTTTCGTTTCTGCCATTCCGATTGAAGATGCTCACGCTAACGCTTTTAGAGCAAATGTGGGGCATGTTGCCGAGTTGCTGTCGGGTTATTTTGAAGGGAAGATCGTTCAAGGTGAATACGATCTTATCTTGCTCGAACAGTTGATGACTTTGCGCGATCCGGGGCTTCGTATCGATCGTGAACAACTCATTACTTGGATCTCCTATGCCGGCGGTTCGTATCGTCGGAGTAATGAACGAGTCTTTACATTGGCCGAGTTAGAGTCTCGACATATTCCTTCTAAGGAGGAGTTTGAAAAGGAAATTGCGCCCTTGTCCCCAACGGAACAGAAGTTGATGCGCGACGTCTTCAGAATTTTGGAGGAAGACTTCGAGAATTTCTTTGTGCCGGTTCCGCAGGGATTGGAACTTATTTACGCGACGCTTCCATATCTTACGCCGGATTTTGTCAATAATATCATTCATGACGCTCACGGAGTCATCGGAAAGATCGCGCCGTCTATTGACGAAGCTTATTTGACGATCGCCAAGAAAGTTTTACGCGATAGCTTCCCAAAGAAACTTTTTAGAAAAGACGGTTCCGATTTTGGCGCTTTTGTCGCTAGCTTTAACAAGTTGGCGGGCGGCGGGGCTAATGTTGACTCCGCTAAGCTTCGAACCATTTGTGAAATGGCGGGCGCTCGATTTACTCTTGAAGCGCCAAAACCGCAAGTTGAAGAGACACAAGTCGTCGCGCCGCAGATTTCTCGTGCGAATGCGATTAAAAAGATCGTTACGACGACCTTTGTTCATGGATTCGATCCGACTTCAAAAGAACAATTGGCGCTCATGCGAAAAGAGGCGTTGACGAAATTTAACGTCGATCTTGATTCCGTGTCTGATGCGCAGTTGGTTACGAGTGTCGCGCGACTTTGTATTCAATACGATGAGCGTTTGTATTTGATTTCCGATAAAGATAAGGATGATTTAAAGAAGATCATTAAGAACGAAGTCGCCGCCGGAGCGAAGATCGCCTTTTATGATTCGTTGTACGAACGTCAAAAGGAATGGTTGGGGCGTATTGGAATCGACTCGGTAGAAATCCTAACGGCTTTCTTAGCGAAGTTTTATTCTAATTGCCTATTTTACCCCGAGTATTTCGTGCTTGAGGATGACGATAAGAGATCCGAGTCCGACGACCGATCCGATCGTCGTAGAGTCGAAGACGAGATCTTACGCGTCTGGACTCCGTGTATCAATCAGTTGGGCGAGAAATACTACGAAGAAAAGAGCGCCGCCGTCTTGGCGATGTTTGTGTACATTCCGCAAGAACGAATTGCAAAAGTTTTAAATCTCAACGAACAGTTGTTCGAAAAGACCGGAAATGTTGATCCGCAAGGAAACGTTTTATACGCGCGTAGAGACGGAAATGTGCTTGCGCTTGAAACGGCGCGATACAGCTCCCTCTGTGAAGAGTGGGATAACGAGTATGAGCACGCGTTTAGCGGCGAAGACTTGGACTCCCAAGAAGCGGACGCCGAGGTGGAGGAAGACAGCCGTGACCAAGAACCTGTTTTAGAGGAGGCGCTTTGCGACATTGACGTCGAAGCTCAAGAAGAAAAATACGACCAGGACGATGAGTCGGAAGAGTACAAGAAGTTCGAGAACGACAACAAGGATTTCGTCAAGAAGGAGTACGAGAAGTTCGAGAACGACAACAAGGATTTCGTCAAGAAGGAGATTGACAATTGGTTTGCTCAGGGTGGTATTCTAGTTAGCTGTGACGGTTTTATCAAGAGACATAAAGGAAGATTTACCTACTACGATTATGGAAAATTGTGGAAGCTATTCAAGCGATTGTATATAAACAGCTGTACGTTTTTCGTCGAAGAAGGGTATTTTACTTCCAGGAATGCCGACAAGGTCAATACGGCTGAACTGATCAATGAAGAGTTGGAGCGCGTATGGCCTGTTGAACAAGCGTCTCGGCGTATTGCCGAACTAACGAGGTTGACTTACCTTTCAACAAAGCTTTTAGAAGATTACCTTGACACACTCGGTATCGTTAAGCGATCAAACGGATATCTGGTTCGTGAGCCGAAGAAAGCCGAGGGGGGTAAGAGAACGAAACGTGTCTTACAAAAACGTCGCCGTGCTCGTTGAATATCTAACTCTCCGATAACAGAGTAATAAAAACGCCGTAACATTGATTTGTTACGGCGTTTTAATTTTTACAGACTTGAACGGAATTTGATTCTTATTTGTAAACTTCCATATAAGAAGGTGTGTAGACGTTTGTTTGCGGTGCGATCTCGCGGATCTTTTCCGCTAGTGTTGTCGAGGCTTCACGGTCGCCGTGGACGACGAAAGTCGTTTTAGGGTGGAGCGGGATCGCTGAATACCATGCAAGGAGTTCCGATTGATCCGCGTGACCGGAAATACCTTTGATCGAAACGACCTCCGCGTTGACGGGACGCGGTTCACCCAGAATACGAACAGGGTTAACGCCGTTAAGGATCTGACGGCCAAGCGTTCCCTCTGCCTGATAGCCAAGGAAAACGATCGAATTTTTGGCGTTGGAGATATGATTGGCCAAGTGGTGTTTGATACGGCCCGCGTTACACATTCCGGCAGAGGACATAATGATTGCGGGACCGGCGAAATCGTTCAGAGTTTTCGACT
The DNA here is from genome assembly GCA_045599605.1 of Thermoguttaceae bacterium. Lineage (GTDB taxonomy): Bacteria > Planctomycetota > Planctomycetia > Pirellulales > Thermoguttaceae > RUG369. Next base: position 167,440 of record JAZRWE010000005.1, read on the forward strand.
CTTGAGGCGTTTTTAACAAATGAAGGTTGCGCAACGTATTTTGTGCCGACTTCATCAGTTCTAGCGTTTGCTCGTCAAAACAATCCTGTTGTTTACGGAAGATCTGAGTTGCTTCTACGGCCATAGGGGAATCGAGGTAAATGGGCGTGTCGCCGGAGATCCGACCTTCGCCTATCAGTTTCGCGAAACGGCACAGCATTTCTTGCGCGCGCTCGACGGCGAATACCGGCATAATAACTTTACCTCCGCGAGCGACCGTGCGAGAGATAACTTCCACAAGTTGGTCGTCCACTGTATCGATCGATTCAGAAAATCTATTGCCGTAAGTCGATTCGATAAATAAGGCGGATATTTCATTACGTTGGGTATAGGATTCGGGGTCGCGAAGGATTGGACGATTACGACGCCCTAAATCGCCTGAGAAAATAAGACGTTTCGGTTGGTCGTCGTCGATCTGGGGTTTCGATAAGACTACTTCGACAAACGAGGAGCCAAGGATGTGTCCGGCGTCGTAGAAGGTAACGTCGACGCCCGGACCGATACTTTCCGTCTGATGATATGGTATAGGATGGAAGAGTTTTACAGTCGCTTCGACGTCGGCGTGAGTATAAAGCGGCTTGAGCGGGTGAGGGGAAACGCGCTTTTCTCTAGCGTGGCGCTTTTGTTTGAAAATGACGTCTTCTTCTTGGATATGTGCCGAGTCGAGCATGATCAGTTTAGCTAGTTCCAAAGTCGCGGGAGTACCGTAGACCTTACCGCAAAAACCGTCCGCAACGAATTTTGGAAGGAGCCCGCAGTGGTCGAGGTGGGCGTGGGTTAAAATGACGGCGTTTAGCTTACTAGGATTCTCGATAAATAGATTCCAGTTTTGGTCGGACTTATGGCGTTCTTGGACTAAACCGCAGTCGACTAGGAATTGGAAGTTATTACAAACGACATAATGTTTGGAACCGGTTACGGTTCCGGCGCCACCGCAAAATTGAAATTCCATTTGAATTCTCCTTCAAGCAAACGCGACAGTGGAAGAATGACGCATTTTCGTCGTACAATTAATTGTATGGGATTCTGAAACCGGAAACAAATGGATTTAGTAATTTTTTGACGTTTAGCGGCAAATAATCATGTTCGACTAGGTATTTTGATTGGCATAACTTGACGAGCCGTTGGCTTTCTGGTATCGTTGAAGGGAGGTAAGCGAGATGTGTTTGCCGATTTTTTAAGAGAGGATAAGATGAAGAAATTTCGAACGTCGATTCTTTGCGTAGCGTTGTTGACGACGGCTGTTGTGGTCTTATGTCTTGATCGCGAGTACCGAGGAACGGCCGTTGAGGCGCAACAGACGACGGCTTCCGATCCTAATATGGATGCTATGCGCGATTCGATCGCCACCTTCTTTGATAGTCTGTCGGAATCAAGTAAGGGACCGCGTAAAGCTGTTGAGGAATTGGTTAAGAACTCTGCGCTTGCCGATAACGAAAAGACTAGAACGAAGATCGTGGAAGGTTTACAAACGATCGGCGCAAATTTCGGCGATTTCGTTGCTTATGAACCAATTGGCGTAAAGAATGTTGGAACCGATCTGGTGGTCTTCCGATATCTGTACAAGTGTCAAGAGTACCCCGTCGTTTGGTATTTTACGTACTATCGTCCTCGCGCTAAGGACGTTGTCGAAGCGACTGCCTCGTCCGGTTCCTGGAATCTTATTGGGGTGCGCTACGATACGAATCTTGACGCCGCTTTACTTGACGCAACGTTCTAACATATTACCGGATCGACACGTTGGTTTGGAAGGGAACAAGTAGATAGGATCTATTTGTTCCCTTTTATTTTGCGTCGTTTCTTTACGACGTAAGGTTCAATCTACGGTTACGTCTTTAAATTTCAACGTGTTGTTATCGAACTCATAGAATCGGAATTGCGCGCAGGTCTCGCCGTCGACTTTCGTCGTTTTAGCGACGAGGAAGAGCGCTTTGTTTTCGTCTGACGGTTGCATATTCTCCGGCGCGAGAGTCCAACCATTTGAACCGTCGAGATCGAAGGTGGCAATGTTGTTCAATTCGGAATCGACGCAAACTGAACAAGGAGCGTCTTTCGGATTGTCTTTATCTAGATAGAAAGCATAGAAGATCTTATCTTTCCACGTTACGATCGATTGCGGCCCAAAATTGGTTTTGACGCCGAAATTAACGACTCCGCGTTTTACGAATTGGAAATCGTAGTCGTAGATATGAACGTAGTTGTCTTCGTGACCCGCTTGTTGAGACGGGCCGCCGGTGTACATACGTCCGTTAAGGAAGTCGATACCGTCGCAAGCCGGGCATTCGTCGAGTTTGATTTTACGAAGGAGATTCAAATCGAGATCGTATTCGAATATCGCGATAGCTTCTTCGTAAGACATGGAGATATACATTTTCCCGTCGTGGATAGCGGGGTCGCCGGCGTGTTTTACGACCGGCGCGCTCTTAATGACTTTGCCGTTCCAGTCCAGCTTGTAGATGTAGTTCATGAAGACGGCGTAGATCGCGTCTTTGTTGCAACAGATTCCTTGAACATGCGCTTCGGCGTCTTTAAAGGCTCCGGGTTCCGTGTTGATGACTTTAGTTGAGGGGACGGTTGCGAATGAAGGCGCGAGCCCAATAGAGAAGAATACTACTGCGGCAAGTAAACATATGATGTTGATTCGTAAAAAGTTTGGGACTTTCATTGCGTTTACCTCTTAGCTGAATATAGTTCTGAATGACGACGAGCGCGAGACTGAACGATCGTCTAATTTTTAGACGCGTATGATTATACAATAACGCAACTTCTTATGATATAGCTACGCGCGAATAGTAAATGAAAAACGTCCCTTCCGTGAACGAAAGGGACGTTGAATTGATTTCGTAGGGGAGCGTCAGAAGAAGAGTCGGGTGGTGAACTCGGTTCTGAGGTTTTTACCGGACTTCATTTGATAGAAGACGGGGTTAGCTCCGGAGACGTCGGCTTTCTGCCAATCTGTACGCCAATAACCGACTTCAAGACCGGTCATGAAGTTTGGAGTCCAGTTGTACAGGCAGTTTACGAAATAAACTTCGTTCTTAGTGCGCGAGGTCGTAAAGCCGTTTGAGGCAACGCTCGTTCCAACGAGATCGTCGCGGTCGGGTTTATCGAAGCCATAACCGATGTTGGTCGCAACTTTCTTGCTCCAATCGGAGTGGAACGCCATCCAAGCGCCTTGGTCGCCTATGCCTTTACGTGTGTAGAGGTCGACGCCTTGGTTGATACCGCCGCAGAACGTACTCAGATTTGAACCAATATAGTATTCGCCGTGGAGCTTATGGATATCCAAGACGGGTAGTTCAAAGTCGACGTTGGTCGACCAAGTCTTGATCGCGTATCTTGAGCTAGTCGAGCAGATCGGAACGCCGGAGATCGGGGAGAACTTATAGTATTGTTCCCCAATGTGACCGGAAAGGCCGATCGTCATTGCGCGACCTTGGAATTCCTCTTTGAACAGGTCGGCGGCGATACGTCCTTCGATGATCGGCCAACCGGAGGAAGCTGCGTTAACGCCGGCTGTCGACGTGTAATCGCCGAGAACGTTGTCGCAAGCCGCTATCTGGGCAAGGAAGTGGGCGTTGGAACTGACTGTGTAACCTTGTTCAAAACGAAGTTGACCGCGGCGATATTGCATGTCGCCCGCAAAACCGGCCGGGAGATAATTCAACATCTGCGGAGCGCCGGGAGAGATGATTTCCCAGTCTTGGCCCGCAAGGAAACGACGGTCGTGTTGTTTATCGACGAGTTCCGCAAATGCGCGACGAAGTTGAACGCCGCCTTTGTTCTTAGAACCGTTGGGATAACCTTGGAAGTCGAATTCTACGCAACCGCCAAGATCGGAATTGAGTTCTTCGATACGAGGTCCCTCGATTTTGAAACCGATACGAGACGTTCTCGCGTCGACTGCGAAGCCGGAGGACGAGTCTGTCTCCGCGGATTGAGCGTAGAGGAAAAAGTCGCCGCTTACGGAGCGTTGCGTATCGTTAGAAACGGACAACGTGAGGAAGCCGTAAGGCGTGATCTTCATATTCCCCTTCGACCACGAGAAGGATTTCATTTCTTCGCGCGCCGCTTCAAGTTCAGACTTTGTGACAGGCGCGTCGCCTTCAAGCGCTTCGTCGGCGTATGCGGCGTTAGGCGTGACGGCAAGCGGAGGAAGTTTGGAACTTTCGCGAGTCAGTAAAGGTTCTTTGGCTAACTCGACGCCGGCGCCATGTTCAAGATTGAGATTGTCGACCTCCGGGGGCGCGGGGGCGTTTTGCGAGATCGTACGACGTTCGCGCATTCTCTTGAAAGGACGCAGGAAATATTTGCTTTCATCTTGCGCGGTTTCCGATTGTGTGGCGGCGTTGCGGATCGGTCTCGAACTTTCTTCTTGATCTTGCGCGGTAGACTCTTCTGAACGTGTTGGTTTTTCAGCCTTCGTCCAGCGAGTTTTTTCTACTTCGTTCGACTCGTCGTCGACGGTTTCTTCAAGTTCTTCGGAATCGTATTCTTCGGTTTCTTCTTGTCCGACTAATAGGACGTCGCGATTAAAGCCGGAACTTCTTCGGGGCGTGAGTTCTTCTTCCTCTTCTTCGTACTCGTCCTCGTCTACGACGTCGTGGCTGTAAGAGGAGCGCCAAGCAACAGCGGGTAGATCTTCGTCTTCCTCGTATTCTTCGTCTTCGTACAAGTTACCGCGGACGATCGCGCTTGTTTGACGGATAGGGTTATAGTCGTTGCTATTAGAAACGAAACGATTACGGAAGGGACTGGGTTGAACGGGCGCGTTTTTCGTCGAGTTTGGACGCGAGGTGTTCTTTTCAAAGACCGATTCATCGAATGAACGATAGGTCTTACCTTCGGGGCGACCGTTCATGTAGTTCGACGATTTCGCATGGAAGTTGTCGACCGGAACAGCCGCAACCTTAGCGACTGGACGATTGTTCGCGGCGGCGATGGGTTGAACGGAAGTGTAGGGTATTCGTTGGAATTGAGCCGGCGCGCCGACATTGGAAGGGACGGCGGCGCTAGGATTGGTTTGCACGCTCGGATAGGGCGCAGGTTGTAACTGAACTTGCGGAGCAACGGGGACTGTCGCGACCGGTTGTACCGCGTCGTTTCGATAAGGCGCAGGAACCGGCGTAACATATGGAACGGGGTGTAACTGAACGATGGGCTTGGGATCGGGAGTCGCGAGTTTATCGAGACCTAAAGCGGAGAAATCGGACGCCGGCATAGACGGCGCGCCAAGGTGCGGGTTGGAATACGCAAATGCGAAATCGTCGTCTTCGTCCTCTTCTTCGAATTCTTCTTCCACTAAGTCGTCTTCGAGTTCTTCACCGAGATTCTGACTATCCAGAATGGCGAGATCTTCTTCAGAAACGCCGATAGAAGCGTCGGCGCTCATGGCTCCGGCAAAAGACAATTTCGTAACGGCGGTTTCTGGGAAAGCTTTCGATATTTCTTCGGCAAGTTGAAGGATACGCGCTTTGACGTCGGCGTTTTCATCGACTTGCGTCTCTTCGCGTAGCGAGTCGAGCTGAGCCAACGAGACGACGTTTTCATTAGCGGCGTCGACGGAGGAAAGGGTTTCGGGAGCAGCTTGGTTCTTAGGCGCGGTTTTTTCTACCGGAGCATACTTCGGGCTGAACCCCGCATGCATTCCGACGCTAGGCGTTAATTCGATTTTGGCGCGCTTAAAGCAGACTTCCTCGCCCTTGGCGAGAGCGACGGCTCCGAAGAGAACAAGGACTCCCGTCAAGAAATAGATGAAAGCTGCAAACACCGTTCCACGTACACGATTGGTCCATCGTTTGTCTTCAAAGACGTTGCTCGCCCAAGTTTTGAACCGAGCGCTTGCCTGTGTTATTTTTGGCGCCATGATATGTTCATCCGTCGTTAGATCGTTCGTCACTTTTCTGCTCAGCTTCAACCGATAGGAAAACGCTATTAGTAGTTTTTATGTAAAGTTGTCGTACAAAGACAATGAGTCCCAGATAGGCACAATGTCGCTAAAACAGTACTTATTGGAATAATCGGTATAATTTAACGAAGGGTTTAGACTTTTCCGAATAACTTGATTACAATGTTAGAATTGATTGAAATATAAGCAAAAATTTACAAAAAAAACTTGAAAAGAAGAGGACGCGTCGCTAAAATTTCTGCAAAGTCGCGTTGGAGAAAGACTGTTTTTCAGGGGACGTTCTACTGCAAGACGTTTATCTCAAAGTCGACAAGGATAACGTACGCGAGTTCCTTGGCGCCGTTTTTTCAACGCGGGATCGTTAGTAGTTTTTCGCGAAAATTTTTATATTAAGGAGTTTTCCATGGCTGAAGGAAAAGGCGGCGTTGCAATGTATTTGAGATTGCAAATTGCCTACGCTCTTGAATTCGCAATTTGGGGATGCTGGTCTTACGCGCTCGGCTCTTATGGCGCCGCTTACAATATACAGACCGGTTCGCTTTACGGCGCTTTTGCTCTTGGCGCTTTGTTCGCGCCTCTCGTTGGCCCTATCGCCGACAAAAAATTCGCCGCCCAAAAGGTTTTGGCGTTTATGCAACTCGTCTGCGGTATCGCTCTCGGTACTTGCTACGTTATTGCCAGTAAGAATCCTGCCGGTTCCCCCAGCTCTGTTTGGTGGGTTATGATGTTTATCGCCGGTTTGATGTTCATGCCGTCGATCCCTCTTCTCAACGCGATCGTTTTCAAGCATATTCCGAACGACAAGAAGAGTCCCTTTGTCTTCATTTTCGGTACTCTTGGTTGGATCGCCGTTAACCTCGTCATTGGCGCTATGGGCAAAGCCGGTATTGATAAGTTCTACTTGGTCGACGCCGCGGTCGCGATTGCTTTCGCGGTTTATGCCTTGACTCTTCCGAACACGCCTCCGAGTGGAGCCAAGAACGGCGACCCCTTTGGTTTCAAAGCTCTCGCTTTGTTCAAACGCGCTGATTTCTCGATCTTCATCATCTGCGCTACCCTCGTTGGTATCTTTGGTTCGAACTACTATTTTGCTCTGTTCGGCCAATACTTCTATCAATCCAAGGGCGTTTTCAACCAATACTCTGAGATCATCTTCATGGCGGCTTTGGCTTTCGCCGTCGCCAAGATCGGTCTGAAGTGGACCTTGACCCTCGGTCTCGCCGCTTGGGGCGTCCGTTACCTCTGCTTCGCGCAAGGTTCTGATAATCTCGCGCTCGTCGGTATTTTCTGCCACGGTCTTGCTTACGCCTTCCTTTACACCGCCGCCTATATGTACGGCGACAAGGTTGCTCCGAAAGAAATGAAAGCTTCCGTCCAAGCTCTGATCGCCTTCTTGCTCCTCGGCGTCGCTCAAACGTTGTCCGGTTATGCCGCCGACTACCTCACCAAGACGAACCAAGTCTCCGAAGCCCCGGCTGCCGCTGAAGCTACCGAATCCGCTAGCTTCACGCTCGCCACTCCTGCGTTCGCGCAAGACCAAGACATCGACTCCGTTGTTGTAGAAGCCGTTGACGCCGTTGAAGACGCTGCTGAAGAAGTCGCTGACGCTGCTGAAGCCGCCGTCGAAGACGCTGAAGCCGCTGCTGAAGAAGTTGCCGCTCCCGCTGAAGAAGCCGCTGCCGCCGCTCCCGCGGAAAAGGTTGGTTTCTTGAAGTGCATCAACCCCGAAAACCAAGTCAAGTACAACTGGAACAAGATTTGGGGTATTCCCGGTATCTTCTGCCTCATCTTCGCTATCGTTTTCGCGGTCCTTGGTAAAGAACCCAAGTCCCCCGAAGAAGACGCGTGAGTTTGAATCGGACCGGATGTTTTATGTAAGTCGTAAGATTTTACATTAAACGCTAAAAATGCCGACGCTTATTGGATGTATATCTTAATCGAGCGTCGGCTTATTTACTGGAGCGTCGTTTTTCTACTTTTGACGGTAATGTTGTCAGATATGTCAAAAGTAACGATAGTGAATGTTATGACGCGAACCAACCTTTTTCTAACAGTCCTAATACGGCAAGACGAAATATATAGATACAGGCGCGTGGATTTACTTCCGCCTATATATACTAAGGAGCGATCGACGATGAATCGAAATATTATATCACAATATGGCGCGTCGATCGTCGGACTTATTGTCTTGACGATCGTATCGATGTGCGGTTCGTCCGCATGGGCGCAAGCCGCGGGAGAGACTGACGTCGCGCAAACGATGGGGGTAGGTCTACAAAGCCGATTTGCCTCAGGCGCAACGCCGGTTCAGTTATCGCGTACGTCGATTATTCCCGGTACGCCGATGTCCGTTTCGTCTACGATGAGCAACATGATGTCCGGAAACAATAACTCCTTTGGCGGTATCTTAGCTCGTTATGATACCTCTAACTTTGGGAAGTTTTTTGGAACCGGAACGCTTGCGCCTCGTACCAATAGTTCCCGTGTCGACGCGTTAGACAATCTCGGACAAGCAGATAACGAGGTCGAAAATATTGAGAATGCGAGAATGTATCCTCCGCGATTGGTTCTTGACTTTACTCAATTTCCGACTCGTTCTCTTGCTACAAACGAGTCTCGTGCGCATATTGCTTCACAAGTGGATAACGTGCTTGCCCGTTTCGATTTTGATCCTAAGACGGAAGAGGTGCAGGTCGAAAATCTCGGTTCGACCGTTTATCTTCGTGGTAAAGTCAGATCCGGTCGCATGGCAAGATTGATCGAAAACGTGATCGGTTTACAGTCCGGCGTTGATAAGGTCGTCAACGAGTTAGAGATCGCTGAACCTGAAACAAGAGCTGTTGACGTCTTTGGTAAGGAGTTATAAGAGCGTGCTCGTTAAGTTTTAACGGTTGGAATTTATCGACTCGAATAACGCATAAATAGAAAAACGGACGGTATCGTTGTTGATATCGTCCGTTTTTTTATAAGCTCTATACCTCAACGTTGACGCGTATAGACTTCCGTCGGGACAGCGTGCGCGTCGGGTTGGAAGTCGTCAAGTTTGTCCATCTCGCTCGGATGTAGCGCGTCCATATCGACGATCGATTGTTGCTTCGCGGGAACGAAGCCTTCCGGAATACCGGATTTCTTACTTTTAACGGGGCGTTCGTATACCTCGTCTTCAGCATGCGCGTAACCGATCGCTTTAGGCGGTTGAGTCCTTAATGTATTATCAGGATCCTTGTTGTATTCTTCTTTTGCGCGTTGCGTCAGAAGATCGGCCGTCGACTTGAAATTATTCTCCTGCGCTTCTTGGAATTTGGAGTATGTCTTGGAAGCGTCCTGGAAACTAAGCGAACTTGCCATTCCGCGACTGTCGCGTAGAGGAGAGACCTCGTCGGTTTTAGCGTTACGACGATTGGTGTAATCCTCTAATTGTTTACGTCGGAGATCGCGATAATACTCGCTTTTGGACTGATTCTCTTCTTGGAAGCGTCGCATTGCGGCGTCGTGTTTCGACTCGGCTGCTTCCATATAGGAAACGCTTTGTACGAGCCGTTCTCCATCGAGTTCTTCAAACTGAGAGTCGTCGAGTTCGATCGTTTTACGCAATCGCGTTTCGCCAACGGCTTCTTCTTTTTCAGACCTTTCTTGATTACGTGTCGAGTACTTCTTTTGAAGTTCGGCGATCGGGTTCTCGGAATCTTCTCCCATTTTCTTACGAGCCCACTTTTCCGCTTCCGATTTCCCGTTGGAGAACTCTTCTTCCGGTAGCGGAGTCGTTCCCATTGCCGTTGTGCGGATCTCTTTGGATAACGTAACTTGTCCCGTCTTCGCGTCTTTGAAGATCGACAAGATCGTGATCTCTTCTTCCGGTTGATCGTATTCGCCGAGATCAAGATAAACGTGGTAGGTGTAGCCTGTCTCTTTTTCGAATTTTCGATGCTTTTTGTTGAGATCTTCCGACGTTACGACCAATTGCATATCGGGTTGAGTGAGAGTAACGCCTTCGTCAACGCTCTTGTAGACGTTGACCGTGAGATCGCCGTCGACCAAGATGGAACGTGTGTAACTGTTCTTTTTAAAGAAACGGATAACGCCGCCCTTACCTCGACGAAGCGGTAACGATGGATCGTCCGGTTTGAACGGATAGTCGGACCAATAGTCTTCAAACAACTCGACTTTTTGGGCTTTCGGTTCGCCGAATAGAACGTATTTCTTCGGACCGGCGTTGGAACAACCGACCGTAGAAACGCAGAATAACGCTAATAGTAGCGATAGTAAAATTTGTCTATTCATTGCATACGCCGTATGGGAATGGATGTCGAGATTGTAAGAAGGTACAAAAACGCCGCGCTTCAATAGGGCCGGACCCCGTTGAAGCGAGACGCGTTGAAAACTATTTAGCGGTCGACCAACGGAAGAGATGGAAACCGGAGTTTTCCTTCATCCGCGAGATCGGCGTTACCTGAGGATCGGCAACCTGACCGCGGATGGAGGCGTTATCGGAGGAACCGTATCTCACCGCTCGCGCGTCGGACAACTCGTCGGAGTCGTCTGACGGGATACGCTTACGCGTCGACTGCGGTTCTGTTCTCGAAGAACGCGCTTCCGAGGTTGAGTTCGATCTAGTAGCGTTAGAACGGCTAGACGAAGTCTGTTGCTTAGAGGAAGCGGACGTTCTGGAACTAGCGCTCCGTTCCTGATCTCTCATCGCTACGCGTTGAACGTCGTCGCGGCGAGCTCTGTCGTTGGACGAGAAATCATCGTTCAGCAATAAGATACTCTCATCGTCGTCGTAATACTCGTCGTAAGTTTCAGCCGGTTTTGCAACTACGTTTTTAGCCGGAGTCTTTTTGGCGGGAGCGGCGTCTTTCCAGCTGTATTGCGTTCTCGAATCGACCGGCGTGGCGGAAACGGACGTCGATTTCTTAGAACGTCCGTAGGGATCCGTGTTTTCGAGAGACGTCTGGGGACGCGGCGCGTAATCGCGTTCGGGGGAGTAACCGGGAATCTTGTCGAGCTCGTCCATCTTATCGGGATGGAGATCTTGGAGCAGGCGGCGAGTCTTCTTCGTACGCAAACCGTCGTTGGTACGCGGATCGTAGAGACCCATATTGCCGTTGATCTCCATCGCTTCGTCAAGATTGACGTTGGTACGACCAACTTCTCGACGCATCGTTTCAGCGAAGTCGTCGGAATTACGCATGATACGCGGAGTCATTACGATCAACAGTTCTTTACGAAGCACGATTTCTTGGTCGTAGCGGAATAACCAACCGACGACCGGGATATCGGCAAGGTAGGGAACGCCGCGGCTGATCTTTTCCTTTGAGGAGGTAAGAAGCCCGCCAAGCATGACTGTTTCACCGTCTCGCGCGCTGATCGCCGTCATCGCTTGGATGGTGTTGATCGATTGCGATTTGATGACTTGGCCGTCTTGCGAATAGATCGGGGTGGCGTCGGAGTCGTTACCTAAGCTTGACTTTTCAGCGCCGATCTCCATTACGACTTTACCGTCTTTGGTAACACGAGGGGTAACGAGGAGGATCAGACCGACCGGCGTGTCGGTGGTGTTCATTTGCACGCCGTAGTTTGTCGTCGTCGTACCGTTGATACGCGGTACGCGTTGACCAACCAAGATGAACGCTTGTTGATTGTCCATCGCGGTAACTTGCGGACGGCTCAGAACTTGCAGACGGTTCTTTTCACGTAAGGCGCGAAGCGTTACGTCGATAGAACGGCTGTTAGCCGAGACGACGAAGCCGCCGTAACCGAGCGAGGAACTATTCGCGCCCATACCGAAGTTATTGAGCACCTGTCCGGCGAGGTCTTTGCTGTTTCCTTGATAAGCCATATTCTGACCGGGACCGCCGGAACCGACGATATCGTAACCCGGATTACCGGTCTGACCGCCCGACGTCGTGGTGATCATACTACGATCGAAGGACACGGAGTCTTGGAGCCCGGCTTCGATACCGAATTCCTCCGTATTGGAGAGCGTTACTTCGGCGATAAGGACTTGGATCACGACTTGCGGAGGATCTTGGTCGAACGTCTTGATCATTTCCAAGATGTTTTCCATCTCGCTCGGCGAGGCGCTGACGATGATGGAGTTCGAGATCGATTCCGGAATTACGATGACTTGCGATTCGTAAAGTTGATAATTGGAAAGAACTTCAGAAGTGGTTTCCAAGGTTTGTTTTTGCGAAAGGTAATCATCGATAGCTTGCGCGACGACGAGCGCTTGGATATTGCGTAATTGGACTACGACTTCTTCGCGTTCCGCCGTGTCTTTGACGTCGAGGGCAACGATCAACGCGTCGACGATCGCGAGTTCTTTGGGCGCGGCGGCGGCGATGATGACGTTGGTGCGCGTGTCGAGAGCAAAGCGGACCGGAACGAACGTTTCTTCGCCTTCCGCTTGCGGGATCGTCGGGGTAGAAGTTGGATCGTCGGCCGTTGCTAACAGCGATTGCAGCGTCTGAACGATCTGGGAGGCGTCGCCGTGGCGTACTTGGAAGAAGCGTATCTGAGCTTTCTTAGGAGCGACGTCGAGTAATTCGATGAGTCGTTCCATGAATTCCATACAGTCTTCCGGCGCGTTGACGATCAACTGATTGTGATATACGTCGGCGACGACGTCGACGTCCATCATGATACCGGATTCCACGAGTTTCTTACCGCTTTCGTCGACAGACAAAAGTTCCAAGATCGGGAACTTGGCCGCGGAAGTATCGAGCGTGCCTTGCTTCGCCGGCAAGATCGCGTCCATAATGGTCGCACGAATATTTTCAGCTAGCGAGTTCTTCAACGGGAAGACGCGCGTGGAAAGTTTCGTCGCAGTCTTGTTGACGTCAAGTTCGAGCAACAAGTCTTGAATTTGTTTCCAGTCGTTCGGGGAAGCTTGAACGATAAGCGAGTTCGTACGAACGTCGGCGAAAGCGCGGATGCGCGGAGCAAAACCGCCGGTACCCGTCGTTTGCGGAGTAACGAACGTTTCCGTCAACAGACCGGCGATCTCGTCGACGGCCGCGTACTTAAGACGTACGACGCGGATCGTACTAGAACCTTCAAGGATCGGCTGGTCGAACAGCTCGATTAAGTCTTTCATATCTTTGAAGGCTTGACCCCAACCGGCGACTAATATCGCGTTCGGATTTTGTAACGCGTAGAACACGACGCGACCTTGCTTCGTTCCGAACATTTCGGAATAAAGAGTCGTCAAAACGCCGTGAAGCATAGCGCAGTCGACATGTTCAAGATTATAGATCTCCGTTTGAATGTCGGCGATCTTCGCGAGTTCTTCGATCTGTTCGATCATCTGCTTGATGCGTTCGAACTCGGCGTCGGTCGCGTTGTCGACAATGATAACGTCGATATCGGACAAAACGGTGGGAGTGAAATCTTGAACGACTCCGACGCCGCCGGGTTGACGTTGGCGACTGTAGTTGTTTTCTAGCGGAACGGCGGGACCAAGATCGGCGAGACCGCCGTCTTCTTGATACGAGACTTGACGCACCGCGTTCCGATCGCTCATGACGCCGGGCGTCGCAAGGTCGGAGACGTTGCGATAAGCGAGTTGCATCGCTTCGATGGAATTGTTATATGTCGCGGTTCCGGCGAGCGCCAAAGCTTGGCGATCTTGTTCGGTGACGGCGTCGGTGAAGTAATTCGCAAAACGAGTCGCAACGGAAGTCGCGTTCGCTGCAAAGCGTTCATATCCGCTATTTTCAAAGAGTTGTTCGATCGCTTGATCGACCGCGTAACGCGAACCGAAGGAACGCGCGGCGCGAACGCTCTTTTGGGATTCGTATTCAAAGATCTGACGGATCTTATTGGCGTCGCCGTTACGGATCGGGATAAACTTTCTAACGTTACCGTTACGAAGAGGCGGTTGATCCATCGCGCGCAAGAGCGTCAACATTTGAGCGCAAAGCGCCGGGTCGCCTTTGAGCGCGATCTCGTTATGCAAAGAGTCGATAGATACTTCGCAAGTGTGGAAGTCGACGTCTTCGGGACGTTGTCTTTTGACGAAGCGATAGGTGACGATCTGACGCTTCGAGAATGTGTCGTTAGGATTGATCTCACGGCGTTGGAGACGTTCGCCGAATAGTTGGAGAAGCGCGTCTTGCAGTTCTTCAGCTTTACGGTTTTGAGGTTGATAAACGTCGTTCAATTCTCCGGATTGCGCTTCGTCGGCAAAACGACCGGCAGTCATGCTCGTTTGATTACCGGTAAAAGCTTGTCGAGTTTGGCGTTCAAGCGCGGTTTCTTCCGAGTTGAAACCGTCGATTTCCGTGAGAGCTCCGGTGGCGAGTCTAAGGTCGGGCGCATTGACGGGGCGCGTTTCCGGATAGACTTGTAGAGACGCAAGGAAGGCGCTCACCTCGCGTTGCAATCCGCGATTCGTGTGAACGACGATCGTGCCAAGATGGCGATCGAAGCTAAACGCGATTGAAGGATTGGAACCAAAGCGACGTTGAGCGAGCGCTTCGACGCGGTCGAGAATGCTAGGCGCGCAACGGTACGAGGCGACGTCAAGAATCGAGTCGTCCGTACTGGCGGCTTCTTGGATCGCGTCAGAACGTCCCCAGACGGCGGGCGCGTTGGCGGCGACTTGCGGTTCAGTTACTCTACCATTGCCGGCTCCATACGTAACGGCGTATTCTTGACGAGTAGGAACGATTGCGCCGGTGGCTTCATAGGCGACCTTGACGACTTCGTTTCTTTCCGGATCGTAGTATTTTTGACCGTTGGAACGTTTCGCGGATTGCGCATTGGACGTTACCGGAGTTACGCCCGCGACTCCTACAAAGTCGCTCGTTTCTCCGGAAGAAAGAAACGCTTGATAGAGCGATTCGCTGAAGTCGTTGAGAAGATTTTCAGAGAATTCGATCGCCTTTTCAGGACCGTAAACAGTCAGCGTGTTTTCTTTTTCGTCATAACGCCAAGTCGTTTCTTCGCGAAGGTTCTTAGGAAGCAATCGCAGAAGAAAGGCGCCAATAAGAGCCGCGTCTTTATCGGTGGGAGCTTGGAACGTTTTTTGAACGCAGCGAGCGTTACGCGTCGCTTCGGAATTAGGACGATAAGCCTCGATACGGCTGTTCGCAGGAACAACGTCTTCAAATTCGTCGAAATCGTTTTCTACTTCGGCTCCGTCAGAAAGCTCTGTACGAAGTTCCGGGTCTGGCGCGTAATACGAGGTTTGACGCGTTTTAGACGACTCTGAAACAGCGGTGTTCCGCTGAGATTCGACGCGGTCGCCTTTCGGTAAAACTCGTTGAGCTCCATATGCGCTGTTCGAAGTTATGAACGACGCAAGGCAGAAGCATAAGATCGCGAACAGACTCCATGTGGTCGCGACGATGGCGGAACGTCGTTGACAGTCGGAACTCGGAATCCGAGTATCAACGGAAAGCATTCTCTTGTGTTGATTTAATGACATAACCGTACTCTTGTTTTTTTAACGCTTGCATGTCGAAGTATTCCTTATTTTCGATGAACGCAAACGTAAACGAGCAAAAACGAGCGGTAAAATCGCCCTCTCCAATCCTTTTACAGCTAATAATACTAAGGCAAAACCTCGCGTACAATGAACGAAAACGTTATTTCGTAACAAGATACAGAAGTCGCCTATTGGCTCCTAAGGATAATAACTGTTGAATAGTAAGAAAAAAGCGAATTCTCTTCAATAGCATTTTGAAATGATGTAAGCTTGTTTTATGCCTTTTTCACGGCTTTTAGGAGTTTTTTTCAAACTCTCCGTCATTTTCTTCTTAAAAAATCGTAATCAGAGATATTTTGACAAAAAATACCGTCGCAAACTGACGTTTACGACGGTATGAACGAACTTATCGATACAAAAATGAACGGCGTGTTATTTACCGCCTTTTCCGACTGCGACAAGCGTTAGGTCGGGATCGCTAAGGGGGAGTTCGACGAGTCCTACGCCGGAAAGGAACGACACTTCGACGACGCGATCAAACGAGGGACCGGAAATCTTTTTGATCACTCCAACGCCGAATTTCTTATGCTTTACAAAAGAATTGACTTGCGCTGTTTCCGGACATACGCCCGCCGGGGATTTATGGGCGTTTTCGGCGTTGCTTACAAAGGAAGAACCGACCGAGACCGCCGTGGGAGATATGGCTCTGGGTTCTTTGGGAAGCGCTTTACGGCGGAGCGTTGAGCCCTGGTATTCGTTGGAATATTCGAAATCGTCGCTTCGACGTCTAGTCGATTTTTTCTTTGCCATTATTTCGTCTTCCTTTTCGAATGACTCTTCTTCGAAATATACGCTTTCATCGGGTTGTTCGTCGACTCCGTCAAAATCGTCGACTTCCTGATGAACGTAATCCTCAGTTGTTTGTTCGTCTATATAATCAACGTCGGCGAAATCTGCTTGGGAAAAGTCGTCGGTTTTAGTCAAGAACGACGATCTTGCCGCATAACTTACTCCGGAATAACTGTCGCTTTCTGTATTACGCGAACGACGTTTTACGTCTTCATCCCAAATCGACTGACGTTGTGAAGCGCCTTCTTTACGCTCAAATAATTTCGGTACTATCAAATTACACGAAGGATCCGTTTCGATTCGACGTTTAACGTCCTTGAACCATTCGTCGACCGATTCGTAATTGTCGACGTGTTGTCTGGGGAGATCGAATAGGAACCGACTAGAAGAAGAAGGAGAAAAACTACCGCGGAATTCACGGAAACGCGTACGCGAAAGCCGGAGGTCTTCCTTTGCACGCGTGAGCCCCACAAACAATAGGCGGCGTTCTTCTTCTAATTGCCGATTATCGCGTGAAGAACGTTCGTGCGGAAGAACGCCTTCTTCGACGGCGATCAGATAAACGACGGGGAATTCCAGCCCTTTGGCGGCGTGTAGTGTCATCAGCGAAACGCGGTCGTCGTCGGAGTTCCAAGAGTCTACGTCGTTGACCAATGCGATCTGTTCCAGAAATCGTCCCAACCGATCGGCTTCTTGGGACTGTTCCGGAAACAATGAGGTTTCCGCTTGTTCCTTTTGGATCATTTCGAAGTCGCTATCAAATTCGCGTACTTCTGAAAGTAATTCTTGGATGTTGGCTAGACGCTGTTCGTCTTCTTCCGTCTTGGCAGAGTTGCGTAAGTAATCAACGTATTTGATATCGTCCAAAAGAATACCTAACGCAACTTCAAGCGCGCCGTTATCCGCTAACGCGTCCTGTAATTTGTCGATGAGCGACACAAACTTCAATAACGCTTTCTGAACGCGAGTCGATAGACCGTCGATACGAGCTGCTGCGCGCGCCGCTTCAAAAAGCGATAGATTGTGTTGATCTGCGTAGGCTTCCAAACGCCCCAGCGAAACGCCGCCGACTCCGCGCGCCGGAAGATTGATAACGCGCTTGAACGATACGACGTCGTTCGTGTTGTAGACCAACTGCATATACGACGTTAAGTCTTTGATCTCTTTACGATTGAAGAATTCCAGACCTCGCACGAGTTGGAAGGGGACTTCGTAACGTTTGAGGGCGTATTCTAAGTTACGCGATAGCGCGTTCATACGATAGAAGATCGCGTAATCGCGAGGACGACGTTTTCCGGCTGCGATCTCGCCGGCGATTTCCGCCGCGATCGTTTCCGCTTCCTCCTGTTGATCGAGGCACTGGACGATACGAGGAGGTTGCCCTTCTTTATTTTCCGTAAATAGATCTTTGTCTTTACGATATTTATTGTGTTTGATCAATGAATCAGCAACGCGTAATACGCTTTTATCGCTACGGTAGTTCTGTTCAAGTTTGATCGTTTTTACGTTTTCAAAATCTTTTTCAAAATTTAAGATATTATGAATATTGGCTCCGCGCCAACCGTAGATAGATTGGTCGGGGTCGCCCGTTACCGCGAGATTGGGGTAGTCTTGCGACAGTAAGCTTGCGATCAGGTACTGCACCATATTCGTATCTTGGTACTCGTCGACAAGAACGTAACGGAAACGGTAATCCAGGTTCGCTCGGATCGTGGGATTGGATTTGAGAAGGATGGCGACGTGATAAAGTAGGTCGTCGAAATCGACGGCGTTTGCCTTTTGGAGCGCGGCTTGATAGGCAGGGTAGACTTCTTCTACTATTCTACCGAGCATGCTGTTGGGTTGCCCAACGTACTCATGGGGGCCGATAAGCGAGTTTTTAGCCCAACTGATCGCGGAAGCGACTTTTTGAATATCGATTCCTTGCGGTAGCGATTTTTTAGGCAGGAGCGAATTAAGTAGTTGCTTACATTCGTCGACGTCGTAGATGGCGTAGTTCTCTTGTAGGCCGACGTACTGCGCGTAATAACGTAATAAATAAGCGCAGAAACGGTGGAACGTGCCGATCCAAACACGATTGCCGGGAGCCAGATTGGCCAAACGCGACTTCATCTCTTCGGCGGCTTTATTCGTAAACGTTAACGCTGCGATCTGCGTGTCCTTGACGTCGTTTTGTAACAACCAAGCGATTCTGTGAGTGACCACGCGAGTTTTACCGCTACCGGGACCGGCTAAAACCAAAAGCGGACCGTCTTTATGGGTGACCGCTTCGCGTTGGTTCGCGTTGAGGCCGGATAAAAGCTGTTCGACGGAGGTTTGTTGGATAGGCGCGTCGTCGAAAGGATCGAAGTTCATATCGTGTTCGTTGTAACTCTACGGAGTTTAGTAATGTGAATTTTTGACAAACGTCGCGACTCAACCTTTTTGTGGAACCGGCGCTACGTTTCAAATAATAAAAAAGCCGGAAGGGATCGGCTCACTTCCGGCGTTGATCGAATAGTCGGTCACGCAAAATCAGCGTTTAAATTCATTGGAAAAGACCGCCAAAAGGAGCGGCAAACGGCGCGGTAGAGC
Organism: Thermoguttaceae bacterium; assembly: GCA_045599605.1. GTDB lineage: Bacteria > Planctomycetota > Planctomycetia > Pirellulales > Thermoguttaceae > RUG369. The sequence goes on from JAZRWE010000005.1 coordinate 186,240, forward strand.
GACTTTGACGATACGGTTGCGATTGCGGACGTTGGTAGGCGCGCGCATTAGCTTGGTTCGTCTTCGGCGGTTCGGCAACGGCGGTCTGTTGCTCTTGTTGAGGCTTGACCGGCGCGGTCTCTTGCGCAACTAACGTTTCTTCCGTTGCGTTTTCGTCAAATTCAACAAGTTCGACGTTTCTGTCGGTCTGTTGGAGCCCAAGCTCATCGAAATTGGCGGAAGATATCTGAGCGTCGATGACCAAGGCGCGCCCGTCGACTGTTTCGATGTGGACTTTGGTCATGCCGGCTTCGTTTTGCAGTTTTGCCGGATCGAAAGTGATCGGGATAACGCAAACGCGCGCGGGACGGATCGCTTTCGGCGAGATATTGCATTCGATAGCGCGAGAATCGCTAACGACTCTTTTCAGGGTGAATTCGCTTGTGGCGGAAACGACGACGTTCTTGGTGACTTTCTTACCGTCGTTAGAACGGTAGAAAGTTAAGGTCGACGGCGAAACGCTGAGTTGAGCGCGAACGGAGCCGGAAACGTTCAACGACAAAGGATTGGAACTGTAAGCTCCGTTAGACCAAAGATGGACGACTGCGTTGATGTAACCGCCGGGCGCGTTATCTTTGATGGAAACGACGATGGGCGTTTGCGTGCCGGAATTCGTTCGAACAGCTTTGCCGATCTGAACGCTTACGTAAGGATTGGAACTGTCGGCGCGAACGACCGTTTCGTTGCCGGGATAGAGAACGGAGGCTTGTTGTGAACGCGATTGTCGCGCCGCGACGCTGACTTCCGTACCGGGCTTGATCTCGTCGACGACCATGTTCAATTTTTGGGGTTCAACGCGGACGTTTTCAAGAACCATACCGACGACGTTCAGCGGAACCTCAAATTGTCTGCCGCCTCGTTCAAAGGTCACGGTTACTGTTGCGTGACGCGCGCCGGTAAAACGTACCGCGTCGATCTGAGCAACAACTTCGCCTTTTTCACCCGACTTATAGACGCGTTTTTCGGGAATGAAGACTTGGGTGCATTGGCACGAAGTTCTCACGGCGACTAAGCGAAGGTCTTCTTGCGAGTTGTTCTGGAAGATAAAAGAATGCTTCGGGGTCGTATATCGAGGAATCCCTTTGAAATCGTAACTGGTTTCCGTGAAAACGGAACTAGAAGCATATTGCGCTGTGGCTCGTTCGTTACCTGAAAACACTACGAACGCGACCAGAATCAGCGACAAGACCATGGACAAGCGGCGCATAACAACCTCGCGTTTAACGTTGACATAGAGTCGCTCGCGAACCTTTGGTAGATCACGCGCTAGGGGGTTAAGCGTGACTAGACCGGCAAGGTTGCGAGAACGACGGCCAACGTTTGTCTCGAACCGGACACATTACCTGATCATACCGACCGTTTCGAGAAAAGGGTGACGACTTTTTCGAAATTCTTCGTTAGTGAAGAACCGCAACTGAACGAAACCGTCTGACGACGGAGTTTAACGGCTTTGGATAACTTCGGTATGATAAGTGGATTTAATAAGTAAATAGGATTGTAAGGGAAATAGTGATTTTGACAATGCGTATTTCTCTTATTTCTCGGAATTTCCTATTTTGACTAGCATGACTATCTCAACAAAAAGCGTTTTTTCTCGTGAAAACAGGACGCAAAACCAATTTTTCAGTTGAAAAAATTTGTTGGGCTTTGACTGAGAAAATTCACTTGAAACGCTGAAGCGCTTCAAGGAAAGGTCCCTATCGTTTGTATAATAATGTTTTAGAAGTTTTTCGTAAAGCGCGATTGAAAATTTTAACTTTATGTTGTTAGTCTTTGTATTTTCCTATTTACTTGATAGTATTCTTGCTTTCGATGAAAAATTTTTTTCGGAAATCGTTGGGAAATATCGAACATCGAGCTCTCTTTGAACGTTTTGGATTTCCTATTTTTTTATCTCTTTGCTCTTTTAATAATTTTCTAAACCCTGTATAATGTTTACAATCGGAAAATCGGGGCTGTTTTTCGTAAAAATTTAGTCTTTTTACGATTATTACGGCGAATTATCCGCGATTCGACGCGTCAAAAACTTAGCTTGACGAGTTCTTGCAATGCATCGACTTTGTCGGTTATTCGAGTTGTAATGGTAGTTGAAACGGATTAGATAATGTTTGTTTAGAAATCCTCAAGACTAAATATTTTTACGACGAAAAGAAGAAGACCCGTTGTGCGCTCTTTTTGGACTTAGGGCGGGACGGAGTCTGAATACTGATACGCGATCGCGGCGCTACGCGTATGCGATCGTCCGGGTTTGCCGCTAATGCAAGCGTCTTTCAATACTAGTTCGAACGACGTTTGCGCGGAAGATCTTACATTAGCGCGTGAGCGCGAAGATAAGCGTAACGGCGCCTTTGGATCCGAAGGCGTTAACAGATTAAGGAGTTTGGGATGACGACTGGTTTCTTTCAGTTTTTTAACAACAGAGCTCAACGAGCTAAAGGCCGCGAAGCCGCCTCGAACAAAGCGCGCAACGGTCGCGAACGTTCTGCTTTGAAGCCCCGTCGTCTTTTGACGGAAACGCTCGAAGAACGACAACTTCTCGCCGTCGACGTCCTTGGCGCGAGTTCCGCCGTTTTGGCGACTTACGATTCCGCTAACGTGGTCAATATCACTGCTAGCAACTACTCTATCGACGCGATCAAGGCTGCTATTGAAGCTGCGGCTGCTACTCCCGAAGACGATATTATCCGTATTCCAGCCGGTAAGTTGGATTTTGCTTCCGCCGCCGATACTATCGAGATCGATTATGACGCGCAAGCTTTCGGTACGATCACTATCGAAGCTGTTGGCGGCGACGCAACGTTAGACGCCAAAGGATACGGTCGAGTCTTTACGATCAAGAACGGCGACGTTACGCTTACTTCTATTAACATCACCGGCGGCTCCGCCGACTTCGGCGGCGCTATTGCCAACGGTGGAACGTTGACCTTAAAAGACGTTGAATTGACGAACAACGTCGCGACCAACGCCGGCGGCGCGGTTGCCAACAAAGGCGTTTTGAAAGTTCAAGACTCTGTTATTACCGGTAATACCGCTAACGAGCAAGGCGCCGCGATCTACGACGGCGATTTCGCTTGGCCGCAAGTTTCTAAGCCCGAATGGACGGCTCAGATCCCTACGCAAGTTGGCCCCAAAGGCGGTACGCTGACTCTCGATCTTAGCGGGTACTGTAACGAAGGACCGTGGACGTACGCCTTCTCGTGTTCCGATCCTAACGCCGATATTTTCTCTTCTGCGCCTACGATCGCTAACGGCGTTTTGACGATGAATTTCATCGGCGAAGACGATTATGACGCGATGCTCAACCTTGGTTCTGTTGAGTTCACGGTTTCTGCGAGCGACGGTTCCACTACCGTTTCGCAAACCTTCAAGGCTTCGCATGAAGCTCAATCTGCGATTACCATTTCCGCGATCTTGTCGAATATGACTTTCGACGATATCGACGACGAATATGGTCAATACTATCGTAAAAAGTTGCAAGGTTTTGCCGCTGACGAATTGCCTTCTTCCGAGCTTGTCGATCTTACCGACGACGAACTCTACGTGCAAGTTTGGGCGAGCGACCATTGCTATGACGACGGCGAACATGAACTCGTTTGGAACGCCGGCGACTTTGTTACCACCGGTTACGTTATCGTTTTACAACTGACGAATGCGACTGTGGTCGAGTCCTATCTTCCTGAAACGTTCTGTCGTAGCGGCGACCGTATTACGACGGAAGATTGCGGCAACGGCAAGTATATTATTTACCCCGCCTACACCGCCGGCGCGCCTTTCGGGTATGACGATGCTCTTCTGCTCGATATGCTGAAGATCAAAGCGATCGATGCCTCTCAACCTGTCAGCGTTGAGATCGCGCAATATTCGACCGATCCGTCGTTGCCGTCCGCCGTCCGTATGTACGGCTCCACCCCTCAAAAGGTAGATCCTACCCAGATCCTGTACCAAGGCGCGATCTCCACGTCGACCGAACCGTATGCCGCTCATAACGGCGTCGCTTTCGGCTCTTCCGAATCCTCGGCCGTTGTTGAACTCGTGGAAGCAGGCGCCGCCGCGAACTTCTCCGTCGTTATTTCTAACTCCCTGATCGCCAATAACTCCGCGAATGGGTCCGGCGTCGTTTATGTCGGTTCCGAAGGCGCGCTTGAAGTTTACAACACGACCGTCGCTGATAACGCCGCCTCCGGCGCCGCGCTCTTTGTCGAAGGTTCCGGTCTCGTTGGCAACTCTATCGTCGTCAATGGAGCCCTCGCGCCTGTTACCGCTAATGTTACCGGCGCCAACAATTTGTACGAAGTCGATTCTTCGAAGCCGCTCTTCAAGGACGCCGCGTCCGGCGATTATTCCTTAGCTACCGGCTCGCAAGCCGCTAATATCGGCTCTATTGAATACGCAGTCAATGTCGAAGGCGCCGCGCTTGTCAATGACTTAGCCGGCAACTCTCGTTACTCCGGTTCCGGCGTCGACGCCGGCGCTTACGAGTATCAAGGCGTTGCGCCCGGCGCTCCTGTAAACGTCACGATCTCTGACTACGTTGAATCTGCTAAGAATCCGACGTTGAACTGGGATGCTCCGACTGCCGCCGACGGCGTCACCGGTTACTATGTTTATTTTGGCGCTAACGAAACGCCTATCGCGACTACCGCCGTAACGACTCTTGCCGATCTTGGCAATCTCGTTACGCTCGAGGATAACAGTTCCTATAAGTTTGGCGTTGCCGCCTATAACTCTTACGGCGTTTCCGTTATTACCGTCGTTACTCTTGATACGACCGTTGCTCCGAAGAAACCTACGAACGTCAAGTTTGGCGCTTACGCGTCCAATTCGTCGAAGTTGACTTGGACTAAGGTTACGAATGCCGATTCTTACAAGATCGAATTGACGAACGTCTCCACCGGCGCCGTTGTTACGCGCACGACGACCTCGAATTCGTACACGTTCACCGATCTTGAAGACTTCGCGACGTATTCCTGCACGGTTACCGCTATCAATAGTCGCGGACAGGCGACCTCTTCCGCCGCGACGCTCGATACGACTGTAACCCCCGCTGTTCCTACCGGCCTTAACGCTTCCGCTTATACCGGCGATAACACGACGACGCTTACTTGGAACGCGGTCGAACATGCCGCCGGTTACAAAGTCGCTAAGTATGTCGACGGCGCTTGGGTCGTCGTTGCCACGGTCGACGCTACTTCCTTCAAAGTCGAAGGTCTTGTTGATAACACGACCTACACTTATGGCGTCGCCGCTTACGCGAACAAGGGCGCTACGGAACTCGTTTCCGAATATGCTAACGTTACGTTCAGTACGATCGTCGCTCCGAACGCTCCTACGAATCTGCACTGGGTCGGCGCTTACGAGTCTAATACCGCTACGCTTCAATGGAACGCTTCCGAGGGCGCGGTCGGTTATCAAGTCTCGCAATTCGTTGACGGCGCTTGGGTCGTCGTTGGAACTACGACTAACGTTCAATACACGATTACCGGACTGACTGATAATCAAGAGCTGGTCTTTGGCGTATCCGCGTATTCCGAACGCGAAGGTGAAAAGCTTTACTCCGACAACGCTTCCATTGGACTCAATACCGTCGTTGCGCCGGCTTCGGCTACCGGTTCTCGCTTCTTGCCTTACGCCGGCGGTTCTTCGGCGACGTTGACTTGGAACGCCTCCGTTGGCGGCGCTACCGGATACTCGATCCAACAACTCGTTGACGGCGCTTGGACTGAAGTCGGCGTTGCCGAAACGAACACGTTTGACGTCGCCGTTGAAGAAAATTCGTACTACTCTTTCCGCGTTGTCGCGTACAACGTTGTTGCCGATCAAGTTCGTTATGCCGACGCTAGCTCGACCGCTTATCTCGACACGCTCGTTCCTCCGACCGGCGAGATCTCCGTCGTTGCCGGCGATTACGACTATGCGAGTGGAACTGCTACTCTGACCTGGAACAATCTGGCGCACGCTAGTTCCTATACCGTCGAGATCAAAACGGCCGCCGAATCCGACTACACGGTCCTTGCCGACGTCGCCGCTGGTAGCGAATCTACCGTCTCGTACGCGCTTTCCGGTCTGGCGCAACATACGACGTACCAATTCCGCGTCACCGCCGCTAACGCTAAGGGCCAAGGTAGTTCCGGCGTTTCCGAAGAATTCTATACCGCCGCGCCTCCGACCGCGCCCGTCGCGTCCTATGTTTACGACGCGGCTTCCGCGTCTGCGACGATCTCCTTCTCCGCAGATTACGCCGATTCCTACGTCGTTACCGACGCCGCCGGAACTGTTTTGTATGAAGGCGCCGCCGGGTCTTACGTCGCTACCGGCCTTGCTGAAAATCAGACCTACGTCTATACCGTTGTCGCGAAGAACAATATTGGTTCTTCCGTTGCGACTGAAGTTACTGTCTACACTGCGGCTGTCCCGCAAGCTCCGACCGGTTTGACGTTTGGCGAATACGCCGACCATTCCGCTACTCTCACTTGGAATGGCGTTGAGGCTGAGACGGGTTACAATGTCTACGCGTTGGTCGACGGCGAATGGACTCTGTTAACTTCTACTGCCGCCGACGTTACCAAGGCTGTTTTGTCAGGCTTGAACGACTTCTCGTCTTACACCGTGTGCGTTACCGCGTTTAACGAGATCGGCGAATCCGCGAAGTCCGCCGCCGTCACGCTCGACACGACCGTTGCTCCCGCCACGCCTACCAAGTTGACGTTCACGTTCGGTGAAAGCGAATCTTATCAAGGCGACGGAAAAGCGACTCTTACTTGGAAAGCTGTTGACCATGCCGACGGCTATCGCGTCCAAGTCAAGATCGACGGACAATGGAAGCAATTGGCGTACGTTACTACGAATTCTTACGACGCGAACGGATTGGATAACTATTCCTCTTATCAGTTCCGCGTTGCCTCGTATGCAATGAAGGACGGTCAGCGTCTCGCCTCGTCCTATGCGACTAAGACGCTCGATACCGCGTGGATCCCGACCGGTGAACTCGCGTTGGTCGCCGGCGAATACGACTCCGTCGCGAAGACGGTCGATCTGACCTGGAACGCCGCTGCCGGAGCTACGGGGTACAAAGTCGAAAAACTCGTCGACGACGCTTGGATCTCCGTTACTACGACGACTGACGCCTCTTATACGGTTACCGGCCTTACCGATAACACGCGCAGCGTTTATCGTGTTGTGGCGACGAACGCCGTTGGCGACGGTTCGACCGAACAAGTTGAGTTCTTCACCGCCGCCGCGCCGAAGGCGCCGGTCGTCAGCGGAAGCTACGATCACGCTACGCAATCCGCGACGTTGAAGTGGAACTCTGATTTTGCCGATTCTTATCAGTTGCTCGACGAGACGGGAGCGGTCTTGTACGAAGGTTCCGCGACCACGTACGTCTTGGAAGGTCTACTGGACAACACGACGTACAAGTTCACCGTTGTCGCCGGTAACGCCAAGGGCGTTTCGCCGGCTACCTCGTACTCGCTGTACACCGCCGCCGTTCCCGCCGCGCCTACCGGATTGGCGTTCACGGAATATGTTGATAATTCCGCCGTATTAAGTTGGAATGCCGTCGACTCCGTTACCGGTTATCGCGTTTACATCCAATCGCAATCCGGTGAATGGACGCAAGTTGGCGACGATCTCGCCGCTTCTGTTACGAGCCTTACGCTTACCGGACTTGTCGATTTCTCGACCTATACGTACAGCGTTTCCGCCTTCAACGCCGAAGGCGAAGGGCAACGTTCCGAAGCCGCGACGCTCGATACGACTGTCGCGCCCGCCGCGCCTACCGATCTTCACGTCGTTTACGGCGGTAGCGAAACGTATCAAGGCGATGGAAAAGCGACGTTGACTTGGAGCGCCGTCGAGCATGCCGCCGCCTACGTCGTTATGCAAAAGCAAGACGGCGCTTGGGTCGTCGTCGCCAACACGACTGATTCGTCTTACGATATCGAAGGACTTGAAAACTTCAACGTTTACGAGTACGCGGTTGCCGCTACCGCAAAACGTGGCGACGAAACGCTTACCTCGGAAAGCGTCGCCGTGTCGATCGATACCGCTTGGCTCCCCGAAGGCGAGACGACGCTTACCATTGGCGCTTACGATTATGTTGCGCACAATGCCGTTATGACTTGGACCGCTGTCGATCACGCCGACGGCTATCGACTTGAACAACGCGTTGAAGGTTCCTGGGTCGTCGTTACTTCGACCTCTGAGTTGGAATATGTCGCGACCCTTTCCGACAACGTCGAATACGCCTTCCGCGTTGTTGCGTTCAACGCTGTCGGCGACGGCGCTGAAAGCTCCGCTTCGTTGTTCACGTTCGCGCCTCCGGCCGCTCCTGTTGACGCTCAGTTTGGTGAATTTGTCGAAGAGACCGGTAAGGCGACTATGACTTGGTCGGCCGTTCCGTTTGCCGAATGGTATGAAGTTGGCGTTTATGTCGACGGCGTTCTTACGGTCGTTCAACGCGACGTCGCGAACTACACCGCCGAAGGACTTGTTTCGGATATGGAATACGTCTATTACGTTCGCGCCTGTAATCACATTGGCGAAACGAGCGTAGAAGGCTATTCCGAATGGGTCGAAGTCATTCTTGACACCCATTCCGCTACCGCGCCTGTCGCTCCGTCCGATCTTCAAGTGGTCGATTACTCCGAGTCTACGAAGACCGCGACGCTTACTTGGAAAGATAATTCTCGTAACGAAGAATACTTCACGATCGAATCCTCTTTGGACGGCGTAGTCTGGACCGAGTACGCTAAGCTCGACGCGAACGTTACTTCCGTTAAGACTTCCGTGTTGCAACCCGGAACGACCTATTTCTTCCGTATTGCCGCGGGCAACGTCTATGGTCAATCCGAATGGGTCGACGCCCAATTCACCACGCCGACCGGTATTCCCGCCGCGCCGTCTGATGTCGCGTTTGGCGAATACGATCAGGACGCGCATAAGTTCGAAATGACTTGGGTCAACAACGCCGACAACGCGTTGTACTTCAACGTTTCGTACTCTCCGAACGGTACCGATTGGTACGATTCTCGCGACGTCAAAGCGGATACGACCTCCTTCGAATGGGTCGGTCTTACCGAAGGTCAAACGTATCAGTTCCGCGTTAACGCTTGGAATGCTTTCGGCGTTTCCGAATACGCTTACGGTACCTACGAGGTTCCGTATCACGGCCAAACTCGTCCCGCCGCGCCGTCTGATATCACGTTTGGCGAGTATGATTACGATCTCAACGCCGTAGTGATGAAGTGGCAAGACAATTCGGAGAACGAGGACGGTTTCTACGTCCAGTTCAGCTTCGATGGTCAGACTTGGCGTAGCGCCGGTACGACTGCCGCCGACGTTGCCGAACGTTTGGCTTGCAACATGATTCCCGGTCGTCAATACTACTTCCGCGTTGCCGCTTACAACGAAGCCGGTTATTCCGACTGGGCTTACGGCGAGTTTGTTGCCGAGACTAAACTCGCTGCGCCGACGAACTTTGTCTTTGGCGATTACGCCGATGGTAAGCTCCAGACGTCTTGGTCTTACGACGGTACGCTTGACGCCGCGACCGGTGGTTTTGTTGTCCAATACTCTTACGACAACGCGAATTGGCAACGTGGCGGTAATACCGCTTATAACGTTACCGAGCGTGTTGCCACGAGCGTTGCTCCGGGACGCACCTACTACTTCCGCGTTGCGGCCTACAACGGTTCGGAATACTCCGAATGGTTGTACAGCGGCGCTTACACCGTCGCGAGTTGCATTCCGACCGCGCCTACGGACCTTGCCGCGTCTGAAAACACGAACAACTCTGTTAAGTTGACGTGGACTGACAAGTCCGATATCGAAGTTGGTTACAACGTCCAATACTCCGTTGACGGCGGCGCGACTTGGATCTCCGCCGGCAATACCTCCGCTAACATCACGACGAAGACTGTTTCCTCGTTGCGTTCCGGCGCCACGTATCAGTTCCGCGTCCGCGCGTATAATTACTACGGCGCCTCCGAATGGGTCTCTTGCGAATTCACGACCGCCGCGTCTGAAAACGCCCCGAACGCTCCGTCTGACGTTGTTTTGAGCGACTACAACGCCGCTAACAAGACGATGAAGATGAAGTGGACCGACAATGCTTCCAACGAGACCGGATTCACCGTCCAGTACACTTACGATGGCGGAAAGACTTGGTACATCTCCGGTAACTACGCCGCCGATACGGAATCTCGTACCGCCACCGGTCTTGTCGCCGGTCGTACGTACCAATTCCGCGTTTGCGCGTATAACGCCGACGGCGCTTCCGACTGGGCTTATAGCGAGGAATATTACGTCGACGCTTCCGATTACGTTCCTACCGCGCCTACCGGCCTGACCGCTACGCTCGAAGGTAAGACCGCTACGCTCGCTTGGGCTGATAACGCTTCGAACGAGACCGGCTATAAGGTCGAATACAAGATCGGCGACGGCGAATGGATGGTTGCGGGTAATGTCGCCGCCAACGCGACTTCGTATACCGCCGCCGATCTGAATGCCGGCGCGACCTATACGTTCCGCGTTTCCGCGTACAATAGCTACGGTTCTTCCGCGCTTTCCAACGAAGCGACTGTCGCTGTTCCGGTCGACGAGTTTGACGCTCCTGAGATCAAAGACTTCGTTTATTCCTCGAACAAACGCACGTTGCAGATCAACTGGGCGGAAGTTGCCGATTCCACGTATAAAGTCCAATACTCGCTCGATCAAACCAACTGGTATGGACTTTCTGCGAACGGCGCTTCCGCGACTCTGACCGGAGCGTCTTACGGTAAGACGTACTACTTCCGCGTTCAAGCGATTTCCGCTGAAGGCGAAAGTTCCGAATGGGTCGGCGCTTGGTATAACACTCAAACCGGAGAATACGCCGTCTCTAACGCCTCGGAAGACGCTTCGTTGGCGCTTCTCGACAGTCTGTTTGCCGCTAACGCCATCGATAACTTCTTTGACGAATTGCTGTGAGCTTGACTTGACGCTGCGAGATATGCTTGCGGCGTTTGAATGAGCGTTACGTAAGATAAAGTGAAAGGACGTTTCCTTAATAGGAAGCGTCCTTTTTTATTGGCTATGTTGTTTTACGGGATAAGAAGGGGCGGAAAGTTGAATTGTACAAAGGTGAAGATAAAATATTGAGATCTTGAATTCTCTTACGAACGACGAGGTTTTATATGAGTTTTTTTACAATGGAACGCCTTGGTTTACGTGTTAGTTATAAAAAACGCCGATCGACATTGTCGCTACGGATCATTATGGCGTTATTAACGTCGACGTCGTTAATTTTTTTAAATAAGTCCGTCAATTCCGAGGAATTAAAGATCGCGTCTCCTAACGGAGAGCTAAAGGTGGCTATTGATATTGACGGCGAATATCCGACGCTGAAAGTTGAACGTAATGAAAAAGATATAGTTACCGTCTCTTCTGTTGCGCCTATCCTTGAACCGGCGTTGGTTGACGGCGTGGAAATGCCGGAACTCACGGAATTCGATGTCGATAACGTATGGTCGCCGATTTGGGGAGAACAGGCCGTGATTCGTGACGCGTATCACGCTGCGATCGCGACGTTGTGTGAACGTGCCGGCGAGAAACGCGTCTTCAAATTAGAAACGCGCGTCTATAACGAGGGAGTTGCGTTTAGATTCATATTGCCGTGTTCTGAAAGCGATTGGACGATTGCCGGTGAATTGACGCAATTGAACTATGATGCGGCGAGTTTGTGTTGGCCGCTTGTTTCTACGGAAGCTACTTATCCCAAAAACGGCGTGGCGTTGGCCGACGTTAAGGGGGACGTCTATCCGCCTCTCACTCTTCGAACGCCAAACGAAGCGGTTGTTTCAACATTAGAAGGTCCGGGCGGGGACTATCCGCGTATGCTTTTGAGTTCGCATGGCGAGGGAATACTCGCGTTTAGGCTTTTAGGGAAGGCGAAACTTTCCGGAGCGCAAGAACATGATACGTTATGGCGTGTTATTGCGGTTGCTGAAAATGAAGCGGAACTTATTGCGAGTGAATCGTTTTTGTGGAATTTATCCGATCCTACGAAAATTGAAGACACGACGTGGATCGACGTTGGTAAGACTATCAGTAATGAAGCGAATTGCGCTATTGAACAGAAGAAGCTGCTCTCTATGGTCGACTTTGCCGCGATGTGCGGAATGAAGTATGTCCAGATCGACTGGGGATGGTACGGAACAGAATGGCGTTGGACGAAAGAAGAGCAAGATACTTGGGCTGAAACTAATCCGGACAAAGCCGACGATCCGGATTGGCGACGTAATTGCGAGGCCGATCCGTTTACTGTCGTTAAGGGACTTGTGCCGTATTTGCCAACATGGAATTCATTGACGTTTGTCGATCTCGATCTACCTGAATTGGTTCGATATGGTAAAGAGAAAGGCGTTGGTATTTGTTTATACGTCAACGATAAGATGTTAAAGGCCAATGACCTTGAAAAGTTGTTTACGGAATATGAGCGTTGGGGACTAGCGGGGCTCAAACCGGGGTTTGTTAAGTATGGGGCGCAAGAGGATGAACGGGCGATCAAAAATATGATCGAGATTGCTGCAAGGCATAAGCTTTGGTTGTGCGTCCATGACTCATACCTTCCTAATGGTTTTGCTCGTGAGTTTCCGAATTTGTACAGTGTAGAAGGGGGAGGAGGACAAGAAGGAGATCACCCCGCGTATCATGACGTAATCTTGCCCTTTGGACGCTGTTTGGCCGGACCGTTTGACTATACTCCTTCTTTCTACTGTAAAGGAAAGAGTCACGCGCACCAAGTCTCGCTGTTGACGACGATCTACGATCCTGCTCCGGTCATTCGCGGCGGTTGGGCTATTCGCGACGCGAAAGCGGAAAATGGATTTGGTAATGCGTTTGGTTCGGAACTCGAATTTGTTAAACGTGTTCCGACTGATTGGGATGAAACGCGCGTTCTTGGGGCGAAGATCGGGCAATATCTCATTATGGCCCGTAAGGCAAAAGACGGCGTCTGGTTTTTAGGCGCTACCGCCGGTGAAGAACAGATTGAACAAGAAATTGCGCTTGATTTTTTGGCGCCGGAGAAAAAATTCAAGATCAGTCTTTGGACTGACGTTGAGGAGGAACGCGATGGATGGCGTCCAACACGGTTGGAAACTTTTGTGGTCGATTCCGAGTCGACGCTGAAATTATCGCTTCAACCACGCGGCGGCGCCGTTGCTATTTTTGACGAGATCGTTGAGTGAATTTGAGGGCTTTTCAATGACTAACGACCGTTCTTACATGGGAGAACGGTCGTTAGTTTTATTGGAACTTGATCGTTAACGCGTCAATAATCGATCGTTCCGTCCCAATGTACGAACGCTTCGATCGCATAGTATTCTGGTAAACCGATCCTATTATAAGCGGCGGCAGTCGCTAAGTTGCGATCTTCAGCGCGTTGCCAGAATTCTCTGGCGTCGTCGCCCAAAAAGAGCGCGCCGTCTTTTTGGGAAGCATGACGGAAGATCGCTTCTCGTTTCTTTTCCGAATCTCTTGGCGAGAGAGGGACGGCAATTTCGATTTGATCGAGCGGCCATTCTTGCCAAGCGCCGCGATACAACAAGACGCGCGGGATTTCTTTACCTTCTTCTAACATTTGATGTAAAACGGAGAATACAAGTAAAGCGCAAACGCGGTGCGTACCGTGGGGGTCCGAGAGATCGCCGGCAACGAAGATCGTGTCGGGCGACACTTTTTCGATCAGCTCGCGAACGAGTTGACGATCGACTTCGGTAGGCGGAAGTTTTTCAACAGCTCCTGTCGCATAAAATGGGAGATTAAGGAAGTGAACGCGTTCTTCCGGCACTCCGCAAACGCGGTCCGCCGCGCGTGCTTCACTCCAACGAATGAGGCGTTTTACCGCCAATACCTCTTGGGAATCCGATTCGCCCGGTTTCTTCTGACGTAGCGGATCGGCGACTTTCTCGTCAATAAATTTTCGTAAAGTCTGAACGGCGGGCGTTTCTCCGGAGCTTGCGTTCGAGTAGATCGGGCTGAATTCACGATCTATCTCTGCTAAGAGATCGGCGATCCTTCTTGCGTCATAGTCATTGACGGCAATATTTCCGCTTGTCATATAGCCCATATGTAATTCGTGACCGTCGTCAACTAGTCGGATCATCGAACCGCCCATACTGATAACGTCGTCGTCAGGGTGAGGACTGAAAGCGAGAATGCGTTGACGAGTGGCGCCGCAGGGATGAAATGCGATCGTTCCCATCATCTGTTCGAAAACTCGTTCCGAGATGACCGACGCCGCGCCGACGTCGCGTAAAAGGGAATGAAGCCCGTAGGCTCGAAAGTCTGAATCGGTTAGTTTAAGAAGCGATTTACCGGATTGTTCGCAAAGCCAAAGAACGGCGCGTTTGATCATTTGATCGTCCCAGTCGACGCGTCTTACACGCCACGGGGTGGCGACGTCTTGTAATGCCGCGGCGGCGCTCTTATCGACAATAAACGATACGTCGTGATGGTTTCTGAGCCAACCTACCGGCGTTTCCTCGGAGAGCGGTTCTTCCAACGCTCGTTGAACTACCGACGCTTTACTATCCCCAAAAGCAAGAACGACGATCTTTTTGGCTTCGAGCATAGTTCCGAAACCGATCGTAATACCGTGAGTCGGAACGTTAGATTCACTGAAGAAAAGCGACGCCGCTTCTTGGCGCGTTTCTCGATCGAGAACCGCTAAACGCGTACGGCTGTATCGCGAGGTATATGGCTCGTTAAAGCCTACTGCGCCGTTAGTTGCAACGCCAAGAATGAGAACGTCCAAACCTCCCGCTGCAACGATCTCTTGTTCATAACGTTGACAATAAACGTCGACGTCTTCGGGTTTGACTGCTGAATCAAAACAGTGGACGTTTTCAAGTTTAAGATTTGTCTTTTTTACGAAGTTTTCTTCAAGCCAACGTCGGAGGCGTTGAAGACGGTCGGGATCGAGTCCGTAGTATTCGTTGACCATAAAGATCGAGACGTTGGAGAAATCTAGTCCTTCTTGATAGAAGCGTACGAGTTCTTGATAGACGCCGATAGGACTTGAACCTGATACAAGACCAAGCGTTGCCATCTTTCCCAAAGAATTGCGGTCGCGAATGATTCCGGCTATCTGCTGCGCCACATGTTTGCAAGCGTCGACGCCCGATTCAAAAACATAAGTTGGCGCTTCGACATTTTTAGCGGGATGAGCCGTGCGCGAATTGTTTTTCAAAGGTAAATATGTTGACGGGGTAACGCGTGGATATTCGCTCGACATCGCGACGGTCCTTTTTACATGGTTGAACTTGAAGCGGTTTTTATCTTGGATTGTTAAAATAAAACGATTGTAACGATATAAACGACAGGTGGAGGCGCCGTAACGTTAAAAATGTACAAATGAATCGATTTTATTTTCCAACCCCTCGAAAAAATCCGCGTTGCAGTTATAATATATAATCTAGGAATTTTAGACCAGATTGATTTTTGAGAATCATTCTTGGCGACATGATTGTTCCTTGCAATGATTGTAAGCGCTTGTTTTTACGAGGTATGGTTGCGTAGGCTGGCGTTTCCAGAATCAGAATGTGAACGATAAACGCGCCGCCGCGCCGCGTAGTTGAAGGGAAACTAAATGAGCAAATATTTTGAAATTAAAAGTACGGTCAAGTATTGCGCCGCGTTGTGCTTGATTGGTTGTTCCGCTTTCGTCGGGTGTAATAAGAACACCGATATCACGATCGACGTCGACGACGAAGAAGAAGTCGTTGAGTCTGATGAAGGTTATAACGACTGGGTCAATAGCTTCGCGGAAGAAGTTAAGAAGAACGCTCCTGTCGTCGCTAACGGCGGAGCTGTTATGGTCGCGCAAGGCACGACCGGCGCCGCGCCGGCTTTCAATTTTGCCGCT
>JAZRWE010000006.1:0-122189 GCA_045599605.1 Thermoguttaceae bacterium
CCGCCGCTAACCCGTTCGTTTGGGTCAACGACCGTTCGCAAGGCTTCTTCATCTTCGGTCAAAACTCTTCCTCCAAGCCGATCTGCGTTCCGAACTGCTTGACCTACAACCGTACCGAACGTTCGCCCAAGTCCCAACACCCCGGCGGCTTGAACGCTTGCTTGGCCGACGGCTCCGTCCGCTTCGTCTCCGACGTCGTTGACGTCAACGTTTGGGCTAACTCCCTCACTCGCCAACACAACAAGACCATCACCGAAAACGGCGTTAAGTACGGCGACGGTACCGTCACCATCGACGCCAACTGAGCTTGATGCGCTCTGCTGAGTTTAAAAGGATGATAATAATGCAAAGAAGAGAATTTCTCGCCGCGAGTCTCTGCGGTCTGACGTTCCTTGCCGCGGGCTGCGGTAAAGGCGCGAAATCGCAATACGGCGTTGTTAAGTTAGCCGGTAAAGCGACTTACGACGGCCAACCTATTCCCGAAGGTTTCAAGATCGTCTTCACGCCCGCGGAAGGTCGCCAAAGCGCCGCAGCCGTTAAAGCCGACGGCGAGTTCTACGCCAGATATACCAACGCGGAAGACGGCGTTCAAAAGGGTTCGCTCAAAGTGACCGTCGGTTGGGACGAAGAAGATAAAGGCCCGATTCCCGCCGGGTTCGAAGATCTCGTCAAAGCGTATTCCGGCGACCCGGAAAACTATATGGAGATCTCCGTCGAAAAGGCGAACACTTCTTACGAACTCAACTTCCCCAAGAAGTGACGCCGACTTAGTTAACGCTTAAGATATATGACCTCCTCGCGTTTAGGTTTTCCTACGACGCGGGGAATTTTCTTTTGATTTTCTACGTATTTTCCCCTTTCTACTTGATTTTTCCTCGGCTTGCGATTATCTTTATAGACGTTGGCGGCTATTGCGAAACGCGAAAAGCCGCGACGCTTGTTTTGATGATAATACGACTTTTGTTTGGGCTTTGAGTATGGACTTTATTAGACGTCGATCGTTGTTCGTTGCTTTGGTCTTAACTCTGATATTGAGCGTATGTTGCGACGGTATGGCCGCCGATGTGCGTCGTGTCGGCGTTTTGTTTGACGAAGCTCCGATCGCGCCTATGCGCGTCGAGTCGGATATCCTCGCGGAGATATTGAAACAGATCGCTAAACAAGAGACGTTTAGACTCGATCTGCTCGCGCCAAGTGAAGACGGCGTGGTCACGCGCGACGGTAAGAAGATCGATCTGAAGGTCTTTGACGCGCTCGTCGTTTATCAAGGCGATTCGATAGCGCAAGACACGCCGCTCTTTGCCGACGCGGTCGCCGAGCAACTCAAACGCTATATTCGTTCGGAACGACGCGGACTTATCCTGCTTGGCGGCGCCGCTCCGCTTATGGAGAAGATCGAATTTGGCGTCGCGTATAACTTTGTGCCCGCGACTTTTGGAGAAGACCGCGCGCAAGACGGCGTCGCGCCGATCAACCCGACCGCCGACATTTTTGACGGCGTCGATCTCGATCGCGGGATAGCTTGGTTGACCAACGCCGCGTTTCCCGCGTTCCAGTCGTTCACGATCGACGGCGCGACGATCTCCACGCTAGGCGTCGCGCCGCAGGGCGCAGGAAACGATCCGCTGCTTGTCGGCGTCAATTACGACTGCGGTAGAGTTCAGTCCAAAGCGTATATCTTTGCTCATCGCGTTTCGCCGTTGTACGATTCCGCGCCGGAGACCTATAAAAACAATTTCAAGACCTTGATCTCCAATATGATCAAGCAAGTTGGAAAGTTCTTGGATCCGGACGATCTCCGCGCGTTGCTCTATACCGAGCCCGATTTTGCCGCGATCGAACGCGCGGTCGCGTATTACGAAGAAGAACTTAGCGTAGGATACGAACGCATCAGTTTCTTCCGAGAGAAACTACGCGATCTTAAGAATCGGTCGATCATCGTCAAAAATCTTATCGCCTCGGATCTTGGCTCCAATCACCGCGTCGATTATTCCGACGAATTGGGCGTCGTGCAAGAACAACTTGACGACATGATCGGCGATATCTACGACGATTTTGCGACGCTTCAACGCAACGTCTTGCTCTGTTCCCCGGAACTTGATTTCGATTCGTTCTTATTCGTTCGTCGCGACCCCGCGTTGATGGGCTTGCCCGAGAATTACAATAGCAACTCCTCGATCCCCGCCGTCGGATATCGCGACGAATTATGCCGCTACAACATCCGAACAGGAGAGACGAAGACTGTATATAAGCCCGAACACGGCGAATTTGTCGGCGATCTGGAACTTTATTACGACGCCTCGAAAGTCATGTTCTCGTCTCCCGACGTTAACGCGAACGATCGTTGGCGGTTATGGGAACTACCGCTCAATGAAGACGGTTCCGCCGCCGGCCAACCGAAGATCGTCGAGATGGCGGCGGACCTGCCCGACGTCGACAACTACGACGGCAGCTATCTCCCCGACGACCGCATCGTCTTCTGCTCGACCGCGCCTATGACCGGCGTGCCGTGTATCAACGGTTCCGGACACGTCTGCAATCTCTATCTCCGCGAACATGACGGTTCCGTCAGACAGCTGACGATCGAACAAGACCACGACTGGAACCCCGTCGTGATGAACAACGGGCGCGTTATGTATCTGCGGTGGGAATACGTCGACCTCCCGCACTGCTTCTCGCGCATCTTGTTCCATATGAATCCCGACGGCACGAATCAGTCCGAGCTCTACGGCAGCGGGTCGTATTGGCCGAACTCGATATTCTATGCGCGACCGCTTCCCGGCGCCTCGACGAAGTTCGTCGGCGTTGTCACGGGCCACCACGAACTCAACAGAGTAGGGGACTTAGTCGTCTTCGATCCGTCTCTGGGACGTAAAGAGGCGGAAGGCGCGGTGCAACGCATACCCGGCTACGGCAAGAAGGTGGAACCGATCGCTTGCGACCTCCCCATCGCGCAAGATTGGCCGAAGTTCTTGCATCCCTATCCTATTTCAGACACGTTGTTTATCGTTTCCTGTAAGCGCTCCGCGGAATCGCCGTGGGAGATATGCTTAGTCGACACGTTTGACAATATCGCAACGCTCGTGAGCGAAGACGGTAACGCCGCGTTAGAGCCGATACCGTTGCGCGAGACCGAGCGTCAACCGATCGTCGCCGATCGCGTCGACCTCGACTCCACGACCGCCGACGTCTTCATCGCCGATATCTATGAAGGCGAAGGACTCAAAGGCGTGCCGCGAGGCGAAGTCAAGTCGTTGCGAGTGTTTAGCTACCAATTCGCGTATCAAGGGATGGGCGCGGAACCTTATAGCGTCGGACTTGACGGTCCGTGGGATCCGCGTCGTATTATCGGGACTGTGCCCGTCGCCGAGGACGGTTCCGCGTCGTTCAAGATACCCGCCTATGTGCCTATCGCGTTGCAACCGCTCGACAAAGACGGTAAAGCGATACAGATCATGCGTAGTTGGATCACCGCAATGCCCGGGGAATCGGTTTCGTGCATTGGTTGTCACGAATCGCAGAACTCGACCGGAACGACCGACCCGCGCGGCGTCGCGTCGCGTTCGACTCCCGCCGAGATCGCGCCGTTCCACGGTCCGACTCGCGGTTTCGGGTTCGAGAGCGAGATACAGCCCATCCTCGATCGGTATTGCGTCGAATGCCATCACTCGCACGCCGCTAGCGATAAGAACGTGAAGCGCCCGAACGAGACGTTTGAACTTCAAGGCATGCCCGACTTTACGCAGTCCGCGCCTAAGCCCGCGCTAGAGAACGGAAGCTATATCGCCGAGAAATCGCCTATCTCGAATTCCTACTACCAGTTGCGTCGCTTTGTTCGCACGGTGACTAAGGAAAGCCAGATGGAAACGCATCGTCCGTACGACTTCCACGCCGATTCGACGCTGCTCGTTCAGATCCTGCAAAACTATCATACCGTCGAACTCGATCCCGTCTCTTGGGAGAAGCTCTATACGTGGATCGACCTTAACGCGCCGTATAACGGAAGTTGGGGCGAAATGATACGCGACGACCCCGCGCTCGTGAAGTCGCAATACGCGCGACGCGAGGAACTGCGGAAATTATACGCGCCCGGCTCCGAGCAACTTGACGACGACCCGAACGCGCCGACGCCCGCGCAAGCGGTGGAAGAGACCGATCTGCGCGTGCGATTCAAGAGCGAATACACGACCGATCCCGAAGTCGCTAAGAGCGTCGACGTCGATAAGATCAAGACGGAGCGCGTCGACCTTGGCGACGGCGTGAGATTGGAGCTTCGTAACCTCCGCGGGACGGGGTTAAGCGTCGGCAGATTCGAGATCACGAACGAGCAATACAAGCTGTTCGATCCGACGTTTAACGCAGGTATCGAGTACGGCGATTTCATACAGTTCAGTCCCGGCGAGCGCGGATGGTTGTTGTCGCGCAAGAAGCAGCCCGTCGTCCGCGTGTCGTATAAAGATGCGGAAGCGTTTTGCGCGTGGCTCACCGAGAAGACCGGCAACACGTACCGTTTGCCGACTTTGGCGGAATGGAAGCTCTTCGCGCAAGCCGAGCAAGATTTCGCGTTTGGCGACGCCGCCGCGGATTACGGCAAGTACGAGAATCTCGCGGATTCGACGCACGCGCTCATCAGTCCGTTTGGCTGGACGGGCAGAGTCGACACGTTGCCCGCATGGCGACCCGTCGACTGGGACGTTAACGACCATAGCCGCGTCTCCGCCCCTGTCGGAAGCTATCTCCCGAACAAACTAGGACTCTTCGACGTCCAAGGCAACGTCGGGGAATGGACTTCCACCGAACGCGTCGACACGCGGTCCGTCGTCGATATCGCAAAGAACGAAGTCGTGTCGGAATCGAAGACGACGAAGAAAGTCGTCGCCGGAGGTTCGTGGTTGTTGCCCGCGCGATACGCCGGAAAAGACGCGTTGCGCGCGTTCCCCGAATACTACGACCTGCGCGACGTCGGGTTCCGCGTTGTCAGACTCGACGCGAAATGAGACGGAAACATAAAGAAATACTAGGATAACGCTAGGATAACGCTCGATGCGGCGGGAAAACCTATTTTTCTCGCCGTATTTCGTTGAAACGCGCCGGCTTTATTATAAAATAGAGCGCGAAGCCAACGCCTACGTCGGCCAATGACACGCATATGGGAGCAATAATATAATGAAACGCACGATCGCAATGCTTAGCGTCTTGAGCGCTTTGACTATCTTCATGTCTGTAACTACGTCGTTCGCGGCGGATAATAAAGAAGCCGCCCCGGTCTTTGACGCGATCGCCGCGTCGCAAGCCGACGACGATAAATACGAATGGACCGACCTCTTCGACGGCGAGTCGCTCAAAAACTGGATCGATAACGAAGACGGCGGCGATTACGCCGTCAAGGTCAAGAAGGAATCGCTGGTACTCGGCATGGGCCCCACGACCACGTCTATCCATTTTGACGAAGAAGGTTCCGGGATCAAGATCCCGCGCGAGAACTACGAGATCGAATACGTGTCTAAACGCGCGTCCGGCACCGACTTCTTCTCCGCGTTGACGTTCCCGATCGGAGAACATTACGTCACGTTCGTTAACGGCGGTTGGGGCGGATTCGTCGCCGGTATCTCCAGTATCGACGATATGGACGCCTCCGAGAACTCCACGTCTTCGTTCTATAACTTCAAGACGAATCAGTGGTATCGTTTCCGCGTCCAAGTATCCAAGCGCACCGTCCGCGTCTGGGTCAACGACGAAAAGATCGTCGATTACGTCGTCGAAGGCCATTCCCTCAAAACGCGTTTTGAAGTCTCGCGTTGCCAACCTCTCGGTTTCGCAAGCTGGGTCAGCGAAGGCTATCTCAAGGTGGTGCGCATGAGAACGCTGTCCGAAGACGAGATCAAAGAGATGGACGCGCGCGCGGAAGAAGCGTCGAGATTCTTTACTCCGTGAGAGCGAGAGACGTTGCGATAACAAAAAAAGCCGACCGCGAGTTTTGCCGCGATCGGCTTCATTATTTATATAGTCGAACTAACGCGTCATTCTTCCGTGAAGAACAAGTTCGTTTCGCGTTCCGCCGCTTCGACGCTGTCGGAGGCGTGGACGAGGTTCTCGGTATCGTCGAGCGCGAGATCGCCGCGGATGGTTCCCGGTTCGGCTTTTGCGGGGTCGGTCGCGCCTACCAACATTCTGACGACGTTGACGGCGTCGCGTCCTTCCCAAGTCATAGCCAAGACCGGACCGCGCGTGATATACGCTTCGAGTTCCGGGTAAAACGGTTTGCCGAGCACGTTGGCGTAATGCTTTCTCGCCAAGGCGGGCGAAACTTCACGCCACAAGAATCGCGTCGGACGCAGACCTTTGCGTTCCAATCTTCCGACGATCTCGCCGATCAATCCGCGTTCGGCGGCGTCGGGCTTCAACATAACAAACGTTTCTTCAGTAGTCTTCGTCATCGTTTGCTCTCCGTTTCCTTTTGTTGCCTTACTTATTTCATCTCTAACGTATTGTACGTATTTAGACGCTCGCTACCAAGAAAATTTCGCAAATTATTAGAGATTTTTGATTTTTCAAATCCGTATTGACTCAACGTCCTCGTTTCGTTATCGTAGCGCGTTGACTCGTTTTTATGAAGCGCGTCGCGAGAGAAGATAACGTATCGTATTGAAGATTCGAGAGACGTAATATGAACCGTTTGAATAAGTTGGCTTCGATCCTTGGAGCCTCGGCCGTCGTTTTGGGTTTAGTCGCAACAGGCGCGGACGCCGCCGATAGATCGTCGATCCGTCGTTCCGCGAACCAAGCGGTCCAAAGCGCCGCGAAAGAAAACCCGATCCGCCAAGACGCGAAGAGATTGTATCCCGAGATCGTCGCCCAAGTTAACGGCGAGCAGATCACTCTGGCGCAACTCCAAGAAGAATCGCTCAAAGCGCACGGTGAAGACGTTTTGTCTCGTATCCTCAATCGCGCGTTGGTCTTAGCGGAATGCAAGCGTCAAGGCGTGTCCATCACTCGCGCCGACGTCGACGCCGAGATCGACCGTTTGGCCAAGCAGTTCCGTCTTACGCGTTCTCAATATCTTGAAGTCGTGCAAAAAGACTCGTCTATGGGCTACGACGAATACGCGGAAGAAGTGGTTTGGCCGCGCCTGGCGTTGCAAACTCTCGTCGCCGACAAGATCAAGTTGTCCGACGAAGAGCTTGAAGCCGCGTATTTGAAGTCTTACGGTCCTAGCGTCGCGTTGCAGATGATCGTCTGTGAAACGCAAGAAAAAGCGGAAGAAGTTCGTTCTCGCGTTGTCGAGGGCGGCGAAGATTTCGGCAACGTCGCGAAAGACGAATCGCTCGACGTCGCCACCGCTTCTAACAAAGGCCGTATGCAACCTATCTTCCACGGCACGTTGACGGATAAGAATATGGAAGACGTGCTCTTCGCGTTGGACGTCGACCAAGTCTCGCCTGTTATTGGTCCTTATGGCCCGCAAAACCAATTCGTATTATTCCGTTGTGAAAACAAATACGAACCGGTCGTTCCGGAAGAACAGATCGCCGCGATCAAAGACCGTCTCCAAGTCCAAGCTAGCGCCGCGAAACTGAAGGCCGCCGCTAACGAGTTGTTTGAGCGTCTTGGTCGTGAAGCCAACGTCGTCAACGTCATTGCCGACCCGGAATTAAGTAAGCAGTATCCGAATGTCGCGGCTACCATCGACGGCAAACCGATCTATCTTGACGCGGTCGTCGAGATGTGCATGAAGCTCTATGCCGAACAAGACCTGGGCACGATGATCTCCATCGCGTTGGTGCGTCAAGAATGCAAGAAGGTCGGCGTCAACGTGACCGATCAAGACGTCGCCACCGACGTTTGGATCCGCGCCGCGGAAACGACGTTCCCGATGCAAGACGGTTCGCCCAATATCAAAGAATACCTCCGCAACGAGTTGGCTAAATACAACACGACGGAAGAGAACTACAAGCGCACGATCGTTTGGCCGAGCGTCGCGTTGCGCAAGCTCTCCGAAGGCATGGTCAAAGTTACGGATGAAGATATCGAAAAGAGTTTTGAAGCCAACTATGGCGAGAAGGTGCAATGCTTAGGGATGGTCTTAGGCGACGAACGTCACGCTCGCGAGGCTTGGCAAAAGGCGCGCACTATGCCGGCTAAGGAAGGCAGAACGTTGGAAGACGTCTTTGGCGAGCTTTGCGCGACATATTCTATCGAACCGGACGGCAAGCAGATGCGCGGCCGTATCGCGCCGATCGTGCGCAACGGAGGTTATCCGGAGCTGGAAGAAGAAGCGTTTGCGTTGAAGCCGGGCGAGATGTCGCAGATCATCCAAGTCGACCCGTCGACTTTTGTCATCCTTTACTGTCAAGAGCGCATTCCGGCTCGTGAAGTCACGTTGGACGACGTGCGCGACCAGATCGTTTCCCAGATCCGCAAGATCCGTGAAGTGACCGCGGCGGGCGAATTCTATGCCGACGCCGTCAAGCGCGCTTCGATCGTCGACAACTTGACGCAACAAACGATCGTCCCGACGACCGCGACGGGCGAATCCAGAACGGCTCGTGAAGCTCGCATGGCCTCCCCGATCCAAGAAAAAACGCGTCGTTGAGTCTGATTTTCAACTTCTAACATTTTATACGATAACGTTTGCATAAACGCGTCGCATTCTCTCCGGGCGGCGCGCGACGCGTTCGAGAGTCCCCTAGGGCTATCGAACCTTCCCCAGCGTCGCGCGTCGTCTTCTTTTATTGGCTTGCTCCAACGCAATTTGACGTATACAAAACAAAACCCCCGGCGTCGCGACTTGCTTGCGCGACGCCGGGGGAGTTTTATATCATATACTTATCGAACTAATCCCTTGGATCGGTCTCTTGGATGAACTGGTGTTCAGGATTGCCGCCGCC
Organism: Thermoguttaceae bacterium; assembly: GCA_045599605.1. Taxonomy (GTDB): domain Bacteria; phylum Planctomycetota; class Planctomycetia; order Pirellulales; family Thermoguttaceae; genus RUG369. The sequence continues at coordinate 8,889 of JAZRWE010000006.1, forward strand.
GTCTTTGACCGTGCCCATGAACAGCTCTTTGACGTAGAGCGCTTCGGTCTTCGGTTCTTCCGGGAGTCGGAAGTTGTCGCCTTTTTGCAAGATGACGCGCGTGTCTTGGAGCGAACCAAGTTCTTCTGTGCCCGCTACTTGCGCGGGGAACCAGTAGCCGTTCTTATCGTCGTCGACGAGATAGAATTCTGCCCAGCAGTGGCCCGGCACGCGAACTAGTCTTGCGGGGATATCCGCCGCGCGACATAACGCGATAAATAACGCCGACATATCTTCGCAGTCGCCGTCGCGCGATTTCAACGCCGCCATTGCCCCGCGCATCGGCTTCTCTATGATGACTTCCTTGTATTGGATGTTGTCGCGAACGTACTTTAAGATCGCGGCGACTTTGTCCCACGCTAGTTCTGGCTCGCTAACGATCTCCTTAGACAACGTCCGGATCGTCTTCGTCGTCGACTCCATATACGGGCCGTCTTTGAGATACGCTTTGACTTCTTTCGGCGCCGTCTTCGGGATAGAATACAGCGTCTTATCCGTCGGCGGCAGCATCGGGTAACGCACGACTTCAAATAACGCCGTCGCTTGAACGCCTTGGCCCGCCTTCAATTCGCGCATCTTGAAAACTAATTGACGCGCGCCCCCCTCTTTCACGTCGCGGTAATCGACTTTCGCGACCTTCGGGAACTCTTCGTCTAACGTGCGCACTTTCTGTTCCGGGAAATCCATCGGGACCGGCGCCGTGCCGATGACGTTCGTGCAAGTTCCGTCGGCGGCGGCGCGGAAGATCATCCCCGCGCGGTATTTGTGCGAGATCGCTTTGCCAAGTACGGGGCCGCGTTTGCCGTTGGTCGCCGTGGCGGGCTCGTCCGCGTCCGACGCTTGACTCTTCGCGCTCGAGCTCTTCGCGTTGCGAACGGGCTGACGCGTCGGTTCCGCTTCTTCCTGCTCGACGACTGCCGGCTCTTCCTCAGACTGCGCTTGCATCGCGTTGGCAAGACTGTTCGTCGCTTCAAGTTGCGCTTCTTTCGCGCGCGTCTTCGCGGAACGACTAGACGCCGGTTCGGGCGCGGTCGACGCGGAAGTCGATCGACTCGTCGAACGACGCTGGATCGAGCGACGCGGCGACTTGGCGGTCGACGCGTCCCCGTCCGCTTTACTACCGGTCGACGAACGCTTCGCGTCCGGCTTCACGTCAAACGCGTCCGCGTCTTCTTCCTCGTCAAGTTTCGGAGTGCCGTTGGACTTCTCCGCCGCTTCGCGCATCTTGCCGAAACTGATCTGCGCCGACGCTTGGTCGATCGGCGTTACAACTAACGCCAACGCCGTTAACGACGCCGCTATACACGCTGAAACGTTGCTCCTCAAAACTCTCATTGGTCCTGTCTCCATCCGATTTAGGTTCGATCGAAAGGCTTGCGCCCACTATCGTATTTCGGCTTACGCGTCGCGCGCGTTTAGCGCCTACCTTATTTTACCGAATACGCCGTCGAGGTAAAATAGAAAGGCGTTTTTTCGGGATCTTTATTGACGCCAAAACGCTGATTAACTATTATTACTCGCCTTTGTGTTTGCGATATTTTAGCGCTTTTGGCAATAAAAAGCGCCGACAAAACGTCTAAAAAATCTTGATAACGCGCGGGCAAAATTATAAAAAATTGTTATAATATCGATATATCGTCGGAGCGCGGACGCGCGACGCGTCGTTGTGAGAGGATGCGATCGGTCCTCGCGACTCGTTTGACCGGCTCCGCAAAGAAGGAACGTTCCCAATGAAAAAGTATTTAGTCGACGACACGGCTTATTACGTCAACGCGAAAGGCTCCGGGCCCATTATGCTTTTCGCGCACGGTTTCCCCTTTGACAATAGCTTGTTTGCTCCCGTCGTCGATAAGTTGGCTTCGAAGTTCTACTGCGTCGTGCCCGACCTTCGCGGGTTCGGACGCACCGCGCTCGGCGCCAACGGACACGATCCTAAAGGTCAGCCGCGCGTCAAGATGGGGCGTTTCGCCGACGACTTGGCTATTCTTGGTTCCGAGATCGCTTGCGAACTTGGTCAAAAAGGCGCGAAAGTGTTCTTCTGCGGGCTGTCGATGGGCGGTTACGTCATGTTGGAATTCCTGCGCCGTCGTCCGCAAATGCTTGCCGGATGCGTCTTCTGTAACTCGAACGCTTCCGCGGACAGCCCCGAAAAAGCGTCGAACAGACTCTATCTCGCCGACACGATCGACTCTTTTGGCGTTCACACGCTCGCCGATAATATGATCCCGAATCTCGTCGCGAACTCCACGCCGAAAGAACGTCCGCACGTTATCACGACGCTACACAGCATGATCTGCTCGCAGTCCCCGCAAGGTATTGCCGCCGGTGCGCGCGGTATGGCCGTGCGTCGCGATCTCGTCGAGTTGCTCCCCACCGTCGAAGTTCCGATGCTCATTCTCGGCGGCGAAGAAGATAAGTTGTCTCCTCCGAAGATGTTAGACGAACTTGCCGCTATCACGCCGAACAGTTCCCGCGCCACTATTCCCAACGCCGGCCACGTTTCGCCGTTGGAAAATCCCGAAGCGTTTGCCGACGCTATTCTCGATTGGTACGCAAAGATCGCGTGATCGCCGCAACACTATCCCTCGACGCGACGCTCGAACGCGTCGAGGTCGGAAAGGTTTTGAACGTTGAGTTTGTCCGATAATATTACGCCCGAAGAACAAGCGCCGCAACCGTCGTTATTAGACTCCGCCGGACCCGCGCAAGAAGCGAATAAGTTGCCCGCCGATAATGCCGCCGCGACGGCTCAGAACGCGCCTGTCGAACAACCCAAACGCCGCCGCGCAGACGCCGCGTCGATGGCGAAAGCGCAAAAAGAGATCTCTGTCAGCGAATTCTTTGCGAAGAACCGGCATCTCTTAGGGTTCGATAATCCGCGTAAAGCGTTGCTAACGACGGTCAAAGAAGCGGTCGACAACTCGTTGGACGCTTGCGAGGAATCCGGCGTTTTGCCCGAGATCTGGGTGCGCGTCGATCGCGTCGCCGAGAACCGGTTCCGCGTTGCCGTACAAGACGCCGGCCCCGGGATCGAGCCGAAACAGATACCGCTCATCTATGGCAAGTTGCTCTATGGCTCGAAATTCCACCGCTTACGCATGAGCCGCGGACAACAAGGCATCGGCATCAGCGCCGCCGGTATGTACGGTTTGCTCACTACCGGCAAGCCGTTGGAAGTCTTATCGAAGACCTCTATACGCCGACCGATCATGTATTTCGTCGTCCGTATCGATTCGAAGACTAACGAACCGAACGTGCTCAACGGCGGCGGACAAGGCGAAGCTATACCCGCGAACGCCGACGGACGACAGTACTTGGTCGATCACGCGCTCGACTGGGAAGAAGTCGTTAGCGGCACTCGCGTTACGATCGAGCTTGAAGCGAAATACCAGCGCGGGAAGGGCAGCGTCGACGAATACCTCGAGCAGACGGCGTTGGCTAATCCGCACGCGACGTTCCACTATATCGATCCCGACGGCAACTCGTTTGATTACACGCGTTCCGTTGATCAACTTCCGCCGGAGCCGGTCGAGATACAACCTCACCCGTACGGCGTTGAGCTCGGAAAGCTCTTAGAGATGACGCGCGAGACCTCGTTCTCGACGCTGAACAAATTCTTAACGGAATCGTTCTGCCGCGTTTCCCCCGCGATCGCTACCGCCATCTGTGAAAAAGCCGGACTTGGGAAACGCGTCGACCCGAAGACGCTCGAACGCGACGACGTGGCTAAGCTGTTTGAAGCGATCGCCGCGACTAAGATACCCGCGCCGTCGAGCGACTGCGTCGTGCCTATTGGCGAGCAAAACATTCTAGCGGGGCTTCGCAAGATCGTCCCCGGCGAATTCTTCACGGCGGCGACGCGTCCGCCTGCAGTTTATCGCGGCAACCCGTTTATTATCGAAGTCGGCTTGGCGTTTGGCGGCGGGCCGTCGACGCAGAAGGTCACGCGCGAAGCGTTGCAGGAATATCTCTCAGAAAGCGATTCGCGCACGATACGCCAATTCCTGACCGCGTCGTTCGACGGTATTGGACCCGATAACGCCGACAAGTTGATCAAGGCGGCGAATATTCGCCCGCGCGTCTCGCCCGGAAAATTGACTCCGCGTGAATTTGAGAATCTGCTTAAAGCGTTGCAGACGATGAATTTATCCGAAGGACAGACTACCGAAGTCTATCGTTACGCGAACCGCGTGCCGCTGCAGTTCCAAGCGGGCGCGTGCGCGATCACGCAGACGATCATGCAGATGAACTGGCGTTCCTACGGTCTGCAACAATCTCGCGGTCAACTTCCTCGCGGCCAATTAACGATCATGGCGCACTTCGCGAGCGTCTGGGCGCCGTACACGAGCGAATCGAAAGAAGCGTTGGCGGCGTACCCGGAGATCCAGAAGGAGCTCCGTTTGGCGTTGCAAACTGTCGGACGTAAGCTCGGGATGTTCTTGAAGCGTAAAGAGCGCGTAAAGCAAGAAGGTTCGCGTCGCGCGGTCTTTGTGCGGTATTTGCCCGAGATCGCGGAGGCTATTGCCGAGATCAATACCGGGGAATTCTCGCAGAAGCTCACGATCGAGAAATTGGAGCGCAAGCGAGCCGCGGAAGGCGAGAAGGCGACGCAAGAACAGATCGACGCCGAGATCAAGAAGAGCCAAAGCAAGAGCGAGATCTATCTGAAACTACTGGCCGCCGCGAATAAACGCACCGCGCTGGCCGACGTCAGATACGACGATAGCGGCAATAAGATCGAGCCCAACGCCGAAGAAGACGGACTTGATAACGACGCCGCCGTCGTCATCGTCAAGCGATGACGCTAGGCCAAGGCAAAACGCGTGAATATCGGAAAAATTTTAAATTCCCCCTTGTGGTTTTAGCGTTTTGAGGTATATTATTATGCGTGTTAACCCGGTAGTGTAATGGTAACACTAGGGATTTTGGTTCCCTCATTCAAGGTTCGAGTCCTTGCCGGGTTGCTCTATTAAAACGTCTGTAAGTCAAACTTGCAGACGTTTTTTTATTGCCTGCGGCGGTTACCGTCGGGCGGTTCCCAATATCATAAAAAAACGCCTCGCGCGCGTTGCGTTCGAGGCGGTCTCGTTTCTTATTCCGCTTTACGCAGATCCTTATAGATATCGTTTGCGAATATCCCCATCGCTTCGCGTTTCAGTTCGTCGTTTTCGAGTAGCAGCGTGAAGAATTCTTGGTTATGCTCCATACCGTCGATGAGCGCTTCGTCGATACCGTCGTAATACGTGAACTCGAAATCCTTGGCGGTATTCGTTTTCGCGCTGAGCTTCAACTCATCCGACTTCATCAACAGGTCGCGGATCTGCAATAACGCTTTCGTGCCGACGTCTTTGTCGAACGATTTGCCCGTGCGTCTATTGATCTCGTCGATGATCTGCGACAGCTTCTCTTCCTTCGTCGGGGTAAGCATCGCGTCTTTCGTCATTGGCAACTTGACGACGGGGTTGGACTTATGTTCCGACTTGTTATGTTCTCCGACCTTCTTCTGATAGAATCCGGACGCTTTGATCTTACCGTTGAGGTCGAATCCGAGGCCGGGGTGTTTGGTTCGTAGGAACGCGAACAGATACGTTAAGAAGTTGTATTTCTTATGCAGTTCCGTATCTTCAAAACAGGAGACCTGCAATAAGAACTCGTAGAACCGGACGAAGTGGCGAATATCCATCGCGATCTGAGCTTGTTCTTTCTGCTCGAATCGCGTCTCGATAGCCTTCTTCGCTTTGCCGAGGTAATACCGTATCTTGTCTTTGCTTTTCCCTTCCGCGCCGGCGTACAGCAACTCGTTGAACGCGTCGATATCGTTCGGATCGAGGATATAATACCCGTCGATCTTGGCTTCCAATTCGTAGACGGTATGCGGGCTAATGGTGTTCGCCAACAGCGTCGTCGTGTAATAGGTTGCGAACGCGTTTTCGATATCTTCGTAGCGGTTCACGAAATCGAGTACGAACGTGTTTTTCTCAAACGGCGGGCAGATGCGATTCAATCTCGACAGCGTCTGCACGGCGGAAACGCCCTTGAGCTTCTTCAAGATATACATCGCGCAGAGCTTCTTCTGGTCGAATCCTGTCTGGTACTTATCGGCGACGAGCAAGACCTGATAATCGTCCTTATCGAATTCTGCGGGCAGATTCTTTTCCGAGAACCCGTTCATTCCCGCTTCCGTGTACTCCGTGCCGTTGACGACGACTTTACCCGAGAACGCCACGAGCGCGCGGATATCGTTATACCCGCGCCGTTTCGCGTATGCCTCGAACGCTTGGCGGTACTCCACCGCCCCCGCGCGCGACGCCGTTACCACCATCGCTTTCGCTTGGCCGCCTAGTTCCCGCATGACGGACGCGCGGAAATGCTCGACTATCACCTCCACGCGCTGCGCGATATTGACTTCGTGCAGCTCGATGAATCGCGCGATCTGGCGTTTCGCCTTATTCGTCGGTATCGTCGGGTCGTCGTCGATATTCTTATTGAGTTGGTAATACGTCTGATACGTGGTGTAGTTCTGCAAAACGTCGAGGATGAATCCTTCTTCGATCGCTTGGCGCATCGAGTAGATATGGAACGCTTGCAACTGTCCTTTGGCGTTATTGCGTCCAAATAGTTGCAGCGTCGTCGCTTTCGGCGTGGCGGTGAACCCGAACATCGCGACGTTCTTCTGCTTGCCTGTGCGCGCGATCTCGTCGGCGATCGTGTCTTCGACGCTCGCGTCTTCGTCCTGTTCTCCCGATCCTAGCGACTGCGTGACCGCCGCCATATTCTTACCCGCCGTCGAGGAGTGCGACTCGTCGATAATGACCGCGAAATTCTTTTTATTGAGGTCTTTAACGGAGTCCAAGATATACGGAAACTTCTGTATCGTCGTCGCGACGATCTTGGTGTTCCCTTGCAACGCGAGCGCGAGGTCGGCGGAGACGCATTTCTCGTCCATCACGCGAATGAGGCCCGACTTATGCTCGATACCCATGATCGCTTGTTGGAGCTGGCGGTCGACGACGACGCGGTCCGTGCAGACGACGATATTGTCGAACACGATCTTATTATCGTCGTCGTGAAGAGAAGCGAGCCGATGCGCGAGCCACGCGATCTCGTTCGTCTTACCCGAACCCGCGGAGTGTTGGAGCAGATAGTTTTGACTCGCGCGATTGACTTTCACGTCCGCAAGGATCTTGCGAATGACGTCCAGTTGATGATACCGGGGAAAAATGACGGTCTCGACGACCTTCTTCTTACCCGTCGCGTGGTCTTCTTTTTCTTTGCTCTCGATGAACATGAACTTGCTAACGATCTCGACGAGCGAGTCTTTTTGCAAGATATTTTCCCACATATACGAGACGCTGTATTTGTCAACGAATACGGGGTTGCCCGCGCCGGCGTCGACGCCTTCGCCGTTGCCCATATTGAACGGCAGGAAGTAGGTCGATTCGCCCGCAAGACGCGTCGTCATATACACTTGCTCCAAGTCCATCGCGAACGAGACGAGAACGCCCGCCTTGAATCGAAACAGCCGCGTTTTCGGACTGCGCTCGTAGCGGTACTGATAGATCGCGTCTTCATAGGACTGACCCGCGAAATTGCATTTCAGCTCGAACGCCGCGATCGCTAAGCCGTTGAGGAAGACGACAAGGTCGATACGCTCTTTGTCGCTCGCCCAGACCTCGTCGGAGACCGAGAAGATATTGTTCTCGTACAGCTTCGTCAGCGCCGGGTTGAACGTCGTCGCGGGCTTCGTGTACATCAGATCCAGATGGATGTTCGAGATATCGATCCCGTGCTTCAAGACGTCCAGACGCGAGCCGCGCGCTTTCGTCTCTTCCGTGTTGATCGTCGCCGCCACGATATCTTCCGTCTGGTCGTTGTACACCTTACGCAACGCTTTCATCGCGTCCGGCTGCGTCGCGTCGAGAAATCGGAAAAGAACGCCGCGATCCAACGCGAAAGAACTGTCGTAATACTCGTGGTCGCGATACTCGTAGCCGTTCTGCTTTAGTTCCCAGAGAATATTGTCTTGGAAATCTCGTTCCGATTCGATCTTGTTCATGACTGCGGAACCTCTTTCTTGCCCGTTACGTATTCGTAGATCAGCGATTTTTTGTATGATTTTAAATTTTCAAGCATTACTTGTTTTTGGGTGATTAGCAAATCAATCTGTTCACACTTTGATTGTAAAAAATCAACAATAATCATTTGTTCTTCAAGAGGACAATCTATTATTTGATAAGAGTTAAGCTTTGTCAAGGTTATTCTTGGCATTGCTGAGCCTGCCATTGATTCTCGAATTTGATGCTGTAAGACATTTGACACAAATAAATACATCAAATATTCGGGAATTATTCTTTTAGAAGGAGTCATCATCGCAACAGAAGATAACAAAACACATGGAACATCATCAAGCATTAGTCCCACCCTTCCTGTTGTTGCGCCATCTTTCACCAAAAGTACATCATTCTTACGTGGTCGGCATCCGTTCTTTACAAGTTTTTCAAAATCTTTTTGCGAAATATATTTACACTGTTCATAATCAATTCCTCTTCCGTGTACATCAGCAGCTGTGATATAAGGAAATCCGCTATCAGTTGTATTAGGAGAAAAATGTGTTCCATCACTTATTTTAGTGCATACTCTTTTGAGACTTACAATTCTCCAATGTGAGGGAATAGAACCAAGATACTCATACTTACATTCTTTCATCTCGACGTTGGGATCAAGTCCCTTGGTTACAGCTTCCGTTATCGTCGATCTCTTATATTCTTCAAGCAACGATATCTCGCGCTCGATATCGGCGGAAAGCGCGTCTAGCTCGGCGCATTGGGCGTCGAGATATTCCGCTATTTTTTCTTGTTCCTCCAATGTTGGAACAGGAATGTAGGTGTTTCCAAAATCTGCAAAAGCAATATTTTTCCCGTCGCGAAGGCTCATTGTATAAGAATTCATTTTTTCAATAAAACAATTCTCTTTAAACAAATATTTGTAGTAGCCATGACCAATGGGAACTGTTGCATAAAACACTTGATAAGCAGGAGAGACAACGCCTTCGTATTCCGAATATTCAAAACCGCCTTGAAAACTACGCAAACTAATACAGTAATCGTCTTTATGAATAGTTTTTAACTGAGAGTAGTCGGTCTTTTCACTTAACTTAACCGCGACCATTCCAGACAATTCTTCATATAAAGTCTGTGGAATAACGCCATATCTTTGAGTTGGGGAAAGTAATTGTAAACAAATATTGTTTCCTCTATCATTCCTTTGAGAAAACATATACTTTCCCTTAACACGGCTCCACGTTTTTGGAATCTCTCCTATCCAATCAACCCCGTTATCCTTCATCTTCCGCATATCACATCCCTCCAAACAACTTAGCAATACGTTCACTCACAGAGCGTTCGAGTTCTTTGAACTGCGCTTCGAGTTCTTCGGAGGGAGTCGGTTTTTGATATTTGTAGAAGTATCGCGTGAACGGTATCTCGGCTCCAGTCTTGATAACGGGCTTCTTCGCGGTCAGGTCTTCTTCCCAGAACCATTGCGCGTCGGGAACGTGCGGAAGGACTTCGCGCGCCATATAATCCTCGATCGTCTCGTCAAAACGCACGATCTCCGTGTCTTTCGTCGCTTTATCGTAGACGATCTGACCTTTGTTCTTCCCCTTCGTCTCGCGTTGGACGACCGCTTCTTTATCCATGACGGAGAGCGCGTCGGCGATCTTATCGATAAGTTTCTTATCGAGTTGCAACCCGCCGAGCGTCTTCGCCAACACGAACGCAAATTCGCCAGGCTCGAGCCATTTCTCGGCGCTAACGGCGTTTCTTAACGCCTCGACGATCTTCTCGTAGAGCGGCTTCGTCTTGTAGAACTCTTCGAGCTTCTTACGTTCCTTACCGCTTGCTTCGGTTCCCAGGTCTTCAAGTTCGGCGACCTGCGCTTCGTCCCATAGACCGCGCAGCGCGCCCGACTGCAGCGCGTTTTGGATACTCTCTTCCGTGATGGAGTAACTGCGCTGCAGCGGCTGCATGACGGTATATTCGCGATAGATGAACTCCGTGTTCGGGTAGATCTTGCAATACTCGTTTTCCGTGAAGTCGGCGTACAGCTTGACGATCTGCTCGCGGTCTTCCGGACTAAATTCGTTCTTCTTATTACCCAACGGTTTACGGAGCTTATGACAAATATTCGACGCGTCGATAAGTTGGATCTTACCTTTGCGGGCGGCGCGCTTATTCTTAGAGAGGATCCAGATATACGTGCTGATGCCCGTGTTGTAGAAAAGGTCGGTCGGCATCTGGACGATCGCTTCGATCAAGTCGTTTTCCAACAACCAACGGCGGATCTGCGATTCGCCCGAAGACGTGCCGCCGGTAAACAACGGCGAGCCGTTTTCGACGATCGCCGCGCGACCGTTGCGCTCGTCCATCTTGTTGACGGCGGACTGCATGAACAACAACTGCGAGTCGCCGCCGGAAGGCAAGCCCGCGGGCCAACGGCAGTCGAAGCTCTCGCGCTTGGCGTACTCGGCGTTGACCGAGTCTTCCTGCCCCGTCTTGGCGTCTTTACCGGCCCACGGCGTGCCGAACGGCGGGTTCTCGATCACAAAACGCATCTTCTGATCGCGGAAACAGTCTTCTTTGAACGTGTCGACGTGGCGGAAGTTCTCGGCGTTCTGACCTTTGATCAACATCTCCGCAAGTCCGACGGCGTAAGACTGCCCCATCAATTCTTGTCCGAAAAGCCGAACGTCCGCGCTCGGGTTATAGTGTTTCAAATAGCTGAACGCGGTCGACAACATACCGCCCGTGCCGCACGCTTGGTCGCAGACGGTTACGACCTTGCCCGCGTCGAAAATATCGTCGCAACCCTCGGAGATAAGTATAGATACCATCAACTTGATGATATCGCGCCCCGTATAGAACTGACCGGCGTCAACGTTCTGGTAAAATCGACCGATAAGATTTTCAAAGATATAACCCATCTTGATCGAGTCGTAGGTCTCGACCGATAAGTCCAATTCCGAGAAGTCTTTGACGACGCTATAAAGACAGCCGTCTTTATTCATCTTGTCGATGTGTTGCTCCATACCCAATTCGTGCAAGATCTCCTGGATATTGGCGGAGAAGCTACCGATATACGCCTTGAAATTCGCCGCGATATGGTCTTGGTCGTTACAAAGCTCTTTCAACGTGAAGGCGCTCGTGTTGTAGAACTGGTATCGCGAAAATTTACACAACACCTTCGCGGGCGTCGCAGGGTTCGCCTTGAACATCTCCAAGACCTTCTCTTTCGTCGCCGACAACGCGCACTCAAAACGACGGATGATAGTCATCGGGATAATAACGTCGCCGTATTTATCGGGCATATACGAGCCGCGAAGCTTGTTGGCGATACCCCAAATAAAGTTCGCTTCCGCGGTTATGTCGACAGGCTCGTCGTCCCAAAAGAAATTCAACTTGTTATTATCGCTCATTTTAGTGTCCGTTCTAAATTCGAGGCGGGTTAATATATTGGCTTTCTATTATTCTATTATTTCTATACGAAATGGCAACCGCCCCCATCGAACTACGACTACCGATCTCGCTTGCGCTCGGCGCGCAAGAAATAAAAAAACGTCTGTAAGTCGAACTTACAGACGTTTTTAGTAGAGCAACCCGGCAAGGACTCGAACCTTGAATGAGGGAACCAAAATCCCTAGTGTTACCATTACACTACCGGGTTAACACACTACTCAGTATAGCGCCGATCCGGTTTTTTTCAAGCGGTTATTTTTGATAAAACCGTTATTTTTTAACGCGAAGCGCGAGCGCGATCATTTTGCGAATTTCTCGATCGGCGGGGTCTTAACGGTATCGAGTAGTTTCTGCACGATCTTATCGGTCGTCATACCCTCGGCTTGCGCTTGGAAGTTTGCGCCGACGCGTTTTCTCAATACCGGTATCGCCGCCGCCTTGATATCTTCAATGGAGACGGAGAATCGGCCGTCCATAGCGGCAAACGCTTTACCGCCGTTGACGAGGTTCAAGCCGGCGCGAGGACCCGCGCCCCAGTCGACGAGGTCGTGAACGAAGTCCGGCGCGTAAGGATCGCTAGGACGCGTCGCGCGCACAAGACGCGTCGCGTACTGGATGATGTATTGGCTGACCGCGACGGAAGAGACGAGCTTCTGCATATTCAGCAGGACCTTCGGATTCAATAACGTTTTCGGTTCGGCAAATTCGCCGCGCGTTACCGCCGTGAGGATCTTCTCTTCTTCGTCTTGCGTCGGGTAATCGATCTTGACGTTGAACATGAAGCGGTCGAGCTGCGCTTCCGGCAACGGGTACGTTCCTTCTTGATCGATCGGGTTCTGCGTCGCGACGACCAAGAACGGATCGGGCAACTTGTAGGTCGTGTTTCCGACCGTAACTTCACGTTCCTGCATTGCTTGCAGCAACGCGGATTGCGTTTTCGGCGGCGTGCGGTTGGTCTCGTCCGCGAGCAAGATATTCGTGAATACCGGTCCTTCTACGAAGCGGAACGAGCGCTTGCCTTGGGCGTCTTCTTCGAGCACCGTCGTACCGGTGATATCGGAAGGCGTGAGGTCGGGCGTGAACTGGATGCGACGGAATTGCACGCCTAAGATCTTAGCGATCGTCTGCACCGTCAACGTCTTAGCGAGACCCGGAACGCCTTCGAGAAGGCAGTGCCCGCGAGTGAAGATCGCCGCGAAGATCTGGCGGATCGCGTCGTTTTGACCGACGACGACTTTCGCTAATTCGGCTTCTAACGCCGCGCGCGTATTGCCAAATTCTTGCAGTAACGCGCCAAGATTCTGTTGACGGGATTGAGGCGTTAATTTAGCCGGTTGTTGATTCGGTTGTTGGTTTTCCATCGAGTTTCCTTGTCTCGGACCGCGCGGATCGCCTGAGGCGCTTAAACAAAACAACGACGCGCTTGCGGTTATGTCGATCGCAAACGCGCCTTACTCTTGAATTTGATCTACTACTTCTCCAAGAACTCGCGGATCGCGGCAAGCGCTTCTTCCGGCGAGTCTTCCAAGAGGTAGTGACCGGAATCCTCGATCTTGTGAACGTACGCGTGCGGATAGTATTTCAGGTATTCTTCCAAGAAGACTTCCGGCGGGAAACACCAGTCCTTAACGCCCCAGATGAGCGCGACAGGCTTGTCTTTGAATACCGGCAAACGCTCCATCATCTTCACGAAAGCGTCGTACGAGCGATGCTTGGGACTGATGGGGATATCCTTGACGAATTCCAAGACGGCGACGCGGTTCGCCCAGTTGTCGTAAGGCGCGAGCAGACCCGCCTTGACCTCGGGCTTCAAGCCTTTCGCGGTCGCCATCGTCGTCGCGGCGAGCGGGAAAACGTTCAAGCCTTGCGCGAGGATCTTGTTCAAGATCGGAATATGGAACGTGCGGATACGACTCGGAACGCGCTCGTGGAGATACGACGCCGTATTCATCAAGACGATCTTAGAGAACTTCTCAGGGGCTTGCGTCGCGGCGCACATGCCTACCGCGCCGCCCCAGTCGTGCGCGACGAGGACGCAGTTTTTAAGTCCAAGTTTGTCGATGAGTTCGAGCATATCTTCCGCGCGACGAGCCGTCGTGTAAGGATACTTCTTCAAACTCGGTTTCTCCGACATGCCGCAGCCGATATGGTCGACGGCGATCACGCGATACTTGTCGCTGAACTCGTTGACGACGGAACGGAAGAAGAACGACCACGTCGGATTGCCGTGCGAGCAGATCAGCGTCGGGAGGTTGGAGTCTTTCGGACCTTCGTCGACGTAGTGATACTTAAATCCCCCGATCGTCATATAGTGCGGCTCGTAAGGATATAAGGCTTGCCAGCCTTGTTTCGCTGCTTGTTCTGCCATAGTTCTGGATTCCTGTGGACGCGCGATTTATTAAGTTGTGTTCGTTATATGACCGCTTCAAACGCCTTGCGACACAAGGCGTTGCGCTTGATCTCACAGCGAGCGGTATTTGCGTAGCGCTTCGATCGTGTTCTGCATATCTTTCGGCAGCGGCGCTTCGATCGTCATGACCTCGCGCGTCGTCGGATGCTCGAACGTGATCTTATGCGCGTGCAGCGCTTGACGCGCCAAGATCGGTGGTTCCGGCGCGACTTCTTCCGTCTTGCCTTTGGGGGAGACGTCGAATTTACCCGCGAGCTCGGACTCCGTTATCTCCGCGCGACCGCCGTACAGCTTGTCGCACAATATTGGACAACCGAGGTAACCAAGATGCACGCGGATCTGATGCGTACGCCCCGTCTTAGGCATACAGCGGATCGTCGAGAAGCCTCGGAAACGCTCAAGAACTTCAAAATACGTTTGAGCGGGTTTCGCTTCCGGATCGTCGGGCGCGATCGCCATACGCACGCGGAACTTAGGATGGTGACCAATAGGTTGGTCGACGATCTCGCGGTCCGAGTTGAAGCATCCTAACGCGATCGCGAAATATTCTTTTTGGATACGCTTCTGTTCGAAGAGCGCGGCGAGGTTCGCGTGAGCGATATCGTTTTTCGCAACGATGATAGCGCCGCTCGTATCGCGGTCGAGACGATGTACGATCCCGGGTCGCGCGGGACCGCGGTTTGAGCTCAGCTGACCTTGGAAGCGATGCGCCAACGCCCCGACGAGCGTGCCGGACCAGTGTCCGCGCGAGGGATGTACGACCATATCGGCGGGCTTATTGACGACCGCCATATCGTCGTCTTCGTAGAGCACGTCGAGAGGGATCTCTTCCGGTATCGGGGACTCGCGCGGCGGTTCCACAAGGCGGAACGACACGACGGAACCCGGCTTCAAGCGGAACGACGGCTTGCCGTGGATACCGTCGACGTCGACGCCGTTTTCCGCTTGGATCGCTTTGCGGATCAGCACGCGACTGTATTGCGGAAATTTCGAGACGAGGAACAAGTCGAGTCGCCAACCCGCCTCGGCCTCGGATACGACGCGCGTCGCGACTTCGCCAGGCTTTTCCGTCGGCGGAGTCCAGATCGCGGAGTCGAACGATTCCAGTTCGTCTAGCGATTCCACTTCGTCTTGAAGTTCGTCTTCTTGTTCGAGCGGTTTCTCTTTAGCCATAAAACGATCCGTGTTATCTCTTAAAAAGCGCGCTCTCGTATATATGTCAAGAGCGCGTAGGTTTGTCGTAAATGAGGCGCGCGCTTGCGTTAAGCGCGGTCGCGACGACTATTAGAGTCCAAGACGCTTCTTCCAAGAATCGATCTGGAAGCGAACTTGGTCCGGCGCGGTGGAACCGTAGCTCTTCATCGCTTTGACGGCGTTCGCGGCGCCGAGATAATCGTAGACGCTCTCGTCGATCTTATCGCAAGCTTCTTGCAGCGTTTCAAGCGAGAATTGCGCCAACGGCGTGTCCGAGTCGACGCCCTTGCGGACGAGCTTGCCGACGATACCGTGAGCGGAGCGTTGCGGAATACCTTTACGGATAAGGTATTCCATCAAGCTCGTGGCGTCGAGGAACCCTTTTTCCAGACGCGCGGCGATCGATTCGCGCTTGAGCGTCGCGCCCGCGGCGATAGGAGCGGCGATAGCGAGCGACGCGGAGACCGTGTCGAAAGAATCGAAGATCGGTTCTTTATCTTCTTGCAGATCGCGGTCGTACGCGAGCGGAATACCTTTCGTCAAGACGAGCAACGACTGCAAGTTGCCGATGACGCGAGCGCTCTTGCCGCGGATGAGTTCCAACGCGTCGGGATTGATCTTCTGCGGCATGATGGAAGAACCGGTGCAGAACGATTGCGGCAGCTTCAGGAAATCGAATTCGACGGTGGAGTGCCAGATCCAGTCTTCCGCCCAACCGCTGAGGTGGATCGCGATCTGCGCCATATCGTACGCAAATTCCGTCGCGAAATCGCGGTCGCTAGAAACGTCCACGCTATTGGCGCAGATCCCTTCAAAACCGAGGTATTCCGCGGACTTAGAGCGATCGATAGGAAGGCTCGTGCCGGCGCAAGCGGCGGCGCCTAAGCTGAGTTGGTTGACGCGCTTGCGGCAGTCGGCGAGACGTTCGCGGTCGCGTTGATATTTTTCGACGTAAGCGAGCCAGATGTGCGGCGCGAGGACGGGTTGCGCGCGTTGCGTATGCGTGTACGCCGGAACGACGACGTCGAAATCGCCGTCGCAGCGACCGACAAACGCTTTTTGCAGTTCGACGAGCAGCGCGTCAAGTTGGTCGATCGCGTCGCGGATCCAGAGACGGAAGTCGGTGGAGACTTGGTCGTTGCGGCTACGCGCGGTGTGGAGCTTGCGCCCAACGTCGCCGAGTTTGTCCGTCAACGCTTTTTCAACGTGCATATGGACGTCTTCCAACGCCGTGGAGTATTCAAAGTCGCCCGACTCGATACGGTCTTGGATGGCGAGCAGTTCGCGTTCGATCGCGAGAAATTCGTCGCGTGTGAGCAGTCCGACGTCGGCGAGCATACGCGCGTGACCGATCGAGCCGCGAATATCTTGTTCGTACATGCGGCTGTCGAAGCTGATGCTCTCGCTGAATTGTTCCATACGCGAGTCGGTGGATTCCGTGAAAACGCCGCCCCACGCCTTAGCCGTCTTTTTAGTTGCGTCCGCCATTGTCGTCTTTTCTAGTATCTATATGTTTAGCGCGTAAGCGCTTGATTGATGAATCGAATTATTGTTGTTTTCAGTCTTCCAACGGAACGACTTGGAAATTCTCGGGGAACCGCGCTAAGCCCGCGCCCCACGAGAGCCCGACGCCGAAACCGACAAGCAACGCGCATGAACACGGCTTGAGCATACCGGCGGCGCTAGCGTCGATCAACGCGATCGGAATGCTGCTCGATACGGTGTTGCCGCGATGCATGACGTTGTTGAAGAACTTCGATTGCTCGAGATCGCCACATTCTTCTCGCAGACGATCGAGCATAAATTTGTTCGCTTGATGGAAAATGTACGCGTCGATCGGCGTGGAACGCTCTTGAGCAAGCGCTTCGAACCGTTTCACTAACGGCGGAACGACGTCGATCGAGAACGTGAAGATACCCGCCCCGTTCATGAACAGCTGTTCCTTAGAACGGTAACCCGCTTGAGAATCGCTATACGCGACCGCGGTCTCCGCCGTCGACGGAACGCGACTGGCCCCCGCTTCGACCATCAACATCTCGGCCCCGTTCCCGTCCGTGCCGTATTCAAACGGCCCCAACGCGGCTTGACCCGAGAACACGTCGTTAGAAGCGGCGTCGACCTCGACGGCTTCAAGCAACGTGGCGCTGCCCGCGTCGCCGAAAAGCGGACGCGTTACGCGATCTTTCTCGTTGATATATTTAGAATACGTTTCGCCGGTGATAAAGAGTACTTTCTTAGCGACGCCCGATTCGATCAAACCCTTGCAGATTCCAAGTCCGTAGACGTAACCGCTGCAACCCAGGTTCATATCGAACGCGCCGCACGACGTTTTGAGACCGAGACGGCGTTGCATCACGCAAGCGGAGGTCGGTAGAAAATAGTCGGGCGACTGCGTGCAGAAAACGAGAAAATCGATATCCTCGCGACGCGCAATACCGGCGTCGAAGAGGCGTTCCGCGGCTCTCACGCCGAGGTCCGACGCCGTTTCTTCCGACGACGCGATCGGTCTTGTCTCGATTCCGATCTTGCGCTTGATCTTTTCTTCGGTCCAGTTGGTGAAGATCTGCGCGAGTTCCTTATTTCCTAATCGGCCCTCGGGCAAATAGGCGGCGACGCCTCTGATCTGAGCAATTTTCACGAACAACTCTCAATGAAACTAGACGCGCCGAACGCGCGCCTCTTGGAGCGACGCCGCGCCGCGCCGCGTTGCCTGAACGCGAGACGCGCGAGACGCTCTCGATATAGGTAAAAAGTATTCGAACGCGTGGACACGCGCGTCCGAAACGAAGTTAATATAACGTCTTACTGACGACGATACGAACGCGCGTGCGGAAAAAAGACCGCTTGAGCGCAGTACGAACGGTCTCTCGCTCGGGAAAGACCGTTCGTTAGGCGTCGTTTAGTCGGATATGACGTAAGACTTGTTATTACTTCTTTTGCTCGTCGGAGCCGCCGAAGAATTGCAACAGGTCGCCGAAGCTGCGCATCGGTTCCTTACCCGACTTCATTCCCTCGGTGATCGGCTTAAATTCCTTCGTTTTAGGACCGACGGATTGGGAACGAGGCGCGCGATCTTCGCGAGGCGCGCGACGGCGTTCGCCGCGAGGTTCGCGCGCGGAATCGTCGCGATCGCGACGCGGCGCGCGGCGTTCGCGTTTCTCTTCGCCGTTTTCTGATTTAGCGCGGTCTTCACCAGGCGCGCGACGGCGTTCTCCGCGAGGTTCGCGTTCGGCGCCCGGAGGAAGCGCGGTAAGCGAGATACGGCGTTTCTTGGCGTCGATCTCGAGGACCCAGACCTTCAACACGTCGCCGATGGAGACGCATTGCGCGGTGGAGACGACGTGCGCGGCGCTCAAGCGACTGATGTGGACAAGACCGAGGCAGGGGAGCCCGACGTCGACGAAGGCGCCGAAATCGGCGATGCGTTCGACCGTGCCGATGAGTTCCGCGCCGGGCTTGACGTCGTCGAAGCGGAACGCGCCGGATTTGAAAATAGGCGCGGGGTTATTTTCTCGCGGGTCTTTTCCGAAGTTGGCGAGTTGTTCGACGATATCGGCGACGGTGGCTTGACCGGCGTTGAGTTCGGCGGCGAGCGCGGCGTTATCGAGCGCGGCGAGCTTCGCTTGGATCTCGCTCAATTTCGCGGCGTCGCGGAGGTCGTTGGCGACCGCGCCGCACTTTTCAAGAATAGCGTTTGCAACGCCGTAGCTTTCAGGATGGATGAACGTTTCGTCCAAAGCGACGTCGCCGCCGTAGATCTTTAAGAAGCCGGCGCTAAGTTGGAACGCAAGTTCGCCTACGCCTTTGAGGTTGCGGAGTTGTTCGCGGTTCTTGAAAGGACCGTTCGCGACGCGGTAGTCGACGAGCGTTTGAGCGGCGAGCGAGGTGAGTCCGGAGACGTTGCTCAGGACGTATTGCGGGGCGGCGTTAAGGTCGACGCCGACGCGGTTGACGCAGAGAGACAATTCGGCTTTGACGGCGTCGCGATATTTCTTCGGGTAAACTTCGCTCGGGCGAGCGCCGAAGACGCAGAGAGAATCGGAGGACGCTTTGATCGTTTCAAACAACGGGTCTTGCATACGACGACCGAGCGAGATCGCGCAACGGAAGGGCGCTTCGTAACTCGGAAGTTCCTCTTTACCAAGCAGACTTTCCGCGTAAGCCGCGACGCCGACGGAATTAAGAACGATGTAGACGACGCCTTTGCCGGCGAGCTTGCCGGAGAGCGACTTGACGACGAAGCGTTCCGCGTCGCGACTCTTGCCGCTCTTGCCGATGACGACGACTTGAGCGTTATAAGCGTCGACAAATTCCGCGAGTTTCGCTTCAGCGGCTTCGACGTTTTCCGCCGCGCCTTGGAAGAAGATCGTCGCGGAGTCGAGGACGGCGCCGGTCTCGTCGAGCGCGACAAGGCTGCCGCCGTTATTGTAACCGGGTTCCAACGCGATGACGCGGCGGTTCTTTAACGGCTTGCGCATCAACAGGTTGCGAAGATTCTTAGCGTAGTCGTTGGCGCCGCGTTCTTGCGCGCGGTCGTGTTGCCAAGCGCGTTCGTCGGCCTTAAGCGCGGGCAACGCGATATCGACCAACGCGGATTCCGCTTGTTTCGCGAGGAAGTCGGCGTAGGGACGGTCGGCGACGGCCAAGACTCTCGCGACGATAGCGCGCGCTTCGTCCATATCGACTTCGACTTCGACGGAAACGATCTCGGCTTTTTCCGCGCGAGCGATCGCTAAGATGCGAGAATCGGAGCAGCGGCTCAACGGGAAAGACGCGTCAAAGAATTCGGAGAATTGAGCTTCAAACGCTTCTTGACGCGATTTCTTCAACTTGTTTTTCTTGTCGTCGGCGTTATCGGCGGTTTCGACGGCCGCTTCTTCCGCGACTTCGGACGCTTCTTTTTCGAGCTTCTTCGTGACGATCGTGCCGGTGCGGCGAACGAGGTCGCGAAGTTGACGACGCAGTTCGTACGTCTCGGAATAGCGTTCCGCGATAATAGCGCCGGCCCCGAGAAGCGCTTCGTCGACCGTCGCGCCGCAAGAAACGGCGAAAGGACCCGCGAACTCTTCAAGCGTTTGAGAAGCGTCGCTCGCGTTCAAGATCGCGTCAGCGAGAGGTTCAAAACCGCGATTACGCGCGTCTTGAGCGGCTGTGCCACGCTTGGAGCGGAAAGGAAGATACAAGTCTTCCAAACGCGCGCCGGTGTGCGCGTCTTGGATCTTTTGCTTCAATTCGGGCGTCAATTTGCCTTGCTTTTGGATCGTATCCGTGAACGAATACTTTTGACCCGCAAGACGAACTTGTTGCTTAAACGCCGTTTCGATACGCGCAACGTCCTCTTCGCTAAGACCGTTGGTCTGGTCCTTGCGATAGCGCGCGATAAAAGAGACTGTCTGTTGCGCTTCCAACAACTCAAAAGTAGCTTTGACTTGGTCGACGGGCAAGTGAAGTTCGTTAGCGATTCGTTCGAAATTAACGTTAAGCGGTTCTGACATGATCGATCTGTCCGACTAGGCTAAAAGTACGCGCCAAACGCTTTCGCGCTTGACCGCATTATGACGCCGCGACGCGTGCGCGCCGAAACGTGCGAGTAAAACAATTATGGTGAGCGAACGACGTAAATCAAGCGCTGAAAAGCGCGTAGCTCGCTCGACGACGACGCGCTCGCTTTCGCGTGAAAAGCGCGCCGCGCGACGATATTGCGACGCTAGGAACGCGTACAATATCGCTTATTATAAAATCTAAAAGAATTAAAGGCGTTTGTCAAGAGAAAGGAAAGTTTATTTAGACGAAAAATAACCAAAAGAACAAATGAAACGATTAGTCGAGCGCCGACTTAATAAGTTAGGGAGCGCTCCCCCCTGTTGAAACGCGTTTCGACTTGTATAATATTGTAGTTTAATTGCCGAACGCACACAGCGGAAGGCGTGCGCGCAGATGCTGCGCCATTCATTATTAACTATCGGACCTAGCGGCTCTTAGGAGATGGAAAGAGCGTTATGAAAGTTGAGCGGTCGCCGTTCGCGGTTCGTAGTTTTGCACCAAAATATAACGACGATAAGATCGTTATTTTGCCGAAAGGGTAAAAAGAATGTCAGAAGAACGCATGTATAATTTCTCGGCCGGTCCCGCGGTTTTGCCGGTTTCCGTTCTGAAAAAGATCCAAGACGATATGCTTTGTCTTCCGGGTTGCGGCGCTTCTATTCTTGAAATCAGCCACCGCTCCAAGCAATTTGGCGAAATTCTCGCGCAAACCAAAGCGAACGTCCGCGAATTGTTGAACGTTCCGGAAAACTATAAGATCATGTTCCTCCAAGGCGGCGCGCTCACTCACTTCGCTATGCTGCCTATGAACTTCATCCGCAATACCAACAAGTCCGGCAACTACATCGTCTCCGGTAACTGGTCCAAGAAGTCCGCGTCCGAAGCTAAGACCCAAGGCAAGGTCAACATTATTTGGGACGGTAAAGAAGAAGGCTTCGTTCGTAAGCCGACCGACGACGAACTCAAGATCACCGACGACGCCGCGTACTGCTACTACTGCGCCAACGAAACGATCGAAGGTATCCAATTCCAATCCGAACCGAACGTCTCCGTTCCGCTTATCTGCGACGCGTCTTCCGAGATCTTCAGCCGCCCCGTCAATATGGAAAAATACGGCGTCCTCTACGCTTGCGCTCAAAAGAACGCGGGTCCCGCCGGCGTCACTCTCCTCATCATGCGCGACGACTTCGTCGAAATGAGCGGCGACGACCTCCCCTCCATGTTCTCCTACAAGAAGCTGGCTGAAAAAGACTCCATGCTCAACACGCCTCCGACCTTCGGTATCTACGTCATGAAGCTCGTCACCGACTGGCTCAAAGAACAAGGCGGTCTCAAGGCCATGCACGAAAAGAACCTGGCTAAGGCGAAGTTGCTCTACGACGCTATCGACGCCTCCAACGGTTTCTATCGCGTCCACGGCAATAAGGAATATCGTTCCTTCATGAACGTCTCCTTCCGCACGCCTGACGAAGATATGGATAAGAAATTCCAAGAAGAAGCCAAAGCGCTTGGACTCACTAGCTTGGCCGGTCACCGCAGCGTCAAGGGCGAACGCGCTTCTATCTACAACGCTATGCCGGTCGAAGGCGTCGTCGCTCTGCGCGACTTCATGGTCGACTTCGCCAAAAAGAACGCGTGATCGTAATACGCCGACGCGTAACCGATAGATCGAAAAAGACGGGATCCCATACGGGGTTCCGTTTTTTTTATTACCATGCGTCGCCTACGCCCCCTCGAGCGCGAGCGCGGAATGAACTCCTAATAACGCGCAATAAAAAAACGCGCCTTTCGTATGAAAGACGCGTTCAATTTCTAGCGAGCTATCGAATCTCTACTCAACGACCGCGGCGACCGAGTTTCGCGATAGGGCGAGTAACGCGATCGACGACCTTCTTGACGACGCAAGGGCGTTTGAGCGCGACGCGAGCCGGCGCTTGGGCGCAAGTCGGAGCGGCCGGGACCGTAGCGCAAGCGGGAGCGCAAGGCGCGACGTTTTCCGCGTCGACGACTTTCTCAACGGCGGGCGCAGCGTCTTCCGCTTCAGCGACCGGTGTTTCCGCAACAGGCGCGGGAGTTTCTTCGACGGCGGGAGCGTCAACGGCGACAGGTTCCGCGACTTCTTCGACGGCGGGAGCGTCAACGGCGACAGGTTCCGCGACTTCTTCAACGGCGGGAGCGTCAACGGCGACAGGTTCCGCAACTTCTTCAACGGCGGGAGCGTCAACGGCGACAGGTTCCGCAACTTCTTCAACGGCGGGAGCGTCAACGGCGACAGGTTCCGCGTCGTCGGCTTCTTCAGCTACCGTCAAAACGTCTTCGACGACCGGTTCCGCGACTTCTTCAACGTCGATAGGCTCGTCGGCGGGAACGACTACGGCGGTAATATCCGCGGCGTCTTCCGTTTCAGCGTCGAGGACTTCGTCTTCGATATCGAGAGCGCCAAGTACGGGCTCTTCAATTTCAGGAAGCGGGGCGAGTTCGTCGACTTCGGTTTCGAGCGCGTCTTCAACGGCGGGCGCGCCGGGGACAGGAGAAACGGCTTCAATAACTTTTTGAGCGTAAGCGATAGAGACGCTGAGAATGAGCGCGAACGCCAACAGAATACCAAACTTTTTCATGGAAAGATCTCCCGTATATGGTGAAAGGGCGTCGAGGTTCGTCTATCGAAACACGTCGCCGAGATCGCTGGGCGTTAGGAACCAAAATTTCCTAAACTGCCTGAAATATATCTACCGGGCGTCTTTTGTCAATCGAATTCAACTCTCTATCAGCGCGCTCTTGCAATTAAATTTTTTCGCTCAATAACATTATTGTTAAACTTTCCGCATATTGTATATAGACTAAAAATTATTAACATAACGACGTCGGCGAAGCGTCGGGCGAAGGTCGGGTATCGCGACAAGAAATAAAAAAGCGCGTCTTCGGAAAACCGAGAGACGCGCAATGATCGTAACTCGAGCGGGTCGAGCTAACTGAGGAGCAGTTCTAGACTGCGGTCAACTCAGCAAGCGGCGGCCGGAGCGCAAGGAGCGACACAAGCGGGAGCGCAAGGAGCGCAAGCCGGCTTGCAGCAGCGGATCTTGGGAAGGCAGATCTTGGGGAGGCAGATCTTGGCGCAGCAGGGCTTGCAGACCGGCTTGCAGCAGACGGGCTTGCAAACGGGCTTGCAGCAGACCGGCTTGCAGCAGATCTTTTTGCAGCAGACCTTCTTGATGCAGAGCTTCTTCAAGCAGCAGGGCTTGCAGACGGGAGCGCAGGAAGCGGCGCAAGCGGGAGCGCAAGGAGCGACCGGTTCGCAGGGCTTGACTTCTTCAGCGGCAGCCGGAGCGCAAGGAGCGACCGGTTCGCAGGGCTTAACTTCTTCAGCGGCGGCGCAAGGAGCGACAGCTTCGCAAGGATTGCAGGCGGGAGCGCACTTGCAAACGGAGACCTTGGGAAGAGCGCACTTGATGCGAGCGACGACGTTCTTGACGATGCAAGGACGGCAGACGGTGGCGCAAGCCGGGGCGCAAGCGGGAGCGCAAGGGGCGACAGCTTCGCAAGCGGCGACAGCTTCACACGGAGCGACGGCTTCGCACGGGGCGACAGCGGCGGCGGCTTCGGTAGCGGCAGCGGGGGTTTCGGTGGCTTCTTGGGCACAAGCGAAGGACGCGGAAAGGACGATCGCCAACGCCGCCATTAAGCTCATGTGCTTTTTCATGGATATAACTCCTAACAGGGGGGTTGTTGGCGCCGCTTCAAAATTGCTTTCGAATCGCGTCGCCAGAAAAACAGTTTTTTAGGGAATCTTACTAATATCCCCTAAGTTCCCACACAATATAACAACCAATATCTTTTTGTCAATTGATTATTTTAATCTATATTGCCTGTTTTTGCTCTCTTTGACAGTTAACGCGATCGTATTACGCTCTCTAACGTGGTTTATTATTAGACTTTCCTGTTTTTTGCTAATGTTAAATTTTTTAGAAATTTTTTCTATTTTTTCTATTTTGTGCAGATTTGCTAAATTTGCAAATAAAACTGCCGACGTTTCGGGGGTATTCCAAAATCGTCGGCTTTCTTTTGATAATCTGTTAAAGTTCAATAGTTGACTAATAGCGGCAGTTATTGAACTTCAAGTTTCGCGCGTAAGCTCAATTCGCGATCTCGATATAGTCGAAATACGCCGCTTCATACGCCCAACCGTTCGGCTGGTTGACGATCTCGACCAAGACTTCTTTGCCGGCGTAAGCGCCAAGCGGGATCTCGATCGGGAGCCAACCGTCTTCTTTGACCGTTTTGTCGGAGACTTCGGTTTTGTAAACTTCTTTACCGTCGATCTTTACGATGAGGTCGTAGTCGCCGTTGACGCGTTCGCTGACGAAGTGAGAGACCGCCATGCGCAAAACGCTGTCTTTATCGGGGGCGATCGTGCGCGACATGACCGCGCCGATCTCGCGCATTTCAGGGTGCGTCATGAAGACGTTCTGACGACCGCGGAATTCTAGACGCGCGCCGGGATCCATATCGGGACCCATGTGCGAAGGTTGGAAGTTCGCGAAATACTTTTCCAACATCTCGGCGTTGGAGAGCTCGGGGAAACGAAGTTGCGCTTTTTCTTCTTCCGTGAAGTAGATATCGTCGTCGGCGGAGTCCGTCGGTTCGGCGCAGGACGTCAACGCGCTAGGCTTCACTTCCGTCTTCGGGATATAATAATAACGTTCGCCGTTTTCCTCGCGAATGAAACCGCCTTCTTTTTCGACCGCTTGAGTCGCGAGCGATTCGCAAACGTCAAGCAACGCCGGGAAGTTGTACGCCGTGTGATCGAAAGCCGTGACTTCGTCAAGATCTTCCGAGAAGCGCGCCGGCAACGCGCTGAATCCGAGCGTCGTGAACAAAATGCCGCCCGCGTTAGAGGGGTTGCAGTCGGAGTCTTGACCACAACGAAGCGAGATCTTGATCGTTTCGTCAAGATCGCCCTTGCCGTAGAGAAGACCGACAAGAATATACGCGCCGTTGATCTTTACGTCGATATTGAACGCGCTGTCGACGCCGGAACAAGACCACTTGCGGTAATTCGGATCGTGTTGGTATTTCGCGTTGATCTTTTCCCAGCACTTGATCCAGTCTTCCGAGTCTTCGTTATACCATTGCAGAACGTCGCGAACCATTTCCGCGTATTGGCTTTCCGCGGGGATCGCTTCCAACGCCTTCTTGACGATCGCGATAACGTCCGTTTCAAAGAAAGCTTCCGCGTACATCGCGCCGACGAATTGACCCGCGTACATCCCGTCGCCGTAGTTCATCAAACGACCGAATTTCTCGCCCATCAAGATTGCGTTGTTAGGAAGGCCGGGGGAGATAAGACCCGAGTAGTCCGCTTCGATCTGGTAGTCGATGTCGTCCGCGCATTTGCTGAATTCAGGACGGCTAGAGTTCGGAGCCGCGATACCGCTGCGAAGATTGTGACGACCGCAGACGTTGGCGTGCCACAAAGGATATTCGCTATTCGCGAAATCGATACCGGCTTGACGGATCGAAACGTCGAGACCGTGTTCTTCCATCGTGCGCAGGAACGTCATCTCGACGTATAAGTCGTCTTGACCAAACGCGTTGTTGATCATTTCCGGCTTCCATTGCGGAACTTCGTCTTCCGGAATGATGCGATCGCAATAACGGAATTCCGTAGGCGCGCCCCAGCAAACGCCGGCGATCTGACCGATCCAACCGCCCTTCATCTTGTCGCGATATTCCGCGACCGAGATCTTACGATACGCGTCTTCATTGAGCTCTTGAGCGCGGACGCTCGTCGTCAGAAGACCCCCTAACGCGATCGCGGCGCTCAACGCCGTCGTTGCCAATTTCTTATTCATGCGATGTTCCTTTAATATCCCGATCTCTTATTGAGCGGATCGATTATTTTTGTGATAGTAAAAAACGCGCGTACGTTATAGCGCACGCGCGTTCATTATACTTATTCGCAAAAGCGATTTCAACTATTATTTATAGCTGTTCAACGAACGATCGTTTGTTCGCGACCGGGGCCGACCGAGACGAACTTCACCGGCAAGCCGAGGATCGCTTCCAAGCGCGCGATATATTTCTTCGCGTTTTCGGGAAGGTCTTCAAACTTCGTGACTTTCGTGATATCGTCGGACCAACCGGGGACCGTTTCGTAGATCGGCTTGCAGCGAGCGAGGTCGTCGACGTCGTTCGGGAAGTATTCGATCTTTTCGCCGTCGAGTTCGTAGGCCGTGCAGATCTTGATCTCGTCGAACGTGCTGAGAACGTCGAGCAACATGACGGAGAGTTCCGTCGCGCCGCCAAGACGACTGGAATAACGGACCGCGACGGCGTCGAACCAACCGCAGCGACGCGGACGCTTCGTGACCGTGCCGTATTCGTTGCCGCGATCGCGGATCTTTTGGCCGACTTCGTCATGGAGTTCCGTCGGGAAGGGGCCG
Organism: Thermoguttaceae bacterium; assembly: GCA_045599605.1. Taxonomy (GTDB): domain Bacteria; phylum Planctomycetota; class Planctomycetia; order Pirellulales; family Thermoguttaceae; genus RUG369. The sequence goes on from JAZRWE010000006.1 coordinate 36,032, forward strand.
CCGCCGACGCGAGTCGTGTACGCCTTGATGATACCGACGATACGTTCAAAATAGGTCGCGGGGATACCGGAACCGGCGCAAACGCCGACCCCGGAGCTGTTGCTGCTCGTCACGTAAGGGAACGTGCCGTAGTCGATATCGAGCAAAGAGCCTTGAGCGCCTTCGAGTAAGATCTTTTTCTTCGCGGAAACGGCGTCGAGAAGATAATTGACGACGTCGCCGACGAACGGACGCAGACGTTCCGCGTAGCCTTGATATTCCGCAATGATCTTTTCCGCGTCAAGAGGTTGGACCGTGGCGCGAACTTCGTCGTTCTTCGCCAAGCCGGGGAGATAACCGTTCTTCAAGGCGACGATCTTACGAACTTTTTCCGGGAAATCCGCGCGATAAAGATCGCCCATGCGGATCGCCATCGAACGACCGACTTTGTCGCGATAGCAAGGTCCGATACCGCGACCCGTCGTGCCGATCGCTTCTTTACGAACGCCGGAGTCGTTCATCAAACGGTCTTCTTCTTTGTGCCACGGGAAAATGACGTGAGCGCGATTGCTGATAAAGAGATTCTTTTCGATCTCGACGCCGGAACCGCGGAGCGTGTCGATCTCGCCAAGGATCGACGCGGGGTCGATGACGACGCCGCTGGCGATGCAAGAGCGAACTTCAGGACGGAAGATACCGCTCGGAATGAGAGACAACTTGTATTTCTTGCCGTCGAAAACGACGGTATGTCCGGCGTTGGCGCCCCCTTGATAACGAACGACGATCTCGTTTTGAGCAGTCAAAAAGTCGACGATCTTACCTTTGGCTTCATCGCCCCATTGTAAACCGATAACGCATGTAGCGGCCATAGCAACCCTTAATTTCCTGTTTCAACGCGCGCGTGCTGACGCGCTTGAACGTCGAGGCGCGTATTAACAATAAGAACGCGCCGATTGCAAAATACTAAGCCGGCGTCCGGCCGAGGCGTAGGGTCGCGCTCTCGGTTACCCGTCCGGCTACCGTCCATGCATTATAGCACGTCGAATTTAAAATAAAAGCCCCCCGAACAACCATGCGCTTACTATCATCTTTACTTATCTTAACGCGCTCGTAGAAACGCTTTCAGCAGCTCGACTCCCTGTTCGATAATTCTACACTCTCGCCTTGTCGAGTCGGAGATTACTTTTAAAATTGGGGAATATGGATATTAGAGTTCCTTACGTTTCCATATTGCGAATAAAGGAGACTTGGCGAGCATGCGAGACGACGCGAAAAATACGGCGCTTAGAGAACGCGTCTTACAAATTATCGAGATCGCGGAAAAAGGGGACTGGGTAAGCCGATTATACGACGTTACGATGCTGGGCGTTATCTTGGCGAGTTGCGTCCCCTTGGTGTTCAAAGAATTTTATACTTGCTTTGAATACATCGACCTCGTCGCCGTCGTCTTCTTCGTCGGAGATTATTGGCTTCGTTGGGCTACCGCCGATCTCAAGCTCGGCAAGGGGCGCGCCTCGTTTGCGTTGTACCCGCTCACGCCGTTGGCGCTGTTCGACCTGGCGGCGATCTTGTCCGTCTCGTTGGCGATACTCGTCAGTTTTCAAGTATTGCAGTTCAACGGCTTTAATAACGCCATTCGCGTCTTCTGCATGTTGCGTATCGCGCGTTCGTTTAAGTTGTTTCGGTATTCCAAGAGTATGTCGATCATCGTCGAGGTCATTCGCGAGCAGAGCATGCCGCTTCTCGCCGTCGGTTCCTTAGCTGTCGGGTATATCCTGACGTCCGCGGTCGTCATCTTCAACGTCGAGCCGGAGACGTTCAACAACTTCTTTGAGGCGGTGTACTGGGCTACCATCAGTCTCACGACCGTCGGGTACGGCGATATCTACGCCGTGACGATACCCGGACGGCTCGTCACGATGCTTTCGTCTCTTATCGGTATCGCGATCGTCGCGTTGCCCGCCGGTATCGTTACCGCCGGGTACATGGACGTGCTGCAAAATAGGCGAAAGAACGACTTGAAAATAGAAAACGACGAAAACGCGGAAGGGTAGTTGTAAGTTACGATATATATTGACATATAATAAAAATATCGGTATTGGAGCAAAACGTTCCAATACCGATATATTTTAAGCGCTCGTTCTAAACGCAGGCTCAGTTCGGCGTGTCCAAATACGGGTCCTGTCCCATGCCGCGTTGCATCTTTTTACGTTCCTTTTCGTAATAGAGCATCGTCTTTCTATTGCGATAATTCTTGCGTTCGACCTTCGCTTGCGCGCGATAGAACATCTTTTCTTTTTCCGGCATTTCGGCTTCCGGGTTAGCTTCGCCCTTCGCCTTGATCTTTGCCGCCTTCTTAGGGCCGTAAGCCTTTTCGAGGATCTCGTCTTCCAGCGAGAGATACTGTCGATAAGAGCCGGGGTCGCCCTGACGACCGCAACGCCCGATGAGCTGACGGTCGATACGCGCCGATTCGTGCACTTCCGTGCAGATGACGTTGAGACCCCCGATCTCCAAGATCTCGGCGGGCAACTTGATGTCCGTACCGCGACCCGCCATGTTGGTCGAGACCGTGACTTTGCCCCAGTGACCCGCGTCCGCGACGATCTCCGCTTCTTCCGCGATGCGGTTCGCGTTCAAGACGCTGTGCTCCATCTTCTTCTCGTTGAGGAGCGTCGACAGGATCTCGCTCTTGTCGATCGTTCTGGTGCCGATCAACACCGGGCGCCCAAGTTCGTGTAGTTCGGATATCTCTTGAACGATCGCGTTCCATTTGGCGCGCTCGGTCGCGAAGACGCGCGTCTTCAGCTTCACGCGTTGAGGAGGACGGTTCGTCGGCACCGGGATAACGTGACACTTATAGATCTTCGACAACTCGCGGCGCGACGTGCTCGCCGTACCGGTCATGCCCGCAAGATGCTCGAAACGCAGGAAGAAGTCCTGGACGGTAACGCGCGCCGCTTGGCCCGTCGCCACCGTGATCTCGACCCCTTCTTTCGCTTCGACCGCTTGGTGGATACCTTCGCGCCATTTACGACCTTCGCCAAGACGGCCCGTAAATTCGTCGACGATGACGATCTCGCCGTCGCGAACCACGTATTGCTGGTCGAGATGGAACTCGCGGTCGACTTTGATCGCGCGCTTGACGTATTCGTAGATATGGTACAACCCCGTCGTCGCCATTGCGTCAGGCTTATGGATGCGACGCGCCTTCTGACGACCTTCGCGCGTCAGTTCGACTTCGCGTTTGTCATGGTCGTAGGTGTAGTCTTCGTCTTCGATAAATTCGTAAATGACGTCGGCGGCCCACTTATACGCTTCGACTTCTTGTTTCTGTTCTTCCGTAGGCAACGCGCTGATGATGAGCGGTGTGCTCGCTTCGTCGATCAAGATGGAGTCCGCTTCGTCGACGAGGCAGAAATAAGGATCGATGCGTTGCGTCGGTTGTTCGTCTTTCTCACGTTGTTCGCGAAGCATCGCGCCGAGTAAGTCCGTCTGGCCTTCGCGAATACGACGAAGCAGCAGACGGTCGCGGAGGAAGTCGAATCCGAATTCCTTAGCGGTGCCGTAAGTTACGTCGCATTGATACGCTTGACGGCGTTGGTCCGTCTGTTGTTGCGTCTGGATAACGCCGACTTTCATACCGAGCGCTTTATAGATCGGCCCCATCAACTCGGCGTCGCGCGCCGCGAGGTAGTCGTTGACCGTCGCCAGTAACGCCCCTTTACCCGCCAAAGCGCGAAGATACAACGGCGCCGTCGCCGTTAGCGTTTTACCTTCGCCCGTCTGCATCTCGACGATAGAACGATTGAAGATCGCGATGCCGCCGAGGATCTGGACGTCGAAGTGGCGCATGCCGAGCGTTCTGTTGCCCGCCTCGCGCACTAACGCGTAAGCCTCGGGCAACAACTTTGCCAGCGGCTCGCCGCTTCTTGCGCGATAGCGTAGCGACAACGATTCTTTACGCAGCTCCGCGTCGTTAAGTTTTTGATATTTCGGCTCGAGCGCGTTGACTTTGTCTAATTCGTACGACCATTTTGCGAGCCGTCCCTGAGTCGTGAAAGGGAAGCAGCTGTCCACAAAGCGTTTTGGTCCTGATGGTATGGCGCCCAAGGAATAGTCTCCCGCGGTTTGGTTTGGTTAGTTTTGATACTGAATAACGCGACGCCGCGACGCGTATGCGAACGTTGCGATAATAACGTCGACGCAATACGGCGTGGAAATGATTTAACCTATTTTGCCGTCGGCGTCAATACGCGCTTACGCTTCTCACGGTTTTCTCTATATAAATAAAGACGCCGATCTTCCTCGTTAGTTCGCGAGAAAGATCGGCGTTTGGGCGTTACGCTAGAACGCGCGTCGGATAAACGCGCGATCCCGCGTTAAAGATCAGAACCAGCCGCCGAAAGCGACGATGAAGCCCGCCGCGACGACGGAGACCATGCTCATCAACTTGATGATGATGTTGAGCGAAGGACCGGTCGTGTCTTTGAAGGGGTCGCCGACGGTGTCGCCGACTACCGTTGCCTTATGGCATTCGGAGCGCTTGCCGCCAAGAGAAGGATCGAGATTCGATTCGACGTACTTCTTTGCGTTGTCCCACGCGCCGCCCGCGTTCGCCATGTAGACCGCGACGCAGAAACCGGCTGTAAGAGAACCGACCAAAAGACCAAGAACGCCCGTGACGCCGAGAACAAGACCGACCAAGATCGGCATGATCAAGCCGAGGAGCGAAGGAACGATCATTTCGCGCTGAGCCGCTTTGGTCGATATCGCGACCGGCGTTTCGTAATCAGGTTCCGCTTCGTATTCCATGATGCCCTTGATCTCGCGGAATTGGCGACGGACTTCTTCGACCATGCCGGACGCGGCGCGACCGACGGCGGTCATGGTCAACGCGCCGAAGACGAAGACGGTCATAGCGCCGAGGAAGATGCCGACGAGGACTTTCGGGTTGATCAAGTTGCAGGAGTAGAAGTTCATCCAGTCCATCATGTTGGCGGACTTGACGGAGACCATTTCCGTCTTTTCAGATTCGTTTTCCGGAATGAACGGGCAAACGGAGGCGACTTCGCTCGTGATGAGCGCGGGGCCGCGATTCGTCTTCAAGTTGTTCCAAGCGGTGTTGGATTCAGACCAAGACTTTTCGGAGCCGCGATAGATCGGCATATCTTCGTTCGGATTGTTCGCTTGTTCCGGCATGACGAGGTAGGTCGCGGGGAACCAGTCGCGACCGGCTTCCTTAGCGGCGGCTTTTTCGGATTCGACGATATCTTTACCGGGGTAGTAGACGACGAAGTTGTCGGAGACCTTGTAGAAGCCGGCGACGGAGGCGTCGTCAGATTCGATCGTCTTGACCGCGGAAGCGCCCCAGCGTTCGAAACCAACGCGAACTTCTTCGACGTAAGCGGCAAGCAAGGCCAACGCGGTGAGAGCGGCGGAACCGATCGCGAAACCTTTACCGGTAGCGGCGGTCGTGTTGCCAAGAGAGTCGAGCGCGTCGGTGCGTTGACGAACTTCTTCGGGGAGGCCGGCCATTTCGGCGTTGCCGCCCGCGTTGTCCGCGATAGGACCGTAAGCGTCGGTGGCAAGCGTGACGCCGAGCGTGGAGAGCATGCCGACCGCGGCGATACCTACGCCGTAGAGACCGAGAGAGAACGTCTTGACGTTGCTGAAATCAAAGCTCGTCGTGAAACCGAAAGCCAAGATCGTGGCGACCCCGACGATCACGACCGGAGCCCAGACGCTGTACATACCTTCAGCGATACCCGCGATGATGACCGTAGCCGCGCCCGTGCGACCTTGATTCGCGATCGCTTTCGTCGGCTTGTATTCGTAAGCAGTGCGGTATTCGGTCCATTTACCAATGAGCCAACCGGCCAAAAGACCGACGACGACGGAAAGACCCGCCATGCGAGCGCTGCCGCTCAACATGATGAACGCGGCGAGGATCGACAAAACGCCGATGATGACGGACGGAAGGTTGACGCCCTTGCCAAGCGCTTTGAGCAGTTGGCCTTGGTCGGCGTTTTCTTCCGTCTTGACAAGGTGGATACCGAAAATGGACAGCGCGATACCGATAGCCGCAAGGACGATCGGGAGGAAGAGCGCGTTCATTTGCGTGACTTGAGATTCGCCCATAGCCGCGTAAGCCGCGACGCCAAGAGCGGCGGAAGAGAGGATGGAGCCGCAGTAGGATTCGTACAAGTCGGCGCCCATGCCGGCGACGTCGCCGACGTTGTCGCCGACGTTGTCCGCGATAGTCGCGGGGTTGCGGCGGTCGTCTTCCGGAATACCGGCTTCGACTTTACCGACGAGGTCCGCCCCGACGTCCGCGGCCTTAGTATAGATACCGCCGCCGACGCGCGCGAACAACGCTTGAGAAGAAGCGCCCATGCCGAAGCACAACATAACGACCGTGATCTCGGTCAAGTCCATGGTCCAACCGAATTTCGGGAAGATCCAGTACAACGCGCCGAACCAAAGGACGACGTCGAGAAGACCAAGACCGACGACCGTAAGACCCATGACCGCGCCCGAACGGAACGCGACTTGAAGACCTTGATTCAAGGAGCGTTGAGCTCCCGCCGCCGTGCGAGAGGACGCCCACGTCGCCGTCTTCATGCCGAACCAACCGGCGAGACCGGAGAAGAAACCGCCCGTCAAGAAAGCCCAAGGAACGATCTTGTTTTGAACGCCGACTCCCCACGCGAGGAACATCAAGAACGCCCAAATAACGGCGAAGAACACCGCCACGACTTTGTATTGTTGCTTAAGATACGCGTTCGCGCCCTTGCGGACCGCGTCGGCGATCTTGATCATTTCGGGTGTTCCTTCGTCTTCTTTCATCATCGCTTTGAAGAACTTCACCGCGTAGACCAAAGAAGCGATCGCGCCCGCAAGCGCGAGGAGCCAAAGATACCCGAAACGAGAGGTCAAGAAACCAAGACGACCCTCGGCGCTTTCGGCGACGGAAGAAGGTTCGACGTCGTTGGCGTCAACGACTTCGGGAGCGGCGGGAACTTCGGCGGCGGGAGCTTCGGTAGCTTGCGCGTCCGCGGTCGCGGCGGCGTCTTGAGGGAACGTATAGGCTTGAGAACTGGGCTGCATGCCCAAGGTGAATAACAGCGCGAGGAGGCCAAGGGCCGACGCGTAGACAATGCGTTTACAGTTTTTCATTTTCAACTCTCTTGCATTATCATAGTGAGGCCGTCGGCGCGCGTTTCGTTAATGCTGCGGCGCGAGACGGCGTGATTGATGTAAGGGAAACACCGAAAATTCAACGCGTTACGAAAATCTTTTGGGTTGGAGAATTTTTTCAAATACCGCGTTTTAACGCAAATGTTCCCCATTATGATTGTGACATGTTTTGTATTATTGTCAACCGCCGATATGCGATTTTCCACAATTTGACAAGATAAACGCCTAATATCAAGACGATATGGATTTTTAAGGTTAACACTGTTTACTAGCGCGTTGGACGCTTGAAGAGGAGAGATAAGAGGAAATTTGGAATAATTTTTGAAAATTTTGAAAAATTTTTGAACCGTCTACAGTTCTTGACATTCTAATAATACCGTGGAATTGCGCGTTTAAGCCCTTTGGGGGACGTTCGAACGCTTGTCGCGCTTAGGATGGCGCCCCTTGTGCCGATTGAAAAAGGAATTAGAATACTACGTTGAAGGACGGGAACTCGATTTATATTAAAAGTTCGTCGTTCTAAGCCGCGCCGTAGTAATTCGACGTCGGCTCACTTTTCGCTATTTCGCGCTTAGGGCTAACGTATTGTTTTGGGCGCCGGGTTTTAAAGATCAGCAACTATGTTTGTCTTTTGTTTCTCGGGCTCATTCTATACCCATTTGCGGCCGCGGCTGAAACGGCGTTTGATACCGGCTCGATTCGATGGAACGAGCGCTATTATTATTTTCAAGGAATGTATTGATGAAAAATAACGTTTCCAAACTGTTCGCGCTCGTCAGCGTCGTCATGTTGGTCGCTTGCATCGGTTGCGGCGGTCGTTCCCAAGTTACCGGCACCGTCAAGTTCGCCGACGGCACCCCGTTGACCTACGGCACCGTCAACTTCTCTAGCGCCGACACCATCTGCAAGGGTCAGATCGAATCGGACGGCACCTTCAAGATGCGCACGTTCAAGCCCGGCGACGGCGTTCCCGCCGGCACCTACAAGGTCTACATCACCGATACGCTCAGCTTCGGCGATACCAAAGGCGCTTCCAAGACCGGTACCGGCGACGACTCCGTCGAGGTCGCTATCATCGGTCAAGCTACCAACACCGTTCCGCCCGAGTACGGCAATCCTGACATGAGCCCCTTCGCGCCCATCACCGTTAAAGGTTCGCAAAAGCTCGACCTCGTTATCGAAGCCGCTCCGGCTCCCGCCGCTCCCGGTTCCGAGAACTGATATCCAATATTTCATATGCTCTTAGGTCGACGTGGAACGATCATGGATTTTAAACGCTTGACGATCTTTGCTTTGACGACGATGGCGCTAGTCGCGACCGTTGGATGTAGCAACAACGCCCACGTCTCCGGTAGGGTCGCTTTTGAAAACGGACAACCGCTGTCGATCGGGCAGATCATCTTCACCGACGACTTTTATATGGCTAAGAGCGATATCGACAAGAACGGCGAATATTCGCTCCACTCGCTGCGTCGTAACGACGGTATCCGCAAGGGTACGTATCGCGTCTATATCACCGGCGCGCTCGGGTTCCAGGAAACGGAAGCCACGCACGATAGATTGCAAGACTATCGTATGGACGGCGTCGTGCAGTTGATCGATATGCAGCACACCAATCCGGATACCTCCGGTTGGCTCTTCGATATTAAGAAGAGTCAGCGTATCGATCTAGTCGTCTATCCTCCGAACGAAGTGCCGGAAGATAAGCGTACCGAAGCCGCCAAGATGATGTTCGATCCCGAATATCGTAAGAAGATGCAGAAAGAGATGGCCGACGCTCGGGACGCGCCTCCCGAACTACCGAAAAAGCATAGAACGGTCAATCCGAACTTGCTTTGAGTTTCGATCTGACGTCGCGGTTGATAAGCTCTTACGTTTGCGTAAAAGATTTTGACGCGCCGATAGTTTTTGGCCTCGGCGCGCTCCTTTGTTCGATAAATTATTATATTGTCGTTCTATACGGAACGACAAACGGAAATAATGACGCCTCGCGTTTGCAAGGCGTTATACGATATAACGCCTTTTCGTGGCTAGTCCGCGGATAGGTACTCGACAAAGAAGGCAACTTCGGAGTCGGCCAATTTTTACATAATTTTATTCATTCACGAAAGGGTTGTTATGACTCGTTCTACCAAACGCGGCTTTACGCTCGTCGAATTGCTCGTCGTTATCGCCATTATCGGTATCCTTATCGGTTTGCTTCTTCCCGCCGTCCAAGCGGCTCGTGAAGCGGCTCGCCGTATGCAATGTACCAACAACTTGAAGCAAATGGGTCTCGCGATCCATAACTTCCACGACGCTCGCCAAGGTATCCCCCCGGCAGCTCACTCCTGGCACCGTATGACCATGTGGGCCTACCTCTATCCCTATAGCGAACAAACCGTCTTGTGGGACCTCCTCAATCGTACCGACCCCGTTACCCTCGGTCAATACTTCTGGAAGACCACCGCGACCTGGAATGGCGTTACCCTGACCGCCGATGAAAAGAAGGGATTCGCGGGCGTTCCGTACATGGTCTGCCCGTCTCGTCGTAGCACTCCCGCCGCTTATGAGTACGTCGAAACCTCCACGGGCGACTGCTCCGCGGGTCCGCAAACCGACTACTGCCCGATCTTCTCGACCGACTCTAACGGTGCCCAAAACGGTCGCGCGTCCGCCGGTAACGTCGACAACCACTACTATGTCCGCGTTACCCAAGTCTTCACCGACAGCTGCCAAACCTACCAAAAAGGTTTCTTCCGCGGCGCGAAATTCCGCGGCACCTCCGAGTCCAACACCCACTCCGAACCGCGCGATACCTTCTCTCGCGTTGTCGACGGTCTTTCCAACCAAATCGTCATCGGCGAAAAGCACATCCCGATCGACGGTCTGAACGTTTGTAACACGACCGCTCCGTCCACCGCGAACTGGTCTCAATGCCACGACTGCTCTTACCTCTGCGCCGCCGCTTCCACTGGTTGCGGTTCCGTTTGGCGTTGCGTCGCTCAATACTGGTCTGACGACCGCAAGACCCCGTATAGCAACTTGGCTAACGGTATCGACGGCCCCTATGACCACCTCGCTTCCAATAACCACGCCTCCATCAACTGCGGTCTTGGTTCTTGGCACGCTTCCGGCGCGAACTTCCTCAAGGGCGACGGCTCCGTCACCTTCATGAGCTCCACCACGCCGCAACACATCCTTGGCAAACTCGCTACCGTCGACGATGGTAACGCCGACACCAACAACTGATCTTAGAGCCTAGCTCGAAAGATCGGTCCTTGGCGTAAAGCCGGATCGTTAAACTAAAAGCGCGCGAACGCGTTATGTGTTCGCGCGTTTTTTTATGTCCGCGTTTTAGCCGCCGTAAAAATTTTTGCGCGATCGATTTGCCACAAGATTTTTGATCTGTATAATTACATTAAGCCGTTTCAAGCGGTTATTAACGCGGCGACAGCGCGATCGTCGCGAAAGGTCTATGATATGCGCGCGACAGAGAAAAGGATGGAAAACTATGTTAAAACGATCCTGCTTCGCTTTAACTCTTTTACTACTAAGTATCGTAACGAGCGTTCGCGCCGAGGTCGTTATCCCGACCGCGCCTGAGACGGAAGCGATCTATCCCGATTTCCAAGTGTGGATCGACGGGGTCGAAGCGCCGGTGTGGCAATGCCGCGTCAGCGCTATACCGTTCAATCGTATCTGGCCCGGCTATCAACGCGGACTTGATCAAACGGAACTTGCCGGCTTCGCGACTTGGGAAACGACCGAACCGACGACCAAAGTCGTAGTGAAGACGACGCGCGACGTTTCCGCGCTCGACGACGTCGTCGTTCGTCCTCTTTCGCTCAATATCAAGCCGAAGATCGACCGCGAAGCGAAGACGCTGGAATTCGAGGTTCCCGGTACCGCGCCGACTGTCGTCGAACTTGCCGGTTTCCATAACTGCTTGCATCTGCTGCCGTTCCCGAAATACGAACGTCCCGCCGATCTTAACGCCCCGAATCTGCGTTATTTCGGCCCCGGCGTCCATAAAGTCGGCGTACTCGAATTGAAGAGCGGCGACGAGGTCTTTGTCGACGCTGGCGCGGTCGTTTACGGCGGTATTCGCGGGGTCAACGTCGAGAACGTCAAGATCTCGGGCCCCGGTATTATTGACGCTGGTCCTTACGAACGCGGCGAGATCGGCGGTATCTTCCGCTTATCGAACTGCAAGAACGTCGAGATCGATGGAATCGTTCAGCGCGATACCGACGTCTGGTCTTGCACGCTCGTCAACTGCGACGATATTGCGATACGCAATACGAAGCTCGTCGGCTTGTGGCGTTATAACGCCGACGGTATCGACGTTTGCAATAGCGAGCGCGTATTGATCGAAAACTCGTTCCTGCGCACGTTCGACGACGGTATCGTCGTTAAAGGTATTGACAAAGGCGTGGACGGTCCTGTGCAAAAACCGAGTAAAGACTTGTTGTTCCGCAACAACACGATCTGGTGCGACTGGGGACGCGCGATGGAACTGGGCGCCGAGACGCGCGCGCCGGAATTTGCCAACATCCGTTTTGAAAACAGCGATATCATCCGCTCGACGCATATCGCGATGGATATCCAACACGGCGACCGCGCTAAGATCCACGACGTCGTTTTCGACAACATCCGCGTTGAATTCGACGACAAGATCCCCACGCCGATCTATCAAGAATCCGAGGAACAAGTCTATAATCCCAATCAAGACCCGAATTATTGTCCCTCGTTGACGTTCATCATCATACAATCGACCTTCTATTCCGGCGACAAGACCAACGGTTCCGTCGACAACGTCTTGTTCAAAGATATCTACGTCTACGGTAATCGCGTTCCCGCGAGTTCTTTCACCGGCTTGAACGACGAGAGCTCCGCGAAAAACATCGTCTTCGAGAATCTGCAATTCGCCGGGAAGAAGATCGAGTCCGCCGAGGAAGCGAAACTGCATACGAACGCGTTTGTTAAAAACGTTACGTTCAAATGAATTAAGTTCGCGCTATGATTGCGCGGATCGCGTCGAACGCTCGAATGCCGGGCGTTCGACCGCCTTGTTTTTATATTGGGTAAACGCTCGTAACTCTTTACGTCAAGAATACGTTGATGACTCTCTGGGATCGGTTTTTTTCTTATGTGATACCGTTTAACGCGTTATGTCGAAAACTCGGCAAGCGTTTTAAGTACTTTGCGCCGGGCGTGGTCGAATTGCGATTGAAGGACAGATTGAAGTCCGCGACCGCAGACGAACGCGGGAATTTTATACCCGTGAGATATACCGCTATAGTCGAACGGATAGCCGCGCGCTGTAAAACCGCGGGGCGCGCTTCCATTGCGAATTGCAACGAGTTCGCCGGTATGGCCGAGGCGTTCTATCGCTTCGACTCGTTGGCGTTGCTTGACGAACTACGCGAGTCGTTTGCGCCGTTCGATCCGGACTCCGACAACGTCTACGAGAGAAAGTATTCAGCCGAGGAAAGAGAGGTCGCGTATCGACGTTTTGTCAACGGTTTAGAAGACGTCCTGACGCGTTGCAACTACGAAGAGCTGCCGCGCGAGGCGATTGCCGAGATTCTGAATTTCCGACTGCCCGGCGAGTTGCCCGTCGTCGCGAAGTTCGACGATTTTGCGGAATTTCGCGTCTTCGTGCGCGGCGTTTCCCCGAACCCAGTCAAAACGATACTACCTTCGAGCGCCTGGGGGAAGTCGCAAAGCGTCGCTTCCGACTCGCTGCGACGCGTATGTATCTTCGCGAGACTGAAACCGTCAAGCTCGGAATTTGCCGACACGATCGCGAAACTGCGCGCGAAGTTCAATAACTCGACGGGCGACGGCGAGATCGACGACGTCGTTATCGTGAAGTTGTTCAAGAATATCGCGTTGGAAGACCTGAAGATGGTCACTCCGCGCGTCAGCATCATCTGGCGCGCCGGCGATATCGTGAAGATCGGCGGCACGTTTGCCGTCGGTTCGGGCTCCGCGATCGTGAAATTCGTTGTTGCTGCGGCGTTCAATCTCGTCGCGTGTCTCGTCTTCTTTGTCGGGTTCGTCTTGTTGTCGGTGCGTAACGCGCTCAAATTGTTCAACAAACGCACGGCGTATCTACAGCGTTACGCGTCTCAGCTCTACGGCAAATCGCTCGCCTCGAATTTTGCCGCCGCCAATATGCTCGTTACGTCCGCGGACGAACAGGAAGTCAAAGAGTTCTTTCTCGGATACTTCATGGCGTTAGAACGCGCGGACTGGGCTACGGAAGAGGAGATCGATTCCGACGCGGAAGCGTTTTTGAAGGACGAATTTGGCGTCGACGTCGATTTCGAGTCCTCAGACTCGTTGCGCAAATTGCGCGAAAAAGGACTCTTGGAAGAACGCGAAGATACGATCGACGGGAAATTGGTAAAACGGTATCGAGTTCTCGCGCTCGACAAGGCGTTGGAGAAGCTCGATTTCCTGTGGGACAATATCTTCTTGTACAACAACAATTCTTCCGACCGCGTTTGACGTCGTTTTTCGGCGTTATACAATGAGAGAACTATAACGCGCGCGGATATTCGGTAGTCGCCGCGTTGACGAAATTATTTCAACCCCCTTGGACGCATCGATGTCAGAGCGAGTAATTTATCGTATCCTCGACGCCGCCGCAAATCGCGGTCGCGAGGCGTTGCGCGTGATCGAAGACGCCGCGCGATATATCGACGACAATAAAGAGTTTTCCGCCGCGCTCAAAGCGGCAAGACACCGCTTGGCCGCCGCCGCGGAACAACTGGATCGCAGGGAAAGACTGCTCGCGAGAGACACGGTCGGCGACGTCGGCGTTACGATCGAGGCGGAAGACGAGTACCGTCGCGATTCGCTCGCGCAGCTCATGACCGCGAATTTCGCGCGTCTGCAAGAAGCGGCGCGAAGTCTCGAAGAATACTCTAAATTTGTCGCGCCGAAACTCGCGAGAGAATTTGAACGCGTGCGCTACGAATCGTATACGCTCGAGAAAGTCGCTTACGAACTCGCGCTGCGGTTCGATAACGCGCAGAACGACAAAGACGATACGCCGCGAGCGTTAGCCGCTCCTAGACGCGAAGAAACGCGATGCGAACAGGGACCGTTTGCGCGCAGACCGCGGTCGCGACGCGAGGCGTTGCGCGATCGGCTCAATAGAGCTTCGCTAGCGTGCTTGATCGACAGCTCGTTGAGCGCGGATGCTATCGACGCGTTATTTGCCGCCAATATCGGCGCGTTCCAGCTCGACTTCGATCGCGACGACGTCGCCGAGCGCGAGGCGATGGATCTGTTCTTAGGCCGGTTCCACGAACGCTATATCAAGACGGGCGTTTCTTCCGCGCGGCGTCCGCTGCTTATCTCGCGTGGGTTCTCGTCTTGGGGCGACGTTTTCGACGGCGGGGTCGTCTTGGAAAACAATTGGGCGCAAGCTCGCGAGAATATCGGCGACGACAGACTGCTCGGCGCTTACGTCTCCGATCTCGACGAAGCGCTCGCCGCGTTTGACGCCGCGGAGAAGGGCGAAGTCGATTTCGTAGAACTGGGCCCCGTCTTTTCGGACGACCCGAGAGAGAATACCGTCGGCGTCGAGTTCCTGCGCGGCGTTCTCGAACGCTTCAACGGCGAGACGCCCGTTCCCGTCTACGCGTACGGCGGGATCGACCTCGATACTTGCGAAGCCGTCTTCGACGCCGGGATCGAACGCGTTTGCGTCGACGCCGATATCGCGCAAGGCGAACGCGGGGCAAACGCGTTCTTGCAACTGAGCAGCATGCTCTGACGCAGGAGCGTTCCAACGCTTATATGATACGATGAAAGACGAGTTTCGCGCGCCGAGACTCGTCTTTTTTGCTCTTGTCTCCGTTCTCTAAATTCATTACTCTTGCTCTATTATTGTCATTGTCGTTTTATCCTAGGAGGGGATAATTTTATCCGACGCGAATGGAATTTTTATCGCAAAATGCGGTCGCCGTTAAGGTTAGAACGCATCGAACTGCGTCGCGGCGTTTGAGTCGCGCGCGCTTGACGACGTTATGCGCGTTGAGCGTATGCGTCTACTTTTTATTTTCTTGCGCCGCCGTTAACGCGCAATCCGCTTATCAGTCCTCGTACGCCGCTCCCGCCGCTTCAAGGGTTCCCGGGTACGGTATCTCGCAGTATCAAAACGCCGACCGCGCCGCCTCGTACCAATACGACGCGTCGCGCGGCGCGGACGGCTATGCCGCGCAACCTATACCCGCGCAAAGCCCTATGCCGCAAGACCCGACGCTTACCCCGCGCGCAAGATACAGCTCGCGAGATAACAACGTCGTGCCGCAAGAACAGCTCGCGAAGAAGTACGATTTCGTTCGGCAGACGAGTTACTCCGACTTGCCCGTCGGCTCCGACGCCTATCTCGACGCCGCTACTAACGACGTTTACGCGCGACGCGCTATGCGTGAAGACGAACTGACCGTCACGTCCGGTTTAGGTTCCGACCGCCCGATGACGCAGTCTAAGGGGATCTTCGGGTACGCCGTCGAGACGAACGCGCGCGACGGCGACACGTTCAGCGAACGCTGGATCGCGCCCGACGTGCCGAAAGAGGGTTGGACGCAACAACTCCTGCCGCAAGGTCTTATGTATCCCTCCTATCTTGCCGGTCGCAAGGAGCCGCGGCTCCAAAGCATCATCAACCATACTCAAGGCTACGGCGAGCTCTGGGATATCACGCTCGGCGGTAGAACGGCTATCTGGCGTAACGGCACGACCGACCCCGTCCAACCGGAAGGGTGGGAGATCGAACTTGAAGGCGCCGCGTTGCTGAGACTAGACTGGGAACGCCATCGCAATCTCGCCGCGACGGACTACCGCGCCGGCGTTCCGATCGTCTACGGCACAAAGCGTTGGCAATTCAAGACCGGGTACTATCACGTCAGCTCGCACTTGGGCGACAACTACCTCATGGACGGCTTCCGAAAGCGCGTCCATTACTCTCGCGACGCCATCATGTTCGGGCTCGCTTTCAAGCCGATCGACGAAGTGCGTATGTACGCGGAAGCCGACTACGCCTTCCACACCGGGGAAACGACCGAGCCGATGGAATTTCAACTCGGGCTGGAATATTCGCCGCAATTCGATCCGCGCATGTCCAATATGATAGCGCGTCCGTTCTTCGCCTCGCACGTCCATCTCTACCAAGAGCGCGATTTTGGCGGGTACTGGGCGACGCAGCTAGGTGCGCAATGGCGTAGCGATACGAATAAGCTCATGCGCCTCGGCGCGGAATACTTCCAAGGCGGGGACGACGAATATCAGTTCCACCACACGTTCCAGCGCAAGTACGGGTTCGGGTTCTGGTTAGACTTTTGAACCTTGCCGAATGTATTGGATAAGACCCTCCTATATAACGTTTAACGTCGATCGCGAGATCGTTAAAGATACAAGACCATGAAAACGTTTTTCATTAGATTAGCCGGCTCTTCCGTCCTGTGGGGGCTCGTCGCGACTTTCTTGTTCTATTTCGGCGTCAACGCCGGCTTGATACGCAACGAGACGGTCGTGCGCTATTCTACAGGCCACTCCGTCGAGTATTTGACGATCGCGATGTTCTGGGTCGGCGCTTGCGACCTGTTGTTCAAGATCCACCAAACGCGTCGCGAGCGTAAGACGTTGCGTCGCGGGCCGTTATTTCCGCCGAAGAAGCGCGAGAAAGAGTCGATCGCCAACGTCGATTCCTATCTCGACACAGTCTCCAAGGCGCGCGAAGTGCGCGGCGATTCCGCGTACCTGACCCGACTCTCCGACGCGTTGCTCTTCTTGAAGTACGGCGGGTCGCCCGACGAACTCGATCAGGAACTGCGTTGCTTAGCCGACGACGCGCTGGATGAACGCGATTCCGAATACGGCATGGTGCGTTCGTTTGTCTGGGCTATTCCGATCCTCGGGTTCCTTGGCACCGTTCTCGGCATTACCGTCGCGCTCGGTAGTCTCGACCTCACGCAGATCGAATCGACCGGCGAAACGCTAGCCGCGGGGCTCAAAGTCGCGTTCGACACCACCGCGCTCGCGTTGTCGTTAGTCTTCGTCGTATACTTCCTGCAATTCTTCTCGAAGAAACAAGATTTCGCGCTCGCGACTAGCGTTACGCGTCTGGTCGATTCCGAACTTAAAGGTCGTTTCCAAGCGGACGCCGATCTCGGGTCCACCTCGCGCGAACTCGAAGCGACTCAGCGATTCCTGAGCAGCGTCGCCAACGCGTTTGAGGAAGCTACCAAAGCGCAGACCGCGCTCTGGGGAGAAACGATGACCAACGCCGCTAAGCAAAGCGCGGAAGTCATGAGCGCTGCGGCGGATCGCGTCGGCGAGACGATCGATCGCCGCATGACCGGCGGCTCCGAACAATGGTCGCTCGCGCTTGCCAGCGTCCAACGCGAATTTATCGAAAATTCTCTGCGCCCGATGCTCGAAGAGACCGCGAAACGCGTCGCGAGGATCGATTCGCTCGAAGAGAAGATGGAAGCGCAAGCCGAAGCGTTGCATGAAGCGCTCGCCGCGTCCGCCGACGTCGCCTCTATTGAGGAACGACTGACGCGCACGCTCGAAAAGATCGCCGAAGTCGGCGAATTTGAGAAGACGCTCAACAACCTCTCCGCGACCGTCTGCCTGCTCAACTCGAAGTTGACGAACGCGCTTCCGTCGTCGGGCTATTCCGAAACGCTGTGTTTCGACGCCGGCGCCTCGCGTCGCGCTAGCAAACGCAGCGAAGCGCTTGCCGCGCTCGATTCGTTGGAGAGCTCCTTGGACGACGGATCGTTGCCGCTAAACTTCCAAGAGCTTTCCGCCTCCGTCAGCCTCGACGCCGAACCGGTCGCGAAGGAGGAGACGCACGAAACGTCCGAGACGATCGTCTATCCCACTCCCAACTTGGAGGAAGAACTACCCGCGCCGCGCAAACGCGCGACTCGCAAGAAGAGCGCGTGAGGTAGCTTTATTGGTCCGTATAACCGTTTTTAGAACTTCGTAGTTCAGTAAGTCGAGTTTCGTTTAATGTCCCGTCGTTCGCGTCACACGGAAGAGACGTTTACGCTCTTCCCATTTCTAGCCGTTCTCCTCTGCACGATGGGAACGCTCACGATGATATTCGTGGCGGTCGCGCAGAAAGGGAGCGACGAAATCGCCGTCGCGCAAGACGTCGACGACGAAGGGGATAAGAACGTCGATTTCGATCCCGACGCCGGGCTAGGGGACGTCGCTCAATACGGGCGACTCGTCGACGCTAAGGCGTTGACGGCGCAACTCGATCGCAATCGTCTGACTATCGATCGCGACGTTGAGAAGTTCTCGGCGTTGGAAGAGCTTGACGAAACGGACGAGACTGAAAACACCGAGCAAGAAACGCCGCAAGACGCCGCGCCGGAAGACGAGTACGAACTCGCGTTGCTCGCGACGGACTCTATGGCGCTTGAAGACGTGAAAAACGAACTTGAATCGCTTGAATGGTTTGCTGAAGAGCTCAAATCGATACGCTCTCGCACCGACTCCGCGCTAGAATCCGAGCGCGCGCGTCTGGCTAACGCCGAAGCCGCGTTGGCGAGACTTCGCGCTGATATGGAAGTCTCGAAACAGAAATACGAGATGCTAGCCGCGGACGACGATTCGTTGACCGACCGCACAGCCGTCGAGCTGCAAGATCGCATCAACGCGCTCGATATGCAGATCGAGGAACTCAACGAAGAGACCTCGAAACTACGCGAGAAGTCGAAAGACGCGAAGAGATCCTACGCTATCGTTCCTTATCAGGGCAAAAAAGGGACGTTCCGCCGCCCTATCTTTGTCGAGTGTTGCGCCGACGGCGTCTTCATTCGCCCCGAGAACGTGCGCTTTAACGAAGCGGACTTCCTCGTCGCGCGTTATCCCGGCAACCCGTTTGACGCCGCGTTGAGAGCCGCGTCGCGCCATTATCTCGACACGCTCGGAACGAAGACGAAGAACGGCGACCTTATCGAGCCGTATCCGTTGCTGGTCGTGCGTCCCGGCGGGTCTAAGTATTTCTATCTCGCGCTTGCCGCGTTGGCCTCGTGGGGCGATCGCTACGGCTATGAGTTTGTCGGTGAAGAACAACCTATCGAGTACCCCGTCGCCGACCCGACGCTCAAGACGCTGCTGACCGAACAGATCGATTCCTCGCGCGCGCGTCTAGCCGCCCAACTTGCGGAAGCTCGCGCCATCCAGAACGCGGTCGATCGCCGTATGGCGTTTGGCGCGGGCCGCAGCGGTTCCGCGGACTCCTTCTTTGGCTCGTTTGCCGGCATGAGCGGTCCGACGACGGAATTACAGTCCCTGCTTGGCTCGTCCGTCCGCGTGGGTTCCGCGAAAGTCGACGCGCCCGCAAACGGCGGCGCAAGAGGCGTCGGCGGCGCGACAGGCACGCCCGTCGGCGGTATGAACGCTCAAAACGGCGCCGCGTTGGCGAACAACGGCGGTAATAACGCCGCGTCCGTCGCCGCGACGTCGCAACCCGGTTCCGCGCTCGACGGTCGCAACGACTACGGCGCGTGGGCTCCGCAGTACAACGGCGCGTATTCGCAATTCATGACGACCTCGCCCTCTAACCCCGCTAACGCTAACGCCGAACAAGCTCCCGAATCGTCCGCGCAAGCGCAAGGAAGCGCGTTGGCAGACGCGGGAACCGCGGAAGGATTCGACCCCGCGAGCGGTTTCGACGCGCAACAAGGTAAAAAAGAACAACTCGCGCAAGCGGAAAGCGTTAAGCAAGCGGCGCAAGCAGGAACGAACGCGGAAGGCTCCCAATACGCGCAAGCGGCGGCAATGGGGGCGGAAACTCAATATATACCGAACGCGTCGGCGTCGGCCTCTACGGCGAATATGCCGGGGTATATGCAGAACATGGTCGCGAGCGACGCTTCTTCCTCCGCGTCGAGTTCTAACGTCGATATTCGCAAGACGCTTGGCAACACCGCCTACGCCAATAACGCGGCGGGATCGGTCTCCGAGGGCTCGCTCTCCGCGCAAAAAGAACAAGAGCTGCCGAAAAAAGACGACGATATGCCCAAAGAGGCGTTTAGATTATCGCAAGAAAAGCCCGTGACTTCCGGGAACGAACGCGCCATTCTCGCGCGATGCGAAGCGAATAAGATCGTCTTCCCGAAGCAAGCCGGCGTGCGCAACGTCGTCTCGATCGACTGCGTCTCGGCGGCCGGCAAAGCGTCGCGCGATAAGAACCTGCTCGACGCGATCGCGTACTGCGTCAAATCCTGGGGCGTGGCGGGAAGGAACTCGTACTGGGCCCCGTTCGTCAAAGTGGAAGTTAGACCCGACGGAGAAGAACGATTCCGCGAATTATCCGAGTTTTGCGAGCGTCAGGGACTCGCGATCGTGCGCGTTAAAACGGATGAGTCAGTAAAATAAGAATAGCGCGATTTGAAGGATTAGTACGAAGAAACGAAAACAACAATTTGACTACTAAGTTTCGGTCGTTATGATTGGTTGGTTCGTGTTGTTTATGCAGAGACAACGGCGTCTTATTTCGTTTTGACAGTCTCTTTTCAATAATTCTTTGCTTGAAATTATACTTTCTCTCATTAAACTAGGAGGATGAAAGATACGCTATGAGCAGAGACTGTCGGCGGCGTTTTTACGTCGTCGTGTTTCAGCGAATTGAGCGTGTCGGCGCGTTATATCGATTCCCCCCTCGAACGACGCGTCGTCATGCGCCGCGCTACGCGCGGTTTTCGCCCCCCCTGGGATACGTCTTTGTCGCTCGCTATCATTAACGCTTGATATTTCGCGCAATAACGCCAAAATCGAAGCGGAACGTCCTCTATTGGAGCGATATTCTACTCGAATTGGCGTTTGTTGCCGGTCTATCTGTTTTTGCGAGTCGATAGCCTTTCCCCGACGCGCGTCGAAACGTCGTCGGCGTATTGTATGATCCACTGGAACCCGCGACGCGGCAGGATAGAACGCAATGGGCAATCGACATAATGATAGATATATAGACAACGTCTATGAATATGGCCGATTGCGTATTCGTCAGCAAGCTTACGGGGTAGATCCCGACGAGGAGTTTGCCGTAAGATGTCTGCGCTGTAAATACGGCGACGGTGGAACCGAGATCAACTCGTACCTGAAAGATATGCTTAGCTGGACTAGCGCCTGCGGCGGCACGCTCTACGAGTGGATCGGGGCGCCGGAACTCGTCGATTCTCGCGTCGCTAGCGACGAAGATATCGCCGATAAAGTCCGCGAATTCTGTCTGAAATTGGAACGCGTCAACCATTTTATCTGTTACGCCGACCATCTCTCCGACCGTCGTTTGTATTTCTTACTGCGTACGACTGTGCTTCCTGAAGAAGTAAAGTTTCTAGTAAACGATAAGAATCCGACGTATTGGAATTTTTGCGCGTACCGTGAAGAAGACGACTTCGAATGGGAGTATGGCTATAACGGCATGGAAGCCGGCGAGGTCAAGAAGTTTTCGCACGAGCTTCGCGTCTGCGAAGAGGTGTGGTTGACCTATTACGCGAACGACTATCAACGCCGATTTTGGGAAAGGAAGAACAGAACGAACGCGCCGGCAAAGCGTCGTCCGCAGTTTAAACGCGAGTACTTGACCCAGCCCTGTATCGAAGTCTTTCAGTGAGTCGCGCGCGTCCGGCGTTTTGCGCGACGAGCGCGCGTCGGCGTCTAGGATCTTTGGCTTTACTCTATTAGAGCTTTTATAGAGACGTCGTTATGTCGCCAAATTGGTCTTCTTTTTTATTTGAGGAATTAGACGCGCCGAAACTCTTTCTCGACGTTGAGACTCCTAACGCACGCAACGATAGGATTTGTTCGATCTGCGCTGTGACCGACCAAGGCCATAATTTCTATACGCTAGTCGATCCTGAGACGGAATTTCATCGCGTGAACACGCTGATCCACGGAATAACGCCGGAGATGGTCTTTGACAAGCCGAATTTCCGCGCGGTGTGGGAATACGATCTTGCGAGACTCGTCGAGGACCGCACGATCGTCGGGTACAACGTGACTTACGACCTGCGCGTATTGACGAAGACGCTGGAAGCGTACGGCATAACCGCGCCCGTCTGGAATTATATCGACGTTTTGCCCGCCGCGAGACGGTATTTCGATCTGCCGAGTTACTCGCTTGACGACGTCGCGAAAGAACTGGGCGTCTCGTTTAAGCATCATAACGCGCAAGAAGACGTCATGGCGACAAAGATAGTCTACGAACGCATCAACGCCGACGCGCCGGATCTGTTGCGCGAGAAAGTCTTCACTTTTGAACAAGACGAACCGCCCTCGCGGTGGTAGACGTCGCGTCAACGCGTCATAACGCATTCTTTTTATCGACTTCGTTCACGATCTCGGCGGCGTCGTCAACGTCGTCTTTGGTGATCCAGACGTCGCGACGCGGTAGGTCTTCGATCTTCGTTAAGCCGTAATTCTGTAAGAATTTCTTAGTCGTGCCGTAGAGAAACGGGCGTCCTAGTTCTTCGGAGCGTCCGACGACCGCTATCAAGCCTAATTCCAGAAGTTGGCGCAGAACGTCCCCGCAATGGACGCCGCGAATGCGCTCGATATTGGCGCGTAAGACGGGCTGCTCGTACGCCACGATCGCCAACGTCTCCATAGCGGAATTAGTCAACCGCGGTTCGACGGGCGAGTCTTGCAAGCGCAATAACCACGGCGCGAACTCGGGTAACGTGCGCAACTGGTACCCCCCCGCGACTTCGACCGCGCAAAACGCCGAACCGTTGCGACGATAACGCTCGTTCAGCTTCCGTATGAGCGCGCGCGCTTGCGACCCGTTTTCCAGTTCCGCGATCTGCGCGATCTTACGACTAGGGACGGGGTCTTTCGCGGCAAAGAGCGCAGCTTCGACTTGCGCTAATTCCTCGCGTGGATCCATTGCCGCCATCTCCGTTGTTACTATTGCAAATACAGTGGTTAAGATGTTTTAGTTCCGCCGCGTCTTGGCGAGTAGCGCCTTCGCGGCTTCTTCGGCGGTCGCGCCAAACGCTTCTTCAAGAGACGCTTTACCGTCGGCGTTGCGCGAGACTCCGGTGGCGCGATACGAGTTCGCGTCCCAGCGTTCGACATGCGCGCCTTGGACGCCCGCTTTGCGCAACGCTTGACGCGCGGCGGCGTTGCGGCGTTCGTCTTGCGCGATCTGTTCGGCGGTAAGATCGAGCGCTTGCGTCTTCGGCTGCGGTCGCGCGTTCGCGTTTTTACCTAGCGTCTTCGGCGCGACGCCCGACTTGGCGTTCGACGTCGGCTCCGCGTAGTCCGCAAGCGCGACGCCGTCTTGACGCTCTTCGTTGGTGAAACTAACTTGCGCGACGGCGGTCTGCGTCGCGCCCGGCTCCGTAGCTCGCGTCGCGTTCATATTGGACGGCGTTTTATTGGCGCGCGCGTTCGACGCGAGTATCGCCGTTTCCGTCGCGATCACGCGTTCGGCGGGGCCGGAAAACGACGTAAACGCGTTGGCGGAGCGAGAACCGATGATATTCGCCGCGTACGCGAAATGCTTAGCCGACGGGTCTTTCGGGCCAACGAGCTCCGCGGCGCGCGCAAATACGCGTTGACTGCGCGGCTTGCGCTTGCTCGCGGCGAGATCGAGGTCGATCTCGGGGAACGCGTTTGCGTCTTCCTCGGCTTCCGGCGCGGGCGTAGGCGCGGGCTGCGCTTCTTGCGCGTTCGGCTCGACTTGCGACGGTTCGACTTGCGACGCGGTCGGGAGCGCTTGTGCTTCGACGGTCGGCGTTTCTTCCGAGGTCGGCGTCGCGTCGAGTTCGTCAAGTAGCTTTAACGCGTCTCCGGCGGGGTCGGTCGAGGCGTTCGTCGTCAAAATATCTTCAAACGTCTCTTCAACTTGCGGTTCCGCGCTCTCTTGGGCGACCGGCGTCGTCTCGGCAAGTTCCGCTTCCTCGACGACGTCTTCGGCGACGAGCGTCTTCGGCGCGGACTTCGGCTCGCGAGGCGTTTGCGACTTCTCAACGTTCTCCGGTTCCTCGGGCAACTCGACTTCCGCGATCGACGGCGCGGTAAGCAAACGCTTGGCGCCGGCGCTCAGATCGAAGTCGCCTAAGAGCTTCGCGGAGCCAAATTTTTGCAGACTCGGGAGCGCGAAGACGCCGAGCGTCAAGACGACGACGGACGTTATCGCCGCGCCGACGCGCAGTTTATGACTAAGCGAAGCGGCTCGCAACGCGTCCGCTACTTCGTTCGATCCTTCTTGTTCTTGACGTCGAGCCATCCTTGGTCCCTCTTGCGTTGTTTTCAGTCTTACAAACGTTGTGAAAGCGCGTCAGTTGTTTTCGACTTCTTCCGCCGCGTCGTCGTCGCCGTCGTATTCGAGGTCGCTGAAATCTTCAAGGTCGCCGGAACCGGCTTCGGCCGTTTCCAGTCCTTCGGAGAACCCGAGTTCGCTCGCCTTTTTGAAATCGACGGAGGAGTTCATATAGTCGCCGGTATGGTCGTAGATCTCGCCTCGGCGGTGATACGCTTCCGCGTTTTCGGGGTCGAGCTTGACGCATTGCGTGAACGCCTCGATACCGTCTTCCCAAGCGCCTTGGTATTGCGCGATCGTCCCTTTAAGGAAATAAGCGTCGGCGAAATTTTGGTCGATAGCGACGATGCGATCGCAGTCTTCAATAGCGAGCTTGAAGTATTGGTCGGCTTTTTCCGCTTCGGCGATACCGGCTTCTTCGTTTTGGTTCGTCGCGGCGGCTTTCGCCAACGAGTAATGCCCTTGCGCGATCTGCGTCGCTGCGGCGGCGCGACCGTAATACGAGTCGACGTCTTGATCGTTGGCGGCGATCGCGTCGGAGAATTTATCGTAAGCGCGAGCCCAGTCCGCGGCTTCAAGAGCGGCGGCGCCTTCTTCGGCGGCGACGGAAGCCGCGTCGGTCTTGTCGACGGCGTCTCCTTTGTCTTTACAACCCACGCAAAGCGTCGTTGCCGCTACGATCGTTACCACGCTGAACAACAAATTCATTCGTTTCATTTCTAACGCCCTTGCTCGGAACGCGTTATGACGTCGCTCGTCAACGCGCTCGTTCTTCGTTATAGCTCTGATATCGGAATTCCTAGGAAGACTTGACGGAGTCCCCCGTCCTAGATATAACGAAATCGGCGGCGTTTGTAAACGCCAAAAATCGCGCCCGCGACGCGGCTCTTACGGCTATAAAAAAACGAGCGCGCCGATATCGCGTCGACGCGCTCGTTTTCATCTAACTTGTCTGCCTATTGCCGCGCGAGATATTTCCGCGAGCGGCGTTGGAACTCGGGCTCAGACCTTGCCCATCTTCTTCAGGTTGTCGAAGCATTCGGCGCAGGCTTCGAGGATATCGGAGCCCTTGCGGCAGTCTTCTTGTTCGACGATGTACCATTCGACGCCGCCGACGTTTTCAGCGATATTGAACATACGCTTCCAGTCGACGATATCGCCTTCGCCCGCGACGCAAGCGCCGGACTTGCCTTTTTCGTTTTCCGCTTTGACGTGCATGAGCTTGCCGCGGCCGGGGAATTTCTCAACTTCGGCGTAAGGATCGGCGCCGCCGTGCATGCAGTTCCCGACGTCCATTTGCGCGATGATATCTTCGGCGGTGCGGCTGAAGAAGAGTTCCCAAGCCGTCTTGCCGTTGACGTCGCTGAAGTCGTTGAAGTGAGCGTGGAAGCCGATCTGCATGCCGACTTTGCGCGCTTTCGCGGCGATCTCGTTGAAGAGATACGCGGTCATCTGGTTGCCGGCGTCGGTGGCGCAAGACGCGGAAAGACCGCTCGCGACGATAAGACGGCTGTTGCCAAGCGTCTTTTCAAATTCGACCGTCTTCTCAAATTGGCCGTCCAACAACGCCGGAACGCCAAGGTGCGTGCTGATCGCTTGAAGACCCGCTTCGTCCAACCACTTGCGAACGTCTTTCGCGTCGTTGCCGTAGTAGCCCGCGAATTCAACGCCCTTATAACCCATCTCCGCGACCTTCTTCAGCGTGCCGCGAAGGTCCTTAGAAGCGTATTCGCGGACGGAGTAGACTTGCAACGCGATCGGGACTTTCTTACCGGGGTCCGCCGCAAATAAAGCGTCGCGGTTCGTTGAGGACAACGCGCTGAACGCGCCGAACGCCGCCGCGCCAAGACCGGATTTCAAAAAGGAACGTCGATCCATACCATTCTCCCAAAGTGTTTTCATGAAAGTGTCTCCGCGCCGTCGGCGCTCTGAGTCTAACGCTAAGTTAAGCCGAGCTTGTCGGCGCTAGTTTTATCGGCGTCGCGGTAAACGACGCTCGAGTGTGTTTTGGAATTTCGCGCGCGAGATATTCAGTCTTCGTCTTCTTCGTCGTCGACGTAGGAGTAGTCGTCGTCTTCGTCCGCGACGTCGGTATCGTCGTAGGAGTCTTCCGTACGCGGTTTCGCCGCTTGTTTCGCGTCGTCTTTATCGCCGCGCGACTTGATCGTGAACGTCGAGAACGCGTCGTCAAGCGCGTCTTCAAACGCGGCGGAGAATTCTTCTTCCTCTTCCTCTGACGCGAGTTTCGGCGCGACTTGCGTCGCCGGTTTCGCGGGCTGCGCTTGTTTCGCTTCTTCCGCGGCTTTTTCTTGTTCCGCGGCGGCGGTAGCGGCGGCGATGACGCGCGCTTTCTCTTCCGCTTCGGCGTTGACCAATTTGTCGACGACCATGAGCAGACGCTTCATCGAGATCGGCATGCCGACCGCCAGACGCTTCTTGGAACGCTTAGCCGCCGCGCCCCATTTCACTTGGTCTTCATTCAGCAACAAGATCGCCGGCAGATCTTTCGTGACCGCGGAATCGAGCAGCTTGTTGAACGCTATGACCGCGCTCTTGCCAAGCGCTTGCGCGTTGAACAACACCGCGTCGACCGTGACGTCGTCGAGACGCGACAACGCCAATTCCGGCGCGGAGATGACGAGCGGACGGAACCCGGCGTTCTTGAAGAACTCGCGGAACGTCTGTTGCAAGCTCGGATTCGCTTCGACGATCATGATCGTCTTGGACGGGACGACTTTCGGCGCTTTCGGCTTCTCGACGACCTCTTCGACGGGCGCGTCCCCGGTCTCGCCGCGTTCGAGCATGCCGACGACGCGTTCGAGGTCTTGTTTAAAGAGTTCGGGCGTCTGGTAGCGTTCCTCGGGTCGCAGGCGCAGCGATTTGTCGACGATCGTCGCGACGCAGCGCGGAATAGTCTTCGAGACTTCGTGGATGAGCTTGACGTTGTGGAAACGACTTGCGTCGAGCCGTCGCGAGCGTTCCTTGATCTCGCCTAACGGGGCGACGCCTGTCAGCGCTTGGAAATAGACGGCTCCGAGGAAGTAGAGATCGCTGCGTCGGTCGTCGCGATGGACGTGCGTGCAGCGTTCGAGCGCGGCGTATTCGATAGCGCGTTGCGTCTTGAAGTTTGAGCTCTGGTCGGTGAGAAGACCGAAGTCGAGCAATACCGCGCGGCCCGTGCTCGACACGATGATGTTCGACGGCTTCATATCGCGGTGCTGATACCCGCGCTTTTGCGCGTATTCCAGCGCGCTGCAGACGTCGAGCACGACGCGCGTCGCGCGTTTAGGATCGAGGTAACCGCATTTCTGAGCGGCCATCAGCTCTTTCAGCGTATGTCCTTCGATGAACTCCATGACCATGTAGTGGTCGTACTTGGTATGATTAGCCTCGTACACGGCGGCGATATTGGGGTGTCGCAGTTCCATGCCCATCTCGCCTTCGCGGATGAATTCCTCGATAGCTTGTTTGTCGTCGCGATACCGCGCGCGAAGGACCTTTACCGCGAAGACTTTGCCCGAGTCTTTATGGACGCAGCGGAAGACGCGCGCGAAAGACCCCGCCCCGATAAGATACTGGATGCGGTAGTCGCCGTAATAGAAACCCGTCGTTTCGCCCGCGAGAAGACGCTCGACTTGGTACTTCGTCAGATAGCCTTGGCGTTGCGCCTCGCGGAGGAATTGGTCGGAGTCGAACATTTGCGAACCGAACGATGATTCCACGATACGGATCTTGTCCATATCCATGATCTCAAGGGACAAGAGCCGTTGATTTAAGTCGTCGAAAGAAAGACTGGCCATGCGTGAACTTCCTACATCTTCGCGCGCGAGGTGCAAACTTGGTAATAAAAACGCCGGCGCGCAAGACGTGTCTCGCGCGTTGGACCGACGATTCCACGCTCTATATTATAGCGCTAACGGCGTTAAAAGTCACCTACTTTTTAACGTTTCGCCGGATTTGGAACGATTTTTTTTGCGCTAATTACAATTTAGCGGTTATATGTTGACTTTGACGACGACGCTCGTTTTACGTTTCGTCTTGTGGAAAATTTTTCTTTACTAGTTGTTGTCGACTACGCGTGTTCCTTATATAATAGCGGTGGTCGACGGCGTTTTCGCGCCGCGCTCGGCGTAACACTATTCCTTCACACGATCATAAGAGAGCTCCCATGGCGAAACAAGCGTTGAGTCTGCGTTTACTGTTCTGCGCGTGTATCTTATCCGCGTTTGCGGTATGCGGTTGTAAAGAGAAAGCGGAACTGCCTTTCTCGGAATATGGCGAAACGATCGACCATCTGCCGATCGTCAAAGATCTCCCTATGGCGGCCCCTATTGCCGACGAAGTGGAAACTACCCCGTGCTTGACGAGAGAAGACTTCGAATGGCGCGCTCACGCTAACACGCTGAAATCGCAAGGCCGCGACGCGCAACTCGAACAAGAATACCAAGAAAAACTCGATCGCGAACGCAAAATGTACGCGCTGAAGAACGCGGAAGCCGCCGAGAACGAACCCGCGACTTCTGACGCCGAACTCGACTCCGCCGCCGACGATATGGGGATCGACGAACACGCCGCTAACGACATGGGCGTTGACGACTCTGCCGCCGACGATATGGGGATCGACGAAGACGCGGCTAACGATATGGGCGTCGAGGAAGACGCGGTAGAAGAACCTGTCGCGGAAGAAGCCGCCGTTGAAGAACCGACCGTTGAAGAGACTGCCGAACCTGCCGCCGAGGAAGCCGTTGAAGAGCCCGCGACCGAAGATACTTCCGACGCCGTCGTAGACGAAGCCGCGGAAGAAGTCGTCGAGGAGCCCGCGGTTGAGGAGACTGCCGAGGAAGAGACTGCGGAAGAAGCTACGGAAGAAGCCGCTGAGGAAGCTGTTGAGGAGACCGCGGAAGAAGCGACCGAAGAAGTCGCTGAGGAAGTCGCGGAAGAAGCTCCCGCTGAAGAACCGGTCGACGACGGCGTCGCTTCCGCCGACGAAGCGGAGGTTTCCGTCCAAGAAGCCGCTGAAGAACCCGCCGAATGATCTCGGCTTAACACAAGTAATATTACAAGATTGGCGGCGTCGATCATGTGTCGAAAACAACTCTTTGCGTTTGTCGCGACTACGTCTGTCGCGCTTGCGATCGCCGGTTGCGGCGGTCCTTCTAATATCGTAACGCTCGAAGACGACGAACCCGAGGTCGAAGCTAACGCCGCCTCCGCGGAAACGCTCGCCCAAGTCGACCGTTTTATCGCCTCGCAGAACGCGCCGCGCCCCGTCGCGACTCCCGCTCCCGTCGCGAAGCCGGAAGTCAAGACCGAGCCCGTGAAGCAGGTCGAGCCGAAGTTCGATCCCACCGGCGCGACGGTCGACCTCTCCGAATGCGAGAACTACCCCGGCGATAAAGACCTTGCGCGTTGGTCGAAGGTCAAAGTCGTTCGCGGTAAAGGCGCGTTGACCGCCGGCGCGTTGAACACGTTTGCGGCCGCTCCCGCGCTTACCGAATTCCTGTGGAGCGACGCGGTCGTCGACGACGCTAGTATTGAAGCGTTCGCTCGCGTCGCTAACGGGGCAAAGCTCAAGAAAGTCCGCCTCACCGGCTTGAAGACGCAAGACGGCGCGTTTCCGACGCGCGTTCTGCAAGCGTTGGCGAGTTCGCCGGCGTTGGCGGATCTCGATATCAGCGGCGCGCCGTTGACCTCTAACGAATTGAAACAAGTCGACCTCGCCGGCGGCTTCAAGAGTCTTGTGAAGCTGAATCTCTACCAAACGCAAGTTGGGGACGCGGGCGTAGACGCGCTTCTCGCGTTGACGGACCGTCTTACGTCGCTGAATCTCGACGACGCGGGCATATCTTCCGCCTCCGCCGCGAAGATCGCGACGTTCTCGAAGTTGACGTTCCTTCACGTCGGGCGTTCTAAGATCGACGACGCCGGCGTCGCGGAATTTGAGAAGCTGACGAAACTCGAAAAGATCCATATCACGCGCTCCGAAGCGACCGAAGCCGGCGCCGACAAACTACGTAAAGCGCTCCCCGGTTGCGTCGTAGTGTCGCAACCCGAGAATTGAGATAAAACGTCTAGCGTCTTGCTTGACGCTAGATGAAATTCGTCGTAGTGTTTCGCGTTGGACATAACGACGAAAAATCGGTATAAGACCGCGTAAAACACTATAAAACGTCTAGTGTGTCCGCTAGAAGATGTTGAACGAAACCCTAGCGTTTCGTTGTGATAAAAACCTTCCCGTTGCCCCGCAAGGAGTATTGAAAATGAAACGATCCGCGCTGCTCTCTTTTGCCGCCGTTATCCTTTTCTCCGTAGTTGCGACCGCGTCCGCGCAAGACGACGGTTTCGTCTCCATCTTCAATGGTAAAGACCTTACCGGTTGGGCGGGCGACCCGAATCTGTGGTCGGTCGAAGACGGCTGCATCGTCGGCCAAACGAACGACACGGACAAGAAGATCGTCGTCAACCAAGCGCTTTATTATGCCGACGATCAAGAGATCGGCGACTTCGCGATCAAGTTCGATTACAAGATCAGCAACTGGGGCAACTCGGGGCTGTATTACCGCGGTTGGTTCTTGGAAGGGCCGGAAAAGTTCCGTATGGGCGGTTATCAAAGCGATTTCGACGGCTCCGCGACGTATAGCGGGATCATGTACGGCGAAGCGCTTCGCGGTATTCTCGCGAACCTCGGCACGGTCTCTCGCGTTACCCCGGAAGGCAAGATCGAAGAAGTCGCGCGCTTCGCTACCGAAGACGAGATCCGCGCCAACGTCAAGATCGAAGACTGGAACCACTACGAAGTCGTCGCTAAGGGCTTTGTGTTCGTACACAAGATCAACGGCAAAGTGACGAGCGTCTTCATCGACGAAGACTCCGACGACGTCCGTCGCAAGAGCGGCGTCATGGGTTGGCAGCTCCACGTCGGCGAGGGCGGTATGCGCGTCCAGATCAAGAACGTCTACTTGAAGAAATTCTGATACGTTAC
The DNA here is from genome assembly GCA_045599605.1 of Thermoguttaceae bacterium. Classification (GTDB taxonomy): domain Bacteria; phylum Planctomycetota; class Planctomycetia; order Pirellulales; family Thermoguttaceae; genus RUG369. The sequence goes on from JAZRWE010000006.1 coordinate 67,483, forward strand.
TCACGCAATGAAAACGATAAGATTAGGAACAAGACCCAGCGCGCTCGCCATGTGGCAAGCAAACTGGACGAAGGGCGCGTTGGAAGCGCTCGGCGTCGACGTCGAGATCGTTAAGATCGAAACGAGCGGCGACGTGAATCGCTCCGACGCGATCGCGAATCTTGGCGCGCAAGGCGTCTTCACGAAGGAGATACAGCGCGCGTTGCTGACAAAAGAGATCGACGTCGCCGCGCATAGCCTCAAAGACTTGCCCGTCGAGAAGATCCCCGGGCTCGTCTTGACCGCCGTCCCCGTAAGAGCCGATAATCGCGACGTCTTCGTCTCCAATAAATACAAGACGATCGAAGAACTGCCGGAAGGCGCCGTGCTCGGCACGAGCAGTATGCGCCGCAAGAGCATGGCGTTGCGCTACGCCGCGAAACGCTTTCCCGGGAATAACGCGGCGTGGGAAGTGCGCGATATCCGCGGCAACGTCGAAACGCGATTAAAGAAACTTGACGACGGCGAATACGACGCTATCATCCTCGCTTCCGCCGGCTTGAACCGCCTGGGACTCGCCGAACGCATCACGTCGTTTTTGCCCGCGCCGGACTTCTTGCCCGCCGTCGGACAAGGCGCGCTAGGACTCGAGACGCGCGAAGACGACGCCGAGACCAACGCCGTCGTCGCGAAGCTGATCGACCGCGCGACCTACCTGAGCGTTATCGCCGAACGCGCGCTGCTTGCGGAACTGCAAGGCGGCTGTCTTGTTCCTATCGGCGCTCAAGGCAATCTCTTGGCAATGGACGAAGGGACCGAGATCCTGACGTTGCAAGCCCAGATCCTTTCGTTTGACGGCTTGCAGTCGTTCGATACGACCTCGATACAAGTCCTCGACCCCAAACAGTTCCCCGACGGCTTGCCGTTGGAAACTCAGCGCGGCCTCGCCGAATGTCTCGGTAAAGGCGCCGCGCAAGCGTTGCTGGAACAAGGCGCGAGCGCGTTGGTGGAAGATATCCGCCGCGTGCGCGACGAACGCAACGCGAAACTGCGCAAACGCGCTCAACAATGACGCGCATCCTTTTTGACTTGACCATATCCTTGCGTCGGTAAGTAAAGCCGACGCTTAATTATAGCGCCGAAACTAAGTTAGCGTCGTGAACGCAAGTATTCGGCAGTACAGTTGACGAAAGAATTGAGTTATGTTATCGATGACCTCCGGTGAAAAGAAAGCGATCGACACTATGCGCGCGTTGGCTATGGACGCTGTCCAAGCCGCGAAGAGCGGGCATCCGGGCACGCCGGTCGCGCTTTCTCCCGTCGCGTATCTCTTGTACAACGAACGTATGAAATACGATCCCAACCGTCCGAACTGGGCGGGTCGCGACCGCTTCATCCTCTCCATCGGCCATGCCTCCACGTTGCTGTACTCCGTTCTCCATGTCGCTCAAGTCAAGGCGTTGGATAAAGACGGCAATCCGACCGATAGTCCCGCCGTCTCTATGGACGACCTCAAGAGCTTCCGCCAACTCGGTTCGCGTTGCGCCGGACACCCCGAATACGGCCGCGTTGAAGGTATCGAGATGACGACCGGACCGCTCGGCGCCGGCGTCGCGTCTAGCGTCGGTTTCGCGATGGCGAACAACTGGCTCGCCGACCGCTACAACAAGCCCGGCTTCGCGTTGTTTGATTCTAACGTCTACGCGCTCTGTGGCGACGGCTGCATGATGGAAGGCATTTCCGGCGAAGCGGCGTCACTCGCGGGCTCCTTGAAGCTCTCCAACCTCTGCTGGATCTACGACCTCAATCGCATCTCGATCGAAGGCGACACCGAACTCGCGTTCACGGAATCCGTCGCGAAGCGTTTCGAGGCGTACGACTGGAATGTCGTCGAAGTCGACGACGTCAACGACTTGCCCGCGCTGCGCAAGGCGTTTGACGCGTTCGACGCCGAAAACGACAAGCCGACTTTGGTTATCGCGCACAGCAAGATCGCTTACGGCGCTCCGAGTAAAGAAGGCAGCGAAGCCGCTCACGGCGCGCCGCTTGGCGAAGAAGAGATCGCCGGCGCGAAGAAGTTCTACGGTATGGACCCGGAAGCGAAGTTCGTCGTCGACGCCGACGTCTATCAACGCTTCTCCGACGGCGTCGGCGCGCGCGGTCCTAAGCTCTCCGCCGCGTGGGACGCGATGTACGCGGAATACCGCAAGCAGTTCCCCGCCGAAGCGCAAGAGATCGACGCGATCTTCGCCGGCAAGTTGCCCGAAGGATGGGATAAAGGCTTCCAAGCGTTCCCGGCCGACGAAAAAGGTATGGCGACGCGCGCTTCTAGCGGCAAGGTCCTGAACCAACTCGCCGAAGGACTGCCGTGGCTGCTCGGCGGCAGCGCGGACTTGGCGCCTTCTAACAACACCTGGCTCAAAGCTGAAGGCGCGGGCGAATTCGGTCCCAAGACGACCGGTCGCAATATCCACTTTGGCGTACGCGAACACTCCATGGCGGCGATCGTCAACGGTATGACGTTGTGCGGCTTGCGCGCGTACTGCGCGACGTTCTTCGTCTTCGCGGACTACCTCCGCCCGATGATCCGCTTGGCGGCGTTGATGGAGATCCCGTCGCTCTTCATCTTCACGCACGACTCGATCGGCGTCGGCGAAGACGGCCCCACGCACCAACCTATCGAGCACTTGGCGTCGCTGCGCGCGATCCCGAACGTCGCCGTCTTCCGTCCCGCCGACGCTAACGAAGTTATCGAATCGTACAAAGTCGCCGCGCAACTTGAGAAGACACCGTCGGTCATGGTCCTCACGCGCCAAAATCTCCCGACGCTCGATCGCGAAAAGTACGCTTGCGCTTGCGGCGTCAAACGCGGCGCTTACGTCCTCGCCGACTGCGAAGGTACCGCCGACGTTATCTTGATCGCGAGCGGTTCCGAAGTCTCGCTCTGCTTGAAGGCCGCCGACGTCTTGACCGCCGAAGGCGTTAAGGTCCGCGTCGTCAGCGCGCCGTGCTTGGATATCTTCGCGCAACAAGACGCGGAATACCGCGAATCCGTCTTGCCGAAGGCCGTCAAAGCGCGCGTCGGCGTCGAACTCGGCGTCGAACAAGGCTGGGGCAAGCTCCTCGGCGATTGCGGCAAGTTCCTCGGTATGGATCGTTTCGGCGAATCCGCGCCCGCCGCTAAGCTCATGGAATTCTTTGGCTTCACGACCGAAAACGTCGTCAAGCTCGCGAAAGAAGCTATTGCCGAAGCGAAATGAGTTGACGCCAACGCCGTTCTAGAATAGAGAACGCTCCTCGACGCGTATGCGCGAGGGGCGTTTTTTTGTGTTGACGGCGCTTAATGCTAGTAACAATAATGGTATTGAAAAACGCGACGCGATGTGTTAAGATAGGTGAAGTAGAGACGGTCCGTCGAGAGACGCGGTAGGGCGCCGTCTTGTTTAGGAGAATTGGACGCTAGATCGCGACTTTTTACATGAAAAAAATATTCCAACTCTGGCTATTCTTATTTGTAACGGCGGCGTTTCTGTCGACGCTCGTTGTCTCTTGGAATATCGAAACTTACGCGGTGCGAAAAAACGCGCGGCAGTTGTTGACGGTCAATATCGAAGACGCGAAAGTTCGACTGGATAAATCAAGGTCGAATCTGGAGGATTTTATTTCCGTCTATAAAGAGTCGCTCGTCTCGACCGCGCGCGCGTGGGCTAAGATCGTGGAACAAGATCCCACTATCATTGAAGACTACGATCGCGTCGTGGAAATAGCCAAGGAACTCAACGCGGAAGAGCTGATCGTGACCGACGAAAAAGGGATCATTATCGCCGCGTTTCCTGACTCGTACCTAGGCTTCGATATGAATAGCACGGACCAGTCGCGCGCTTTTATGCCCGCGATCGAGGACCCTAAGTTTGAGCTAGCGCAGGAACCGCGCCCTAACGGCTCGAAAGGCGAGTATCGGCAATACGGCGGCGTGGCGCGACGCGATAAGCCGGGTATAGTGCAAGTGGCGATCTCGCCGCGGCATCTTGGGAAGATGGTCGCGCTAGCGGAGCTCTCCAATATCTATTCCGCGATCTCTATTGGTCGCGAAGGCGGGATGATCATCTTCAAGAACATCAGCGGCGCGAATCTTTACGGCTACGACGAAGGCGGAAAGTATTTTCGCGACGAGTTGGTCGACGGGGTTCCGAGCATCGTGTTGTCCGCGTTATACAAGGAATACGTCATCATGGCGTACATTCCTTGCGAGGAAGTCTACGCCGAACGCGCGCAGACTATGCGTTTCATCACCTGGATAAGTCTCGCGCTGTTCCTTGTCATCTTCTTCCTCATCTCCGCGCTTGTGCAACAACTTGTCGTCAACGGCATCTACAGCGTCAACGACTCGCTCAATAAGATCACGAAAGGGGATCTTAACGAACAAGTTGAAGTCAGCACCGCGCCGGAATTCGTCGTCCTCTCCAACGGCGTCAATCAGACCGTCGGCGCGTTAAAAAAAGCGATCGAGAAAGAGGCTAAGCGCATCGACGACGAGCTCTTGCTCTGCCAGAGGATCCAACGCCAGTTCCTACCGACGGACTTCCCCGACGAATCGCGGTTCCTTTTCACGGGCGACCTCATAACCGCTCGCGAGGTCGGCGGCGACTTCTACGACTTCTTCTATCTCGACGAAGACCGCTTCGTCTTTCTCATCGCCGACGTTTCGGGTAAAGGGCTTACCGCCGCGCTATTTATGACGACCGCGAAAGCGTACCTGCGTAAGGCGATACTTGACGGACTAGATTTCGCGGACGCTATTGCGAGCGCGAACGCCGAGCTCGTCAAGGGGAATACGACGAATATGTTCCTGACGGGTTTCTTCTGCCTATTCAACGGTAAGACGAACGAGTTGACGTGCGTTAACGCGGGCCACAACCCGCCGCTTATGCGCCGCGCCGGAGGGCAATGGGAGTATCTTGCGATCGAACCGTCGCTCATTATCGGGATCATGGCCGACGCGCCTTACGACGGCGTCACGATGAAGTTGGAGCCCGGCGACGCGCTGTATCTCTACACGGACGGCGTTTCCGAAGCGATGAACGATAAAGGCGAACCGTATGGAGAGAAACGGCTCCAAGACGCGCTCAACGCCTACGACGGCGAGCCCGAGAAAACGATCGAGTATCTGCAGAAAACGCTGCGTAAGTACCGCAACGGCGCGCCAAAGAGCGACGACGTCACGATGCTCTATATGTTGAAGCATTGAACGCGCTTGCTCGCGGACGTCAATTCGATCTCTTCGGTAGCAGCGTTTTGGGCAACCCGAGCGCCGCCAACGCCTCGAAGCGTCCGCGTTTCGTCAGCTTGCTAGCGAAGTATTCCAGATCGCGTTCCACGACCGCGGCGTTTTTAGACGAGTATTCTAGCGTTTTCAGCGACCGACATCCGCGAAACGCGTAGGCGTGGATATGTTTCAACGACGACGGTAAGACGATATGCCGCAATAATATGCATCGCGCAAACGCGTCTTCTTCTATCTCTTGTATCGACGCGGGGAGCGCGATCTCGCCAAGCGAGTCGTTATCGGCAAACGCGCTTGCGCCGAGCTTGTTCGCGCGTTTCGGAAGCGTCGCTTTGCGTAACGCGACGCAACCGCTGAATAGTTCGGAACTTATCGCCGTCACGCCGTCGGGCAAGACGATAGCGTCGAGCGAACGGCAGTCTTTAAACGCGCCGGAGCCGAGCGATTCCAGACGCTTGGGTAGTTCGATATCGCGTAAGAGCCGCATTCCGGCAAACGCCTCGTCGTCGATCTCGCGCAAGTCTTGCGGAAGCCGTAATTCGCGTAGACTCGCGCAGCCTGAGAACGCCGCCGTCTCGATCGTTTCCAACGTGGTCGGCAGCGTTATCTCCGTTAGCGACTCGCAAGCCTCGAACGTTCTCGCGTGTAAAACGCGAACGCCATGCGGCAACGCGACTTGCGTTAACGCTCGACAGTCCTGAAACGCGCCCGGACCCAATACGCGCAACGACGACGGCAAGAGAAAAGCGGAAGAGAGTAAGACGTCGCCCGCAAACGCGTAAGCGCCGATCTCTTCAACGTCGGCGGAAAGCTCGACGCGGCTCAACGAGACGCAGTTGGCGAAACTGTAGTCGCCGTAACGAGTCACGCCCGCCGTCGGTATCGAGCGTAACGCGCGACAATCCGCGAACGCGTACGCGTCGACGCGCGTTAACGCCGCCGAACAACGGACTTCGCGTAAGCCGTAGCATTGCGCGAACGCGCCGACGGGGATCGCTGTGACGCCGCTTGGCATGGCGACGGACTCCAACGCGAAGCAATACCGAAACGCTTCCGAGCCAAGTTCTTGTAGTTCGTTTGGCAAGCTGACGGAACGCAGAGACCGACAACGCCGAAACGCTCTTGCGCCGATCTCTTTAACGCCGTCGTGCAAAACGATCTCGGTCAACGCGCAGTCCTCAAACGCCGCGTCGGCGATACGCTCCACCGCGGCGGGCGCTACATATTTGTCGCCGCGCTTGGAACACGGATAGCTCAATAACGTTCTCGTCTCGGAGTCGAACAGTACGCCGTCGACGGCGACGAAACTCGCGGCGCCGCGTTCTACTTCGATCGCTTCGAGTTCGAGACAGTCGTCAAACGCGTCTTCCGCGATACGCGTCACGCTAGCAGGAATGACGACGACGCGAGCCTCGCGGTTCCAAATACGGAACAGCGTCTTTTCGTCTTCGCTCAAAATGAGATCGTCGCGCATAGGCTCGCCTTTCTAGTGGGGATCGTTCCACGTATTATAACGAACGCTCGTGAACTTCATAGGTCCGCGAGCGTCGACGGCGGTAATAACAATAAGCCCGTTAGCGCGACGCTAGCGGGCTTATGGGACGATCGGAATGGACGGCGTTGGTCTACGGCGACTTTGGCGAACTATTTGGCGTTCTTCTCGAGCTCGGCTACCGCTTCTTTGAAACTTTCGCGAGCCGTCGAGATCATCTTTAAGTAGAACGGAAGGTATTTCAAGAATTCGTCGACGGAGCTGTGGAAGGCTTCGACGCTGATAGCCGCCGAGCCGTCGTCGTTGTTGATATGGTGGATCTTCGCGCAGCGCACGGTTTGGTTGACCTTATCAAAGGCCATGGACGCCACCGCCGGATCGGAAACGTTGCTAGCGTCGAAATGCGCGATCGTTCGGAAGAACGCGCCTTCATCAAGAGGTTCGACTTGGCAAAGAGAAGTGAGCCCTTCGAAGTTGACGGCGACAAAGTCGTTGAAGAGCATGGGACGGTAACCGGCATTGGCGAAGTATTCTTTGATCTGCTCCGCGAACGCCGCCTTTTTCTTTTGTTCGTCATTCATTGTTAGTTCTTCTTATCTATTGTTATGTAATTACTTGTCGAGTGTTACGCCTCGTCGGACGCGAACATTTCATCGAGGTGACCCGATAACTCTTTGATATGCTCGGCGAAGCTCTCGCGAGCTTGATCGCATATCCTTATATAGCGCTCAATATGCTTCAAGAATTCCTCGACGGAACTGTAAAACGCTTCAACTCCGATCGCGAAATCACCATTGGTATTGATGTTATGCATCTTGACGCAACGTATTTGGTTGTTGACCTGGTCGAACGCCAACGACTTGAACAGCGGATTCTTTACGTTGCTAGCTTCGAATAGCGCGCGAATGTAGAAAAACGCGCCGTCTTCGGACGGGACGACTGTAGCGATCAGAGTCATGCCTTCGCTTTTGAAGACGACGTCGCGGTCGTCGTCGATGCGAGGACGGTATCCTTCTTCAGCGAGATATTCGTCGATCTCTTGGACGTACTGTTCTTTTTTGGCTTGTTCTGTGGGATCGAGCATTACTAGATCTCCTTATATCTTAGATTATGCAGCGACTTGTCGGACGTTCCGCGTCTTCTTGCGCGACGCGGAACGTCTTGATTGAACTCGTTATACGCCAACGTCCGGACGTAATTCTTGGTCGCCCCGGCGATCATTTGACGGCGGCGTCTGCGTCGGCTTCACCGTCGTTCTTTTGGACTTCGTCGTTCTTGGACTTGGCTTCGTCCGCTTGGGGCGCTTGGTGGGTCTTGCGGTAGTTCTCCATGAATTTTTTCTTGGCCGCCCACATTTCGTCTTTTCGTTCATTCAGTTCTGCGCGGATACGATCGCTTCGTTCCATTAGTTCTTTCATTCTTTGCGCGCGTCGTTGAGAAACTTCCGGCCCCGGGTCGAGCAGGTGACCGTCGTCGTCAAAGGAGAGATGGGAGAGACGAAACAGACTTGCAACTACGTCGGCAAGCTCTGTTAAGTGACCACACCAAAAATCTCTGAGTTCAGGATGACTGTTCCAAAATTCGGAAATAACGACGTCTTCTTCTTCGTCGTCATCATCGTCGAACAAGTCGTCGTCGTCGGACAAGTCGAACGACGGCAAGTGGAAAGACGGTTCAAACGCGCCGGTCTTCCAGGACTCGTTGACGTCGAACAAGTCGTCTTCCTCGGGGGAAAATTCGTCATAGTCGCCGTCGACCTCTTGGACTTCGTCGTCCTCGAACTCGACTTCGTTCGCTTGGTCGTCGCGGTCGTTCTCCATGAATTGGCGGTTTTCAGGATCCATGTCGCTCATTTGTTTCTCGATATCCTTATAGCTTTGTTCGCGTTGTTGAGAGGCTTCGCGCTCCGGGCTAAGAGATTTGCCGTCGGCGGTCTCTTTCTTCTCGTTTCGGCTTTGTTCATTGGGATCGTTCATTGTTAACTCTCCTTATATCTTAGATTATGCAGCGACTTGCCGGGCGTTGCGCTCATCGGAGTCGGACGTTCCGCGTCTTCTTACTCGACGCGGAACGTCTTGACTGAGCTAGTTATACGCCAACTTCCCGACAAGAGCTCTTGGGCGCCCCGGCGGTCATTTGGACTCGTCGGACGCGTCGGTTTCGTCGTCGCTCTTTTGGACTTGGGCGTCGGGCTCGCCGGCGTTTTTATTAGCGTCGTCGAGACCAAAGCGCTTGCATAATTCCGCGTTTAGACATTCCATTTGTTTGGCGACTTCATTGTATACTTGTGTTTGTTGTTCTAAGGCTTCATCGCTCAGGTCGAAATTATCTTCGTCGTTGTCGTGGAGACTGCTCATTCTGTCCAGATTTTCCGTCGTCACCTGGGTCAGTATATCCAGAAAGGCTTTTTTGTCAGGAGTCAGGTCGAGCGGAGCCAACAATTCTTCATCGTCGTCTTCGTCTTCTTCATCGTCGTCGTAGTCTTCCGGGGCGAGCAATTCTTCTTCGTCGTCGAAGGGCGACTCAGGCGATCCGAGCTTCCAAAAATCGTCGTCGTCCTCGTCGTCTTCGTCGTCTTCGTCGTCTTCATCGTCGTTGGCGGACAAGTTGAAAGATGGTTCGAACGAGCCGTTCTTCCAGGATTCGTCCTCGTCGTCGTTGCCGGACAAGTTGAAGGAGGGGTCGAACGAGCCGCTCTTCCAAGATTCTTCGTCGTCATATTTATCGACTTCAGCTTCCAGCTTTTCTAACTTGGCGACGGTACCGAGGTAATATTGACGCGACCCCACGATCAGGCTGAAGAAGCGCGATATTCGCTTCGTGAAGTCTTCCACGTTGTCGTAGTACGCCTCCACGCCGAGCGCTATCGAGTCCTCCGATATGGAATGAGCTTTAATAGATTTGACCGACATGTTTAATTTCTCGAGACTTACGATCCGACGCTTGAGCGCGGCTTCGTCGCTGTCGTCCTCGTATATCGCGAGGATGTGATAAAAGACGTCGGGCGTTTGGGGTTCGGGCGATATCGTTGTGATAAAGGTCGTCCCTTCGTGCTTGACGACGACGTTGTCGTCATTGTCGACGCGAGGCCGGTAACCCTCTTTACTGAGAAACTCCGCGACCTCCTCGGCGATTTCTTGCTTCTTCGCTTTGGCGGCGAGTTCTTCTTCGTCCATGAATTCCGAAAAGATCGACGATTCCTCGACGTTATCGTCGTCGACGTCGTTGTTGAGTCTGTCGTCGTTGCGATCGTTGTTGTTAGTCATCTAGTAGAACCTCTTTTTTATCTGTGTTATTTACCTGAGTTGTTCGTATTTCGTGAGTCAATCAGAGAGGAATTCCATAAACGCGGCTTGTTTGAGGCGTATGTTGAACAGGAATTTTTGAAGATCGTTCTGAAATTCTTCGACAGACTCATAGCGTTTACAGACGCGGACGACGTAGTCGTCGTTGAGCGTCGACATTGTGTTATCGCGTATTTGGGCGTTGGCTCTGGCTATCGCTTTTGATTCTTCGTATTCCGAACACGGAATGCGTTTGAAGGCGCCTTCGAGTTCGTAACGTCTGAGAGTGAGGATATTAACGTTCATACGCAGATCGGAGAATTTGAAGTCGATCTTGTAGGTGTGCGCGCCGTTGCGGACGATTTCGGAGGGGCGGTAGCCTTCGTCGATAAGATATTCGCGGAGAGATTCCGCGCGTTCTCCAAGAGTGCGAGGGATCTCGGCTTTCTTGACGCGAGCGTTGTCGTCGATGCGTTGTTCGTTGCCATTTTCCTTCATGACATATCCTTTCCTGCGGCTGATTTCCCTAAATAAGCGCCGACAGTTTCCCCGTGAAGGGAGGAGCCGGGCGGCGTTACGCGGTAGAGGGGTTAGTGTTGGATCTTTATTTCGAGACGAACGTCATTTGGCAGAGACCACGCCGAAGCGTTGACTATGAGCGCGCCCGCGCGCACACAGACTACCGCGGAGCGCGCCGTTCCGTGCCTCGCGCTCCGCACAATCTATTTATACTAATATTTGAGAAAAAACTACAGAAATTCTAAAGAAGTTTCTGGGATTTCCAAGAAATGTTGTCGCTCGTTTCGCGCCGTCAGTCCTCCATAACGACCGTGTATCCGTCGGGCGTATCGCATTTCATAGCGATCCCGCCGGTCTGCTCGTCGCGTTCCCATCGCGCTCTCACGACGCCGCCGGGGACGGGTCGAGCGCCTGCGCACCACGATATCGAATCGATCTTAGGCGCTGCGATAACGACTTTCTTCGCGAGCGGGTCGATTTCGCGGATCCCGAGAACGTCGCGATAGAAGACGTAAGCGATATGCGAGGCGAAACCGTGATTACAACTTGCGCTCGCCGTCGCGTTTTCCCATAGCGTGCCCGTGAGATCCGCCATGTACTCGTTGTACGCCAACGATTCGCGCAAGATCTGATCCGCGCGTTTGGCAGAGGATAACAGCTCCATACGCACGACGTTGCCGACAAAAGAATTCGCCTTATGCACCTCGGGATATAGCCCGTTTTTGACGCGGTCCGGGCCGAATTCGTCAAGCAATTTCTCCCATAATTCCGGGAACGTTTCCGGCGTGGCCGTCTTGAAGAAGAACGCGAAATATTGGCAGACTTCCGATTTGTCCGTCAAGACTTCCAACGAGCCGTCTTCTTTACGGACGGCGTGGTCGACAAAGAATTCGCCGTCGTACGCCTGATTGCGTATCGTCTTGCGCATCGCTTGCGCTTTTTGGCGCCATTCCGATCTTGCGTAGAGTTCGCCGGCGGCGTCGAGCGCTGCGGCGTAAAGCATATTCGTCGGGTAATTGACGTCTTGCAAGAAATCGTTGGCCTTCGACCATTCCACGAAGACGCGGTTCGGCAGCTTCTCCAATAAGCCGTCGCTGTTCTCGTATTGCGCAAAGAATTTGACGAGCTTCTCGACTTTCTCGCGCAGTAGTTCGAGCGTTTGATTGTCGCCGGAGCGTTGGGCGTATTCCTTCAACTCGACGACGAACCACATCATCCAGTTCGGAATGAATTGTCCGTGCCACGTGTCCGACGGATAACACATCGGCAACGCGCCGTCAGGGATATTCGGATAGCTTTTCGGCAGTCGGTAATTCTCATAAGTAGCGGATTCCACGTCGGTCTTGCCGGTCAACGCGAACGCGGCGCGAGCCGTGAAGAAGCTGTCGCACATCCAGCCGGCGCGCTCGCGAGTCGGGCAGTCCGAGAACACGTCGACCGCGTTGCAACGGAACGTTAACGCCGCCGCTTGGAAGACTTTCGCGATACGCGGGTCGGCGCAGTCGAACGCCGCTTCGCGCAGTTGCGGGTAGGCGTATTCGCGCATATAGCAGTCGACGAGTTTGAACGAGCCTTTGAGGCAGTGTATCTTGATATATCTTGCCGCTTGCGGGTCGAACGTCTCGAATTTGAACGCGTCGTCCGACTTGGGCAACGTCCATTTAACGGCGTTGCAAGTACTGAAACGCATGAAGTTTACGTCGCCGTGTTCCGTCAAGACCTCGTCGAAGGAGATAGCGAATTCGCATTCCTCCAACGCCTTGACCTCGAACCCCCAGAAGCCGGCGTAGTCGGCGCCAAAGTCGACGATCTGAACGTCCCCTTGCGTATACGTCGCGCCGAAAGAGAGCGGTTCCGCGTGCGCGTCGAAGCGCGTGCGGTATTGCTGTATCTCGTCGATCAAGAAGAGTTCTAATTCGTCTTCGCGGTAGCCCGTGAAATTGGAGTTGATACCCGTTATCGGTTGCCCGCGCCACGGCTTGTAGTCTTCGCGAAGTTCCAGTTTTCCCGTCTTGCCCCAACACGCGACAGGCAGAATATTGAGTTCCGGGTACGCGCAGCGTCTAGGGAGCAACGCGTGTTCCGGCTGCAACGCCAACTCGACAGGCTTCACGGCGCCGAGTTTACGGAAGTCGTAAGCCTCGATGAACGTGCGGTGATACCCCTGGCGTTGCACCTTCTGAACGCGCACGCCGGTATAGTCGACCGCTGTGAAGCGCGCGACGTTATCAAGTTCGTCGACGCTCGTCGCCGCGAGAACGCGACCGTCCGCGTCGACAAGTTCCGCGCGCAGAAACGCGGGCTGCGAGAGCAGGTAGTAGCTGACGCTGTTGTAACCCGCGATCTCGACGACGACGCGATTAACGCCTTCGTGGAGATAGGCGCCGACGTTCCATTCGTCGACGCGGAACCACCCTCTGGGGCCGCGAGCGGGGCCGTAACACGCCTCTTCGCCGTTGATCGTAACGCGCATGATACTTGAACCTGTGGCGCGGAATATGGCGTTGGCGGCTTGCGCGGCGGACGCGAGTTTGACGTTGGCGGAGAAAACGAGCGTGACGTTCATCTCGTCTTCGCGACCTTGGCCCCAGACCGGTTTCGCAAGTTGGAATTTCGGGGCGAGTTCCGCTTCTTGCGCGAGCGCGCGGTCGTCGACGAGCGAGAAGGGCAGCGAGGAAAGCGCGGAGAGCGCGACGGCGTTTTGCAAGAATGTTCTGCGTGATAAAGACATAAGGAGCCTCGTTAGTAAAGGTTCGTCGTGCGCGTAACATTAGGACGCGGCGCCGATTGCCGCGTCAATAGCGCGAGCATTATAACAAAAGCGTCGGCAAAAGTCAAAGCGCGTTAGGAGCGTCGCTCGCCTTATTGACGACGAGCTTCAACGCGCCGTCGGGGCCGAGCCGTTTCGCGACGACGTCCTCTTCGCGGAATCTTGCGACGCATATCTCGCGGTCGGTCGTTCTGCCGCGGTCGTAAGTCACGACGATACTTGCGTCGTCAAGTTGTTGACCGTCGGGATAAGAAACGTCTTCGCGTTCGTCAAGCACGAGTCCGCCAAGCCACGTTTGACCTTCGTCGCGCGAGAGATACGCGGTCATGCGTTCGCGTCCGGTCTGATGGTCGAGCGGGCCGTTTTTGACAAGCAACCAGTTGCCGCTAGCGAGTTTGCGAATAAAGAAACGCGAACTCGGACTCTTGATATTCTCGGAGACTTGGACGCGCGACCACGTTCTGCCGCCGTCGCGCGATTCCGTAACGCCGACCCCGACGGCGACGCGTGTGTAGGCGCGTAGCGCTCCGTCGGAAAGTTCGAGAAACATATGTTCGTCGCAGCCGCGTAGGTTTTCGGGGACCTCCGCGACGCCGAGGCAGTAGAGCGTTTCGCCATGGTCGGTCGAGACGTAGCACGCCGCGCCGAGCAGCGACGGGTCGATCGCGTATTTTTTACCGTTGGGCTTATGCGAGACGGGGTAGAGCCAACGCCCCTTAGAGTCGACCGTCGGCTTGTTCAGCATCACGCCGTTGCAGAGTCGACGCGGTTCCGACCACCGCGCTTTCGCGCCGCGTTCCGGCTCGTCCGTCGATATCGTCCAGACGCCGAGTCGGCCGTCGTTGTTGGAGTCCTCGGACTGGTTCCAGAACAGCCATAATTTGCCGTCGGGATCCGACCAGATATTAGGGTCGTAGACGCGCACGGGGCCGGGCCAGTCGACGACGAGGAGCGGTTCCGACCACGTCTTGCCGCGGTCTTCGCTACGCGCGAGCATGACGTAGGTCTCGACGTTTTCAGCGGGGCCGCCGTACCAACATGCCCACAACGCGCCGTCGACGCTCTGCGTTACGCTAGGGATCCCTTGATACGCGCGCGCGGAGTCCGCGTATCGCGTTGGGATATCGCCGGTATAGATCGCGGGCGCGCGCAACGCCGGGGAGAGCGCGGGTTCCGCGGCTTGGACGGCGTTGAGAGAGAGAAATAATTGCGTTAATAACACGACGAATAGATAGCGGGACATTAGCGGCGTTCCTAGGATGCGAGAGAGAATTACGAGGTCTTACGGGCGGGATATAGAAAACGCCCCGCGGTGCGAAACGCGCGGAGCGTCTTAGGTCGCGGATCGCGTCAGGATCCGTAAGTCGAAACTCAACGTCCGCCTTGATGGCCGGCGCCGAGTTTTTCAGGCGTGAGATCGACTTCGCCTTCGAGCGCGATCGAGATATTCTTATCGCCGCCGGCGGGCACGGTCACGCTCAGACCGGAGGTATTCATATCGGCGTATTTTACGGGGATATGATGGATAACGGTCTGTTCGGGATCTTTTTCGCCGCGATACTTATCGGGATTCTCGATACGATCTTTGGCTTCTTCTAGCGAGATACCGCCTTCGATAACGTCCTTCATGACGGTGACGGCGTACTCGGACGGGAAGATCCCGTCGCCGGGCTTATCCGTCGACATCTTGAATTTGCCGTCTTTATCGGTGACGGCGGACGAGGTGACGGCTTCGCCGCCAAAGGTCTTAGGCGAGAAGATGACGGTCGCGCCTTCGACGGGCGCGCCGTTGAGCGTGAGAACGCCTTGCGCCGGAACGAGTCCCTTACGAGACTTGCCGCAGCCGACGAGAACGGTAGCGCAGACGAGCGCCAGAGTCGCTAAGATAATAAAACGTTTCATGTAGTGGCTCGTTTCAGATCAGATGGAGGTGGATTCGCCGGCGTTCATGGTGCCCATAGCGCCCCAGACGCCGAACGGGCTCTTACCGGATTGCGAACCCCAGTACTTGTACCAACCGGAGAGGCCGTCGGTACCGGAGGTCTCGCAGTTGATCGTGTCGCTGACGAAGCGGATGCTGCCGTCGAGCATACCGACGTTGACGCCGCCCGCGTGATAGCTTTGCGCGGTCATGTAGGACGCTTTCGTGAAGCTGGAGTTTTCGCCGCAGCTCGGAGCGTTCGGGGGCAGGATCGTGTTGAACATCGAGTTGTTGTAGGTGTAGTAGTAAGCGTTCGCGCCGATACCGCCGCAGGTCGCGGTACCGGTAACGAATTGGCCGTTGGAGCCGCGCTTGGACAAGCAGACGTTCGGCTTATAGGACCACGCGCTGACGTTGTACGCGAAACCGCCGAGGATACGCGGATGTTCGGCGCCGGCTTCTTTGGGGGAAGTGGCGCGTTCGCTCATCGCGATCGTGTTGGAGGTGCCGTCGACGACCGCGGCGAGCGAGATGGAGCCGCCGCCCCAGCCGGTGCCGGCCCATTCGTCGTGGCGTTGGACCATACCGAACGGCGAGCGTTGGTTGCCCCATTCGCCGTAGTTTTGGTTGATATAGTCGGCGTCGGAGAAGCAGTAGTTGGAGGTGGTGAAGTCGGAATCGCCGATCGAGGACGCGACGCCGTCGGACGGACAAGTGAACGCGTTGAGCTTACCGCGCCAGTGAGCGCCTTCGCGCGCCGGGTTGCCTTCACCGGGGGTGTTGAACATCGCTTGGTAGCGTTGACCTTGTTCGATCATCGGGAGCAAGCCGATCAACGCGGTGCCGTTAGCGGCAGGGCCCATGCCGTGGCCGGGAAGCATGCCGTTGTTGCTGTCGACGTAGTTGTGGATCGCCAAGCAGAGTTGTTTGAGGTTGTTCGTGCATTGCATACGGCGAGCGGCTTCACGAGCGGCTTGGACCGCGGGAAGGAGAAGACCGATCAAGATACCGATGATCGCGATAACGACCAGTAGTTCGACGAGGGTGAAACCCTTGTAAGAAGATCTTTTCATTGGATTGGACCTGTTGTAAATACTTTGAGCGCCGTGTCCAACGCTCGGAATGTAAAAAAACTTATGTGCGATAAGTCGCGCGTCTATCGAGGCGCGTAGGACTCTTGAATTTATCGTCGAGCGACCGCGGCGCGCTGTAACTTTTTTAATAAAGCTATTATAACGCGTCGTCAAAACGGTTCGATAAACGCTAGGAAGAGCGGAGTTCTACACTCGCGGTTTGATTTTATCACAGTTGCGGACGTTATGCAAAGGTCTCGTAATTTTTTTCTTAATAACGTTTAATAAACGGTCGTCGCACGCGTTGTTTTATTGTTGTTTCCGACACATCTTAACAACGCCGCCGAGTTTTTTGCGCTACTTTGCTCCGTATAAGACGTATTACGCGTCGCTAAGTTCAAAACAGTAATACGAATTACGCGGCGTTGTTTTCGCGTTCTTGCCAACGCAAGCGGAACAGTTCTTTTTGTTGAAGGCTCTTTTGCGCCGCTTGATGTTTCCGGAGCGCGTCGCGTTCGGCGTTGCGTTCAAGTTGCGCTTCGCGTTCTGCCAACGAGAGTTGGCGTTGCGCGAGTTCGGCGGGCTTAGGTTCGAGTTTCTCGGTCGTTCCGGTCCAGCGATAGCCGTGGTCGGAGAACTTTTTGATGATCGTTCTCCCGATAATGCGCCAGAGCTTTTGCTCTTTGGACAGTCCTCGCTCGATCGAGTCTTTGGCGTTGAATATCAGACGCAGCATCTCGGAACGCTCGACATACCCTAACGCGATCGCGCCGACGACGCGGTCTACTAAACCGACGTGGAGATCCGGTTCGTACATCTTGACGACGAGCTCGCGACGCAACGCAAGTAGTTCTTCGGAATTCAGGTCGACGTTCGCCAACGCGTCGTCGATCGTCGGACGCTCGTCGAGTTGTTGTTGAACGCGCGGTTGTTGGGCGTTCGGAACCGCTTGCGTCGGCTGCGCGTTTGGCATAGCCGTAATCGGGGCGACGCTCGTTTCTTCTTGCTTTACTTGCTCGTCGCTCTCTTTTGTTTGTTTGTTAAAAGAATTAATATTAATTTGTTTAAACGCGCGCGCACGCGAGGACTCGTCGTTTTCGGCGGAATTTCGACGCGTTTTCTCGGCGTTTTCGCAAGCGTCCGAGACGGGGGCGGAGTCGGCGTTTTCCGAGTCGTCGACGCAGTTTTGACGCGTATCGTTATCGACGTCGTTCGCGTTATCGTTTGCGATATCATTCGCGTTATCGGTATCGTTATCGACGTCGTTATCGATATCGTTATCATTTGCGGCGTCGTTATCATAACCAAACGCGTCGGCTTTTTGAGAAGGCTTAGCGGAGAAGATCGAGTTCAGATACAGCGCGTCGGAGACGGTATCGACGGCGACGAAGTTGAAGAAGCCTTTACCGAGTTCGACGAACTTCACGAGTTTCAGATCGCGCAGTATCGCGAGATTATTACGGACGACGACGGCGGTGAACTCGTTGCCGCGTTCGGTGGAGAAACAGGTATTGAGTTGAGCGGCGAGAGATTCGAACCGCGTCTTGCGCACGGTCTTCTTTTCGTGGAAGCAATACAGGTAGATGCGTTGAGCGTCGGCTTTGGGGACGCGGACCATCAATTCGCAACACGTCATAGTCGTTCATTCCTTTAAACGGGGGAGGTTCTGTTTTCAACGAATATCGTAATGGCGTCAATAACGCGCGCGATTACGATATCAAAACGCCGAGAGCCAACATCGCTCCCGGGTTGCGGGGAATATCGCGACTAAAAAATTTTTGATACGTGATTTTTTAAAATTTTTTGAAATTTATTGGCATTAAACCGACCAACTCCCCATTTTTCCCGACTGAAATAATAAAAAAGACGCCTCCAAAAAAACAGGAGACGTCTTTTATCATTCTATTATTAACCGCAATAATACTTCGTTGTTCGCAAGCGACCAACGGGAGCGATTACTTTAGCCATCCGCGCGGTAGCGCGATCCTAATACTGCGTCGGTCGCAAGCGACCAACGGGAGCGATTACGTTAGCTATCCGCGCGGTAGCGCGATTCAAAAGTCTTCGGGCATCTGTTTGATCATGGCTTGGGTGAAGACGGGGCCTTCTTTGCAGACGTAGACGGAGCCGCAGTTGCAGCGTCCGCATTTCCCGAGTCCGCACTTCATGCGGTTCTCGAGGCTGGTGAAGATATTCTCGTCTTTGATCCCATTTTCGGCGAGAATGGGGAGAGAGAGCTTGATCATGATCGGGGGGCCGACGACGAGCGCGACGGCGTTATCGCCGGAGACTTTGGAGTCTTTGAGGACGGTGGGCACAAAGTCGACGCGACCATCCCATTGCACGCCCTCGGCAGGCGCGACGTCGACGGTCTTCATCACGTCGACATTGGGGTATTTCGCCCATTCGTCAAGCTCGTCTTTGCAGACGAGGTCGTTGACGGTGCGCGCGCCGTAGACGATAGTGATATTGCCGTACTTTTCGCGATTCTCCAAGCAGTACTGAATAGCGCAGCGGATCGGGGGCATCGCGATACCGCCGGCGACAAAGACGATATCTTTGCCTTCCCATTCCTTCAACGGGTAAGAGTTCCCAAAGGGACCGCGGAACCCGATAGTATCGCCGGGCTCGACGTCCCACATGCGTTCGGTCACGCGACCGACCTTGCGGAAACAGAACTCGATGTATTCGTGTTGATGCGAATTCGAGCAGCAGATATTGAACGTGGACTCGCCGACGCCGAAGACGGAATAGATCCCAAATTGCCCGACGTTGAAATGGAAGTTCTTCGCTTTTTCGGGGTCGCGGAACTTGATGCGAACGCGTTTAACGTCGCTCGTTTCCTGCGTGACTTGAAGCACTTCCATCAGGTCCGGCTGATAAATATTTTCCATAACTGTATCCTTTTGTGTTATTAGGCTTACGCGCTATGAGCTCAACGCGTTCGTCGACGAGGGCATTGAGCTGCGCGCCGGACTTCATTCGTTTTTCGAGCTCTCTTTATCGAGCGCTTCCAAACACGGTCTGATACCGAACATCTGACCGCAAGACCGCGAGCAAGACCCGCAGCCTGTGCAGAGATAGTATTGGAATTTCTCAGGATACGTCACAAATTTATGCGTCAGGCGTTGGCGTTGGCGCTTGCCTTGCGTGCCGCGCGGATTGTGCCCGGAAGCGTGTAAGGTGAACATCGCTTCTTGGCAGGAATCCCAGTTCTTCACGCGTTGACCCTTGTTGTACGATCCTTCGTCGACGATATCGAAGCAGTGGCAAGTGGGGCACACGAACGCGCACGCGCCGCAACCGACGCAGCGCAGCGAGACTTTTTCCCAGACCGGCGACGCGAAATTGCCGCGGATCCATTCGGCGACTTTGCTAACGTCGAAGTTGACTTCGGGCGCGTCGCAGGCGGAGCCTTGCTTATCGGACTCGTCGCCGACGCCGGCAAAGAGTTTTTCGCCTTTTTCGGTATAAGTGCGCAACTCGAAGACGCCTTCTTCAATAGGGAACAGCATGGCGTCGGAGCCGGCGGGGTTATCGGGCGACCCGCCGACCGCGGTGCAGAAGCAATGCTTATCTGTCGTCGCGCAAGCGAACGTGACGACGGTCGACTTCGCGCGGCGTTGTTGGAAGAACCGGTCTTGGTAATCCCATCCGAATAACGGGTCGAGGATCGGGAGCGCGGCGGAATCGCAGGGACGCGCGGCGACGACGATCTGTTCGACGTCGAATTCCGGCGCGTCGGTCAACACGACGTCGTTACCTTGACGCTCGAACTTGAAGATGGTCTCATGTTTCGGGAAGAAGAACTCTTTGATGGAGTTTTGAACGCAGTTGCGCGGTCCGAGACACGCGGCGGCGACGTCGTTAAGCGCTTTATACGACGCGAATTCGCCGTCGAGGACGGGCGCGACGACTTTGGCGCCGGCGGCGAGTTTCGCGCCGAGCGTCTGCTTAAGTTGTTCAATCGTAACGATCCGGCTCATCTGATGAATTCCTCCTTATCCGTAGAGGCGTAGTTGCCGATAAGCGGCGCGGCTCCGAGTTCGGCGCCGGCGACGTGGTCGAAATGTTCTTTCGCGGCGTTGGCTAGCGTCAGGTTCAGCAGATCCAATTCGATACCGGCGGGGCACGCGGACGCGCAAGCGCCGCAGCCGACGCAACGCCCCGCAAGGTGGAACGCGCGGAGGATGTTCCACGCGAAATTACCCTTGATCGACGCGGACGTGTCGATACGGATAGGACGGTTCTTATCCGCGACGCAGCGATTGCAGTAGCACAACGGACAGCTCTGGCGACAGGCGTAGCAGCGCACGCAGCGCGAGAACTCGTCGCGCCAGTACGCGAAACGTTCTTCGGTCGTCATAGCGCGGAGCTTAGCCAATTTCGCTTGGTTGCCGACGTTGTCGGCGTTAGGCGCGTTAGCGGCGTCGAGTTCGGCGGCTTTCGCTTCGGACCCGACGAGCACGTCGACGTGTTGAGCGGCGTGTTGGACGCACGATTCGCATTTCGGATAGAGTTTATCGGTATTGGAGCCGTCCGGCGCGGCGAGTTTCACGCCTTCGCAGACTACGCCGACAACTTGTATTTCGTCGCGCTTGATCTGCGATTCGTTAGCGAGGACGACGATCGCGCGCGCGTCGCACGGTTTCGCGACGATACCGATCTTGCCTAACGCTTTGACTTCCGGACGCGAGAGATGCACGGCGAGATTTTGACGGCATTCGTCGTTCCAGACCAGTTGATCGACTTCGTCGGGCGACGTAACGAATACGGCTCCGACTGCGCCGTCGACGCCGACGCGGCCGTAACCGATCGCGACGTCGATCTTGCCTTGCGCGAAGAGTTCGCGTATCGCGTTTCTAAGTTCGTTTTCCATAGTATATCGTTATATCATATCTAAATTACGTCAAGTAGCGCGTTAAGCGAGCGCGCGTAGTTGACGCTCGACGCGTATCTCACGACTCGGCGACGATCGATTTGTATTCTTTGTAAGGTCCCATTTCGCGCGTTTTCTCGACGATCTCGGTAACGAGACTCTGGAATTTCGCGCCTTCCGCGGCGGAGATCCAGGAGAAGTGGACGCGGTCAATATCGACGCCGACAGTTTCAAGCAGTTCGCGGAACAGCTTCCAGCGACGACGAGCGTGGAAGTTGCCGGCGGTGTAGTGGCAGTCGCCGGGGTGGCAACCGGAGACGAGCACCGCGTCGGCGCCGACTTCAAACGCTTTGACGACGAGATTGAAATCGATGCGGCCCGTGCAGGGAAGACGCACGATACGCACGTTGGCGGGATAAGTCAGACGGTTCGTGCCCGCAAGGTCCGCGCCAAGGTAGGTGCACCAGTTACAGACGAAAGCGATGACCTTAGGTTCGAAAGCGTCTGTTTTATTAGGTTCGGAATTCATAAAGATCCCCTTGATCGATTGTATACAGCGCGCGAGAACGACGGCGCTCTCGCGCAACACGCTTGAACCCGTTCAGTCGAGCAACGACTCGATCTGAGCGTAAACTTGATCGTCGGTGAAACCAATGAGGTCGACCGATTTAGACGGACAGACCGCGACGCACGTCCCGCAACCCATGCAGAGACCGGGATTGACGCGCGCGGTGTTCTTCACGAAATTACCCTTGCGATCGCGGATCTCTTCAATAGAGATCGCCTTGAACGGACAGGTCTTTTGGCAAGCGCCGCAAGCCGCGCAGAGTTTTTCGTCGACGGTCGCGATCTCAGGTTCGCGCGTCAAGAACGGCTGGCTGAGCATGATGAGCGCTTTGCCGGCGGCGGCGGAGGCTTGCGCGACGGTTTCCGGAATATCTTTCGGGCCTTGGCACGCGCCGCAGACGAAGACGCCGGCGGCGTTGGTCTCGACCGGACGCAACTTCGGATGCGATTCGCTGAGGAAGCCGTATTCGTTGTAGCCGACGGAGAGTTTTTGCGCCAGCGGTCTGACGTTGGTACTCGGCGTCATAGCGCAAGCGAGGACGACCATATCGGCGTCGACGACGCACGGTTCGCCGGCGAGCGTATCGGCGCCGTAGCAGCGGTACTTCTTAACGCTGTCGACGGTAATCTCTTCGATCTTGGAGACGCGACCGCGATGGTATTGAGCGCCGTCTTGCTCGATAGCGCGACGCACGAATTCGTCGTACATCTTGCCGCCGGAACGGATATCCATATAGAAGACGTGCGCTTGACCGTCGTGCACCTTATGCTTGAAGAGCATGGTGTGTTTGGCGGTGTACATGCAGCAGATCTTGGAGCAGTACGAGATACCTTTGGCGTTGTCGCGCGAGCCGACGCATTGAATGAATACGACGGTCTTCGGTTCCATGCCGTCGGAGGGGCGCTTAGGCACGCCGCCGGTCGGGCCGGACGCGGAGATGATACGCTCAAATTGCAGCGAGTCGACGACGTCCTTGTATTTGCCGTAGCCGTATTCGCCGTAGCCCTTGATCTTAGGATCGTCTTGCTCTTTACCGATGGAGTAGAGCTTGTAGCCGGTGGCGACGACGATCGCGCCGACGTCGAATTCTTCGAGCTTATCGGTATCGTGGAAATTGATCGCTTCCGCGGCGCAGTTCTTTTGGCAGATACCGCAGAGCTCTTTGCCCTTCGCCATGCTCTGGATGCGGATACAGTTGTCGGCGTCGACGGTAGGACGCGCCGGAACCGCTTGCGGGAACGGGATATAGATCGCCCCGCGATTGCCCAAGCCGTAGTCGAACGCGTTGGGGATCTTGTTCTTCTTCGGACAAGCGTTCCAGCACGTGCCGCAGCCGGTGCATTTCGTGATATCGACGTAGCGCGCCTTGCGACGGACCGTCACTTTGAAGTTTCCGACATAGCCGTCGACCTTCTCGACTTCGGAGTAGGTCATCAACTTGATATTGGGATGTTGTCCGACTTCGACCATACGCGGGGTAAGAATACACTGCGAGCAGTCGAGCGTGGGGAACGTCTCGGAGAGCCCTGCCATCTTGCCGCCGACGGACGGTTCGCGTTCGACGAGGATAACTTCCACGCCGCCCGCCGCGAGGTCGAGAGCCGCTTGGATCCCGGCAACGCCCGCGCCAATGACCATCGCGCGCTTGGTGACCGGCACTTTGATCGGCTGCAACTCGGCGTTGCGTCGCACTTTCGCGACGGCCATGCCGATGAGCTCGATCGCTTTCGCGGTCGCGATCTCTTTATCGTTATGCACCCAGGAGCATTGCTCGCGGATGTTGGCCATTTCGACCATATAGGGGTTAACGCCGGCCAATTCCGCGGTCTTGCGGAAGGTCTTCAAGTGCATATGCGGGGAGCAGCTTGCGACGACGACGCCGGTGAGTCCCAGCTCTTTGATCTGGTTGGCGATCAGGTTTTGACCGGGTTCGCTGCACATGTACTTATAGTTCATGCTGCAGGCGACGCCGGGCAACTTGGCGATCGCCTCGGAGACCTTTTCAACGTCGACGTTGCGCGCGATGTTCTCGCCGCACCAACATGTAAAAACGCCAATCTTCGCCATAGTTTATCTTCTCGCTTCGATCATTTGGTCGTACTGCTGATGAATTCGTCCCAGAGTTCTTGGCAACTCTTGCCGTATTCTTCGACGAAGAAACGTTCGATACTGCCTTGAATACGGAAGACGCGGTGGATCTTTTGGATGAGTTGGTCGTCGACGTTCTTGATCATCCAGTCGTACCACGCGGCGGTAACGCCGTAGCTGTCGGTATACTTGGAGCGATTAGGATCGACGCCCCAGTGGTTCTTGGTGCGCGCTTCGGTGATATAGTAACGGATGTAGTCGGTCTCGCCTTCCATCGCCCAGACTTCGCGGCAGTTCGGATAGGCTTGCGCGACGTGCGTCGTTTCGTGGACGACGAGTCCGAAGTCCTTAGGATTGCGCTTGATATAGCGGCTGGAGACGGTGATGGAGCGACCCATAGCGTAAGCGACGCCGTCCATATCTTTGAAGCTCAATTTGATAGTGAAGTCGTCGGGAATACGATCGACCGCTTCTTCGCCGTCAAGCAGCGCGACGACTTTGGGGTACCAGTAGAGGACGCGGCTCTTCGCGCGTTCGGCCCATTCTTGCGATTCCGGGGATTCGGAGCAATCGATCTCGACGTTGATGGTCTTCTTCGGGATCTCGCCCATCTCGTTCCAGACTTCGGTCACGACTTCGCGCGTTTCTTCGGGGAAGCGCGTAATAGGTTCAAACGAGTCGATCTCGACTTCTTTACCGTCGATAGTCAACGTGGCGTAAGCGGCTTCTTGGCCGTGCTTTTTGAAGACGATCTTGGAGCCGTCGGCCAGTTCTTTTTCGATAGTGACGGTCTTGACGTCTTGGACGGGTTCGCCGGCCATAGAAGCGGAACAGAACGCGGCGGAGACGCCGAGGACGAGCGCGGCAATAACGCTATAATATTTACGAGTCATATTTTATGATTTCTATATAAAAAAGGTGGTGGGACGGGTCGCGCGGATATTACGCCGCCGAGGCGCGATACGCGCGACGCCGAAAGAGGGAATATCGTTAACGCGAGGCTCAGAAGTAGAAATTCTCGCGCAATAACGCCAAGCTCTTAGGCACGGCGGTCTCCGGGGACTCTTTACCCTCGAATTCGAGAGAGATGTACCCGCGGTAGTTGTATTTACGGAACAGTTCGCCGATCTTCTCGTATTGCAACGGTAGTTCGTACCATACCCCGCCGCCGTAATACGTCTTCGCCTGAACGAAGTTGGCGCGAGGAAGGACCATTTCGATCTGTTCCATCGTGTCGTCTAAGAAGTTGCCCGTATCGAGCATGCAGCCGAACCAAGGCGAATCGACCGCGTCGAGCACGCGCAACATGCCTTTCGCAGTACGAGCGACGCCCCAGTGATTTTCGAGGCAGAGCATAACGCCGCGCGCTTCCGCATAGGGCACGAGTTCTTCAAACGCCTCGACGCACCAGTTGAACGCGTCGTCGTCGGTATAACCGGGCAACGGGTTCTCGATCCCGCGATGTTCCATAAGCGCGTCGAAGGAGCCCCAAGAATCCCAACGCCCGGTATTGACGCGGAGGGTGGGGATCCCGAGTTCGTTAGCGACGTCGATGCTGTGTTGCGTCTTCGCGATATTCACTTTGCGTTCGTAAGCGTCGGGGCGGACGAACGTCTGGTGCGTGGACATACAGCAAAGCGGGATACCGGCCTTGAACGCCTCGCGACGCAGCGTGTGCAGGTAGGCGAGGTCGGTGCGATCGAGTTGTTGTTCAAGGACTTCGAACGCGTCGAAACCCATATCCGCGGCTTTGCGAAGGCATTGATCCATCGGCGCGGAGACGTCTTCGTCAAAATGCCAGAAGCAGTAGCTGGAAGCGGAGATCAGGTTTCCGCGACGAGCGCCGGACGCGCTTTTCGGTTCTTCCATCGCGCGCGCGCTAGAACCGACGGCGGCGCCGAGTATGCCGGCCGCGGCGTTGCGCATGAACGAACGACGATCGCAGGTGTTATTACCGGTACGCATATCGATTTCTCCTTGTTCTTAGACGTTATATATCAGTAGCTAAAGCTCACGCGTTCGCAGCTTGCATCTCTTTCGGGACGTCGACGTAGCGTTTGCCGAGATCGAGGTCGGCGCCTTTGACGCCGAGCGCGAGCGAGACGAGGTCGGAGAGGTAGAAGATCGGGACGTCGGCGGAGAGTCCGAGCTTCTTGGCGTCCGCTTGACGCATATCGAGATTGACTTGACACATCGGGCAAGCGACGACGACGCAATTCGCGCCGTGATCGAGCGCGTCTTGGAGGATCTTGCGCGTCTGTTCGGCGACCGCTTTTTCGTCGCAGAGCGTGAGCCCCGCGCCGCAGCAGACCGTCTTGCTATTCCAGTCGACAGGTTGAGCGCCGAGCTTCGTCAGCAGTTCTTCCATCGAGGTCGGGTCTTCGGGATCGTCGAATTTCAGCGTCTTCGGGGGGCGCGTGAGCAAGCAGCCGTAGTAGCACGCCGGCTTGAATTGGTCGAGCTTACCGCTAGCGCGCAGAACGATATTATCGTACCCGACTTGTTGGAAGACTTGGATCAGGTTCATGACCTCGACGTCGCCGCTGACGGGCGTTTCGACGATCTCCTCCATCTCTTTGCGCAGCGCCTCGTCGGCTTGTAGTTCGTCGCTCGCCTTCTTGAGTTCCATCGAACACATCGGGCAAGGCGCGAAGAGCTGTTTCAGTTGCTGCTTTTCCGCGATACCGAGGTTACGCGCCGGCAACGCGACAGAGAGCTTGTGATTGATGCTGTGAGCCGCGGTGGCGCCGCAACAGATCCAGTCTTGCAGCTCGTCCAACGCGACGTCCAACGCCTTCATGCAGGCGCGTACCGACTTCTCGTATTCCGCGGAAGAGCCGTGCAACGCGCAACCGGGATAATAACCGATATTCATATCAACACCCTTCTACGCCGACAGTAATTTGTATTACACTAAGATAACTAAATAAAAAGTCGGCAAATATTTACGGGGATCGCCGACGTCTTACAGCGAAGACGCGCGACGTTCATGTTTAACCTAGAACGACGTAGTAACGCGGAGGCGTGCGTTACGCGTCGCGGATATCAGATCTCGACGCCGCATTTCTTGAAGATGCGATCGACGATAGCGGTATCTTTGACGGGGGACTTCAATTCGAGCTTCATTTTCCCGCGCGCGAGCATACCGGGCCCGAGTTTGGCGGTATTGACGACGTTCATCACGTCGAAGCGGCGGAAGAAGTAGCGGATCTCGAAATCGGACGCCATGAAGACTTCGTTAGTGCGACCGGAACTACGGACGCTGCGCAGAAACGCTTTTTGGAATTCCACGACTTTGACCGCGCTAGGCGCCGCCGTCTTTTGCTCGATAGAGAGTTGGCGAAGCGCGTCGATCACGCCGGATACGTTGACGGATTTAGGACAACGAGCGGAACACGTCAAACAGGAGAGGCAACGCCAAATAGAGTCGGCGCGCGACGCGTTAAGAATGTCGCCCGTCTGAGCCGCGCGCATCAACCGCGTCGGCCCCATATCCATCATCTCGCCGCGAGGACAGCCCGCCGTACATTTCCCGCATTGATAGCAATCGCTCAAGCGAGTTCCGGCCAATTCCTCGACGCGAGCCTTCAATTCGTCAGGCTTGCTCATATTCGACCCCTTTTCAATATCAATATATACACAGTCCTAGCCCTTGTCTCGCGGGTCTCCCAACGCCGCGACGCGTAAGACTGCCTACTTGCGCAAAATACCGCGTTTTTCGCGACAAAATACGCGCGTCGCGAATAACGCGTCTTTCCCATACTATCACAAAGGGGGAAATTAGACAAGGTGAAAACGAGAAAAACAGTGATTTTCTCCACAATTTTTCGTTGTATAATTAAGTGTAGATTTATCGATATTTTTAGAGCGAAATTTAATAATTAACCACGACCGTTCTAGGACAAACGATGACAAATAAAGCAAGCGTATATTTCTACGGCAAGTTGGCGGGAGTGACGAAGCGCGACGCGGAGCGTTTTGCTCGCGAGGCGGGCTACGTCGTCGCGACGGCGTTGACTTCGAGCGTCGCGGTCGTGGTGTTGGGAGAAGGCGCGCCGTTGGCGGAAACGCGGACGCGACTGGGGCGTGAATTTGACGCGGAGTCACGGGAGGCGTTTGTGGCGGGGAACCTCGAGGTCGTGACGGAATCCGAGTTCTTTCAGCGCGGGTCGAGCACGGCGGCTGACGCGCTCGCGGCGTCGGAGGGCGCGGAACCGGAGGTCGGCTATACGCCTGCCGCTATTGCGGAACTTGCGGGCGCGACTGTCGCGACGGTGCGACGATGGCATAAACGCGGACTGCTCGTTCCGATCGACGAGACGGCGAAGCTGCCGCGATTCTCGACGCAAGCGGCGTTAGTAGCCAGGCGACTCGTCTTTCTCTCGTCGACGGGGATCTCCGACGACGTTATTGCGAAACGACTTGCGACATTCATAGAGCGCGCGAGTCGCGTTGCGGGCAACGCCGGGATCGATCGCGCGGTCGACCCGTCGGCGCCGTTGCTGGCGTTTGACGCGGAGCCGGACGACGCGCAAGCGAGTATCGCGCAACGCGTAGATATCGCGTCGGCGATCCTAGCGACGACGTTGTCGACGGACGGGCGCGACCTTTTATATCTTGCTCCGACGGGCCCGATCGACGCCAACGGCCAACGCCGTTTTGATTTCATGGCGTTCCCCGCCGACGGATCGTTTGAGAAGCCCGAGAGCGCGGCGTTGTCGGAAGAGGAAGAACAGATCGCGTTAGCGGAACGACTTGCGGCATGGAACGAGTCCGCGACCTCCGCGACGGGCCGCCCCGCGTTTCTGGACCTGTTTCGCGGCGACGGCGAAGCGGCAAGCGTCTCGTCGCTTATCTCCGAACAACTGCCTGCGGCCGACGGCGTTATCTCTACCCACGCGTCCGCTACCGACGCCGACGTTATCTCGGCTCACGCGCTCGCTACCGACGCCGACGTTATCTCTACCCACGCGTCCGCTACCGACGCCGACGTTATCTTTGCCCCCGCGCCCGCTACCGCTACCGACGTTATGCCCGCGCACGTCGCCGACGTTTCCGCCGCGCCTGAGCCCGCGCCGGAAACGCTCGCGCCCGAGTCGCTCGAGGACGAGCCCGTCGTGCTTGCGCGTCCGAACGCGTTGGCGTTATGTCAGTCTGCGTGGGAGTTAGAACGCGAGGGCTATTGGGAGGAAGCGGCGCGGACGTATCGCGAAGCCGCGCTTGCCGGGGCCCGCGAGCCCGGGCTGTACTGCCGCTTAGGGAAGCTGCTCGCGATGATGGGAGAAAACGCCGCCGCGCGCGAACGGTTCTATAACGCGTTAGAACTCGATCCCGATTACGGCGACGCGAAACTCGAATTAGGCAAAACGCTTGCGACGCTAGGAGAACTCGACGACGCCAAGACCGCCTTCCGCTCCGCGCTGCAGAACCGACGCGATGACGTCGCGGCCCGATTAGAGCTAGGGAAAGTCTATCTGCGCCTCAACGAGCTCGACGCCGCCGAACGCGAGTTCCGATACGCCGTCGCGAAGATCAAAGACGCAAGACTCGCCGAGGACGTGCGGAGATTGCTGGCGGTGCTAGGGCGCCGCTGAACGGGCGCCGGCTCCCGGATCGCGGCGCCGCCGGGCGCTCCGGGTTCGCGCTACCGCGCGGATAGCGGATCGTCGCTCCCGTTGGTCGCTTGGGGCCGCGATGGTATTGCGTCGTTTCTTGCAAAATCAGCGTGATTCCGTGCTTGCGAGGTCAGCGCAGTTCCGTCCGCAATCTCCGGGCGAGCAAGTCGCCCTACAATTTGCGGCTCCTACGTGAGCGCTAACGCGACAAGTGCGGTAGTGGGCGGCGGTTCGTGAATGCGATTTGCGTACGCTGTTCGCTTGTCTCCACGCCGCCCATTCGCCCACGACCGATCTCCGAGCGACAGCGAGGTTAACCGTGACTCGCAGTCACGGGCGCCGCATGGCGTCGGGTACTGCGACTACTACTGCACTCGACCGCATCCCGCCGACGCTGTTCGCACATCTCCACGCCGCCCATATGCCTACGAGCGATCTCCGAGCGTCAGCGAGGTTAGCCGTGACTCGCCAGTCACGGGCACCGCATGGCGTCGGGTACCACGCCTACGACTGCACTCGACCGCATCCCGCCAACGCTGTTCGCACATCTCCACGCCGCCCATATGCCCACGACCGCTCTCCGAGCGACAGCGAGGTTAGTCACGGGCGCCGCATGGCGTCGGGTACTGCGCCTACTACTGCACTAAACCCCGAACCGCTACCGCGCTACGCTCTACCGCCTATTCAGTCAACAACCGCATTCCCTCTTAAAACTTTAGCGCGTGGCGGCATGACTATGATTCACTCTTTACTTTTGGGTTGTTTTTCGATACCATCGACGTTAACGCCTATTTTTTACGCGTTATGTAAAAACAAACAAAATAAACATTCCATACAAAATTCCCTAGGAGCGGTTCCTTGGAGAACTATTTTGACCTATTCCAATACCCCGTTGAGAACGTTCTAGACCAACTACTAGCGGATAGATCGACGGGCCAAAATATTATCTTCGCCACAGACGCGTACGTCGACCTTGGTTACGGCGAGACAGACAAAATTACAAAAGACGCGATACAGAGACTTTTCAAGAATAACAGATTTCAAACGCGCGTTTTTAAATCAAAAGATTCGCAACAAGAGCGCACCAAGAAAAGCGCGGAAGTCTTTACGCCGTCGTGGGTCTGTAATCTGATGCTCGAGTATTTGGATCGTGATTGGTTCGGACGAGAAAACGTTTTCAATAAGCAAGACGGCGAGACATGGGAGCCGACGTCGGAGACTGTCTCTTTTGCCGATCTAGGTGCAGAACGGTCGTGGGAGTCTTACGTCAAGTCGAGACGGCTTGAAATTTCCTGTGGAGAAGCCCCGTTTATTGTCTCGCGATACGACGCTGTAAATGGCGATATCATACCTATAAAAAAACGTGTAGGAATTTTAGACAGAAAGTTGCGCGTCGTCAATGAAAATTGTATAATTAAGGACGAGTGGCAGAAATGGGTCGAAACTGCGTTTCAAAATGTTTACGGCTATGAGTATCAAGGCGACAACCTACTCATCGCTAGGTTAAACCTCCTTATGACTTATTACGAGTATTATAAGGAACAATGGAACGAGGAACCTGGGCAAGAAAAACTTGAAAAGATTGCCGATTATATTGTTTGGAATATTTGGCAAATGGATGGACTCGAGGATTGCGTTCCTCTACTGAAAGAAGACATTAAGTCCCCCGAACAAGGGTTCCTGTTCAACACCGAGCCTGAAAAAAAAGTTCCCTATGCGTGTCTCGTTACGCAATGGGAGCCCACGCAAGACGTATCTATGCGGTACAAGTTATGGAAGGAACGTGACGATATGAAATTCGATTATGTGATCGGAAACCC
The DNA here is from genome assembly GCA_045599605.1 of Thermoguttaceae bacterium. GTDB lineage: Bacteria > Planctomycetota > Planctomycetia > Pirellulales > Thermoguttaceae > RUG369. Next base: position 98,775 of record JAZRWE010000006.1, read on the forward strand.
GCCGTATCAAGATAATACAACGGGGGATAATAAGAATTTTACTTCTCCTATTTACAACATCTTTATGGATTCCGCTTTCCAAGTATCGGACAAGGTTTTGTTGATCCATCCTGCGCGATTTTTATTCAACGCGGGCGCAACTCCTAAAAAATGGAATGAACGCATGCTTTCAGACGAACATTTCAAGATCGTCTTGTATGAACAAAATAGTGATGAAATATTTTCTGGAACGGACATACGGGGGGGGTCTGCGTTTCTTTTAGAGACAAAACGCAATATTTTGATCCCATTGAAATATTTACTCCCCACGAAGAATTAAACTCGATCATTAGAAGAGTTAAATCAAACAAAAATTTCAGTAGTTTTAGTCAGATCGTTTATTCTAGAACCATTTATAGACTGACGGACAAACTTCATGAAGATTATCTTAATGCTATAAGTGATTTAAGTAATGGACATAAATATGATATGTCCACCAATATCTTTGAGCGTTTACCTTATGTCTTTTTCGATTCCGCCCCCAATGACGGGCACGATTATATTCAAATATACGGTAGGTTGTCTAACCAAAGAGCCTTCAAATATATTCGTCGTGAATATGTGTCTAATGTAGAAAATTTGGACAAATACAAAGTTCTGGTTCCAAAGTCAAATGGTTCCGGGGCGCTTGGCGAAGTAGTTAGCACGCCGATGATCGGCACGCCGATGATCGGACATACTGAATCATTTATGAGTATCGGCTGTTTTGATACGCGAAATGAAGCTGAAGCAGCCTTAAAATACATTAAAGGAAAATTCTCTCGTACAATGTTAGGGGCGCTTAAGATAACCCAAGACAACCCGCCCGAGAAATGGGCTTACGTACCGCTCCAAGACTTTACGGAAAACAGCGACATCGACTGGAGTCGCACGATCACCGAGATCGACCAACAGTTATACGCGAAATACGGTCTAAGCCAAACCGAGATCGATTTTATCGAAAGCAAAGTGCGGGAGATGAACTGATGTCCAAGCCTAGTATCAACACTTCGCGTAAGATCGTCCCGATGGTCTACGCGTACACGACTCCGCAGATCACCGAACATAACGGCTGGACGAAAATAGGTTACACCGACCGCCAATCTGTAGAAGACCGTATCAAGCAACAAACAAGCACGGCCGACGTCAAGTTTCAGATCGAGTGGAAGAAAACGGCGGTCTACGACGACGGAACCGGCGACGCGTTTTCCGATCGCGATTTCCACGCTTATCTTGAACGCAACGGGGTCGAACGTAAAGAGCGAACGGAATGGTTCAAGATCGACGCTTACGAAGCTGCGCGGATGCTTGAAGAGTTCAAAGGGCGTCGCGGACTCCCCAAGTGTCAAGGCGCGTCCACGCCTTACGTCTTGCGCGACGAACAAGAACAAGCGGTTAGCAAGACGTTAGGGTATTTCTTGAATCGTTCCGATCGCGAATTTTTATGGAACGCGAAACCGCGCTTTGGCAAGACGTTAACGTCATACGACCTCTGTAAGCGTATGCGCGACGCTTATCAAGAGAGCGAACCCAACGCCAAGTTCAACGCGCTTATCGTCACGAATCGCCCCGCGATCGCTAACTCGTGGTATGAAGACTACGCGAAATTCATCGGAAACGACTCCGGATTCGTCTTCATTAGCGAGACCGATTCGCTCAAAGATCAGCCGCTCGTTCTTTCATTTGAACAAGCAAAATACGCGCGCACATTATCCGGCGAACCCGTTTCACAAATCGTCTTTGTGAGTCTTCAAGACCTCAAAGGTTCTATCTATTTTGGCGGCGAATACAACAAGCTGAAAGAGATCAAAGAGACGGAATGGGACTTACTGATCGTCGACGAAGCGCACGAAGGCGTCGACACCGATAAAACGGACGTCGCGTTCGATCAGATCAGATACCAACACGCGCTCCATCTTTCCGGCACGCCCTTCAAAGCGTTAGCCAACGAGAAGTTCCGCGAAGAGGCGATATACAACTGGACGTACGCCGACGAACAGAAAGCGAAAGCGTTTTGGGATCAAGAACGCGGTACTAACCCGTATGAGACGTTGCCGAAACTCAATCTGTATACCTATCAGATGTCCGAACTTATCGAGTCGGAGATACGCGACGGCATTGAGATCGACGGAGAGACCGAGGAATACGCTTTCGACCTCAATCTCTTCTTTGAAACGAACAATACCGGCGCTTTTAAGCATGACGCGTCCGTCGACAAATTCCTTGACGCGCTCGCTAGACTCGAAAAATATCCGTTCTCCACGCCCGAGTTGCGCGACGAACTCAAGCACTCGTTCTGGGTCTTGAATCGCGTCGATAGCGCCAAGGCGTTGGCGAAGAAGCTCAAAAAACATCCCGTCTTCAAAGACTACAGTATCGTTCTCGCGGCGGGCGACGGTAAACTCGCCGACGACGAAGAAAACAAGAAGTCTCTCGACAAAGTCCGTGAAGCGATTGCCAAAGGAGGCAAAACGATCACGCTCTCCGTCGGGCAACTCACGACGGGGATCACCGTTCCCGAGTGGACGGCGGTCTTGATGCTTAGCAATATCAAGAGCCCGGCGCTCTATATGCAAGCGGCGTTCCGTTCTCAAAATCCGTGGAAATACGCCGTCGGTAACGAATATTTCTCGAAAGAGAACGCCTATGTCTTCGACTTCGACCCCGCGCGCACGCTCGTCATCTTCGAGGAATTTGCAAACGACCTATCTGCAAACACTTCCGGCGGAAAAGGAGACAGCGACCAACGCAAGCAGAACGTCCGCGAATTGCTCAACTTCTTCCCGGTCATCGGCGAAGACGAAGACGGCGAGATGGTCGAACTCGACGCCGAGAAAGTTCTTTCTATCCCAAGAAAGATACGTTCTTTAGAAGTCGTCCGTCGCGGTTTTATGTCGAACTTCCTGTTCCAGAATATTTCCAATATCTTTGGAGCGCCGCGCGAAGTGATCGATATCATTACGAAAGTTTCGCCTGTCGAAGAGGGCGATTGCGTCGACGTTTCGCCAAAAGCGCGAGAACAAGTTACGCTCGACGAAAACGGCGAAGTCAAAATAGCAGACGATATCGTTATCGGACGCTCGCAAGGTCTTTTCGGGGCCGGGCTCTACGACGAAATGTCTGAAGAGGTCGACAAAGAAACGACAAGAGTCGCGGAAGAAACAAAAGACCTATCCGAAAAGGAAAGATTAGAACAACTACAAAAAGCGATCGACAAAAATGTCGGCAAAGAGATCGTCTCCAAGCTGACCGACGCCTACGGGGAAGACCTCAAACCCAAAGACCGTAAGAAGCTCGAAGAGAATATCAAAGGGAAGACCGACGCGATCGTCAAACGGAAAGTTCAAAACCAGTCGATCAAGAAAAAAGAACTTGAAGTTCAACGCCAAGAAGAATTAGACAATCGTTTTGAGACGGGGCAGTCGGCTGACGAGATCAACGAAAAGTTTGACAGACTCATTGACGACGTCGACGTCAATTTCACCGCCGATCTTCGCGAGACGATACAGAACGAGTTGCAAAACTTGACCCAAGACGCGGTTCGCGAGGTCGAGACGAAGAAAGTCGAACGCAAGAAAGACGAGATCGAAGACGGCGTCCGCAATCACCTGCGCGGTTTTACGCGCACTATCCCGTCGTTCCTTATGGCGTACGGCGACGAGTTCACCACGCTTGATACGTTCGATCAGATCGTGCCCGAAGACGTCTTCTTAGAAGTAACGAGCATCACGCTTGACGAATTCCGATTCTTGCGCGACGGCGGGCCGTATATCGACGCCAAGACCGGACAAGAGAAGACGTATCAGGGCAAACTCTTTGACGAAGTCGTTTTCAACGATTCCGTTACGGAGTTCCTGCGACTCAAAAAAGAACTCGCCAACTACTTCGACGAGGAACAGACGCAAGACATTTTCGACTACGTTCCGCCGCAAAAAACTAATCAGATATTCACGCCCAAACGCGTCGTGAAAGAAATGGTCGATATGTTGGAAGCGGAAGCCCCCGGTTGTTTCGATAACCCTGATAAGACGTTTGCCGACTTGTATATGAAGTCGGGACTCTATATCGCCGAGATCGTCAAACGACTATTCAAGAGCCCCGTATTGAAGCAGACGTTCCCCGATCCCGACGCGAGACTTGAGCACATATTCGAGAAGCAAGTCTACGGATTAGCGCCGACCGAGATCATCTACCGCATCGCGACGAACTTCATTCTCGGATTCCGCGACGATGTGAAAGACGTCAAACACAATTTCCGACAATGCGACGCGATGATATATGCCAAAGCGGGCAACTTGCAACAAAAAATAAACGAGTTGTTCGATTGAAGTTAAGTCTCGTGATAACGCGATAATAATTACCGCAACAGAAAACGCGCTCCCGTTCGACGATGGGGGCGCGTTTTTGTTTATGAGCGCGTTTATGAATAAGCGTTGACCCGTAGCGCGGTATCAGTTCTAGGTTTAGTGCAGTCGTAGGCGCAGTACCCGACGCCATGCGGCGCCCGTGACTAGCGAGTCACGGTTAACCTCGCTTGCGCTCGGAGATCGGTCGTCGGCGTATGGGCGGCGTGGAGATGTGCGAACAGCGTCGGCGGGGTGCGCGTGGGGTGCAGTCGTAGGCGTAGTACCCGACGCCATGCGGCGCCCGTGACTGGCGAGTCACGGTTAACCTCGCTACGCTCGGAGATCGCTCGTGGGCATATGGGCGGCGTGGAGATTGCGAACAGCGTCGGCGGGGTGCGCGTGAGGTGCAGTCGTAGGCGCAGTCCCCGACGCCATGCGGCGCCCGTGAATAGCGATTCACGGCTAACCTCGCTACGCTCGGAGATCGCTCGTGGGCATATGGGCGGCGTGGAGATATGCGGACAACGTCGGCGGGGGATGTGGTTGGCGTCCGGCGCCGTTATTCCTTCTCGGTTGCGTCGGCGTTATCGCCGTCGTCTTCCAAATTCAGAAATTCGCAAGTCCCGACGCAACCGCGTTCCATGTACGTCTCGAGAATGATCTGAGCGGCGACGGCGTCGAGGCGTTGTTTGCGTTGTTTCGCTTTGAGATTGCCTTGGCGGAGGTAGTATTCGGCTTCGCGGCTGGTGAAGCGTTCGTCCATGTAGTCGACGCCGAGGCCGGTGGCTTCCGCGAGTTTGTCGCCAAACGCGATAGCTTCCCGCGCTTTGTCGCTGAGGTCGCCGTTGTTGTGGAGCGGGAGGCCGAGGACGAAATGCACGATGCGCTCGTTCTTCACAAAGTCTTGGAAGTACTGGATATCCAACTTCTCGTTGCGGCGGCGGTATATCTCGTACGGGAACGCCATGATGCGCTCGGCGTCGCACATCGCCACGCCAATACGGACCGTGCCGAAATCTATGCCCGCGATCTTGCCTTGCGCGGGAGCCGGGGTCGGTTTGATCATCTTATCTCGCTCTCTGGGGTTTGTCTCTGTCGATGAATGTTTTTTGCGGGTATCTGCTTGTTTTGCAACTATTAAGCGACACGCGGGCATATCCGCTAGCCTTGCAACTATATAAGCGACACGCGGGTATATCCGCTAGTCTTGCAACTACATAAGGAATACGCCATAAGCGCAGGTATGTCGCGTTTATGGCGTACGATCGTTTCGCGCTCGTATTTGAGCGGGGGAGTTTAATCAGCGTTCGTCGTCTTTATCCAACTCGAACGGCTTGGGTTCGGGCAAGCCTTCCTCGGCGGGGTCCGTCGGCATGAGCGAGACGATCTCGGCGTCGGCGATATCGTCGTCAGCGTCGGCGGAGCCGGTCTTGACGCTATCCGCCTGCTTCTCGTTCGGGGACGGGCCCAAGATCTCGCGGATGCGCGCTTCGTCCAGCTCTTCTTCATCGACTAACGCGTCAGTCAGCTTCTCGAAGAGGTCGCGTTTCTCTATCAGGAGGTCGCGAGCGACTTTGTCCGCCTCGTCGATGATCTTGCGTATCTCAAGATCGATCAGCTTCGCGGCGTCTTCGCTGTACGTTCTCGCGCCGGTCGACATCTCGCGGCCTAGGAACGGATGCGTTTCCGTGTCGGGGTAGGCTACCGCGCCTAACGCTTCGCTCATGCCCCAGCGCGTGACCATATCGCGAGCGAGTTCCGTCGCGCGTTGCAGGTCGTTTTCAACGCCGGAAGAGTTCTCGTTGTAGGCGAGGAGCTCGGCGGCGCGGCCCGCGAGGAGATGAGCTAACGTCGCGCGCGCTTCCGACTCGTTGTAGTTCAGCTGATCCTCGTCCGGCAACGACCACGTTACGCCTAACGCGCGTCCACGCGGGATGATCGTCACTTTATGCACGCGAGAACCGTTGGGTAAGAACCACCCGATAAGCGCATGGCCGGCTTCGTGATACGCCGTCTTGCGCTTGTTTTCCGGCGAAATGATCTCTTCGCGCTTCAAGCCCAACGCGATCTTCTCAAACGCGAACGTGAAGTCTTCCGCCTCGACGACGTTCTTGTTATTGCGCGTCGCCCACAACGTCGCCTCGTTGACGAAGTTGCGGATATCCGCGCCGGTGAACCCCGCGGTCAGCTTGGCGAGGTCGTCGACGTCGACGTCGGCGGCGTACGGGATCTTCTTCAAATAGACTTTGAAGATATCGACGCGGCCCTTCATCGACGGCTTGCCGACGGTGATATGGCGGTCGAAACGACCGGGACGCATCAACGCCGGGTCGAGCACGTCGGGACGGTTCGTCGACGCCATGACCATGACGGAGTCGTTGAGCGTGAAGCCGTCCATCTCGCTGAGGATCTGGTTGAGCGTCTGCTCGCGTTCGTCTTGTCCGCCGCCGACGCCGGCGCCACGTTGACGTCCAACGGCGTCGATCTCGTCGATGAACAAGATCGCGGGCGCGTTTTCTTTCGCGGTCGCAAAGAGTTCGCGGACGCGACTTGCGCCGACGCCGACGAACATCTGGATGAATTCGGAACCGTTGACGGAATAGAACGGGACGTTGGCTTCGCCTGCGACGGCGCGCGCTAGGAGCGTCTTACCGGTTCCGGGAGGGCCGAACAACAACGTGCCTTTGGGCACTCTCGCGCCCATGCGTTCATATTTTACGGGGTTCTTCAGATAGTCGACGACTTCGACAAGCTCCGCCTTGACTTGGTCCATGCCCGCGACGTCTTCAAATGTGAATTTCTGCTGCCCCGAGGGTTCGTAGCGCTTCGCTAAGCTGCGCATGGCGCCGAGCCCGCCCATGAAGGAATCGCCGCCGCGAAGCAACGGACGGATCATGAAGAAGATGAGGAAGAGCAGCAACGGGAGCAAGAACAACAGGTTCCAGTACTGTTCTTCGTTGCGCGTGCTCGAGGTGTAGGATTCGAGGCGTTGACGGAGTCTCGCGTCGATAGTCTGGTCGGCGTAGGCGAACGCGGGGGTCTCGCATTTGTATTTCAGCGAGAAGACCTTGCGCGCCCCTTTGCCGTTATGCGCTTCCACCATCGCCATCGCGCCGCGCATGCTCGGACGCGTCGCCTCAACAGGTTGGAGCGTCCAGCGTTGTTGTATTTTTAGCCCGAGCTTGTAGCTTTCCACTAACGAGCTCTCGACGATCTCGCGTTCCTTATCGCTAGCGTCGGCGGGCAACTCGACGCTCTTGTACCCGAGGTCGTCGACGGTCAGCTGCAGCGCGACGGTCGGCTTGCCGGTCGCGTCGGTAGTCTTCTTCTCGGCGATCGTGAGCTTCGACGCGCCTAATAACTCGGCGAATTGTTCGTCAAGTTCTTTTGCGCGTTCGGGGTAGGTGCGGTCGAACTGCTTGACGAGCGATTCAAACGTCTCTTTACCGTCGGGCAAGATATCGGGCCAACGGTCGAGACTCGGGACTTCGCGGAGCATGCCCGTCAGGCGAGCGCCCTTGAGCTGAGCGGAGACCACTTGGTTCTCGTCAAGCAAGTTGTTGAACGCGGACCACGTGATCTCGGTCGTCTTGCCGCCAAAGAACGCTTGGTAGCCGAAAACGGCGAACATCAGCAACGCGATAATGAAGACGATCCCGGAGACGCGGACGCCTCGCGGGGGCGGCGCGTCGAACTTGAGATGCGGACGACGGTCGTTGTTTTCAGCGCGATCCGGTTTGTCGTCGCGCTTCTTACCGTCGCCGTCGTCGGACTTCTTCTTGAATTGCTCCGGTATGCGATCGTACGTCTCGTCGCTGATCGGAGGCTTTTCGTCGTTTGGATCTTTGCGCTCCGAAAATAGCGTTGTGGGACGAGTCTCGTCGTATCGAGGATGTTGGTTCATGGATCTCCTCAAAAATCTATATGTTTACCGCGCCAAATTCCAAAAAAAATCGCGTCGCGGATCTCTTACTCTGGTCGGAAACCGCGTTTCTTATACTCCGTATTATACAAATTCTACGTAAATACTACGATTACCCATAGCAATTATAGCGCCGTAATATAAAAAAACTACCCAAAGAAGAACGAGTTTTACAAAATATATAAAATAAATAGAGTTTAACGATTGATTTTATATAAACGACGACAGTCTAGGCGTCCTATTGCGTCGAACGTTCAGTTTTGTATAATAACGTTATACGCGCGCGTTAACGGCGCGCGTTAGGGGGGAGAACACGCGGTCGTCGCTTCGCGCGTCGACAACGGAAATTAGAGAGGCAGTATAATGACGTCAGAACGTATCAACGCGTCGTCGGGACAAGCGATCCGAATTCGCGGAGCGCGCGCGCATAATCTCAAATCGATCTCTCTTGATATTCCTTATTATCGCTTGACGTCGTTCTGCGGACTCAGCGGCAGCGGTAAGAGCAGTCTCGCGTTCGACGTGCTTTACGCGGACGGCAATCGCCGGTATCTGGAATCGCTCGCGCCGTTAGTGCGACAACGCATGGAGATGCTGGAGAAGCCTGACGTCGACGCGATCGAGAATATCCCCGCCGCCGTCGCGGTCTCTTCGGAAGACGTGGGCGCTAGTTCCGTCGCCACGGTCGGATCGGTCACCGAGATCGAGGACTATCTGCGCTACCTCTTCGCGCGCGTCGGCGATCCGTGTTGCCAGTCTTGCGGCAAAGTCGTTAGGAAATTCTCCCCCGAGACCGCCGTCGACGCCGTGATGAAGCTGCCGGAAGGTCGGAAGCTCATGATCGCGTTCGCGCCGTCGCTGCAATCCTTCAACGCCGGTCTTGCGGAATTCAAGAAGGAATGGCTCGATAAAGGTTTCTTCCGCATTATTAGCTCAAATCGAGTTTACGACTTGCGCGACGACTCTTTCTCCGCGCTCGATTTCGCGACCGCGCATCTGCTCTATAACTCGATGGAGGCTTACGCCGACGAACTCGAACTTGACGACTGGGGGCTCCGCGGCAATAAAGGCGAGAACGACCACGCCGAGAACGAAGAAGCGAAACTCGTCGCGCACGCTCGCGTTATGATGCTTAACGTCAACGGCGACGACAGCTCGCTCATGCGGTACCTTAAAAAGAACGACGCCGTGAAGCGCAATCCCGGCGCGCCGCCGCTATTCTTCGTGATCGACCGCGTCATAACCGGAAAAGCGGATCGCAAGCGTCTTACGGAATCGATCGAGACGGCGTTTGCGAACGGCGAAGCGCGTTGCTGGATCCTCGCGGAAGGCTCTTGTTCTTACGACGACGTCGATTCTGAAAACGGTAAAGTCGTCGTGCAAGGGAAGCCGAGAATGATCGACGGGGTCGAGTGGTCGGTGTTCAGTTTCAGTCGCAAATTGCGTTGCGAAGAATGTGGCGTCGATTTCCCCGACTTGGAACCGAGCTTGTTCAACTTCAATAGTCCGAAGGGCGCTTGTCCGATCTGTACGGGTCTCGGATGGTGGTCGGCATTCGATCTGGAGAAAGTCTTTCCGCGTCGCGACTTGACGATCAAAGAAGGCGCGATCGCGCCTTGGAACGGTTCTTCTTATCGCGCGAGATTGAAGGAGTTCCTTGCGCTGGCGGACGAGCTCGACGTTCGCGTCGACGTGCCGTTCTACCTGCTGTCTTCGCGCGAGGTCGACGCTGTCCTCAACGGATCCGCTAAGCTTAAGTACCGCGGCGTCAACGGTTTCTTCTGGACGATGTGGGAACAGAAGTACAAGATGCATATCCGCGCGTACCTTAATCGCTGGCTCACGCAATGCGAGTGTCCGGTGTGTAAAGGTTCGCGATTGCGTAAAGAAGCGCTCGCCGTCAAGATCGCCGGTAAGAATATCCACGACTTGGCGTCTATGCCCGTCGCGGACCTGCTCGGCGTTATGGACGGCTGGAAGTTCGATAAGACGCGCGCCGATATCGCGTCGACGCCGCTGCGCGAGATACGCTCGAGACTGGAATATCTGAACAAAGTCGGACTGGGATATATCGCGCCGGAACGACTCGCGAAGACGCTGAGCGCGGGTGAACGTCGCCGCGTCAAGCTCGCGCGCGCGCTCGGCTCGAATCTGACCGATATGCTGTACGTGCTGGACGAACCGTCGGCCGGCTTGCATCCTAGCGACGCGGAGAACCTGCGCGAGGTCGTCTACGATCTGCGCGATCGCGGCAATACCGTCGTCGTCGTCGACCATAACGAGACGATGCTGCGCGCCGCCGACAAGATCGTCGAACTTGGGCCTCGCGCGGGCTCGAACGGCGGCGAGATCGTATTTGAGGGGACGGTCGAGGAGCTCGAGAAGGATCGCAACTCGTTGACGGGCAGTTATCTTTCCGGCCGTCGGACGGGCGGCGGGGTGCCGGCGAGAAAGAAGCCGCAAGGCTGGCTGAAACTGACCGGCGCTTCGGGACATAATCTTAAGAACATCGACGTTCAGTTCCCGCTCGGGTGCCTGTGCGCGGTGACGGGCGTGAGCGGCGCGGGGAAGAGCTCGTTGGTGTGCGAGACGCTCGTTCCGGCGTTGTATTCGCTCCTTGGCGGTGACAAGACGATCGCGGATTCCGGGCTGCCGTATAAGCGTCTTGAAGGCGCGGAGGCGTTGGACGAAGCGGTCTACGTCGACCAATCCCCTATTGGAAAGTCGCCGAGATCGAATCCTGTGACGTATTTGAAGATCTTCGACGACGTTCGCGCGCTGTTCGCGGAATCCCCGGACGCGAAATCGCGCGGTTTCAACGCCGGTTATTTCAGCTTCAACGTCGACGGCGGGCGATGCGACAAATGCAAGGGCGAAGGGTATTTGAAGACGAAGATGCAATACACGTCGGACGTCTACTCGCCCTGTCCTATCTGCAACGGTAAGCGTTACCAACGCGCCGTCTTGGAGGTCTTGTATCGCGGTAAGAACATCTACGAGACGCTGCAGCTGACGGCTCGCGAGGCGTTCGAGCATTTCCGCGGTCAGCCGAAGATCCAGCAGAAGCTCAAGCGGATGATGGACGTCGGATTGGATTATTTGCCGCTGGGTCAGCCCGCGAATACGCTGAGCGGAGGCGAGGCGCAGCGACTGAAGCTGTGCGCGTATCTCTCGGCGACGCGCAAGACGAGAACGCTGTTCGTCTTCGAAGAACCGACGACCGGCTTGCATTTTGCGGACGTCGTGAAGCTGCTCGACGTGTTCGGGTCGTTGGTCGACATGGGGCACTCGATCGTGATGGTGGAACATAACACGTTCGCGACAAGAGCCGCGGACTGGATCGTCGACATGGGGCCCGGCGCGGCGGATCGCGGCGGCCAGGTCGTCGCGACGGGCACGCCGGAAGAGGTGGCGCGCGTCGCGGAGTCGATCACGGCGAAGTACCTTGCGAAGGCGTTAAAACTTAAAAGATAGGCAAGTTGCGTAAGACTCGCAAGACGTGGAACGAGCGAAAGTTAGAAATGACAAATTTTATGCGTTGAAAAAATCGTGAAATAACGTCATTTTTGGGCTCGCGCGCTTTGGCACGTCTTGTCAATATCGACGAGCGCGTTATAATCGAAATAATATATGCGCGAGAGCGCGGCGTCGATATCGGCGTCGCGCTTGCGTCGAGCGGAGGAAAGATAAGTAATGAGAAACGTCGTTTCGATCTGGGTTCAAAACGTGCCGGGCGTGTTGTCGCACGTTGCGGGTATGCTCGCTTCGAGAGGATACAACGTCGATAGTTTAACGGTCGGCGCCACTGAAGATAAACGCTTTTCTAGAATGACCATCGTCGTAGACTGCGATCACGACGTTATGGAGCAGATCGAATTGCAGCTTCAAAAGCTCGTGACGGTCGTACGCACGACGAACCTGACGAACGCGCCCCACGTCGAACGCGAGTTGGCGTTAGTAAGCGTGGAAGCGGACTACACGAACCGATCGGGCGTTATCGAGTTGGCGGAAGTATTCCGCGCTTGCGTTATCGACGTATCCGAGAACTCGCTGCTTGTCGAAGTGACGGGCGGGGGCGACAAAGTCGACGCTTTCATCGGCGCGTTGAAGCCGTATCGTATTCTCGGCGTGACGCGCTCGGGCTGTATCGCGGCGCCGCGCGGGGAACGCGCTCTTTGATCGCAACAAGACAACGAACGTAAAACGCGAGCCTCGGCGTTTGCCGCGCGGTCTCGCGTTTAACAATATTGATTAAAAACTTCGCGCGGCGCTTTCGCGCGAGATAAATTTCACCTTATATTAAAATAGGGAGTAGCTCATGGCTGCGACAGTTTATTATGATAACGACGCGGATCTTTCCATCCTGAAAGATAAGACGATCGCCGTCCTCGGTTATGGTTCTCAAGGTCACGCTCACGCGCAAAACCTGCGCGACAGCGGTCTCAACGTTGTCATTGGCCAACGCGAAGGTTCCGCCAACTACAAGCTTGCCGTCGAACACGGATTCAAGCCTGTCACTTTGGTCGAAGCCGTCAAGCAAGCCGACGTCGTCGTCATCACGTTGCCCGACGAGATCCAAGCTAAGATCTTCGCGGAACAAATTCGTCCGAACCTCAAGGCCGACGCGATCATCCTCACCACGCACGGCTTCAACGTCCACTACGGTCTCTTCGATCTTCCCGAAGGCAACCGCGCGATCATGATCGCTCCTAAGGGCCCCGGTCACCTCGTTCGCGCCGAATACGTCAAAGGCGGCGGCGTCCCCTGCTTGATCGCTCTCGACGACAAATGCGGCGAACGCGAAAAGGCTGTCGGTCTCGCTTACGCTAAGGGTATTGGCGGCACGCGCGGCGGCGTCATCCAAACCACGTTCAAAGAAGAGACCGAAACCGACCTCTTCGGCGAACAAGCGGTCCTCTGCGGCGGCGTCTCCCACCTCATCCAATGCGGTTTTGAAACGCTCGTCGAAGCCGGTTACCAACCGGAAATGGCTTACTTCGAATGCATGCACGAAATGAAGCTCATCGTCGACCTCTTCTACCAAGGCGGCCTCAGCTACATGCGTTACAGCGTTTCCAATAACGCTGAATACGGCGATTATACCCGCGGCCCGCGAGTCATCACCGAAGATACGAAGAAGGCTATGAAGCAGATCTTGAAGGAAATCCAAAACGGTCAATACGCCAAAGAATTCCTCCTTGAATACTCCGTCGGCGCCCCCGCCTTCAATCGCGAACGCGCTATCCACCACGATCACCTTCTCGAAACCGTTGGTAAACGCCTCCGTAAGATGATGAAGTGGATCGACGCTAAGGAATTCTGATCCTGAATTCTAGCGCGAGCTTAAACGCTCATCGCTGTACAGGGGCCGAATCGTGAAATATTTCCGATTCGGCTCTTTTTTATTGTTGCGACGCTTTTGTACTTGCAAGGTCGGCGTGATTCTGCGCTGACCTTGCAAGTACGGAATCACGTTGATTTTGCAAGAAACGACGTAATACCATCTCCGCAACAAGCGACCAACGGGAGCGGATACGTTTCGCTATCCGCGCGGTAGCGCGATCCGGGAGCCGCGCCGTCGCGGCCGGAACTGCGCTGACCTTACAAGTACGGCGCTTACGCGACGGTAGCGTTGGCGTTGATGCTGTTGATGGTAGCGACGATATCGCGCCAGTCGTTGAGATCGTCTCCAAATATTTCACTGGGGGACCCGCGATCGGAGAACGGCGTATCGCTGAACATCGCGAAATCCTCTTGTTTGAGTAGTCCGTTGTGGACGATGTATTCGACGATCTGATTGACGAAATATATCTGGTCGCTATTGAAATTCGTTTCGTCGAGGAATCGCGCAAACGCCTCTTTCGCGGCGCTCATATCGAGCCCTACGACGCCGCGAACGAACTCGCCGAGGGGCAGATCGCCGTATTCCGACTCGTAGTCCTCTTTCGTTCCTATCTCGTTCCATAATACGCGTTCCAGCGCTTGGAGGTCGGACTCGCGCAATGGGAGATTGTTCTTTATTCTCGCGACGACTTCTTCGTCTTGATGCTGACGGATATAGAAATTCGCCTTATCTTTGTAGTTCTTTAAGTCGTCGTTTTCCAATTCCGACTCGTTCCATTCTGTGGATAAAACGGAGTCGCGGAAATCGACGTCGTAGCGGCGTTGTTCCTTCGGAATGAACGCGATGAGGTCGCGTAGGTCTTTGCGGATGCGCTCGAAATCGTCGACGCCCGCCGCGTTGAGTTCGTCTTTATGGACGATACCTTCGATCGTTTCTTGTCGCGCTAAGATCGCGGGTATGTTTTGGATATTGGCCAGTTGTTGCGCTTTCTTGAACACCTCTTTTTTTGCGCGTCCGGCGCGTTTGCCGTCGAGCGTCGCCAGTTCGAGGTCGAACATCAGCGCGTCAAAACGGAGCGCTTCGGGTTCGCCGTCGTCGGGCAATACGAGCGGCGCGATCTCGCGTCTGACGTCTTCAACGTCTTGATATGTCAACGCGTTAAATTTGTCGGGGTCGGAGTAGCGATCGACGTATTCTAGGTGTTGATGTACGGCGAAATTATTGCGGTCTAGTTCCGCGATCTTATCCGTCAGCTTTCTTACGATCTCTTTGCGGCGTTCTATCAGCGGTTCCACTTGTAGATCGGGGCGTTGCAAGATAAACGCGATCTCGAACAACTTGCAGAAAGTCGCGCCTTGCAACGACAACTGGTTCGGCGTCGCGGAGCCTTGATTCATGCGGAAGAAATTGAAGTTCTGACAGAAATCGAATATCAGGAACCGATCTTTGTCGGCGCCGTCGATAAGCCCGTCGCATTTCCGCGTGCCGCGACCGATCATCTGCCAGAATTTGGACTTGCTCATGACCTTCTTGAAGAATACGAGATTCAGGATCGACGGCACGTCTATGCCGGTATCGAGCATATCGACCGATATCGCGATCTGCGGCTTGGATTCTTCCGCGTTCTTGAATTTCCTGATAAGGTTGTCGGCGTATCTTATGCGGTTGTCGATGACCGTCGCCATGCCCGGCTTGTCTTTGAATTCCTCGTTGAAGACTTCAAGTATCTTTTCGGCGTGCGCGTGATTCTTGGCGAAGATTATCGTTTTGCCGATCTTTCTGCCGTAGTCGACGTATATGCCGTCTTTCATGAGGATATTAAGTACTTCGCGTATCGTCCCTTTATTGAAGACGTACTCGTTGAGGGCGGCTGGCGCGATGCTCTCGGGGACCTCGCCGTCCTCGTCTAGGAACGTCTCTTCGTATTGCTCGCGTTGTTCCGGGGAAAGCGCGTCGTAGACGATCCCGTTCTGCATGAAATCCAGCTGCGTTTCGATGGAGACGTAGTTTACCAGATGACCGTCGGCGACAGCTTGCGCGAGGTCGTAACCGTAAGTCGGGACGCCGTTATCGAGTTCAAAGACTTCGTAGGTGTTCTTATCGATCTCGTCTTTCGGGGTGGCGGTCAGCCCGACGAGCGGCGCGTCGAAGTAGTTGAAGATATCGCGGTATTTGTTATAGATAGAGCGGTGCGCCTCGTCGCATATCAGGAGGTCGAAATGTCCGCACGTAAAGAGCTTGTCGCCGTCTTCCGTGCGCTTGGAGTCGATGCAGTTCATCATCGTCTGGTATGTAGAGAAGACGCAACGCGCGGTGGTATCGTCTTTATCTTCGCAGAGGTTGACGCCGCTCAAATAGGGCAGAACGGCGTTGAAACTCTCCTGAGCTTGCGTAACGAGCGACGTTCTATCGGCGAGGAACAGAATATTCTTGACCCAGCCTCTTTTGAGCAGCACGTCGCATAACGACGCGATCGTGCGCGTTTTGCCCGAGCCTGTCGCCATCACGAGCAACGCCTTGCGCGCGTTCTTCTCAAACGCCTCGCAGACCTTCTTGACCGCTTCGATCTGGTAGTATCTCCCCGCGATATTGCGATCGGGCTCGACGCCTTTCAAGCTCGCGCGTTCGTAGCGCAAGGTCTGTAGTTTCTCGAGGTCGCGCTTGGAGTATATCGTCGCGCATTTGCGTTCGGGGTAGAGGTGGTCGACGACGCGCGTTTGTAGTCCGTTGGTGAGGAACCCGACGGGGCGCCAACCTTTTTGTTGCGGTAGACGCGCGATGCAGTCGCAATACAGATTCAGTTGTTCTCGTCCGCTAGCGACGTCGGCGCAGGTATTTTTCGCCTCGACGACCGCCAACACGACGCCGTCGTCGGCAAGTAGCGCGTAATCTGCGAACCCTTTTCCGGACTTCGTCGGCATGCCGGTCACTTTGTATTCGTTGAGCCAGTTCTTTCCTTCGACCCACCCCGCGTCTTGAAGCATCGCGTCGATATAGCGTTTGCGCGTCTCGTATTCCGAGGGCACGGGGGGCGCGACGTAATTCTCGTGTTGTCGCTTGCGTTTCTCGGTCAGTTCCGCTTTGAGCGCGGCGTTTTCTTTGAGCAGTTGTTCTAGCTTGATCTTCTCGAGCGCGTCTAGTTCGGCGTTTTTAGGGGCCGCGTCGACGACGAGCCCGCCGACGAGTTCCGGATCGTAGGCGTTTTTAGCGTAGACGTCGGAATAGCATCGCGCTATGAAGTCGAGAAAGATATGCAGATTCGTCAGACACAATAACGCTTCGTCGTACTTGACCCCGCGCGCCGTATGGTTTGCCGCGTTGCCCTTCTTGCGAATATAATCCAGTCGGAAATGCATATCCTCCCCGACGAGGCTGCGGAATTCCGACGCGTTCAACAACGTGTGCAGGTTGTCGTCGTACGGCTTGACTAACGCCTCGTCGACGCTGTACATCCATTTGACGGCGAACTCCATGGCGCGGCGGCTGTTCATAGCCGAAGAGGCCGCGTCGATCGGCAAGATCTGTTCCGCCGCTATCGCGACGTTGGTAAAACAGGCGAACTTAGGCTCGGCGGTTAGGAATTCAAAATTGTTCATGACTATGCTCGCGGATCGGGTATCGTTGCGACAAAACGTCGCGTTGGTCGTAATTATATCCCGGCAATAGGTTTCGCGTAAGGGCGTAGGACGGTCGGCGCGGCGGCGTTCCCTAAAAAACGCGCCGTTCTCGCGGACGCGCTTCAAGACTGCTACACGCGAGAGAGCCCTCGAAACGGTTCAGGTAATGCGTATTATACACTATATTTGACCTTTTGGCGACCGTTGGGAGAGATAAATTTTGATTTGTCGACTTGGGTTACGAATGATGCGAATTCGTTTTGAAGTTCCAACGGTGGTACAATAAACTCTTTTTCCGCAAGTTTGGATTTGGAAAGAATTCCCTTCAAAGACATGCTTACATCTTCAACTAGATAATCTTTGGATAGGAGTAGAAGAATATATAGAAAAAGAATATTGTACTTTTCTGGAACAATCGCATTTATTTGCTGGTTAAAGGCAACTTTTCGATTTGTAACGCAAACTCGTCCGATACTTGCTATACTTCCTGCAATACAGACCATTAGTATTGAACCGCTGTCAACAGTACGTCCAACTTTCATTCCTTTTTCAGAGAGAGATTCCATTGCATTTGTTGGATTCAGTAATCCAGATACGATGTTATCCGTTTTAATCCATTCAATAAAATCGCCATAGTATTCTGAAATTGATCTTGAAGGCGTGTTCCCTGTAACAATCTTACAGGTTTCTTTTAGCATTTGTCTATTAAATCCGAATGGATTACTTCTTGGATCGCCAAACAACTCTACAAATCGGGCTTTGATAAGGCTGTCGAGCTTTTCGAGTTCCTTTTGACGAAGTTCGATAATTTGCTTTATTCCATCTAATTGATTGACGATTTGCTTTTGTTCTTCAATCGTCGGCACGTTGATAGGGAACTCATAAAGCATTGACAGCTTTAAGTTATCGCGAACACTACCTGTTGCAACTGTTCTAATATACTGTAATGCAAAATCACTTTTTAGGTAATAGAACAGGTATTGATTATCGAGTTCGGGAGAAACGGAGAAAACATTGTAAAGCGGACTAACGATAACGCGGTCTTCACATCGTTGCCAATCGACTGATCCGACGTTGATACGCGAGGGGTTAAACGCAAAACACCCCCTTGGAACTATCTTGTATGTTGTTTTATTTTTACTCGCTACTTCTTTACCGAAGTAGTCGCGACAAAATCCTTGTGTATTTGTTACACTGTAAACAGGGATATCCTCGTTCGCCTTATTACGTACTGAATATTCTTGTATGTAATCGCCTAGTCTGACCTTCATCCCACAATCCCAACAAATCCGAATTTGCTCACGCAATGAATCGTTGGTGCGAGTTCTTGACGTTGCTCTGATTAACGATGGCGTACTGCATGGTAGTATCGATCTGGGAATGACCTAAGATCTTCTGTACTTGTTCTATAGGCATCCCTTTATCGATAGCTCTTGTGGCCATAGTCCTTCTGAATTTGTGCGGGTGTATCTTATGCATATCGAGTTTTCGTCCTAGTTCTCGAATGCGTATCTCGACGCCGCTGATATTGAGCCGAGCGTGGGGGGCGTCGAGGGTGACAAACAGGGCTGGGGAGTCGTCGGTCCTCGTGTCGAGGTAGTTTCGCAGATGCAGTTTCGCCTTAGCGTCGAAATAGACGCGTCGTTCTTTGTCTCCTTTGCCGAAGACGACGCATTCTCGCGCTTCGAGATCGACGTCGGCGACGTTGAGATTGACGAGTTCGCCGACGCGGATCCCGGTGGAATAGAGCAGGTCGATCATGGCGAGATCGCGAGCGCACGTGCATCCGTCCCGTAATTTCTCGATCGCCTCGTCGGAGATGATCTCTTTGACAGCCTGTTTCGTCTTGATCTTATGGATGCGTCGCATCGGGCTTTTGAGGATATGGTCTTCCTCTTCCAACCACGAGAAGAAGCTCGAGATATTGCGCCTAACGTTGTCGACCGTCACCTTGCTGCAGTCGTTGATCTTCTGATAATCCGCGAGATAACAGCGTATCTCCTCGGTCGTTATCTTGCGTATCGGGGTCGAGGTCGACTCCAACAGCTTCTCGATCGTCACGCGGTAGTATTGCAGCGTCCTCGCGGAACATCCTTCGATCTTTTTCGCGTCTAAGAACATCTCCAAATAGTCTAAATTCGCTATTCCCTCCTTTGGCGCCTCGTTTTCGCAGAGATTCTTCAACAACACCTCTTGAAGTTTCTTCATCTGCGCTATCGTTAGCGACTCCGCCATCTCGTTCAGGATGTTCACTAGTTTCTCTTCCATCATGGCATACCTCCCTCGGAAATATACCTACATCCTGCACCGGCAAAGCCTTACGTTATTTCAACCAAAATATTTTTGCATCAAGCTGTCGAAAAGATAACGCGCTTTGGTTAGCGCCTCTTGGACGACAACTTTTGATTTGTCGACTTGAGCGGCAAACGCTGCGAAATCTTCTTGAATTGTTATCGGCGGTACTGGAATCATCAATGAAGCGAGTGTTTGCTGATTGAGATTCTGGATATTAGCCCCGCGACCGTACATCAGCTTTCTTATGCTTTCCACTTTTAATACGCGAAGTAGATATGGAGTAATTACACGAGGATCATTGAGTCGGTATCGAATACAAAAGCCACTAAAAGTGGTAGGTATGTTATGGGGATACACAACAACACTACGTCCAACCATCTTTTTATTACCATTTGAGCGTACAAAGACTATGTCTCCATTCTGAAGCAAGTATTCATCAGAAGGCATTTCTTTTAATGAAACGATAGGTAAAAGAGAGGTGTCGGCGATAATTGATTTGTCTTTAAAATCTCCTACTCCGAGACAATTTATTTCTACCCCCGATTCATTAATATGAAAATTCATTCCATTTTTACACATTCCCATTTCAAGTAGAGATTTAGTTTTCCAGTTCTTGGGATTTATTACAGGATCGCCAAACAACTCTACAAATCGGGCTTTGATAAGACTGTCGAGCTTTTCTAGTTCTTGTTGGCGTAGGCGTATAATTTGAGTTATTCTATCCAATGCATTTGCAATATCCTTCTGATAAATTAAATCAGGGATAGATAAGGTAATTTTACTCAACGCCGCATTGGTAATAGCCTTTTGTGTAGCGCCGGAACAATTCTTGTCTTTTTGTTTAAGAAAAGTGTCGCTTGTTAATAAATGAAATAAGCATCTCGGATGAATAATGGATTCTTTAGCTCGAACCGCACAAAAACCGGTAGAGTATATGTTCTGAGCTGTTTCAGAATCTAATAAGATGGTTTTCTTGGTTTCCATCATTTTGGCAAAAAGAATATCGCCTGGTTCTGCAACAAGATTTGCTCGCGAAGGTTTTTGAATGTAATCGACTAATTCAACATCGGCTTCATTAATGCGGTCAGTTTCTAATGCGCCTGTACTAACATACCTTTTTATGCCTTCAAATGGTTTACAGGCTGTGCCAACGATTTCGACACAATCCGTGAATAGTAATTTTGCCACCGTACCACCCCAACAAATCCGAATTTATTCACTTACGAAACGGCTTACTGAATAATAATCGCCCATATTGACGTTATCGGCGAATAGGTCATACTATATAAGTAGTCAACTTGTGAAGGAACAAAGCTGGGTTCCCGAATGGGAGTAGGCGTTCAAACGCTTAGAATCCTTTGCTCCCGGGGTTGACTATTTTTTTTGCCGTTTCGATCGCCAAATATTTCATTTGGCGATCTTTTTTTCTTCGTAGCCGCGCCTCTACTTCAACAACGCTTCGAGCGCGTCCATTTCCTTAGCGATCTTAGCTTCGATCTCACGCAGTTCGGCGATAATTTCGGAGCTAGGGGGGTATTGAACGGCGACGTATTCGACCTTCTTGTACTTATTGATACTGAGGTCGTAATCGTTGTCGACGATCTCTTTTTTAGGGACGAAGAAGCTTTGGTCGGTGCGTTGACGCTCGGCTTCTTTATCGAGGTTGCGGAATCGTTCGATAATGTCGGGGATATCGTTTTCGGCAATGGGACCGCGCTTGTCGTCGAGGGAGTAGCCGTCGGCTTTCATATCGTAGAACCAGACGTTGTCCGTCCCGCCGCGGTCGGTCTTCGTGAAGATCAAGATCGCGGTCGAGACGCCGGCGTAGGGCTTGAAGACGCCCGACGGCATCGAGATCACGCCGACAAGACGTTGTTTCTCGACAAGCTCTTTACGTATCGCTTTATGCGCGGCGCTGCTGCCAAACAACACGCCGTCGGGCACGATGCACGCGCAACGCCCGCCGGAAGTCAGCAGCTTCACGAAGAGCGCGAGGAAGAGTAGTTCCGTCTTCTTGGTATTGCAGGTCTCTTTGAGGTCGTCGGCGACTCCCGCCGCGTCGAGACTCCCTTTGAACGGCGGATTCGCTAAGATCAGGTCGTATTTCCCGCGGTCGCCGTATTTGAGAACGCCGTTATCGTCTGACGGGTCTTCCGCTAAACTGTCGCGGTACTCGATATGCGGATTGTCTACCCCGTGATGCATCATGTTCATCGCGCCGATACGGAGCATCGTGTGGTCCATATCGTACCCGTGGAACATGTTGTTCATGAAGTGGGCTTTGTTCTCCTTATTGCGGAATATCTCCTGCTTGCGTTTCTCACGTAGGTATTCGCACACGCTGACGAGGAAGCCGGAGGTACCGCAAGCGGGGTCGCACACGAGGTCGTCGGCTTGCGGGGCCATCAACTCGACCATCATTCTGATGATATGTCGCGGTGTGCGGAATTGGCCGTTGACGCCCGCCGAGGCGATCTTGGAGAGCAGATATTCGTATATATCCCCGCGAATATCGGTCGGTAGCGCTTGCTTATCGGCCTGTTGTTTTTGTTTCTCTTTTTCCTTTTCCGCCTCTTTGTAGATCTCGTTCATCTTGTCGAGGATCTTTTGAAGCAAGAGCGGGGTAGGGATCTTAAATACGGCGTCGCTCATGTATTTGGAATACGCGCTGTCTTTGTTGTTGTGCAGTCCTTTGAGGAACGGGAAAACGAAATCACGGAAGCGCTCGAACATCGTCTCCGGGTCGGGGCAGTCTACGAGCTTGCTCCATTTCAGTAGCTGTTTGTCAATAGAGCGGTCGCCGACGACAAGTTGACCGTCGAAGATACTGACGTGTTTTATGCCCATCATGACGCTGTCCTTGGCGCGTCTCGTGTCCGCCTCGCTGAGATCGTGGACGAACATCAAATACGTCATCTGCTCGATAACGTCGAGCGGATTGGTAAGCCCGCCGGTCCAGAACGTCTCCCATAAGCCGTCGATCTTGTTAGTGAAATCTCTGTCGAGCATTGCGCTGAGCTCCTTGTGTCAGTGTCGGACGTTATACGGCGCGCGTCGCCGCAATTTTCTTTATTATATGGGATTGTCAAGTTTTGGGTAGCGCCATTGTGCAGTAGCGGTTCGCGGTGAGCGCTGTCGTAGGCGCAGCGCCCGACGCCATGCGGCGCCCGTGAATGGCGCGCGCACGGAGATCGGTCGTGGGCGTATGGGCGGGAGAGCGTAGCGCGGTAGCGGGGCGTGGGGAGCGCTGTCGTGGGCGTATGGGTGGCGTGGAGATGTGCGAACAGCGTTGACGGGGTGCGGTCGAGTGCAGTA
Source organism: Thermoguttaceae bacterium (assembly GCA_045599605.1). Lineage (GTDB taxonomy): Bacteria > Planctomycetota > Planctomycetia > Pirellulales > Thermoguttaceae > RUG369. The sequence continues at coordinate 121,632 of JAZRWE010000006.1, forward strand.
GTAGGCGTAGTACCCGACGCCATGCGGCGCCCGTGACTGGCGAGCCACGGTTAACCTCGCTGCGCTCGGAGATCGGTCGTGGGCGTATGGGCGGCGTGGAGACGTGCGAACAGCGTCGGCGGGGAGCGATGGGGGTGCAGTAGTAGGCGTAGTACCCGACGCCATGCGGCGCCCGTGACTGGCGAGTCACGGTTAACCTCGCTGTCGCTCGGAGAGCGCTCGTGGGCGTATGGGTGGCGTGGGTATGTGCGAACAACGTTGGCGTGGGGGAGCGTTGTCGTAGGCGTATGAGTGGCGTGGAAATGGGGGAACAGCGTTGGCGGGATGCGGTCGAGTGCAGTAGTAGTCGCAGTACCCGACGCCATGCGGCGCCCGTGACTGGCGAGTCACGGCTAACCTCGCTAGCGCACGGAGATCGGTCGTGGGCGTATGGGCGGCGTGGAGATGCGCGAACGGCGTTGGCGGGGGCGCGTGGGATGAGCGGGAGATCGTAGCGCGGTAGCGGGGCGTGGGGAGCGCTGTCGTCGGCGTATGGACGGCGTGGAGATGTGCGAACAG
>JAZRWE010000007.1:0-6862 GCA_045599605.1 Thermoguttaceae bacterium
TACCTTCGATTCGCATTTTGGCCATGCTTACTCGCCCTCAGTCCATCCTAGTTTCTTTAATAGTTCTTCCTCTTTGTCTTTTTCGTCGTCTCCTTTCTCGCTTGGATCGCGGAATAGTAAAAAGTCTTTTAGTTGCGCGTCCCCCATAGCTTGATATTGATTGACGCGGGCGCATAAGAAGTCGGCCCGCCGCCAGTCCAGCGGACCAAACATATTAAATAGATACTTCCACGTTTCACGCTCCCAAATCGGCATGATCTCTAAAATCTCCGTGACGTTTTTTTTAGAGTCCATGCCAACCGGAATAGAAACAGGAATTCGGGATCGTCTATCAGTTTTTTTAGCCGTTTCGACAACTTCGCCTTGGTCGCTCATCTGCACGGCGAACATTCGGAAGATCGGTTGAAAACTCGCTTTCTTGAGCGTTTCGCGGTCGTCTTCTACCAATAACGGTTCGTTGTCGTCTCCAACTAAACACATAAGCGCGGCGTTGAATCCGGCGTTGTAGCGCGTTTCCTCGTCGTGCTCTTTGTTGTAGAACGTAATAAACAAATCGTTAAACACTAACGATTCAAAACCGCTCATCGCGCGAATATAAGCCGACGTGCCCTCGTTCCATTCGCTAATGTTTAGCGGCTTTCGCTCCGCGTTTCTCGTCCATATTCTACTTGGACCCTAACGTTCAATAACGTCCGTTCCTTATTTTATAACGTTATCGTTTTCAATCAACCCACATATCGTTTTTTCTAAAAGCATTATCTAGAAAATTCTTGAAATTTTTACAACTTTCACAGCGTTCGCGGGGAAACTTTCATCAGATATCAGCTTCACGTTGGCGCGTCCTAATACGTCCTGCGCCACCTCGTGTCCATATTTAACGCGAATCTTCGTTACACGCAAACGACACAAGCGTATAGACGCCAATATCAGTAAGCAACCGTTTCAAATACAGAAGCGTACATACGCGACTTGTTACAATATGGTTTTGTTGGAAGTTTCATTTTGCCGTCTTTTGTTAAAGTTACACGGTGTAACTTTTCGTCCACAAAAAATCGACAGCACAAGAAACAAAAAAGGACGTTTCACTCGTGAACACGAACAAAACGTCCTATGGCTGAAACTGGACTCGAACCTGTGACCTACGGCTTATGAAACTATAAACCTTTTTGCCGTTTTTTGTGTTTTGCCCGCATTTTTACGTGTCAACTCAATTTCATGTGTTTTCAAAAAATGGATTTTTCCACGGCGAAAACAATAATAAGTTACACATCGTTACACAATATAGCTTCGTCGCCTGTCGTTGTCAACTCTGTTTTGGCCCCAATACGAAAACGGACTTTTTTGTGACTTGTGGCTTTCCGTCACTGTCGATCGTAACATCCGTTACAACTTCTTCGGAGTGAAATTCAATACACAAAACACTTTTTCCGACTGTTGCTACTAGTGATGGTTCCCATTTAAAGAATGGACCAAACAATAGAACGCCTTTGTCTTGATATGCAACCGTGCTTGTGCTGTCCGTGTATAGTTTAGCGCCAACACATCCCGCGTTATGGAATACGTAAGAAAACGGACCGGTTGGCGTCGTTTCTATGCTCATATAATTTCCCGGTCCATACGTCGGGATCTTCACGTTTGAAATTCCCATGAATTCCCAGCGACCGCGCCACGAAACAAAAAAACGTCCGCTTGGTAGGTCTTTTTCGTTTTGAATGGTTGGCGCATAAACAAATATGATTGTGTCTTTCTGCTTCTGTATTTTGTCGTTGACAATAAAACGCGCCTTGCATCTGTAGATTCCGGCGTCGTCCTTCGCCCACGCCGTGTATCTTTCAACCGGTCGTAAATCGTAGAAATTGGACTTTGCGCGCGAAGGCGTTGACTCGGCGTTCGTCTTAAACACTCGATCGTTGACTCTTTCAAGCCAACGTCTTGATACTAACACGGCGTCGTTCATTTGTCGTTCCCTTTCATTTCTTGCGCTCTAATCATAATACGCGTTCCCGGTTGGCTCCATCGCCATTCCCACGCTCTGCCGGTTTGCGGGTCCTTCACTATCTTATAACGTCCTCTTTCCGTCTCGATCGTGTCGCCCGCCTCCGGCCATATGATATTGTCTTCAACCAATAATGCCCGCTCGTTCAATGAAAAGAATAGATCGTTAACGCCCATGGGATATTTGCCCGCGAACTGTTCCGACGCGACGTTCTCCGCTGTTAACGCCACGTTTTCTATCTTGCGTCCGTCGCGTTTTACGATCGTTGCGTCCTCTGAAAACATAGACGCCACGTCGTCCAATATGTTGAATAGTTCGTCTATCATAGCTCGAATGGGTCCGGGAGTCCTAGATCGTACAAATTCGCTTCGTTGCAAACTCTAAAAGCCTTGAATATGACTTGTGAAGAGTCCGCAAGTATATTTCCGTCTCTATCTAATAGCGCGGGATTTTCAACGGGGCTTCCATCGGCGTTTTTCACTCTTTCTAGCGATCCGCCGTTGTTGTAATATAACCCCGCGTTGGCTTTCTCTACCTTCCATCCGCTCGGGCGATATTGTAATTTATAATCGACGTTGTATTCCGTGCGGTTGTCGTACATTGTCGCACTGAACGTTATATCCGCCACTTTCACCGTGCCGGCGTCGAAGGAATACCACGCGGTATTGTTCACCGCTTGGAAAAAATCACGACTTTTCCATAACGGGTTTTCGTACTCTTTGCGTTGGTATTGCAAGTTAAGAACGCCACTTTTAAATATGATCGGATCCGCGAAGTATTCGCCAAGGGAATTACAGTTCCATTGACCGTCTAGGTCAACCGCGCTTGCGTAGTCTTCAAGCTCTAGCGACGTAGAGAAACTCAACAACGCCGTCTCGGTTCCGTTCTCACTCCCATTTTCGCTTTGGCTTGTATTACTAAATTCTCCGCCGATCTGGTATGTGATCTCCCATTCGTACAGATTACCGCGTGGACCAATAAAACGCGGCGTCGCCTCGGTGAAATATACGTTGGGGAATAATACGCCGTTTTCTATGTATCTGTCGCCCAATTGTGGCAACATTCTATTAGACAAAATCGTGATCGGCTGTTCGTTTGGTTCAGTACATTTCACGGAATATATGAGAGTCCCCGACGTCGTCACGACCGGCGCCGTGTTTCGTTGAATCGTGTTTCCCGTCTGAATGATCGTGGTATTATATACGCCTTTGAAAGTCTGTTTTATCTGTCGCCCGTCCGCTTTTAACGCAACGCTTTTAATCATCTTCACCCCCACACGCTCATATTTTGCATATTTGATAGATAGTCTGACGTCTGCTGCATGCACAACAACATTTCTTGCCCGGTTCTCAACATATTGTCTGTCGTTGCTTGCATGCGGTTTTGATAATTCTTTGTTGAGTTTTCGATCTGTGCCGTGTATAGAGCTGTCGAACCACGGCCCATACTCTGCGCCACTTGGAATTTTCCCGCGGCTTCGTTTGCTTTTTCCGCTGTTTCGCCAGCTTTAGTCATGGTTTCCCAATATACACTCGCGGCCTTTTCTTCTGCTATTAATCGTTCCTCATTGGTGATTGATCCGTTCATTGCCGCTTGCGATATTTTATCCATCATCTCATTGTATTTTTGCAACGGCGTTTTCATTTCTTCTAACAATGAGTCGATGCCAATGTCTTGTCGGTCTTTATTTTTTTCGTTTTCGTATTTCTTTTGTGCGTCTTCTTCCTCTTTTTTCTTTGCATCGTTTAATAATTTTGTTTGTGCTTCTTGCGCTTTTGCGTACTCCTCAGCCGTTATTTGTCCTTCTTTGTATGCTTTTGTTATGCCCTCGAATTCTTCTTTTAATTTTTCCGTGGGCGTCTTTGTTGCTTCTTCAATGGCCTTGGCGCGTTCTACCAATGAATCAATAGAATCAAGTATTGGTTTTTTCGCTTCTTCCTGTTCTGCCTTCGCCGCCTGTTCTTGAGCCTCGCGCGCTCTGGCTGTAGCTTTGTTTGCTTCTTCTTGCGTTATAGCTCCCTTTTCTAACGCATACGCGATTTTCTTTTCCGCCTCGGCTAATTTTTCCTTTGCGCTTAACTCTTTTTTCTCTTCTTCCAAAAGTTCACGCAAACCGGGGATCGTGTCTTGCGCCGCTTGGTTTAACTGTTTTAGCGCATTATTGTATTGTTCGTTGTCGATCAATTCTTGCGTCAACATGTCCGACAATTTCTTTTGATTGTCTTTTAGTTCGTCCGCCGCGTTCTTCGTCTCGAACGATACCCCCATTGAATTTTCAGTTTCTCTCAATGCCGCTTTGCGGTCGTTTTCTTTGGCTATTTCAAGCCATTTCGTTTTTTCTTCTTGGGTTATAGTTTGTTTTTTTACGGCTTCGTTTAATCTTTTTTCAATGTCAACGGATTCTTTTTGTGCTTTTGTAAGCTCTTGAAGATCGACGCCTATTTCCTGCGCTAGTTTTTCTCGCGCCGCTTCTAGTTCCTGTTTTTTTACGTTCGCGACTTCAGCTTCATATTCGGCAATTCTTTTTTGTGCTTCTTCGTATGCGTTTTGATTTATGCGTCCTTCCTTGTAGGCGTCCGCAAGTTCTTTTTGTGCCTCGACTATTTTTTTCGCATTCAAATTTCCTTTAATCGCATCAAGATATTTTGTTGTTAATTCCTTTTCCGCATTCTGTCGTTGTTCCTCGGTAACAATACCTTGACTATATGCATTGTTAAGTTCAACAAGAGATTTTTTGAAATTTTCCGCGACCGTTGGTATAGGATCGATACTTACGCCTATTTTAGATTCCAACGCCTGTTTGGCTTTTTCCCTTATTTCCTTTTGCGTCGTTTGGACTTCTTTTTCAAGATCGGCGCGTTGCTCGTTTGTGAGCGTGTCATTTTTTAAGATCTTTTGTAAATCCTCGATCTTTTCGTTGAGTCTGTCTTCTTCTGTTTTGCGCGCTTCTTTTATGCCGGCTATATAAGAATCGATCTTCCCCATCGCTTTTTGTTGTTCTTTGAAGGTGTGGTCGCCTCCGAACCAATCGACGGGATGGTCCAAATATTTTGACGTTACCTCACTATACCATGCAAGAAAATTTCCGATCGCGCTCTTTTTAGATTTGAACGCGTCAACTTCCGCTTGTTCTTCTGCGGTAATTCCTTTTTTTTGCAGTCTCTCTAATTCTTCAAGAGTTTCTGCAACTTCACTTTTAGAGCCTTTGTTAAAAGCCCCAAAGTTTAGCGCGTCGCCAAGCGTTTTAACTTCAGAATGAGCTCTTCTAGCGTTCTTGGCGATATTCTCAAATTCTTTCGGGACGTCTAATTGTCTTAGATGTTCGCTGTATTTTTTTAGAGTCAATAAAGCGGCGGCAAACGCTCCAACTACTAATACCCCGGGGCCCATAACAGAAATTATACGCCCCATGCTTGCCACTACTGCATGCGCATATTTGCCCGTGTTTTGCATTATCACAGGCATTTCTTTTAGCGTCTTTTTTGTTTCTTTTAATTTATTGAAGTTGGTTCCAAGATCTAAAACTACCTTGCTTAATTGCGTTACTTCATCAGCCGTCGTCGTGATGGGATTATTGGCGCCTAGTAAAGCTTCCGCCATGCTTCCAATAGACCCCGCGGTTTGTTGCGCGGCTGTTGAAACTCCTTCAAATGATGACGCGCTTATTTTTAATTGATCGTTTGCCTTTGCCGCCGCGTTCGCTTGTTGCTCAATTCTTCTTGTGGCTTGCGCTGTTTGTCCGATCAAATCTCCGTATTTGTTGTATATATTCCCCAGTTCGTCGGCGTATTGCCCCATGGCAATTTGTGATTTATTGAGTCCCTCAGTAAATCCGCCTTGGATCGTACGTACACGTCCCAACTCGTCTACGTACTCTCCAAGTTTGATTTGCGAAGTATTAAGACCTTCTACACATTGCCCGAAAGCGTTAGTTAGCAGTCCGTTTTCGTCATACGTTAGACGAAGGGCTTTTTGTGTCTTGGTCAATCCGGCGTTTAGCTCGTCAACGCTCTTTAAGAATTTGACGTCTAAATCGCTAGAATCAACTGTTATTTTTACCCCCGTTGTTAACTGATTGTCCATTCCTTAGTCTCTCCATTGCCGCGGCCTTCTCTTTCTCGAAATCCGCTTCTAAATATCCTAAACCTAAAGGCGCTACGACATAACCAAATAATGCAAGTAAAGCCCCTATTATAATAAATGTAGGGTCAACATCTGAGCTATCAGCACCTATAATCATAAACATTAGCCCCATGCCAATGTATATGATGCGCGCGAACGGGGCAAACTTCACGTGAAATTTACTATAGCCAATGGCTTTGTACGCCTCTTTTTCCGCCAGCTTTTCTAGTTCTTTATCTGTCATTTGTGCCCGCTTTATTCTTTATTTGCTTTCGCTTTTACAAGTTCTTGCCTCACGCGTTCCATTATGTCCGGCAACACGCGTTCAACTTCTGTTTTAAGCCATGGTTGATTTTTTTGTTTCGCTTTACGCAAGAAGTGGTCGGGGACCGTTACCTTGTGCCCAGTCGGCGCCCATCCGGCCTCGTGGAATTGTCCATAATAGCCAGGGTCTCGCTTGTTCCCCTTCTCTTGAAACTTAAAACCGGCCATTGCCCAAATTTTCTTGGACTCGTACGACTTCACCTTAGAATCGATATTGGAAGATAGCTTCCACAATGGACGTTTTAGTTCGACTCGAGCGTCTTTCTCGACTCGTTGCGCCCATTCACTAACGATCTTTTCGATTTTCGGTCCGCTTTCGCTTCGCGCTTTCTTCAAGCCCTCGACGATACCTTCCATCGCGCCGATCATACCTTCGATTCGCATTTTGGCCATGCTTACTCGCCCTCAGTCCATCCTAGT
>JAZRWE010000008.1:0-1360 GCA_045599605.1 Thermoguttaceae bacterium
CGTTAAGAACATCGTCATTGCCGCCGTTATCGCCGTCGCCGCTTGCTTCGTCTGCAACAACCAAGCCAACGCCATGCCTTACAACCGCTGCATGCAACACCAACAAAACGTCGCCAACGCGATGAACATGATCGAAGAAGCGAACGCCATGAACAACATGTACTGCTATCACTGCCACGGCTATCGCCTCCCCATGATCCCGCAAGTTCAGATCCCGCAAATGCCGGTCAACCCGCTGTATCGCTGAAATAAGCGAAAGGACCGACGCATGAACGATAGTCGACCTTCATCAACTCCGAACGACTGCTCTACGAAGACGCGAAAGTGATATACGACTTTCGCGTTTTTTGTTTCTTGCTTTTTACGTCTTCTTTCCGACTCGATCCGGCGTAAACGCCGACTCTCAACGAATCGATAAAAAGTTATCAAAATGTGTTGTATTCCGCAAGTATCCGCTTACCTAGGATATAGAAACGCTCCAACGCCGGTCCACAACGAACGACGACAACGTTACTAACCGATAAATAAACGCTTCTTAGTCGACGCTAGTCGACGTCAGACCTCGATCAAGCGGAGGATCGATCATGAAAAACGCAGTCGCTCAAATCGCCCCTAAAAACGTCGCCGCAGTAGTCGCGGCTCTTGCCGCCGTTTCGTTATTCCTTGGAAACGTCGTCCCGGTCGCCGCTTACGAACAAGCGCTGCCGGAAATTGGACGCAACGTCGTCGAATGTAATGTGAACGAAAACGAAAACGCTCGCGACTTGCAGAATAACGCGTGTTTAGACGTTCGCGCGGACGAGCGTTGGAACGACTGCAAGAAGGTTCGCGGCGAGAACTGGCGACAAGAATGGAACGCGGAACAAGCCCGGGGCGCCAACTATTGCGAGAAGCAATGCGATAAAGCGTGTCAACAAGCCGAGCGCGCTAACAACATCGTCGTCGACAGGATCGCTTGGAACAAGCCCTGCGGAAGATTCATGCCCGATCTAGCTTGTTGAAAGGAGCGAAACGTCATGCTCGGCTCAGGTCTAAGAAACGCTTATACGCCCAACTCAACAAAGACGCGAAAGAAATAACGCTTTCGCGTCGTTTTTTATTTCTATCCGTAACGCTTCTTCGCGTTCCCGTTTTCGCCGATCCCGGGCGACTTGCGTTCGTTGAACGATCCAATAAAAATTTATCTAAAAAATTTTATTACGTGTTGTCGTCGGTTCCCCAAGCGCGTACAGAGGTATGTAAGCGCGATGCAACGCGACATAAACAACACGCTTAAACGTCGCTTACATATCAACTTAAAAAAACAACGACGGCAACGACCGGCGCTAACTATACAGAATAAAGGATCTGAAAAATGAAA
>JAZRWE010000009.1:0-30885 GCA_045599605.1 Thermoguttaceae bacterium
AGAAGTTTTATCCAAAGGGCTAGGTCGATACGGAGAACGCGCGAGAGAACTCCAAGAAAGAATTATGAAGATCACCAGTCCCGACATTCTGGACGCCATCATCAATCTTATGTTTGAGGTGACTTCGTTCAAAAAATTGGAGCAGCAAGTCGTCGCACTCCTTGCGACTTCCGCGCGTTGACGCGTCCTTTCCTTTAAACGCCCGCCGATTCACGGTAATAAGAAATATGAAACACCGAAATGAACGTTCCCCGCAAGCATATACGAAAACGATACGCTCCAAGAAGCGCGTCGTCGCGGAACGCTTCTTTCGCGCAACAAAGTTCCTGTATTACCTCTTCTACTGGGAAAACAACCTGATACAAACGTCGCGTTACGTCGTTCGGCGCGAATCGCTACCGGAGGCGTTCGACGGTCTGCGCATCGTTCAGGTCTCCGATCTGCACGGCAAGAGCTTTGGACGAGACAACCGCGTCTTGATGAAGAAGATACGCGCGGAATCGCCCGATCTCGTCGTGGTGACGGGGGACGTCGTCGACGAGCGCTGTCCTTATCCCGCGTTCGCGCGGAAGACGATCGAGCAACTTGTCGAGATCGCGCCGACGTTCTTTGTGACGGGCAACCACGAAGGCCAATTCGTCGACGCGCTGCGCCAAGAGACGCTCGACGCGATCGCGGCGGGAGGCGCGACCATCCTCGACGACAAGCTCGTCCAACTCGATCGCGACGCCGAAGGCCGCGTCGTCGCTATACCGCCGTCTGAGAACGACGAGTGCCAAGGCCCTTTGCTCGCGGGATTACCCGACCCGGAATCGATACTGCCGTCTAATATCCCCGATAAAACTCAACGCTTCGAGAAGACGCGAGAATTGATAAACGACCGCCTCGCGAAGCTCTTGCCCGCCAAAGAACAACGCCGAAGTCGCGTTACGATCCTGCTGTCGCATCGTCCGGAACATATCGCGACTTACGCGTCGCACGAGGTGGACCTCGTCTTCGCGGGTCACGCGCACGGCGGGCAGTTCCGTATTCCGTATTTGCTGCCTAACGGCTTGAACGCGCCTCACCAAGGCTTTTTCCCAAGATTCACAAGCGGTAAATACGAATTTTCCAACGGAAAGATATTGAAACAAACGAAACGCGATATCTTGCCGGCCAAACGCGCGACGGAGATCGTCTCTCGCGGACTAGGCCCTAGCGTCATCCCGACGCGGTTGTTTAATCGCCCCGATCTCGTCGTTTGCGTACTACGCCAACTCTCGTCTAAATAAGGACGACAAGGAGTATCCTATGCCATATTTTGGAGTCCACGAATCGATCGCGGGCGGATTCTATGACGCCGTCGAAAAGACCTCGGCGCTCGGATTCGACTGCGTGCAGATCTTCTCCGGAAACAGCAACCGCTGGGCTAATAAGCCGATCGCGGAAGCCGACGCTCAGAAATTCCAAGCCGCGCTCGCGCGTACGGGGCAATACCTTCCGCTCATCCACGACTCCTATTTGATCAACCTCGCCTCGCCCGACGAAGAACTCCATAAGAAGTCCGTCGCGCGTTTCACCGACGAACTGCGTCGCGCTCAACAACTCGGCGTTCCCAACGTCGTTATGCACCCCGGCGCCGCTAAGGACGACACAAAAGAAAACGCGATCGCGCGAGTCGCTAAGACCTTCGACGCCATCTTCGAAGCCGAGCCCGAAATTACGACGAACGTGCTCGTCGAGACGACCGCGGGACAAGGTTCCTATCTCGGCGGAAAATTCGAAGAGATCGGCGCCATCATCGCCGCGTGCGACCATAAAGACCGGCTGCAAGTCTGCTTAGACACCTGCCACGTCTACGCCGCCGGCTACGACTTCACCACGCGCGAAAGCTACGACGCGATGTTCGAACAGTTCGACGCCGCGATCGGACTCGATAAACTCGTCGCGTTCCATCTGAACGACTCGCAGAAGGCGCTCGGCTCGCACGGCGACCGCCACGCGCATCTTGGACGCGGGCTCATCTCGCTCGACGCGTTCGCCATGCTCGTCAACGACCCGCGCTTCGCGAAGACGCCTATGTATATGGAGACGCCCAAAGAGACGACCGAAGACGGCCGGTCTTGGGACGCGATCAACCTCGCGACGATCAAGAGCTTGATATCGTGACGCGTTAACGGTATAATTTGACAACACACAAGACGTAACGCCGGCGCCAACGCTCGCGTCGGGCGCGTCCACTTTATATAACACTCCCAGTTAGGAACTTGTAATGCAACGTAAATTCTTTGCCGTCGCTCTTTTGGCGTTGTTCGCGTTAATGTTCGCGTCCGCCTCTTTCGTTAAAGCGTATGACGAATTCAACGTCTGGCCGGGCGTCGCGCCGGGCGAAAAAGAAGACGCCGTCAAACCGACTCTCGAATACTGGAAGCCGGAAACGAAAACGACCGACTCCATCATGATCGTCTGCCCCGGCGGCGCTTATATGGGTCTCGCTTACAGTCATGAAGGCGATAAGATCGCTCGTTATTTCACGTCTAAGGGCGTCACGACCGTCGTCTTGAAGTACCGCGTTCCTCGCCGTGAAGGACTTCCGAAGCACATGGCCGCGTGGCAAGACGCTCAACGCGCCGTCCGCGTCGTCCGCTCTCGCGCCGCCGAATGGGGCTGCGATCCTAACAAGATCGGCATCATGGGTTTCTCCGCCGGCGGTCACCTCACGCTCATGACCTCCACCACGAGCCAAACGAACTCCTACGAAGCGATCGACGATATCGATAAGCTCCCGTGCAACGTCAACTTCGCCGCGCCCATCTACCCCGCCTACGTTCTCGAAGACGGCGCCGACGGTCCCAACTCCGGCAAAGGCAACGACTCCACGATGGTCGACGATTTCGCGTTTGACGAAATGACGCCTCCGATGTGCCTCATCCACGGCGATAACGACGTCTACTCCCCCATGGGTTCCGTCGCCGTCTACAGCAAGCTCCGCAAGATGAATATCCCCGCCGAAATGCACATCTACGCTAAGGTCGACCACGGCTTCGGCGGTAACCCGACCGACGACCACGTTGGCGACTGGCTCAACCGCGTCTACGCGTGGATGAAGACTATCGGCTTCTGAAACTCGGTTCGTAGCTAACTTTACGCAATAAAAAAGACCGCGTCGGCAATACGCTTACCGACGCGGTCTTTTATTATTGCTTATTCTCGCGCCGCTTATCAAAACGCGCGAAAGATCTCCGGGCCCATATTGAACGTGACGATCTCGTAGCCGGGCGCGGTCTCGCGCTCCAGGACCAGCAGCGCGCTAACGTCCGGACGACGCTTGCAAAACGCCTCGGTCTCGTCCGCGCCTAGCACGAAGAACGCCGTCGAGAACGCGTCCGCTTCCGTCGCCGTCGGCGCGAGTACGGTCGTCGCCAGCACCCCCGTCGTGGGGTAGCCCGTGCGAGGGTCGATGATATGCGAATAACGCTTACCGCCCGCGCGGAAGAATTGGTACGTCGATCCCGAAGTCGCCAACGCGCGATCTCGCAACCATATCTCGCCTAAGCGTTTATCGGGCGCAAGAGGATGCGCGACGCCGATAGTCCACCCGATAGATTCTTGTTCCAAGCGCGCTTGCGCCTGTATCTCGGCGTCCGCCTTGAACGCTTCCGGCAACAGCGCGTCGAGCGTCTCCGCGTCGCTTAACTCGCGACGGCGTTTGAACCCGCTCTCTTCGTCGAACTCGTCGTCCTCGTCTTCATCTTCGACGGCGTTGACGCTAGCGTTAGCGGTCGACAGTTCCGCGAGCACGCCGGGCGCGTAGTCGTCAAAACGCCCCCCGCGAGCGACGAGCCCGCTCTTGCCCCCTTGGATCATGAAGTTCGTCAGACCAGCGTCGCTAAGTTTCTTCGCGGCAAGGTCTAACGCGAATCCTTTACCAATACCGCCAAAATTCAGTTCCACGCCTTCTTCGTCAAACGCGACCGTGCCTTGCGCAACGTCGACGCGAACATGACGAGCGCCCGACAACGCCAACGCGCGTTGCAACTTATCTTCGGGTGGAAACTCGCCTTCGCGATTCGCGAATCCCCACGCGCGCCACAGCGGCGCGGCCGCGACGTCGAACGCGCCGTTCGTCTCTTCGCCTAGGCGGATGCAAGTCTCCATCAACTCGAGTAGTTCGTCGTCGACGCGCACCGGAATCTCCGCGGCCAGCAGGTTCAAGCGGCTTGCGGCGGACGTCGGGCGAAAGACGGAGAGCATTTCCTCAACGCGGTCGATCTCGTCCAACGCGTCGAGCGCGGCGTCGGCGCCGTATTCGTCTTGCGACTCGTTCAGCGCCACCTCGAAATCGGAAGCCATCGCTTCGCGGCGGAATATCGTCAAAGGTCCCGGCGTAGGCATAACGTGTTCCATCATCTGGTATTAAGTATTGTTCGGTAGTATGGGCTCATTTTTCGATCGGTTCGATCAACACGACGGCGCGCGCCTCGATCGCCTCGAGTCTGCCGACGGGGCCGACCTTCTCGCCGGTCTTCGCCTTCACATTGACGCAGTCGGGGTCGACGCCAAGGATCGCGGCGATGCGGTCGCGCATACGCTTCTTCAACGCGCCAAGTTTCGGACGTTCCGCGCAGACGACGCAATCGAGATTCGACACGCGCCAACCCTTCTCCTCGACCGCTTCGTTGCACAACGCGAGTATCTCGGCGGAATCGCGTCCGCGGTTCTCCTCCGCGGTATCCGGGAAGAGCTCGCCGATATCCCCTAACGCCGCCGCGCCAAGAAGCGCGTCCGCGATCGCGTGAAGAAGGACGTCGGCGTCGGAATGTCCGAGCAACGCCTGGTCGTGAGGGATCGTCACGCCGCCAAGGCGGATCGAAGAACCGTTCGTAAAGCGATGCAAGTCGCAACCATAACCAACTCGATACATAGTCGTCTCCCGTTATCGCTTATCTTTGGCGTCAGTTTCCGCGGCCAGTGCGGCTTCCTTCGCGGCGTGAACGTCTTTTTCCGCAATATACGCCAACTGCGCGGCGTTCCAGAGGTTATGCCATAAGACGTAGAGCGTCGGCCCCAACGCGACGATAGGGTCGGCGTAAAGCGTCGCGAATACGATCATCGCGCCGGTGTTCTTTTGTCCGAGCGTCTGACTCGATTCCTCGCGTAAGTTTTTCTCGCCAATGAAGTAACCGACGACGAAGTTGAAAACGCAGATCGCTAGCGACAACGCGCCGACTTGGAACAGCACGGCGAGCGTGACGTTATTCGCGGGCTCGCGGATGAACTCCGATGCGCGACACGCGATGACCGTCACCATCAAGATCCACGCGCCAAAAGTCACGTTCTTAAAACGCTTAGTCCACGTCTTCGCGTCGGGATAGATCGCGCGCCAGATACGCGCTAGAACGATCGGCAATACGATCGTATAACCCACGCTCTTCGCCACTTGAAGAAACGCGCCAAGGAATTCGCCGGAATCCGCGCTCTTCTGCATCGCCCAAGGCAGCAGCGTCGGCAACGCGATCGCCACCGCGAATGTCGTCAGCAGTAGCCCCGTTACTACGTACTCCACCTCGCGCTTCAAGAACGACGCGATCGCCGGCGCGGCCGTCGCCGTCGGAGCCATCGCCGTAAAGAATCCTACGAGCGCAAATTGCGAACCCCGGCCCGTAAAAAGACCGACCAACTCGTATACGCCAACCGCGCCTAAGATGTTCAACGCCAAGATGATGAAATGGCTGCGGCGTAACGCCAACTTATGCACGTTCAAGCCGAGAAACGTCATAAACAACATAAACGCGACAAACCAGGGGATGATCCAACGTAGCGCGGCCCCTTGCGGAAAAAACCATCCCACGATAAACGCGCATACCAACGCAAGGGGCCTGATCATTGCGGACATTGACTTTAAACTCTTTCCAACTTCCGTCGAAGTTATTCTTTTTTCTTATCTATTACCGTTATTAAATTTACAATTTCAATTCTAATACTTTTACAGCGAATCTAACGGGTCGACGTCGACGATCCACTGCACGTCGCGCGGCGCGTTCAGTTTCGCGGTCAACGCTTTCTCGGCGGCCTCGCGCAGCAACGTGCCGGGGTAACCGAACAACTGCAAATGGAACCTAAAATTTCCGCGCAGCTTCGCGAACGGCGCGGGCGCGGGTCCGACGATCCTCGCCACAAGAGGCGGACGCGGGCGCTGCATCCTGTTCGCGGCGACGATCGTGCGTCCCATCGCGTCGCGCTGCATGCCGTTAGGATCGGATTCGATCGGCGCTTGAGGCGGATTCGACATATCGTAACCGTGTTCGAGATTGACCGTTCGGATCGCGTCGCGCACCGTCTGCGCAAGTTGTTGCGCAAAACCCGCGGCCTCTTGCTCGTTAGGACCGCGAACTACGAACCGTATCGCGGCGGTAAAAGGCGGATAACCCATGACACGACGCGCGTTAAGTTCCGTATTCGCAAATCCTAAATAATCTCCGCGCATTGCCGCCAAGATCGCCGGATGGTCGGGGTAATACGACTGCACGACCACTTTGCCTTCTTTATCGCCGCGGCCCGCGCGACCGGACGCTTGAAGGATCAAGTTGAACGTCCGCTCCGCGGCGCGGTAGTCCGGAAGATGCAGCGCCACGTCGGCGTTCACGATACCGACCAACACGACGTTAGGGAAATCCAGTCCTTTCGCGATCATCTGCGTTCCGAGCAACACGCGATACTCGCCGCGTCGAAACGCCGACAACCCTTTTTCATGAGCGTCTTTAGCTTGCGTCGTGTCCGAATCCATACGCAAGATCGGGGCGTTCGGGAAAGACGCGCAGAACTCCTGTTCGAGCTTCTGCGTGCCGAAACCGCCGTACTTCACGCCGGTAAAACCGCAGTACGGACAAGCCTTAGGCGCAGGGATCTGGTAGTCGCAGTAATGACATATCGCGATCTGCTGCGTGATGTGATGTGTTAACGCGACGTCGCATTCCGGGCATTTCAGCGTCTCGCCGCAAGACTGGCACTGGATATGCGTCGAGTAGCCGCGGCGATTGAGCAACAACACGATCTGGTTCGTCGGATCGGCCTCGAGCGCTGACTCGATCTCGCGACGCAGCTGTCGGCATATCGCGCCCGTCGAGAATCCCGACGCCGTCTTCGTACGCATATCCACGACGTATACCGGCGGTTGCGGTAAATTCCTCACGCGATGCGCCAACGTCAGAAGACGATAGTTCTTCAGCTGCACGTTGCGCCAACTCTCCAACGACGGGGTCGCCGAACCCAAGATCAGCGGCGCGTTCTCAACTTGTGAACGACGTTTCGCGACGACGCGCGCATGATAACGCGGCGCAACGTCTTGTTTGAACGACGTTTCGTGTTCTTCGTCGATCACGATCAGCCCGAGTCGCGGCACGGGCGCAAATATCGCGGATCTTGCCCCGACGACCACTTGCGCCTTGCCTGTCGCGATCTTCTCCCACTCCGCTTTGCGTTCGAGATCGGTAAGACGGCTATGCAATACGGCGACGGAACCAAGACGCGCGCGGAAACGCTGCACGGTCTGAGGAGTCAAGCTGATCTCCGGCACAAGGACGATCGCCTGCTTGCCGTACGACACAACTTCTTCAATAGCGCGGATATAGACTTCCGTTTTCCCGCTGCCGGTCGCGCCGTGCAATAGGAACGTCGGCGCCTCTTTCTTATTCAGCGCGTCAAAGATAGCGTCGAGCGCCGCTTGCTGTTCGTCGTTCAGAACATGCGGTTTCGTCGGCGCCTCCGCGCGTTGCGCTTCAACAAGTTCCGTATAGAAATCGCTCACGCGACGCACGCGACGGATCTTCAACATCCCCATATTCTTCAACGCCGTAATAGGGGCGTTAGAGCATTTCGCGACGCGCGTAAGTTCCGACAGCGTCGGCGGTTCGTCGAGCTTCTTCATCTCTTCCAAGACGAACCGTTGTTTCGGGGTAAGTAGGTCGTAAGCGCTCTTTTGCTTCGCGGCGTCGATGCGCTTCAACAATTTATCCAGATCGGGCGCAAGTTCGTAGACGGTCGTCAAGCGCGAACCGATCGCGTCGCGAACGCCGGCCGGGATCGCGCAGTCAAGCGTCGGACCGATAGGCGCGAGATAGCGTTTCGCTATCCATAACGCAAGCTCGATACCTTTTTTATCGATCAGCGGCTTCGCGTCGACGACGTTTCCAACTTCTTTGAGCTTAAAGACTTTCTTCTTCGGCGCGACAGGTACGGGCTCCGGTTCCGGCTCCGGCGTTTCCAGTTCGGCAAAGAGTAGCGGCGCGTCGTTCTTCTTCGGCTTAGGCTTCGGCGACGTCTTGACCGGCTCGGGCGCGTCTTTCTCTTCGACGCGCGTCTCAACGTCTACGCAATAAGCCGTTACGGAACGGTTCTTTATCCCCAACGGCACAAGAACGCGCACGCCGGGTACGACGCGGTCGCGCAGCCGTTCCGGGATCTTGTAATCGAACAGTCCGTCGGGGCCGTCGACAAACGCGACTTTCGCCACGCCGATCTCGGCGCGAGGATCGTACGACTCCCAACCGGGATACGTCGGATCGAAAAAACCGGGTAATTCCGAACTCATAACTAGTTAGACTCCGACGCTGTGAGCGCGCGTTCGCGATACGCCGATACCGCGCGCCGGAATTCTTCAAGTTCTTTTTCCGCGTCCGCAAGCGCGCAAGACAGATTAGAGTCCGACGGCAGCGGTTCGCAGAGGTTGTACAGCTCCATGAGGTCGCTCATCGGGTCGAAGCTCGTCGACGCCTCGTCCGTCAGTCGCACGAAGACGGGTCCGTCCGCCGCGGCAAGTCCGACGCCGTGTTTCTCGAAGCTATCACACAACATATCGTAACAAGCGATAAACGCCGCTCGCGCGGGGCGTTTGGCGCACAACTGCGCGTATTCGTCCATCCAACGCGACATAGCCGCCGCCAACTTCGCGACGGGCAGTCGATACTTCGGACGTTCTCGCAAGAACATACCCGCGACAACGTCGGAAGCCGTCGCGCGAACGCGTTCTTCCGCCGCTTCGTCAAGTCCTTCCGCTTCCGCGACGTCCCACCAATAGAGCGCCATGACCTTGTCTTGTTCCACGCCGTGCGAGCCGTTCCAGAACCGTCTTGCAAGCGTAGACGCGGCGTCGGCAAGGCGTTGTTCCGCCGCTTTATAGATCCAATACGTCGCGAAGTCCTTTTCGATAGGACGTTTCGCGTTCTGTTCTAATTTCAATCCCAACTGGAACTGGCAGCCGGGGTCGCCCATCTCGGCGGCGCGGCGGAGGAAGTACTCCCCTACCGTCCGGTTCTTAGGCATGCCGCGCCCCATCACCGCGCAGAATCCGAAGTTCCCGAAACCGACCACGTTGCCTTTGGCCGCGGCTTGACCGAAGAGCCACGCCGCGCGCTCGGAATCCTTTTCCACTCCCTCGCCGTAGAGGTAACGACGACCTAGTTCGACCAACGCGTCCCCCGTGGCGTCTTCTTGAATGAATTGCCGCAGACGCGTCTCGTAATCCGTTTCCTCTTGACTCATGCGATAGAGCGCAAGCATCTCGCGCGCGTCGTCGTCGCCGCGTTCTTCGACTTCTTGGAAGTATTGCTCGGCGATATCGTCGCTCTGTTCGACTCCAAGTCCTTCTTTGAAGAGTCTTCCGCAATGCACAAAAGAAGTCTCCACGCCCGATTCGGCGGCGTCGCGGTAGTACTCGAATACTTCGCGCCACTTCTCCGGCGCGGAGTTCTTCGTCAGTTGTTTCTCGAAATAGTCGCCAAGTTGTTCGCTAGCGATACCGAAACCGAGCTTAGCGGCGCGTTTCCAGTACTCGACCGCTTTGGCTTCGTCGGCGCCGGACTCGAAGTAGAACATCCCGAGCGCGTAGATCGACGGCGCGTGAGCGTTTTCAAGACCGATGTTGAACAATCGCAACGCTTCGCGGATATTGCCTTGACGCTTTTCCAACATCCCCGCCTTGCAGATACCGTCGGCGTTTCCGCCGTCGGCCGCGAGCTTATAATAACGCAACGCTTCGTCAAACTTTCCGCTTGCTTCGTAGAAGAACCCGAGCTTCACTTGCGCGAACGTCAGTCCCATCTCGGCGGCTTGTTCCAACGCGCCGTGCGCCATATCGATATCGGGCTCCACGCCGATCCCGTGAGTATAGCAGATCGCCAATCGCGCCCACGCCAACGCGTCGCCGCGACGAGCGTACTCGTTCAATTTAGAAAAGCTCTGATTTTCAAGAGATTGCGCAAACGACGCGGCGGCTTTTCTAGGGGTCCCGCAACGACGCAAGACCTCCGCAAACGCCAGACCAAAATACGGCGAGAGGTTCGGATCGGAGAATTTCAGGATCGCGCGACACCCTTTTTCATATTCGGGGTCGTCCGTTTTGATCGCTA
Organism: Thermoguttaceae bacterium; assembly: GCA_045599605.1. Classification (GTDB taxonomy): domain Bacteria; phylum Planctomycetota; class Planctomycetia; order Pirellulales; family Thermoguttaceae; genus RUG369. The sequence goes on from JAZRWE010000009.1 coordinate 10,386, forward strand.
CGATACGATCGTTGAACGCGGCGCAGTTATTCCCGCCAACTTCGACGGAGACGATATCGTGCACGACCGTCATCGACGCGTATTGCGCGTACGCGAACGCGCGAACGCCGTTATTCCATGTCGACGCCATCACTTTCGCATAGCATTGCATCGCGCGTTTAAGGTCGATGGAACAACCGAGACCGTATTGCAGAAAGAAGCCCAGGAACGTTACGGCTAGCAGGTCGTCGCGTTCCGCTCCTAGTTCGCATAACTCGAACGCGCGCTTAAAATTACGTTCCGTGTTCAAACCGTAATAGTAATTCAGCGACAACTCCGCGCAGGCGGGGCCGTCGCCGTTATCGACGGCTTCTTGTAGCTGCTCGACTGTGCGCTTCGTTAAGCCGTCGGCGTCGCGCACGAGACTCTCGCTTTCTTGCATATCCTTTGATTCCATCGATACTTAGAAGCCTTCCATAGTGGTATTCAAGGTCGCTGAGCTAGTTATTTCCATAATTTTCGGTCGAACGAGCGGAACGAGATCGCTTCAAAAAGGTGTTCCTCGCGGATATTCTCGGATCCGTCGAGGTCGGCGATCGTACGCGCGACGCGCAAGATCTTATCGTGAGCGCGAGCTGAGAACCCAAAATCGTTCATCGCTTGTTCGACGATCTGAGCGCAAGACGGCGACAGACTCGCGAAGCGCTCAAGATGGCGACGACGCATCTGCGAATTCACGAGAATGCGCGTGCCTTCGTAGCGTTGCTTCTGGATCTCGCGAGCGCGGAAGACCTCTTTGCGCATCTCTTCGCTAGTAACGCGCGGCTCGGTCGACGACAGTTCTTTATACGATACCGGCGTCATTTCAAGATGGATATCGATACGATCGAGCAACGGGCCGCTGATCTTCGCCATATAGCGTTCGATCTGTTTCGCGGTGCAACGACATTCGCGTCGCGGGTCGTTGCGATACCCGCAAGGGCACGGATTCATCGCGGCGATAAGTATGAACTTCGCCGGGAAAGTTTCCGTCCGATTAGAACGCGTGATCGTCGCTTTACCGTCTTCAAGAGGTTGGCGTAAAGCCTCCAACGTCTTGCGATTGAATTCCGGCAATTCGTCAAGGAACAACACGCCGTTATTCGCCAAGCTGATCTCGCCGGGCGTAGGATTCGCGCCGCCGCCAATAAGTCCGGGCTCGCTGATCGAGTGGTGCGGTTCGCGGAAAGGACGCGTCGCGATAAGAGGATGCGACGCCGAGACTTTACCGACGCTACTATAGATCTCGGTCGTTTCCAACGCCTCGTCGAGCGTCGGAAGAGGCAGGATCGTCGGCAAACGCTTTGACAACATCGTCTTACCGGTTCCGGGAGGGCCGAACATCAACAAGTTGTGTCCGCCCGCCGCGGCGATCGTCATCGCGCGTTTAGGGATCTCTTGCCCGCAGACCTCGCCGTAGTCGACGTCGTAACTCGTCGCGAGGTTGTCGTATTCGTCAAACAACAGGCCCGGATGAGGTTCGATAACGATCTCGCCGCTAAGGAACCCGACGGCTTCGCTCAACGACGTGACCGCGATCGCGTCGATACCGTCTACCAACGCCGCCTCGCGAACGTCGTCCTGAGATACGACCACGCCTTTCAAACCCATTGCCTTAGCGCGTCGAGCAAACGCCAACACCCCGCGGCAGTGACGCACGCCGCCGTCAAGCGTCAACTCGCCGACGATCGCGTAGTCGTCAAAATTCAGCTGCGCTTGACCGGAAGCCGCGATCATGCCCAACGCGATAGGCAGATCGAACGCCGCGGACTGCTTCGGGATATCCGCCGGCGCGAGATTGACCAACGTATTGCCTTTGAGATTACGGAAACCGGAATTCCGACACGCGTGTTTTACGCGCATCGCGCTCTCGCGCACGACGGCGTCGGGTAAGCCGACGATCAGCGTCTTAAACGAATCGGGGTTCTGATTCGCGTTCGCATTCAGCTCGGAGTCGAGGCTCGGAGTGAACGCGACTTCCACTTCGATCGGGACGGCGGACGCGCCTTGCAGCGTAAAAGACTTCAGTTTTGCGAGCATAAGTCGAATATCCGGTCAATAATAGTTACGTCAGGAGTTGGCGCCCTGTTCGGCGGCGACGCTAGCGGCGGCTTCGGCGGCAAGTTCGTTTTCCGAGAAGAACACGCCGAATTTGCGGAAGCGTTGGTAGCGTTCCTCGACGAGTTGTTCGACGGGGGTCTTGCTCAATTCGCGCAGCTGCGTGCGGAGGTACTGCTTCAACTTCAGCGCCATGAGTCGCGGGTCGCGGTGCGCGCCGCCGAGCGGTTCTTCGATCACGTCGTCGACGACGCCGAATTCTTTGAGGTATTTCGAGGTGAATTTGAGCGCGTTGGCGGCCTTTTCGCGATGCTCGACGCCCTTCCACAAGATGCCCGCGCAGCCTTCCGGACTAATGACGCTATAATACGAGAATTCCAACATACCGACGCGGTCGCCGACGCAGATCCCGATCGCGCCGCCACTGCCCCCTTCGCCGATAACGACGCAAACGATCGGCGTTTTGAGCGTCGACGCAACAAACATCGCGTCCGCGATCGCTTGAGCTACCCCGCGTTCCTCGGAGGCAATGCCGGGGTAAGCGCCGGGGGTGTCGACGAGACAGACGATCGGAAGACCGAATTTCGCCGCCAAGCGCATCTTCTGGATCGCTTTACGATAACCTTCCGGGTGCGCGCAACCGAAATTGCATTCCTGGCGTTCTTTGGTGTCGCGACCCTTTTGGTGACCAATGACCATCACTTTGAATTCGTCAAGTTTCGCCCAACCCGTACGGATCGCGCGGTCGTCGCCAAACGTCTTATCGCCGTGAAGCTCGACGAACTCGTCAAAGACAAGATCGAGATAATCCGCCGTCTGAGGGCGTTTCGGATGACGCGAGACCTCTACGACCTGCCACGCGGTAAGATTGGCGTAGATCTTCTTCGTCAAGTCGGCCAAACCCAGGCGCAAGCGTTGGATCTCGTCGCGTATCTCGGGCGAATTCGCGTTTTGACGCAGCGATTCTAAACGCGCTTCCATCTCGGCGATGGGTTGTTCAAAGGATAAACGTTGATCGGAGGACGACATGCGGATCTCTCTTGTATTGGGTAATCTACGGACTCGGCGCGCCTACGCCGGACCGTTTTGACGTCTTTTGAATTTTTGTCTAACTAGTATACTCGAAACGAGCGCCCCATGCAAGCGGGGGAGCGTTCGAGGTCGCGCTCGATATGAACGCAACCTCTTTCGCGGCGTTATTTGGACTTATTCTTATCGTCTTCTTTTTCAGCGCGAGACTCATTTTTACCGCTCTTCGCGACAGGCGCGACGCGAGATAACGCCGGAATATCGACGAGTTCGTTCAAGCGCGCTAGCATAGGTCCATGTTTGGGCCCGACTATGCGCGTGAAGCGTTCCTCAGTCTGCTTGCGCATGGCGGCAAGCGCGGCGCTCTCGGCGGGCTGTCTCATCTTGCCTAGGAGATCCATATTCCACCTCTTTTACGGAACTAGTAGTTACGGCAAAACGCCGCGTCCCTGCGAGAAGAACGCGGCGCGCGTTACGCGATCTCAGTCCTTAATGAAGATCGAGTGAACTGCGGGCTCGTTGGGATCGAACGGGCCGTAGTCGCTGCGGTTATGGCTGCCGCGCGTCTCTTTGCGTTCGAGCGCGCCAAGCACGATCAGCTTCGCGACGACGAGCATATCCTGCGTCTCCCACGCTTCGACCGTGTCGAACTGCTTGCTGAACAGGATCTTCGCCCAGTGATCGATATTGCGCAACGCTTCGTTGAGACCCGCGTCGTTGCGCACGACCCCGCAAAGACGTTGCATCGTCGCTTTGAGCGAGTTGCGGATATCGGCGATATCGACCAATCCTTCCGCCACGGATTCGACGGGCGGATTTTCAAGCGGTAGCGCGCGATATTCGTCGGTAGTCTGACGCGCGATTTCGCCCGCGAGACGACCCGCTTGTTCGCCGTAAACCAACGCTTCAAGCAAACTGTTCGACGCCAAGCGGTTCGCACCGTGCAGACCGGTGCTGCTCACTTCGCCAGCCGCCCAGAGCCCTTTGAGCGTCGTGCGACCAAATTCGTCAACGAGCACGCCGCCCATCGAGTAGTGCGCGCCCGGTCGGACAGGTATGCGGTCTTTCGTGATATCGACGCCGAACTCCGCGCAGATCGCCGCGATGCCGGGGAAGCGATGCAAGATCCAGTCGTGGTCTTTGTGCGTAAGGTCGAGATAGACGTTCGGAGAATTCGTCTTCTCCATCTGCTTGACGATCGAGCGACTGACGACGTCGCGAGGCGCGAGTTCGAGACGTTCGTCGTAGTCGGGCATAAAGCGATACCCGTTCTTATCGACGAGTTGGGCGCCTTCGCCGCGCATCGCTTCGGTGATCAAACTACGACTGCCTCCGGCGATATACAGCACCGTCGGGTGGAATTGCACGAATTCCAGATCGCGGCAAACGGCGCCGGCGCGAGCCGCCATCGCGACCCCGTCCCCGCAAGCGACGTTAGGATTCGTCGTCTCGCGATAGATCTGACCAAGACCGCCCGTCGCGAGGATCGTCTGTTTAGCCCACACGAGCTCCGTCTCGCGTTCTTTTTCCCAATACACGACGGCGCCGCGACAGAATCCGTCGTACGTCAACAGGTCGATCGCGAACGTGTCTTCCCAGACGCGGATATTCGGACGACTCTTGATCTCTTCGATCGTAGCGCGCATGATCTCCGCTCCGGTCGAGTCGCCGTTGGCGTGCAAGATGCGGAAGTGGTCGTGTCCGCCTTCGCGACCGAGAACGATATCGCCTTTTTCGTTGCGGTCGAATTTCGTTCCGTACGAGATCAGCTTCTTGATCTGTTCGGGACCGCCGCGCACGATGCGTTCCACGACCGCCGGGTCGCACAACTCGCCCCCCGCGATCAGAGTGTCTTTAACGTGGTTCTCGAATTTGTCGTCCGGAACGTCCCATACCGTCGCGACGCCCCCTTGCGCCTTCACGCTGTTCGAGATCTTAAGACCCGCCTTGCAAAGAACCAGGACCTTTTGCGAGGGATCCACCGCCAACGCCGCGCGAAGGCCCGCAAGACCGCTGCCGATCACGAGTACGTCCGTGAAGAAATGCGGATGCAACTTCGCGTGGAACGGCGCAATGTAACGCGGAAAGCCGGAATAATGGATCTCTCGATTAGCTGTGCTCATTTTAGATCGTCCTTAATACTAGGAGCGTCGACTTCGCGCGTTGCGCGCAAGGTCGGCAATGCGCTCGACTCGGCGAACGCAAGAAAGGTAGCGCGCCGGCTCAAAGCTCGGCTGCGGCGCGACGATCGCGCGTAAAGTAAAAAAAGACGCCGCAAATTCTCGTCGCGGCGTCTTAGATGGTAGTTGCGCCGTCGGCGGCGTCAGGTCGTCGGAGCGAACGCGTCGAGCCGTCGTATAGTCGCTCGACGCGCGTTACGCCGCGGATCATTTGTGGTGATCGACGGTCTTTTCGGGGTGGCATTCGTTACAGGTCATCTTGCCGATAACGTTGGAGGTCTCGCCGCCCTTGTTGTGGCACTTGATACAGGACGCGGCGGGTTCCGGACGCTTGTAGACGACGATCGGAGTCGGGTCTTCCGCGTTCAATTGGTTGATATTCAGATTGAGCAGCTCGACGGCTTTCTTCGCGATATCGGCGGAAAGGCGAGAGCAGCGGTCGGTGCGTTCGGGGGAATCCGTGCGGACTTTCGCGACTTCGCACCACTTCGCGCTAGAAACGTGGCAGAGGATCGAGCCGGCGATCGTTTGCGGGATCTCCTCGCCGTCTTCCGGAACGTAGATCGGAAGCATCGTCGATTCGTAGTAGTTGCCGATCTCGTCTTGCAAAGCCTTCGCGGTCTTCGAACTGCCGCAGAACAACTCGATCGCCGCGCAAGCGCCGTTGACGGCTCCGCAAGCGGAACCCCAACCGTTGATACCCGACGCGCCGTAGTGCATCATGTGGAACGGGAAATTCAAGATCGCGGCGCCCGCGAGAGGATCCGTCTTCATCAACGCTTCGCCGACGTTCGTCACGATCGAGGTGAACGTCGTGTGCATACAGTGGCCGACAGGATAGCCGACGTAAGCGTCGCGAGCGACTTTATCGGGATCGACTATCGCGTATTTCCAAGACTCTTGCCCTTCGGCGCAAGCGGGATTGGCGTTGGCAACGGGAGCGTCCGCGCCCCGTACGGCTTGAGCGGCTCCACAAGTCAACATCGTTCCAAGTCCAACGCTAGCCAAACGAAGCGCGTCGCGTCTATTCAGTTTGTTCATAGTCGATCTCCTAGTGTGTCGTCCCTTCCGTAATAAGGGACGGTGGTTATTGTGCCCGTATCACACGACGCGCTAAAAACTTTCCGCGGTTCGCAGAACGTTCGTCGCGCGTCGACGTCGTAATTATATAATATTTTATCGGCAAAAAAAGAGGGAGAGTTAAACAATACGCGCTACTCGACGCGTTGCGACAACTATTTGACGCATTTAAGGGGCGTCTATTAGGAGTATAAAACCATTCAAGAAGTTTTGATTATAATACACGCCCCTCTATATTAAGAAAACGTAATACTAAAAAAGTATAGAATTACAAAAAATTTTAATTATCTAGTTTGTTTCTCTTGTCATATCGATAAAAAATGATAAGATAAACTCAAACAAACCGAAGGGATTTTTAAACAATATAATAATTTGTTTTACAGGCAACCCTTATTATCGTTCTAGTTACGCGTTGTTTTGTAGACGCGAGTCGCGTAACTGCGTAAGGTAGTTTTGATTCGGCGAAACGCAAGCAAGGCCGTCGAACAAAACGATAGGAGAGGCGAAATGAACACCGAGACGTTCAGAATCTTTTGCGACGTAGTGCACTACCAAAGTTTTTCGCGAGGGGCTGAGGCGAACAACGTCAGTCAGTCCGCGGCGACGCAGTCTATCCATCGTTTGGAAAAGCAACTTGGCGTTACGCTGATCGACCGCACTAAGCGTCCGTTCATACTCACCGCGGAAGGCAAGATCTGCTACGAAGGTTTTCACGAGATACTTGAAACGTACGACTCGATCGTCTCGCGCGTTCAAGCTCCACACACTCACGAAAGTACGATCCGCGTCGCCGCTATTTACTCCGTCGGTCTACACGATATGAGCAAATGCATGCGCGACTTCATGACCGAGCAACCCAAGACGAAGATCCGCTTGGAATTCCTGCACCCGGACAAGGTCTATCAAGCCGTGCTCAACTCCGAAGCCGACGTAGGGGTCATCTCCTACCCGACTCCGTCTCCTGAGATCAACGTCATTCCGTTGCGTTCCGAAGAGATGGTCGTCGTCGCTCCGATCAATCACCCGTTGGCAAAATGTCGTTCGTTGACGCTCGACCAACTTGAAAACGAAGACTTCGTCGCGTTCGACCGCGACCTTCCGATCCGTCGCGAAATGGAGCGTTACTTCCGCCAATACGGCGTACACGTCAACGTCGTAACGGAATTTGACAACATCGAGACGATCAAGCAAGCGATCGAAGTCGGCATGGGCGTCTCGATCTTGCCTGCGCCGGCCGTCTTAGACAGCTTGGAAACGCATCGCCTCGCGGCTATCCCGCTCATCTCGCCCAAGATGACGCGCCCCATCGGCGTCATCTTCCGCAGAAGAAAGATCTTCACGTCCGCGACTACGCGTTTCATCGAGATGCTCGGCGGCGCGTTCATCAAGTCCAACGTCTTCTCGCACGATAAGAACTCCGACCTCGCTATCGACGCCGAAGGCGCGTTCTCCATCGAACCGAGACACGACTGAAAACGCTAACAAGAACCGTTAGTTCGCATACCGGGAACGGAAGGCGTCTCAAACCTCCGTTCCCTTTTTTTATACTATTTTTCTAAACGACCGACTTGATTTCAGACGGCTTGAAAATTTTGTCGATGTATTCAGGGAATCCCATGAAAGCATTGACTTCATCCGGATCGTTTTCTTTCAAAGGATCAAGAACCAACGTCTTATCGACGATAACTTTGTAGATACCGTTCTTTCCAATGACGTAAGAAATCTGGAAGCGGAAACAATCTTTTTCGCCATCGATGGTTTCTAGCGAGATATAGTTCACGAAAACGATATCGTTTGTCTTTTTGTCGATATAGTTTTTGGCGATCACGGGAACGTTGTACATTGACGAACATTCTTCCATGTCCGAAAAGAAATTGAAAAGGTCTTCGTGGTTAACTTCGGCTTCAAGATGGTATTTAAGCATAATTTTCTCTCCTATTAATGAATGAAGCCAGGCAAGAGACTCATGCCTGGCTTCGATTGTTGATACTGTTTGTTTGACGCCTGTCAGAATCCAAATAGGATGTGCCAAGCAACGCTATTGTCCTCGGGAGGTGGAGGGAGTTCGATCATTTCAAAAATCTCCTGTTAAATGAATGAAGCCAGATATGCGATTCATACCTGGCTTCTTTAGATGATTCTGTAATATTGTTAAGTACGATGTTTAATATATTTTTTTCGAACAATCGTCAAACTTAACTAATCTCAGAAACAATTCGAAATTTTCTTCTACAAATTCTTTCGTTCCTGGTTGAACAATATCACCACGTTTTTCGTTGAAAAAAGTGTCCATTATAAGTTTTAATTGTTCTTCCTTTGGAAGTTTGGGCACTAATATTTCACGAGGCGAAGGCCTTCGCCCTTTAACTCTACATATACGTTCCAAATCTTGTAGTTTTGATTGTACAAACTCCAACCAAAAACTTTTTTCTTCTTCGTCCATCATTCTTCTCCGAAGTCGTAGCCGCACTTTCTGAATAGTGAAAACGCGGATATCGTGTAAATCTGATAATCACACTCAAACTCTACACACAGATCAAATAGTTTCTTGTCTTGTTTGGTATTGTCGATTCCAAGCAAGATAGATTCTACGTTAGGAGTATCTAAGACATCGTACAGAATCTTAGAGTATGCGTCTTCGTTTTCTCTAAGTTTACTGTATATCTTAGACAAGTCGGTCCTAACGCTATCATATTCGTCTGGGTACATCAGAGCAAGCTCGGTTGTATACTCACGGAAATTTTTGCGAGTATTCTCATTCGATTTACTACGACGAAACATATCGATTCTGAAATACTCTTTACGCTTGTTATGATTCTTCCAAGCTTTGAAGATAACTTCTGGCTTTAAGACAGAATCAAACGCTTTGAGAGACAAAAGAAATCCTAGAATTTCTTCTTCGTCTTTGACTGAAATATAGTCAGAGACTTCTTTCAAAAATTCGACATTAGTGTTCTCACTGAACAATGTGACAGCAGTCGAAAACGCTTCGGCTACTGTTATTTTACATGGAGTTGGTAATTTACCCATGTTTTACCTCATACACAGGCCCAGAGGGGCAAATCCTCTGTGGGTAAATCTGTGGATAGAATTTATACAATTATAATATAAACTCCTTTAAGTTTCAAGTAGGCGGTATATTTTTCTTGAGATAGGTTATTATAAATTACCAACTTAATTTTTTCAAAACTGCTAAACGACAAATTTAAGCGGCATCTCTATGCGGACTACAGAAACTTGCCGTTTCCCAAGCGCGAGAAACAACGCGGGAAGACGAACTATATGGTCTGAGCGTTCCGCGCGGTCGTTCGCGTTTCCTTTTCTAAAATCCGGCGCTCGGCTCTTGCAGCGGAGCGCGTCCTCGGGTATAATAGGCCCCGATAACCGGCAACTGACACGCCTTGCGCCGTCTTTTATGAGGCGCGAGGCGTTTTATAGATACAAAGGGAGTAACACTAATGATCAAGATCGCTTTTTTCGGCGCGGCGGGCAAGATGGGCAAGATGTTGATCGCCCACGCTAACGCCGATCCGGAACTTCAGATCGTCGCGGCGTTGGACGCGCCGGCTTGTCCTGTTTTAGGTAAAGACGCGGGCGAAAACGCCGGCGTCGGCGCTATCGGCGTCGCGCTGACCTCCGAATTACCCGCCGACGTCCAACCCGACGTCGTCGTCGACTTCTCCAACGCGAAGGCGTTCGAGACCGTCTTGTCGCTATGTACGAGCCGCAATATCCCGCTCGTCTACGCCACCACCGGTCTTACCGCAGAAGAAGTCGCCAAGCTCGAAGAAGCCGCCAAGACTTCGCTCATACTCCGCTCCCCGAGCATGAGCCCCGCCGTCAATCTCACGATGAAACTCTCCCAGATCGCCGCGAAAGCGCTCAAAGACGCCGACGCCGACGTCGAGATCGTCGAACGCCATCACCGCTACAAGGTCGACGCACCCAGCGGCACCGCGTTGAAGTTCGGCGACCTCATCGCCAAGGAGATGGGTATCGACCAATTCCGCCACGGTCGCGAAGGCAAGACCGGCGCGCGTCCTCATAACGAGATCGCGTACCACGCCCTGCGCACCGGCGACGATCCCGGTCAACACACGATCGTCTTCGGCATGTTAGGCGAAACGCTCGAACTCTCCGTCAAGTCGTCTAGCCGCGACTCCTACGCTTCCGGCGCGTTGCAAGCCGCGAAGTTCCTCGTCAACCAAAAGCCCGGACGCGTCTACGATATGTACGACGTGCTCGATCTGTGAGTCAAAAATCGTCGTTTTCGCGCCAACCCCTTGTCAAGTGGAAAAATTGTGCTATAATAACTCGATGATTGACTATGGACGCGCGATTCGTCGTCGACGCGTCCACAAAAAATAATTACCACAAAGCGCCGACGTCCGTTAGCGTTTGCTCCTTGTTCCCGCGCGTTTAAACCGCCGTTTTGCCTTAATGTACAACCGGTTCGGTAGGCACGGGACGTCAACCGAGCGCCGTTTCGACCGCGGAATTTTACGCAAGGAACTTCTCGCGACGGTCGTCCTAATCAAAGAGAACAGTACGATGAAAGAAAATATTCATCCTAACTACATGGAAACCAAGGTTACCTGCGGTTGTGGCAACACCTTCATGACCCGTAGCACCAAGCCCGAACTCAAGGTCGATATTTGCAACGCTTGCCATCCGTTCTACACCGGACGCGTCAAGTTCGTCGACACCGCCGGGCGTATCGAAAAGTTCAAGAACAAGTTCGCCGGCAAGTATGGCAAGAAAGCGTGAGTTTGATCTCCGTATTTCAACTTGACGTTACGCGACAATACGTTTAACAACGCCGTCGCGCGCGTCATACTGAGTTTCGCCGCGGTTACGCGCGAGGTTTCGCGCAACGCGTCGTATGCATATCAAGCGGTACTTGGGCTCTCCGAGATACCGCTTGTTTTGCTCAAGAAACTAACGCCCCTCGTCGCGCGTTCTAACGACGAGCCGCGGCGTACGCCGACCTCTTTCGATAGTTAGGACGATCTTATGCGAGAATTACTCGACGAAAAGCTTGCGCGTTTTGAAGAGCTAGAACGCCAAATGAACGACCCCGACGTCATCGCCGATTCCAATAAATTAGCGAGCGTAGCAAGAGAACACGGCTCGTTGGCGAAACTCTGTGGGAAGTATCGCCGATTCCGGAAACTCAACGACGAGATCGAAGAAGCCAACAACATGATCGAGGGTTCCGACGCCGAGCTCAAAGAGTTGGCGGAAATGGAGTTGCCGGAACTACGCGCCGAACGCGAAGCGTTATGGGACGAGCTGCTCGATATGACCATCGGCGGCGAAGACGCCAACCGCGCTAGTTGCATCATGGAGATCCACGCCGGCACCGGCGGCGACGAAGCCGCGTTATTTGCTCGCGACCTCTACGAGATGTATCGCCATTACTGCGAATCTAAGCGCTGGAAGATGGAGATCATGTCGTTGAACCAGACCGAAATGGGCGGGTTCAAAGAAATAACGCTCGGTATCGAGGGCGAAGGCTGTTTCCGCGAGCTGCAATTTGAGAGCGGCGGGCACCGCGTCCAACGCGTTCCTGAGACCGAGACTAAGGGGCGCATCCACACCTCCGCCGCAACGGTCGCCGTCATGGCGGAACCGGAAGACGTCGAAGTCGAGCTCAAAGAGAGCGACTACCGCATCGACCGTTTCTGCGCGAGCGGTCCCGGCGGTCAGCACGTCAACAAGACCGCGTCCGCGATCCGACTCACGCACTACGAGACCGGACTCGTCGTCAGCTGTCAAGACGAAAAGAGCCAGATCAAGAACCTCGCCAAGGCGATCCGCGTCTTAAAGACTCGGCTTTACGAATTGAAGCGCTCCCAAGAACAAGCGAAGCGCTCGCAAGAACGCATGAGCAAGCTCGGCAGCGGCGACCGCAGCGAACGTATCAGAACGTACAATTTCCCCGAAAACCGCGTTACCGACCACCGCATCGGCTTGACGTTGTACAAACTCGACGTCATTCTCGGCGGCGACGTCGGATGCGTCGTTGAGAAGCTGCTCGACTACGAGCGTCAAGAACTGCGCAACTCGTTCGGCACGATCGAATGAGCTTGCGGATAATAAACGACCGATAACAACAAATGGAGTTGAAACATGGCGGCCGAGGAATGGACTGTCAAGAGCCTGCTAGAATGGACGACCTCCTTCTTTAAGAATAAAGGGCTCGATTCCCCGCGACTGGAAGCTGAAATCCTGCTCGCCTACGCGATGGGTTGCACGCGCGTCGACCTGTTCGTTCGTCACGGCGACGTTCCGTCCGAAGAGGCGAAGGCGCTTTATCGCGACTACGTCCGTCGCCGAGGCGCGGGCGAACCCGTCGCTTACCTCGTCGGTCAAAAAGAGTTCTTCACGCTAGACTTCCACGTCGATCGTAACGTGTTGGTTCCGCGTCCAGAGACTGAGGAACTTGCCACCGCCGCGATCGAATTTGCGCGTAAGAGCGTCAACCGCTACGGCAAGAAGGGCGTCGATCCCGAGAGCGTCGACGACGACGCGCCCGAAGAGGAACGCAAGCCGGTCGAAGCGCCCGCTAAGGACTGGAAGATCTGCGACGTCGGTTGCGGCAGCGGCTGCATCGCCGTCTCGATCGCAAAAGAGTTGCCCAATAGCCGCGTCACGGCGATCGATATCAGCGAAGGCGCGTTAAGCGTGGCGAAAGCGAACGCGGAAACGCACGAAGTCGCGGATCGTATCGACTTCATTTTGGGCGATCTTCTCACCCCTATCGCATCGGGGTTGCCTGAAGACGACCGATTTGATATAATCGTATCGAACCCGCCGTATGTGTCGGAATCGGAATATGCGGCTTTGGAACCGACGGTGCGCGATTTCGAGCCGAAGCTCGCGTTAGTCGGCGGTCCCACCGGCGCGGAATTGCCCCTGAGACTGCTCGAACAAGCGCCCGAGAGACTGCGCGTCGGCGGAAAATTGCTCATGGAGCTCAGTCCGACCACCGTCCATATCGTCGCCGAACGAGCGCAAAACGACGCGCGCTGGACCGACGTCGAGATCGTGCGCGATCTAGCGAGACTCGAACGCTTCGTCTTTGCGACGCGACGTTGAAAGGCGTTCAAACTCTTCGTTTTCCCGCCTTATTGAACGATCTTATCGTTCAAGCATTAAAGCAGATCCTATCGTCGGCGCAACGTCGGCGAGTAGCAAACATATCATAAAGGTTTAACTATGGCTGAGAAAAAAGCGGACGTATTCGATCTTGAAGGAATTCGTAGACTTCTCGAATTGATGAACGAAAACAACGTCTCGGAATTGCATCTTGAACGCGAAGGCAGCTGCTTGAAGCTCTCTCGCGGCGGCGTCGCCGTCGTCCAAGCCGCTCCGGTCGCCGTCCAAGCCGCCCCCGCGCCTGTCGCGGCGCAAGCTCCCGCGGCGCAAGCTCCCGCGGCGCAAGCGGCTCCCGCGCAAGCTCCCCAAGCCGACGATTCCGCCTTTATGAAGACGATCGTTTCCCCGATGGTCGGAACGTTCTACGCCAGTCCCAAACCTGAAAAGCCCGCGTTCGTCAAGGTCGGCGACGCCGTCTCGCCCGACAAGACCGTATGCATCATCGAAGCGATGAAGACGTTCAACGACGTCAAAGCGGAGATCTCCGGCAAGATCGTCGAGATCCTCGTCAAGAACGGCGAACCGGTCGAATTTGGCAAACCGTTGTTCAAGGTCGACGTCAGAGGCTGATCGCCGCGCTAGATCGCGGATCCGCGGCAGGAAACGAACTGCGTTATTCGCGATCGCTTGAAGGAGTAGAACGATATGTTCAAACGAATTTTGATTGCTAACCGCGGCGAGATCGCGTTGCGCGTCATCCGCGCTTGTCGCGAACTTGGCGTGGAATCCGTCGTCGCGTACAGCGAAGCGGATCGCGGCGCTCGTTATCTGGAACTTGCCGATAAAGCCGTTTGCATCGGTCCCGCGCGTTCCGATCAAAGCTATCTCAAAGCGGACCGCATCATCAGCGCCGCCGAGATCATGGACGTCGACGCCATCCATCCCGGTTACGGCTTCTTGTCGGAAAACTCGCAATTCGCGGAAAAGTGCCGCGATTCCGGGTACGAATTCATAGGTCCGACCGTCGAAGCGATGGAGAAGCTCGGCGACAAGAACGCGGCTCGCGCTATGGCGAAGGCTTGTAACGTCCCGACGGTTCCCGGCAGCGACGGCCTTATCAAGAGCGAAGCGCAAGCGTTGTCCTGCGCGCGCGAGATCGGCTACCCGGTCTTAGTCAAAGCGTCCGCCGGCGGCGGTGGGCGCGGTATTCGCCAAGCCAATGACGACGAAGAACTCAAGCGCGCGCTCCAAGAAGCCTCGCAAGAAGCCGCCGCCGCGTTTGGCAACGCCGACGTCTACATTGAGAAATTCATCGCCGACCCGCGTCACGTCGAAGCGCAGCTCCTTGCCGACAACTACGGCAACGTCATCCATCTCTGGGAACGCGACTGTTCGCTCCAACGCCGTCGTCAGAAGCTCATCGAGCTCACGCCCGCGCCGGAACTCAGCTACGAGACGCGCAAGGCGCTCTGCGAATCCGCCGTCCGTATTGCGAAAGCGGCGGGCTACACCAACGCCGGCACCGTCGAATTCATCGTCGACCACGAAGGTAACTACTACTTCATCGAGATGAACGCGCGTATCCAAGTCGAACACCCCGTCACCGAGATGGCGACCGGGATCGACCTCATCCAACAACAGATCCGCTTGGCGTCCGGCGAAAAGCTCACGATCAAGCAGGAAGACGTCGTTCATCGCGGATTCGCTATGGAATGTCGTATCAACGCGGAAGACTCGGAAGCGAATTTCCGTCCCTGCCCCGGCAAGATCGACCAAATGATCGTACCCGGCGGTTTCGGCGTGCGCTTCGACTCCCACGTCTATTCCGGCTACACCGTTAGCCCGTACTACGACTCCATGATCGGCAAGCTTCTCGTCCAACGCGCCACGCGTGAAGAGGGCGTCGCCACTATGATCCGCGCGCTCGAAGAATTCAAGATCGAAGGTCTCAAGACCACGATCCCGATGCTGTTGAAGATCCTCAAGAGCAAAGAATTCGAGACGGAAGTTCCCGACGTCGGGTTCCTGGAACGCAAGTTCCTCAACAAATGACGCTCGCTCTCGATAAAAAATATTCTTTTTATCTATGAAAAATGACCGCGAACTCGGCGTAGTTTGCGGTCTTTTGTTTTGTAATTCGCATATTTTTCTCGTTTTTTTCAAGTCCAAAACGCTAGAAAAATATTTTCCAAAAATTTCCGTATCGCTATTGTCACGCCGCCGCTTTTTTGTCATAATAAGAGCTAGGCGAGCGCGACTCTCCAAAAAACTTGAACGATTCTGCGTGACGGTCATACCGATAAAACGTGTTTTGAGTTCTTTAACAAATTTTCCAAAGTTTTTTAGAGAAAGCGCTAAAGAAACACGTCGTTGACGCCGATAATTAAAGTGAGGGGTTCTGAACGCTCAAAAGACTGAGCGAAAAGTTCCCGCGTTGAAGTCAACACAACGCGCGCAGAAACGCTTCAAATACCGAAGCCGCGCCGACGGATGGATTCCGGCGTTAAATTTCCGCGTTTAAGTTATATTACCTGCGTTCAAGCGGAACACGCGAACGCGCGATGGCATGAAAGCCTTTTTGGGGAATAAGAGATGAACATTAACAACATCAACGGACTGAACGGCGTTTCGGGGATCAATCAAGCTTCCGCTATCAATCGCGCCAACAACGCGCAAGCGCAAAACGCCGCTAAAAATGTTCAAGCCGACCAAGTCAGCATCAACGCCGCTAACGCCGCCGACGTCAGCAACAAGATGGAACCGAACGGCATCCGCGTCGAACTCGTCAACCGCATTCGCGAACAGATTGCCAACGGCACCTACGATATCGAAGGTAAATTCGCCATCGCGATGGAAAAGATGTTTGCCGACGGCATTATCTGAGTCGACCGATAAGCGTTCGCTGTTTGACCGAACGACGCAAAGCGAAGGCGCGTGAGAACGCCCTTTTTGCGACCGTCTCGGTTTTTTCGAATACGCATAGTAAACGCGCCGGGATCGCGACGATCTCGACGCGTTTTCTATTTTCTTGACGTTATCGCGTTCGTCTACCGAGCGTCGGCCGTTTCCGCAAGATCTAGCGCGCCGAGGTCGACGCTCGACTCGTCTTTCGCTTTGCGCCAAAGCGCGAGCTTACGGCGTTGGCAGTCGTACAACGCTTTCTTCACGGCGTCGCGATCTTGTTTCGCGCGCGGATCGTATTGCGCGTTCATATTCTTATCGCGTTCCTCCGGCGCGGCAAACGCGCCCCATTTGACGAGCTTGTCGTCGGCGCACGCCAGGAAATAGATTGGATCCTTTTGCCCCGACGCTCGAAACATATACGCGTATCGCACGCCGTATTGGTCCCAAGCGTCCTCGGCGCGCAGAAACTCGACTAACGCCGCGGCGTTGGGGACGTATTCGTTATAGGGACCGAAGGTCGCGACGCGCGGCAACTCGTCTGCGTCGTCGGCGCAGAGCCGCAGATAATCCTCGGGCAACTTCCTACCCGCCGCGTCTACGACGTAGCGTTCCGGCGCGCGCGTTGGGCCTTGTTGGTCGATCGACGTCTCAAAACGCACAAGATACAGAAATTTATCGCCGGGAAAGCGTTCTTCCAACAAATCCAGCGTCTCGTTCAACGCGTCGGGCGAGGGGTCGACTAGCGCGATCGGACTGCGAAACTTCAATTCGACGTCGACGCGGGCGGGGAACGACACGACGATCTTCTCTACTCTCTCGACCCACGGGTGATCGGAGAACGCGCGGATGAGGTTGGGGACGAGCGCCTTATCGAGCGAGTTGAACGTCTTCTGTTTCGCCTCGGCTGGGAGATATTCCAGCGCTTCGTTGATGAAATTCGCTTGGATCCATGGAGGCGGGTTCCATAGTCTTATATCTTTTGCGGGATCGATCGTGTATTCCGGCTGTTCTAAGATAGCCGGCTTCAACGACGTCCAGAGACAAGCGAGCGCTCCGCAAAGCGCGAGGAAGAAAAGAGCCTGCGCTATCAACATCCGCTCGTTCTTGCCGCTGAACAAGTACGCCAACGCTTTCAACGCTCTCATAGGCGCTCGCCTTTCAAAATCGCTCTTGCGACGCTATACGATAAAAGTTATGATGTCTAAACGTGAGGAACCGTTTCCTCAATAGGGAGTTGTTACGTCGTTAAAGGAGTCGTCCATGTCAGAAAGCAGCTTTACGCACGCGAGAGTATCGCGACGCGCGTTTGTCGGAACCGCTATTGTCGGAGTCGCTGCAACCGTCTCCGGATGCTCGATGTTCCACAAGCCTAAGAAGCTCGATCCGTCGGAATTCCGCGGCCCCGTAAAACACGCCGTAAACGATATGCTCGAAGAGCTCAAACGCGTTCCGAATTTCGATAAGGAGAACGAGAAGAAGCCCGTCGTATGCTTCATCGGCGTGATGGGCGAGAGCTCCGAAGAGGTCTCCAAAGCGACTCGCGCCGAACTCCAAAAATCCGACGCGATCAAGCTCATCGAGAAAGCCAAGATGACCGCCGCGCTCAAAGCGGCGGGGCTTCGCGGTACCGAAGTCTTTATCCCGAACCAGCGCAAGAAGTTCTGCGCGGAACTCGGCGAATCGTTCGACTACCTGCTCTCCGGCTACGTCGAAGACGTTGATGCGCACGTCGATCCTAACGACGAGGATAGCAAGACTTACGTCAAGACCGTCTTCCGCCTCCAACTCCTTTCGCTCGAAACGAACCGCACGTTCGATTTCACCGCCGATATCTGATCGCGAGCGGAGCTCTTAGTCTCGTAAACGCATATAACGCCGACGCGCATAACGTCGGCGTTTTTTATTAGCTTTCGCGTCATTCCAGCGCCAGCATCGCGGCGACAAGCTCGTCGGCGAGCTTCTTGCGATCGGTCGCGTCGTCGATCGGCGCTCGCACGACGCCCTGTTTCGTCAGCGAGCGGAACCACGTCTCCTGTCGTTTCGCGAAGTTGCGCGTGTACTGTTTGATCTTCTCGACCGCGTCCTCTAACGCGCATTCGCCGTTGATCGCCGCCCACAACTCGCGGTACCCTACCGCTTTCGACGCCGTCTTACCGGGCTTCGGCTCGCCTTCAAATAGCGCGCGCGTCTCTTCCAGGAACCCTTGTTCCATCATGATATCGACGCGGCGGTTGATGCGTTCGTATAGCGTCTCGCGTTCCCACGTCAGCACGAAGACTCGGCGAGGATCGAACAACGGCGGCGCGTCAAATTGCGTTTGCAGTTCCGAGATCGGCTTGCCGGTCTGCTTAAAGACTTCCAACGCGCGGATCACGCGGCGCGTGTCGTTAGGATGCAGCTTCTCCGCGGCTTTCGCGTCGACCATGCGCAGTCGTTCCCAAAGCGCGCCCGCGCCTTCGCGTTCTTCTAGTCCCGCCAACTTCTTGCGGTACTCGGGATCGGCTTCCGGCGCGTCGAAGACTCCGAAGAGCATCGTCTTCAAATACATCGGGGTGCCGCCGACAAAGAGCGCGCGTTTCCCTCGCGCTTCGATATCGCGGACGACCTCCGCAGCCTGACGCATGAATTCGACGACGGAATACTCTTCGCTAGGGTCGACCACGTCGATCATGTAATGCGGCACGCCCTCGCGCTCCTCGACCGTCGTCTTCGCCGTTCCGATATCCATCTTACGATAGATCGCCATCGAATCCAGCGACAATATCTCCGCGTCCAACTTATGCGCTATCTCCACGCCCAAAGCGGACTTCCCGCTAGCCGTCGCCCCCGTGATGAAGTACGACCTGCTAAAAGGAGAAGGCGCGCGGTCGGTCAAGCTCTCCGTCGTCGTCATAAGTTCGCTCCGTTATTATGGTTATCGTTATTCTATCCACGTCGGCGCGTCAAGTCGCCAACGCCGGGAAACTACCGTCGTTCATCCCCCCACTTTCGGGTGGTTTCATTCGTTTTTCACCGACGCGAAATAGGCCCTTCAGAGGCCCTTTAAACGCCCGTTTCGAGGGGTCAAAAAAACGCGTTTTATTCGGTAAAAAACGGGGTCAAACGAGGTTTTTCGCCTTGTAAAAAAACGCGTTTGTGGTATACTTTTGAACGTTGAAACAAGGAAGTATTTCGGCGTTCAAAAAGCGGTCTCGACGGGGGCTCGGCTTTGCGGCGCGTCCACTATCGGCGCAAGGTCGTTTCCGCGCGCATTCAAGTATAATGCCCGATCCCAATTCGTCCAATAGACCTAACGGCTCAAACGGGCCCAAAAAGCGAAAAACATCGCGCTCCCAAAAGAACGATCCGTTCGCTAAGCCCGCGCATCCGCTTGGGTATACGTTCATCAGTGAAGAGCGTCCGATCCGCGCGACGAAGTTCGGCTCGCTACTGCCGTCGATCACGGCGAAATACGGCTTAGGACGACGCCTCGGCGCCGAACGTTTCCAAAACGCCTGGCGCGAGACTATTACCGCCGTCTTCGCCGAACAAGACGATTTCTACGCCTATCAAAGCGATTACGGCATGTCCGACTCATACGCCGGAAATAACGCCGGCGGCTTTGGTTACGACAGTCCGCAACAGCCCGACAAAGCGGCGTTGTTCCTAAAATACGCTAAACCGGTCTCCGTTCGCGGGGGCGTCCTGCGCGTCGAGATCGTCTCGAATCTCCTATTTCAAGAACTGCAGTTCTATCAAACCGCTATCGTGCAACGCCTTCAAGCCCTACTCCCCAACGAAAATATCCGCTCAATAAAATTCGTCGTTAAATAAGCCGCGGCGACGCGGCTCCCGGTTCACGCTACCGCGCGCATCGCTGAACGTAACCGCTCGCGTTGCTCGCTTACCGCAGTAGCGGTAATACTTCCGTCAACTACCGCACTCGCACACCACCGTACTCGTCGCGTTAGCGCTACCGTAGGAGCCGCAAATTGGAGGGCGACTTGCTCGCCCGGAGATTGCGGACGGAATCACGCTGACGTTGCAAGAAATAAAATACTCCCGCTATCGCAACAAGCGACCAACGGGAGCGATTATTCTCACGCACACCAAGCGAGCAACGCGAGCGTATATCTATATATTAAACCTGC
>JAZRWE010000010.1:0-7041 GCA_045599605.1 Thermoguttaceae bacterium
GACCTTACGGACGGCGATATAGAGTTCTTCCGCGAGTTCCGGCGTTTCGGTCGCGGCGTCGATCTTCTTTTCGAGTTCGTCGAGTTTCGCGAGTTGTTCGTCGAATTCCGGCGCGTCGTCGAGGTCGGAGATGCGGTCGGCCAGATCGCGAGCGTAGCCGATCTCGAGCTTCGCTTTTTCAAAAGTGGGTTCGTCGTCGCATTGGAAGAGCCATTCGGTCTCCAATTGCTTCATCCCTTCCGGGGTGATTTCCGAGGCGTTCACGCACGTCGCCGCGAAAATGGCGAACAGGAACGCGAGGAGCGTCTTTTTCATAAATCTTTCCTTTTATTGCAGTTTGGCGGCCGACGCCGCTATCTCGTTTTGGCGCTCGTCTTACAGAACGAACCGAACAAAACAAACTGTGTCGTGCGGTTAGTTTAAATAAATTTGCGATTTCGTCAAGGCGTTTGCAAACGTCCGCAAGATTTTTCTTTACCTATTATATGCTTTACGACGAATTCGAGGAAGAAAACGACGACGACTGCGGCGGTTGCTTTTTTTTCAATTTTTTACGCAAATTTGTTGCGAATACATTTTAAATAATGTAAATTTAATTAACTCGCTTGGCATATGAGATAATAGCGAGCTCTTTGCTGAGCAACTGACGGCGACTTCAAATATAGCTTGCCGTTTGCGAGCGGACGCGACGCGCTCGGCGGCAATGCGAAGTTGACCCTCGTTATTGCGTTTTTATGTATACGATCGTCGATCGCATAAGGAGAAAGAACGATGCTGTTTGACCGCTGTTATAGATTAATAGGATTCGCGGCGCTAGCGTTAACCGCGAACGTCTTTGTCGAGCCGTCCGAGTTTTCGAGCGCGTTTACGAACGTCGTTTTCGCGGCGGACGAGACGATGCGAACATGGACCGATTCTACCGGTAAATTCAAAGTCGAAGCCGTCCTTATTTCCAACGAGGACGGGAAGGTCAGGTTGCGTAAAAAGGATAAACGCGTCGTCGAGCTGCCTTTCGCGAAGTTGTCGAAAAAAGACCAAGATTATCTCGCCTCGCTCGACGCCGATCCTTTTGCCGGAGGAACGCTCGAGGACGCCGACGATCCTGCCGACGCGTCAGAAGAGACGTCAGAAAAGACGGTGGAAAAGCCGCGGACCGTTGCCGGCGATATCGCTGTCGGCGGTTCGGTCGTGAATTTCCCGACGTTGGCGGACGTTCACGTCGGCGACCGCTCGAAGATCAAATCGCTCAGTCCCGCGTCAGGCTGCGCTTGGACGCTCAAGCCGACGCGCTTTGCCGCGCGCGAGTTTTCGTCGCGGCGCGCAGTCATCCTCTTTCAAGATAAACGCGTTGGTAAAGCGTTTGAGGCGAGCGAGCCCGTTATTCTTGCTCCTTGGTCCGGCGACGGTTCCAACTATTTCTATATCACGTACAAAACCGGAATACTCAAAAACTCTAAAACCTTTATCGAGCGCTGCGATCCTGAAAAAGGCATGAGCGCGATCGCGCAGGCCGACGGCGGGGAACTGACTTTTGTCGACGTTTCCGCCGACGGAAAATACGCGCTCGCGATCGTTGGGGTCCAACCACAGCACGGCGGATTTGCCGAAAAGACCGTTCTCGGCGTCTACGAATTGGGTAATTTTGGTCCGAACGCGACGACTAGCGCCGTCGGTTATTTCTGCCCTTATTACACGAAACCCAAGCTCTCGCTCCAGAGAAACGCCATACCGCTCGAACAGGCCGCGTGGGTCGATCCTGAACACGCGCTGACTTGTTCGCGCGAAGAAGTCGCGTTATGGAATCTGACGACCGGAGCGCCGGAGTACGCGATCTCGACGGGCGTCGGCGCGCGCTTCATTTTAGAGCCGTCCCGCCAATACTTTGCGCTTCTAACGGGCGGCTCCGTCGGGTTCTACGACGCAAAGACCGGCGAGGCGCTCGGAACGCTCGATATGAGCGCCGTTAACAAAGACAAAAATGGCTTGAGATTCGCCGGCGCGTTTTCGCCCGACGGCTTGCGCTTTGCCGTTCTCTCCGGCGACAAATTAGCTACGTACGATCTAGCGACGGGAAAATGCGAACATTGCATTACCGTCGACGGTTCGTATAGCGATTTGATATGGGCCAATAACGAGATGGTCTTGAACGGGGGACAATTGTACGACCTCGCGACCGGTCTGCCCGTCTGCCGATACTCGAATCTGCCGTCAAACTCGAAGGTCGCGATCAATTACGGCGGGCTCGTCTGGACGAGCTGTTCGAGCGGGTTTGATCGAGTTCAGTTCTTCGGTACGAAGTTGCCGCATCAAAAGGCGCTCGACGCGCTTAAGAATATGGATATGAAAGAGAATTTTGACGTCTATCCGGGCGTCGCCGTCGCGATCAAAGTCGAGACGAACAAATTACTTGACGAAAAAGAAGTACGCGAAGCTATCGCTGAGCGCGCTAAAGAATGCGGATATACTATCGATCCCAAATCCAAGTTGACCTTGCTTGCAAAATGTTCCGTCGACCGCGAAGAAAACGTCGAATACGGAACGTCGAACAGCTGGGCTCCGGTCGCGCTTCCGGGACAAACCAACGTAATGGGATCGCTCAAACTTAAAGTCTTTGCTTTACAGATCGCGCTTATGAGCGACAAAAACAAGCTCTGGGATTTCAACTCCGAAACTACCGGACCAAACGGCGTTAAGTACGACTCCAGTAAGAAGATCGAAGACACGCTCCGGGAAACTAATAAACCGGACGCGAAATTTTACCGCATCGCGCCGTTGCCGCGATACGTCGCAAAAGGTGGAAAAGCCAAGGAAATGCTCGCCGAGTTGACTCCCGCCGGCGTTAAATAAGACGAGAGCGTAGGACGAACGCGTCGCCGTCGCGAAGAAGTCGCCGTTGGTTTGGCGTTCTAACTCAACGATAACACTACTTAACGAGGATCGTTCGATAATGGAAAAACTTACCGACGGAACTATCGTCGCGACGCTCGGCGACGACCTTTGCGCGCTTGCCGCGGCGTTACAAGCGGGCGAAACGCTAGCCATTTCGCCCGGCTATTACAGGCTCGACCGCCCTATCGTCGTCGATAAAGACGTAACGATCAAGAGCGCTACGAACGACGCTCGCGACGTCGCGATCGTCCGCGCCGGATCGACCGCGTTGGTCGTAACAGGCGGAGCGCCGAAGATCGAGAACTTGACGTTTATCTCGCCGACGTCGAGAGAAGGGAGCGCGGCGGCCGACGATATGTTTCCGTATCAGAGCAGCGTCGCGATCCGCGGGGGCAGTCCGACGCTGAGCGGTTGTCGCGCGACTTCCGCTGAGCGGAACGGTTTCTCCGTGTGCGGCGAGGGCGCGACGGCGCGGTTGTTTCGTTGCGAAGCGCGCTTGACGTATCACGGGGGCGTCTTTTTTACCGGCGGCGCGAGCGGCGTTGTCGAAGAATGCGTCTTTGCCGATACGCGTTTAGGAGGCGTCTACGTCGAAGAGACTCCGGACGGCAAATGGGTCGACGTCGTTCGTACTAAACTGCGTCGCAGCGACGATGCGGCGATCGCGGTCTATCGCGGCGGGCGCGTTCGCGCGACAGAATGCGAAGCTAGCTTGCAAATTGCGCTCGGGCGCGTCGCTTGCGTGACGGATCGTAGTCTGTTTCTAGCGCGCTCGTGTCATTTTTACGGCGAGGCGCCTGTTCCGAAGGGGATGACGTTTGAAAAAGCGGTCGATCCTAAAAATAGACACGCGCTGTCTATAGGGATCGCCGCCCAAGATTCGACCGTCGAGGTCGTGGACTGCGTTTTTGAACGGCTTGTTACTTCGTTTGCGACGATCGACGATCCTTGCGTGTTGAAGATGACGCGATGTAAAGTCGACGACTGCCTCGAGTCGGTTCTTATCGATCGCAAAGCCCCCGCGCCGACCTTTGACGACTGCGAGTTCTTCAAAGAACCGATAGAGTTCGACAGCTCTAAACCGATCCAATACTATTATGAATCGGACGGGGACGACGGCGTTCGGAACTACCGCGACGTCGTGAACCGTAACTTCCGAAATATAGAAAAGATACTTGGACCTTACGGAGAAAAGGTCGTTTTCGACGACGTTCCCTTTTCGGGATTTCTTTACCCTGATTCGCGTTACGGCGGCGCGGTCCTGACGACGAATCATCTCTGTTGCTCTTTGAATAAGGCGGCGTCCAACGGTACGTTCCGTTCGCTTGAATTGGCGATGGTAACGCGAATGGGCGGCTTGAAAGGGCGTGGACGCTCGCTGTTTAGTAAGATCGCGCGGTTCTTCCGCGGTAAGTCCGAAGCGCGTTTGCGTGAAAAGTATGAGGATATGCTCATGGTCATGGGCGTCTACCATGCCTACTTTGCCTTTGGTGGTAAACGCAAGCAAGAGCGATTTAGAACGATGCAGATTCCCGATTTTATCAAACAGTCCTCTTTAGCCAATCGCTGCTTCATATGCGACGCGCTTTTCGTACCGCCAAGCGACGAGTCCGACGGCTCCTTGACCCCCGATCCCGTCGCCATCTTCGACTACGATATCGACTTGTCGCCCGCGCGAACCGATCTCGGGTTGAGAGATGATTTTGGATTGTTGCTCATTATGGAGATCTTGTACGACGAATACGAGTTCGCGCAAAAAGAAGGCGGCTTTAAGTTGATCTCGCGCCTCAAAGAAAACAAAAGTTGGCCGTTCTGCGAACTTGAACGCTAACGCTCGGCAAAGTTAACTACATTCACGACTTACGCGTCGTTCGCTTGAACGACGACCGCCCCCCTAACAAGAGATAGATAACATGGAAAGACTTAACGACGGTACGATCGTCGCGACTCCTAACGACGACCTTTGCGCGCTTGTCGCGGCGTTGCAAGCGGGCGAAACGCTAGCCATATCGCCGGGGTACTACAAGCTCGACCGTCCTATCGTCGTCGATAAAGACGTTACGATCAAGAGCGCGACGAACAACGCTCGCGACGTCACGATCGTGCGCGCCGGCGCGACCGCGTTGGTCGTGACCGGCGGATCGCCGAAGATCGGGCGCTTGACGTTTATCTCGCCGTCGGCGGGGGAGGGAGTCGCGCTCGCGAACAACGAAATTAATTACGAGAGCTGCGTCGCGATCCGCGGGGGCAGTCCGACGCTGGTCGGTTGCCGCGCAACTTCCGCGGACCAGAGCGGTTACTCCGTTCGCGGCGAGGGCGTGACGGCGCGGTTGCTCCGTTGCGAAGCGCGTTTGACGCGTCACCGCGGCGTCTTCTTTGACGGCGGCGCGAGCGGCGTTGTTGAAGACTGCGTTTTTGCCGATACCGGTCTAGGTTGCGTCGACGTCGAAGGGACTCCTGTTGGCAAATGCGTCGACGTCGTTCGTACGAAACTGTATCGCAGCGAATTCGCGTCGCTTTCTATCCGTGACGGCGGCCGCGTTCGCGCTACCGAATGCGATATCCGCTCGAACTTGCCGTTGGTTGCTCTTGTTAATGTCTCTCACGCGCTGTTTCTCGCGCGTTCGTGTCATTTTTACAGCGAGGCGGCCGTACCCGAGGGCATGACGTTAGACGCGGTCTTCGAGCCCAAAACCGCACATGCGTTGGCTATCGGGATCCGTGCGAAAGATTCTAAACTCGAGGTCGTCGACAGCGTTTTTGAGCGACTCGTCACCGCGTATGCGACTGTCGATTTCCCCTCGAAGTTATCGATGAAGCGGTGTAAAGTCGTCGACGGCGTCGAGTCGGTGTTTATCGACGTCGTTAGCCCCGCGCCTGTTTTTGAAAACTGCGAGTTCTTCAAAGCGCCGATCGAATTCGATAGTTCCCGGTCGCTCGTGTTCGTCTCGAAAAGCGAGCCCGAGAGCGAAAACGACGACGACCATCCCTGCGAAGAGGTCATGGATCGCCACTATCAGGCGACTATCAAGCTCCTCGGACCTTGCGCTACTACCATTGAGACAGGCGATATCCCGTTTTTAGGAATGTTGTACCCGCGCTCGCGTTACGGCGGTACGTTTGTCGCGTCTAATCAGATGTGTTTCTTGCCGAAAGCCGTGTCGTCTAATAGCGCGTTACGCGAGTTTGAATTGGCGATGGCGACGCGGATGGTCAATTTGAAGGAGTGCGACGACAAAGACGATAACGAAAAAACTTCCTTCTTCGCCAAGCTCTTCCGACTATTCCGCTCGAAGTCGTCCGACAAGTATTTTCGTTCCAAGATCATTGAGGCGATCATGATCTTGTACTATATCCAATGCTATATTTCGGAGGGGAATATTATCGATCGATACGAGACGTTCGAAATTCCTGAAAATTTCGGCATAAGTTATTTAGCCGGTCGCTACTTCATTTTCGACACGCTCGTACCGGAGTCAAGCGTGAAACCGCTCGACCCCGTCAAGCTCTTTGATTACGATCTCAACGCGGCGCCAGACAAGGCTGTTTTCAGCTCGCAAGAGGATTTCGGATTGTTGCTCGCTATCGAGATCACGCGCGACGAATTGATGGTCGCCAGAAAAGAAGGCGGCTTCAAGTTGGTCTCGAGCCTTAAAGAAGCAAATCGTTGGCCGTTCTCGGATCTTGATCGCGAATAAGAGACGAACGCTAACGCCGTCGGCGCGTTATGTTTGTTTATGCGTATCGTGCTAAATCTACGGGAAAAGACGGCGTTAAGCGCTTTATTTATTCATTTATTTATAGCTTTTTTGTTGGAAAACTCATTTCGGTCAATGTAAACTCATGTTAAATGAGCGATAATACGCGAGTATTGGCGCGAAGACGTTTTCGTTCGTCGTTATGGCGAGAAACGCGTCTAGCGAGCGTCAAACTCGAACGTTTCACGAGTTTTGGCGGCAACGCGGAACTATGACCCCCGACCGAAACGACGATCGGACTATGAGGAAAGGTAGATAGACGATGAAAAGACTTAACGACGGCACAATAGTCGCGGGGCCTAACGACGATCTTTGCGCGATCGTCGCGGCGTTGCAAGCCGGAGGCACGCTAGCCATATCGCCGGGTACTTATAATCTCGACCGCCATATCGTC
>JAZRWE010000011.1:0-1760 GCA_045599605.1 Thermoguttaceae bacterium
CGAGCGGCGTTATTGAAGACTGCGTCTTTGCCGATACCGGTCTAGGATGCGTCGACGTTGAAGAGACGCCTGTTGGGAAATGCGTCGACGTTATTCGCACGAAATTATTCCGCAGCGAGTACGGGGCGTTTTCGGTCCATAACGGCGGTCGCGTTCGCGCGACGGAATGTGAAGTTTCCTCGAACTTGCCGCTTGGGACTCTTGCTCAGGTCCATGATAGTCTGTTCCTTGCGCGTTCGTGTCATTTTTTCAGCGAGGCGACTGTTCCGGCGGGAATGACGTTAGACATGGTCACGGACCGTTCGAATGAGCACGCGCTAGCCGTTGGGGTCCGTACGGACGGTTCGAAACTCGAGTTCGTAGACTGCGTGTTTGAACGACTTGTTACCGCGTATGCGACTTTCGGTAAGCCGTCTGCGTTGAAGATGACGCGCTGTAAAGTCCTCGACGGCGTCGAATCACTGTTTATCGACGTAAAGAGCCCCGCGCTTGTTTTTAACGAATGCGAGTTCTTCAAGGAACCTATACAGGTCGATAGCTCAGAGCCGCTTGATTGGCGTCCGGGAACCGGCAAAGGCGTTGAGAACGCTAAAGCGATCGTACAGCGTCAGTTTGAGATCATGCAAGAAATACTTGGGCGTTGTACGGCTCCCTATGAGCTCGACGATGTGCAAACGGTGGGATATCTTTATCCTATTTCAAAGTACGGCGGCACGTTCCTTACGACCGACGATCTGTGTCTATTTCCGAAATCCGGGGCGTCCAATAGGCGATTCCGCGCGTTCGAATTGGTGATGGCGACGCAAATTGAAAACGAGGAGGAATGCGGGATCACCATCATTGAACCTCTGCGGTACAGGATCCTTCGGTTCTTCCGGCGTAAGTCGGAAAAGAAACGGTTCCATAACAAGCTCCATGATCTACTCTTGATCATGGATGTTGTCTCAGCATATATTATCGCCGGTAGTTTGTTCGACCGATACGACACAGTAGAGTTCCCCGAAGATTTCGACGTCCCTTCCCTAGCCGGACGCTGCTTCATTTTCGACGCGCTTTCTAAGGATACAAGCGATCGCCCGATCGACCCCGTCAAGGTCTTTGACTACGATCCCGAGGAGGCGCATGACCGAAGCGCTTCCGGCTCGAGAAAGGATTTTGGATTGATGTTCCCCATCGAGATCGCTCGCGAAGAGATGGAGCTCGCACGGAAGATCGGCCGCCCCCAGTTCATAGCTCGCCTTAAAGAAGAAGGGAATTGGCCTTTCCACCGTTCTTGAGCGTCAACAAGCCGCCAAGCGCTAACGCCGTCGGCGCGTATGTTTGTTTATGCGCATCGTGCTAGATCTACGGAAAAAGACGGCGTTGAGCGCTTGGTTTTATTTATTTATTTATTTATTTATTTATTTATTTATTTATTTATAGCGTTTTTTGTTGGAAAACTCGTTTCGATCAAAGTAAACTCTTGTTATATGCGGGTATTGGCGCGAAGACGTTTCGTTCGTCGTTATGACGGAAAGCGCGTCTAACTAGCGCCAAGCTCGAACGATTCACGAGTTTTTTTGCGGTAACGCGGAGCCCCGGCGTTCGACCGAAACAACGTCGGCCCTAACAAGAGGAAAAGATAGACGATGAAAAGACTTAACGACGGCACAATAGTCGCGGGGCCTAACGACGATCTTTGCGCGATCGTCGCGGCGTTGCAAGCCGGAGGCACGCTAGCCATATCGCCGGGTACTTATAATCTCGACCGCCATATCGTC
>JAZRWE010000012.1:0-4441 GCA_045599605.1 Thermoguttaceae bacterium
TATTCTGTCGAAGCGCCAAGTTCGGCGGCCATTCGGCGCACGTAACAGCGTGGTGCGTGCGTTGGGAGCGCTGTCGTAGGCGTGGTCCCCGACGCCATACGGCGCCCGTGACTGCGAGTCACGGTTAACCTCGCTGACGCTTGGAGATCGTTTGTTGGCATATGGGCGGCGTTGATATGACGGACAACGTTGGCGTATTGCGTTCGAGTGCAGTCGTAGGCGTGGTACCCGACGCCATGCGGCGCCCGTGACTGGCGAGTCACGGTTAAGCTCGCTTGCGCTCGGAGATCGTTTGTTGGCATATGGGTGGTGTTGATATGACGGACTACGTTGGCGTATTGCTGTTATTCTATCGAAGCGCCAAGTTCGGCGGCTATTCGGCGCACACGATGACGTGGTGCATGCGTTGGGAGTGCAGTCGTAGGCGTGGTACCCGACGCCATAGGGCGCCCGTGAATGGCGATTCACGGCTAACCTCGCTGACGCTCGGAGATCGCTCGTCGGCGTGTGGGCGGCGTTGTGATAGGCGAACAACGTTGGCGTATTGCGTTGCGTCGCGCTCACCCACCACTACCGCACTCGTCACGAAAGCGCTCACGTAGGGGCCGCAAATTGTGGGCCGACTTGCTCGGCCGGAGATTGCGGACGGAACTACGCTGACCTCGCAAGAAAAAACATAATACTACTACCGTAATAAGCGACCAACAGGAGCGGATGTCTTCATCCGCGCGAACCGGGAGCCGCGCCGTCGCGGCCGGACGGAATTACGCTGACCTTGCAAGAAAAAACATAATACTACTACCGTAACAAGCGAGCAACGCGAGCGGATACGTTCGGCTAGCCGCGCCGAGTAAAGACGCTTGTGTTATGTTGTTGATATGAATGAACTGGAGATAAATTGTCGTCTGATGTTGAACCTGTTGTTCAAAACGCTAAAATTGTGTTTACAAATAATAAGCGTACTCTACAAATCGTTGTAGTCGTTGCAGGAGAGGATTTAACGTCTGATAGTAAAGACCGTTGTTATCTTTGAAAGAGGAAAAACAAGGAAGATCAAAACAGGAAAATTTACGTATAACTCTTTTTGAATCAAGGAAAGCGGAGAAAACTAAATGTCTGTATGGTCTCATGGTTGTTTTACTGTTCCGTTTAATGACAAAGGAGAAGATGACTAAAATAGTTGGTTAGTAGAAAGCCCCAATTTTTTAAAATTTGTTATTAATGCCGAGGATTATGATGCATTGTATGTGGTTTTCAATGAGTTGAATATTCGGTATGGGCTTTTGATCGACATGTTTGAGTATGAAGAAATACCGGCAGAAATCGTTTCAAATGCATTGAGTGTTCTGAAGAAGTATGTAGAAAAGTTTCAGGGTAAAGTTGAGTTTATTGTTACTACTCAAAAGTTTGAAGAGGCTTTGAAAAAGCTCTTGAAGTTGAACGGACTGTATATTTTGATTTTTGAGTGGGAGTTTATAAGTTTCTGTACTTACTCTATTTTTGGAAGATGAAGGCAAAGAATTAAAAGAAGGAAATTATACTGTCCCAAAAGGACTTGGGATATTGTTGGTGTAACCGTGCTCGCCAAAGGAGTCCCTTGCGGAAAAAGCGCTGTTCTTCGTTGAGAAAGGACTAGGAATTTTTATTTAAGATTACGTCTATTGCGTCGACGGCGCCAGTCTGTATATTATCGTTACTTTCGAAAAAGACGCCGTGGCGATCTCGCCGCCGACTTGTATGATATGTAAGCCGAGTTAAACCTCGTTTTGGGGGATATTCTTTCCGCGTGAAGTAGGAATAGTTTACGTAAAAGGAGTAATATTAATGAAAAAAATATTTGTCGCTTTCGCGTTTTGCCTTTGTATGCTACAGGTTTGCGCGGCGCAGGAGGAACGTCTCTCTTCCCAGGAGACTGCGCAATGTGCCGACGACATGGCTCAGGCGCTTATCGACAATTTCTGGGGTGCAAGTTTCGAAGGACGCTCTGACCGTTATTTTTTCAATAAGATGAGTCAGCAGGCCGATTTGGGAACGAGCGATTACTGGCCACAAGCGCACGCGATCGACGTGATTACCGACGCGTATACCCGTACGAAGGATCAGAAGTACTATCGGATGTTCGACCTTTGGCGACAGGGCATGCCGCGATTCAATTTTGACGCTCGAAAGGGTAGGCGGATGGGCGATCCATGGTGGAACGCCTTTGTGGACGACATGGAGTGGCACAGTCTTGCGCTCATACGCATCTACGAAGTTACGGGCGAGACGCTCTACCTGAACAAAGCGCGACAGCTTTACGCCGACTGGATATGGACGCAGTGGGGCCCCGAGGACGAGGCTCCATGGTATGGCGGCATTACATGGAAGACCGACGTTTCCAAATCTAAGAACGCCTGCTCTAACGGCCCCGCTGCTATCATTGCCGCGCGTCTGGCGCAATTTGCGTCGGTCGACGCTTCGAACGACAAAAACAAGTCGGCGGCCGAGTATCAAGACGAAGCGCTGAAAATCTATCAATGGGAACGGAAAAATCTTTGGGATTCGGAGACGGGCGCCGTCTTTGACAACATGAATAGGGAAGGGAAAATTGGTCGTTTTAGCCTGTCCTACAATCAGGGTACGTTCATCGGAGCGGCCGTAGAGCTTTTCCGGCTGACGGAAGACCGTTCGTTTTTAGACGACGCCGTCCTTACAGCGCGTTACACGACCGGCTCCATGAGCCGTCGCAATCGAGGACTCCTTCCTGACTCTTCCGGAGGCGACGGGGGGCTTTTCAACGGCATTTTCTACCGGTATCTTGCCAATCTCATCGTCCTGCCGGAATTGGACGAAGCGGCGCGTCAGGAACTGACCGACTATCTTCTTCGCAGCGCGACAGTGTTGGTTCGTCGTGGCGTCAATCAACAAACCCACCTCTTTGGCGGACGTTGGCGACAACCACAGCCGGCAAACGAACCCTCGGCTTTGAATCCTCATCTTTCGGGCTGTATGCTTCTGGAGGCTACATATAAGATCATGACTGTCAACGACAATAAGTAGCCTGTCGCTATACTCTGTCATGACAAATAGTTCCTTTGTTCGTCGTGCGCCGTCGACTACTCGTACTCAGACGATCTACGCGCCTGGACTCATATGTTCAGTAATATGCATCTCGTAAAAGAGTGAATCCCGGCGTCATGATCTACGACGGTCATATTTATTATTGGGATTCGGAATAATAAGTTTTGCCGTACGAACGATCGCATTAACGATAATTGGTAATGGTTCCCGGTAATGAATCCGACGACGATATCAGGACATGGTGGTCGGCTCAGACCGAAAAACGGGTGAGCGATAGCAAGTGAAGTAAATCTGGACGTTCTATGAGCGTGGAAGTCGTCGAGGTTTGTTTTGCCGACGAAGGATTTAAAACTATCGTTATGACGTCGACGACCCTACCTACAAATATATCGTGGAAGGCTCGGAAGACGGTGAAACTTGGTTTGTCAAACAGGGCTGTTCAAAGAACACACAAGACCCGGGGTATGAACCTGAGGGGGCAAGACTTTGCAGACGTGTTATTGGCGTGTGATCAACAAGGCGGATCTTGCCGTCGGTTGTTTTTTGTGAGCGATCTGCGGTTCTGGGTCATACCGATGAAAAAGTTCCTGACGCGGTAAAGAACTTTAAGCTGGTACGCCGAGCCGACCGTCGACGGATAACTTACCGATGATGTCAAGACGTTAGCGTTTGTCTTGTA
Source organism: Thermoguttaceae bacterium (assembly GCA_045599605.1). GTDB lineage: Bacteria > Planctomycetota > Planctomycetia > Pirellulales > Thermoguttaceae > RUG369. The sequence continues at coordinate 3,740 of JAZRWE010000012.1, forward strand.
AAGATATGCGAAGAAATGAAAAGGTCGCGCTTAACGACGAGCGGCGGAAGCTGCGGAGTTATGTAGTAATCCTTTACTCTGAAATCGAGCGCGATCGCGTCTTTTTGAAATGAGTACGATCGAGTGTTTTTTAAAATTTCGAAAAAAATATAAGAAACCGCTTGACGAATCAAAATAGCGCTATATATTTTCCCTTGTTGTTGACAACGAAAGTTGCTGACGACAGCAGAGCGAAAGCTCAACGATATTTAACATTCAGGTAAAGTACAAATCATACAGTGTGAGAAACTGTTAAGTTTTGGTTCTTTTTAATGAGAACTAAAAACCTTTGATAGCCAAATATTGAATTGATTCATTACTTGAAACTTCTCTGACCGGAAGTTTCACCACGATCGAACGAAAACTTCTTTGAAGTTTTTAATAAAATAAAAAGAATTGAAGGGTTTGATCCTGGCTCAGAATGAACGTTGGCGGCGTGGATTAGGCATGCAAGTCGTGCGGCAAGGTTTCTTCGGAAACCCTAGAGCGGCGAAAGGGATAGGAACATATAGATTACATGCCACTTAGCTCAGGATAGCGTCGGGAAACTGGCGATAATACTGAATGAGGTCTCCGGACCAAAGGTGCGATTCCGCTAGGAGATTGGTCTATATCCTATTAGCTAGTTGGTAAGGTAACGGCTTACCAAGGCGATGATGGGTA
>JAZRWE010000013.1:0-199510 GCA_045599605.1 Thermoguttaceae bacterium
GCATCATGTTCGACGCGCTCAAAGTCCTCGGATTCGACGCCGATTTCGACGTTGCGACGCATACGATCCGACTTGTCGGGCAAGGGGGCGTTTTCCCGAATAAGGCGGCGGATCTGTATATCGGCAACAGCGGCACGTCGACGCGCTTCCTTGCCGCCGCGCTCGCGTTTGCGCAAGACGGCGTCTACACGCTCGACGGCAAACCGCGTATGCGCGAACGCCCGATCGGCGACCTGCTCGGCGCGCTGCGAGAACTCGATCGCGACGCCGTCAGTATGACGAACAACGACTGCCCCCCGCTGAAGATATGCGGAAAACCGAACGCCGACGCGTCCCCCGCGACCGTGCATATCGCCGCGAACGTCTCGAGCCAGTTCCTTAGCGGTCTGCTCATGGCGGCCCCGTTGGCCAAACGCGAGCTGACGGTCGAGATCGACGGCCAACTTGCGTCGCGCCCCTATGTCGAGATGACGCTGAACGTCATGCGCGAATTTGGCGTGCAAGTTGAAGCGGACGCGGAATTCCGCCGTTTTACGAATTTCCATATTGGTCGCTACGTCGGTCGCGAGTACGCTATCGAGCCGGACGCGAGCGCGGCAAGCTATTTCTTCGCGTTGCCGGCGATACTTGGCGGCGAGATGACGATACGCAATCTGTCGAAGAACGCGTTGCAAGGGGACGTCGGTTTCGTGGAATGTCTTGCGAAGATGGGTTGCGCAGTCGAATACGGCGCGGACTATGTGAAAGTCTCTCGCGGGGTCGATACGCCTCTACGCGGAGTCGACGTCGATATGAACGCGATCCCGGACACGGCGCAGACGCTCGCGGTCGTCGCGTTGTTCGCGGACGGTCCTACGAGTATCCGCAACGTCGCGAATATGCGCGTGAAGGAGACCGACCGTCTTGCCGCCGTGACGACGGAACTGCGCAAGCTCGGCGCGGTAGTCGAGGAACGCGAAGACGGGCTCACGGTCGACCCGACGCAACGCGCGCTCCATGGCGCTTCGATCGCGACGTACGACGACCACCGCATGGCGATGAGTTTCGCGCTAGCGGGTCTCAAGATCCCCGGCGTCATTATCGAAGACCCGGGCTGCACCGCGAAGACTTACCCGAATTATTTTGAAGACCTCGAAAGCGTGACCGAGCCCGTCTGAATCGCGGGGAATATTTCGCTATATTACGCAGTCTAACTATTGTTGGAAATTATTGAAGTATTAGCGCGTCTCGTGCCGATAAGGCGCACAGCCATGCGTTGTAAAGACGTATCGGGGACAACTCGCATAGCAAGTTTACATAGTTAAGCCGACGAAAACGCGCGCGGAGAGAAAGAAGCGCGAGTCTTACGTCGGGGACGACATTTTTTAATATTGAAAGGCGACAATGAGCGACCTTATTCTTTATCACGGCGGACGCACCGAGCCCGTATGCCGCGCGATCGCCGCGGACCAAATCGACGAACAAATGAAAAAAGCCGCGACCTTGGCGAAGGTCCCGGTCAGCGACGCGGACCTCTCCACGGTCTATCGCTGGGGCGACGGCGCGTTGACGCCTCTTTCCGGCCCTATGGATTCCGCGACGTTCAATCGCGTCTTGGACGAATCCGTCATCGAATATGAAGGCAAGAAATACGCTTGGACGATCCCGCTCTCTTTACCGGTCACGGAAGAGCTGGCGAAGTCGTTGAAAGTCGGTCAAGAAGTCGCGTTGACGAGCGCCGCGGGCGATATCGTCGCGATCCTTAACATCTCCGACATTTTCCCGTGGGACAAGCCGCGTTACCTCAAGGCGGTCTACATGACCGACCGCACGGACCACCCCGGCGCGGATATGGCGCTCGTTAACGACGCCGACAAATCCTACCTGCTCGGCGGTACGATCGACGTTTTCCCGCAAAAGAAGAACGCCGCTTTCGGCAAGTACGTCCTTTCTCCGAAAGAAGTTCGCGCGCTTATCGCCGAACGCGGTTGGAATCGCGTCGTCGCGTTCCAAACTCGTAACCCGTTGCACCGCGCGCACGAATACGCGTTGGTCTACGGTCTTGAGAAGTTGCTCAAAGACGGCTACAACGCCGGCGCGTGCTTGAATCCGTTGGTCGGCGAGACCAAGGGCGACGACGTCAACGCCGAGATCCGTATGCAAACGTACGAAAAGCTGATCGCGGACCGCGCGTTGGGCGAAGGCGACTCCGATCCCGAGCTTTGGAAGAAGCTTGGCGAAGAAGTTCCGGATCGCGTCGTTCTCCTCGGCTTGGACATCAAGATGTTCTACGGCGGTCCTAAAGAAGCGGTCATGCACGCGATCTATCGTCAAAACTTCGGTTTCACCGACGTCATCATCGGCCGTAAGCACGCCGACGCGCCTTATAAAGACGGCACGGCGATCTGGGGCGACTTCGACGCGCAAGAGATCTTCGAACACCTCAACGGCGACTTGCAAGAAAAACCGTTGAAGGTCGGTTTCGCCGCGTACTACGAATCGATCGGTCGCGTCGACCTCATGGAATTCCACAAAGACGAAAAGCCGGTCTTCATCTCCGGTAAAGCCGTCCGCGCGACGCTGCAACAAGGCGAACAAGTCGACCCGCGCATCATGCGTCCGACCACCTCGCAGATCCTTGCCGCCGCGATGAAACAATGAGTTTCTGATACGACCGCGAAGGGCCGATCGGCGTAAGCGCCGAATACTGTACGACGCAAAGGAATATGCGTTATGAAAGATATGAACGGAGGAGCGTTTCGGCGTCCCTCCGTTTTTTTATACCGCGTCGCGTGGGCGTCGACACGCGCTCGCACAACTATCGAGGAAGGACAGATGAAATTATCGCGAGAATTTTTCCTTGGCGCTTTTGGCGCGGGGATGTTGATCGGGCTCGCCTCGGCGTCGTTTTGCCGTCTTGGACAGTATCTTGGCGCGGCGTTGTTCGGACTGGGGTTGTTGGTCGTGCTGATCGAACAGCTCTGGCTCTTCACCGGCCGTATCGGATACGTTGACAAAACGAATTGGAAGCCGATCTTGGCGTGTCTGCCGTTCAACTTGCTTGGCGCGGCGATCTGCGCGCAGTTGGCGGTCTACGCGTTCGGAACCGACCTTGGCGCGGTGGAAGTGGCGACGAAGAAGCTGGCGCAACCCTATATGCAGACGTTTTTCCGCGCGATGTTTTGCGGGTTCTGCATGGTGACGGCGGTGGAGTCTTGGAAGAAAGCGAATTCGACGCTAGGTGTGTTGCTCTCCGTCTTCATCTTCGTCGCGAGCGGGTTCGAGCACTGTATCGCCGATATGTTCTACCTCGCTGCGGGCAGCGACGACTTCCCCGCCGTCGCGCGCTTCATCGCGCTCGCGATCCTAGGAAACGCCGCCGGCTCTATCGTGTTGAAACACTTTATCCCCGACGCGCCGCAAGGTAAGAAAGGCAAATAACATGAGACGCAAAGACAGAGAAGTCGCCGAACCGAGCGCTATCGCCGAGATCTTGGACAAATGCCAAGCGCTGCGCGTCGCGTTTCCCGCGGAGTACCCCTACGTTGTGCCGGTGAGTTTCGGCTATACGCGCGAAGGGTCCAAATTTACGCTCTATTTCCATAGCGCGAAAGAAGGACGCAAAGTCGATATCGTCGCCGCGAACACGCCGTGTAAAGTCGGGTTCGAGGCGGATCGCGTTATCGACGTCGGGAGTATCGGCGGCGAATCGCCGTGTCGCTGGACGTGTTGGTTTGAGAGCGTTATCGGAGAAGGGATCGTCGCGCTTGTTGCCGACGACGCCGAGAAGCGCGCCGGACTCGACGCGATCATGAAGCATTACGGTTACCAAGGCGCGCTCGATTACGACGCCAAGTCGTTCGACCTCGCATACGTCTACAAGATCGAGGTCGTCGCGATCTGCGGCAAGCGTCGCTGAGATCGCGTTTTAAGAAGACCGATCGTCGAGAGACTATCGACTATATTCCACAACAAATGAAGGTGAGATCATGAAAACGTTCCGATCTACGGCGTTATTGGCGTTAGCGGTAACGCTATTAACGGCGACCGTTTACGCGTCCGAGTATTCTCCGACGCGCGGAAAACTCGACCTCGACGGCGTTTGGGCGTTCGCGACCGACCCGAGCGGCGTCGGCGAAACGCAGGGCTGGCAAGGCGCGACGGCGACGCTGCCGATCGAGCAGCCGGAAGGTTACGCGCCCGCGACGCCCGGGAAGATCCAAGTCCCCGGTATCTGGGACGCGCAAGGCTACGGCGCTCCGACCGACAAAGTCAAGCACAACTACGTCGGCAAGGCGTGGTATCAACGCCGCGTCGCCGTGCCCGCGAATTGGGATAGCGACAATAATATCGTGTTGGTCTTAGGCGGTATCTCGCGTTCCGCGAAGGTGTGGATCGACGGCAAGCAAGTCGGCGCCGAGGTCGTCGGCTGCATCGGTTCGCACGAATTTGACGTGACGCCCTATGTCGCGCCGGGTCAAACGGTAACGCTGACGATCTGCGTCGACTCCTCGCAGAACTGGGCCGTCGACCCGTTGCTCGGCGCCGCGTCGCTCAACGACTATCTCGAGATCAAGTGGGGCGGATTGTGGGGACACGTCTATCTCGAATCGCGTCCTAAGGTCCGTCTTGACTCGATCTATCTGCGCACGAAGCTCCGATACGGCAAGAATAATAGCAACGTCGCGAGCGCGTACGCGATGGTAGACGCGACGATCGTGGACGAGAACAAGTCCGAAGCGTTTGACGGTTCCGTTCGTTTCACGCTCTTCGACCAATACGACAACCGCGTCGCGACGGCGTTTACGAACCTCTCGAAGCTCGACCTTTCTTCCGGTCAAGCGAAGGCGTCGTTATGGATGGCGGTCCCTCACGCGAAGTTATGGACGCCGGATTCCCCGAATCTCTACCGCGCCAGAGTCGAACTTTTCCCGCAGTCGAGTCGAGAATGCGACGCGTTGGAATCGACGTACGGTATGCGCGAGATCAAATTCGAGAAGAATCGCATCTACTTGAACGGCAAGCCGTTCTTCCTCCGCGGTTACGGCGACGACCATATCTACCCGCTGGAATTTTCGATGCCGACCGACGGACAGATGTATCGCGATCGTCTGACGCGCATCAAAGCGTTTGGTTTCAATCACTGCCGTCATCACAGCTGCGTTCTCCCGCATGAATACTACGACGCTTGCGACGAGCTCGGGATGTTCCCCAACGCCGAGATGTTACTCGGGTATCCGCAACAACTTCCCGGCGAAGGCGATCTGTGGAAACGCAACGTGCCCGAAGGGACCGATCCTACGCCCGCGCTCGAGACGCTAAAAGAACGCTGGGCCGCCGTCGTTAAGGAATACCGCAATCATCCGTCGATCTTTATCTGGGTAGGTGGCAACGAGTTATGTATGCTCAACTGGGATCGCTGGAACGCCATGCCGCTCGGCTCCGAGTTCTACGCGATCGCGAAAGAGCTCGACCCGGATCGCTATTTCACCGACTGCGACGGCGATTGGCTCAACGAGTACGCGACGCGCGGCGGACGCGGACCGCAAGACTTTTACAGCGTGTTGTTTGACGAATGGTCGAACCCGGTCTTGAATCAAGAGAAGTTCAAGACGAGCGTCGAATTCGACAAACCGGTCGTTTCTCACGAGTCGGGCAACTTCCTGACGTTCTCGCGCCAAGACCAAGTCGAGTTGTTTAAGAACAGCAACTACAAGCCGTTCTGGATGGTCGACGGCAAGGCGAAACTGGAAAAACTCGGACTTGCCGACGAAGTCGAGGAGTGGGCGCGGGCGTCGGAACGCCTTTATCTGCTTGCGCATAAGTACAACGTCGAGGGGGTCCGTCGCAACGACGCGCTCTCCGGGTATCACTGGTGGCTGATCCAAGACTACTGGACGACCTCTAACGGTATCTTCGACCTGTTCTTCCGTCCTAAGTCGTTGAAGCCCGCGGATATCTTGCCGTTCAATAACGACCTTGTGTTAGTGCAAGAAGGCTTCCAATTCAGCTACACCGAAGGAGACAAGGTCTTCGTAACGCCGATGATCTCGAACTTTGCGCCGACGTCGAAACAAGGCGTGTTGCAATGGTCGTTGACGTATGACGATCTTGGCGTTCTTCCCGACTTCCTGAATAGTAAGCCGTCGCCTAGCGGAACGATCCAAGCGGTCGTGGCTCCCAACGGCAAATTGACGACGCTCAAGCCGATCGAATTCGCGGTACCGAAGGCCGCGACGCCGACGCAAGCGACGCTGCGACTGACGTTCAAAGCGAACGACGATACGACTTACGACAACTCGTGGACGACGACCGTTTTCCCGAACGTCATTGCGCCGAAGACGACGAAAGCGATCTACGCCGACGAGACCGCGATCCAGTACTTCCCTCGCGACTGGAACGTCCAACCGCTGTCGAGTTTGACCGGCGAGCTTCCCGCCGACGCGATCTACGCGGTGGCGTGGGCGACTCCGAGCGTGATCGACGCGGTGCAACGCGGGGCAGGCGCGATCCATTTTGGCGCGAGTCAGTTCCTTGGCGCGTTGCCCGTCAGATTCCAACAGACGTGGTGGAAAGCCGGCGACTCGGAAGAACAAAACAATACCGGGACCTACGTTTACGATAACGCGATCACGAACGGCGTCGTCGACGCGCATTTCTGCGGCGCGGCGTGGGCTTCGCTGCTTGACGGCGCGCAGAAATACAATATCGAGACGTCGCAACCTCGTCCGGAAGTCTTTGTGCGCGCGTTGTCGAGTCTTGTGCGCGTTCGCGACGCCGCGATCCTCTTCGAACTGGGTTGCGGTAAGGGCAAGATCGTCGTCTCCGGCCTGAACCACGAGAAGACGCTGGAACTCCTCGCCGAGCCCGCCGCCGTCGCCGGTCCTGAGATCGCGCCCGAGCAGCCCGTCGCGCCCGCTAACGCCGCCGAAGCCGTCGCGACTGTTACGCCTGTTGCGCCCGCCGCTCCTGCCGCCCCCGCCGCTCCTGTCGCCGAGGTCGAACCGGTCGTACCGCACAGCGCCGCGACCGCGCAAGGTCTTTCTCCTTTGAGTCGTTGGCTTCTTGCGGGCATGCTTGACGAAGCCGGCAACGGGGTCGCCGCGAAAGCGTCTTGGGATCCGCAAACGATCGTGCCGCCGGTGAAGGTCCCCGCCGGGATGACGCTCGGCGTGGAACGCGTTCTGCAATTCGCGGAAACGAACGTCTGGAACTCCTATCGCGAGATGACGCAAAGCGTTCCGTTCTGGATCTGCCGTCAAGACAAGCTCGGGGCGGAACTGGTCTGGCGTACCGCGCCCGCGATCGTCGAAACGTCCGCCGCGACTACTGCCGCTGAGACCGCGCCTACCGCCGAAGCCGCGCCTACCGCCGAAGCCGCGCCCGCGACTACAGCCGTTGAAGCCGCGCCTACTGCAGAACCCGTGTCCGCGACTACCGCCGAAGCTACGCCTACTGCAGAACCCGCGCCCGCGACTACCGCCGAAGCTGCGCCCGCCGCGCCCGCGACCGCGACGTTCGTCTTTGCCGGCGCGCTTGGTTACGCGACTATGCCGAAGACGCCGGGGTTCCAACTGACGTTCAACGACGCGCTGACGCTGAATTTCGACGTGCCCGAGTTATTTGACGGCACGAAGACGTTTACGTGGACGAGCGAAGACGGCGCGATGACGCTGACGCTCGACGCGCGTAGCGAACTGCCCCCCAACGACAAGTACGGGCTATTCAAGTTGACGGTCCCCGTAAACGCGCTCGCGCCCGGCCAAGCGCAGACGATCTGCGTGAAGTCGCTCGGACAAGACTCGCGCCGCTGGTTCGGGATCAACCTCTACACCGACCTCAGCGACGCGGAATGACGCGCTGAGACGTCGTCGAACGCAGCAATGAAGGAGCGTCGGTCGCACGTTATGCGATCGGCGCTTTTCTTATTGCCGTCGTTAGAGCAAAGCGGCTTTCCGACGGCGCTCGAAGCGCCTTGTGCGCACGTAAAAATGTTTTTTCGATCTCCGTTTTTTCTATTCACAACGCCTGAATAATCAATACAACTATAATTAATAAGTGACGTCATGCTGTATGACGTCGACTTTCTGTAACGTTAGCTTATAACGCGCCGCTCGGCGTCGTTTCGATCCCTAGACCCAAAGATGTGAATTTGGCAAAGGCTTTTTGAAAGCGCGAGACGCGCGGCGCGTGGCAAGGTTTCTTGACAACGCCTTGCCAAACCAAACTTGGTTTTGGTATTTCCCTCTATATTTTATGAGCTTATATGAATAAAGCGTTAGTTTTAACGACGGCGGTTTTGTGCGCGATGGTCTTTTACGGTTGCTCGGTCGCGGAACGTTTTAGCGCTTGCTTGCCAGCGGCAGACGTTCCTTTGGAAATTGAGGCTCGACGTTAAGTGATAATTGATTTTTAAGAGCTATCCGTTATACTTACGATAGAATGGCGTGGAGGATCGATGATGAGAATTTTGATGTTTCTCTGAACTATATTGGGTAATGACGGTAGTCCGCGTGGATAATATCCGGCGAACAGGGCGTTGAACGCGAAAGAACTGTTCCGAGATAGACAAGTTCGGCGAGAAGCATTTTGGCGCCGGCGCCCCCATGAGAACTAAATACTGAAAGATACGCGCAAGCAGGTGATTCGGGAGAAGCCCCATGACATATTTCCAATACGATCGCAAAAGCGAAGACGCCGAGTATTATGGGATATTACATAATCTCATCGAACGTTGGGAATGTGAGATCGTTGAATTTAAAGAAGCAAAAGGGCAGTATTCGGAAGAAAAAATAGGGCAGTATTTTTCTGCGATCAGTAATGAGGCTAATCTTGCCGAAAAACAGTACGGCTGGTTCATTCTCGGCGTCAGCGAACAGGGGGACAAGCATCCCGTCGGAACGTCTTTTAAGCAGGGCGAGCCTTCTCTGTTGGAGAGATTCAAATACACGATCGCTAAGGGGACGACCGACGGAATAACGTTCCTTGAGGTAAAGGAATTGTTTCCGGAGTACGATGGTCGTGCGCGTCGCGTGCTTATGTTCAAAATTCCGGCTGCAGTCGTGGGGATGCCGACGGAATGGAACACAAGGTATTATGCGCGCAGCGGTGAAAGTCTTGTCCCTCTGCCGCAATACAAGATCGACGTCATTCGTAATCAGGATCGGCGAGACTGGTCTAGGCAGGTCGTTACCGACGCTACGATCGAATGCCTCGACAAAGAAGCGATCTTGTTTGCGCGAGAAAAGTACAAAGAAAAGATGGGACGCCCACATATTTCTGAAGAAGTCGACGCCATGTCCGATGAAGAATTTCTGATGAAGATCAAATTGATGCGCGACGGGCAAGTTACCAATGCGGCAATGATCCTTCTTGGGAATTCGGATCGCGATTCTTTTCTTTCGAATCCTCCGACGCTTATGTGGCGTTTGTACGGCGCTGATTCCGCGTTGAAGGACTATGAAATATTCACGATACCGTTTATCACGGTAGCTGATAAGATATTTTCCAAGATCCGAAATCTTACTTATCGATATATGCCAAATCAGAAGTCGCTTTTCCCGAAGGAAACGCAACAGTATGATACATGGCTTCTTCGTGAACTGCTCAACAATTGTATTGCTCACTCCAATTATCAGCTTGGCGGGCGGATATATATTAATGAATGTGAAGATAGCGTCATTATTACGAATCCCGGCGATTTTCTTCCGCAAAGCATAGAAGCTGTTCTTCAGACCACGTACAATCCTCCGTTTTACAGAAATCAGCTCTTAGCCGATGCGATGGTGAAATTCCATATGATTGACACGGCGACGAGCGGGATCAAAAAAATTTATCGGATCCAGAAGGAAAAATACTTCCCTATGCCGGATTACGATTTCTCCACCGTAAATCAGGTTGCTGTTACGATATATGGCAAAACTTTAAACGAGCAATATACCCACATTTTATATGATAACCCGGATCTCGATCTAGAAACGGTGTATCTGCTTGACCAAGTCCAGAAAGGCAAAGGGCAAACGCTCTCAAAAGAAGCGATCTCCTTCCTGCGTAAGCACAAGCTTGTGGAAGGTCGCGCAAACAGCCTGTATCTTTCAGCCGAAGTCGCGCAGACAATGGAAGAGGAAGCGCAGTATATCAAGAACAAAGGCTTTAACGATCAGTATTACCGAGATATGATCCTTGACTACCTTAAGAAGTTTGGAAAAGTGCAGAAAAAGGATATCCGTAAACTTCTATGGGACAAATTACCGGACGTTCTAACAGACGAGCAGAAAGAACGCAAAATACGGACTCTTCTTTTTTCTTTGAAGAAAAAAGGAATAATAGATGTAGATTCTCGTAATCGTCGTTCCTGTAATTGGGTTTTGAAGAAGTGAGATCGTTACAAAGATTGGTCTGTGGATTGGTCCAAAGTTGGGCTAAAGATTGGGCTAAAGATTGGGCTAAAGATTGGGCTAAAGATTGGGCTAAAGATTGGGTTAAAGTTGGGTTAAAGTTGGGTTAAAGTTGGGTTAAAGTTGGGTTAAAGTTGGGCTAAAGTTGGGCTAAAGATTGGGTTAAAGTTGGGCTAAAGATTGGCTGATGTTGGTTAATGCCTGATTTGTGAATACGCCGAATACGCGGACCGCATAAGGGAATGGAAAACGGCTTTCGACGTTCTTTTCGCGCGTCGACAGCGGTACGCCGACCGCATCCTAGACGGCGTTATGAAAAATTTTTTTAAAGTTCTTTCCAAAAATAGCGAGTTTTGCGGAGAGATTGCTGTAATATAGAGAAGAGTCAAGGCTCGAGCGTTTAGCTCGGGTCTTGTGCGGGGTGCGAGCGATCGCATTGCGGCGCCGTTCCGGTATCAAGGCGTCGTAGTTGTCTTGCGCATAGCTTTACCGACGTCGTTCGAGCGTCGAGTCAGATCGATTAACAAGGGACATGCCCCGCTTTGTCGTCGGAGCGTTAGGGCAAGAAAGGTTGCGAACGTCTTGGATGGGCCGAGACGCTCGCGTTAGTTGAATTATTTAGAGTTAAAAATTGATCGATATGACGACGAAGATCGTTGCCGCGCTTAGCTTGACGCCGGGGGTTATCGTTGGTCTGTTCTCGGAAGACGCCGCTTCTCCGATCCATTGGGACTCGTCATACGCCGGAAACGTCGAAGACGAGTCCGAGGCTTACGGACCCAAAGAGGCGAAGAACGGAGCGAAACTGAAAGACGACGTGTTTATGGTCCCCGAATCGCCGTAGAGCGTTCCGACCTCGGTCGGCGGCTTGGACGAATTGATCGACGCCGCGCACGCGTTGCGCGGACGCAGTAAGGAAACGCGCCGATACGACTGCCGGTATCGACGCGTTTATTATTTTGGCGCGGAAATTCGCGCGAGTAAAGAGCTAAAAATATTACGAGCGCGACTTAGAATATAATAAAAAAGGTATTGATAGCAATAAGATATTAATATATCGAGAAAATCTCGAAATAATTGGGAATTTTTTGGGTAAAACGACTTGGATAGATATGAAAAAACAATATAACTCAAGAGAGAAGGGCGTTGAAACGTCCTCGAACGGTATTTGTCCGCGCCGAAGAACCGACGGGGCTAGAGTTATATATCAGGAGAGAATATCATGAAAAGAGTCGTTGTTTTTGCGGTTCTTTGTCTGTTTTGTTGCTCAACGGCGTTGAGTTACGCGCAGTCGTCAAGTCGTAGAACGAATGTGAAGAATAATCGTAACACGGCTGCGAAGAGCGTTGTGAATAAAGCAAACGCTTCTGCGAACGCCGATGAAGACAAGGGGGCCGCGGAAGAAGAACAGAATGATTTGGATAATGAGGCGACCGAAAACGGCGTCGGTCACGATGAAGGCGACGGCGCTAGCTCGCTTGAATCTACGACTAAGACCGACAAGACGCGTTCTGAACAAGTCAAAGAGAAGATAACGATCAGGTCTGACGGCGTTATTATGATCGGAAGTTCGCCTATTTCGGTTAAGACGATCATGAACCTCCAAAAGCGACTCTACGAGAAAGACTTTAGCTTTCGACGTAAATGGGAGGATTTTGAAGAAGCTCGTTCAGAATACTTCTTCGCTATATCCGAGCGGTTGCGACAGTTAGACAAAACGATCGATACGCGTCAAAGTCTTCGTGATAACCCGTTTATTGTAGACGTCGAAGAGTCGTACTTGTATAACGAGACTTTAAAAAAGGACAAAAAGTATGAACGTATCGTCGAAGAAAAACGCAAGGTCTTTCTGCTGAAACGTTCCGATGTTTTAGAGGCGATCGCTGTATGTAAGGCGCAATTGGAAATGGATAAAGAGGAAGCTCGCGCGTCCAAATCCAGTGTGAACGACAAATACCTCGCCGAACACAACAAGCCGATCGACGATATCGTCGCTAGCGATCTGAAACTGGAAGACGCGTTTCTGAAAGACCTGCAAGACAACTACAAAGAATTTGCGAAGGAATGCAAAGCGCTCCAGTCCTCGATCTCGAACTATGCCGAACAAGCGGACGAATACGCCGCCAAAGCGAACCACACGATGACCGAGAAATACGACTCCTTGAAGAAGGCGAAAGAAAAAGAACTCAGCTCGCTGTTCAAGACGTGGATCAAGAACGTCTACGGCCCCGACGCCGTTAAACACGCCAAAGCGGGACGCGAGAAGTTGGAGAAACAGAAACAAGCGGAAGCCGAAAAAAAAGCGAAATGACGCTCGGGCGGTAGGACGCTTGGGAAATAAGGAACGCTCGCGCGTATGCGCGGGCGTTTTTTTGTTTGTCGTGACGCTTTTCCTTTTTCCGATTGGAATGAAGGGTTGTGTCGAAAAGTATGACCGCAACGGCAAGGTAAAGTCACTTTTTGATTTTTTATTTCCGTGAAATTTTGAAACTCTGATTATACTATAGTCGAGTATTTTCGATCTACTTTCGGATAAGTAGCTCGTCTTTGACGAAATGACACGTCGAATTATACCTCGTTATGACAGAAAAAAGAATACTGATTCTTTGTTTAGGTCGATAGCGAGGGTAACAAAGTTTAGATACGAACTTCCTTAAATGTATACATTTTGGTTACTCTATAACCAAAAAACTTGTCTTTGTCGCAAGTTATTCTAAATTTTCATTTTATAGCGTCCGCTTCTTTTGGCTTCTTGTTCCTCAAACCTTGTATTTGGGCGCTTGCCAAAATGTATATTTTTTGGAGTGAGACGCAAAAGAAGAACCGTCGGTCTATCGTATGTAACGCTTATCGAGCGACTTCAAGACGTTAGATAAAAGACGTGTGGTGAGAGTTAAAATGGAAAAGACTGTTTGCGAATTGTTTGCCGGTGTTGGAGGGTTTAGAGTCGGCTTAGAAAGCTTGGGATCTGGTTGGAAAACAACATGGTTCTCTCAATGGGAACCGGGCGAACGCGCGCAATGGGCTCACCAATGTTATGTAAAACATTTTGGCGATATTCCTGATATAAACGGTGAATACCATACCGGAGAAGATATTGGAACGGTAGATAAGAAAAATATTCCCGATCACACCTTGCTCGTTGGCGGTTTTCCTTGTCAAGATTACAGCGTCGCTCACACTCTTGCTTCTTCTAAGGGGATCGAAGGTAAAAAGGGGGTCTTGTGGTGGCAGATCAGGGATATTATTGAGGTAAAGAAACCACCGTTTTGTATCTTTGAAAACGTCGATCGAATCTTGAAGTCGCCCGCAAAACAAAGAGGCCGCGACTTCGGAATCATTCTGGCTTGTTTGAATCATTTAGGGTATTGCGTCGAATGGAGAGTGGTCAATGCCGCAGTCTATGGCGCCGCTCAACGTAGAAGAAGGACTTTTATCTTTGCGTACAGGAATGATACTTTGTATGCAAAGAAAATGGTAAATTGTACCAACCAAGAGATACTGCTTGAAAAAGGATTGATGGCGAAAGCGTTTCCTGTAAAGGAGATACCAGAACTTGGAGATGGCTGTGTATTAAAAAAGGGCGAAGATAAAGAGTTTGCAGACTATCTTGTTGGTCTTTCTGATACCTTTTCTTACGCTTTCAAAGCCGCTGGGGTAATGATCGATGGGATCGTATGTACGACTGACATCGTTGAACTTGAAGAGAAGCCTACATTATTGGGACAGATCTTAGAGCATTGCGACGATGAAAAATGCTATATCTCAGAAGATCGTTTGCCGAAGTGGGCTTATCAAAAAGGCGCTAAAAAGATACTTAGAAAAACAGCCGAAGGACATGAATATTGGTTCAGCGAAGGCGCTGTTTCTTTCCCTGACTCGGCGGATAAACCTGGTAGAACTATGTTAACGAGCGAATCTACGCTCAACAGGACTTCCCATGTGGTTGAGGATCCAAAAGATAAACGTTTAAGAACACTTACGCCTAGAGAAGCTGAACGCCTACAAGGATTCCCTGATGACTGGACGGAAGGAATGCCTAACAGGAGACGCTTTTTCTGTATGGGAAATGCGCTTGTCGTTCCTATGATCGCTCGTATGGGTAAAGTCTTAGACGAAATCGTTAAGGACGAAAAAGATTGTGCGGGCGAGAAGAGAGCTCGAAAGAAGGGAAAATCCCGCGTAAAAGTGGAGGAACCGCAAACAACTCCATATTTACTTGATATAGAATTGGCCTTATGCGACTCGAAGGATAAGTTGTAACTTTTGTTATCCGAACCTTGGTCTTGACACTGATCGTACGTAAATTATGGAAAGAATAGAACGGTAGTTTCACCGAAATCAATCTGTTCTTAATCGTGAGCGTCGGTTTTGTACGGCAAGTAAGATGAAACACCCAAAGCATTACGACACTGATGAGGCAACTTCGAAGCGGATGGGGAATGTCAAGTTGAAAAAAGGCAAGGCGGAGGTCGTTATTGCTAAACAGCTATGGCATAAAGGGTATCGCTATAAACTCAATTACAGGGAATTACCTGGTTCGCCGGATATTGCGATTTTAAAGTATCGTATTGCCGTCTTCATTGACGGGGAGTTTTGGCATGGGCACGACTGGGAACACCGTAAGCCGAAATTAAAACGCAATAGAGAGTACTGGATCGAAAAGATCGAAGAAAACATAATGCGAGATGTTCGGGTCGATACGGAACTGACGCGATTAGGATGGAAGCCTGTCCGGTTTTGGTCGAAAGAAGCTCTGAAACAAGCAGATGAATGTGTTGCTAAGATCGAAGAGTACATTCGTGATTTGTAATGGAAAAGGTCGAGTAGCATAACGCATATAACAGATAATTAGTACTAAGGAATGATAATGGAAAAATTGACCGTAAAGAATTATCCGTCGTCGCGTTTGATGGAGACTATTGGCGCTACTAATCTGTCACCGGCTGAAGCAATAGGAGAACTGGTGGCTAATTGTTTTGATGCGCGTTGCGGGGATGAAAAGCTTAATATTGAGATCTGGATGAAGAATCGTCGCATTACTGTTGTTGATAACGGTAAAGGGATGGTCTTGAAAGTTTTAGAAAAAGCGATATGTATTGCGGAAGATATGTCTTTACATATTGACCGTGGTGAAGGCGCCAAAGGCCATTTTGGAATGGGCTTTAAAACCTCATGTTCAACACTTGGTAGAAATTATGAGATCTTCACGAGACCTGTGAATGAAGCTTACGAGTGCCATACTTCTTTTGATATCAGTGAATATGCCAATAGAAAGTCAGGTGCAAATTCGTGGGATGTTGATATAGAGATCGAGAGACCTCGTTTCTCGACGTCTCCACTTGGTAGTCGTTCACACGGAACCGCTTTTGTTATTAGTGATCTTCGTGTTGATTCGATACCGTGTAGCGCCGTACTTGATTATTTAGGACAAGCTTTTAAGTTTCATCTTTTACAAGGCGATAAGATCGTTATCGTTGACGAGCGTGAACGTCATGAAGCAGTCCCAAAAGGATATGATTATGTTGAAGGATCAAAGATCGAGATCAACGAGACGTTTGGCCCTAATAACAAATATCATATATCTGGTTGGATGGCTCTTGATAAACAATTACATAACGACACTTTTTATGGCTTTAATGTATATCGTCACGGACAGTTAGTTTTGACCTACGATAAGTCGTGGTTTAGAGCGCACTTGATGACTAGCCGTATTGTTGGGGAAGTTAATATGGACTTCCTTGACGCCACATTTTATAAACAAGGCGTTCAACAGTCTGAAGATTGGACGATCGTTACTAGTCATATGAAAGAATTTTTGAAACCGATCGTTTCCGCTTCAGGTAATATCAGTAAAAAAGGAAATGTTCATAATCCTGTAGAATCCAAAAAGATCATAAATAAACTTAATAAAGACTATAAAGTTGAGGTTGAAGATTCCGGCAGCGGGACGTCTAAGGGGGGGGACAAAAAAACAAATGAGAACCCCGAACAAGCTACGTCTAAAATCAGCGATACTATTAAAGAGATCGTTAGCGAGGACTCTCTTACGTTAGAAGACGAGATGGTCGTTAATATCACTTATCTTGTAAAAGAAAGTGGTTTTAATATGAAGTCGCCTTTTGATTATATTTTTGCTGAAAGTGAAGAAGAGGAGACGGCTGAGTTACAAGTGATACTTTTCAGCGACCATCCTCTTTGGAATAAGAAGTGTGATGAAGAGGTAAAAAAGATCATTGCCACATCGGATGCTGTTTATCGTGTTTTAGTTGAAAAATTGGGGTATGATACCTCTAAAGCGTTAAAGATCCGAAATACTTGGCTATTGAATAGAATGGAAGGAGGAAACAAATAATGGAAATATTGGAAGCGCTTGAATCGATCAAAGAAATGTGGAATGACGACGGTCTCGATCTTGGAACGAAGATTCTTGAGATTACGGACACTTTTTATAATAAAGCAAAATTGAAATTTGCTGAAACTGTTGAATTTATCAACGCGACTCCTTCTGAATTTGACGCATTATTGACATTAGGAGGCCTTGATGAAGATCTTATTAAAAAGATCGCTGCGGTCGATCCTCCAAAAACGACATGGTCTTTGTTCGCTAATGCTAGCGAGGAAGAGATCAAACAGGCGCTGAAGGTGTTGGAATCAAGAAAAGGATTGCTGGAAAAAGAAGGAACGCCTTTAAGCGCATTGGTTTATCAACAAATGCTTGAAGTTGCCGGGCCAACACGAGAACAACTTGTTGGGATGCTTTCAAGTTTCGACCTGTATCATGTATTAAGTAAAAGTGAAAATTTTAAAGCGCTTAACGAATGGGAAACGAAGTTTTTTAAGAGCATATGCGCTCAAAAGAAACGAGGTAAAGTACTTACGCCTAAACAGATCGAGTCTTTAATAAATATTCTTAATAATATCGTTGACAAGGGCGTTATTAAAAGAAATAGTATTGACGGTGACATCGATATTTGCGATCGCGTTTTAGACGCGCTAGGGAAATAAAATATGGGAATCCGGGAACTGGATCTTGATTCAAGTTATATTGGCTACGGAGACGATCTTTTAAACGACTTTTTACTTCCTGTTATCAACGAAGCCGTTTATTACGATCGGATTACAAGCTTTTATACTGTTGATTCTCTTCTTGCTATTTCGCAAGGCGTCGATCAAATATATAAAAAGCAAGGAAGGATGCGTCTGATCCTTGGGATCCATAGCGTTCCCAAAGAACTAGTTGACGCTTCCCTTCGGCGTGAATATTTGAAAGAGAAGATCGCTACGATCAGAAATGAAGTTCAGACGGAAATTGCGTCAATATCAGAGGAATTAGATAAGAAACGACTTGAAACAGTCGCTTGGATGATCGAAGACGGAATCTTAGAGGTCAAGACTGCCGCTGTTTGTGGAAATGGTATCTTTCATCCTAAGATGTTGATCTTTTCTGATTGGACTGATACTGTTGTGGCGATCGGTAGTCCTAATGAAACAAGTAGTGGGTTAGGAAATAACTTTGAACAACTTGCAGTTCTCTTTTCTTGGAACGGCTTAGAAGGGGTTGAGAAACAAAAACAAGTTTTTGAACGTTTTTGGAATAACGAGGTTCCTAATGCGACAGTTTGTGATATTAGTTCAGAGACCGCTAGCATGATCCAGGAGGTCTTAGGGAATAAAGAACAATTTTCTACGTCTTTCAAAAAATGCGATCCAGAAGCAGATGGAATCGTGGCTAATTCTGCTAGAATGTTAGCGAATTATTTTGTTTCCGGCGATATTCCAGCTTTGTATATGCATCAAGAACGAGCTGTTATCGATGCGCTTTCGAGATGGCCTGTTCGTGTATTGTTTGCGGATGAGGTAGGGTTAGGGAAGACTTTTGAAGTTGCCGCAACTATGAATTATCTGATCAAGTATGGCGGCGTGAAACGCGTTGTTATCTTGACCCCGAAGTCTGTGTTAAAGCAATGGCAGGACGAGCTGTACGAGCATTTCCGTATCAATGCGTGGATATATGATTCGTACTCAAAGACGTTTTACGATCATAATAGCAGGGGTATCTATGTGGGGAGTGAGAACCCGTTAGGAAAACTTGCGCCTAAGATCGTTTTGTTCTCTGCTCAATTGGCGCGTGGTAGCGGGCGAAGTGGCGATCTATTTTCTCGTAAGGGAGTTGTATTCCCCGATCTTTTGATCGTTGACGAAGCTCATTCGGCAAGAGTGACTAAAACGCTCTCGAATTCTCAAAACAAGACTCGAATGTATTCTATGCTTGAGAATGTTGTTGGTAAGATACCGCATCTTATTTTAGCAACTGCGACTCCTATGCAAAAAGATGCTGACGAGTACCATGCTATACTAAAATTACTCGGATTGCCAAAAATTTGGCAGAAGAGTCGCTTGTATCAAACGTCGCTAAGGATCATTGGTAGTAAGGCTGTGCCCGATCAAACTGATGCAAGTAGTTCTGCTACCTTGCTCGTTCGTACGATCGAAAATATGAAGCCTTGTCTTGAAAGATTTGACGACCGCGAACGTAAAATGATCGACGACTTGGTCACGCTTAAAAAGGCAGACGATTCATTTGAAATTGGTAATTATGTCCAAAGCAATTGGGAGGTCTTTCGTAAAGTCTTTATTCAATTACACCCTGCGCACTTATTGACTGTACGGAATACAAGAAGGTCGCTCTCCGAAGTTGGATATAGATTTCCTATTCGTAACCTTCATGAAGAGTCTATCGAAAGTTCTATCGACGTTCAGTTGTTTTACAGTAGGGTCGAACGATATTTGTCGAAGGAATGTTTTCAAGTTGAACAGGCTCTTTACCCGGATAGAAAGATCTCATTGGGCTTTGTTGCGGTCAGTTATCAACAAAGAGTTGCGTCTTCATTGTATTCCTGTAAAAAAAGTCTTGAAAGGAGATATGAAAGAATCCTGGGATTAAAGAAACGGTTTGAAGGTCAAACGACTTCTGGCGTTCAAATTGGTCAGGATATTGGCGTACTTTCTAGTTCTGACGATTTGGATTCTGATGAACTATTGAATATCGATTGTGACGATATATTTTTTGACGATAATGAAAATATTGACGTCAAAGAATTAAAACGTGCTATTGGAATTGAAGCAACTGCTCTTTCGTCTCTTCTGCGAGATGTTGACAAATTACTTAAAAGTTGTGGCGATAAGAAGGTGACGCGATCGATCCAACTTGCAGTCGAACATTTAGAGAAAGGCGATAAGGTCTTACTCTTTTCGCGATATACTGATACGATCGAAGCTCTACTTCAAGAATTTAAAAAAGTTGGAGCCGACGCAAAGTTTGTGTATGGAATCTACACAGGAGAACGAGCGTCGATAGTTGATAGTAATATTGAAAAGGATTGCGATAAGAACGAAATTAAGCAGAGTCTGTTTTCGGGATATATGAAGCTCGTTTTTTGTTCGGATGCGGCTTCGGAAGGGCTGAATCTCCAAGCAGCAAGAGTATTGATCAATGTAGACGTGCCGTGGACTCCTGCAAGACTTGAACAACGTATTGGCCGTATTGCGCGTCTTGGTCAGGTTGCTGACGAAGTTGAGGTGTATAACGTATGGTATCCTTATAGCGTTGAAGCAAGAATGTATCATAGGATACAACAACGTTTAGAAGAAACGAATCTTGCTATTGGCGAGTTCCCGGAAGTAATCGCGACAAGTATTAGAAACTCTCTTATTAACGATGTTAGTGAAGATACTGATGGAATCGATGAATTGCTAGAATTAAGGAATTCCGTTCAAACTCATGCGCTTGAAGAATTATGGACACGATCCGACGGCGAGACTATAAGCCGTACTATCCGTACAGAACTTCTTGATCTCTGTGGAAAGGTCTTTCCATTCCGCGGTGAAAGCCTTAATGGAAGGATCAAAAAGTTTGAAATGCCTGACGGTTCAATAATAGATCTTTCTTCGGAAGAAGGGATGCAGGAAAGTATTTCTTTGACTTCTGTTCCTTGGAAATTTGTTGATTATTCCTGTTCGGCTATTTCGGTCTTGAAGGACGAATACGATCGACCTGCATTGTTTGCGCTTAAAGAAAATGGTTGGCCAATACCTATAAAACATGAAGCCATTTTCCAGAGTGTCCTTAGCGGTAATGTGAATAATGAGTATCGGCTTATGGGACGACCGATAATGCTACCAGACAGCTTGAAGTTAGATATGTCGTTCGCTGTTGATAGCTCGATTGAAAAGGCTCCGAATTATTGGGACTGTCATGTGGAGGGGGTAGAATGAAAACAAGACTAGTTGCGCCGCCTTGGTCAAAGCCGCAAGTGACGGAAGAGACGATCGAGGCTATACAGTTGTTACGGAACGACGTATGGAGAGATGCTTCTATTCGTTTTGCAGCGGAACGTGATACTAAAACGAGATTGGGAAAAAATGCGCCAAAAGGAATGCAGAAGTTTTTGAACGAGGTTATTCACGAGCGTTTTATATCTAACAAATGGTTGGGGGAAGCAGGGTATTATTTCAAAAAGAAGACTTGGATCCGCGTCGCGTTTCGGCATCAAATGAGTTTGGGGTCCGATATTTTGGACGCTATCAAAGTTTGTAAGAAGGAAGGAATCGAGCAAGCTGTTATTTTTGCGGCTTCTCGTAAAGTGTTAGATACTGTTTCGCCCAATGACGCAGGCGCTATTATTTCATTTGAAAAACTTGAGAATATGATTCTGTCACTTGACGGAGTGATAAACGATGTCCCGTTACTTATTGGTGAACTTACGCCCATAACAAGCGCTTCTAAAGATATCGTTGCTGAATTAAAGAAGGAAAGACCAAGAGACGTTACGATTCCGATAGAACGTATGAGAATGGATCAATAGTTTTTGGGAGGCTCATAAAACATGATAAACGAGGGCGATAAGAAGTCGCCCTCGTTTTGTTTTGGGGTAGTATCGACTAAACGAGATCCTACTATTCTAATTAGCTGTTTCGTGAGTACACTTAAAAGACCTGATAATAATTTGGCGCCAGAAAGAGTGAGTAATAAGTCTTTTATTAAGACACTATAAAGAATATCGTATAAGCAACGTCCGTACCTGGCGCGAACGCACAAAAAAACCGGAACGCATGGGGAAGCGTCCCGGCAGATTGGATAATACCACGCCGTCGGTTTATGTCGGCGGCGTATTATCACCACGATCTCACTCGGAGACCATGTTGATATCGTAAGTCATCGCAGAGGCGGAGCCGACTTCGACGAATTGTTCAGATTCGGAGCCGTACTTTGGAGGAACGACGTCGACGTGTTCGATGGAGTTAGGATCGACGAGCCCGTCTTTAACGTCGTCGATGGAGACGACTTCCTTGGTCTTCTTATCGCGGGAATAAGAGGCGACGACGGAGACCTTGTACTTGCCGGGGAGCAGACCGGCCTTGGATTTTTTATCCATAGCGTAAACGCCGTCGATAATATCGACGGACGCGCCGACGGTGCCCTTAGCGGGATCCGGGTTTTCCGGCACGAAGTTGACGATACCGGTCGGGACGGGTTCGCCGTCGGAGGTGACGGAGCCGGACATGAGGCAGCGCTTTTCTTGACCGCAGCCCGCGGCGACGGTGAGAACTAAGGAGAAGATACAGCAGAGTAAAGCGAATTTCTTCATAACGATTCTACCAAGTCTGTATAGTTGATTTTCTTCTTGATTAAAAAACGGCGATCCTGCTTGCGGGACCGCCGTCGAAATATCAGCGTCGTCACGGCGCTCGCACGGTCATGCCGAAATCCGCCGGACGGAGAGTATTAGCTCAAGATCAGTTGTTGACGTTGGTCTCGCCGCCTTGGGTAGAACCAATAGCGCGCCAAACGTCGGCGTTGATGGTGGAGCTGATGAAGTGGACGGAACCGTCGGCATAGCAGCAGTTCGCGCCGCCGGAGTGGCGAGAACGAGCGGCGACCCACGCGACGTCTTGGCTGGTGCCGTTAGGAGCGGCGATGACCAAGTTGTAGTCCTTGCAAGGCAGGTTCAACGCTTCGTTGTTTACGCAACGGCAGTATTGATAGAGCATCTTGTCAGGATAGGTGGAGTTCGGGGTGTTATAGTGGGTATAGAAGGGGGTCAAGCAAGCGCGCCAGAAGACGCCGCGGGTATCTTGACGAGCGGAACCGTTGGCGGAGGTGGGAGCGAATTGACCGATCAAGATCTCGGACATGATGGCGGTGTTGGAAAGACCGTCGATAGCGCAAGCCCAGGTTTGGTAGGTGCCGTGCGCGCCGGATTGATAGTGACCGCCGAAGAAGGCGCCCTTGTGCTTGGCATAGCCGTTGACGTCGAGTTCGGGGACCCACCAGTTTTGACCAACTTCGGTGCCGATGGTGTCGTACCAGCCGGTGCTACCGACGGAGACGAGGTAGTTGCCGAGGTAACGGCCGCGGTAGGTGGTGGTGGGGTCGCCGTCCGGAACATAAGCCTTCGGGTTGTCGGACGGGCAAGAGAACATGGAGATACGGTTCTCTTGGTTGAAGATCTTGGCGTTTTCATCCGTGGAGTAAACCGGGTTAGACCAGTTGATGGAGGCGTAGAGCGCGGTCTGTTCCATGTACGGGAGGACTTTATAAGCCCAGGTGAGCCCGTTCGCGCCGTTGGTACCGGCCATCAAGGCGCCGTTGGCGTCGTGATAGTTTTGGAAGGCGAGACCGAATTGCTTCAGGTTGTTCGTGCATTGCATACGACGAGCCGCTTCACGAGCCGCTTGGACGGCGGGAAGAAGAAGGCCAATCAAAATACCGATGATCGCGATAACGACCAAGAGTTCGACGAGCGTGAAGCCGCGTCGGGAGGTGTGTTGAGCGCTCATAAACTACTCCAAACAAAAGATTTTATAAAACATAAAAATACGTCGGCCGATATTGGAACCTTGACGCGTTTTCGCGTTCGCTTACGGTAAACTACCGTAAGACTCCAATAAAAGCGTTTATGCATACTCGATCGATACGTCGCGAAACCGTCGCTCGCGCTTCGGCGAGCGGACGCGTAAGAACCGCGTTTGCGCGCGTTCGGCGCAGGGCTCTTTAACGTCTTGTTCGATCGATAACTTCCCCTTGAAACTCACGCGACCGTCTACGATAGCCGCGAAATAACGCGCGCCACGCTTGGACAAGTCGACGTCGGGCGGCTCTATCGCGACGGCGCTTCAACAATAACGCATACGCGCGATCTCGCACGCCCGTATCAGCGCCTGTTCTGCGGAGTCGAAGTAAACTTTTGGTCGGAACCGCAACGCCCTTCGCGTAGGTAAAAATACGCTAGCGCAATAGTTTCGATAAAAGTCTATCTTTGAAGGAGCAGACTCTCGCAAGCGGATCGTACCCGCGACGCTCATAACATAACGGAGCGCTAGCGAAAGCCGTTCTTTCTCAAAACTGCTTTAGTTTAATTCATAATCAATTATCTTGCAAGCGCTAAGGAACGTATTTTGTAATAGTTTTTATAGAATAGTATCGGTTGTAACGGTATAAACGCTTTCTTTTTCGCGCGAAACTTATGCATATCAAGATGTTAACACCGACGTGGATAAGCGAGCGTATTTTCGCGTCGCGCGGCGTTTGTCGACGGCTGTAGCGGCGGGATATTACGAAAGGATAAGGCGTATAAGACAAAACCTTATGTTTTTATAGACTAATGGTTTTATGACATTCTGTCAGCGATGAAGACCGCCATAAAAAACGCCCGGGATAGGCTCTTGCGAGCGAGCTATCTCGGGCGCGTTTAGTCAGTCGTATCGCTAGCGCGTAACGTCGATTCAGTGTTCGACTTTCGCGTTTTCGGGCGTTTCGATAATACCGAGCGTTTGCATCCATTCGTAGACGCGTTGAGGGTACTTGCGGATCGGGGCTTCGGGACCGCAGTTGAAGAACGCGTGATTGGCGTAGGCGTAGATGTGCACTTCGCCGGGAACGCCCATGCGCTTGAGTTGTTGGTAGACCTTCATCGACGCCATCGCGGAATAGCCGTCGCCGTCGCCGTGGATGAAGCACATCGGACAAGTCTTTTCGTCGAACTTGAAATCGTCGACGAGTTCGGCGTCGACGCCTTTGCCGGTGTTTTCGTTATCGACGCCGTCGGTGAGCGCGTAAGCCGGGTAGACCGGGATCGCGAAGTTGACGTTGCACGGGAGCTTATCGTAGTCGTCGATCGGGTCGTAAGTCTGCGTCATACTTGAAGTGGCGGCCATAAGGCAGAGGTGGCTGCCGGCGGAGAAGCCCATCTCGCCGATCTTGTTCGGATCGATATTCCATTCCTTGGCGTGAGCGCGCACGACGCGGACGGCGCGTTGGACGTCTTGCCACGCGGCGTAGTGCTTTGGCACGCCTTCGCGACGCGGGGTGCGGTACCAGAGCATGACGACCGCGACGCCGTGTTCGAGGAAGTAGTCGCGCGGAGCGATCCCCTCGACTTCGTAAGCGACGCCGTTATAGCAGCCGCCGCAGCTGATGATGATACACGCGTCCGTAGTCTGGTTTTCAGGCCGCCAGAACTCGATGCGCGGATGGTAGTAAGGCCCGCCGGCGTCTTGGTATTGCTCGGCTTTGTCGCCGGGAGGCGTCGACGGCCAGAGATTGATCGTGTCGAAAGCGTAAGTCGAGGAGGCGCAGAGCGCGACGACGACCGCGGCAAACGCGGCGAGAAGACAGGTGCGTTTCATGTTAAGGTTTCCTCGTTGCGGCTAATGGATATTGACGTTAAGCGTTCATTTCGCGTTGGCGCTCGACGCGGCCGCCGGTATTGCGGCGCCCGTCGCGAGCGGTTGGAATTCGTATTCGACTTGCGGATCGTCGACGTCTTCTTCCGCAATGGCGACGATCGCGATATGATGTTTATCGGCGTACGCGATCGTCTCTTCTTGGTCGATGAAGAGCGATCGCTTCGCTTCGACGGCGAGCACGGCGGCGCCGGCTTCCGCCATCGTCTTGACGGTGCCGAGTCCGAACGTCGGGACGTCGAAACGCATATCCTGTTCCGGTTTCGCGACCTTCACCACGGTGAATTTCCCGCTGCGACAGAGTTGACCCGCGCGACGGATCGCCTCGTCCGTGCCCTCGATCGCCTCGACCGCAAGGACCGCTTGATTCTTCACCGAGACGCTTTGTCCGACGTCGAGCCGCCCCATTTCGCGCGCGAGCTTCCAGCCGAAGAATATGTCTTGCCATTGCGCCGACGTGGGGGCGCGCTTTGTGAGTAATTTGCGTTTCACGAGCAACTCCGGAGCGAAAATAGTGCCGGGCAACATAGTGACGCCGCGATCGCCAAACGCGCGGCAGACGGTAAGCAGAAGCGAGTCGTCTTTGCAGTCAGCGCGACGACTCAGGAAATGTTTTGCGAAACAGCGAACGGTATAGAAGTCGGGGCATTGTCGCCACAAGAACGCGGGGTCGTACAAGCGTATCTTGTGTATTTTCCCGGCCATCGTCGCGTATTCCACGCCGTGCTGGCGGAAGAATTTCGTCGCCCAGCCGAAGCGTCCGAAACCGTTGACGACATAGACGTCGCATATCTCGGCGAGTATCGGGTCGGCGTGGTCGAGCGCGCCCATGCAGACCACCTCGTAGCCCGCGCGCTTGAGAGCTTGCGCTAACACGACGGGATAACGTCCCCAACCGGCGATGAGACCGACGCGTTTGAGGTCGGCGGGAAGCGCGTTGACGTCAAGATCGTTCACTTTAAACCTCTTGAAGAAGCGAGCGTGGCGCGATAGGGGATCGTGCGAGTGGAAGGGACGTTATTGCGCTTTCTTTTCGAGTTCTTCGACGCGCTTAACGAGTTTTTTGAATTCTTTTTGCGTTTCGGGCAACTTAGCGAGCGCGACTTGTTTGCGCATCTGTTCTTTTTCCGGCGTGGCGGGGATGCCGACGTAGCGTCCGCCTTCGGGGATATCGTTCATGACTCCCGCCATCGCGCCTAAGACCGCGCCCTTGCCGATCTTGATATGGTCGCGCAGACCGGCTTGACCCGCCATAACGACGTAGTCGCCGGAAGTAACGCTTCCCGCAACGCCGACGTTGGCGCAGATCATATTGCGTTTCCCGATCTGGCAGTTGTGCGCGATCATGACGTGGTTGTCGATCTTCGTGCCTTCGCCGACGCGCGTGGAGTCGTAGGCGGCGCGGTCGACCGTCGCGTTCGCGCCGATCTCGACGTTGTCGCCGATCTCGACGTTGCCGTATTGCGCCGCGAGGATATGAACGCCGGTCGAGGAGTCGTAGCCGAAGCCGTAAGCGCCGATCGTTGAATTGGCGTGAACAAGGCAGTTCTTGCCGATGACGCAGTTCTCGTAAACGACGACGTTCGGGAAGATCGTCGTGTTGTCGCCGACCGTTACGCCGTCCATTAAGACGACGCCGGGGAACAGCGTGACGCCGTCGCCGATGACGCAGTCTTCGCCGATCGTGACGAACGCGGCGATAGCGACGTCGGCGCCGAGCTTTGCGGAACTCGCGACGTCGGCTTTATTGGAGACGCCCTTGCGCACAAGGTTCTCGCGACGCGGACGGAAATACGCGGCGATCTTCTCAAACGCCGGCTTGACGTCGTCGACGACGACGAGCGCGAAGCTCTCGGGAACGAGCGTTTCGGAACCGCGAGGCGCGACGATAGCGAGCGCGTTCGTGCAGACGTTCCAGTCGAGTTTGTCCGGCTTCTCTGCAAAAGCGATCGAGCGTTGGTCGGCGGAGTGTAATGGCGCGGCCTGTTCGATAACAGAATCGCCGCCGCGGACGACGACGCCGTCGATCATTTCGGCTAATTTGGAAAGGCGGACTTGCATAACGATAACGTTCCTTGGTAATCGAGTCGGACGGTAACGGGGGGGAGTCGTCCGCTCTTGTTTTTTGTTCGTGTTATGCCGCGCGAGGCGGCGTTTTTGGCGCGCGATAAATAAGAAAAGCCGTCCTTCAACAACTACTTGCTGAACGACGGCTACGCTCTCTTCGGCGCGTCTACGGCGTCAAGTTTCAGTACCCGACGCCGCGAATACCGACATATCCGAGACAGATTCAAGATCAAGCGTTGTTTTGCTTCTTAATCTTAAGAATGAGCTTGGACAAGCGGGACTTTTTACGAGAGGTGTTGTTCTTGTGCCAGAGGCCGCGAGCGGCGGCGCGATCGAGGGCGCTGCAGACCTTCGGGAATTGAGCTTCGGCAGCGGCGACGTCGCCGGCGCGGAGGGTCTTCAGAAGGGCCTTGATACGGTTGCGGACGACCGAGCGAGCGGCGCGGTTACGTTCACGAAGGACGACATTTTGTCGGAGTCTTTTTTTAGCGCTTTGAATGTTAGGCATAATAAATCTTGAATTTCTTCTTTTGGGAACTACGTTTTCAAACAGATTTCGCCGGGGACAAGCTCGCGATCCACACAAGATGGGTCAATGGGATCGTTCGCTCGCCGAACCTATGTATGCGGACACACATGCTCCGGCTGATCCTCGCGAGATCGTAAAGATCTTTCAAAAAAATTTTGAAAAATTTTTGCGCGCAAGCTCGAATTGGGCCGTTTTTCGTTTCAGCATAACGCGAAAACGACAAAATTTTTGCTCTAGCGCGAGATCTCGACGCCGCTTGGGTCTCCACTTAGCAAGCGCTATTTTAACTTAATAGCGGCTAAAACCTCGTAAAAACCCGCGTCTCGCCTCCGTCGATGAGAGCGCCCGACCTTGGAAGCGCGACGCAATAAAAACATCGCTACTAATTATGCATCTTATTTGCGATTTTGTCTAGTAGTTCTCCGACGTCTTTATAAGAAAAATCGATCGCGGCGAGCTGATTCGCGTAGTCGTCCGCCTTCTTATAGTCTTCCAGACCGTAGGAGAGTCTCGCGCCGTAGTAGAGCGCCTTCTTGATCTCTTCGCCGTCTTGCGGCAACTTCGCGATCGCTTGATCGTAATGCGTCAACGCCAAGCGGTATTGCTTGATCTGTTGGAAGCATTGCGCCAAGTTCAGAAGACATTGACCCGCAAGTCCTTCGTCAGACTTCGCCGTCTGGAATTCTTTGATCGCTTCTTTGTATTCCCCTTTGCCCATATAGAACACGCCGAGTTCAAGATGAGGGGCGCATTCGTTCGGGGACTTCTTGATGCGGTATTGGATGTGTTTGAGCGTACTGTCTTCGAAGATCGCTTTTTGTTGCGCGAACTTTTGCTTCAACGCGTCCGAGGGCGCTTTTTCGTATTGTTGCTTGATGCGCGTCAGTTCTTCTTTCGCGCGCGCCTTTTGCACTTCCAAGAGTCGCGGGAAGAAGAAGTCGTCTTCGGCAAAGACCTTCAACGCGCGCTTGCAGGCGTCTTCGACCTTGCGCAAGTTGCCTTTTTGCGAGAAGTGTTCGACGAGGTCGACGAACGCCGTACGGTCGTTCGGGTTCTTGCGGAGACGTTTCTCGCATTCGTCTTCAAACGAGAGTTTCGGACCTTCGTCTTTCGGCTCGTTATCTTCTTTTTTCGGCGCTTGATGGATCTTGTTGACGGTCTTTTCCATCATCAAGTCGTTGATCATTCTGCCGGCTTCTTGGTCTTCGGGTCGGAGCTTGCTGATGCGGCTCCAGCACGCGAGCGCGTCGTCGTACATCTTGCGTTCGCTGAGTTCCTGCGCCGCGATGCGGTTGATCTCGACGTTGTCGGGATCGGCCATGATCGCGTGTTTGAGGTAGGCGAGCCCGGCGTCGTCAAGTTCTTCGGCCAAACAAGCCATGCCCATCGAGACGAACGCGTCGGCGTCCCACGGGTCTTTCTTGATCTTCTCGACGCCGTCTTTGATAGCGGTCTCGAGATCCTTCGCTTTGGTCGGCAACCCTTTTTTCGCGCCTTTCACGAATCCGAACGCGCTCTTTTTCTTCGGGGCGCCGAACTTCTTACGGAGGTTGGCGATGAACGAGTTCATATACAAGATGTTCGACGGGTCGCCGATCACGCATTGCGCGAACATTTCCGTCGCGTAATTGTGGTCGCCAAGCTGCATCTTTTGATTGCCGTACTCGAAGCATTGTTGGAGTCTGGCGCGTTTCGAAGCCGAGATTTCTATCATTGTCTTACTCTCTTGTATTGTAGGAGTCGAAGGGACGAGTCGCGCGTTAGAAAACGACGCTAGTCCGTACTCAATTATAATACTGTCGACACTTGTTTTCAACCGCGGGCGTCGCGCGTTTTCCACTTTTTTTTGTCCGAGCTTGGAATCGCGGCAGAATGTTACCGCGGCGCCGATTTTGCCGACTCTGCGCGTTGAGATGGTCGTATAAAAAAATATCCCCGGCGTTTATGAGAAAACGTCGGGGAATATGCGTGTTACGCGCGGGAACGCGTCAGAGCTCGAGCGTCGGGAAATCGTCCGATTCGTCGAGCAGTTCCAGTTCGTCAAACGCGTCGGGTACCGTCGGGGCGTTCTGCGCTGCGGGTCGAGCGGTCGCGGGCTGAGCTTGGGCGCCGTTTTGCGCGGGAGCTTGCGCGGGCGTATACGTCGCGGGGATCTGCGCGTTCACTTGCGCGGCGCGAGCGTTGGCGGAGGCTGCGGGATAACGCGTCGGCGCGTTCTGAGCTTGAACGGCGTTCGGCGTCGCGTTGGGTTGCGCGGTCGGAGCTTGCCAGTTCTGCGCGACATACGTCGCCGGAGGCTGTAATTGGCTCAAGCCGGGTCGAGTCTGCGCCGCGTTCTGCGCGTTCTGCGTCGCGACGGCGTTATTCGCGACTTGCGTCGGTTGAGCCGCTTGAGCCGCCGTCAGACCGGGATAGATCGGCTCTTGGGCGTTCGCTTGCGGCGCGCCGTAAGTCGGGAGCGCTTGACCTTGCGCTTGCCCTTGTTGGGCTTGCGGCTGAGCTTGTTGTTGAACTTGGCCTTGCGTCTGTTGTTGCGGGTGCTGCGACGGTTGGTATTGTTGCGCCGGCGCTTGTTGGCGCGCTTGGCCGTTTTGATACGCGGCTTGACCGTACGTCGGCAGTTCTTCGCCGAGGTCGTTATCGAAAGAGTCGTCCAACGCGTCGTCAAGTTCCGCGTTCGCGAACGACGTCTGCGGCACATACGCGTCGTTGGCGTCGTAGTCGTCGAGCAACGCGTCTTCGGCGGCCGGCGCCATGCTCGCGGCGGGAGCGCGGACGATGTTGTTCGCGACAAGCGCGTCTTCGGCGACGGGAGCTACCGCGGTCGGCGCGGCGGGAACCGCGTTTGCGGCGACCGCGTTGGTATTGGCGTTAGGATCGTAGCCCGCCGCCGGGGAATAGATCGACGCGGCGACGACTCCTTCGTTCGCCATAGGCGCGGGCGCAACCGGCGCGGCCGTCGGAGTCTCTTGCGCGAACGTGTACGCCGGCGGAGTCATGCCGGTCTGCGAGACCGCGTTAGCCGTAGTCGCGGCGGTAGGAGAGGCCGTACCTGCGCCGGGGAACGGAACTATGCCGGTGGTCGCGTTGGCGTTGGTAGGCGCGCTCGCGCTGCCGATCGCCGGGGCCGCTTGGTTGTTGACGGGGGAATCGCCGATCGGGACGCTGTTGAGTTTGGAGGCGTCGGTCGGTTCGGCGTTTGCGCTCGGCGACGTGACCGGCGGGTTCACCGCGCTAGAAGTCGGCGCCGCCGCGTTCGCGCTTTGCAGCGGTTCGGAACCGCGATTGGATAGGTCGACGACGCGAGCGTCTTTCAGGTCGGTCGGGATGTTGAAGTCCATCAACGCCGACTCGTTATTGATCTGGAACGAATTGATATTCAGTATGAACGTGAGATTCGCGGCGGGGCAATAAATTTCGAGATTCGACGGCACGACGGCGCCGGTCTCTTCGTCGATATTATGCGCCTTGCAGGTAACGACGACGACTTTTTGTCCCTGCGGATTGCAGATCTCTTGGCGCACGACTTCCGCGGTGAGCGGTTCAAACGAGATGACTTCGGTATAGACGCCTTCCGGACGTCGACGACGTATCTTCATCGCGAGACGCTTGGAATCGCGCGGATCCGGATAAGGGCCGTCGATAACGTCGTCGGGGTCGATGTGTATGATCCCGAGCGCTTCCGGGAACCACGACGGGTCGAGCGGGAACTCTTCGGACAACGCGCTGTTTTGGAATTTGTCGAGACTGCAGGTGTAGATATTGTTCTCGTTCACCATGCTGTTCCAGTACCAGAACTTCTCGGCGTTGCTGCCGCAATCGAGCATTCGGCCTTGCATGGCGATAGAACCGACCAAGCGGAAGTAAGAGCTTTCTTTATAGCTGATAGAGCAAGCGGCGGTGCCCGGGAGATTGCCTTGACCGACGCGCGCGGAACTCGTATGGAAAGACTTGATCTTCGCCGTGTTCTTGTTGACGGCTTCATAGAGCTCTTGCGGCGTAGGGTTCGCGCCGACTACGTTAGGCAACTTGACTTTCGGAGCCGTTTGGCAGCTCGTGAAGACAAACGTCGCCAGGAGCAGGCACAACGCAACGTAGGCCGCTCTCGTTCGACCGCGCTTGGCCGTCCTAGCCGTCAACGCGCTCGCATGCGTGGATAATTCGTTCGAAAACATTGGTTCGTCGTCTGTTATGTGGTACGAAAAGGCGTTTCGTAGGAAGCGAAAACGGTCGTCCGGACGCTATTTCCGCTACATGAATTCGAGAATAACCTTTTTCAACGCGCGACGCAAGAGCAATAAATCGACGCGAGGAGCGTCGCTTGACGCGCTTAGCTCGTTAGTCGTTCGGCGGTTCCGTCGCGTCGAGCATATCCGCGGCGTTGGCGGCGAGCGCGGCTTCCTCGGCGATCTCGGAATTGGCGAACGCGGCGCGCAACGCTTTGCGTCGTTCTTCGGGCGCGATCTTGCTCGGCTCTTTGCGTTCCGGGCGCGTCTTGCGCGGCTTGGGCGTCTCCTCTTCTTTAGGGGGCGCGGCGGCTTCGATCTCTTTTTCCAGTTCCGCTTCCGGCGCTTCGAGCAACGCGACCAAACGCGCCTGCACCTCCGCGATCTGCTCTTCCGTCATTCGGACGATCGGAACGAGATAGCCGGTCTCGTCGCGAGGGGAGTAGACGTAGATCGAATCGGACGTCTCCGGATCGGAGCAGTACGACGCGTTCTCTTCGTAGTCGAAGCGCAAGACGCGTCTACGCGCGAGCAGCAACGCGAGGACGTAGCGCAACGCGTTTTGTTCCGGCTTGTTGGCCAACGCGACAAAGAGCGCGGAGAGCGCTTCGTTGGGCGCGAGCTTGATTTTCGTCTCGGTCTCGGCGTTCTCGCGAGCGCGCGAAGACCACCACGCCAGCGCGTCTTTCGGACGCGCGTTGGAACGCCACGCCGACGCGCAGTAATCGTAACGCTCGATCTCCCCGGTCTCCTCGTTTTCAAGTAGAACGGAATAGACTTTGTCGCCGGGCGCAAAGACTTTGCCGGTCGCGGCGCAAGCGCGCGAGAGCTTAGGGGCGGACTCGGGACGAAACGAGGGGCGTTCTTCCGTATTCGACATGGTTTTACTCCTGAGTTGCGACGCCGCAAACGATATGACGTAAAAGCGCGGCGACGATGAAAGAGCGTAACTTCTCGACGAATTTTAGGCAAGAGCAAATAAATGGCGCTTTTTTGAAGTTGCCCCCTTGTGAAAAATCAAAATTGAGGTAGAGTATTAGACGTGTTGACGAAGTCGGCACAACGGCAATAAAACATGCCGGACTGGCGGAATAGGCAGACGCGATGGATTCAAAATCCATTGCCCGCAAGGGCGTCCCGGTTCGACTCCGGGGTTCGGTACTTAAAGACCTCAGCGTAATGCGTTGAGGTTTTTTTGTTTCTTGTTTGTTTTTTTGGACGCGATACGAACTGTAAACGACAAACGGCATAGAACGGTATTCCGCGCTATGCCGTATTTTTGTCGACGTTATATCGCGCGTTCTTCGCGCAGTAGCGTCAATGCTCGATCTTGATACCGTGTAGGCGATAGACCTCGGAGACGGCGGGCACGTCGATGATGAGCGCTTTCTTCTCGTCCATAGCGCGGATCTGATCCATTTCCGCGGCGGTCAGTTCGAAGTCGTCGACGTTGAAGTTCTCGACGATGCGTTCCTCGTGAACGGATTTCGGAATGACGATGATACCTTCTTGAATGAGGAATCGGAGCGTGACTTGCGCGGCGGTCTTGCCGCGCGCCTTCCCGATCGCGGTAAGCGTCTCGTTGGTGAAGAGTCCTTTTTCGCCTTCCGCGAATGGCGCCCAAGCGGTCAGCGCGACGTTGTACTTCGCCATGACTTCGCGCAATTCCTTCTGTTGATGGAACGGGTGAGTCTCCATCTGGTTGACCATCGGGACGATCTCATGCGTGAGGATGAGGTCGACGAGGCGGTCGGCGTAGAAGTTGCTGACCCCGATCGCCTTGATCTTGCCGGCGCGGTAGAGTTCTTCCATCGCGCGCCACGTCCCGTGATAATCATTGTACGGAAAATGGATAAGGTACAGATCGAGATAGTCGAGTCCCAGATTCTCCAACGTCTTGTCAAACGCTTTGAGCGTCGACTCGTACCCCGCGTATTGCATCCAGAGCTTGGAGACGACGAAGATCTCTTTGCGATCGATCCCACATTCGCGCAACGCTTCGCCGACGGCGCGCTCGTTGCCGTAGACTGCCGCCGTGTCGATCATGCGGTAGCCGGCTTTCAACGCTTGCAGCGTGCAGCGTTTACATTCTTCGTGGTCGACGATCTGGAATACGCCGAAACCGATCTGAGGCATGCGCACGCCGTTATATAGTACGATATCGTTCATTATCTAATTCCTTTGATTTTTCGTAGTTATGATACTATGAGGAGTCGTTTTGTCTTGGAGCGCGTCAGACGGATATGCCCGCGGTCGTGTATTTCGCCACTTTGAGCTCGCTCGCGTCGGTAGTTTCGACCGTCTCGACTGTCTCCGCGGGCTCGGGGCGTTTGACGCGTCGCTCGAACGCGTTGGGTAGCGTAACGCGGAAATAGTTGCGACTTACGTCGATCTTCGGCTTGACGGCGTAATCGTCGTAAGCGCGCTCGAGGCGTCGCAGACCTAGTCCGCACGCGTCCGCCTCTTGCAGCAGCGCGAACAGCGCGACGAGGTTCTTATTACGCGAGAACGCGGCGCCAAGTTCAAGTTCTTCGCGCGTCAGACCTTGCGCAAGTCCGCCGGGGGAGAGTATCTCGATCTTGTCCGGAAATATCTTGACGAGCGTGGGAGCGTCGACCGCGTATTCGCGATGCAGCGCGGCGTTGCATAACGCCTCTCTAACGGCGACATACGGGTACTCTCTGTACTCGCGAGCGTCGACGTTTTTGCCCGAACGCGTCTTCGCGAAACGCTTGTTGTTGCGATCGACGACGGCGAGCGCGTCGGCAACTTGGCGGAATATCGAACCTTCGAGGTCGACGCGTTCGCGCGGTCGCGCTTCTTCGTCGAGCGTAACGACGCGTATAGTCGCGGCGCATTGATCGGAGATGAGATACGCGAGGTTGGAATACGCGCCCGCCGGGTCCGTCAGCCCTAATGAGCGCAGCTGCGCGCGGTCGAGCTTGACGTCTTGACGATCGAACAGCTCCGCCGCCTGCGTGAACGCGAGGTCCTGACGCAACGCGCGCCGCGATTCGTAACGGTCGTCTAGCGCGGACTTTGCGAGCATCTGCCGTATCTCGTCTTGCGTCGCGCAGACGGTCGCGCCGTCTTTACGCAGCAACACGCCTTCGCGCGTCAGTCCGAATTCTTCAAGCCAATACGGCGCGCCGGTCCCGGGCGTAACTTCGACCCCGATAAGTTTCTTGCCTTCCGCGAACTCGACGGTGTAGTCGACGAACTCGGAGACGTTGGGGGATATTCCGTCTTGTATCAAGCGTTTGACGCGTTGACGCACCTCGTCCGGGTCCTTCAAGCCGACGACTTGTCCGAAATCGTCGATACCGACGTAGACCTTGCCGCCGGTCGTGTTGGCGAAAGCGACGACGGCGCGTTTGATCTTCTCGTCGTAATCGCGTTTGCAGACGACGTTCTTTTCTTCAATACTATTAGCCATAAGCGTGTGAGCGTGTTCGTTTTGCGCGTCGCGAAAAACCGCGCGCGGAGCGCTAGAAGAAAAAACGCGTCGCGAGGAGAGACCGCGCGGCGCGTCGTGTTAGTTAAGGTCGACTATGGCGACGGATCATAGCGAGAGGAGGTATTCGACGAGGTCGTCGGCTTCTTCTTCGGTCATCTCGTCTGCGGCGCCAAGCACGTCGCCGTGGGCGCCGTCCAGGAAGACTTCCTTCAACGTGACGTATCGACCGTCGTGCATATAGGGCGGGGTGCGCCAGATCTCGCGCAGCGTCGGGGTGTCGAAGTCGTCGCGGTGGTCGTAATCGGCGCGCGAGCCGACGTCGTGCATCTCGCCGTCGGAGAAGTATTCGCCTTTATGACATTCCGTGCAAGCGTATTTTTCGCTTTCGAAGATCGCTTTACCGCGCAACGCTTTTTCGCTGAGTTCGCCGTTGACGAGGTAGGGGCTCGGGATCGGTTGCAGACTCTTCAAGTATTCTTCAACGTCGACGCAAGTTTCTTCGGGGACGTTGGCGAACATGATGTATTGGAATCCGGTGCGGATCGCTTTTTCCGCGTTGACGCGGACGCCGTGCCACATTGCCGGAGGCAGAGCGAGCGAGAAGAGCATCCCCTTCGCGTTCTTCGGATTACCCATGCCGTCGTTGAGCAAGTCCCAGTTCAGCGCGTCGGAACGAGCGTCCGGATGGCAACTTGCGCAGGATTGCCAGTTTTGG
The DNA here is from genome assembly GCA_045599605.1 of Thermoguttaceae bacterium. GTDB lineage: Bacteria > Planctomycetota > Planctomycetia > Pirellulales > Thermoguttaceae > RUG369. The sequence continues at coordinate 36,119 of JAZRWE010000013.1, forward strand.
AAGCAGTTTGTTGCGTCGTGCCAAGCGAGTTCTCCGCGACGAGCCGCGTCCATTTCCGGCGCGGGCCCAAGTTGGCAGAATTCCTTAGCTTTGGGCGTGCGCGCTTTGAGGTCGACGACCATGATCGTGTCGGAGAAGTACATGCCGACATAGACCTTGGAGTCGACGACCGCGATCGAGCGAGGACCCTTGACCTTGAGCGTGCGACTGCCGAGCTTGACGCGCTTCTTCAGACCGACGAGGAACGCGAGCAACTGCGGAACTTGGTCGGCGGTCGTGACGTTGGCGAGACCGCGCTCTTTGGCTTCTTCGGCGTTCTTGGGAAGCCCCGCAAGTTTTTCGTGCGTCTTGTCCGAGTCGACGAGGCACAATTCGTGCGTTCCGGCAATACCGACGCAGATCGTCTTGTTGTCGGGCGTTACGGCGATAGGCCACGGATTAGCCGCGCCGGAGTCGACGTCGTCGAGCAACACGGTGTTGACGAATTCGCGCTTATCCGCGTCGATGATACTGAAACCGTTGGTGTTCATCCACCCGCGTTCTACTTGCGTCGTCGGGAGTTGGTAACGCGCCAAGATCGCCGTCGTGTAGACGTATTTGCCGTCGGGAGAGAGGCAGATGTGGTGCATACTGGAACTACCGTTCGGGAGACGGATGTTCTTCGTTTCGCCGGTCTCGGTATCGAGGCAGGTGATCTCGGCGGCGACGTTAGCCCCGTCGGAGCGGTCGAGAGGGAGGAAGTTCGCGACGTAGTAGGATTTGCCGTCTTTGGTGATAACGGCGTCGCAGGGTTCGTGCAGCGCAGGGTACTTTTGCAAGACCTTGAAGTCCGGGACGGAGACTTTCGCGAGATTAGTCTCGTAGCGGAGGCAGACGAACATGACGTTTTCGTCGACCGGGTTCAAGCACAGGCCGCAAGGCGTGTGCCCGACTTCGGCGTCGTTGACGACTTCGCCGGAAGCGATATCGATCGAGCAGATATGACCTTGGTAGAGCCCGTAGCCGACGTACATCGTCTTTTCGTCGGCGCTGAGACACATATCGTTAGGAACGCCGGGCAACGCGATAGTGCGAGCGACCTTAGCGTCGGCGATATTGACGACCGCGATCTCTTTCGCGTCCATATTGAGAGAGTAAAGCGTGGAGCCGTCTTTGGTCGGGATCAGCTTGATCGGGCCTTTATATTCTGCGGCGGATACGAACGCCGCGCAGGAGAAGGCGACTAAAGCCGCCAAAGAAACGATAAACGTACGCGTCGACATAAGTTTCATTCCATATCTATAGGTTATCGGGGCTCTCCGACGTAGCGCCGTCCACGACGAGCGAGAACGGCCTTTAACGCACAAATTCATACGGCAAAAATAGCCGCTTCACAATTATGCAACTTTTGAAAAACTATTTCAAGTAATTTTCCTAATATTTCTAGGAATTTTTTAGAAGAAAGAATGGTTGCGGATCGCTCGTAGAAGAACGAAAGAAACGCGCCGCGCGGATAAAAAGCCGGATCGAAGAAGGGCTCGCGTCGCTCCACTTTCAACAACGTTACGCCGATCCCCGATCCGACCGAGATCCCCAATACTTCCCTTCAACGCGAGCGCTATGCGTTGCCGATCGCATTCCAAGAACGAACGGATAAGGAGGATGTGAATAATGTTAGCCTTTTCTAACACGGCGTCAAGAGGACTTTTGATGAAAAGTTAGGTTTTTCTAATATCGAGCGTTGACGCGTAAGGAATAAAAATATTAAATGCCCTCTTTTCAAAAGAGAAAGGAGATATATAATGAGGAACACTAAGCCGAAGTGGCGGAATTGGCAGACGCGCTAGGTTCAGGTCCTAGTCACTGTAACAGGTGGTGAAGGTTCGAGTCCTTTCTTCGGCATCGATAAACCGTTTTCGAGAAGATCGAAAGCGGTTTTTTTATTTAGCGATACGCGCGTAAATAGCCGCGTCGTTATTATCTTTATTTTCGCGCGTTTTTATCTTATTGCGTTATGAAAATTTTTTCTCGGCGGTATTGTATAAAAAGTTAAAACGTATTAAAATATCAGGCGTCGTTATTGAGCGCGCTGTTTTGCGTTTGAAGCGGCGCCAAGTTAATCTGTATGCTCGGCGCGGCGAGAAGCGGCGCTGAAACGTATATATATTTTTTTTAATGGAGAATAGATCAATGAAACGTGCGAAGATCACCGTCATCGGCGCGGGTAACGTAGGCGCGACTTGCGCGCAATATTGCGCTATGGCCGGTTTGGGCGACGTCGTCCTTCTCGACATCCCCGCCGCTAAAGACATGCCCAAGGGCAAGGCTCTCGATATGTTCGAAGCTTCCCCCGTCCTCGGCTTCACCGCTAACGTTACCGGTACCACCGATTACGCCGACACCGCGAACAGCGACGTCATCGTCGTTACCGCCGGTATTCCGCGTAAGCCCGGCATGAGCCGCGACGACCTCCTCGCCACCAACGCCAAGATCGTCGGTTCCGTTGGCGAACAAATCAAAGCGACCAGCCCGAACGCCGTCGTTATCGTCGTCTCCAACCCGGTCGACACCATGGTCCAACGCATGCTCGACGTTACCGGCTTCCCCAAGAACCGCGTCATCGGTCAAGCCGGCGTTCTCGACGCCGCTCGTTTCTGCTCCTTCATCGCGATGGAACTCAACGTCAGCGTTGAAGACGTCCACGCTATGCTCCTCGGCGGCCACGGCGACTCCATGGTCCCGCTCGCCAGCTGCGCGTCCGTCGGCGGTATCCCCGTCACCCAATTGATCTCCAAAGATCGTATGGCCGAGATCGTCCAACGCGCTCGCGTTGGCGGCGGCGAGATCGTCAATCTTCTCGGCACCGGCTCCGCGTACTACGCTCCTGCCGCGTCTTCCGCGAAGATGGTCCAAGCGATCGTTCGCGACGAAAATCGCGTTCTCGCTTGCGTCGCTTACTGCGATAAAGAATACGAAGTCGGCGGTTACTACGTCGGCGTTCCGGTCGTCCTCGGCGACGGCGGCGTCAAGAAGATCGTCAACGTTGAAATGACCGCGGAAGAAAAAGACCTCTTCGCGAAGTCCTGCGAAGCCGTCAAGACCAACGTCGCCAACATGCAAAAGCTCGTCGGCTGAGTTTAGCATAGAGCGATAATTCGCACGGAAGGAGCGTTCGGTATCGTTACCGAGCGCTCTTTTTTTATTGATTTGGCGTTGTGCGCGAGTAATGCAAGAAGTTTGATTTTGTATTGCGGGGCGGTGGTTATTTCCTAAAAAGTTGTTATAATAGAGACGCTAACGCGTTTGTCGACGCGATAGCCCCGCCCGCTAATAGCGCGATGGTCGCAACGTCCCGGACTACGCGCTTTATTGAGATGAAGAATATAAAGAGGAAAGAAGATGAAAACGCGCGCCGACGAGTTCTCCGGTTTGACTGTCGCGATGATCACGCCCTTCAAAGACGGCAAGATCGATTTTGACACACTGCAAGAACAGATCGAATTCCAAGTCGCGGCCGGAACGACGGCGATCTCTCCGACCGGCACGACCGGCGAATCCCCGACGCTGACTCACGAAGAACAACACGAAGTCATCAAGAAGTCGGTAGAATTTGCCGCCGGACGTATCAAGGTGGTCGCGGGCTCCGGTTCCAATAGCACCGCCGAAGCTCTCTCGCTCTCTCGTTACGCCGAAAAAGCCGGCGCCGACGCGCTTCTCGTTATCGGTCCTTACTACAACAAGCCGACGCAAGAAGGCTTCTATCAACACTTTAAAGCGGTCGCTGAATCCGTTGGTATCCCGATCTGCGTGTATAACGTTCCCGGCCGCACCGCGAAAGCGATCGACGCCGAGACCATTATCCGTTTGGCGGAGATCAAGAATATCGCGATGGTAAAAGACGCGACCGGCTCGATGGATTCCACGTCGCGCATCGTCGCCGCCACCGACCTGACGGTTCTTTCCGGCGACGATAGCTTGACGCTGCCGTTCATGGCGTTGGGCGCTCGCGGCGTCGTCTCCGTAGTCGGCAACTTCGCGCCTCGCGACGTTATCGCGCTTTGCGACGCGATGAACGCGGGCAAACTCGAAGAAGCGCGCGCTATCCATAAGCGCCTGTTGCCGTTGAGTCACGGTATGCTCTCGCTCGCCACGAACCCGATCCCGGTCAAGAAGGCGATGGAACTGCTCGGTCGCGATACCGGCGAGATGCGTCTCCCGATGACGACGCTCGAAGAAGCCGCCACCGCGAAGTTGCGTCAACTGCTCGTCGATTACGGTCTTCTTCAAAACTGATCGTAGTAATTCATAAGTTTAGGAACGACAATAACGTCGGCGGTCGTAGCGATCGTCGGCGTTTTGTCGAACGCTTGTCATGGAGATTTAACACATGATCGTTAAGATCGCCGGTAAGTTGGTCGCGCTGTACGACGAACGCGCTATCTTGGAGATCGGATCGTTTCAGTACGAAGCGTCGATCCCGGAGTTTACGCGTCGACAACTTCAAAACGAACTTCAAAACGAAGTGTCGCTGCACACGATCGAATACATCGACGGCAATCCGACGCAAGGTCGTCTTACGCCGAAACTTATCGGTTTCTTGACCGAGATCGAACGCGAATTCTTCGAACTGTTTTGCAGCGTCGACGGGGTCGGCACGAAGAAAGCGCTCCGCGCGATGGTGCGCCCTGTTCGCGAGATCGCCGCCGCTATTGAAGAACAAGACGTCAAATTCTTATCTAGCTTGCCTGGTATCGGCCCCGCCACTGCGGAACGCATCGTGGCGAAGCTGCGTCGCAAGGTCCCGAAGTTCGCGCTCATGGTCGCGCGCCCGGACGAACCCTCCGGAACCGACGGCGCGACTCAAGAACTCGACGTTGTCGCCGAGACGTTCGAAGCGCTTATCGCGCTTGGACATGGCGAAGCGGAAGCGCGCAGAATGATCGACGCGGTCGTTCAAGGCAGTCGCAAGAAGTTCAAGGATTCCTCGGAACTGATCCAAGCGATCTATATGAACAATCGTTGACGCGAAGTCGCGAGCAACCTCCTTTCACGGACGATAACACAAAATGGCTAAACGCGCTATTATATTTAAGAGTTCCGACGACGACGAACGCGACGACGATCGCGACGACGCGTACGAGTTTCGCACGCCTTCCAACGACGACGATAGCTCCGAGGCGTATCATAGCGCGCTCGGCGGCAAAGAAGAAGACGCGCTCTTACGCCCGACGCATATGAACGAGATGATCGGACAACGCGAAGTCTTCGCGCGCGTCGAGATCGCGGTGCAAGCGGCGCGCAAGCGTAAAGAGACGCTTGGACACATCTTGTTCGACGGGCCTCCCGGACTTGGCAAAACGACGTTTGCGACGTGTATTCCGCGCGAACTCGGCGTCGAGATGCAGATCGCGAACGGCGCGACGATGCGCGCGCCTAAGGATATCGTTCCTTATCTCACGAACGCGCAAGAAGGTTCCGTGCTGTTCATCGACGAGATACACCGTATGCAGAAGACGGTGGAGGAGTTCCTGTATCCCGCGATGGAGGACTTCCGTATCGACGTCGTTATGGGCGAAGGCGTTAACGCGAGAACGTTAAATATCCCGCTCAAACCGTTTACGTTGATCGGCGCCACGACGCGCACCGGCTTGATCTCCGCGCCGTTGCGCGACCGATTCCAGATGCGCGAGCATTTGGATTTCTATAACGTCGAGGAACTGACGCAGATCGTGTTACGCAACGCCGCGAAACTGCATATGGATATCGACGACGCGGCTGCTGAAGAAATAGCGATCCGCAGTCGCGGCACCCCTCGTCTTGCGAACAACCGTCTGCGCTGGGTGCGCGACTATGCCGACGCGAGAGCGAACGGCGAGGTCAATTCGGAAGTCGCGAGAGCGGCGTTAGAGATGCAAGGCGTGGATAAACTTGGACTTGACGCGCAAGACCGCAAAGTCTTGGAGACGATCTGGCGCGTGTTCCAAGGGGGCCCCGTCGGCGTCGAAGCGGTCGCGCACACGATGAACGTCGCGCCCGATTCGCTCGTCGACGAAGTGGAGCCGTTCCTGCTGCGCAGCGAGTTGCTCGTGCGTACCCCGCGAGGAAGAAGGTTGACGCGTAAAGGGTTGCAACATATCGGCGTAGAAGCCGACCCTAATGAATTTGGATTCGACTTCGACGGTAAAGTCGAGTCGACGTCCCAACGTTATTACGATAATAATTGATCGAACTGCAAAAGTTGATAAGGCAAGACTAATGGCAGAAGAGGAATTGAAACCGTATCTGGTAACCGACCCCGCGGAAATGAGCGAACGCCTCGACGCGCTGCGCAAACAAGGAAAGACGATCGGCCTCGTTCCGACGATGGGCGCGTTGCACCTTGGGCACCTGAGTCTCGCGATCGCGGCGAAGAGCGAATGCGACGTAGTCGTCGTCTCCGACTTTGTTAATCCGACGCAATTTGCGCCGAATGAAGATTACGATCAATACCCTCGCACGCTCGACGCCGACTTGACGCTGCTCTCCCAGATCGAGACGGACTACGTTTTCGCGCCGTCGCCTTCCGCGATGTATCCTAACGGTTTCGACGCGAACGTCCACGTCGGCGGGGTCACGAAGTTGTTGGAAGGCAAATTCCGTCCCACGCACTTTGACGGCGTTTGTACCGTCGTGTTGAAGTTGTTCAATATCTGCCGCGCCGATATCGCGTATTTCGGCCAAAAAGATTATCAACAAGTCCAAGTGGTCGAGAAGATGGTCCGCGACTTGAATCTGCCCGTCCGTATCGCGATGCAACCGATCATCCGCGAAAAAGACGGTCTCGCGATGAGCAGCCGCAATCGCTATCTCTCGCCCGAAGAACGTCAACAAGCGCTCGTGTTGAACAAGTCGCTTGAAAAAGCGGAAGAGCTGATCAAGGGCGGCGAACGCGAAGTCGCGAAGATCTACGACGAGATGCGCAAGATCATTGCGACCGCGCCGAGTTCCCAGATCGATTATCTCCATATTGGCGACCCGACGACGCTCGTCGAGATGGAACGCGTCGCCGGCGACGTCGTCATTCTCGAAGCGGTCCGCATCGGCGCCACGCGTCTGATCGACAACCGCCTCGTTAAGAGATGAGCCGAACGCTAGCGTTGCGCTAATCGCGATAAAAAAAGAACGCCGATAGGAATATCGTTTTCTATCGGCGTTTTTGTTTTGCGTTCCGTATTTAGAACAGCGGAGTCGGTCTAACTCACTTGGTGAATTGCATCAATTCGACGCCAAGACCGTTGACTTCGACGAACGCGCACATGAGGTTTGGACCGGCTTGGAACGGTTCGACCAAGACTTTGAGGCCTTCCATCGCGGCTTTGAGGTCGTCGCATTCATAAGCGACGTGAGCTTGCTTTTGTAGGATCTCCGGGAAAGGGCTGCCTTCTTCGAAGTTGAGCCATTCAACGGCGTAGGGATCGTCGTTGAAGTCGTTGATCCTGACTTTGCAGGCTTCGAGATAGATCGGGAGGTCGTTATGTTCTTTGGTGGGGACGCCGATGTGGCTGAATTTGAGTCCGGGCTTCAACATCTTTGTAATTCTTTCTTACTATATCGTTTAGGATAAGTCGAACTCTCGTCGTCATATAAGTCGGCGACGAGAGTCTATTGCGACGTAACGCGACGAGCGCGTTATTTCTCACGCCTTGCCCTTGGGATTGGTGAACTTGAGGCCGTCCATGCTGTGGTAGCAAGCGTATTCGGTGACGATAGCGCCTTCGGAACCGCCGATCATGAAGTGCGGGGCTTCGAGTTTGCCAAGGCGGTCTTGATCGCCGACTTGCATGTACTTGAAGTTGTAGCAGTTGATCGCTTTGGCGTCGAGTTGGCTTTGAGCGATGAGGGCGAGCGCTTGCGGATCGTTCGGATCGCCGCCTTCGGAGAAGTTGAAGATGCTGCCGTTACGAACTTGCCAAGCTTCGTGCTTCGCCGGAAGACCTTCGGCGGCGACGTGACGGTGTTCCGGGATCATTTGTCCGGGAAGGAGGTAGATGTCGTGACCGAAGTAACGGTATTCTTTGTCGTTGAAGAAGAAGATGCCGCCCATGCCGCAGTGTTCGAAATCGCCAAGACCGAAGTCGGCGACCCAGAAGTTCGGGTTAGCGCGAAGAGAGTCGGCCAACGCGTAGTTCATTCTTTCGAACATTTCGTAGTAGGCTTGGAAAGCGACGGTTTCTTGGAAGACGCCATCCTTGTAGAAATCAGCGTTCGTATATTTTTTCATGGTATATTCCTCGGATTTTTTGGTTACAGTAGCTTTAACTTGGGAAACACTATCGGCATTGGCGCGAGATTCGGCGGTAAGACCGACGCTCACGGCGGCGACGCCGCCGACCAACGCTTTTAACGCGTCTCTTCTATGCATCTCTGATCTCCTCAATATATGACTGAGCGCAGACGCGACGGCGTCGACGCTTCATTTTATGCGGGATATGATAATATTTCGTCGTCGTAGCGACAAGGAACGCTCAAGAGTTGGCGTCGACCGTTTGACGCCGCGCTTTTATGAAACTATACTAGTCTAAGCGCGACGTTTTTCCAACGACTTGAACAAGTCTCTCGCGTCGCGCTTGAGTATATTTTATTAGGACGCGAATTGCAAGTAAATTTTCAAAAAACGAGATTTTTTTGAAATATTGTTTTTCCTCGGGGGAGCGATGAGTAAAGCAAAACAGAAGAACGCGACGTCCTCGCCGACCGAGATCGATCTCTCCGCCGTCGACGAATTGGACTTGGAGACGCGCGCCGAGGGCGTGCTCTTGCCTGTAAAAGCGCAACCCGGCGCGGGTCGTAACGAGTTGCGCGGTCTGCAAGACGGCGCGCTGAAAGTCTGCGTAACGCAGATCGCCGAAAAAGGTAAGGCGAATAAAGCGATAGTCGAATTTCTCGCGAAAGCGTTGAAGCTGAGGAAATCGCAGATCGAACTATTTTCCGGCGAATTGGCCTCTCAAAAGAAGTTTTTAGTAACGGATATTACAGAAACGGAGCTTCGTGAGAAGGTCGCGTCGAGCATTTGAGCGCTCGTAATCGCTATAATCGTAAATGACGGTTGAAAATATTTAAAATAGTAAAAATACAAAAAATGTTTAATTCTCGTCTCTTTTCATAGCGAAGAAATTTGTTATAATCCACAATACGCCGAATTTTTTTTATTCGTGCGTATGTTGGAGCGTTGCGGTCTTGGTAAGCGCAAAGTTCGACGAGAATCATGACGAGATATACGTTTTGGGGTTGAGAACGTCGTCCCGAAGCGGACCGACATAGCGGCGGAATATAGCGTCGCGCGAGGTAATATTAGGAGTTATTACGAAATGAACCATATGACGAAAACGACGAGCGCGTTGGTCCTGGCTTGCAGCGCCGCGCTGATCAGCGGCTGCGGGACGAACGGCAATCAATCCGGAACCGTACTTCAATACAAAGCCGATACGATCCCGGTGACGGCGTTAGACACTTCGAAACAAACGATGGAACAACCGACCGAAGCCGTCGATCCGAATATCGACACTTTGGCCTCGAGATACGACAGCATGCACCGAAAGCCGGTCGTTAACGTCGTTCCCGCCGCGCCGGTCAAGCCTGCCGCTCCCGCCGCTCCGGTCAAGCCCGCGCTTGCCGCCAAAGCCGATATCGACGCCGCTAAAGCTCGCGTTTCTCAACTCCGCGGCTCCGTCAAGCAAGACAAGAACGGCGCGATCACCGCGATCACCGTCGAATCCGCCGACGCTACGCTTGACGATATGAAATTGTTCGCGCGTTTGCTCGACCTCGAATCGTTCACGTTCTTGGGCTCGAACTTCACCGACGAATTCATCGCCCAATTCAAGGATCTCAAGAATATCAAGTCCGTCACGATCCAAAACGCGGCGATCACCGGCGAAACGCTCAACATGCTGACCGGTTATCCGGAACTCACCACGCTCGATATCCGTCGTAACGTCGAACTCAAGAACAAAGACTTCGACGCTATCGAAAAGATGCCGAAGCTCGAAAAGCTGCTCGCGTACTATAACAACATCTCCAGCTTGGCCGTCAAACGTATGGCGAAATCGACCACGTTGAAGTCGATCGACCTTCGCGCTTGCCAACAAGTCGACAACTCTTCCTGCCGTTACCTCGCTGAAATGGCGCAACTGGAAGAAGTTTACTATCGTTTCCTCATCGATGACGACGGCGTCGAATACCTCGTCAACGCGCCGAAACTCAAGTTCGTTGAATTCCAAGATTGCCAGATCGACGACAGAGCCTCTGAGTTCATCGTTAAGATCCCGTCTCTCACCGGTCTTCGCGTCTTCCGTAGCAAGGCGTTCGGCGACGACGGCGTCAAAGGCATTGCCGGCATGAAACTTGAACGTTTGGAACTGCGCGACCTCAATATCTCCAACGAAGGCGTTTTGCCGTTGAAAGATATGACCACGCTCCGCACGGTCGAACTTTCCGAATTGAACAACGTCGACGGCGAAGCCCTTAAGACGGTCTGCACCTCTTGGAAAGACCTCTCCAGCCTCTACCTGTTCTCCATGGCCACCGACGACGACGTCGCCAAGACGATCGCCGCGAGCATGCCGAACTTGAAGAGCCTCACTCTCCGCGCTTCCGTTGGCAAACTCACCGACGCCACGATCGACGAGATCTGCAAGCTCCAAAATCTTGAATCTCTCGACCTCCGCGAAAACGCCGGCTTCACCGTCGACGGCATGATGAAACTTGCGCAGATCAAATCGCTCCGCAAGATATACATCAAAGGCACCGCCCTTGGCGATTCCGCCGCCGAAGTCAAAGCGAAGCTTGACGAATTCAAGAAGATCAATCCCAAGATCTCGTTCTCGAACTGATCTAGGATAACGCGACGCCGCGCGTTAACGGCGTAAAACAAACGAGCCTCGTTGGCATAACGCCGACGAGGCTTTTTTATTTGCGTAGGAAATACGAAGACGGGAAACGCGTCGAACGAAAACGCTCGAACTCGCCGAGACGTTAACGGGGCTTAAAGAGCGGCGTGGTTACGTCGGCTCGTTAGCTAGCTCGTATGCGTCGAACTTGCGCGAGTTAAAATTTCTTATTGAACCCCGCAAAGAATAGCGAGTCGGCGTAGTTGCTGGCGATCTCGGCGTCGTAGCGGATATAGAGGTCGAACGTGTCGCGCAGCGCGTAATCGAGCCCCGCGCCTAGGTCGAGCAGGTCGCGCGGCATTTTGAGTTTGCCAAAGCGATACGCGACGGGGACCGGCGCTTGGTTGTCGATCGTGTAGATAGCGCGATTCCCAAATTCATGCGACCAATCGACGTTGATATACGGTTTTGCGACGCCGAGGAACGTGGCGTATTCCCAACTGAAGCGACTGCCTAACTTCATGCGATACGAGGATTTCGAGAAGTCTTTGGGATTCTTTTGCGTTGCGAGCAGTCTCTCGGCTGCGGCAGGCTCGATCAAGCTGAGCACGCGGAAATTGACATGCGGTTCGATACGCGTGTACCCTTCGTCGAATCTTGCGCCAAATTCAGATTCAAACGACCATTGCGTCGTGGTGAACTTCTCTTGTTTGCCGTTGGATAGTTTTGTCTGCGTTTCCCAGTTCCTAGCGGCGCCGTATTGCATATCGATATGCCAGAGCGCGTCGAAAACGCTTAGACGTAGGAAGCCGGAGAGCGAATCGATCTTCGCGTCGTAAGAGTCCGCGCGTTTCCCATCGAGTTCAGTCTGAGTGCCTTGAACTCCGTAACCCCAGATAAAGAAGTTAGTTAACGACCAGTCTTGTCCTAGCGCGCCGCCGTAAGAGCCGACGTCAAAACCGCTATGGTCGGCGGCGACGCCTTGACTTTCTTGGGAGCCCCACGACGCTAGTCCGTACCCGAAATTCCGTCCGCGATACGGGTCGATCGCGAGCACGGCGAGGTCAGAACCGCGGTAGATCGCGACTTCGTTTTCGGAACTAAGGTCCTGACCGACAAGGTCTTGCGTAAAGAGTTTCGCGTTAGAGGAGAAACGAGGAACGGTAAAGACTTCGGAGCTGTTGGCTTCGTGTAAATAAGTCAACGCGTCGTCGTAGGAGAAAAGACGACAAGGCGCCGCGGGAACTATGCCCGCGAGTTCGCAAAAAGAAAAGGGCGCGCAGGTTGGCGGAGTCGCGAGCGTTTGAGCGTAAACGACTGTCGTTTCGGCGCATAGCGACGCTATTAACGCTATGAGAGCGCCGATCGCGGAGAAGACGTTACGTTCAAAAAACACTCGGCTGACCTTTGCGCGGTTGGACGCCGCGTTGACTTATTGAATAGTTTGAGAATAGTGAAGGCTCGACGGAGTTGGAACTCACTTTGCGACGGTATCGTCGTCGACGGCGGCGACTTCCGTAGTCGGGAAGGGCGTTTCTTCCTCGGCTTCTTCGGCGTCGTCTGCCGGCGGATAGTTCGACGACGCGGCCGTCGGGGTGGAGACGGCGTCGCTAGCCGACGGGCGAAGGAAGACCGCTTGCGCCGCTATCGCTTGGTCGTCGTTGTTCTTGGAGAGTATGCATCCTTTTTCGCTCTTATCGAACCCGATCGTGATGGAATGGCTTTCGCGCGGGCTCTTGAGCGCAAAGGAGGCTCCGCCGTCTTCGGTATAGGAGAGTTCGCCAAACACGCCGCTCTTCATATCGAGCGGGTCGTCGGGCGTCGTTTGAAGTTTTTGAGCCAAGACGCGATAAGCGCCAATGCGGTCGGCGTAGACGTCTTTTTGGACGTAGAGCGCGCCGGAACTCAATTCGATAGTCGGCGTGTTCGTTTCCGGGTCGACGAGCAGCAGTTCTTTTTTGACGACGATCGAATCCGCTTCAAGTGTTCTCGTCTTCACGACGGCGCTTGCGGCGTCGGGGTCGTTCGCTTCGGGGTTCTGCGAAGAGAGGTACCAGACCGTCCCGATGGAGGACGCCACGGCGACGATCGCGGAGAGTAGGCAGTTAAATAATGCGTTTTGCATGAATTGCTTCCTTGCTAAATGCGACGTCGTTCGCTCGACAACGTTATGCTCGCGAACTTGTCAACTTCAACCGTCCCCGAGTATATCGATTATTTTTTTTTGACGCTAGGGCGGTTTGGAATTTTCGTCGCGATCGGAGGGAAAACGTCTAAACGGTTGCGATCGTATCGACGAAAGCGCTCGACAAGAAACGAGTTTAAGGTAAAGTTAGATTCGTGTTTTAACCCGATCGGAAGCCGGATCGACGACGTTCATGTCGACGGCGATACGCAACGCGAGAGAGACGATGGACGCCCCGTTATACGCAAGAATTCGCAAACCGCTGACCCTTATTACTCGTGTCTATTTTCTTTATATGGTCTACGCGTTGCTCTGGCCGCGTCCTTATGTTCCGCACGAAGTGAAATTCTCGTTGACGCATTTCTGCGCGTTTGGCGTTTTGGCGGGCATGGTCTTCCTCGTTCGCGCGCGTTGGAGTCGTCTTGTCTGGTTCGCGCTGCTCCTGCTTTGGGGCGTGAGTTCGGAGTTTCTGCAACGCTATACCGGACGATGTTTCGAATGGCTCGATATGGCGCAAAACGTCGCCGGTACCACGACGGGGATAATATGCGCTATCGGACTTAGAGCGGCGTTGGATCGCGCGTTAAAAAACGTTCCTGTCAAGAACGCGCGTCCCGGCGCCGTCGCGGTGCTGTTCGCGCCGCCGACGCGACTTAGCGACAAGATCGACCTACGGACCTGCAAAACGCTTGTGATACGCCGTTCGCAACGCGTCGCCGCGCCCGGCAAGCTCTGTTTTCCCGGCGGCGGAGTGGAGCCCGGGGAATCGCCGGAAGACGCCGTGCGTAGAGAGTTCCGCGAAGAAGTCGGATTAGAATTAGGCGAGACGCGATGTTTTACGCGCAATCTCACGCCTGTCGGAGGCGCGCTGTATTGGTTCTTCGCGGACGTTGTCGCGGAACGTCCTGAAGCGCTCGATATCCGCGTTCAGCAAGAAGAAGTTGCGGGATACGAATGGCGAACGCTACCCGAACTGATGGACGACCCCAACTTCTTGGAGAATAATCTCGCGATCGTAAAGGGGATAGTCGAAGGAAAGTTCCCCGTCTGAGCGAAACGCGACGGGAATGAGAACGACTGACAAAATAGAACGATCGGCGATTTCCAAAAACGTCGGTCGTTTTTCTATTAACGATTATTTTAATTATGCTTGAATCGTACGCTAGAAATATTTGCCTAGTTTAACTTTTTTGACTGTCACTTATTGTAAAGATGGATAATTTGTGGTAAACTAGTAAATTGTGAAGAGTCTGTTTTTTGACGGGCCAGCGATTTTTGTACCAAAGAAATGCGCGAGTCGCCTTTTGCCGAGGCGGTCGCGAGAAGATACATCACTTTTTTGTTTTTGTACAGCTTAAACGGAAGGCAATTTCGATGAAGCGCCAATTTTTACTTTCCGCTCTCTTGATGATGGGCGGTCTCAGCGGCCTCGCGCTCGCCGACGATCAAACGACTCCGGTCCCGGATACCGGCGAAGTCGTCGCCGTCGAAGCGTCCAACGTCTCCGACGCCGCGCTCTCTTCCGCGGTCGTTTTCCCCGCGTTCGATCTCGTCGCTCCCGACGCCGAACGCGTAGGCGGCCCTATCGCCACGTATCGTAAAAAGGACTCTCTGTATTGGGAGATCACGTCCGCGCAAATGGACTCCGACTACATCGTCGCGATGTCCGTCGCTCGCGGTATTGGCACCTCCGACCTCTACGGCGGTCAATCGCTCGATTACGGCGACGATATGCTTTGGCGCTTCAAGAAGGTCGACGACCGCATCCAGATCGTTCGTCGCAACTTCCGTTATCGCGCCGATAAAGGGCCCGATAGCGAAGCGTTGAGAGTCGCGTTCACCGACAGCGTTCTGTTCAGTCTCCCGATCGTCGCTCGCGGTCCTCAAGGCGGCGATATCATCGATATTTCCAGTCTCTTCATGAGCGACCAACTCTGCCGTATGTCCGCGCGCGCCGGTATCGGCAGTTTCGCTCGCGAACGCTCGACTTGGGAAAAAGTCAAAGCGATGAAAGACAATCTCGAACTGGAAGTCGCCGCGACCTACGCCGGCGGAACCGGTTCTAGCGAGACGGTCCTCGACCTCCGCGGTATCGGCGTCAATATCCATTACTCGATCAGCAAGCTCAAGGATACCGGTTATCAACCTCGTTACGCCGACGAACGCGTCGGGTACTTCATGACCGCGATCCGCGACGTCAGCAAGATCTCCGCCGACGACAACTTCGTTCGCTACATCAATCGCTGGAATCTCCAAAAACTCGAACCGAACGCAGAAAAGTCGCTCCCGAAGAAGCCTATCGTCTTCTGGATCGACAAAGCGACCCCTTATCAATATCGTAAGATGGTTCGCGACGGTATCCTCGAATGGAATAAAGCGTTCGAAAAGGCCGGTTTCTATAACGCCGTCGAAGTTCGTCAACAAGAAGACAACGACGAATGGGATCCGGAAGATATCAATTACAACACCATTCGTTGGTCGATGGCTCAAACCGGTTTCTCGATCGGTCCCAGCCGCGTTAACCCGATGACGGGCGAAATTTTGGACGCCGACGTCGTTCTCACCGTCGGATTCCTCAACAGTTGGGCTCGTCAGTTCGAACTCTATTCCCCCGTCCAACTTGCCGACAAATTCGGCGGCGCGAATCGCGAGACGCAAATGCAACTCCTGCAAGGCCTCGATTCCGCCGATCTCCGTCACAACTTCTATGACGGCGATATGGAACTGTATTACTCTCAACAATTCGGTCTCGCCAATACGTTCTTTGACGTGATGAGCGTCAGCGACGCCGCGCTCGACTCTTACTTCAACGACGAAGAAGTCGCGGAAGTCGCGGAAGTCTGCGACGAACCGAAAGCTGAAGACGAAGCCGCGAAACAAGCTGAAGCCGAAGCCGCTAAGGTTCGCGAAGAAGCTCGTGAAGCGGAACTTGCCGCCGCTCGCGATACCGCTCAAAAAGCCGCCGAAGTCGCCGCCAACGCGCAACGCGTCGCCGACGAAGCTAAGGCCGCCGCCGACGAAGCCAAAGGTTCCGCCGCCGCTAACGCCGACGAATTGAGCAAGAAAGCCGCGGAAGCCAAAGACGCCGCCGACGTCGCGCTTCGCGTCGCCAACGATACCGCGAAGAAACTTGACGAACTTCGCGTCTCTATCGACGAGCTGAAAGCCGCCGAAGCCGCTCGCGCCGAAGCTAAGGCGAAAGCCGAAGAAGAAGCGAAAGCGAAGGCGGAAGAAGCCGCTAAGACCGCGAAGGAAAAGGCCGACGCCGACTCCAAGCGCGAAGCCAACAAGAAACGTCTTGAAGAAGAAAAGAAGAAGATCGTCGAACAAGGTCTGCGCCAACTCGTTACGCACGAAGTCGGTCATACGCTCGGTCTGCGTCACTCCTTCAGACAAAGCGCGTTGCACTCTCTCGACGATATCAACGACGCTAGCAAGTGGACCGAACACGGTTTTGTCGGCTCCATCATGGAATACGCGCCGATCAACATTATGCCTAAGGGCCGTCAACAAGGCGATTACTTCTCTTATCGTCTTGGCGAATACGACGAATGGGTCATCGAATACGGTTACAAAGTCTTCCAAGGCAAGACGACCGAAACCGAAGCCGCCGACCTTAAGAAGATCGCCGCGCTCCAATCCAAGCCGGAATACGATTACGCTACCGACGAAGATTGCTACGGCGACACCATTAACCCGTACGTCAATATTTGGGACTTGGGCGACAACCCGCTCGAATACGCGAAAGTTCGCGTCGCGGTCGTCGACCAACTTATGCCCGGCTTGAACGACCAGATCGTTAAAGACGGCGAAAGCTACGCGCGTCTCCAAACTCGCTTCAACATGCTGAAC
Organism: Thermoguttaceae bacterium; assembly: GCA_045599605.1. Taxonomy (GTDB): domain Bacteria; phylum Planctomycetota; class Planctomycetia; order Pirellulales; family Thermoguttaceae; genus RUG369. The sequence goes on from JAZRWE010000013.1 coordinate 53,003, forward strand.
TCGTGGAAGGCCGGCGCCTTCACGTTCGCCGCCAACTACATCGGCGGTATGCAAGTGCATCGCGATTACAAGGGCGACGAAGGCGAACGCAAGCCGTTTGAAGTTATCCCCGCCAAAGACCAACGCGACGCTATGGCGTTCCTCGTTGAAAACGTTTTCGCGAAGGACAGCTTCCAAGTTCCTGCTCAAATGTTCAACTACCTCGCGCCTAACCGTTGGCGTCATTGGGGTTCTTCCGTCCGTCAACGCTATGACGCCGACGTCCACGCCACCATTTTGGCTTGGCAATCCGCCGTCATTTCGCAACTTCTCAGCAGCTTGACGCTCAGCCACTTGGCTGACGCCGAGATCCGCGTGCCCGCCGGCGAAGACGTCTTCACCAGCGCTGAAATGCTCGAAACGCTTTCCAACGCGATCTATCAAGAAGTTTATGAAGCCGCGAAAGCCCTTGAAGACGACAAAGACGCGAAAGCTTCCGTCGTCATCAGCACGCAACGTCGTAACTTGCAACGCTACTACGTTGGACGTTTGATCTCGTTCCTCAACAGTTCCGCTACCGCCGCCGGTTCCGCCGACGTCTCCGCGCTTGCGCGCTTGGAACTCATGAGACTGCAGACCGCCGTCCAAAAGGTCCTGTCCAACGACAAGGCCGAGTACTCGAATTCGAACTCTCGCGGCGAAGATCGTTACACTCGCGCGCATCTGCTCGCGTTGAACGTCAAGATCGAAAAAGCGCTTGCCGCCGTCGAAACGATCGGCGGTTCCGGCTCTTCCTCCGGTTCTTTGATCCTTTCTTTGGGTCAACCCGAAATTGAAGCCGCTTTGCAAGAATGAGTTGAACTCACGCGAACTGTTCGCGACGAGATAACTTAGAAATAGAAGGACGCTTGGTTTGTCGCCGAGCGTCCTTTTGACTTAGATGCGACCGGTAGAAAGTTTGACGTGGAGATGCGTCGGCGAAACGAGCTTGCTTTTGCCGATCGCGCTTCATTCGTTTACCAAACGGTAACGCGATGGAGGGCGTAACGACGGAGCTGAATAATTGGCTTAAGATCTTAACGTCGTATAACGACCTTTCTAAGGAAGACCTCGACGTATTATCGTCGTCGACTAACGGAGTTAAGGAGTTGATTGGTAAGATGAATACTTTTGTTGGTTCGGAAGACGAATTCTTTGCGCGAATGGCGCAGGAAAAGTACAGAAACGATCGCGAAGCTCGCGAGGCTATTGCGGAGGCTCGTCTAAACGAAGAAAGACAAAGATATTATGAACAAACTCTTTGGGTCCTTGAACAGAGTTTGTTTGCTAGATTTCATGCTTCAATGGAACCTATTAGAGATCTTTTGCTTAGTAAAAGCGGCGAAGAACTTGGAAAATTAACAGTTCAAGCGATCAAGTGCGCGAGTTTTGACGAGTTTGTCGCGCTTCTTTGAGCGATCGAATAGAGATTCTAGGGTAAGACCGCCTAGTAAACGAGCGTTTTTTCGTAATAGGACTGCCCGTCGCGGCTCAGCGCCGACCTAAAAATCAAGACGTTCGGCGCGGGCTTTCTTTTTGCTTTTAGCGCGTAACATTTTTCAAGTGATGAATCATAATTTGCCGAGACGTTTCTACCGTTATAATTGCTCTTTTCGTTGTATTATTTACAGTTAGTCAAATTTTTTATCTTTTGGATTAAAAAATCGCGGGAAAAATCTGGAAATTCATATAAAATATAATTCGGTATATTAGGCGTATGAGGAGCGGTCTTTCTTCTTACGCCGGGCTTCGTTTTAGACGATCGGAGCCGAGAACGCACCCTTCAACGAAACAATAGAACCATGACGTCGCAAGGATTTCGATTTTTACACGCCTCCGATTTCCGTTTGGAACTTCCCGTCGACGGTCTCTTGGAACTTCCGGATCGGTTTGGAAACGCCGTGCTCGACGCGCCTCGTTTGGCAGTGGAACGGTTGTTTGACGTCGCGTTGAAAGAGAAGGTGGATTTCGTCGTATTGAGCGGCGACCTGCTTTCTCCTCGCGATACCGGCCCTCGCGGATTGCTCTTCTTGATCGAGCAGTTCACGCGCTTGCAATCTGAACATATTCCGATCTACTGGGCGACCGGTAAGAGCGATTCTCCCGACGTTTTGCCGGCGGCTTTTCGGTTCCCCGAAAACGTGCATATCTTCCCCGTCGGACAAGTTGAAGAATTATTCTATTCTCGCGAAGGCGTCGCCGTCGCGCGTATCTTCGGCACGAGCTGGGGTAAGACCGGCGTAACGCCTCGCGGCGGCGTCGACGAAGCGGAGGGCGCCGACGATCTGTACACGATCGGCGTTTTCAACGGCCGTCTTCCTCAAGAAGCGTTGAAGAGCGATTCCGTTCGTTACTGGGCGCTTGGCGGTTCTCGCGTTCGCGAAACGATCTCTCGCAGCCCGTCGTTGGCGGTATACGCCGGTTCGACGCTTGCGCGCAACTTCTCGGAGAGCGGCGATTTTGGCGCGACGTTGGTCGAAGTCAGCGAGACCGGTCGCGCCGCGACCACGCTCATCCGCACTTCTCCGCTGCGTTGGTCGGTCGAGACGTTGGTCGTTCGCGAAGACGAGACGGAAGATCAGATCCTCGCCGAAGCGCGTTCGCGTCTGAAGGCAATACAAGAACGCGCGCTTGAGACCGCCGCGTTCCAAGGCCAATCCCTTGACGACGATATCTGGTTCGTTTCCTGGCGTGTGGAAGCGGATCCGAGCGTCTTGCCCGTGCTGCGTTACGGCGCGTCCGCGCAAACGATCCTTCGCGATCTTCGCGCCGACTTCGCGAAAGTCGCGCCGGTCGTCTACGCCGTCGAGCTGGAACCTGTCTTGCCCGAACGTATGCCCGAGGAGATGTACGAACGTCAGACCATCCTCGGCGACTACCTGCGCATGATCCGCTATTACTGGGAAAATCCGAAGGAAGATATAGACGTAGAAGCGTTTATGCCCGACGAATTACGCGATTGGGCGATGTTGCAACGCGTGAAGCGCGAGATCGAGACGCGCCGCCGCGTCGACGGCGAAAACGCGGATATCGGCGAACTGAGCGGCAAGCTCGCGACGTTGGAAGCGAAAGACTTCCGTTCCGAAGCGGCGGCGTTGTTCGGGATGACCACGTTCGACGCGACGCTGACCGACGGCGACGTCGACGACGACTCCACGCGCGACGCTAAGATCGCCGCTCGTCGTCGTTTCGCGCTGCTTGAAGCGGCCGCGCTCGGGGTCGACCTGCTCTCCGAGACGGATTCTCCGGTCGCGCTGTTGAACGGCAATACGACGACGAAGGCGTTGCCGAAGAAGAATCGCGTCGTCGCCGCCGAGTTGCGCAATTTGCAGAAAAATCTTGACGGAAAGGAGATGGACTCGTGAAGATCTCTTCTCTTAAAATCGAACGTTTCGGCGTTTGGGAAGACTTAAATCTGCCGAAGATCTCCCGCGGTCTGAACGTGTTTTTCGGCCCTAATGAAGCCGGTAAGACGACGTTGATGCAATTCATCCGCACGTGCTTGTACGGGGGCGGAGACGAAGATCGCGCTCGTTATATCCAAATGGCGTTAGACGGACGCCGTCGTCGTAATCGCGGACAAGAATACGTTTCCGCGTTCGTGCCGTCCGCCGACCCTCGTCGCATCGATCCTAACGCGGCTTCTCTTACGGAAGAACAGACGGACGTTCCTGAAGAGATCCGTCGTTTCTTAGTCGCGGGCAAAAAGGTCGAGAACGCCCCCGTCGACGCTCACGCCGCCGCTACTAACGCGTCGCGCGCGTGGATCGGCGGAGCCGCCACGGTCACTTCCGATTTTGGCGAACATCGCTTGGAACGCCGCTATATCCGTCGCGATTCCAACTACCAATCCGCGGTCGAGCGCAAAGCCGGTTTCGTCGTCTCGGACGGTCTGCTCAATTGGAGCGGTCGTTTCTATTCGTTGCCGGGTCAAAAGATCGCGGAATCGCTCGTCGTCACCGGACCTGACGGCACGCGCGTCGGCGACTATATCGCGAAATCGTTGGCGTGTAATCTCGACGAATCGACGTACAACGGCGTTTTCGCTATCGGTTTGGACGAACTGCAAAAGCTCGGGATGCTGAACGAGACGGAAGCGGCGCAGATGCTCTATCGCTTGAGCGTCGGGGTCGATCGCGGCGCGTTCGTTCAAGTCTTCCAACAGATCGTCGCCGAACGCAACGACTTGCTCGACCCGAAAGGTCGTCCGTCGATCTTGGAAAACCTTATTTCGGAACGCGACGCGGCTCGTCGCGGCGCTAGCGAATCCGCGTCCGATCTCCGCGAATACTCGCGTCTTATCGAAGAACGCCGCGCCGTCATGGAAGCGGTCGCGAATCTGCAAGAACGTCTGGATAAAGCGACGCGTCAAAAGCAGCTTCGCGAATTGGCCGTTCGCGTCGCGCCGATCTGGGACGAACGCGAACAAGCGAGCGCCGACCTGACCGGTATGGGCGACGTGCCCGTCGTCGAGCAGAACGCCGTCGACGAATGCGGTCAACTCATCGACGCCGCCAACGAGACTCGCGTTAAGATCAAGGAGCTTAAAAGAGAATTTATCGCGAAGCGCGAAGAACGCGACGCGATCGAAGTGGATTCCGCGCTCGACGAACTTGAACCGCGCGTTAATATCCTTGAAGACGATCTTCCGCGCCTTGCCGAGATCGACGAACAGGTCGCGAAGCTCCGCGTCGAATTGGACGAACTCAAGACGAAGTTGCTCGAAGAAGACGCGCGTATGCGCAGCGAGCACAACGGCAAGATCATGTTGACGCAATCCGCGCTCGACGCGATCAACGCCTCGATCGTCGCCGGCAATATGGCGCCGAAAGAAGTCTTGGCGAACGGCGCGAAAGCGAACGCTCAAAACGCGAACGGCTCGCAAGAACAACCTGTCGCCATTCTCCCGAACAAACTCGCCGAACAAGGCGTCGCGTTCAAAGAAGTCGAAGACTTCAAGATCCCCGCGAAGGCGATGCGCAAGCGACGATTGCGATTGCAAAAATGTCGCGAGGAATTCAAGCTCGTCGGCGAATCGCTCGCCGTCTTGGTCGACAAACTCGAACAGGGGCTGACTTCTCGTCGCCAAAAGAATCTTACGGAAGCGATCGAAAGGACCGGCGCGCTCGTCACGAACCTGCGCCGCCGCATCGAGATCGAGAAGAGTCTCGCCGATTCCGCTGTCTATCGCAAGGAGTTGGAGCGCCAAAATCGTTCGTTGACGGAAACGCTTTCTATCCAAGGCGCTCCGTTCCTTGCGTTATGCGCCGGGGTCGTCGTCGGCACGCTGATCTTTGCTTTGGCGATGTTCTCAAAAGTCGATCTCGTTTTCGGCTTGTTGGGCTTGCTTGCCGGCGTCGGCTGCTTGATCTATAAGACGACCGTCGAACATCGCAACCGCATGCGTTTGGAAGACAACCAACGCCGTCTCGGCCTCGTCGTTAAGCAGATGGAACAAGCGCAAGAAGAAGCGAATCGTATCGACGAACGCTTCCCCGCGCCGTCCGAAGCGCTCGCCAATAATTTTGAAGCGCGTTACAAGGCCGCGGAAGCCGACCTCAAATTCTTCCATAGCCTTACGCCGGTCGAAGCGCAATGGCGCGAAGTTACGCGCAACTACCGCGCGCAAGAAGCTCGCGTTAAGAAAGCGGAAGAATCGCTCAAAGCCGCGCGCAAACGTTGGCGACAATGGCTGCACAGCGCGTATCTTCCGACCACGCTCACGCCGTCGCAAGTACGCGATCTGCTCGCGCGCGTCGGTATCGCCGAAGACCTGCAACGCCAGATCGAAGCGATCGTTACCGAGATCGAATACCTTGGCCGCGAACGTCAAGGGATCGTCGATCGTTTCAACGCGACGTTGTTGCTCGTCGAGAAATATAATATCGCCGAAACGTTGCCCGAAAAAGTCGTGCCGAAGTTGCGCGAACTGTTGGCGGAACACTCGGAAGTCTTGCAAGCTCGCGCTCAACTCCTCGAAGAGATGACCGCGGTCAAGAAGGAATGTCGTAAGGCGTTGGCGCAGCGTCGTCGTCAAGTACGCGAAGCGCGTCGTTTCCTTGCGGGCTACTCCGTCAAGACGAAAGAAGAATTGATCGCCGCCGTCGAGCGTTACGAATTGTACCTGCAACGCGTAGCGGACCTCGAAGCGGTGCAAGCGCGTTTGGACGCCGGCGTCGCCGGATTCTGTCCGGAAGAAGATCTCTCCGCGCTCCTGAGCGACGAGACCGCGCGCGAAGAACTTCCGACCTCGATCGAGAATCTCGCGAAGCGTATCGACGCGTTCAACGCCGAACTCAAGGGCAAACTTGAGCTCTCCGGGCGCCTTGGTCAACAAGCGGACGCGATCTCCGCGAAGACGAGTTCTATCCGTCGTCGTTTCGAAGCTGTCGCCGCCGACCTGCGTTTGGCGAAGATGGCGGAATTGTGGCAAAGCCGCGCCGTCGCCGGACAGATGATGGAAGATATCCGTCGCGCTTACGAGAAGGAACGTCAACCTGAAACGTTGCGCGAAGCCTCGCGTTACTTGAAGCGTTTGACGAACGGCTTGTACGTCAACATCTGGACGCCGCTTGGGGAAGACGCGTTGTTCGTCGACGCCTCGAACGGCGAAACGCTCGACGTTGCGGCGTTGTCTCGCGGCACGCGAGAACTGCTGTTCATCGCGATCCGTTTGGCGTTGGTAGTTTCGTTCGAGAAACACGGCGTGCAGATGCCGTTGATCTGGGACGACGTTCTCGTCAACTTCGACTACAAGCGCGCGGCGACCGCCGCCAAGTTGCTCTACGATTTCGCGAAGGCGGGTCGTCAGATCTTCTTGTTCACGTGTCACGAACACATCTGCAAGTTGTTCCTGAATCTTGGCGTTCCTGTGTGCGTCTTACCGACTCAGACCGATCCCGCCAAGCGCCGTTTCCGCGTCCTGACGCCCGTCAAGAAGAATACCTCCGAAGTTACCATCGACGTCGAACGTCCGGTCGAAGGCGGTCCGAACTTCTTAGAAGAAGCGGAAACGAATCCCGCCGATTCTATCGCCGTCGAGGCGGAAGAACTCGAAACGGATAACGAAGAACGCTACGAATACTCGATGACCGACGACGTCGACCGCGTAGCCGACGTGCGCTTGGAGACCGAGCCCGGCGTTCCGCCTACCGCGCCCGAACCGGTGAATATCGACGCGTCCGACGTCGTGTTGAGCGTCAACGACGCCGCGGCGCCGAAGACGGAACCTGTCGAGCCGAAGCGCGTCGACGAACCCGTCGTCTCCGTCGAGGATACGCCGGAAGAGAAGATCGACGTCGACCAATTCGTCTATTCGACGAAGCCGGAAGAAGCGAAAGTCGAATACGTCGCCTCTCGCAACGTCTCGTTGGACGGCGAAAAAGCCGAGCTGCGCTCGTTGTCGGAAGTTAGCCCGACGTTCTCCGCGGAACCGCAAGACGGCGAACAGAACTTGCGCGTCGTCAACAAAGCGCCCGAAAAGCCCGTCAAGGCGGGGCCGTACAGCGACGACGAAGGCGTGGATTATATCCCCGTCGAATCGGACGGCGAGTTCGATCCCGTCGAATGGAACGATTTCTTCAGCGCGAAGAAACCGGCGGAACCCGAGGAAGGCTCCGATAAGTTCGCCGATTACATGATCGACGAAACTAAGGCGTCCGACTACGGCGTCGACGATGAAGCGGAAGACGACGATTTCGACGAAGAGTATTACGAAGAAGACGAAGAATGAAATTGCGTTTCTCGCGTCCGGCGCGAGAATAGACGTTCGGTCGTTTCTATATTGACAATAATAACGTCGCCGACTCCCTAACGAGCCGGCGGCGTTTTTTTATTTCCGAAACTAGACGAAAGCGAGCGCGTCTAATCTACGAGGGGCGTTGGTAGTCGAAGCAGCGCGCGCTCGGTCGTCAAAAATCGAGCGCGTCATTAGTTTTTCCGTGAAATCGCGACGTTTTGAGAAAATAGGAGTCAAACCGTTCTTGTAAACGTTTGATTTTTTCGGTATAATAGTATTATTCGTCAGTCTGCGAACTTTTTTACATAAGAAAGATGAAGACAGCGACGTGAAAAGGCGCTTGATGCGGCGCTAGGCGGCGTATTAACGTTAAACGGGCAGCGCTTCGACCAGGAGCGAACTCGACTTGGAAAGCATTTTTTCCAATTCCTTTTATATCCTAACGTAAGGTTGTTAAGATGAAGAATAACTTTTTTCAACGTAAATTCGGTCGAAAGCAACAAGAAACTTTACCGAGAAATCGCCGTCTCTCGCTCGAAGCGTTGGAAAATCGGGAGATGCTGAACGCCGATTGGGGCGGTTTCGCGCCGGAAGTAACGACGGAATATCACCCCGAGTCTACCGGCTATTCCGTCGCGCTTCCTAGCAATGTCGACGCGATCCAACTCGTCAATCTTGAAGGCGACGCGAAATCCGAACTCGTCTCGATCTACGGCAAAGGTAAGACCGTTTCCGTCTACACGCCTACATCCACCGGCGAATATAAGTTGGTCGCCGAACAATCGATCTCCACGCTGAACACTTGGGGGTTGTATTCCGACGCCGTCTTCCATGACTTCAACGGCGACGGGTATCAAGAGATGATGCTCCTTACGTCTAACGGTCTTTCTATCGAAGCTTGCGTCTACACTTGGAACAGCGCGACTTCTAGCTTCGCCGCCGGCAAGACTTACACGCTCGACGTAACTCCTTTCGTAGGAACCGCTTCGCGTTACGTCTTCACCGAAGTATCCGGCGCGATCGTCGACAACGGCTCCAACTGCGATCTGGTCCTCCAAGTCTCGACTCTTACGCCCGCCAGCCAAACGACTTCGACTTGCGTCTACGCCAACGTCGGCTCCGCGTCGTTTGGAACTTCTCCCGCCGTTAAGAGCGCGGTAACGGGCACGTTGCTCGGTTCGACGAAGATCGACGGCGAGAGCTACCTGATCCTCAAAGAAGCGACGAACTCGACCAACTACCTCGTCTTGTCGAAGCTCGGTTCTAGCTCGGTGTCCAAAACGTATTACGATTTCAGCGGTTACGGTTCTAGCTTCGTTTATAACTGGGTCGTTGAACGCGACGGCTTCTTGACGGTCGGCGCCGTTCTCGGTTCCGCTTCTAACGGCGGGCTTGCCACGCTCAACGTTTCGTCCGCGCCTGTCGACGGCGAGATCGTCGACGCTACGACGCTCGGACAATGGATCTCCTGTAAAGCGGTCACGATGAACGCTTCCTCCGTCGGCGCGATCGGCGACGCGGGCGGCGACTCCGACCCCGAGATCTTGGTCGCTAACGACGACGAAAAGTCCTCGATCTTCTATCTTGGCGACGCCTCCACGAGATACGGCTACACGTTCACGGAATCGCAAGTCGTCGTTTCTTCGCCCGACTATAACACCGTCTATATCGGCGATTACAACTGCAACGGCAAACAAAACGCGTTGCTCGTCGGCAGCAGCTACCTCTACGTCGCCGACGTCGCGGAAAACGGCTCGCTCTCTAATCAACGCGAATTGTACCGCTTCACGCAGCCCGTCTCCAACGCCGTCTTTGGCGATTTCAACGGCGACGGCTTGGTCGATTTCGCCATCCAATACAAAGCGAACGTCAGTTCCTCGTTCCAACTCTTTATGCAAGTTGCGAACGGCCAATACGTCGCGGTCACGACGCAATCGATCCCGGGCGTTTTTGCCGACTTCTCCGTTGGTAAATTCTCGCAGACTAAGGTCGACGAGATCGCCGTTCTGTACACGCTGTACAAGAACCAAACGACGATGACGTTCGTCAACACGTACAAATTCGATTCTTCGAAGACGGCGCTCGTCGCGACGACGTCCTCCTCTTATATCGGTTCCGGCGCGTCGATAACTAGCGGTTCGCTCTTCGGTTCCAGCGTCGACGACCTCGTTGTCTGCAACACGTTGGAAGACACTGTCACCGTTCTTCGCAATACCGGTTCCGCGTTCTCCGCTTCGACCGCTTCCACGCGTTACGACGGCGCCAACGTCTGCTATCCGACTTCTGCCTCTATTGGCGATTTCAACGGCGACGGTAAAGCCGACCTCGCGGTCATGAATTCCTCGCTCGGCACGAACGTCGCGGAAGTCGTCTACTATCTCCGCAGCTCCGATACCACGATCGGCGCGAAGCCGACCGGTCGCGTTCGCGTCAATAGCACGGTCACCACGATCGACAACACCGCCGTCGTCGGCGAACTGCAAGCGGTCAATCTCAACGGCGACGCTTACGACGACCTCATTTTCGTTCGTCAATCGACCGCCGGCGCGTCTTACGCCAGCGTCATTCTCGGCAACGGCGAAGCGAGCGTCTTCAATTCGCTCAACAACGTGCAACTCTCTTGCGACGCTTCCAAATACGTCGGCGTCGCGATGGCGGAAGTCGATCTCGCGAATTCGTCTTACGACCTCGTCTGGGTCCAAGACAAGAAAGTCGGCGTTTTGCTCAACTCCGATTCTAGCGTCGTTACCGGTCGCATGGAATACGTGCTGCAATCGCTCTCTTCGCAACCCGGCGCTAATTACGCCGAAGCCGTTACCACGCAACGCGATTGGTTGGACGAATGGTCCAACTACTACGTCGACGTTTGGGCTAACGCCGACGGTTCCGGCGCGGTCGCGTCTGTCGCCGGCTCGTTCGAATACGATTCCGCGTACTTCACGTTCGTCAAAGCGGTCCCGCAATCCAAGTACACGGTCATTGCCAACGGCGGCGAACCCGGCGTCGTCTCCTTTGCCGCCAACGGTTCCGGCGTCGCGGATAGCGAAGGTTGGGTACTCGTCGCGCGTCTGCAATTCAAGCCTGTCGACAACGGCGGACTCGCGTTGGCGTCCGACGGTAAGTTGTATAGCGTCGACCCCGGTTTCAAGGCTTCCGCGTCCGCTCAAACGATCAACGGCGCGACGGTCGCTACGGCAACCGCGCCCGCCGGCGTCGACCTCTTCCCGGTCGCGTACGACTTGAACGACAACGGCGAAGTCGACCTTGAAGACTTCTCCAAGTTCATCGCGTACTATCCGGCGAACCCGGTCTCCTCGATCCCGGTCGTCAAAGACCGCGTCCTCGACGTCAACGGCAACAACCAATACGACCTCGACGACTTCTCTTACGCGATCGCGTCCTATCCGTCCAAAGCGTCCGGCGGTCTCGATTCCGGTTACTCCAAGAAGCCGACCGTCGCGAACGCCAGCGCCGCGGAACTTGACCGCGTCTTCGCGATCCTCGATACCGAAGAAGATATGTTCGTTAACGACGAGCTCGCCGTCGCCGTTGAAGAAGTCGTAGCCGCCGGCCCCGTCGTTCGCGAAGCCGCGCAACGCGTCGCCTCTACGGACGCCGCCGTCGAAACGCTTTACTTCTGTGGTCCGATGCTGCAAGAAAAGACCGCGCTCGATCTCGACGTCGAATTGGAACTCGAACTGTGATAACAAGATAACGCGTCGATAACTCGACTCCGCGCATCGATAATAACACGCCGACTCGTTTCCCTAGCGAAGCGAGTCGGCGTTTTTTTATTGCGTCTCAAATCGTCTTATTATCCCGCCGCGTCAAACAAAAAGCCGCCGAACTTGACGAGAAGTTCGACGGCTTATCTATTGAGAAATAGGTTTGCGTAAGACTTTGATACGCGCTAGTTAATTCGCGGTTCCCTCGGACGGTTCCGACGTGCTTCTTTTTTCCATATAGATGATGTTGCCCGACTCGTTATGCCAGACGTTCGTCATGAAATTACGGATAAGAAACAGGCCGCGCCCGCAGACCTTCTCGATATTCGATTCGAGCGTCGGGTCGGGCGTTTCGGCGACGTTGAACCCCGGTCCTTCGTCGCGGACGGAGACGAGCGCGTGAGCGTCGTCGATCTCGACGGCGAGGTGGACGGTCTTTTCGACGTTGCGATGATTACCGTGTTCGACGGCGTTTTCCAACGCTTCGCTCATCGCCAATCTCATGGCGAAGACGTCGGCGGGAAGCCAGCCTTGGGATTCGAGTCTCTCACACACTGTATCAACGCAAGGGTCTCCGGAACCGGAGACGCTTGGCAGGTCTTGGATCAATTTCCAAACGCGATCTTTTGAGGCGTCAGAAGACATTGAACGTACTCCTTATACGCGCGTACAGCGCGGGTCGGATAAGATACGGATCAAAGCATCGCGCGTTGCGCTTCGATCTCAGTGTGAGTGATACGGAAGAGCGAATCGAGTTTAGTGATCTTGAAGACTTCCATATTAGCGGGGTCGATATTGCAGAGGAAGAGCGCGACTTTTTTTGCCGCGGCCTTGGAGCGCAGCGTGATGAGCGCGCGCAACGCCGAGCTCGACATGAACTTAACGCCGCTGAAGTTGATGATGAAACGATCTTGAATATTGACGCTGTCGATCGCGGCGGAGACTTCTTCGCTCCACGTTTGGATCGTCATTTCGTCGCTCAATTTCGTATCGACGCAGTCGGCGACGAGAGCGGTACCTTGGCATCGGACAAAAATATGGATAGTCGATTGTTCGCCCATTGATATTTCCTTCGACCATAAACGCGATTCCGCGTTGCGCGGTCATTGGGGGTTAAAAGCTAAAACGTTATGGAATCAATTTATTTCGTACGGCCCAGACCGCAGCTTGCGTACGGTCGTCGACGTCGAGCTTCCGCAGTATATTTTGTACGTGTTCCTTGATAGTGTCAAGACTCAACTGCAACGAAGACGCGATTTCTTTATTACTTAGCCCGAGCGCGATATGTTTTAAGACCTGCGTCTCTCTGTTCGTCAACGGGTTCAACGGGTCGGAATCGCGTTTGCGCATCAACGGCGCGGCTCTTCGCAACTCGCCCGCGTAAGGGCCGGCAAGGTCGACGCGCGAGGACGCGTCGCCGCCATAAGAACGGCGTTCAAATTTCGTCGTCAATACGGTGAGGAACCGTAGCAGCTCGCTTTGCGCGACGCTCTTCAATAGGTATGAATCCGCTCCGACGGCGACAGCGCGCGCAAGATAGGATTGCCGATCGCTCGACGCGAAGAATATCGCGCGTTTTGCGTAACCGAGCGAGCGAAGTCGCGCCACTACGTCGAAACCCGACGCGTCGGGGAACTGCGCTTCGAGCAGTATAGCGTCGGGATCGAGCTCCAACGCCTTCGCGACCGCGGCGTCCGCCGTCGCCGCTTCCGCGACGATCTGCACGTTCTCGCCGGTGAAGAAGGAGACTAGCCCCGCGCGGACGACGGGATGCGGATCGGCGATCAGCAAGCGGATGGGCATAGGACTCTTCTTCTCTATAAATCTTGACGTGAAAACGGTGAGCTAGCCGTCTAATATCTTCTCTTTATATTTTATCTCGCGTAACAAGACAAGTCAAGAATTTTTTTACTCTTGCGCGCGCGATAATAACCAACGGACGTTCGCAAAGTCGTTGCAAACGTCCGTCGTTTCAAAAACTAGGCGACTTTCAGATCGTAAGCGCTCACTTTGCGGCGACGATCTTGTAGACCTTGCCTTTGAAGAAGATCGTCAGCGGTTCGGAGAACGTCATGTACTGCGCGAGTTCTTGACCGTGCTTCGCGAGCAGGTCGAAGTATTTGTCGCTGAACTGTTCGATCTCGATCGGCTTTACGTTCTTCTCGATCTCTTCGTCGATATCGGCGTCGATCCACATGCCGTTTTTGAGATAGAAAGTCTTTGCGCCGACCTTTTGTATCTTCTGCACGGCGTCGAGTTGCGGCGTAACTTGCGGCTCGACCGGCGCGGCGCTCATAGCCATAGACATGGAGTTGGAGTTTCTGCGCGCTGAACTCATTGAACTGCTCCTCGCGGTTCTTGCCGATCTTGAAGCGGCGCCGGAGCCCATGCCCATGCCGGAGCCCATGCTCATGCCGCTCATCGTAGCGGCCTCGAGCGCTTGACTCGCAAGACTATCGGCTTGATCCAACGAATTCATACTACGATAGTTCTGTTTGAGACTGCGTTGCGAGAACCCGGCGGCGTTGTTCGTATTGGAGAGCGCGCCCATATTGGACATAACGACGCGACCATTGACGTTGTTGTCGTTGAGCGCGACCCCGTCGTCGGCTAGGAACGACGTGTAAGGCGTGACGATCCCGTGCTTTTTCGCAAGTTGGAGCAGTTCGTCCATCAACTCTTTATTATGTCCTTTAAGGTCGAGTTGGTCGACGATCTCGCCGACGCGTCTCGCCGCCCACAGGCGTTCAATATAGGAGTACGAGGAGTCGATACTCTTATCGACAAGCGCGCCTTCAAATTCATAGTTTGCGGGCTTATCGGCGATCTTGCCGGTCGCGGAGATCTTGACGTCGCCCGATTTTGAGTAACGCCCAACAAGAACGACTTGTTCGCCGGAGAAGACGTCGATCGTTCCGGACGGATAGACGAGGTTCGTGAAGTACTTGGCGTTGGCGTCGTTTTTCAGCGCGAATTCGAACGCGACGTCGGTCAAAACGGGCGACTCGATACGCGTGTAGAGCTTCGAGACGGAGTCTTCGATATTCTCGTCCAGACGGACGTATTCGCCTTGACCGCGGCTATCCGTGACGAAGCGATCGAGAAGGCGCGAGTTAACGTCGTTGCCGACTCCGAACGTGAAGATGCGAGCGCGATTCTTGTTTTCTTCGCGCGCGATCTGCGCAAGCTTCATCTCGTTGCATTCCCTCTCGGTCGGTTCGCCGTCGCTCAGAAAGACGAGGTATTTCGGATTGGAGGAATCGTCGGACGTTAGTAACGCAAACGAAGTCTTTAACGCGTCTTCGATATTGGTGGTCCCACTTGCGCGAACGGAATTGACGTACGCCAACGCGTCCGCGCGCGTCTCGGCGTTACAGACTTGCATTTTTTGTTTATATGCGGTAACGGAGGAGTTGAAAAGGACGATGTTGAAGCGATCGCCGTCGCGAAGTCGTTCGAGAACGTACTTTAACGAGTCGCGCGCTTGCGCGATCTTCGTGCCGATCATACTCCCGGAGACGTCGAGCGTCAAGACGATAGATTTCGGCAGCGGCGTCGACTCCTCGTTAGCGATCTTGGGCGCGGCAAGCAGCATAAAATACCCGTCTTCGTCGGCGTTGGGACGGTAACTCTGGATCTTTGCGGCCAGGTCTGAGTCGGCTTGGTCGAAGAATAACCGGAAGTCGCCGCTAGGAACGCGACCCGCCAACTCGTACTTAACGACCGCGGAGTTCTTGTCGGCGTCGTCGCGGTCGACCTTGATGTCGCAAGTCGGGGAATAGATGTTCTTTAATTCGGAGTTGCCTTTGATCGCGACGCGGAAGGAGGTCTTCTCAACAGGTTTCGTCGAGTACTTCGCGCAGCTCAACGGGAAGAGGAATTCCGTCAGACCGTTTTGCGTGCGCAAGAGTTGCGTGTAGGTGATAGACACGACGCAGGTCTCGCCGGCGGGGATGGGGAAGACGCTTGTTTTGAACATGCCGGTCCCGATCCATTCGAGCAGCGCGGGGTCGCGGTTCTTTCTCACGATCGTCTCGTAAGTCTCTCGCGCTTCTTTCGCGTCGAGCAATTTCGCGGCATATTCCTTACCGTTGACGAGGAGCGTCATCGAATCGATCGCGCCGTCGTAGGGCAGGGGGAAGACGAACGCCGCTTCGATAGTGCCCGCGGTCTCGTTCTTAAAAGTCTGCGTGAAGTTCACATTGGCGACAGAGTCGGCGATCTGAGCGTCGATATCGAGCGATTGGACCTTATACGCGAGCGAGTCGGGATGCGGCGTCGACACAGGGCGCGGCGCCGGACGCGTCGGAGGAAACGGACGCGGCAACGGACGCGAGAAATCGACGTCGATCAAGACGCCTTGCGCGCAAACGCGTTGCGATTGGAACGCGCCGAGCAGGACAAAGAAAGCAAATAGCGCGAGTAAAGCGCTGAACGGAGAACGTTTCAGTCTGTTCATCTCTGACTCCTTGGGTTTGGTGGCAAGTATACGCTCGTCGTCGACGCGCGTACCGAATAGCGGAATTACGGTTGTAAGCTATCCACATTAGTAATTGTAGCTCTTTTTATCACGTTTTGAAACGATTTCTTTAAAAATCATTAAGAATTAAGAAGATATTGTAAAAATGTTAAAAAGTTAGTTTTTTCTAACTATCGCCCTTGTCATAATGAAAAAGTGTGTTAGATTATATGCAGTTGGCGCGAAGAAAAGTTTTTTTTCGCGTCGGCGAGACGGTTCAAGTCGTTCGACTTAAACTTTCGATTCTTTCTTGCGCTTACACTGGGAATAGCAAACGTCTCCTATTTGCTTTCCCAGTTTTTTGTTTCTTGACGATATATGGGGCTTTATAAATAAAGTAACCGCAAATGTTGCGCTTTGTGCGTCTATGAATGAACACGCTCTGAATACGAACGAGAGAAAAAGTTTTATTCGACTAATTGTTTATGGCGCGGTGAAAAATTCTATCGTTTTTGAAATAAGTTAGAATCTTCTAATTGGTTCTTTGGACGTTATGAAAAGAGGGAAGGTTCTTGGTAAAGAGACCAAAGTATACTTAAACGAGCAACTGTACGTCGTCGTGACGACGCGAATATTTATTTATGTAACTGACGAAAATAACGACGTTGTGAAAAAGTAGAGAAATGATTTACCAGATAGATCGGTTTTATTAAATAGTGTTAGTTGAGACTAATATGTTGGGGAATAACGGCGCATTTGAGAATGAAAATGAATAAGCGGCTATTACGGTCGAATGTTCCGAGCGTTACTGCGAAGGTCTGTTTTATTCATAGCGTCACACGTTTGCGCGCATTGACCAACGTTTTGCGTTGAGACTACTTGTTGTTCCCCTTATTGGGGACGCTAGAAAACGTTTCCAACTTCCATTTCCGGCGCGACGCGCGGTAAATGTTGGAGTATACGACGGTTAGTGTTTTATAACTATTGAAATATCGCCGATTTTTGGTATCATAATGTGACGACGATCGAGCGATTTGTCGCCATGTGTGCGTGCGATCGATTTCCTATTACATTTAGACTTATGACCGAACTTATGAAAAAGATCTTATTATTGTTGCTCGGCGCGGCGTTGTATGCCGGCGTCGGTTATGCTCAAACGCCGGTCGATGAAGTAACGCTAGAAGCGTTTCAAAGCGCGACGACTTCTTGCGACGGCGTAGCGGCTCCTCGCGCTCTCAAACCTCGTGGTGAAAAGATGGGATTGCTTGTCATTTTCCACGGCTCCGAGGACCTTAATTGGTTCAAAACGACCGACCGTCTTACCGCTAAGATCAAGAGTATCAACGCCGAACAGAAGGTCTTTACCGCCGTCGAATGCGTGAATATGGAGACGCAGGGCGAGCGCGACCTTGTCGACGGAGTCGCCGCGCTTGAAGCCGCCGGTTGCGACGCTATTGTCGCGGTTCCCGCGCTCGTCTATCCGACGGGGCACGTTCTCGGCGATATCCCCGCGCTACTCGACGTCTGGGCGAGCGCCGAAACGCGCGCCGAACTGTGCGAAGAGGGACTGCGGCCCGTACGCACGAAGTTGCCCGTAACGCTCGCGGGTTCGCTTGCCGATTGCGACCACTTGAAGAATTACGTTGTCGATCAAGCGAAGTCGCTTTCGAAAGACCCGAAGAACGAACGCGTTATCCTCGTCGCTCACGGTAACGGCGCGTATCTCGGGCTAGTGAAACGCTTCTCGCAACCCTCCGTCGAAGCGCTTGCCGCAATGGGGTTTGATAAGATCGACGAAGCGTATGTCGGCATGGGGGAAACGTTTGCCGACGACGCGATCCCGGTCGTTCGCGAGAATACCAAAGACGGCAAGAAGACGCTCGTTATCGCGCTTTATATCAATCACGCCGGTAAAGACCTCGTGGAAGACTTGCAACGCGCGTCGAAGCAAGTCGATATGAACGGGCTCGACTGGGTCGGAAACGAAACGTCGATCGCGGACTACGAAACGACGCCCGCGGTTATTTATCAACAAGGCGTCGACGCTAGCAAGTACTGATCTACAACGCGTTAGAGCCGATATGCGCGGACTTCGTGTCTTCGCTTACGAAATAATAGAACACAGAAAGTCGTTTCGATGAAGATATATTTCAATACTCTCGTCCTTATATTTGGCGTAATTCTCGCGTCGCAAAGCGTTTGCTTATCGCAAGAGACGGCGCCGGAAAACGTTTATACCTCGCCCGACTCTCCGATCGCGCGTATGGAAAAGCCGGGATTGCTCGTCGTACTTCCCGCCGGCGAAGCGCTTGCGACAAAACTGGCGACCGAACTCAACGCGTTGAACGCCGCCGATAAGACGTTCCGCGCTATCCAATGCGCCGTCGCGTTTGGACCTTGCGGCGACTCCGTCGCTAACGCCGTCGACGCGTTGGAAGCGCAAGGCTGCGACGGTATCGTCGCCGTCCCGATGCTGACGCTTCCGTCGTACGTTACGAAATTCACGTTGCCCGCGTTGCTTGGCGTCTACGCGTCCGAAGCTCAACGCGCGGAACTTGCGAAACTGGCGTTGACGCCCGCGCGCGCCGACGTGCCTGTCGTCATGCTCGCGTCGTTGTCGGAAGAAGGCGTCTTAACGCGCTTTGTTGCCGCCGAAGCCGCGAAGCTCTCGACCGCTCCCGCGCAAGAACGCGTCTTGCTCCTTGCGACGTATAGTAAAGACTTGGAAGGCTATACGAAGAAGATTCTGAAAGAGACGCTCGCGGAAGTCGTCGAAGAAGCCGGGTTCGATAAAGCCGATCTCGCGATGGTTGCGCGCGACGACGGCGATTTTGTCCGCAACGTCGTCGAGCCGATCGTGAAGAAGAACGCGGAAGACGGTAAGAAGACGCTCGTTGTCGGCGCGTATTTCTCCGCTTCCGCTAAAACGTGTCTCAACGGCGCGTTACCGCAAGACGCGCAATGCGTTGAAAGCGAGTCTTGCGTCGAGCGTTGCGACAAGCTTAGCGAATATGTGTTCGAGATCGCGAAAGAAGCGCGACTGTACTGAGTTGAGCGACGTCTGACGTCTTGATAACGCGCGTCCGATCGATACGTTCGGGCGCGTTCTTGTTTTTCTATTGCGTTCAACTATCGTGATAAGTCGGATTTTACGCGTTATGTGGGCGCGTGTGGAAAGGAAACGTTCAAGAATTTGTAAAATTTGTTTCTGATACTGGAAAAATGATATCGAATCGTTAAAATAAATTGTTATCGGAGCGTCGTTAGGAGTCGAGACCTCGCGCCAAGTTGGCAAGAGCGCGCGGACCGTCGACAAATGTCTTGGCGTATAACGCTCGATCTTGTTAATTCCCGGGATAAAGAAAGAGAACTATAATGTCGAAACTAGCGTTGTTGATATGCGCGGACGATCCGACGAAACCGAGTTCGTCGTCGGCCGACGCCGCGGCTTTTAAACGCGCGATCTGCAAATTCTGGGGATTCAACGACTCGGAGATCGTCTTCCTTTCTTCCGACGGGACCGGCAACGCGCCCGCGACTCGCGCGGAAGTGGAAAATCAATTTGTTAAGGCGTTGCAGATCGAAGAACTGGAATCCCTTATCGTAGGTTTCTGGGGCCGCGGCGTGATCGAGCCCGGACAGAACAAGCGCCGATTCTGCCTCTCCGAATTTGATTTTGCGGGCGATCCCGCGAATTGGGCGGCGAATATCAAAGACACGACCGTGTCGCTCGGCTCGCTCCTTAGCGCGACGCTGAAACTCCACGCGCACGACGCCGTCTTCCTCATCGACTGCCGTCCGCTGAATTCCGAAGGCGAGCCGTGGACGCTTGAAGCCGAAGACTGTCAGACGATCCGCAAGTACGTTCGCAAGACCGAGCCCGGGTACCGCTGCGGCGTGTTGTGCGCCTGTTCCGACGGCGAATCGCCGCGCGATCTGGTCGAGGGTCGTAAAGGGCTCTTCACCGCGAAGCTGATCGAAGGGATCCAAGAGGGCGCCGACCGTTTCCAAAGCTCGTTCGACTCGGTCTCCGGATACGTCGTTCAGAAGACGAAAGAAGAAGCGGCGAAGATGGGGGCGCGACAGTTCCCGCTCTACGAATGCGCCGGCGACGGCGATATTCGTTTCGAGATCACCAAAGGGCACCGCGCCGACGAGAATTTCGACGCGTATGGCGACGCGCTCGCCGCTGAGCCCGAACCTGAGACCGTAAGCGAGTTAGTCGAGGATTCGATCATCGCCGATTCGACCGTAAACGTCGCGCCGAAGAAGAGAAGCGATAAGCGCGTCGGCATGCTCGTCGGCGCCGCGGTCCTCGCCGTTGTCGTTATCGGCGTCGCCGCGTGGGCGTTGCTGCGCTGAGCGCTTGAATATTAGAAACAAAGATCCGTCGCTCGTTGGAGTTGCGGATCTTTTTTGTTACTCGTATGACCTATGCGTCGAACTTATGTCGGCGACGCGCGATAATGTCGAGGTTCTTATGCGCGCTTATCTCAATAAATATATCTATCTTGGCGTGTTGACCGCTTCTATGCTTACCGCGTCCGCGTTGGCGAGCGAAGTCGTCCGCGTCGATTCCATACCCGCGTTCGATTGGCCGCTTGAAACGACGGAACAAAACGTCGAACTCAGTTCTCCTTATAAAGCAATGACTTATATTGAGAACGCCGAAAAGTGGTACGGGTCGACTTTCTATCAAGGCGCGGAACAGTGGGCGAGGGTAGGACGCGACTGGCAACATCCGAGCGAAGCGGCGGCGTCGGCGAGGACGTTTACCGCCCCGCGCGACGGCGAACTTGCGATCGCGGGCCGCGTCGCGAAACTGCATATCGACAAGAATAGCGACGGCGTGGTCGCGGCGATCGAGTTGAACGGCGAAACGCTGTTTGAGGAATCGCTTGCCGGCGACGACGATAAAGGCGTTCGTTACTATATTCGCACGAACGTCAAGCAAGGAACGAAGATACGCTTTATCGTCCGCCGCGGTAAAGAACATTTCTGCGACACGACCGCGTTCGATCCGACGATCGCGTATCAAGACGGCGCGAAAGAAACTTACGTCGCGTCCGAAGGGTTCGACGCGCGCGGCGACGATGACGGTAAGTTGTGGTCGTACGAGTATTTACCCGACGCGCCGACGCCTGAACGCGCGTTGCCGGAAGGTTATGGTCGGGACTTTGGCGCGACGATCCGCTACGAATGGTTGCGCGAAGATAAGATCGAGCCGGGCGACGCCGCCGCGTATCGCGATAACGCTATTAAACACATCAAATTAGCGCGAGTCCTTCTTGACGACCTGAGCGAAACGCTGGACGAAGACGAGACCGAGGCGTTGAATAAGCGTCTTACCGCGTTGGAAGCGATCGACGCGCGAACGCTGACGCCGATCGAGACGGAGAGATACTACGCCGAGGTTCGCGGACTCAAACGCAAGATCGTATTCTCTAACGAGTTGTATCGCTCGGCGCCGTTATTGTTCGTCAAAAGCGTTCCGACTTCGTATAACCATCTTGTCATGCAGTACTTTGGTTGGCGCGCGAAGAAAGGTGGCGGGATCTACGTCCTCGACAAGCCCGGCGAATCGTTGGCGCATCGCGATCTGTTCGACGGTAAGTTGTCGCAAGGTCGCGTGTTGGAACCGCGACTCTCGTTCGACGCGAAACGTCTTGTCTTCTCGTGGGTCGATCTCTCGGAAGATAAGACGTACGACCCGTATCAGGTGCATTACTCGGACGCGGACGACGCGTTCTATCACGTCTATACCGCGAATATCGACGGTTCCGATCTAAAACGATTGACGAGCGGGTCTTACGACGATATCACGCCGACGTTTGCGCCGGACGGAAAGATATTGTTCATGTCGACGCGTCGACAAGGCTACGCGCGTTGTTTTTGGTGGGGATTCGGTAAGCGTTGGCACGTCTACACGACGCACTCGATGAACGCCGACGGTTCCGACGTGAAGACGCTTTCTTGGCATGATACGAACGAATGGTTCCCCGAGATAGCCAACGACGGCAGCGTGGTCTACGCGCGTTGGGACTACATCGACCGCGACGCCGTAACGCACCAAAATCTCTGGACGATGCGACCCGACGGCGCGCGACCCGCCGCGTTGTGGGGAAACGCCGCGCCTAAGCCGCACTGTCTCTTCCAAGCTCGCGCTATCCCGAATACCGGCAAGTATATCTGTACGGCGAGCGCGCATCATTCCTCGACCGGCGGCCCGATCGTTATCGTCGACCCGAGCGTATCGAGCGACGGCTTGGACGCGTTGACGCGCGTTACCCCGGATATCCCGTTCCCGGAAGCGGAATCGCTCAATATCCCCGAGTATTACGAATCGCCTTACCCGTTATCGGAAAAGTACTTCTACGTCTCGTATTCCCCGCGACCGCTACGCTGGGAATGGGACCCCGGTCAAGACGCGGACGCGCTTGGTATCTACGCGCTCGACGTTTTCGGCAATCGCGAACTCGTTTTCCGCGACCCGACGATAAGCGCGGTCACGCCGACCCCGATATTGGAACGCGATACCCCGCCGGTTTGGGCGAGCCAGCTACCGCAAGACGCGCCCGAGTTTGGATATATGTCCGTAGTCGACGTATATAAGGGTTTAGGCGATAATATTGAGCGCGGTTCGATCAAGGAGTTGCGCGTCGTGCAGCTCTTTCCGAAGACGACGCGCGACGCCGACGACCCGCCGATCGGTATGGCGCGTGAAGAAAACGGTAGAGCGATCTTAGGAACGGTTCCGGTCGAAGAAGACGGAAGCGCGTATTTCTGCGTTCCCGCGAAAACGCCGTTCTATTTGCAGGCGATCGATCGTAACGGCAACGCGTATCAGACGATGCGCTCGTTGACATATTTGCAGCCCGGCGAAAAGATCTCGTGCGTAGGTTGCCACGAACGCAACGACGCCGGCGACGCCTCGGGTTTGGAGACTTATTCCGCGGACGCGTCGCATACCGCGGCGGCGAAACGAGAAGCGTCTGTCTTGACGCCGGGAACGCTAGGGGGCAGACCGTTTGCTTTTCCTCACGACGTGCAGCCGATACTTGACTCGAAGTGTCTGGAATGTCATAACGAGTCGCGTAAAGAAGCCGGCGTCGATCTGACCGGCGCGCCGGAAGGCGAGGGAAAGGACGCGTTTACGCGTTCGTACAAGGCGTTGATGAGCGACCGCGATTTCTACGGCGACGGCACGAACCCGACGAACGCCGCGGAAGCGCTTGTGCCGCGTTTTGGCGCGCGCAATCAGATCCAAGTCACGGAACCCGGCGGGAGATACGGCGCGTTGGGTAGCCGGCTTATGAAGTTGTTGCGAGAAGGACACGAAGGCGTCGAGCTTAGCGACGAGCAGTTGCGCGTCCTCGCGACTTGGATCGATCTTAACGCGATCTTCTACGGCGTCGATAACGAGGAAGGACAAAAAGCGATCTTGGAAGGCAAGACGCCCGTCATGCCGGAAATTCAATGATCGCGTTGCGTTAGCGATGCGCTGAATAAATAAAAACGCCGCGGAGAGCCGTAATACTCTTCGCGGCGTTTCTATTGCTTATATATGTTGTCGGACCGTAGATAACGTCGTATGCTCAATCGTTTTCTAGCCGATCGATAATATAGAGACAGGAAACGATCTTCTCAACGGCGTCGTTGGTAACGAACCAGTATTGATTTGTCGATTCAAATCCGATGGTCGAGTCCCGGACTTGTAGGTCGCGTAACGCTCTCGCTAGTTCGAGTTCGTTTTTGGCGACGTCGAGCATCGTCTTGACCGCGTCGGCGCCGCTTTTCTCGCCGTCGTTGTTCAACGCGTCGCGCGCCATAACGAAACGCGTTTGCTCGGCGCAACTTAGATAGAGTATTCCCGCCGCTTCCGCGTATAGCGCTTGCGCTTGGGCTTCCGACTTATTCTCGAACTGCGCCGCGTTTTTGAGTATCTTCGCGCCCTTCAAGAACCCTTCGCCGCATTTTTGCATCTGTTCTGCAAACGTCTCGGCGGGATATGGCCCCTTCCACGCGTTGAGGTCGTCGTAAGGAATACCGACCATCGACGCGTGCCAACCGGTAGGTTCAAGACGTAATAAGTTCATTGGCCCGATAAGGTTAGGCGCGGTGTAGATGACGCCGCCGCCATAAGGAAATTCCTGAAACGCCTCCGAGATCGTCGTCCAACCCTCTCGCGCAAGTTTCGCGCCTTGGGCGCCGTAATATCGCGTCGCGAGTTTGCTTAACGCCTCGTCGACCGTGATATTAGGCGCGGTCGCGAATTCGTGGACGAGTTCGAGATTCAGCGACGGATAGCCGCCGAGAGTCCAGCCCGCCATTACGCCGTCGACCCCGGAATGCGAGAGATTGCGCGCGTGTTGCGCGACGAGATCCATCGCCGGTATCGCGGGTATCGATCCCGACTCCCAAGTCGTGTTGAATTGACATTTTGCGATCGTCTTGATTCCCGCCGCTTTCGCCGCCGCCCAATGCGCTTGCGCGCGAGGACCCGGCCCGACCGCAGATATCGAGTATTCTCCGACCGTTACGTCGACGCCGCCGCGCTTCAGCGGCAACGCCCATTCGCTAACGGATTGCAGCCAGACGTTTTTGGACAGCTTTGCTATGATATCTTCCGCCATGCCGTGTCCGCGCCAACCCCAGTCCCAGACAATGACTTTGGCGTCGGGGGAACCGCGATGCACGCCTTCTTCCATAGCGGCGTTGAGATCGACGATCAGATCGGCGTCGCTATGTTGCGAGCAACGCGGACAATTAGCTTGCGCGCCGTGCGATACGCAGCTTGTGAGATTCTCGGACCCCGAGATAGTGAAGACGCCGCCGAGTCCGGGAACGTCCGTGAAGAGATACGCTAACGAATCGCTCAACCATTGACGCACTTTCGGCGCCGACGCGCACATCGCGCAGTATTGACCTTCTTCCACGCCCTTTTCCTCAGGATGCGCCGCGAAGAACTCGGACGGCATAGCGCGCGGTTCGTTCATATAGAGATAGACGTCGATACCGTAACGCTTTGCGCGAGCGACAAGGTCGCGGAGCGTCGCGCGTCGTTCTTCCGATCTTGCGCCGAACTCGGGGAAATCCGCCGTCGCCGGGGTCAGGTCGCGAAGGAGCGAGTGGAGCCAGACCCCGTTTACGCCGCGCTCTTGGAGTTTCGCGAATAGTTTATCCGGATACAATAACGAGCTGTCTTGCAGTAAAGGATCGCCAAAGACCGCGAAATACGAATGGAGATAACAGAGCTCAAATTGCGGACTCACGTTCGACGCGTCGATAGGGAGCGGTTCCGCGTCGCCGCCGAGGTCGTCTAAGAAACGGAAGAGATACGCGTTAGGACGATCGAATAACTCGGCGACCGAACTCGACGTCGCGGCTTTAACGTCTTGCGCGATCTTGCGACACGCGGCAAGTTCTTCTTCGCTAGGCGCGGAATAACGCAGCGGTTCGCATAACGGCTTCTCGCCTAGTTTCACCGATAGAAAATCGTCTTCGCGCAGCTTCTCCGCGAACTCCGTCGGCGTCAGTTCTAATAACGTCAGGAGTTGTTCGTACGGGAGCAACGACCAGTTCCGTCTCACAATAGTGATATACGACCTTGCCGACGACCATTGCGGCGCTTCGTATTTCGGTAGTCCTAACGCATCCGCGATCGCTTCAAGTTGCGCGGGGGACGCGTCCACCGTTCTCGCTAGTTTCTCGATCTCGACGAGGTTCCAGTTTCTCCAAACATACGCCGCCATTAGGCTCGGGAAATGCGGCAGAGGTTCCGCGGCTCGCGTCGAGGTCGGCGGTAATGGAGAAAGATCGAGCTGCGCGCCGGAACGCGCTTCCGTCGCAAATATGAACGCGAACGAGATCGAGAACACGACGACAAACGACGTCGCGCGTTTGAGCGCATGTAGTTTCATAAGAGGCTCCGTTTCCGTAAGAGCGATCGCCCGCTCTTGCATAACGCTTGTTGGTAGGTTGCGTTGGACCAATAAAAAAACGCGCGGAGAAAATATCTTCGCGCGTCTAATTGTATTCGCGTTACGGGGCGGCGTCAAATAGTCGCTTGCCCGAAATCTCGCTTAGTATCAGAAGTCGTCGTCGCCGCCAAAGGGATCGTCTTCGTCTTCTTCAACTTCTTCGTCGTCGGCGGAGGTAGCGTCGTCTTCGTCGTCGCTACCGAAAGGATCGTCGTCGGCTTCTTCAACTTCTTCTTCGGCTTCATCGTCTTCGTCGAGAGTCGGAGCGGCGACGGCGGCGTCGGCTTTCTTAGCGGCGGCTTCGACGAGTTCCGGATTTTCTTTCGCCATTTGCGCCATGATGCGCGCGTTGATAGCGGCGCAGGATTCACGGTGACGGATAGGTTCGACAAGTTGCGTTTCGCGCAAGCATTGAACGAGACCGTCGGAGGAAACGATATAGACGCGGTCGTTTTCTTGGTTGAAGACTTGGAATTTCGTCAGACCGATATTGAGGACCTTTTGACGTTCGCCGGTGGCGCGATCGACGACGACGAGACGTCCGCGAGTGTCGAGCGTGTAAAGGCGAGCTTGGGACGCGGAGAGCGTTTTCGCGATATCGGAAGCGACCCACGCTTCTTCGCCGGTCTTGAGGTCGACCGCGAAATAGTCGCCGGATTCCGTCGGGACGTAGGCGTGATCGTCAAACGCGGAGATATGACTCGAAACAGGCGTGCGAGTCAGGAACGTCCAGCGAAGCATGCCCGTGACGTCGTTCATCGCGTAGACGTGGCCGGATTCCGAACCGACGATGAACAGACCGCCTTGACGACGGTTTTCGGGCAAACGCATATTCTGCGCGCTCTTGTCTTCCGGGAAGAAGAACGGCGTGCATTCAAGGTCGTCGCGCGGGATCAGCGCCTTGTTGCCGACGCGAACGTCGTTAACATAGGAGAAGTTCGGACGAGCTTGCAATTTGTACAGGAGCTTGAAGGGGTCGTCGTCGCTGCGGCGAAGCATCTCGCCGAGAACGAGCCAGCCTTGATCGGTCGTCCAACCGACGACGTCGAGGTCGTAGGATTGCGTGCCGAGGATCGGGGAGACCATCGGAATGCCGATACCGGGGCAGGAATAAGGACGTTTCGCGTTGATATCTTTGATAGCGTAACTAGCGTTCTTGATCTTGTCGTTGACGCTAGCGAGCTTCTTTTCCCAGTAATCGGAGGCGTTGCCGAGGTCTTTCGCGGCTTCGGTCATCGTGTTGAGCGTCGCGGAGACTTTATCCGTCTCTTGATCTTCTTTCACGATAGGATAAGCCAAAACGCGCTCGCTGTAGACGGGAACGTAGACTTCGCGTTCGCTGACGATCGGGCCCGCGGAAGGATTGCCGTAAAGGACGGTCTCGCTGAGCTTCTTACCGGTGAAGCGATCGTAGATCAACAAATTCGTACCGCAGACGGCGGCGACGACTTTACTGTTGACGCCCGGGGGAAGAAGATAACCGGAACCGCATTCTACCGTCCACAACGTAACGCCGGTCTCGCCGTCGAACGCTTGCAGACGACCGTTTTCCGTCGCGGTGAAAAGAACGCCGTCTTGGAAAGTGACGCTGGCGACGTTTTCTTGTCCGCGCAACAATGTCGCTTGGGCGAACCAAGCGCGCGTCATGCCGACGGCGTTCGCGTCAGACTCCGACACGAGCTTACCGGGCATGTCGGCTAGCGCGGTTGCGCATAACGCGAATAAGCTAATAAGGGCAAAACAAGCAGCGAAATGTCGTTTCATTCGAAAATCCTCACGCGCGCGGCGCGCTCTATACTACCGTCCGACTACGTTCGGCGGCTTCTTCCGGCAGGAAAACGATCGGCTGGCGAGCCGTCGTCGCTTCGTCGACGTCGAAACGCAGAAAGCGCATAAAAAACGCGCGCTCCTCGTCGACTATGACGCTTATTATCAATCATAATATGAAAGAAGCCAAATTGGAACTAGTGAAACGATTTTTTTCTCGTTTTTTTTCTCGTGTTGCATATTTAAGAGGATTCTAACGTTTGTGCGCTAGAAACAGATTGCGCGCATAATTCCTTCTCGGATATGCGCGACAAGAAATGAGAACGGCGGACCTCTCTCGGAGAAAGAGATCCGCCGCGACTTACCATGTTCGAGGTTTGGGTTCGACGCTCAGATACGGTCGACTCCGCGGCCGCGAGGCGCGCCTTTTTCCAGTTCGTCGACGAGTTTCGACGAGATCAGGCTCAGCGTTTCCATCTCGCGTTTTCCGACCTTATGAGGGGTGTTTGAATAATACCAAACGACGCCTAAGACGTCGGAGTCGGCGACTACCGGGACGCATACCGCGCACGGGAAATCTTCGGGCGCGTTCCAGGCTTCCGCGAGATATTCGTCGTTGATGACGACCGCGCTGCCCAAGAGCGCTTCGAGTTCCGCGCGAGAACCTTGGAGCTTGCGAGGCTCGTCGAGATAACGTTCTTGCGGAAGTCCCCACACCGAACGAAGGACAAGGTACATCGTCGTCGGATCGAGAAGATAGAGCGCGGCGGCGTCGAAATCGCCAAGCGCGGCGGCGCCGGTCCGCAACGTTTCGCGGAGCTTGCGCGAGGTCGTTCCGCGTTCGCTAGGCGCGAGGTCGGCGTAGGCCAAGTCGGAGGCGGCGAGTTCTTCTTCGCAGCGTTCGACCTTGCGGCGCCATTGATAATTTTCGGCGAGAAGGTTCGCGAGCGAGCCGACAAGTTCGCTAGCCGCGTCCCAGTCAAGTTTCTGCGTCGCGTCGTCGGCGCGTTCCATGACGAGTTTGCCGAACGAGCTTTCGTTATCGCCGCCGATCGCGAATTCCGCGCGACGGTCGTCCGCGGAGTCGTTAAGGGCGAGCTTCAACTCGGCGTCTGCCGCGTTGGGACGATCGCGATAGAACTGAACGTCGTATCCGACGTTCTTGCGAAACGCGTACAAGATATCGGGCAAGCTCGTCACATACGGCGTTTCAGCCGCGTTGAAACACGGCTTTTCGATCGGGAAATCATGGAGGCAATCGTCGCCTTGGTCGTCGGAATACATTCTTTGTTTCGTCCGTTAATAAAACATACGCGTGAATACGTCTCGCCGCTCGCTTGGAAGCGCGCTTCAAAGAGCAATGAAAACGACTTCTTTTGCGCGGCTTTTTAGGAATCGACTGACTCGCAAAGAATCCCCAAAAAAAGATTTTACACTACTTTTTTTCCGTTTGAGACGGTTAGGTCCGTTTGTGAGGGTATTGCAGACGCTTAAAATATTCTTAGAGTATGAAAAGACGTTTTTTGAGATTTTGTCTCAATGTTAAAATATAACGACTTGGAGCGAGGGCGAGCTCGGCGATGAGGGAAACGGTTAAATTTAGCGAAAAAAAGAAACCGACCCTTGCGTCCGACGCAAACGGGGTTATAATTACAAGCCACTATCCGAGCCCGAAGCATGCTCTTCGACGAATGAAGCCGACAGTCTCGAGTCCGATCCGTTCGAGTTCTGGGACTTGAAGAAGCACGGGCGCGCCCAATAACGCAGGATCGCGCGGCGTTTCGGCGCTTATTTACAACATTATTATAGAAGAACTGGTATTACCATGTCCAAAGCTCCGGCATTCAAAAAGAATCGCGTCAATCGTAAACGTTCCAAGGCTAAGGTCCGCGTTAAGAAGCAAGATCCGTTGGCCATCAACGGCGAACGCCCGCGTCCCATGTTCGTCGACTACAAAGACGTCGAACTGTTGAAGAAACTGACCAGCCGTCAAGGCAAGATCATCGGTCGTCGTAAGACCGGTTGCTCCGCCGTCAGCCAACACGCCGTCGCCGCCGCCGTCAAGCGCGCTCGTTTCATGGCGTTGATGCCTTACGTTGGCGACTGAGTTTGATTATTAGCTCGGTTACCGACGAAAGTTCTCGAAGGGATTCGCGAAGGCGTCAATGTATATATGTTGGCGCCTTGGTTTTTTCCCGGACGAACGTTGATAGAACAGCAGGTTTTGCGTTGAACGCGTTCGACGCAAAACCTTTGTTTATTTTCTTACGCCGTTTTTGTCGCGCGGTCTCGATCGCGTAGGTTGCGTTTTAGTCGTCAAATTTCGCAAGCGCGAGACCAAAACGAGCGGCGTTTTTTTTAAATGGCGTCTAGACTATCGGGGCTCGAGCGATTAAAATTATGTCTGATCTTGAAATCGGCGCCGCGTGGCGCGCGACGCCTAAGGGCGGTTACGATACAAATAAATTAGAGGAATGGCGCGTTATGACGGAAATTGCTAGCGAAAAGGCCGACGTTCTTATTGAAGCGATGAAATGGATCCGCGAACACCGCGGTAAGATCACCGTCATAAAGCTTGGCGGAAGTCTGATGGAAGACAAGTCCGCGATGATGCATCTGGTCACCGACCTCGTCTTCATGGAGACCGTCGGTATGAAGCCGGTCGTCGTACACGGCGGCGGCCCCGCGATCAGTCAAGCTATGACCGACGCCGGGATCCTTCCACACTTCGTTCAAGGCCGTCGCTACACCGACGACGCCACGCTCGGCGTCGTTAAAGACGTCCTCGCGACGAAGATCTCGCAAGGTCTCGTCGACTCGATCAAGTTCTACGGCGGCAACGCGCAAGCGCTTTCCGACGCGTTCGACACGAACGTGTTGTACGGCAACAAGACGATGCTGAAAGACGATTCCGGCGCGGAAGTCGACCTCGGTTGGGTCGGCGAAGTGACTCGCGTCGACGTCGATAAGATCAACGCTTGCTGCGACGCCGGTATGATCCCGATCATTCCCTCGTACACCATTATCGACGACGGCGGTCGTCAAGGTCTGAACGTTAACGCCGACGTCGCCGCGACCGAAGTCGCGAAACAACTGCACGCTAGCAAGTTGATCTTCGTCACGGAAGTCAACGGCGTGCGCAGAGACCCCAACGACCCCGCCTCGATGATCGATTCGCTTACCGCCGACGAAGCGCGCGAATTGCTCAAGTCGGGCGTCATTTTGGGCGGCATGATCCCCAAGATCCAGTCCTGCCTTAAAACGATCGAACGCGGCGTTGAAAAGATCCATATCATTAACGGCCGCCTCCGTCACGCCATTTTGCTCGAGATCTTCACGAGTCAAGGCGTCGGCACCGAGATCTTTGATAAACGCTGAACGCGTCAGAGTTTATTGAGCGCGTTTTTTATATAAAAGGATGAAATTATGTCAAGAAGTTCGCAAGAGATTATTTCGCTGTTCGATCAGTATGTGATCCCAAACTATACGCGTTATCCTGTCGCGCTCGTTCGCGGCGACGGTCCGTTCATCTGGGACGCCGAAGGCGCGCGTTATATCGACTTCTTCCCCGGTTGGGGCTGCAATATGTTCGGTCATAGTCCGAAACCGGTCGTCAAGGCGTTGCAAGAACAAGTTGCGCGCTTGATCCATGTTCCGAACAGTTGGTATATGGAAGAACAAGGCGTTTGGGCTAAGATGCTTTCCGAACGCAGTTTCGGCGGTAAGGCTTTCTTCTGCAACTCCGGCGCGGAAGCTAACGAAGCGGCGATCAAATTGACGCGTCTTCACACGCCCAAAGGCAAGTACAAGATCATTACGTTCTACAACTCGTTCCACGGTCGTTCTATGGCGACGGTCACCGCGACCGCGCAACACAAGTACCACGAAGGACTTGAACCGCTCGTTCCCGGTTTTGTCTACTGCAACTACGGCGACCTCGCCGGCGTTGAAGCGGCGATCGACGACGAAACGGCGGGTATCATGCTCGAACCGATCCAAGGCGAAGGGGGCGTGAACGTCCCGACTAAGGAATTCCTGCAAGGTCTCCGTAATTTGTGCGATAAGCACGGCTTGGTCTTGATCTTCGACGAAGTTCAAGCGGGCTGCGGTCGTACCGGCGAATGGTTCGCGTATCAACACTTCAACGTCGTTCCCGACGTCATGACGCTTGCGAAGACGATCTGCAGCGGCGTCGCCGCCGGCGCGATGTTGTGCAAACAAGAACTTGCGCCGAGCTTGCGTAAAGGTATGCACGCCTCCACGTTCGGCGGCAACCCGATCGCCGCGGCCGCCGGTATCGCCACGATCAAGATGGTCGAGGAAGAAGGCTTGCTCGAACGCGCGAAAGAAATTGAGAAACGCGCTAAGGATCGCATGAACAAGTGGGCCAAAGAGATGGATATCATCGCGGACGTCCGCGGCGTCGGCGCGATGATCGGTTGCGAACTCAAGATCGACGGCACGGTCTTCGTTCAACGCTGCATGGAAGACCACTTGCTCATTAACTGCACGCACGGCAAAGTCATCAGACTCTTACCCGCCGTCAACACCCCGTTCGACGTCTTCGAAGAAGGTCTCGATATCCTCGAAAACGCGCTCAAGAAGGGAGCTTGAACACTATGAAACCTTTACGTCACATCCTTACTCTTGCCGACGTTACCGTTGAAGAGCTGCAAACGATCTTGAAGATCGCCGAAGACGTCAAAGCGGAATACAAAAACGGCGTGCGCCGTAAGCTGCTCGACGGCAAAGTCCTCGGCCTTATTTTCGAAAAGATGTCCCTTCGTACTCGCGTCAGCTTCGAAGCCGGCATGATCCAATTTGGCGGCGGCGCGATGTTGTTGGAAGAACAACACATCGGACTTGGCAAGCGCGAATCTGTTCCGGACGTCTCTCGCGTCCTCAGCTCGATGGTAGACTGCATCGCGTTCCGCGCGAAGAGTCACGCGACCGTCGAAGAATTCGCGAAATATTCTACCGTACCGGTCATCAACGCGTTGACGGATAAAGCGCACCCCTGCCAAGCTTTGGCGGATATGTTGACGATCAAAGAAGAATTCGGATCGTTCGACGACGTGAAGATCGCGTGGGTCGGCGACTCCAATAACGTTTCCGCGAGTTTGATGGAAGCGGCCGCGATGCTTGGTTGCAAGATGTCGATCGCGTCTCCGGAAGGCTATCACTTCTCCGACGACGAGCTCAAGGCGTTGACCGCGCAACGTCAACCCGGTTTTGAACTTACGGTTCTTGAAGATCCTAAAGAAGCGGTCCGCGACGCACGCGTCGTCGTCACCGACGTTTGGGTCAGCATGGGTCAAGACGCCGAGACGGAAGTCCGCACTAAGAAGTTCGCCGCGTACCAAGTCAACTCCGATCTGATGAAGCTCGCGCGTCCCGACGCTATCTTCATGCACTGCTTGCCGGCGCGCCGCGGTCTTGAAGTAACGGACGAAGTCATGGATTCCTCGTACAGCCGCATCGTCCAAGAGGCGTCGAACAGAATGCACGCCCAAAAAGGTCTGCTTGCTTGGCTGCTCGCCGAGAACCTGTGATCGCGTAATGAAACGAAGGGAGCGTTCGTTTTGCGACGGACGCTCCGTCCTAGCGTCGGCGTTGACGCGTCGACACGGTCGTATCGTATTTAAACAATAGAGGTTGTTATGTTTATTTCTCTTGACTGGATTTCTGATTTTGTCGACCTTTCGGACGTTTCGCCCGAAGTAATCGTCGATCGTTTGACGATGTCGACGGCGGAAGTTGAAGGGATCGAGTATGTGGATCGCCACGTTGACGGCGTATTAGTCGGCGAGATCGTTTCGGCGGAACCGTTTACGACGCCGGAAGGTAAGACGCGGACGTTCTGCAAAGTCGATTGCGGAGATAAGACGTACACGACCGTCTGCGGCGCGACGAACGCTCGCGTCGGCTTGAAATGCGCTTTCGCTCCCGCCGGCGTCACGCTAGGCGAAAAGAGCATCGAGAAAGCGCAAGTCTACGGTTACGACAGCGAAGGCATGTGCTGCAGCGCCGCCGAACTCGGCATGAGCGATTGGCACGAGATCCTGTTTGAGATCCCCTCTAACGTCCCGACCGGCGCGAAGTTGGCGGATTATGTGCCCGCGCAAGACGTCTTGATCGAATTCGACAACACGAGCTTGACGCACCGTCCCGACCTCTGGGGCCACTACGGCGTCGCGCGCGAATTGGCCGCGATCTTCCATCGCGAATTGAAGCCGTACGAACGTCATAACGTCGACCAATACAACGACTTGCCGGCGTTCCCGGTCGCTATCGACGATCCGAACTGCTTGTGCTACTCCGGTATCGTCTTCAGTATCGAAGCGAACTCGACGCGCGTTCCTTCGCCGATCAAGATGCAACGCCGCTTGCACGCGCTTGGGCAACGCACTTACGATCTGCTCGTCGACTTGACGAACTACGTCAGCTTGGAACTTGGCCAACCCACTCACGCTTTCGATGCCGACCTCGTTTCGAATATCCGCGTCGCCGCGATGGGTAAAGAAGGCGTGTTCCAGACGCTTGACGGCAACGAACGCAAGATGGTCGCCGACGATATGATGATCTGCGACGGCGACAAGCCTGTCGCGATCGCGGGTATCATGGGCGGTCTCGAAACGGAGATCACCGCGAAGACCACGCGCGTTATGCTCGAATCCGCGAACTTCCGCGCCGAACGCATCCGCCGCACTTCCGGCAGACTCGGCTTGCGCACCGACGCGTCGCAACGCTATGAAAAGACGCAACCTCCCGCAAATACGAAGGTCGGTACGGAACGTATCTTGAAGCTCGTAGAAGAATCCGGCGTTCCGTACAAAGTCGAAACGCGCTTCTCTCTCGCGGGCGACCTGCAAGACGAAATGCGTTATATCGAGTTGGCGCCGGGCCGTATGAATAAGCTCGTCGGCGTCGATTTCCCGCAAGATAAAGTGATCGAGATCCTGCGCTCCATCCAATTTGAGCCGGAATACCTCGAAGACGGTACGCTTCGCGTCGGCGTTCCCGCGTTCCGTAGCCGTAAAGATATCTCGATCGAAGAAGATATCGTCGAAGAAGTTACGCGTATCTTCGGTTTCGACAACATCGAACCCGCGCTTCCCGAAGCGCCGTTGCGTCCGCTCTATGTTGAAGAATACATCAAGTTGGAACACCGCGCTCGTCGTCTGCTCGCCGCCGGCTACGGCTTCATGGAAGTTCATAACTACGGTTGGTTCAACGACAACTGGAACGCGAAACTCGGTTTCAACCCCGGCGAAACGCTTGAACTTATGAATCCGATCGCGCCTTACGAAAGCCGTATGCGCACGACGCTGATCCCGACCCTTTTCGCGATGGTCGCTAAGAACCGCACGTTCCGCGATTCTTTCCGCTATTTCGAACTTGGACACGTCTACTTGCTCAAGGGCGCCGTCGACGACCAACGCAAGCCGATCGACAGTATGGAGAAATGCTGTGAAGAACGTCGTCTCTCCGGCGTCAGCTTCGCGCAATCCGGGTCGCTCGAAGACCACTACCTCGAGATCAAGGGCGCTCTTGAAGACGTCGCCGAGATCTACACGCAGAGCAAGAAAGAACTGAAATTCGTCGCGACGAAGGAAGACAAGTCCCCGTGGCAAAAGACCGACTACTCCGTCGATATCTATTGCGGCGACGCTAAGATCGGCGCGCTCGGCGTCTTGGATAAGCAAACGCTGTCCGTCGTCTCGCCCGACGGCGGTCAAGTCGTCTGGTTCGAACTCGAACTCGATCGCTTCCCCGGCTCGATCTACCCGACGTACTCCTTCACGGAACCCGCGAAGTTCCCCGGCTCTTGGCAAGACTTCTCGCTCGTCTGGTCGCTCGAATCCGGTTACGAAGGTCTCGCCGCCAAGCTCGACGAATTCAAGCACCCGTTGATCGTCAAGCGCAACTTCGTCACCTCCTACAAAGGCAAGGGTATGGAGAAGGGCATGGGGAGCTACTCGTTCCGTTACGAGATCGGCGCGCCCGACCACACGCTTACCGGCGAAGAGATCGACGACTTCCACCAAAAGTTCTTGGATTTCCTCAAAGCGAACGAGATCTCGTTGCGTTGAGCGTAAACGAAGCCGCTGTTTAGCGTTATGAAATAATAGAAGCGTCGAGGCGAACGATCGTCTCGGCGCTTTTTTATTGGTCGACGCCGCTAGTAAGTTGAAAGTGATAAAAAAAGCGGGCTCGTCGTGAAACGAGTCCGCTTTGGTCTTATATCGTCGCGAATTTCGCGTTGCGAGCGTCACGCTTTCGGGTACGAGAGCTTACGCTCGACGAGTTCGACGACGTCGTTGACGGTGAACGCGCCTTCCGCTCCGTCGATCTGTTCGTGGGCTTGCAACCATTCGTCGACTTTCTTCTGCGCGGAGAGGACGGCGCTGTGCTTACGTCCGCCGAAGAAGTACCCGATCTCTGCTAACGCCGCGCGCGTATGCTTTCTGGCAAGCCACATCGCGATAGCGCGCGGGTCGGCGCATTTCTTCGCGCGCGACGCGGATTTGAGCGCGTTAGATTCTAGTCCGAATACTTCTTGCACGACGCGTTCGACGTCGTCCAACTTGATATTGCGGTAGTTGACCGGAGTCAAGTCGGCGAGCGCGCGTTGCGCCAAGGCGATATCGATAGGCGCGCCGGTGGCAAGGTGTTCGGCGAAGAGTTTGTTCAACGCTCCCGAGACTTGACGCGCGTTGCTCGCGTAACGCGAAACCACGAAACGACAGACGTCGTCGGAGATGATGAGTCGACGATCTAACGCCATATTGTGCATGACTTCCGCGAGCAATTCGCGTTCCGGCGGCTCGATATTGCACGCCACGCCGCTTTCAAGACGCGTCGTCAATTCGCTGCGGAGATCGAGCTCGTCGATCGGCTTATTCGCGGTGACGACGAACTGGACGCGACGTAAGCGCAGGTAGTCGTACAGGTTCAGTAATTCGACCTGCGTCGACGATTTCCCTTCGAGGAAATGGACGTCGTCGAGCGCAAAGAGCGAGATGTTGTTGAACCGTTCGCGGAACGGCGCGCCGCCGCGGAGACTATGCACGAACGCTTCCGTGAACTGTAGCCCCGTCATGTAGAGCGGCGGTTTCGCGTCGCGCTTGCGAGCGTAGGCGTCGCACAACCCTTCGAGCAAATGCGTCTTCCCAACGCTCGTCGGACCGCTGATGTAGATCGGATTGATCACGAACGGTTGCGTTACCGCGACCTGCACGATCTGGTACGCCGTCGCGTTCGTGTGCTTCACGACGAACTTGCCGAGCGACAAAAACGGCGTGCGGCGATCTTCGCTCTTGATGCGCGTCGGATCCTTTTGACGAGTTACGACGTTGAACCCGCGAGAGTCGCGAGAGACCGTCTCTTCCTCGTCCTCAAAACGTCGTGTTGGAGCGTTCGCGTCCTTTCTCGGACGACCGCGACCGCGCGACGGTTGTCGAGTCGGTCGTTCGCGCTCGAACGCGTCGGGAGAGGCGTCGTATCTTGGCGAGTCGTAGACCGCGCCGCGATCGAAAGAACCGGCCGCGTACGCGTCGAGTTCGGCTTTGGATAGCTCCGCGCCGACCCCGTTAGACGGAAACGCTTGCGGACGTAGGACTTGATCGGACGCGCGACGTTCGTTCTGGAACGCGTCGCGGAACGACGGCGGGGGCGAGCTTGCGGGCGACTGTTGAAACAACGAGCGTTGCGCGGGCTGCGGTTGAGCGTATTGCGCGCCGTTCGAGGGCAAATTGGTCGCGTCGGACGCCGGCGGGGTCTTTCGCGGTCGCCCGCGCTTACGCTTTGGCGGGTTCGGCGCGTCGAATTCTTGCGGCGCGTAGGGATCGGTCGAACCGTAATAAGGCTGTTGCGCTTGCGGTTCGGGCGTCTCGTACGACGGCGTCGCGTAGTCGTTTTGCGCGTACGCGTCGAATTTTGGCGCGGCGTTAGCGTCGGGGTTCTTCCTCGGTCTACCTCTACCGCGTTTGACCGGTTCGGCAGGAGCCGACGGGAGAGGCGCGTACGCGTCGTCGCGCGGTTCCGGGTATCCTTGCGCCGCGGCGTCTTGCGGCTCAAACGGCAAGTCGAGCGTTTGATTATACGGGGCTTGCGAGGGCGCGAACGTCGCGGCGTCGAACGCGCCGGCGTCTTGCTCGGACATATCGAGCGGTTCGTATTCGCGGGACGATCCGTTTTGAACGGCGGCTTCCTTTTCGCGCGCTTCCTCGTCGAGCAGGTCTTGCACGGCGCGTTCGACTTGCGACGCGTTACGCGGTCTGTCGACGCTCTTTGGGCGCGGGGACGTCGGTTCTTTCAACACGAGTCTGACCTCGATCTCGCGCCCGAAGAGGTTGTGTCCGAGCTTTTTAAAGGTCTCGATATATCCGCCGTCGCGCAGCCACTCAAGCTTAAAGAACGTTTCCGTCTCCACGGTGAGAACGTCGCCGTCGAACATGAAACGCGTGTCGGAAGTGAACCAGAAGCTATAACGAGTGTCGCCAACATACTGGCGAAGCGCCTCGCGAAACAGTTGCTCTAGTTCCGTTTGCTGTTTTCTGAACATATGAATACGTCTGACCTTGGGGGGAAGTAACGATCTTTTAACGTCTTTTGTTGAATTGTTGTCGCTAAAATGACGGTAATTTCAAAACAAAAACGTCGGCGACGGTCGGGGAAGGGCGGCGAAGGAGCGCCGCGAACGCGTTCATACGCGATAGTTAAACTTGAAGCGTCGACGATATGCTTGCGTAAAACGTTAAAAACATACGAGATACGCCGAGCGTAAACGCGAGTCTCATCAAGTGCGACCGACAATATAATTTTACTGTCGGCGGTTTGTTTGTCAAATTCTGTTTTCATACTCCGCGCTCTTTTGTACGTTTTTTGAGCGCGTATAATCGTTTTTTTAACTCTAAAACCTAATTTTTTACCATAAAATTTCAGTTTTTTACTAAAGTACAACAAGTAGTTTACATTTTTTCAACGCTGCGGTCAATAAAAAAGCCGGGACCACGAACCGCAATTTAGCGGTATTCGAGGTCCCGGCGTGCGGGAAAACAGGTAGGATCGTCGCGTCGAGCCGCGGCTCTAACGCGATTTACGATCGGCGTTTCACGGGAGCGCGCGAGGGCACATCAGATAAACGCGAGGCGTGGCGATCGTTTCGATCGTGTTTTTGATCGCGTCGGTCGCTTGATTCATCGGCTGTTCTTTCGCTTGGCTGTGGAGGAGCGAATCGAAGAGCCCCGCTTCTTCTTCGTAGCGGACGACTTCGACGTCGTTTTCAACGAGGTCGGCGGCTTTGATAGCGGCGTCGATCGCGTCGTCAAGGAACCCGATCTCGTCGATGAGATGCAGTTCGAGCGCGTCGGCCGCGGAGTAGATGCGGCCGTCGGCAAGTTGACGCAGCGCGGCGTCGCGTTCGGCGACGACGTCAAGTTCGACTTCCGCCTTAGTCTCGGGTACGTATGCTTCAACTTCGGCGTCTTCCGCAGCGTCCGGCGTATCGACGGACTCGGCGGTCTCTACGTTCTCCGCTTGGTCGGCTGATTCTTCGACGACTTCGGCGGTATCTTCTTCGACGTCGGCGTCTTCGTCGGATCCTTCTTTGACCGTCTTGACTTTGACGCCGGCGACTTGCTTATGCTTCGCCTTAGCGACGACGGGGGCGTTTTCTTCCCCGCGGAACCACGGACGACCTTCTTTGACGACGCTCAGGAATTGTTCGTAGCTATCGTCGACGTATTTTTGCCAGATCGCGGTCTCTTCCGGGGTCGGTTCTTTCATGAAGTCGCCCATGCCTTTCATCGCGCCGCTCGTGATCGAGCTGGAACGAACGCCGATCTTCTTGCACAATTCCGCGGCGTTGTACATCGAGACGATGACGCCGATAGAACCGGTCGTCGTCGAGCGTTCCGCGAAGATCTTGTCGCCGATCGTGGAGATGTAGTATCCGCCGCTCGCGGCCATATCGCCCATGCTGACAATGACCGGGATCTCCAATTCCGCCTTGAGCTTCTTCAGAAGATGGAGATAGTAATCGCTACCGGAGAGCGTGCCGCCGGGGGAATTGACGCGCAAGACCAACGCGCGCACTTTGCCGTCGTCTTTGATCGCTTCGATCGCTTCCGGGATGAACCCCATCTCGTCCGTTTCGATGACGCCTTCGATGGGGAGTACGACGACTTTGCTCGCGCATCTGGAGCTACCGCGGATCGTTGTTTCCGTGAAGCCTTTCGTCGTCGGATCGATATCGCTCAACGCTTTGCCGAGGACCGCCAGAGACGACAATACTAATACAAACGCGCACAGACAGAAGAATCCGACGCCGACGATCGTCGTCGCCATATCTTTAAGAACGATCTGCCAGAATCGAGGAGGCTGCGGCGGAAAGAAGCGACGCGGTTGTTCCGACGCGTCGTCGAATTGAGAATGGCCGGGGTACGAGGACGAATTAGGGTCCCGATCGTTGGGAAAAGTCATGTGTTATCTCTTAGAAATTGACGCCGCGTAAACAAGAACTCGAGAACGAAACGCGGCGGATCGTTCTCGAAATGAAAGCTTTACGTCGAAAGACTCGGCGTATGAGCGTCAAAACGCCGGAGCGCGCGACGAGACGCGCGTTCCGACTTCATGCTAGCGAGTAAGGACTTGCGCTCAGTCGCGAGAGATCTCGAAACCTTTGCGTTGTTCGCGAGCCCAGAACGAAGCGGCTTGTTCGTCGCCGACGATCTTTTCGGCGTTGACGTCCCACTTGATCTCGCGGTTCAGACGCGCGGCGATACCGCAGAGGTGGCAGCAGTTCATCGCTTGGACGTGAGACCAAACGTCGGAGACCGGCTTGCCGCCTTCGCGGATGCAGCGAATGAAGTTTTCTTTATGGCCTTCGAACGGCTTGCCGTTGTAGAGCGCGTCGAATTCTTCTTGTTTCGGGAAGGTTTCGGGCGTCAATTCTTCGATGACCTTGCCCTTGCAGCGACCGCGGCTGACGTGCAGACGACCCTTCGTGCCTTCGAAGAGGATACCGTTGCCGTCCGGCGAGCCGCTGACGACGTGCATTTCGCAGCCGTTCGTGAGCTTCAAGACGATATCGAATTCGTGAGCCGTGTTGTAACGGTTGTTGACCGTCGGGTAACCGTCTTTGAACGGGACGGGGTGCTTGGCGTTGGTACCGTCGATGGAGACGGGGCCGGTGCCGAACTTGTCGAGACCCATCGCCCAAAGAGCGCAGTCGATGTGGTGAGCGCCCCAGTCGGTGAATTTACCGCCGGAGTATTCATACCACCAACGGAATTCGTAGTGGCAACGAGTGCGACCGAAGCGGTTGTCGTTGTTGTTCGCGCTAAGGAAGTCGCCGTCGCCGAGGAAGTCGGTGTAGGGCGCTTGACCGAGGTACATATTCCAGTCGAAGTTCGCGGGGGCGTCCATCTTCGGGATGTCGCGATCGCAGGTCGGGGACGCGCCGATATCGCACGTGACCTTCTTGATCTCGCCAAGGCGACCTTGACGGATAAGGAGCGTCGCGAGAGCGAATTCGTTGTATTGCGAGCGTTGTTGCGTGCCGACTTGGAACGTCTTGCCGTACTTTTCAACAGCCTTGCGGATGATCTGGTTTTCTTCGAGCGTAAGCGTCAACGGCTTTTGGCAGAAGACGTGCTTGCCGGCTTGCAACGCTTCGACGGCGATCTTCACGTGCCAGTGGTCCGGCGTGACGACGGCGACGACGTCGATATCGTCGCGTTCGAGGACGCGGCGGTAATCCTTGTACGTATCGGGCGCGATCGTTTCGCCTTTTTCGTTCTTCTTGCCGATACCGGAGTTGATCGTGCGAGCGAGACCGTAGTCTTCGTCCAAGTCGCAGATCGCGACGATATCGCAAAGGTTATTGAATCCGTGAGCGTCGCCGCGGCCCATGCTGCCTACGCCGATGCTGCCCATGCGAAGGCGATCGCTAGTCGCTTGAGCCCAGACAGGCTTCGAGGTTTCGACCCAGGGGAAGACGGTCGCGGCGGCGGCCATCGCGGCGGAGGATTTCAGGAAGTTACGTCTGTTAAGATTGCTCGACATATGTTTTCCTTTTGAGTTTGCTATAAAAAATAAGGGTGGGAACTATTGGTTTTTGCCTTTGGGAAGATTCGTAAAATAGGCAAAGACCGGTTCGGCAAATTATACAAAAAACGAATTGTAAACGTCAATAGTTTTTTGCGTATAACGCGTATTTCTGACAAATTTATTACAATTCTTCGTTGTTTGTAATAATTGTAGCGATTCTTTTGATTGTATCGTGCGTTTCTTATAAAAAATAGAGGTCGTATTGAAAATTTCAGATGAAAAATTCGTACTATCGCGCGAGTCGCCGCCGCGTCAAGGGGGGTAAGGAGAAAAAATCGACCGACGCCCCTTGAAGAAGAGGGAAACGGTTATATAATCCAAAACTGACGTCTTTTGCGTTTTACGACCGATGATTTCGGTCGATGTTATACCGACACACAAGCGAGTCTTTTCTCGCGGCGCTGTTGACAGCGCGCGGCGCTCCGACGGGAATCGGGCGTTAAAGATATCGCGTCGAGTATAAAACTTCGTCGAGGCTGAAAGCGCGTGCGAATGATGAGCGTTGCGCGTAGTTCCCCTCATGAGGCTTCAACGCGGCGTCTCTTTGAGCGTCGGAAACGAATAGGTTTCCGTAAAGTATCGAGTGGAGAGTTTCATATGACTGAAATTCAAGACTCTTTTTTTACGACGTTTCCCCATTAGGAATATATAGGAATAGTCATGTCTCGAGTTTGTGAAGTTTGCGGCAAAGGCCAAATCGTTGGTAATCATGTTACGACTCGCGGTCGCGCGAAGCATTTGAAGGGCGTTGGTACGAAAGTTACCGGTATCAATCGCCGCACCTTCAAGCCGAACCTCCAAAACGTTCGCGTTACGCTCCCCAACGGCGCTTCCAAAGTCATGCGCGTCTGCACCCAATGCCTCCGCTGCGACGCCGTCACCAAGCGCATCGCCCAAAAGCCGTTCCAATTCAAATCTCTCGCGAAGTGATTTTGAACGCTTTTGCTAAAGCATAATAACTCGCAGGTCTTCTCGAGATCTGCGAGTTTTTTTATGTCCAAACGACGTTGGCAGGAAATTAAAACGCTCGACTCGGTAAGGAAACTGAGTCGAGCGTTTTTGTATCGACGCGCCGAAACTTCGACGCGCGTATTCAAGCGTTATTCAAGCGGCGCGGCGAGCATGACCGGCGCCCAGATCATATTGGGATCCAGTTTAACGACCGCTTCGAGATCGCGTTTAGCTTCTTCGATGTCGCCGTTGAGGCGAGCGACGAGCGCTTGTTTGTAGAACGCCGCGGCGGCGCGTTCGGTATTCGTGCCTTCTTCGCCGAACTTCGAGAATTCGTCGATCGTCGGGGAGTTCTTCGCTTCTTTCGCGACCTCTTCCGCGAATTGCGTCGCAAGTTTCGCGGCTTCGTCGTTCTTGCCGAGCTTGCGCAACGCTAAGACGCGGTAATACGTCGGCTCGGAGTTGACGGCTTTGGGCGCGTTTTGAGGCGCGGCGCTCGCTTCGTACGCCTTCTTCGCGGCGTCGAGGTCGCCTTGTTTCTCAAACGCGGCTGCGGTGAGGTAATATATCTTCGCGTTCTGACCGCCGCCAAGGGGCGCGGCCGCCTCGAAGTTCTTAGGATACGTCGCCGCGGCTTGCAGGTCGCTCAGCGCGCCGTCGATCTCGTTCGCGTTAAGGCGTTGGAGCCCGCGCAGCAAACAGGCGTCGACAAACGCGCTATGAACGTCGCGACCGCCTTCCCAGACGTGGAAATGACGACCCGTCAGCGTGTTGAGCGCGGAGTCGTAGTCGCCCGTCGCGATGTAGAGTTCGACGAGTCGCGCGACGCTGTCGTCGTACTTGAAGACGGCGTTGAGGTACGGCTTCATCGCGTCGAGGCGTTCTTGCGCGCTACGCCCGGCTTGCGCGGCGAGTTGGTCGAATTCGTAGATGAATCGCGGGTCGTCGGCGTCGCATTTCAGCGCGTTGCGATAAGCGTCGAGCGCGGCTTCGAGCTTGTTTTCACGACCGTAAGCGAACCCGAGGTTGCGCCAAACGCGTCCGAAGCCGGGACGCAGTTCCGCCGATCGCTCCCATTGCG
Source organism: Thermoguttaceae bacterium (assembly GCA_045599605.1). Taxonomy (GTDB): domain Bacteria; phylum Planctomycetota; class Planctomycetia; order Pirellulales; family Thermoguttaceae; genus RUG369. The sequence continues at coordinate 96,837 of JAZRWE010000013.1, forward strand.
CCGTAGCGAGCGCTTTATCTTCAAAGTAATATAACCCGTTGGCGTATTCGTAGCGAGCTTGCGCGTCTTCGGGCGTTAGTTTCAGGATCGCTTCATACATCGCGCGATCTTCGGTCCGGAACGAGAAGACGTATTCGTTAGAGAGCGTCGAGGCCTTAGCAAAAGCGGCTTTCGCGGCTTGTTCGTTCCCAAGATTCAAGACGGCGTAACCCTTATAATACCAGACCGTCGAGATCGCGGAGAAAACGTCGCCGTAAGCGATCGCGGCGTCGAGGAGCGAGGACGCTTCGGAGTATGCCCCGCGATTCATGTAGTCGACGACCGTCTCCAAGAGTTCCTGTTGGCGGATCGTCGCGTTGTCGATACGATCGTCGATCATGCCGCGTCCGTCTTCGATCGCGTTGAACGCGGTTTGGACGTCGCCGTTGAGGAACCCGAGTTCCAGTTTCGCGGCGTAGTCTAACGGGTCGCGTTCTACCACCTTTTCCAGCAACGCCTTAGCGACGTCAAGTGAAAGCTCGTTCGATTCGTACAATCGGTTTCCGGCGATCTGCAGCGGTTGTCGCGTCGCTTTTTCGCCAAGCGCGAGGAGATTGCGGATAGTCCACGCCTTGAACGCGATCGCTTTCGCGTCGTCGGCGTTGACGTTGAGCGAGCGATCGAGCAGTTCGAGCGTCTCCGCGTAAGCTCCGCGCCGAGCGGCGAGTTCCGCAAGTTGATAGAACGCCGCGGCTTGATAACCGGTCGTCCAACTTGCCTTCCAGTACTGGTCTTCCGCGTCTTTATCACGACCGAGTCCACGATACGCGAGTCCGAGATAGTAATGCGGTTCGCCGTCTTTGACGCGCGTATAACCTTTTTCTAGACGCTTTAACGCCGTTTCCAGGTATTGCGCGGCTTGCTCGAATTTACCTTCGCGCAAGTAACGGACGCCGACGGCGGTGTTGACGCGAGCGTCGCCGGGGTCGCGCGAGAGCGCTTCGTTATAGAAATCCATCGGGTCGCGTTGGCCGTTATGGAACTGTTCGAGACGCAGCCCTGCTAAGTATAGTTCTTCGACGGAGTTATAGTCCTTAGGATTCCCGGCGGGGGCGACGGGTTCCGGCTTGTCTTGCGGTTCAAGGACGACCGGCGCGTAGGCGATCAGCTCGGCGCCTTCCGCGTCTTGGACTTGGAACGTGAATTCCGAGTCGGCGCGTTTGGAGTCTTCCGCGTTGAGCGCGATCGTTTCCGTAAACGGCTTGCCCGGCGCGACGTCGAGCGTCTTGGACCAGAGCGGTTGGCCGTCGACAATGAGCGCGAGTTTCGCGTTCTTGTATTCCTGCGTCGGACAGAACCCTAAGAACAACTTGTCTTCCGCTTCGCGAGCGACGTTGACCGCGCCGTTGAGATTCGCTTGTTTGACGTGCTTGATATGCGAGATCGGGAACCAGTAATGCTTATAGCGTCTCGTTTCGTACGGTCCGATCCAGCTGTAATCCGGCTGATTGTCCGACCATCCGCCGACCATAAGTTCGAGATAGGAACCGTCTTCGTCGGTCAGCGCTTCGTCCCAGACTTGCGCGCGAGGATGATTGCCCCACAAGAAGAACTTCTTACCGCCGATAACGTGGTTGTTGCCGACGTGCGTCGTTCCCGCGTCTTTGCCGAAGTCGTACCCCGCTAGGAAATCGGAATCGAAGTCCCACGCAAAGACGGAACGCGAGTATTTGTCGTGATTCTTCCACATGCTAAGATCGACGCCGTTATCGACGGGCCAATTACAGAAATCGATCTTGGAGTGCCCGGTTCCGTATTGGACCTTCGGCGGGAAGATAACTTGGTAATCTTCGTTGCAGTGCACGGAGACGTTGGCCCAACTCAGCATCGATTGCGTGAACGGCGAGCGATTCTCGACGGTGACTTCCGCTTCAACGTAAGATTTCCCAGGGTAGACTTTTAACGCGACGTCCCATTTCATGCGTTGACGGATCTCGGTCTCGCCGACGCGCACGACTTTGGAGCCGTCCGGTTCTTCGGTCGTCGCCCAATCGACCGCCATAAGTGACGACGGACGATGGTGATGCGGGATATTCCATTCCACGCCGCCGGAGATCCACGCTCCGATCATGCCGATCAGCGCCGGCTTGACGACGTGTTGACGATAGAAGAACTCGTAATCGTCCGTTTTATCTGTGGCTTGGAAGATACGTCCGCCGAGGTCGGGCGCGACTCCGATCTTGATATATTCGTTTTCGAGGTAGAGCAACCGATACGGCGCGTCCTGTTTGGCGTCGCTGAGCATATCGCGCATCGCGTACGGATAAACGCGTCCTTGCGCGCCTTGGTAAACTCTGCCGGTGTAGAAAATAGGGTTCTTATCGGCGAGTCCGAACGGGTAAGTCGGGATCTGTTCGAGCGCTTCGGTCAGTTCGACAGGTTGTTGTGCGCGTAACGCCGACGACGTCGGGAATAAGCATAGCGAGAGCGCGGCGAGCGAAACGGCGAGGCTCGCGCGACGTTTCTTTGCGGGTCTAGATCTCATAAGACGATTCCTGTATTCAAGGTTTCGTAGGTGGGAAAATGTTAAAGAGCGATTATAAACGCGCGAGAAGTCAAAGTCAAGTTTTTACGAGCGCGTTAGAAGTTGCGTATAGAAACGAACGACGCTCGCCGACCGCTAGGGATCGACGAGCGCCTTATTATTGCGACGTTCTTCGCGTGGAAGAATTACGCGTTCAGTTCAGTTTCTCGTAGTCGAAGATCTGCGTCGGAAGTTTCTCTTTCTTCTTTGGCGGGAAGAGCGCGTCAAACGCGTTCGCGTCGGCGATATCGAACTTGTACCCGTCGGGATCGCGATACGTTCCGGAGACGCCGTCAAGCGCGCCCGGTTCGAGCTCTTTGATCAGGAAGTACGGGACGTCGTTCTCGCGCGGTTCCGCGTAGTAGTGGACGCCTTTCGCGCTTGCGACGACGAATCCCAACGTGCCGTAGAATTGGATGTTGCCCGTGATCGCCAACGCCTTGCAGCCAAGTTGGCGCGCGCGTTCCATCGACTCGGCGAGGAGGGCGCTCCCAAGACCGCGGCGTTGGAGTTGCGGCGCGACGCTGAGCGGTCCGAACGTCATGATCGGCATGACGCCGCCCGCGTCCAGTTGGATCTCGGAACGAGCGTACATGACGTGCGCGACGATGACGCCGTCCATCTTCATGCAGAGGTTGAGCTCGGGCACGAAGTCCTCGCGCTCGCGGTACTGATGCAAGACGTAGTGTTCGACGCATCCGGGCGCGTAGAGGTTCCAAAAGGCTTCGCGCGTAAGGTTTTCCGTTTCAAAACGGTCTTCGGGACGTTCGACTTCGATAACGTAGTGTTTTTCCATTATAGTCGTGATCTTTTAATGTTTGAGTGTGATAATTCTCCTTGTAACAATAGTTAGCGTTTTGGAAGGAATCGACGTCCTTCCGATCTCAAACAGCGGCCAAATTGAAATACTTCAAAAAATGTTCCTTGTATTAGGATAATGGTATTAAAAAGATAGTCGAGTAAAAGCTCGACCGATAGGATTATAGACGCGTTGCCGCTAAATGCAATACGTTATTTGGCGCCTTGGACAAGCGATTTGTAAGCGCTATAATTCGTAGTCGCGCGAGGATGCGAGCGGGTCGAATCTTGCGCGAAACCAGTGAAGGAAAAGGTACGAGATATGGCAAGATACGCGGTCGTCGTCGCGGCGGCGGGACAGAGCAGACGTTTTAACGAGAACGCGACGGTAGTCGAACTCGGGCAAAAGAAGCCGTTTGTCGCGTTGAAGGGACGCCCCGTCTTTATGCATAGCGTCGAGCTTTTCGCGAAGCGCGCCGACGTCGTTCAGATCGTGTTGATCGTCTCGCCCGAGGATAGCGAAGCCGTTAAGACGATATATGCAAAAGAGTTGGAACGATATCGCGTCGACGTCGTTCTTGGCGGCGCGGAACGTTTTCTTTCGGTCGAGAACGCGTTGAACGCCGTGCGCGACGACGTCGACTTTATTGCCGTTCACGACGCGGCGCGACCTTGCGTTACGAACGCCGACGTCGACGCGGTATTTGCGGAAGCGGCGAGAACGAACGCGGCTATTCTTGCGGCGCCGGTCGTCGGCTCGCTCAAGCGCGCCGGGGATAACAACGTCGTCGCGAAGTCGGAATCGCGCGTCGGACTGTGGGAAGCGTTGACGCCGCAAGTTGTTGAGAAAGAACTGCTTTTACGCGCGTATCGCGAACGCCCCGTCGATATGCAACCCACCGACGATTGCGGACTTGTCGAAGCGCTCGGCGTCGACGTTTCTATCGTTCGCGGGTCGAGAATGAATATCAAGATCACGTCTCCTGAGGATCTGCTTATTGCGGAAAAGTTTATGGAGATCGTCGCCGCGCAAGGGGAGGGAACGCGATGAATATCTGGAAACTCGTTGCCGCGTCGGTCGTTGCGTGCGCCGCGTCGCTGCCGGCGCACGCGCAAGAGGTCCCCGCGCCGACGCCGATCGTGACGGATCGACCCGATTATCTTGCGTTGGAGAAGGAATCGAAGACGAACTCTTCACCTTTACTGGAAAAGAAATTACGCGGGGTACGCCCTTACACGAAGCGGTTACCGAAGTATTGGCCCGAACTCGACGTCACGGAACGTCAGATGAAGCTCGCCTACGCTATACAAAAGGACTACCACGAACGCATCGCGATGTTGGAAGCGCGTATCGCCAGACTCGAACGCGAACGCGACGCGAAGTTGAATTTCATATTGAGCGACACGCAACGCTTCAAATATGAAAAACTTAGCGCCGACGCGAAGAAAGAACACGACGCGAAGATGAAAGCGCGCGCCGAGGCGAGAGCCGCGGAGAAGGAACGCGACGCAAACGACGAAGAATAATAAGAAAGCGCGTAATATGAAGTATTTGCGACAATTCGGCTTGATCTTGCTGATAACGTTCGTCGCGGAAGCGGTGCGTTACGCGATTCCCGCGCCTATTCCGGCGAGTATTTACGGATTATTTATCTTGTTCCTGTGCTTGCAGTTCCGCATTATCAAACTCTCGCAGATCGAAGCGACGGGCAACTTCCTGTTGGAGATCATGACGCTGATGTTCGTTCCCGCCGCGGTCGCGTTGGTCGATTCGTGGGCGACGATACGCGCGTTGCTCTTGCCGGCGTTCTTACTGATACTTGTAGGAACGGCGTTGACGATGGGCGCGACCGGAGGTATGGCGCAACTCGTTATGAAGCTACAAGATAGGAGTAAGAGATCGTGACTCTGTCTTCGTTGTATGAACAATCATGCGCCCTAGTTCGCGAGTGCGCCTATTTCGGACTATTCGTCAGCGTCGGCGCGTATCTGGCAGGCGCGGCGTTGAAGAAACGTTTTCGGTCGCCGTTGTGTAATCCGCTGCTTGTCGCTATCGTTACGACGATCGTCGCGCTAAAACTATTTCATGTCGATTATAAGAGTTACGAAAAGAGCGCGCATGTTTTGAGCTATCTCCTTACGCCCGCGACGATTTGTCTCGCGATACCGCTATATCGTCAATTCGAGGCGATCAAGAAGAACTGGAAGGTCGTGCTCGCCGCGATCTTGACCGGTTGTTTCGCGAATTGCGCGATCGTCTATATCACCGCGAAACTATTTGCGTTAGAGCATTCCGCGTATGCGACGTTTCTCGTTAAATCGATCACGACCGCTATCGGAATGGGCGTTACCGACGAATTGGGGGGCGACGTCGCGATCGCCGTTGTAACGATCATACTTACCGGTTTGACCGGCGCGGTCTTTGGCGAGAAGATATTAAAGATATTCCGCATTACCGCCCCCATCGCAAAAGGACTTGCCATCGGGACTTCGTCGCACGCTATCGGGACCGCGAGAGCGTTGGAGTTGGGCGAGACGATCGGCGCGTCGAGCGGGTTAGCCGTCGCCGTGACGGGTATCCTTACCGCGATCCTAGCGCCGTTCTTTGCGGGGTTATATTGATACGCCCTCTTTACTTAGCGCAAGAAATAGCAAACGCCGATCGTTATTTGCAACGACCGGCGTTTTTGTTGGGCTATCTTCAATACCTAGCGCAAGTTATCAGTTCCAGACGCTCTTCATCGTCCAGAGCTTGACTTCGTCGACGCAGTCTGCGGAACAAGTCAGCGCGGGCGCGGCGTTCTCGTCGGCGGGAACGAAGCATTTTGCAATTTGGGAGAGACCGTCGTTGGCGAAGATCTCGAACGACGTGCGGTCCAAAACGAGACGCAATTTGATCTTACCGTCGACGACCGCGAGCGGGGCAACGACGTCGGCGTGCTTCAACGCCTTGTTCTTGACGTCGAGAACGAGCTTTTGACCGCGTAATTCTAGCGCGATCTCGTCGACGTCGCCGGGCGTGAGCGTCAGTTCGGCGTCGAGCAGTTCGAGCGCGGCGTCGTTAGCGGAAGAGTAGACCGCGGCGCCGGCGTTAACGTTCTTCGACAACTTGACTTCCGCGTCGCGAAGCGTTTCAAGTTCGGCGACGGGGTTGATGCAGAGTCGGACGCCGTCGGGAGTCGTGCGCAACGTGAGTTCGCGAGGCGTCGTGTATTGCTGATTGAACTGCATGCCGGGGTACTCGCCGCCGTTCATCCACGAGAATTGGATGCGACGACCGGGCGTGTCGGAGTAGGATTGCGCGGCGTAGTCGTTGCCGCCCCATTTTGCGTCAAGCGGTTCCGTCGTCTTCGTAAACGTTTCGCCGTCGAACGTTCCGAGCAGATACTTGCCGTTGCCGCCCCAGAAGACCCAGAGCTTATTCGAGTCGTCGCCGTCCACCGGCAGTTCGAAGATATCCGGACATTCCGAGCAGCCGAGATTATCGATACGACAAAGCATCTCCCACGATTTCAGGTCTTTAGAGCGGAACAGCGCGTAGTCTTCCGCGTCGAGATAGAGCGCCGTCACCCAGTATTGCTTCGGTTCGAACCAGAAGATCTTGGGGTCGCGGTTTCCGCCGATGATGTGCGGAAGCGTCGGATTGCCTTCGTACACGACGAGCGTTTTGCCGCCGTCGAGCGAATACGCGAGCGATTGCGAAGCCGGTTCGCCGTAACGCATATTCGGGCCGTTTTGCGTGTACATGAAGACGAGCGGCGCGGGGCCGTTCGGGTCTTTTTGGAATCCGGTCGTGTTGTTCGCGTCGATAGCGCCGCTACCGGAGAAGATCGTGCCGAGGCGGTTTGCGTAGATCGCGTCGCCAAGGTCTTGCCAATGCAGCAGGTCGGAGCTGACCGCGTGACCCCACGTCATGTTGCCCCAGTTCGTGCCGAACGGGTTATGTTGATAGAATAATTCGTATTGACCGTCGTGATAGACAAGCCCGTTCGGGTCGTTCGTCCAGCCCGTGCGAGGAGAGAAGTGGAATTGCGGACGATATTTCTCGTTATACGCCGAAACGTTCGCGTACGCGTCGCTAGAGAAAGTCAGCGCTTCATATTCCGTTCCTTCGTCGACCTTTTCGACGATGAACTTCATTTTCTTACCGACCCACGGCCCCATATCGACGCACGCGACGAAATCGTCGGACGATTTCTCGGCGCCTTTGAGCGCGAGGTTCGCTTCAAATTCGCGTTGAACGAAACCGTCGACTTCGACGCGGACCCAGTTGCGCGGAGCGGCTTGGTCGATCGGGACGACGAGATAGCGATCTTCAATAACGAGTTCGCGTTCGTTGACGACGCCGGCGATCTTCTTGTCGCTGAAAACGATCTGGTCGACGTTGATATGTCCCCAACCGCCGACTTCGTAGTCGACGACCTGGATGCGTCCTTTTTTCCCGACGAGGTCGGAAACGTCCCACGTCGCCCAATCGAGCGCTTCGCTACCGCCGGGCTGGGTGTTAGGCCCGCGTTCGACGCGAACGACTTGCCCCTCGACGACCAATTCGATACGCGTGCCGGGATGACCGCCGCCGCCAATGAGGAAGTTGATAAACGGTTTTACGATCTCGATCTCGGGCGAGATGAGTTTCCCCATCGTGTGGTCGCCGTCGAGAAAGGAGTTGACGAGCCCGGCGCCGCGGTAGCCCGAAACGTCCATTTGTCCCGGCAACGTCCCCTTTGCGGGGCCCGCGCCGAACGCCTCGCCTTCGGTCGTCCAGTCGCCGTAATCGTTTCCTTCAAAATCGGCGATAACGATATCGCCTTCATGCGCGATAACCGTGTCGACGGCGCCGACGACGCCAAACGACATAGCGCACGCCAAACCGAGCGCGGACGCGAGTTTATTCTTCTTCATTTGCTAAGCTTCCTTCGTTAATGTGTTCTGACGACGGCGCGTAATACGACGGCGCGCGTCGGACTCGAATAATATAGTCGAAAGGAAACCTATTTTCAAGTAGTTTTCGTAAGCGCGAGACGATCCGCGTTCATTCCTCGTCTTCAATATCGACGTCGACGATCGGAACTACCCCGCGACTAGTGAGGAATTTGCCGAACATAAAGTCTGATAAGAGGTTGCGACTAAGAACGGAACGTATCGCCGGCGCTTCGCTGGTCGACGCGTACAGAACGTATTGTTCTTGCCCAAGTTGTATCTTGCGTCCGACCGCGCTGTCGGCGTCGACGACTTCCATCTTCTCGCCGACGGTCAGGGCGCGCCAGGTGCAGCGACGTTCCGCGCGACGCGTGTTCAGATCGATCAATAGCGACGACGTCAACGCGCCTCCAAAACGCTTGGCCGTCAGTTCGAGTCCTCGCGGCGCATCCGTTACGCGCAGGTCGCCCGCCGCGTCGTCCGCTTTCCATTCCGGGAGATCGAGCGGGAAAACGCGCGCGACGTTCTCTAACGCTTCGACGACTTCCTCTTCTTCGTCGTCGCCGTCGTACAGATCCGCGAGGAATTGGTCGACTTCCGAGAGCGTCGCGTCGCTCTTCTTTTCCTTCTTCACGCTTGTCGCGGCGTTTTGCGTTCCGTTTGCGCGTTGGAATAACAGCTCTCTCGCGTCCGCGTCTTCGGCGATATGGATCGCGTCGGCGAGCGGTAGGAACGCGCGGTATTCCCAATCGGAACCTTCTTCGCGGTCGGCGTCGTTGCCGTCGATCTCGTCGAACAGCAACACGAGCGCTTCGTTATACGCAAACAGGAATCGGCGCGAGAGACGACGACCGCGCGTCAACGGCAGCGATAGTTCGAAGAACGCGTAATCGTTTTCCGTCGATTCGCAGAGCGCTTCCCAGTTCCCGGTCGGCTTGAGCGTCTCGCCGTCGACCTTGACTTCCGTCGTCCAAACGCCGTTAAACAGCTCGAGCGTCTTGGAAACGAACGCAAGTTCAACGCTAAGGTCCTGCGCTTCGACGGGAAATTCCGCGAATAGTTCCGCGCCTTTATCCGCGATAGGAGAATCCGTGAGGAGAAGGTGACGACCCGATTCGGAGAGGACGGAGCAGGCGGCGCCGTCGGTAACTTCGGACGCTAACGCGTTGAAAACGCGCGTTTGTAACGATGAAGACGCGGAAGAAGAGGACATAATTATAAATATTCCGTGAAAAAATGTTTCTGGAACGATGTTCGTGTCGTCTTATTGTAATAGTAAACGCGAAGTTGAAAACAGGCGAGCGCGCGGCGCTTGAGATTTTGTGGTAAAATTTGTATAATATGCGAGTCGGCGCGAGACGCGTTGGGTTCGTTTGCGCCGCGCCTTACCACGAGATCAGTTGTACTACGAATATAGGATCGATATATCATGAATCGCGAAAAAAGTCGTCAGATATTTGAGAAAGCGACCACGCTCATTCCGGGCGGCGTCAATAGTCCCGCGCGCGCGTTCGGCGGCGTCGGCGGCACGCCCGTCGTTATCGATCGCGCCGAAGGACCTTATATTTACGACGTCGACGACAATCGCTATATCGATTACGTCCTCTCGTGGGGACCGATGATCCTCGGACACTGCGACGCGCGCGTTACCGAGGCGTTGAGTAAAGCGATCGTTCGCGGCACGAGCTTCGGCGCGCCGACGCTTGCTGAAAACACGCTTGCCGAACTCGTGATCAAGCTCGTTCCTTCGATCGACAAGGTCCGTTTCGTCAACTCCGGTACTGAAGCGACGATGAGCGCGATCCGTCTTGCTCGCGGTTTTACGGGTCGCGATAAGATCGTCAAATTCATCGGCTGCTATCACGGTCACGTCGATAGCTTGCTCGTCGCCGCGGGCAGCGCCTGCGCTACGCTTGCCGTTCCGAATTCTCCGGGCGTTACCGCCGGAACCGCTAAGGATACGATCCTGCTCGAATACAACGACGTCGAAGGCGTGAAAGCCGCGTTTGCCGAATGCGGTTCCGAGATCGCCGGCGTAATCGTTGAACCGGTCGGCGGCAATATGGGCTGCGTGCCCGCGACGCAAGAGTTCCTGCAAACGCTTCGCGACGAGACTAAGAAAGCCGGTTCCGTCCTCATCTTCGACGAAGTCATGACCGGCTTCCGCGTCGCTAAGGCGTGCGCGCAAGGTCATTACGGTATCCGACCCGACGTCACGACGTTCGGCAAGGTCATTGGCGGCGGTCTTCCCGTCGGCGCTTACGGCGGTCGCGAAGAGATCATGAACGCCGTCACGCCCGTCGGTAAGGTCTACCAAGCCGGCACGCTCAGCGGTAACCCGTTGGCGACCGCCGCAGGTATCGCCACACTCTCCGCGATCGATTCCGATCCCGACTTCTACGCCAAGATCGACCGCTCGACGACGCGACTCGCCGAAGGACTCGCGCAAGCCGCGAAGGACGCCGGCGTTAAGGTCGCCGTTCCGCACATTGGCGGTATGTCGACGGTATTCTTCCTCTCCGAACAAGACGACGCCGTCCGCGATTGGCCGAGCGCGTCGCGTTGCGATACCGCGAAGTTCGCGAAGTTCTTCTGGAACTTATTAGATCGCGGCGTCTATCTCCCGTGCAGTCAATTTGAGACGATGTTCACGAGCGTCGTCCATACCGACGCCATTATCGACGAAACGATCGAGAAGGCGGCGGAAGCGTTCAAAGCGCTTTGATATCACTCCGTACGCGCTCGGGCGCCGCGTTGCGTCCGAGCGTTTTTGTTTTACGCTCGAGAAAGCGAGGTCACGCCATGGAAGAACAACAAAAGCGGGAACCGAAGAAGGTTCGCGATCTCTTGATACTTATATTCGCGCTGTTTTTTCCTACCGCGCTGACTTGGGTCTATTTCGTTCTCGGGAAGAGCCTCGACCCGGGGATCTCAAAATTTATCTTCGGCGCCGGTAAGACGCTGCAATTTGCGTTTCCCGCGCTCGTTACGGCGTTCGTCTTGAGGGAACGCGTGTTAGTTCGACGTTTTAACGCGCGCGGACTACTTGTCGGCGGCGCTTTCGGACTGGTCGTCGCGCTGACGATCTTCTTTATCGGTCAAGCGTGGGCTAACGCCGGCGACCCGTTGTTTATGAGATTGAAAGAGGAACTGCTGACGCGGCTCGACCAATTCGGACTAGCTAACAAAGGCGCGTTTGCCGTCGTCTTTATCTTCTATTCTATTTGTCACTCGGGACTTGAAGAATACTATTGGCGTTGGTTCGCGTGCGGAAGACTCGCCAAACTTATGCCGTTCGTTCCCGCCGCGCTCATCGCCAACGCCGCGTTTATGCTGCACCATATCCTCTTGTTGGGCGTATACTTTGGTTACGGCGCTTGGCAGACCTATTTCTGCTCTTTCGGCGTCTTTGTAGGCGGACTTGTTTGGCAGGCTATCTATCGCCGTACCGATTCCGTCTATGGCGCTTGGTTGAGTCACGGCCTCATCGACGCCGGGATCTTTGCCGTCGGCGCGTTGGCGTTCTAAGTTCTCCGCGTTTATAAAGACAACTAAGATAATTTATTCGTAGACAAATATTTATTATGGATGAAAAAAAGGAAAATCGCCCCGACGCGCTCGACGAGATCGTATTGGAGCCCTTCGACGAGAACGAAACTCCAAAGAACGTTGGTCGGAGTCGGCTCCTTGGCGCGTCTCTCACGTTATTGGAGGTCTTGCTGATCTTTGGCGTTTTCGCGGCATACGGCGCTTGGCCGGTCCCGGACGTCAACGAACAATACTACGTCGGCAAGGCGATACATTTCTGGAACCACGAATGGCTTGGACACGACCAGTTCCTGAACACGCCCGACTCGCACTGGTTGTTCTACTGCGTCTTCGGGCTGCTGTCCTTGGTCTTCAAGCAGAATACGTTAGTCTGGGTAGGACGTTGCTGCGTCTGGATCGCCACGGCGTACGCTTGGCGACGACTGAGTTGGGCGTTGATACCGATCCGATGGATCGCGGTCCTGACCGCCGCCGCGTTTGCGTTCTACCTCGAGTCGTTCCACCTTGCGGGGGAATGGATCTTCGGCGGTATCGAAGGAAAGGCGTTGGCGTTTCCGTTCGTCTTCTGGGGCTTGGCGTGTTATCTTGAACGCAAGTACAACCGCGCGTGGATCTTACTCGGTATCGCGTCGGCGTTCCACGTTCTCGTCGGCGGTTGGGTCGTCTTGGCGTTGCTCGTTGTCACCGCCGTCTGCGCGATCTTTGATATCGACGACAAAGAGACTAATTTCCGCGGAAATATTGCGACCGCGTTGGCGTGCCTGCGCTACTCGGCGTTCCGATGCAAGACGCGCGTGTTGAGCGCTCGCGTCGCGAAATGGAATAACGCCGCCGAATGCAAGACCTTCCGACTGCCGTTGTCGTCGAACTTGACCGCGATACGCAATCGCTTGAGAACGGAAGCGGCTTCCGAAGAAGCGCTCGTCGCCGAAGTATTCGAGAGCGATCTGCTTGAAAGCGAGATCGAGGAGAACTTAAAGGAATTACGGAAAGCCGACTCTGAACTCTTCGCGTCGAAGCGCGACGAACTTATTGACTCGCTCAATAAGGCCGATACGCTGGTCGGTAAGGAAAATGATTACGTTCGCGAGGGCCGACGTTCCATCTTGAAGAGTTTGCTCGGACTGTGGGGATTATTCCTCGGCGGCGCTATCTCGTTGATGGGCTTGATACCCGCGCTTGCGCTCGATTCCGGCGCGAACGCCGCCGAACTTGCGTTGTCGCGTCGTATCTACGTCTACGACCGTCTTTCGCATCACTTAGTGGTTTCGTCGCTGCCGTGGACGTTCCAACTGCGCTTTATCGGCATGGTCGTACTTCTTGCCGCCGCCGTCTGGATGTGTTTTACTATCGTTAAGAGCGCCGACCGCTTCGACGAACTGTACTACGAAGACGATTCTTGCGAGGTTAGAGCTAGAAACCGGCGTTTTAGCCCCGCCGCTATGCGGTGGACGCGGCTCTTCATGTTCTCCGCGGTAGCGTTGGCGATCGCCGTTATTGGCGCTTGTATCGACTTCGGTTCGCTGCAACTTGAATCTCACGGCGCGATCGAGACGCATAAGATCGCGGCGGGCTTATTGCGGTACTACTGGTATCGGCTTTCCGATTGGGCTATTCCGTTGGCGTTAGTCTTCTCGTTAGGGTTCGTCGCCATAAACGTCTATTTCGAGATGGGGAACAAAGACGACAATAACATGTTGGGAATGGCGTTGACGTGGTTGGCGGGCGCGTTGGGGATCTATTGGATCGGGCGCTTCGTCTTCTATCGTATCGCCGTTTCGGTAGCCGCGGGTAAAGCGGTCGACGGACTTGTGCCGTTGCCGAAGCCGACCGAAGCGCTCTCGTTCATGACTTGCGTCGCGTTCCTAGGGCTCCTGTTGGCGATCCTTTCGGCGATCGTGAGACGCTTGAAAAATAGGATCTCGCGATGGCTTCTTAGCGGCTTAGTCGTTTGGACCGTCGTTCTTACGCTACTTGCTCCCGGTTGGCGGTTGGCGACTTATATCGACTTACGCGGCACGAAGATGATACCGCGTAGCGCGCCGCCGAAGGAATCGATCGCCGACGGATGGCTCGACGCTTGTCATTGGTGTCGCGATAATACCGATTCCAAGGCCGTCTTCCTCGTGCCGCGCGGTTGCGACTCGTTTAAGTGGGAAGCGCAGCGCGCGGAGGCGGGTAGTTGGAAGGAGATACCGCAAGACGCGAAGTCTATCGTCAAATGGAATAAGAAGATGAAGGCGTTTTACGCGAACCCGAACGCCGAGCCCGATTCCGCAAACTACTGGAATCAGCCCCTTGTCGGCGTCTTTATCAATAAGGGCCGCGCTACCGTCCTAAAAGAAGCGAAGAAATACGGTTATCAATACGCCGTGGTCGAAACGCCCCCTTACGTCGTCGCGACGATACCCGAAGCGCTCAAACGCTGGAAGGAATTTGAGAAGAACGATTTGGTATACCAAAACGACCAATACGTCGTTCTGAAATTCGATCGCTCCGACGAGAAGAAGGACGAAGAGAAGAAAGCCGAGAACAAGACCGATAATGAAGCCGCGAAGTGATGCGCTAGCGGCGCTTAGATAAGAAAAAAGACCGACTTGATCGCTCAAGCCGGTCTTTATTATTTGCGTTATCGACAGCGTTGGTAACGCGTTACATTATAACGGACGTTTGATGTTTTCCCATTTGACTTTCCAGCCTTCGGGGAACCCGGGACCGCTGTCGCCCGATTTCGGCATATTGGCGTTCGTGTTGTCGTCGGAAGCGTTTTCGTCGAAACCGGCGCACATACCCGCGACCGCCATGAGTAGACCGCCGTTGCCGGGGAGATAATAGCCTTTACCGCCAAGAGGCGAAGGACCGCCAAGGTTTACGCCCGCGTCGTTGTAGATATTGCATTCCTGCTCAAGCAAGATCGCTTCGATAGCGAGATCGGGACGTCCCAAACGCGTCGCCGCCATGCAGGTCCACGGGAAGTCCCAACCCCAGCAACGAGACCAGTTCCATTCCGGGATAACGCGTTCGAGCGTATGACGCGCGACGTCGAGATCGACGACTCCGGTCGGGGGTACCATGCCGTAGACGCCGATAAGGTCGGGGTGTTCCCAGTTACGTTCCGTGAACGACGTACGCCATTCCGGGGAATGGACGTAGACGCCGTCTTCGATCGGAAGCGGTTCCATGTTCAGACGGACTTCGTCCCAAAACGCGTCGCGTTCCTTGCCTTGACGTTCGCGCCAGGTGTTCGCAACGTCGAGACCCCAACGCCAATACGCGAGGTCGAAGATATCGTCGCTCGTGATCCCTTGTTCGCTAGGCGGCATGGACGGCGTCAGATGATAGACCCCGTTCGCGTCCTTCGTCGCGTAATCCGCCATGTGGACCGCCGTTTGTTCGACGATCTCGGACCACTTGGCGAGCGTTTCTTGCGTCGGAGCGCGGCGGTAGTCCATCTCTGCGAAATAGATCGCGTGCGGTTGTTTCCATAACAGCGCGAGGTTCCCCTGCCACGGCGCGGTACGACCGTCGGGCGCGACTTCTTTCTGCCATTTGAAACCTTTATATCCCAGTTGTTCTGCGAGTTGTTTCGCGCCGTCTTGTATTGCGGGGTAGATCTTGATCGCGTCGTCGGCGAGTTCCGCGCGGTCCCACGCCCACCAGTGGATCAAATGCCACCAAACCATCTCCATATGGAATCGCCCGCTCCAATTACAGATCGAGAGCAAGCCCATTTCGGAACAAGGCCAGTTACCCGCGGCGTTGGAACGCAAATGGAATTGCGACAAAACGATGCGACGTTCAAGTTCTCGCCAACGAGGATCGGAACTTTCCGAAAGATCGACCGCCGCGCCGGAGAGCCAGAAATTCTCCCAACGCTTTGCGGAAATAGCGAGCGCTTCTTCAAATTTGATCGGCGCCGCCTTCAATACGGAGTCGTCGCATTCTTGTCCGCAGTAGTCGCCGCCGTCGAACGTCGCCAGGAGATACAGTTCCGCGTCCGTCGGGATCGCGAATAACGACGACGTCGTCGCGACTTGCGCTAAGAACCCGCCTACGACGTCGAGACGCGTCGCGTAAGAGTAATTGCCGATCTTGCCGCGCGCGTATTCGTTTTTCAATTCGCGCTTGACGATCAACGCGTTGTTGACGATATTCGGCTTTACGATCGTGAACGGCGTCTCAGGCGCGCTCGCGGAGAAGTCGCCGTCCCAGGCGCCGTGACGCAGACTAGGGTAAGGGAAGTCGACTTGAACGGCGAGCGCTCCCTTTTTCAGCAACTCTGAACGAACGCGTATCGCGACCGAGGAATCCAACTTCACGTCGTCCGTTACGCAAGTTACGACTTCGACTTGTTCGCCGTCGAGCGTGAACGTCGTCGTGTGCACGCCGGTCCACAGATCGAGATCGCGCTTGACGTTGGAGATCTCTTCGCGCTTGAGCTCCGCGCCGCTTGAACGCGTGAAACGGATGCGCGCGAGATTCATCTGATGCGGCGCTTCGCGAGTCCAGCCGTAGAGCGGCCCCTTATCGGCGGGCCACGGATCGGCGCCGTTCAGACGGCCTTGCCAATACGTGCCCGTCTCGGCGACGTCGTCCCAGGTAAAGCCTTCCGGCAACGGTTCGGAATACCAACCCCAGTGCGAGAGCGTGTCGCCGCCAAACGTTTGGAGACCCGTGCCGTCGACGTTGAAACAGAAATTGCCGTTGCCGATACCTAGCGTCGATTCTAAACTGTCGCTAGAGATGCGATGACGCGCAACTAACGCTTGACGATCTATCGGCGTCGTCAACTCGGCGGCGACCACGACGACTTGCCAAGCGCATAACGCGCATACGAGTCCGGGTACGACGCGCATGACGCGAGAAAATAACGTTTTCGTCATTACTACTTTCTTTGGTTAAATAAATAATTCGAACTTAACAAACTGATAAATATACGATAGGAGAGCTCAATCGGTCCACGTCGGTCCGTCGTCTTCGCGCGTGAGCGTACGGAAGTTCTTCAAGCGGAAGAACGTGAAGTAATTGGCGTCGTGACAGTTGTGAGCCCCTTTCCAGGCGAGCCGGCAGACGCAGACGAGGTCGTCCCCTTCGATACGCCAATCGACGTATTGGAAGCCGATGAGGAGACTGGCGTGGCGATAGATGATATTGCGCACTTCCCAGTTCTTTAGGTCGTCCGAGCAGACGAGCGCCGAGGTGTTGCGCGTGCGTTCTTTATCAGGCGCGTCGACGTCGTCGGGATGCACCCAGTTCACGATAGACCAGTACTTCTTTGTCTGTTCGTCGTATTTGATAACGAACTTCTTCGCGCCGCCGGGCATCTCGACGATATCGTTGTCCGGATCGAACGTCGCGACTTTGCCGTCCGCGCTGAGATGGATCTGCGCGCCTTTACCGTCTTTGACCGCGTCGTCGACGCGCATCTGTATCAACATCTCGTCGTCGGGCGTGAAAAGGACGTTGCCTTCCGCCCAACCGTGGCAGTCGTCGCGAACCGCCCACGTCAACGCGTTGCTGAACGTCCAGTTTGACGCGTCGAGCAAGTCGCAGTCTACCGGCGCGCTCGCGCAGATCGGGCGGTATTGCGTCATGTAGTATCGCGGCTTCGAGTCGTAATTGAACGGCCCCATCTGTTCGACTTCTTTCCAGACTCTGCCGTTATGGATAAGTACCGGCGCGGGGTCGCAGAAAACGCTCAATTCGTCCGTGCCGCCAATAAGGACGCCGGTTTTGGAGTCGGTCGGGACGGTCCAGGTATGACCTCCGTCAAGCGATCTCGCGATCGTCACGCTGCAACGCGTGTCTTTCGTCGGGTCGATAAAACCTTCTCCCGCTTTCCAACCGATCGCGTACAGCGTTTCTCCGACTAAGAAGAGATAAGAAGCGCGTTGGTTTTCGATAGCGCCGATACGCGTCCATGTTTCGCCGCGATCGAGCGATTCGAAGACTTGCGTGCGTTGATCTTTCGCTTCCGGACCAAAAAAGTCGTGCGAAGCGACGTAAACGCCGTTAGGCAAGATCTCGATACTAGGAGAGCCGATATAGAGCGAACCGAAATCGACGCTCTTGTCGACGATTACTCCGGGAGGAAGTTCCGGAGCCGGCTCGGTCTGACCAAAACTAGGCGCGCATAACGCCAACGCGAAAAGGAAACTGAATAGCGTTCTCATGGCGAAGATCCTTATGAAGTGTGAACTAGGACGATATTGCCTACGTCAAGTATATACCAAACGCGTGTGAAAAAATAGACGTCGACTTTCTAGTTCTTCGCCGACTATTACGCTTAGCGCTAGTATTAGAGAAGTTGAGTCGCGTTCTTGGCGTTATTAGAAAAATATTGATATTCAAATGAATAAAAAAATATTTTATCATACACAAGAATAAAGGCGCGTTTCAGGTAAAATAACGAATCAAGAGAAACGCGTTGGACGTGTTGCGTCAAAAGACTTTTTTATGATTGGGGATAAAATGACTATTTTCAAACGCCTGTTCGCTAGCAACGCTAACGTCAATAATGGTAAGCTTCTCAAATCGAGACGCGCTCGAATCGAATCGCTCGAAGATCGTCAAATGCTCTCCGTCACGCCCGTTGAGTACGGCGCGATCCGCGAACTCTATCCGAATTTGGGCTTGCCCGCGCAACAAGCTGAGATCAACGTGATCGAGATCGCCGAAGACGCCGTTTCGATCGAAGCGATACAAAACGCGATACAAAGCGCCGCGCAGACCGCCAAGAGCGACCTCATCGTCGTGCGTACCTCGAACGATTACTCGTGGTTGCAATTTGACGAAGCCGCCGATATCTTTACCGTTGATTGTTCCTCGAAGGATTGCGGTTCGGTCTCGATCGTCGCTTACGGCGCCGTTGCGCTGACGATCGACGGCAACCAATATGGCAATATCTTTAACGTCGGGGAAGAAGCGGAATTGAAACTCGGCGGTCTCGATATGTTCAACGCCGATAGTCGTTCGATCGACGACGGTTACGGCCTTGGCGGCGCGATCTTCAACGCCGGCGTTACGACCCTCGACAACGTCTCGATACACGATTGCTTCGCTATCAACGGCGGCGCGCTGTACAATTCTAACAACGGCGTCGTCGCTGTGTTTAACAGCGCTTTCTACGCCAATGAAGCGCTCGACGGAGGCGCCGTTTATAACGCGAACGGTAAGGTCACGATCTCGACCTCGAAGCTTTTCCTTAACGAAGCCAACTACGATAAAGACGTTAAGGCGGGCGGCAACGGCGGCGCGATCTATAACGGCGCCGATCTGTTCATTGACAACTCCGTCGTTTACGCCAACAGAGCGACGTACTTTGGCGGCGCTATTTATGAATTGACCGCCGCCGATAATTCGACGCTCGATATCCGTAACTGCACGATCGCCGGCAACTACTCCGCGACCAACGGTTCGGGCTTATTCCAAAATCAGCAGAAATGGAGTACGATCAGCGTTTATAACACCATTATCTGCAATAACTATAACAATATGAATTGCGTCGGGCGTTTGTCGAATTCGACCAACAACTTCATCACGTTCAACGTCAATTTCTTACAAACCCCGAACTTCGATTATCAGGGTAAGCTCACGAACTTTGATACGATGGACCTTAGACTCTCGCGTAACTCGGCGGCTATCAACGCCGGCTCGAATCAACGCGCTAAGGAAGTCAACTTGGACTTCAATAGCGTTGACGCGTTCGGGAATCCGCGTATCAATAACAACTATATCGATATTGGCGCTTGCGAATACGCGAACAACTACAATAGCGAACTAACGGTCGGGTCGATACGCGTCGCCGACGTCTTGAAAGCGCCCGCCGATTTCCAAGGCGATCTTCAATGGCGTCTCGTCGATCCCGAGACCGGCGAAAGCGTCGCGATCGACGGAGCTACCGCTAAGGAATACGTCGTTAGAGCGGAAGATCTGGGGAAACAACTGCAAGTCGTCGTTACCTGCGACGGTGAAAGCGTTGCGACCGGCGTCTACACCTTCGATCTTACCGTCGAACCGCGTAAGCTGAAGAAGACGACCGTCGCCGTTGAAGCCGATTGCGATTCGATCGCCGTCAACTGGAAAGAAGTTGAGAACGCCGGCGGCTATATCATGTACTACAAAGAGGACGGCGCCGACAAATATTCGTACTACGGTACTTACGCCGACACGAATTGCGTTATTGAAGGACTCGCGCCCGAAACGACTTACCAAGTCCGCGTTAAGGCGAAGACCGCTAGCGACGCCTATCTCAACGCCGACTTCACCACCGTTGCCGTTACTACCGAAGCCGTGCGACAACTGGACGCGCCCGCGAACCTCGTCGTTGAAGCCGTTACCGCCGCTACCGTTACCGTCGCTTGGGACGGCGTTGCCGAAGCCGCGGCTTACACCGTCGTCGTCTATAACGCCGATAACGTCGTCGTCGATACCGTTATGACCGAAGAAACAAGCGTTATCGTTACCGGATTGGCGGCTCAGAACGCTTATTCGATCGACGTTTACGCTACCGCGCCCAAGTTCTACGACTCCGAAGCCGCTACCGTCGACGTTGAGACGACCGCGAAGAGAAAGCTCCGAAAGAACGTCGTTAAGGCGGAAGCCGAAGCGACTCAGATCGTTCTCAAGTGGAACGCCGTCGAAGACGCTCTCAAGTATCGCGTTCAATACAAGACCGCCGATTCCGAGACTTACACTTCGATCGACCTCAAAGACACGACTATCGTTCTTACCGATCTGGAACCCGGCACGATCTACGATCTCCGCGTCAAGACGATCGTTTCGATCCATAACGCGGAACATCTCAACTCCGACTTCACCGTCTTCCAAGTTGAGACTGCCGACGCTCAGACCGCGCTTGAAGCCGCGTTTGCCGACCTGTTCGACGAATTGACGCTCCTCTGATAACGAGATCGCCTAAGTCGTAACAAAATTACGCCGGAACGTAGATCGTTTGCGTTCCGGCGTTTCTTATTTCAAAATGCGTATAGCAGAGCGGGGGACGTTCACGGTCTCGACGTGGCGACCGCGATGCAGCGTCCTTGATCGCCGACGGCGTTGTAGAAGTGGTAGACTACTCCGTCGTGTTTCACTACCCACGGCTTGTGTGCGTAGGTCGCGTCGTACGGTTCCGACGGCTTGACCAAGTGTTCGCCTTCCCATTTACGCCAATGCACAAGGTCTTTCGAGACGGCGAAGGTCTCGAACGCTTGCGGTTTCCAGAACGCGCCGAAGTAGAACATGACCCAAAGGTCCCCGATTTTCGTAACTTGCGGGTCACCCGAGATGCCGGAACCGTTGTCGACGACCGGACCGTCTCCATAGCGTCGCCACGTTCTGAGGTCGTTTGAAACCGCAATGCCGATCCGCTCGACCGACGGACCGTTCACGGCGTTCTTGCCGTTGTAGAAGCAGACGAATTCATAGCCGAGCGTCTTCTCGCGATCCCAGATGACCGACGTCTTATACATCGTCGTTTTCTCGAACTCGCGAGCGTCCGGGTCTTCCGGCGCCATGATCGGCTTATCGAAACGCGTCCAGACTTTGGCGCTCGTCGGGTCGTCGGTATGCGCGATACCGATCTTCAACGGGTCGGGCTCGTAACCTTTGCCTTCGCCGCCAAGATACGTGAACCAGTACTTGCCGTCGTAGGGTTGCAACGCGTACGAGCCGCCCCACGTATGGTCGACTAACGCCGCAGAAGGCGAGCATTGCCAAGCGTCCCAGCCTTTTTCACGGAACGGAGCCACCGTGCCGAGCGATTCCCAATGCAGCAAGTCGGCGCTCTTCGCTAGTTTCGCGACGTAACCCGTCTTGTTCAGGAAACGAAGGTAGATCATATACCACGTGTCGTCGATGCGATAGATGTTCGGCGAGTCGACCGGATCGCCGTCTTCTTGCGGGAGCACGACGCCGCGCTTATATGGCGTCTTGATCTCATTGTAAACAGATTCCATTTCTTCGTCGGCGACGCCCGACGGGGCCGAGAGATCGACTGCTATCGGACGGAGAGGGGGTTCTGCGAAAAGCGTCTCGGTAAAGTTGGTTCCGAACGCGCCGCCAAATGCGGCGGCGCCCGTCAACGTTTGTAAAAATTCTCGTCTAGTTGTGTTCATGGCAGTTTTGGCGTCGAATTTGCTTGTATTGAAACGTCCGGCGGTCGATTCGCGCGGACTACCTATATTGTATCGGACTTTTGCGCCGTTTCAATCATGCTCGAACGTTTTGGCGCCGTTTGCCCAAACAAAGACGATATTCGGCGTAAATCTCGACGACGTAACGATAAAAAGTCGTTGCCGGTTTAGCGATTCGGTAAAAATCTCGCGTTGGTTGAAATTTAACGGCGCCCCTTGTACAAAAAGAAAAAGTTTGTATCATATATAGGATAAAGGGTATTTTTAACTCGCGTAGACGCGACTTTCGCAAGACTTGAGCGTGCCGCGCGCGGTTTATTGTTGATAGATACTCGCTTTTCCGATCGAACGATTTGACGTTTGGATTCGGATGGCGGGCTCATTTGAATTGAAGAGGACAAAAATGCGTCGTCTCTTGATTGCCGGCAACTGGAAAATGAACATGAAACTTGATTCGGCGAAAGCCCTGGCCCAAGGTCTCAAAGACGCGGCCGCCGGCGTCTCCGAAGTCGATATCGCGGTCTGCCCGCCTAGCCTCTATGTTCAACCCGTTTGCGATATCCTCAACGGCTCCAACATCGGCGTCGGCGCCCAAAACGCTTACTTCGAAAAGGCCGGCGCTTTCACCGGCGAACTTGAAATGGCTATGTTGACCGACGTCGGTTGCCAATACGTCATCCTCGGCCACAGTGAACGCCGTCACATCATGGGCGAATCCAGCGAACAAGTCAACCTCAAAGTTCGCGCCGCGCTCGCCGCCGGTCTCTGCCCCATCGTCTGCATCGGCGAACTCCTCAAAGAACGTGAAGCCGGCGTTACCAACGACGTCAATCGTCGCCAACTCGACGGCTCCTTCTCCGGCGTCACCGCTGAAGAAATGAAGAAGTGCGTTATCGCTTACGAACCCGTCTGGGCTATCGGCACCGGTAAGGTCGCCACTCCCGATCAAGCGCAAGAAGTCCACGCCGACGTCCGCGCTTGGCTCACCGAACGCTATGGCAAAGAAGTCGCCGACGTCGTCCGTATCCAATACGGCGGGTCCGTCAAAGGCTCCAACGCCAAAGAGATCCTCAGCAAGCCTGACGTCGACGGCGCTCTCGTTGGCGGCGCGTCCTTGAAGGTCGACGCTTTCATGGAAATCATCAACAACGTTCGTTGAGATCTCAACGTCACGTTTTGAGTTTTCGGACGCCTCTGCAAAAGGGGCGTCTGTTTCGCTATCGACCGAAGACCCCGTTCCGGGTCCACGGTCGACCGCGCTGTTTTTAGACTAAGGGCTAGTCTAGACTTCGCGTCGCTCGGCGCGTCGAATAATTGAAATTTTTTATGCGGAAGTACGAACGCCGACAGTGCGTCCCTTGGCTAACGCGTTAGGATTAGAAGATATGTTTTTCGCTTTCTTAAAAGGTCTCCTCTTCCTGTTTATGGTACTGTTGTGCCTGTTCCTCATCCTGATCGTCTTGCTGCAACGCGGTAAAGGCGGCGGCTTGGTCGGCGCTTTCGGCGGTTCGGGCGGCAGCAGCGCGTTTGGGGCGAAAACTTCCGACGTTTTCGTAAAGATCACCGTTTGGACCGCTATCATCTGGTTCGTTACCTGCATCGGCGGCCACTTCGTTCTCGATCTCAACGCTAATAACACGATGTTCGATAAAGCCTCCGGCGGTAACGACGTCACCGCCGTCGCGCCTCTCAATGTTGATTCCGCCGCCGCTACCGACGCTCCCGCCGAAGCGCCCGCTGAATCCGCTTCTGAAGAAGCCGCCAACTGATCGCGATTGGTCTAGCTTTGGACTGACGCCGCGCGTTGGATCCGTTCAAGTACGCGCGGACGTCGCGAAAAACGCTTGCAAACGAAAAGCCGATGATGAATTCAGCGTTTACGCTAGTTTGACGTCGGCTTGACGTTACTGTAGATAAGACTATTAGCGTTCTTAGATTTTTGGTAAGGACTTCGCTCCTTAACTCGCAACAATTGTGTTTTCCCGAAACGTTCCTCCGCTCAACGCGGGGGCGCGTCGTCGCGCATGAAGCGCGGATCGATAGATTGGGTTTGTTTATGTTGGTTAGTATGACCGGTTTCGGGGCGGCGACGTCCTGTGAAAACGGCTTTGTCGTCTCTTGCGAGATCAAGGCCGTAAATAATCGTTTCATGAAGAACTCGTTCCGTTTACCGGACGGTTTCGGGTCTATCGAGTCCAAGATCGACGAATTGTTGCGTGCGAAGATCGTTCGCGGGTCCGTGAATTTCTCGATGAAGATCGAGAGAGAGACTGTCGCCACCGATTTCGAGGTCAATTTTGACGCCGTCAAACGCTACGTTGACGAGTCGCGTCGATTTGCCGAGGAAAATCCTGAACTGCCTAAATTCAACGGTTTAGGCGATTGGGCGGAATACCTCCGTCTTCCCGGCGTCATTCGCGATAAGTCTAACGCCGATCGCGAAAATCTCCCCGAGCTATTGTGGGGAACCATCGCTAAGACGGTCGAAGAAGCGTTGGAAAAATTCCAAGTAATGCGCGAAGTCGAAGGCGCCGCCACGCAAAAGTATCTCGCGGACAATATCCAAATGTTGCGCGATTCTATTGCCGAAGTCAAAGCGTTTGCTCCGAAAGTTGTCGAACTCTATCGCGAACGTCTGCAAGAACGTATCGCCAAAGTCATGAACGACAACGGACTCTCGCTCGATCCTTCCGATCTTATTCGCGAAGTCGCCGTCTACACCGACCGCGTCGATATCTCCGAAGAGATCTCGCGTTTTTATTCGCATCTGGATCAGTTCGACGCCGCTATGCTTACGGAAAAGGCTTGCGGTAAGAAACTGGATTTCCTCACCCAAGAGATGTTCCGCGAGACTAACACCATCGGCTCCAAAGCTAATTCTCCCGACGTCTTGAAGTACGTCGTCGAGATGAAGTCGACTATCGAGCGCATTCGTGAAAACGTCCAAAACGTTGAGTGAGCGCTGTAACGAACGAGCAATACCCGACGTCTTACGCCGGAAATTTTTCGACGAGCCAAGATCATGGAAAAGGTTTCTTCTGATACGCGCAATACGTCTGACGGTAAAGGACGTGTGATCGTCTTTTCCGGCCCCTCCGGCGTCGGTAAAGGAACGTTGCTAAAAAGACTCTTTGCCGAGACCGATCTTCCGCTGAAGATGAGCGTCTCCGCCACGACGCGCGCGCCGAGACCCGGCGAAGTTAACGGCGTGCACTACTGGTTCCTGTCTCGTGAAGAATTCTTGCAACGTCGAGAACGCGGCGAATTTATCGAGTCTTTCGAGGTGTACCCCGGCGGAGCCTGGTATGGCACGCTCCTTGAAACTGTCGAAAACGCCGTTAATGAAGGACGCTGGGTCGTCCTTGAGATCGACGTTAAAGGCGCTAAGAGTATTGTGGAGCGTATCCCCGACGCGTTGACCGTCTTTATCGCGCCCCCGTCTATCGACGACCTGCGCAAGAGATTGCAGGCGCGCGGATCCGAGAAACCAGAAGAGATCGAAAAACGCGTCGCGCAGGCGCAGTCTGAGATCGACGCTAGCTCGTTCTATACAAGACGCGTAGTCAACGACGACTTAGACGTCGCGCTCAATGAAATTATTGAAATACTAAAACGAGACGTCGCTTGACGATTCGGAACGCGTTCAACGCGTTTACGATGAATGGCGCGCTCGAATTGATAACCGTGGCGTCTTGGACGCCGTTTGAGGACAAAAGATGATTGAAGAACTCAAAGAAGACAAACTGATTGAAAAGGTCGGCGGTCGTTTCAGACTCTCCTCGTTGATCCGTCAACGTCTGGTCGCGTTGAACGGCGGGTCCTCTGCCTACGTCAATGTTCCTAAGGACACTCCTCACTTGGAAGTCGTCGTTCGTGAGATCCTTGAAGACAAGATCTTTCTGAACATGGAAGGCGCCTTGGAAGCGAACGTGGACGCTAAGCCTATCGATTATGATAACGTCGCTCTCGACGATAATCCTATTCCTGTCGACGGCGCGGAAGTTAATTTCAACCCGATCGCGGAAGATTGAGCGTGAAAAGAAGTTGAAGGCTCGGCGATATTGCGAGAGCGACTGATGAAGTTCGATGACGTAAAACGTCGAGGCTAGATGAAAATGGGCGTTCCGACCTGCGTCGGAGCGCTCTTTCTTTTGAATATGTTTATTGATAATAATAACGGATACGCGGTAATATGGAAACGCAAAACCTTGAAGTACTGCTAGGCGTTACCGGCGGGATCGCCGCATACAAGGCCGCAAACTTGACGAGTCTATTGGTGAAGCAAGGCGTCGGCGTGACGGTCGTTATGACGGAAGCCGCGACGAAGCTTGTCGGCCCGAAAACGTTTGAGGCTTTGACGCGCCGACCTGTCGCCGTCTCGATGTGGGAAGCAAGAATGGTCCATCCGCATATCGAACTGGCAAGACAAGCAAGCGTGTTCTGCATCGCGCCGGCTACGGCTAACATTATGGCGAAGGCGGCGCACGGTATCGCCGACGACCTCATGAGTTCGACTATACTTGCCTTTGACGGGAAACTGATGATGGCCCCCGCAATGAATACGGTGATGTGGGAAAAGCCCGCGACTCAGAGGAATTATCGTCAGCTGATCGAAGACGGCGTCGTTATGCTTGGGCCGGAAGACGGGCGATTAAGTTGCGGAGAGGCGGGCAAGGGGAGAATGGTCTCGCCTGAGACTATCGCCGAAGCTATTATGAAGGAACTTCGATCGAGAAACTGAAATTTGAATTCGACGTGCAAGTTCCCGCTTCGAGGGCCCAAAAAGAAAAACGGTTTAATCGGTACAACTGTGACAAAAAGAAATTTTTATGAACGAATTGTAAGAAATTTCATAAAAATAGAGAGTATTTGGACTGTTGGCCCTTGAGAAAATCTGAAACTGTATTATATTCCTCTAAACTTTACAAATTACCGACGACAAAGAACGTTGATCTGCGCCAATGGACGTCTTGATAAGATCAATGCGCAGCGAAGCCGCTCCATGAGGAGCCCCGGCGACGGTTAAGAACTTTCCCGGTCGAGCTTGGCGTCAGCATTCTTTCGTTAGTTTAATAGACTCGTCCTTTATCGAGTCCGTAAGTCGGCGACTGTAAAGCGTGAATTTCAAAATATAAAGCGTTATGCAAGAACGGCTTAGCCGTAATAAGCATTCGCGTCCAGTATAAAGCGTCAATTTACGCGGAACGAACTAGGTTTCACTCCGAATAGTTGCGCAAAGATATTTGTCAATTAGGTTATTTAGTACGGAGAAAAAGAAGTGTCGACTTCCGACAATAACATCATCAGAATTAGAATGGAAGCTTACGATCACGTCGCTCTCGATCAAAGCGCGATGGAAATCGTTGAAACCGCTAAACGCACTGGCTCGATCGTCAGAGGTCCGATCCCTCTTCCTACTCGTATCGAAGAGTACACCG
The DNA here is from genome assembly GCA_045599605.1 of Thermoguttaceae bacterium. Lineage (GTDB taxonomy): Bacteria > Planctomycetota > Planctomycetia > Pirellulales > Thermoguttaceae > RUG369. The sequence continues at coordinate 124,238 of JAZRWE010000013.1, forward strand.
TACTTTCTAGCCCGCACGTTGACAAAAAAGCTCGCCAACAATTCGAAATTCGTACGCACAAGCGCGTGATCGACATCGTTCAAGCCACTGCGAAGACCATTGAAGCTCTCAATAAGCTCAGCCTTCCCGCCGGCGTCGACGTCAAGATCAAAGCTACTGGCGCTCGTTGATCTGAATTATTAGTAAGTCGTATCGGTCTTCACCTAAATAACGGACCGCAATGCGAATCAGGAATCTGTCTGTCAAAGACAATTGAAGGATATTATAGATATGGGTATCGGTTTACTTGGACAAAAACTCGGAATGAGCCAATTATACACCGAACAGGGAGAAGTGATCCCTGTTACCGTAATTCAAGCCGGACCGTGCTGCGTTCTTCAAGTGAAAACGCTTGAAAAGGACGGGTATGAAGCGGTTCAACTTGGCTACAAAGACAAGCCGCGTAAGCAAAACGGCAAGAAATGCAAGTCGAAGCGTTGCGCTAACAACTGCGAAGCCGGTATTGCTAAGAAAGCCGGTTGCGAACCGAAGCGCTTCGTTCGCGAATTCCGCGGCTCCGTCGAAGGCGTTGAGATTGGCCAAAACTTTGACGTCGAAGTCTTCAATGACGTTTTCGCCGTCGACGTTACCGCCAACTCCAAAGGTCGCGGTTACGCGGGCGTTATGAAACGCCACAACTTCGCCGGCCAACGCGCCACCCACGGCGTTAAGAAATGCCACCGCCACCTCGGCGGCACGGGCTGCAGCTCCTATCCGTCTCGTACGCTCAAAGGTAAGCGTATGGCCGGCCACTACGGGAACGCTCGCACCACCGTTCGCAATCAAAAGATCGTCGTAGTTGATAAAGAAAACAATTTGCTTGTTATTCGCGGCGCGGTTCCCGGACCGACCGGCGCGTTCGTCTCCATTCGCCCGACCAACAAGTTGCCGGCTCCGAAACATAACAAGTGGCGACTTGCCTGAGATATCGGCCGCAATGTTGCGTTTACGATAACAATCAAACAATAATATATTGATACTGATATGACTAATTTACCTATCTACGACAAGACCGGCGCGCAAGTTGCTGAATTCGCCGTCGACGTTGAAGCCATGGCTCCAAAGGTCAGCAAGCAACTGCTCCATGACGCCGTCGTTATGTATCAAGCGAACCTTCGTCAAGGTTCCGCTAAATCGAAGACTCGCTCCGAAGTCTCCGGCTCTCGTAAAAAGATGTACCGCCAAAAGGGTACCGGTAACGCTCGTGCCGGTCACAAGCGCTCCGGCGTTCGTCGTGGCGGCGGTCACATCTTCGCCAAGACCCCCAAGGATTGGTCCTACCGTCTCCCGCGTAAGGCCCTCCAAGCGGCTACCCGTATGGCTATGGCTGAAAAGATCCGCGCCGAACGCGTCACCCTTATCGACGCTTTCGATTTCGCCGCTCCCAAGACCAAGGAAGCCGCCGCGATCATCGCTAACGTTAAGCTCGGCGCCAAGCTTCTCGTCGTCGTCGATTCTTACGACAAAAACGCTTACCTCAGCGTTCGTAACATCGAAAAGACCGAGATCCTTCCCGTCTCCGACCTCAACGCCTGGGAAATCCTTCGTCCCAAGAACGTTCTCATGACGAAGGCCGCTTTGGAATCCTTTATCAAGACTCGCGTCAGCGCCGAGTGATTTCGTTAACGTGAAGGAAGGATATATAAAATGCCTACATGTAAAGACGTTACCGATACCAAGCTCGCCCTCGAGCCGTATCAAGTAATTATTCGCCCGATCGTTACGGAAAAAGCGTTCCACAACTCTTCGGCGAGAAACACGTACACCTTCGAAGTCCACAAGTTGGCCTCGAAGACCGACGTTAAAGAAGCGATCGAAGCCTTGTACGACGTTAAAGTCGTCGCGGTCACCACGCAAAACCGCCAAGGCAAAAAACGCCGCACCCGTAAGGGCATTGGCGTTACGCGCTCTTGGAAAAAAGCTATGGTCAAATTGGACGACGAGCATCGCCTCGACCTCTATTGATACGACCCTGTAAGCAAATAAATAGCACATTTAGATAGTGAGAATATATAAATGGGTATTCGAAGATATAAGCCGAATAACGCGGGTCGGCGCAATATGAGCGTCAGCGATTTCGCTGAACTCACCAAAGGCGCTAAGCCGGAAAAGAGCCTGCTTCGTCCGAAGAAACGTTGCAGCGGTCGTAATAACCAAGGTATCATCACCGTTCGCCACCGAGGCGGCGGCCATAAGCGTCACATCCGCCTTGTCGACTATCGTCGTAACAAGGACGGTATGGTCGGCGTTGTCGAATCGATCCAATACGATCCGAACCGCACCGCGCGTATCGCTCTCGTCGTCTATGAAGACGGTGAAAAGCGTTACATCGTCGCTCCCGAAGGCTTGACCGTCGGTACGAAGATCGTCTCCGGCGCCGACGCTGAACCTCGCGTTGGCAACTGCCTACCGCTGAGCAAGATCCCGCTCGGTTCCGAAATTCATAATATCGAACTCCGTCCCGGTCGCGGCGGCTGCATGTGCCGTTCCGCCGGTACGAAAGCCGTCCTTGTCGCTCGTGAAGACGATTGGGCTCAGCTCAATATGCCGTCCGGCGAAATTCGACGTGTTCCTTCTTCTTGCCGCGCTGTCATCGGCGTCGTCGGCAACGGCGAACACATGAACATCGTTCTCGGTAAAGCCGGTCGTGTTCGTTGGATGGGTCGTCGCCCCTACGTCCGCGGTACCGCGATGAACCCGATCGACCACCCGCACGGTGGTGGTGAAGGTCGTACCAAGGGTGGTCGTCATCCCGTCTCCCCGACCGGTAAGCCCACCAAAGGCACCTCGACTCGTAAGCACAAGAAGCCGTCCAACAAGGCGATCATCCGTCGTCGTCGTAGCCGACGTTACGGTCTGTTGAAGCTGTCTTGATTATAGCGAAACGGTTTGACGTCGCGAGATCGACTCGAGATTTAATGCGGAGTTTCGAACTACCGACTCGCGGCCCGGTTTTAACTATATAGAACCTGAAACTACAACGGATAAATATAAATGACTAGATCTCTTAAAAAAGGTCCGTTTGTTGATGAAAAACTTTTCGCTAAGATCGAAAAGCTTGATCAACAAGGCAAAAAAGAGCCGGTGAAGACCTGGGCGCGCGCTTGCACGATCGTTCCTGAATTCGTTGGCCATACGTTCCTTGTTCACAACGGCAAAGCGTTCCTCAAAGTTTTCGTGACCGAAGAAATGGTCGGCCACAAGCTTGGCGAATTCTCCCTGACGCGTATTTTCCGCGGCCACGGCGGTAAAAGCAAGTAATTAAAGGCGTAAATATGCAAGACAATACTGAAGACAGAGTTCCTCAATATCGCGCTGTCCACAAATTTGCTCCGATCAGCGCTCAAAAAGTTCGCGTATTTGCCGACCTTGTTCGCGGTAAATACGCCGACGAAGCGGTAACGCTTCTGGAATGCTACCCCAATCGCGGGGCTCGCATGCTCAAGAAAGTTCTCGAAAGCGCGATGGCTAACGCCGAAGATCGCGGCGTTTCCGATAACGGAAGCCTGAGAATTTCCGAAGTTCGCATCGACGGCGGCCCTATGCAACGCAGATGGCGTGCCGGTTCCCGCGGCGTTTCGGTCGGGATCAAGATTCGATCCAGCCACATCAACGTCGTTTTGGAATGATTTTAACCAACAAAGGGCAGACTTTCAAAGAAAGCCTGAAATAAAGGACACGCTAAGTTATGGGTCAAAAAGTAAATCCCGTCGCGTTTCGCGTTGGCGTCATGGAAGGTTGGAAGAGCCGTTGGTACGCTCCCAAGAAGGAATTTTCCACCCTTCTCGTCGAAGACAAGAAAATTCGCGACTATATCAAAAAACATACGGACAAGGGTCCTGACGGAAAAGATACGTTGAGTTTCCCCGGCGTCGCTCGAATCGATATCGAACGTACGCGCGACGAAGTTCGCGTCATTGTCTTGACCGCTCGTCCCGGTCTGTTGATCGGACAAAAAGGCGCTCGCATCGACGAATTGCAAGCTGAATTGCAAAATCTGACGGGCCGCCGCATCAATCTTAAAATCGAAGAAGAAAAGAATCCCGAACTTGTCGCTCAACTGGTAGCGGAAGATATCGGCGATCAACTTGTTAAACGCGCGAGCTTCCGCCGTGTTATGAAACACGCGATGGCTAAGGCGATGGAAAAGGGCGCTAAGGGCGTCAAGATCCAATTGTCCGGTCGTCTCGGCGGCGCTGAAATGGCTCGTACGGAAAAGCAAGCTGTCGGTTCGATTCCGCTCTCGACTCTGCGCGCTAAGATCGATTACGGCTTCAAAGAAGCGAAGATCGCGCAAGGTCACATCGGAATTCAAGTTTGGATCAATCAAGGCGAATATAGCGAGGACGATAACAATGGCCAGAATGCCGAAAAGAGTCAAGCACCGAAAAATCCAAAGAGGGCGTATAAGAGGTAATGCGACCCGCGGTCAAGTCGTGAGCTTCGGTGATTACGGTCTTCAAACTCTTGAAGGCGGCTGGATCTCTGCCGCGACGATCGAAGCCGGGCGTATTGCGGCTCAACAATATCTTCGTACCGAAGGTAAGTTGTATGTCCGCATCTTCCCCGATAAGTCGATCACGTCTATCCCTCTTGAAACTCGTATGGGTAAAGGTAAGGGCGAACCTGAATACTGGGCTGCGGTCGTTAAACCCGGTACCGTCATGTACGAAGTTGGCGGCGTTCCGGAAGAAACCGCGAAGCTCTGCTTCAATCGTTTGGCTCACAAGATGCCTGTCAAGTGCCGTCTGATCCGTCGTAAGGCGATCTGATCGCGCGTAAAAGAAAGAGCCGTTCGAGGTCTCTTGAACGGCTCGATCTCCGGCTTCTTTTAAGTCGAATAACCCGCGCCTTATCGAGAAATAGTTGAGAATATTATGAAGGCTAAAGAAATTAGAGAGATGAGCGAAGAGCAACGCGACAGCTTGCTCAAGGAAACCATCCAAAAGCTGTTCAAACTTCGCGTTCAAGCTCGTATGGAACGTTTGGATTCGCCGAGCGAAGTTGGTAAAGCCAAGAAATTGATCGCTCAAATCAAAACCATTCAAAACGAAATCAAAGGTTGAAAGACTCCGAAGTTCGCATTGTCGCGACCTAGAGACGCTTTCATAGCGAGGATATAAATGCCTAAGATGAAATTGGTCGGCGTCGTTAAGACCGACAAAATGAAGAAGACCCGACGAGTCGAGATCCCGCGTATTAAGAAGTACCCCAAGTACGGTAAATACGTCCGCACCCGCACCGTATGCTACGTCCACGACGAAAACGACGAAACTTCCGTCGGCGACGTCGTTGAGATCGAAGAAAGTCGCCCCACCTCCAAGCTTAAGAGATGGACGCTTGTCAGCATCGTCAAAAAAGCGGAAAAGATTGGCGGTTGATTCTTTCTTGAACTCGACCCGGATCTGACGAGCCAGGTCGATCGCGAAACGTCGACGTCGTCGCTATCGACGCGTATAAAAGTCGCCCGATAGTACATAGATAACAATAAAACATAAATGGAAGCGAGTATCAATCATGATTCAGATGCAAACTCGTTTGGACTCCGCAGACAACACCGGCGCGAAAGAACTGCAGTGCATTAAAGTGTTGGGCGGCACCCACCGTCGTACCGCCGGTCTCGGCGATATCATCGTTTGCTCCGTGAAGTCCGTTATTCCCGGTAGCGCTATTAAAAAAGGTCAAGTAGTCAAGGCGGTCATCGTCCGCACGAAGTATCCTACTCGCCGTGAAGACGGTAGCTACATCAAGTTCGATACGAACGCCGTCGTTCTCGTCGACAACGACAAGAACCCCCGCGGCACGCGTATTTTTGGCGCCGTTGGTCGTGAACTCCGCGATCTTGGCTTTATGAAGATTGTCAGTCTTGCGAGCGAGGTAGTCTGAGATGCGCATTAAAACTAACGATACCGTCGTCGTCCTTTCCGGTAAGGATAAGGGCGTTCAAGGCAAAGTAATGTCCGTCGACCTCGAAGCCGGTAAAGTTACGGTTGAAGGCGTTAACGAAGTTAAACGCCACGTCCGTCGTTCGCAACGCAACATGCAAGGCGGCCGTCTTTCGAAGAACATGCCGGTTCCTGCTGGTAAAGTAATGTTCGTTTGCCCGGCTTGTAATAAACCCGCGCGCGTCGGATATAAATTCGATGAAAACGGCAAGAAAGTGCGTTTCTGCAAGAAATGCCAAGCCGTCGTCGCCGAAGCCCCGTATACCAAAAAACGTTAATGCAGGTAGACCGTCATGACGCCTAGACTTCAAGAAAAATACAATACTCAGATTATCGCCGGCTTAAAAGAAAAGCTTGGCAAAACGAATATTCACTCCGTGCCGAAGCTTCAAAAGATCGTAGTGAATATGGGCGTTGGTAGCGCTATCCAAGATAAGAAATATCTTGAAGAAGCTCTCGACGTTCTCACCATCATCACCGGCCAAAAGCCCGTCATCACCAAGGCTCGCCGCTCTATCGCCGGTTTCCGCCTTCGTGAAGGTATGAACATCGGTTGCAAGGTCACGCTCCGCGGCGCTCGTATGTACGAGTTCATGGATCGTCTCATCTCGATCGTTCTTCCGCGTGTTCGCGACTTCCGCGGTCTCAATCCCAATAGCTTCGACAAGCGCGGTAATTACAACCTCGGTCTTGCCGAACAATTGGTCTTCCCGGAACTCAACCCGGATAAATACACGAAGAGCCAAGGTATGAACATCACGTTCGTCACCAACGTTGACAGCGACGATGACGCTCGCGAACTTCTTCGCGAATTTGGTATGCCTTTCAAGACTGGTAACGAACGCTGAGAGCTGGAATAAGGTACTGATAACATGGCTAGTAAAGCAAAAATCAATAAGGCGAATCGGGAGCCGAAATTCAGCACTCGTCGCGAAAATCGTTGCAAGATCTGCGGTCGCCCGCGCGCGGTCTATCGTAAGTTTGGTCTCTGCCGTATTTGCTTCCGCGAATTGGCGAATCAAGGCCTCATTCCCGGCGTTCAAAAAGCGAGTTGGTAGTATAGTAGGAGAACTTTGACATGATGACCGATCCCATTGCCGATATGTTGACCCGTATCCGCAACGCTATTAAAGTCGAACACGAAACGTTGGACGTTCCCTATTCCAAGCTTAAGCTCGGCGTCGTCGACGTCCTCAAGCGCGAAGGCTATATTTGGAACTACGAAGTTGTTGAAGGCGCTCCTTGCAACAGCATCCGCATCCAACTCAAATACAGCACCTCCGGTGAACGCGCGATCCAATGCATCCGCAAGATCAGCAAGCCCGGTCGTCGCTGCTACGCCGGCCCCAAGGACCTCCGTCCGGTCCTCAACGGTCTTGGTATCAGCATTCTGAGCACCAACAAGGGCGTCATCTCCGACCGTGAAGCGAAAGCTCAAAACGTCGGCGGCGAGATCCTTTGCGAAATCTGGTGATCTCAACCGATCGCTTGATCGACTAACAAAAACCGTTATGCTTGTTTTTCTTAGAAATTCTGAGCATAACGGTTGACTTTTTTTATAGCGAGTATATAATTACTCAACACGTCTGTGTATGCGCCGTCGATTCGGCGCGCGTAGACGTATGTCGCGCGTTTCGTAAGGCGCGCCCGGTTCCCCGAACAAAAAACTGAGTCCCGTTTTGTTTTCCGACAAATTGGCTGTTATTTTCAGGGGCGAGGGGCGGTAAGCGCGTCGATGCGCCGATTCCCTGTTGGATCGTCGCGCGTGGAAAACGACCGAATGCGATCGGGTCGCGAAGTAGGTCGTGGAACCGTAACGACGAAGTGGAATAGGCGCGCAAACGTCTGGAATAAAGATTGCGATTTAAAAGCTAACACGTTTCAGCAGAAGGTTAACGAACATGTCTAGAATTGGAAAGAAACCGGTCGTGATTCCCAACGGCGTTACCGTTGAGATCAAAAACGATCGCGAACTCACCGTTAAGGGACCCAAAGGCGAATTGAGCCAAACTTTCCGTCCCGAAGTCGCCGTCAAGCAAGAAGAAAATACGCTTGTCGTCGAACAAGTTTACGATACGCGCGTTGCGAACGCGATGCACGGCTTGACCCGCGCTCTCGTTCAAAATATGGTTATCGGCGTTTCGCAAGGTTATGAAAAGAAACTGGAACTCTTCGGTACCGGTTATCTCTTCGCCCTCCAAGGCAACGTTCTTCAAGTCCGCGTCGGTTTCGCGAACGAAGTTCAAAAGCCTGTTCCCGCCGGTCTTACCGTTAAAGTTCCGGATCAAACTCACGTTCACATCTCCGGCTGCGACAAGCAACTTGTCGGTCAATACGCCGCTGAAGTTCGCGCGATCAAGAAGGCCGAGCCTTACTTGGGCAAAGGTATCAAGTACGAAGGCGAAGTCATTCGTCGTAAGGAAAGCAAGGCTGCCGGTAAGAAATGATCTTTCTTACCTGTTTTGGCTCGATCGATCGTCTCTCGGTTTTAACGTTCCATCGGTTTCACGAACGCGAGAGCAAATTCGATCGGTAAGCAGTGTCAACAACTTAATTATTGCGTGGTAATAACGTGACTAAACAAATGAATCTCAATAAACAGCGTCAGACCCGTAAATTCCGAGTCTCCAACGCCGTTAAAAAGTATAGCACTCGCCCGAGATTGTGCGTCTTCCGTAGCTCGCGTCACATCAGCGTCCAAGTCGTCGACGATTCCGTTGGCAAGACTCTTGCTGCCGCTAGCACCTATGAAAAGGATTTCCGTGCGTCCAACGCCAACGGCGGCAACGTCGCCGCCGCCGCGATCATTGGCAAGATCATTGCCGAACGCGCTTTGGCCGCCGGCGTCACCGCCGTCGCTTTCGACCGTAAAGGTTACAAGTATCACGGTCGCGTCGCCGCTCTCGCCGACGCCGCTCGTGACGCCGGTCTCGATATCGGCGCTAAAGCTGAATGATCGAAGCTCAATGCTAGAACTGGATCGTTCGAATCATTTTTGATCTAGTTCATTACGTACGAATAAAAATCCAAATAGAATATATTGACTAACATGAGTGAAAATAATCAAGAACGTGGCGAATTGACCGACAAGGTCGTAAAGATTCGTCGTTGCGCGGCGGTCGTCAAGGGCGGACGTCGTTTTAGTTTCACCGCGCTTGTCGTCGTCGGCGACGGTAAAGGTAAAGTCGCTTGGGGTTACGGCAAAGCTAATGAAGTTCCTCCGGCAGTCAACAAGGCGGTCCAAGACGGTACTCGCAAGCTTGCTCCCGTTTGCCTCGAAGGCAAGACCATTCCTCACGTTGTCGAAGGTCGTTTCGGCGCTTCTCGCGTTAAGTTGGTTCCGGCTGGTCCCGGTACGGGCGTTATCGCCGGCGCCGCGGTCCGTGCGGTTTGTGAAGCCGCCGGTATTTCCGACATTTTGACGAAGTCCTATGGTAGCCCGAATCCGACCAACTTGGTCAAGGCTACGATTGACGCTCTCAATCAACTTCGTTCCAAGCAACAAATCGAGAACCTCCGAGGAGTTAAACTCTAATGAATATCAATACTGTCAACGCTGGCGTTCAAAAGAACGTTCGTAAAGATCGTGTTGGCCGCGGTCCCGGTTCCGGTAATGGTAAGACCGCCGGTCGTGGTATGAATGGTCAACATTCTCGCGCCGGTTTCTCGATGAAACCGACTTTCGAAGGCGGTCAATTGCCTTTGGCTCGTCGTATCCCGAAGCGCGGCTTCAATAACAAGACCTTCGCTGACGTCGTCGAAAGCGTCTCCTTGAAGACCGTCGTTCGTAAATTTGATGGTTCCGTCGAAATTACGCCCGAACTCCTCGAAGAAGCTAAGATCATTTCTTCCGCCAAATCTTTCGTTAAATTGATCGGCAACGAAGAACTGACCGTCGCTTTCAAATTCAAGGTCCACCGCGTTTCCGAAGGCGCCAAAGCGTCTGTCGAAAAGGCCGGCGGCAGCATCGAGATCTTGCCCGGTAAGAAGCCGGTCGTCAAGAACAAGATGGGTTCGCGTAAAGCTCAAAAGGCTGCGTGATATCGCAAAGCCGTTTAGCGTGAGCTTCATGCTTAGCTAAAAGTATAAAGATCGTTCGGTCGACGTTGTTGGCCGAACGATTTTTTTTGATTCGATTCGAGCGCTTGCGACATAACTCGGAAAAATGATTAGTTTTTTTAAGGAAAAATTGATAATCTTTTTCTGTTTCGGGGATTTGTGACTTGTTAAAATGTAAATCCTTTATAAAATAAATTATCTTGCGTTGTGGTCTCATGACGCGAGGTCTGAAAGTATGTCAGAAAAGCGGTCGTAAGAGTTTTAGCGTTTTCGTTTTCAAGCGCGAGTTCTTCTCGAAATGACGACGTTAAATTCAACTCGAAGACAAATTATATGACTGACGACAAAGACTGGCTTTGTCGGAATAAGCGATAGCGGATATCGAAGAGATGGACAGCGATCGTTCAAACGCGCGTTTGACGTTTGGTGCGTAGCGCTTCTTGTACATATCTCGTTGTCGGAAACGTCGAGGAATCGTAATGATCGAAAAAATTCAACGCATGTTCTCAATCACCGAATTGAGAAAAAAGATATTGCTGACGATCGGCTTGCTGGCCGTCTATCGCCTCGGTTGGAATATCTTTCTGCCGATGGTCGACGCTGAAGGTATGCGTTCCGTCCTCAGTGGCAATGTCGGCTTTGGCGACCTTTTGAATCAAGTCGCCGTTTTCTCCGGTACCCAATTGGACCAAATGACGATCTTTGGTCTCGGTATCATGCCTTACATCTCCGCCTCTATTATCTTCCAGCTTCTCGGCACGGTCTATGAACCGCTCGAAAGACTGCAAAAAGAAGGCGAATCCGGCCGCAAAAAGATCAATGAATATACGCGCTACGCCACTATCTTGATCTGTATCATCCAATCGATGGCCTATCTCTCTATGTTGAACGCGCAAGCCGCTCAACAAATGCTTTCTAACGGCTATCAATCCATGTTCCTTTCCGGCTGCGTTGCCGACAACGGTCACCTGACGTTCGCTTGGTACTGGCTTGCGATCTTGATCATGACCACGGGTACCGCGTTCTTGATGTGGCTTGGCGAACAGATCGACGAATACGGCATTGGCAACGGTATCTCCTTGCTCATTATGGCCGGTATTCTCGCTCGCGCTCCCGGTAGCGTCATGCAACTTCTCAAGAGCGCCACTGCCGACGGCGGCTTCAAGATGGGCGGTCAATTCGGTATTGAAACGCTTATCTTCCTCGTCGTCCTCTTCGTGGTCGTCGTTCTTGCGGTCGTCTTTGTTACCAAAGGTCAACGCCGTATTCCGACGCAAAGCGCGAAGCACGTTCGCGGTCGTCAAGTCTTTGGCGGCAACCGTCAATACCTCCCGTTGCGCGTCAACCAAGCCGGCGTTATGCCGATCATTTTCGCGAGTTCGTTGTTGCTCTTCCCGCAATTCCTCTTCGCGTATATGGCCAGCAATCTCGCTTCCGACGCTCCGTCCTGGTGGGTCGGCTTTGTTCGCGGCGGTAATGAAATGTTCGGCGGCAGTCGTTCCTTCATGTACGTCTTGATGGACGTCGCGCTCATTTACTTCTTCTGTTACTTCTGGACCGCCGTTACCTTCAATCCGAAGGATATGGCTGAAAACCTGAAGAACCATGGTACGTTCATTCAAGGTTATCGTCCCGGTAGCAGTACCGCGAACTACCTCGAAAAGGTCATGCTTCGCATCACTTACGTAGGCGCGTCCTTCCTCGCCATTATCGCGATCGTTCCTACGCTTATCACGAATTCGCTCAACGTCAATTATAGTCTCGCGAGTTTCTTCGGCGGCACGAGCTTGCTCATCGCCGTCAGCGTCATTCTCGACCTTGTCGATAAGATCGACGCGCACCTGATCATGCGCAACTATAAGAGCTTGCTCGAAAACTGATAATAATAACAACGCGACGCGAGAGCTCGCGTCGCGGCGTAGATATTTTGGCGTCGGCGTTCACTAGGGCGCCCGACGCCTTTTATCGTTTAATTTTTACGCCATAGGCTTAGATATAGGATTTGTCATGAGAGTAGTATTTGTTGGCCCTCCGGGAGCCGGTAAAGGCACCCAAGCTGAAAACATCGTTCGCGATTACGGTTTGTATCATCTCTCCACCGGCGACGCTCTTCGCGCCGCGGTCAAAGCTCAGACCCCGATCGGGATCAAAGCCGACGGTTTCATGAAAGCCGGCGCGCTCGTTCCCGACGAAGTCGTCATCGGCGTCGTTGTCGAAGCTCTCGACGGCGAACAAGCTAAGGGCGGTTGCCTCCTCGACGGTTTCCCGAGAACGATTCCGCAAGCTGAAGCGCTGGATAAGATCTTGGCCGAAAAGAATTCTCCGCTTGACGTCGTTCTCGAACTCGCCGTTCCGGATGAAGAACTCTTCACGCGTTTGGCCTCTCGTGGTCGCGCCGACGATAACCCTGAAGTTATCAAGCAACGCTTGGTCGCTTACCATGCGCAAACTGAACCGCTCGTTGGTTACTATACCAAGTCCGGTATCCTTCGCAAGATCGACGGTATGGGCACGATCGACGAGATCTATGCTCGTATCAAGGCTGTTCTTGACGAATACAAATGATTCGGTCCTGACCGATCTCTTTTGCGTTTATGATCATGAATAACGCGCCCTCTTTGCGGCACGCATCGACGGCGCGTTTTTATTTCCCTAAGTCGGACGATGGCTTACGTTAGGGAAGTACGCGAAAGCGGCGGTAACGCTTTTATATCGTCTCGTAACCGCATAGGACGATCGGTTTCCATTTGTATCTCGTTTCGCAGTCGGACGTTTCGAATCTGTTTCCGCGCGTTGTTAGTTCGGTCTAGGTCGCGTCTCCGACGCGATGCGATCAGACGATCGCGATCGTTGGGTATATCGTTAGTATAAATACCGTTGCGAGAGATATCGCGGCGCTTTTTCAGAAAGGGGATCACCCTTGTTCTCTTTAAAAACAGAAAAAGACATCTTGAAGATGCGTAAGGCGGGCCTGCTTACTTGGGCCGCTCACGAATTGGTTCGTAAGATCGTTCGCGCCGGTATGACGACGCGCGAGCTCGACGCGGAAGTTGAAAAGTTGTTTGTTCGCAATTCCGCGGTCGGTATGTTCAAAGGCGTGAAGGGGCGCGTTCCGTTCCCCGCCGTAACGTGTATCTCGATCAACGATCAAGTCGTTCACGGGATTCCCGGCGACCGCGTCATCCAAGACGGCGATCTTGTAAGCGTCGACCTTGGCTGTAAGATCGACGGTTGGTGCGGCGACGCGGCTTATTCCAGTCTCGTCGGCAACGTTTCGGACGAAGCGAAGAAGCTAGTCGAAACGACGCGCGGCACGTTGATGCTTGCTATTGAAAAACTTAAGACGGCGCGTTATTGGAGCGAAGTCGCGCGCGAGATGGAAAAGTACGTTCGCGAACGCGGTTACTCCGTAGTTGAAAGCTTCGTCGGGCACGGTATCGGCAGAACGATGCATGAAGAGCCGCAAGTTCCGAACTTCGTTTACCCCGAGTTCTTGCGTCGTGAAGATTTCCAGATCAAGCCGGGCCTCGTCATTGCGATCGAGCCGATGGTCAACGTCGGCGGCAAGCGCGTCAAGCAGCTTCGCGATTACTGGACGATCGTCACGTCCGACGGCTCGCTCAGCGCGCACGAAGAGCACACGGTCGGTATCTTGAAGTCGGGCCCCATCGTTTTGACCGGCGCGCCTGAGACAGAAGAGGAACGGGAGCTGGTGGCTACGTTCTTTGAACGGTATGAATCGAATAAATGAACGGCCGTCGTCAAAAACGGAAATTTTTCAGAAATTTTCTGTAAAGTCGAATCGTTTTTTGTAAAAGCCCCCTTGTGTGGGTTGAGTCCAGCTATATAATATACTGTAATCGACTTTTGGCGCCTTGCCTTCGTAAGGGAAGGCGTCGATGGTCTCAGTTAAAGGATATACTCATGAAAGTTCAAGCTAGTGTTAAGCGAGTTTGCGAAAACTGCAAGATCGTGAAACGTAAGGGCAAGGTCTTCGTTATTTGTGTCAATCCTCGTCACAAGCAACGCCAAGGTTGAGCTGTAACGCGTGTTTTGGAAGCGGAAGACGACGATCGGGTAATGTTTTAAACGCGTCCAAAGCAACGGTAGAAGCAAACGTCATAAGACGTTAGCGTAATTTTTTTAAGGAGAAGTTAGATGCCTCGTTTATTAGGCGTTGATATTCCGAACAATCGTCCGACTGCGGTTTCGTTGACCTACCTCTATGGCGTTGGTCCCCAAACTGCTCGTGAACTTTGCCGCAAGATCGGTATCGATCCGCAAGCTCGCGCTAAGGACCTTAAGGAAGAAGACGTTGCGAAATTGGCCGCTCTTCTCGACGATGAATACATCGTTGAAGGTCAACTCCGCCGTCAAGTTAATTCTAATATTGCCCGTCTTCGTGAAATTGGTTGCTATCGCGGCATTCGTCACCGTAAAGGTCTCCCCGTGCGTGGTCAACGCACCAAGACGAACGCTCGTACTCGTAAGGGTCCGAAAAAGACCGTTGCCGGTAAGAAGGGCGTTAAGGACCGATAATGCGTCGTTGATGTTTGCGCTAAACGGTTTTGTTCTTGCATGTTAGCGTTGAATACTCCGTCGTTGAAATATAGCGACGATTTGAAGACGCTCTTTGGAAAGAACTCGTTAACGCAACGCGCTGAATTGGTTTTTAAAAAAATCAAAATTCATTTTGCCTTATCCTCGTGAATATAAATGAATAAACGGGATAAGTGAATTTGGAGATATTACTGTGGCTAAAGTTTCTAAGAAACGTAAGATCAAGAGAAACGTCGCTAGCGGCGTCGCGCATATCAAAGTTACCTTCAATAACACGAACGTAACGATTACCGACATGAAAGGCGACACGCTTTGCTGGGCTACCGCCGGTACCAGCGGCTTCAAGGGCAGCCGTAAGAGCACCCCGTTCGCCGGTCAGATGGCCGCGCAACAATGCGCCGAAAAAGCGAAGAAATTCGGTATGAAAGAAGTCGAAGTTCGCGTCAAGGGTCCCGGTAGCGGGCGTGATTTGGCTATCACGGCTCTGTCCACCGCCGGTTTGACCGTCAAGACGATCGAAGACGTCACCCCGTTGCCGCACAACGGTTGCCGTCCTCCGAAGCGTCGCCGCGTCTGATCCTGCGAGACGCCCTGGGTCCTCCCAATTCGACCGCGTCTTAACTTGCGCTAATTAGCGTGAGTCGCGATTTTAGGATCGTTGGCGCGTAGTCGAAAGCGTCCGAATTTACGAAAACAATATACCGAATATAGAATAATTGGAGCAAAATAATGGCTCGTACTTTAGGCCCCGTCTGCAAAAGATGCCGTCGTGAAGGCATGAAGCTCTTTCTGAAGGGCGCGCGCTGCGAATCTAAGGCTTGCCCCTTCGAAAAAGCCGGATCTAATAAAAAACCGTTGCCTCCCGGGATGCACGGCTTCAAGCGCGGCAAGATGACCGAATACGGCGAACAACTTCGCGAAAAGCAGAAGGTCAAGACGTATTACGGCGTTTTGGAAGCGCAATTCCGTAAGTACTATCAAGCTGCCGAACGTTCCAAGGGCAACACGGGTCAAGTCCTGATGTCCTTCCTCGAACGTCGTCTTGACAATGTCGTCTATCGTTTTGGCTTCGCGGTTTCCCGCGCTCAAGCTCGCCAACTCATCGCTCACGGCCATATCTGCGTCAACGGTCGTCGTCTCGACGTCCCGAGCTATTTGGTTCGTCCCGGCGACGTCGTTGCTCTCAAAGCGACGAAATACACCGGCGAAAAAGCCAAACGTCCCGGCGCTAAAGATATCGTCGGCGGCGCGTTGTCGATGGCGAAAGAAGTCCCGGACTTCCTTTCTCGTAACGACGGCGAAGTCCCGAGCGGCGTTGTCATGCGCTACCCGGTCTTTGACGACGTCTCGTTGCCCGTCAATCCGCAACTTATCGTCGAACTTTGCTCGAAGTGAGTTCACTTTAAATTTGCGGCGTATTTTACGCGCTTATTCATGCGCATTAAGCGCATAGCGATCGGTAATCTCCGATTACGACAATATTCGAGCGTCGTTGTCGCGAGTTAAATCATAATCGTCCACATACGGAGCGAGTTTAAGATGAGAATCAACTGGAGAGGATTGGAACTTCCTAGCAAGGTCGAACGTTTGGAAAATACTGAGACCTTTGGTAGGTTTACAGCCGAACCCTTTGAAAGAGGTTTTGGCGTTACCGTTGGAAACAGTCTTCGCAGAGTTTTGTTATCGAGCTTGGAAGGAAGCGCCGTCACGAGAATTCATATCAACGGCGTTAGTAGCGAATTCGATTCTATTGAAGGCGTTTATGAAGACGTTACCGAGATCGTCCTCAACGTTAAGTCGATGATCGTTCGTTCTTACGATGAAAAGCCCTGCGTTATTCGTATCGAAGCGAATAAAGCGGGCGTCGTTCGCGCGGGCGACGTCAAAGACGCGGCGAACAAGGTCAAGATCTACAATCCTGAGCTTCGTATTTGCGAGTTGACCGCCGACGTTCCCTTCGTCCTCGAAATGGTCGTTGAGAACGGTCGCGGTTACCAACCGAAGACCGAACGCGTTTCTGATTCCGATCGTTCCGGTAGCGACGGTATCAACTGGATCCAACTTGACGCTTCGTTCAGTCCTGTCGTCAAAGTTCAATATAACGTCGAAGAGACGCGTGTTCAACAAAAGACGAATTACGACCGTCTGAATCTCCAGATCACGACGGACGGATCCGTTACTCCCGAGATGGCGTTGGTTGAAGCTGCGAAGATCTTGCGTAAGCACCTCAATCCCTTCATCCAATACGATAACGCCGGTACTTCGATCTTCATCCCGAAGAAAGAAAACTACCCCGGTCAAGACGACCTCAACAACAAGTTGAACAAGGCGTTGTCCGAATTGAATCTCTCCGTTCGCGCTTCTAACTGCATGGTCAAAGCGGATATCAAGACGATTCGCGAATTGGTCGTGAAGAACGAAGACGAACTCACCGCCATCGACAACTTCGGCGAAACCTCGCTTAACGAAGTTAAAGAAAAGTTGGCGGCCTATGATTCGCGTCTGCATCTCAATATGCGTTTCGACGGTGAATGATCGCGCGTAAGATACGGATTCCAATCTAAAAAATTAGATAGAAATATAAAGATAGTACAATGAGACATAGAAGAATTGGTAGAAAATTTGGGCGTAACCCGAAGCACCAACGCGCGTTGCTGAAAGCTCTGGCGATCTCCTTGATCTTGACCGAACGCGATCGCGAAGATTACGATACCGAAGCTCAAGCCCCGAAGAAGGCCGGTCGTATCATCACGACTCTTCCCAAGGCTAAGGAACTTCGTCCCTATATCGAAAAGCTCGTCACCAAGGCTGTTAAAGCCCAAAAGTCCATCGACGAAGCCGCCGCTCTTGCTTGCAAAGCGGAAAAAGGTTCCGACGAATGGAAGGCTTGGCGCGCCGGTGAAGGTTGGAAAGCTTGGGCCAAGGCCAGCGCTCCCGCCATCGCCGCTCGTCGTGCGGTCTACGCGAAGTTGAACTCTCGTGAAGCCGTCTCCTTGCTCTTCGATCGTATCGCTCCGCGTTACGTCTCCGAAGATCGCAAAGGTGGTTACACTCGTATCCTCAAGCTTGCTACTCCTCGTCTCGGCGACTCCGGTCAACGCGCTTTGATCGAATTCGTTGGCGAAAACGAATACAGCAACAAGAAGGAAGCTTCCGCTATCCCGACCGTTGAATGAGTTTGATATAAAGCCGCGTTTCGGTCTTTGCGACTGAAACGCGTCGATGTAAAGAAGAAACGACGCTCTCGGGCGTCGTTTTTTTTATGTCTATCCGGGTAAATACGGTTTGAACGACGACGCGGTCGAACGTGAGTCTTTGACTTAATAGAGAACGCGCATTTGAGGAATTTCAAACGACTTGGGCGTTGTGTAATATAGGTATTGCTCGATAGTTCTTGACTATATGGTCGTTTTTCACGTTGTAATTAATGTGATAAGCACATAGTGACTAGTTATAATTATATAAGTACGAGTTTGTTCTTCGAGAAAGATCGATATAAGAAGTTGAAGAAATTTTTGGGTTAAGCCAACGAGCAGGGGTGAACGTCTCTTTTGCTAACGCGCGTCTTTTTCACGTTTAGTTCTTTTTATTTATCAGTTTGAGCGCTATAATGTCAACACGACCCGAGAAACCGTTTGATTACACGTCCGCATTGAAGGCGATCTGCACTGATATCTGTGCAAAGATTCCCGAGTTCCAGCGTTACGACGCGTCGAAGATCGGGTATTCGTTTACGGTCGCGCGTAATAAGAGCTCGCGATATGGATGTTGGGCGTCGATGACCCCGTTGCTTTTTGAAAACGGCGCGCGCGTTATGGCGAAAGAAGTGAGCGTATTGCGCATGAACGACTCTTTGCGTCGTATCCGCGTAGTGGAGCGAGTGTTTTACAAGTCTCCCGAGGTCGTTGGTCATGACGGGAAGAAACTGTTGTACATCTTCAACGTAATGGCGCCGCGATTCCTCGACCTTTCGGTCGCGGAGAAGCTTGATACGATCATGCATGAGTTGTATCATATCAATCCGTTGTTCAACGGCGACGTAAGACGTTTCCCGGGCAGGAATTGGCAGCATGGTAATAAAGCCGCTTACGACGCGATGGCGTCGAGATTTGCGAAGATGTGGTTGGCGACGGACCCCGATCCGCGACTGTACGATTTTTTGCGATATTCGACGAGAGAGCTTAAAGAGAGATTTGGAGGCGTTGTGGGATCGAAGTTTACGCGTATCCCGCTGATTCGGATCTCGGAAGAGGAAGCGATGCGTTTAGGTTGGCGAAGATAACGGAACTTATGACACGAGAGGCGTTTATTATGGATCGAAGCGATATTGTATTAACAAGACGCAATTTCCTTCAAACGGCGTTGGCCGCTCCTATCGTTTTAGGCGTTATGAATGCGTCGGGCGACGACGCGTTATGTTTTGCCGAGGATCTGCGCGCGGACGCTATCGAGCCGACCGTTGAAGAAGCGTTGAAGGCGATCGACGCTATGAATTCGACTTCTTCGACGAACGTAACGTCAGAGCGTTTAGCGGCTTGCGACGTCTTGCAAAACTCGGTCGATCGTCTTCGCGCCGCGGAATTCAATAAGTATTTTAAATCGTCGCCCGACGAGGCTAGTAAAGCGGAAGAGGAACGCGCTATCTTGCGTTTTCTTAACGCTTCTTTTGACAAGGTGTTAAAGGAATTAGCGGAAACAGAAGTTCCGGAAGGCCGCGTCGTTCTATGGCAAGTGTACAACATGGGTTATGTCGTCAAGACCCCGTCGCAGGCATTTGCTATTGATATCAAGCATCGTCGCGCTAAGGAATTGCTGCCGTTTATCGGTTTTCTCTTGGTGACGCATAAGCACGGCGATCACTATACGGACGAGTTCAACGCCGCCGTCGCGGAAGCCGGAAAGCCCGTCGTTTCGAATTTTATCGATAACGAATGGAAAACGCCGGAAGAGGGGCGAGAATACGTTTTCGGAGACTGTGTTATCAAGACGAAGCTTGTCGACCACAACGCGCAGTTGGTCAAGTTCGTCACGACGTACGAGATCGATTGCGGTCCTAAGTCGGGCAACTGCGTTATCTTCCACGTTGGCGACGCTTGCAATGTCGACCAACTTGAAGCAAAATCGCCCGTCGACGTATTTATTCCGCACTTGGCCGTTGGACTAAACGTTCCGAAGGCGGTCAACGAGACTTTGCGCCCGGGCGTTACGTTGTTGTCGCATATTCTTGAACTTGGGCACCTGATCGATAAATGGCGTTGGTCTTACGAATACGGTTACAATGTCTGTAAGAAATGCGCGAACGATTCGGTCTTATTGCCGGTCTGGGGCGAGCGTTACACATTTGAGCGATCTTGATCATGGGTATGAGCGGAAGATTTGAACCGGACGCTTCGATCGATCTTCACGGGCGTCGCCCCGACGCCGCGATGGAGCTATTGCGTCGCGAGATCGATTCGGGGCGTTATCGCGGTAAGTCGTTGGCGGTGGTGCATGGGCAGGGTCGCGGCGTCCTTCGCGAGCAGGTCCGCGCGTTTGCGCGCATGTCGCCGTTGGTGAAGAGCTGTTGGCCGGGAGAAGACTATTTCTTACCGGGTGGCGGCGGGGTGACGGTTTTGTTTTTATAAGAAGCGTTTTTGTTTCGAGTCGAGTTCACGTTTTACGAGTAACGAGTCGGCATGAGAAATTTCGGGAACGATTGTTTGGTTTCTAACGATTGATTTTCTGAAAAATCCAAAAAAGACGTTGCGAAAAGTAATATTTTATTGACGAAACCGCCCAGTAGGGATTATACTAGTAACGACTGATTTTGCGCGGCGCTCTTGGGCGTTCGACGTGACGCAAGGTCGTTTCCGGATAATTCGAATTAGATCGGTTTTGTAATTGAGCGTAAAAATGACAATCAAGTTTATGAATAGAGCGTCGCGACTTCGCCGCGTTATTACTTCGGCGTTTTTCTCTTGCGCTTCCATGTTCCTAGTTTTGAACGCCGCGGATCTTTACGCGCAAGACGGTTCTTCCGGAATGCGAACTATTCCGACCTTTATCGGCTTTGAAGAAACGTTCCAATGGAGCGACGTTCCCGAGATCGTCTCCGCGGGCGCGGCCGATTCGAAAGATTCCGCGCTTGAATATTCTTGGGGCGCCGATCTCTTCTTCCAAAAAGAGATCTGGCAGCTGCAATTCAGCTACAAGAACATCCGCGCTATCGACGTTACGTTCCCCACGAAGGAAGGTCTGGAAACGAAGCGCGTTTGGTACTTGGTCTACTCGGTCACGAACACCGGCGAACGCTTGAACGCCGAACTTGATAAAGACGTCAAAGCCGACGTTTCCCAAACGGTCCTCGTTCCTAGCGACAAGACCGGCGGTAAGAAGGCGGAAGAAGTCATTCAGATCCCGTCGAATAATCTTAGCGGCGTTTATAAGCCGGTCGCGACGACTTACGAAGCCGGCGACGCCAAAGGCGCTATCCGCTTTGTTCCGCGTTTTGTTTTCGCGTCCTCGACGATCCAAGATCGTCTGACTTACGCTTTGAAAGAAGACGGTATGTATCACGGCCAAAAACGCGGCGCGGAAGAAGGCGTTTATTACGACTCCTTCCTGCCCTTGGCGATGGCGCAGATCGTTAAGAAAGAAGCTCGCGGCGGCGTCGAACTTGTCGACAGCGTTCGCATGGCGACTCTTTCCATCCTTCCCGGCCAAACGGTTTGGGGCGTTGCGATGTGGACGGACGTCGATCCTCGCATCGACAAATTCTCCGTCTATATCAGCGGCTTGACCAACGCGCTGCGTTGGGAGATCCCGGAAAACGTTGAAGACGTCGAAGACGCGCAAGTTGGCGCCGGACGCGACGTAATGCGTAAGATCTTGAAGCTCAATTTCTACAACCCGGGCGACGAAGCGCACCGCGGCGGCAAAGAAATTTATAATAATTTGCCGGGGGAACTTGACTTCCAGTGGATTTACATGTAGAATAGACGAAAATGTGTTTGTGTCGACAGTGTTCGACTCTTCGCTCGCGCGGTTCTTATTTCGGTTTTACGAACGAGAGAGCGCAAGCGAACGGTCGAGCCCGACGTTAGACGAATGTTTCGTCCTAACGGCGTCGACGCGCTCAAAGGGAATTAAGGTCGACCGTCGCAGCCTTTAAGCCGACGGCGTCTTCCGACGGCGGGTCTATACGCGACGGTCCCATTGAGATATAGATAACAATTGTTTTATTATTGAGGGCATAACAATGGCTCACAAGAAAGGTCAAGGTTCTAGCCGCAACGGTCGCGACTCGAACGGACAACGCCGCGGCGTCAAGGTTTACGGCGGCCAAACGGTTCAACCGGGCAGCATCATCATTCGTCAATGCGGTACTCGTTTCCGACCCGGTAAAGGCGTTGGAATCGGCAACGACTACACGATCTACTCCTTGATCGACGGCGTCGTTACCTTCGACCAAGAAGGTCGTCGCGTCAACGTCTTCGAAAAGGCCAACGCCTGATCTTATACGATCTAGCGATTGTCTTTTGAAAGACTAGACAACGTATTCGGGGGACGGTTTCGACCGTCCCTTTTTTTAACGGCTAATATTAGTAGTAGAAACAGAACGTCAACGCGAACAAGCGTCGAAGCGCGATATGATATTGCGAACGAGGACGCGGAGTAAGACGTCGGCGACGTTCGTTATTGGAAAGGGACGCCATGTTTGTCGATGAAGCGACGATAGAAGTGGTCGGCGGCAAGGGCGGCGACGGCTGCGCGAGCTTTCGTAGAGAGAAGTACGTGCCTCGCGGCGGGCCGGACGGCGGCGACGGCGGGCGCGGCGGCAACGTCGTGTTGCGCGCCAATCGTAATGTCGCGAGCCTGTTGCATCTTGCGAACCAACGAAGATGGAAAGCGGAAAACGGCCAGCAAGGCGGTTCGTCTCAATGTCACGGGTACAGCGGTGAAGATCTGATCATCGAGACGCCCGTCGGCACGATGGTCTTTGACGAGAAATATAACTTATTGCTGAAAGACCTGAAAGAAGACGGCGATGAATTCATAGTCGCGCGGGGCGGTTTTGGCGGTAAGGGAAACGTGCGTTTCAAGTCGGCGATCTTGCGTTCGCCGTTGCAAGCGACCCCGGGTGAAAAAGGTCAAGAGCGTACTATCCGACTCGAGTTGCGCATGATCGCGGACGTCGGGTTAGTCGGCAAGCCGAACGCGGGCAAGAGCACTTTGCTCAGTCGTCTGACGAAGGCGAAGCCGAAGATCGCGAATTATCCGTTTACAACGATGAAGCCGCACTTGGGATTGGCGCAGATCGGCGCCGATCGCGGGTTCGTTATCGCGGACATTCCCGGTCTGATCGAAGGCGCGAGTAAGGGCGTTGGTCTTGGGCACGACTTCTTGCGTCACGTCCAACGCGCGGGCGTGTTGTTGCACTTAGTGGAACCGGCTCCGATGGACGGCACTGACCCGTTGCAAAACTACCAAGCTATTCGTCGCGAACTTGAAGAATTCGACGACGAACTTGCGAAGAGAACGGAAGTCGTCGCGGTCACGAAGAACGATCTGCCGGAAGCGCAAGTTGTTCAAGCTCGTTTCAAAGAAGAACTCGGTATCGACGTGTTCCTCATTTCAGCGGTAACGGGCGCGGGCTTAAAGCAGTTGGTCGAAGAGATCGATCGTATTCTTAAGCCGAAGCCGCGCTGGTAATTGCGAGCTGCGCGCGAAGATCGTTTGAAGCGTTTTCGAGCGCGCATCTAAGAGTAGACGCGGAGTCTTTACGACTTCGCGTTTCTTGTTATTCACGCGCGTATTATTCGTAATACGCGAAGCGTCTTGTGGAGTTGGGAGACTAAGTCATGCCTCTATTGACGATCGGCGCCCTTGCGTATGATACGATCGAAACGAGTCGCGGCGTTCGTGAAAGACTTGTCGGCGGTTCCGGGGTATACGCTTCATTTGCCGCTAGTTTTTTTACGGAATCGCGTCTTGTTGGCGTCGTAGGCGAGGACTGGCGACCGGAGGATTCTCAACTCCTGAGCGCTCGCGGCGTCGATCTTACCGGGGTAGAAATACGCGCGTCCGAGAAGACTGCGTCTTGGACCGGGCGTTATCATGAAAATATGAATCAACGCGAAGGCGTTTTTGAACACAACGTAATGGGGAAGTCGTATGTTCCGATCGTTCCGGACGCCTATAAGTCTTCTCCCTACGTGTTTCTGGGGAGCGCTTCTCCATACGTGCAATTAGCCGCGCTTGACGCGATCGCAAAACCGAAACTTGTCGTCGCCGATACCATCGGCAATAGTATTTACAAGAGAAGGGAAAAGCTGCTAGAACTGTTGACAAGAGTAGACGGATTCATTCTGAATGAAGAGGAATCGACGCTGTTGACAGGCGAGCGTCACTACCTTGGCGCGGCGCGCAAGATCCTGACGCTAGGTCCGAGATTTGTCGTTGTCAAGCGCGGTGACGCGGGCGCGGCGTACGCGTCCGATTCAGAGGTCTTTCTAGTTCCCGCATATCCGACGCTCGACGTGGTAGATACGACCGGCGCGGGCGACGCTTTCGGCGGCGCGATGACGGGATATCTTGCCGCGATGGACGATCTCTCTTCGGAGAGTATGAAGAAGGCGTTGTTATATGCGACTGTTGTCGCGAGTTTGAATATCGAAGGAGCCTCGCTAGAACGCCTGCGGAACGTAACTCGCGAAGATATCGAGCGACGCGTAGACGAATTCAAGCGCATGTTAAGCTGAACGCGACGTCGACGACGGTTCGGGATCGAGGCGTTTTGGGAATTCGCGTCCGGAATCGCGAGGTCGCGACGATACGTAAACTATTAGCATAACTGCAGAAATTTGGAAAATCTTTGTTGTCGTTGACAGATAATTCATTATAATTATTATAGCTTTCTCTCCGTCGTTCGTTGCGCTAAAGGCGCGAGGACGGAGCGCGTTTTAACGCTAGAGCGTGTTGAGCGCGAGTGTGGTCATTTCCTAATTGGAGCGTATTCATGCCTTTGTTGACGATCGGTTCCGCTGCGTACGATACCCTTGAAACTCCGTTTGGATTCCGCGATAGGGCGTTGGGCGGTTCCGGGGTATACGCTTCATTTGCCGCTAGTTTCTTTACCGAATCGCGTTTGATCGGCGTAGTCGGCGGGGACTGGAAGCCGGAGTATTCCGGGCTTTTGCGTTCACGCGGGGTCGATCTTGCGGGTTTGGAGACGCGCGCGAACGAGAAGACGACGTATTGGTCCGGTAAGTATTTTGACGATATGAATCAACGCGAGACCCTTTGTTTTGAGGGCAACGTGATGGGCAAGACGTACATTCCGATCGTTCCCGAGTCTTATAAAGACACGCCTTACGTCTTTTTAGGAAACGGTTCGCCCGTGACTGATATCGCTCTTCTTGATTCGATCGCTAAGCCGAAGCTCGTCGTTGCCGACACCATGGATTTCTACATTCAGGGGATGAAAAATGAACTTTTGGAACTCCTGAAGAGGATCGACGGTCTTATTCTGAACGACGGCGAAGCGGCGCTTCTTACCGGCGAGCGCAGTAGTCTTGTCGCCGCGCAAAAGATCTTGGAAATGGGCCCTAAATTTGTCGTGATCAAGCGCGGCGAATATGGCGCTATGTATATTTCCGCGTCCGAGATCTACATGATCCCGGCGTATCCGACGCTTAAAGTGGTGGATCCGACCGGCGCGGGCGACTCTTTTGCGGGCGCGTTGATGGGTAGTCTTGCCGAATCGGGCGATCTTTCCGAGTCGAGCGTTAAGAAAGCGTTGTTGTACGCGACCGTAGTCGCGAGTTTGAACGTCGAAGGATTCTCTCTTGAGCGCTTCCAATACATTACGCGCGCGGATATCGACCAACGAGTCGCCGAATTCAGACGCATCTTAGTCTGAGCGTATGCCGCGCGCGTTCTCGGCTGAACGCTACAAGAGACATATCGTCGACGCATGGGGCCGTCCTGAGAGTTTGGGACGCGTTCCTCGGTCTGAACGCTCATTATTGCGTTGCGTTAGACCGTAAGACCTCGAGCCTGGGTTGTTGTTTTTTGCTCGAGGCGGCGCGCTTGCCGTTTTGACATATATCGAGTCAAGACCTTATTTAAGCAAAGCGCGTGGGGAAGATCTATGCGATATTAAGGAATATCGAATTGGCTAAAGATTTCGATAAACAAAATAGAAGAAGTTTTCGTCGTCGTCCCGGCGGCAAAGACGATTATCAATGGGGAATGGTCGACAACGACGAGCAAGAAGATATGATCGAGCCCGTCGTCATCGTCAAGAGCAAGTCGAAGTCCTCTCGTTCTCGCAAACCTAACGACGTCGGCACGATGTACGCCGCCGCGCTCGACGACGGGCGCAAGCGCAAGTACGTCGAATGTCACGCCGAAGACTATCCGGATTTTGTCGCGGAAGTTGAAGAAGGCGAAGTCGATCCGTACGCCGTCCCGAGTTACGGCGCGTTGGACCTTTCCGACGACGTAATGGCGTTAGCCGGCGAGATGTTGGCGGAAGCGGAAAAGAAACCGCGACGCAGTAGTCGATCGAGCCGAACGCGCGACGTTGAGGAGCCGGAAGCGGTCGAGAAGAAACCTCGCGAGAGAAAGCCGCGTAAGACGACGAAAGACGTCGAGGTAGAGAAAGAAGCCGTCGCCGCGCCGGTCGAAGCGAAGCCGCGCGCTAAGCAAGAACCTAAACAAGAGAAGAAGCCGGTCGCTTCTCGCGCGCAAGAACGCAAAGAAGAACGCGTGAAAGAGGAACGAGCCGTCAAGGAAACGCCCGCGAAGAAGACCGCGCCTAAGGCGGAAGCTAAGCCGGCCGAACCGAAGGCTGTTGAAAAACCGCGCAAGATCTCGTTCTTGGAAAAGATCAAGCAAGCTGTTACGACCGGACACATTACGGCTTATGAAGAACCGGCGCAAACTCCCGAGCCCGTCGCGCCTGTTAAGGCGGAAAAAGTCTCGTTGACGCCCGGTAAGATGCGTTGGTTGGTCACGCATGCGAAGAAGACGCTGGAAGGTTACGGCTACGACGTCGAATCGATCGACGTTTCCGACGAACGCGAACAGATCTTTATCGTCGCCGACCTGCTTGAAGCCGCGATCAAAGCGTCCGACGCGGCGCGTAAGGAAACGAAGCGCGTTGAAGAAGTTGAGAAGGCGGAAAAGGTCGAGAAAGCGGAAAAGCCGGAACGACCCGCGCGCGCCTCGAAACGAGCTAAGACCGCCTCGGAACAAGTAGTCGCGGAAGAAACAGCGGAACCCGAACGCGAAGAACGCGCTCCTAAAACCGCTCGCGCGAAGAAGGAACGCGAACCGCAAGATAGTTACGACGGCGAAGAACGTTACGCCAAAGCGGAAAAGAAAGCCGCGCGTCGCGATCGTAGAGACCGCGAGGACGACGTTTGCGAAAAACCTGCCAAAAAAACTATCGACGACTTTGACGACCCGATCGATTACTGGGAAAGTATTGCTCGCGGAGAAGACGAGACCGACGCCGTAAAGGAAGACGATCGTCGCGCCGGTAAAGCAAGCGAGCGTTACGACGACTTCGAGGACTCGGAGGAAGTCGTTTCAAAAAAAAAATCGGTACGAGGCGAGAAGACCGCGACCGCAGAACCGACGTCCGCGTCGGTAAAGTCCGCCGCGAAGAAAACTCGCGCGAAGAAGTCCGCGGACGTCGACGCCGACGATAAGAGCGCGGTCGCGCCCGAGGAGAAGAGCGGAAAGAACGCGAAGACGTTAGAACGTTTTGGCGAACTGAAACTGACGAAGCCGACGCTCAAGGCGTTGTGCCAAATGGGGTATTCCGCTCCGACTCCCATCCAAGCGGGGACCATTCCGAGCATCCAGAGCGGCGTTGACTTGATGGGGCAGGCGAAGACAGGCACCGGTAAAACGGCGGCGTTTATGATCCCGATCATCGAGGGCGTCGCCGAATGCGAACCCGGTAAAGGCCCCTTGGCGCTTGTCGTATCGCCGACGCGCGAGTTGGCCGTTCAGATCAAAGACGAAGGTCAAAACATCGCGAAATTCCGCGATCTCAGTATTGCCGCGTGTTACGGCGGTAAGCCGATCGCGTCGCAAGTGGAGCGCATCCGCAAGGGCGTCGATATCTTAGTCGGCACGCCCGGTCGTATCATCGACTTGGTCAAACGCAACGCGTTGACGCTCGACTACGTTCGCTGGGTCGTCCTCGACGAAGCGGACCGGATGTTGGATATCGGGTTCTTGCCCGACGTCGAAAAGATCCTGGGTTACACGCCGCGTTCGCGTCAGACGTTGTTGTTCAGCGCGACGCTAGCTCCGCCGGTCGTGCGTTTGGCAAAGCGGTATATGAAGGATCCGGAACAGTTTGATTTCAGCGAGAAAGATATTTCCGCCGACACCATCGAACAGTTCTATATCACGGTCGATCAAGATCGTAAGTTCGACGCGTTGGTTCGACTCTTGGAACAACAAGAGCCGCGTCAAGCGATCGTCTTTTGTCGAACGAAACGTCACGTCGATATGGTCGGCAGGCGTTTGGCGGCGAAATTCGGTTCCGTTGAAGCGATCCACGGCGACTTGGCGCAAACTAAGCGCGATCGCATCATGCGCGAGTTCCGCGCGGAAAAGACGAAGATCTTGGTGGCTACGGATATTGTCGGCCGCGGTATCGACGTCTCTTCGGTAAGCCATATCGTGAATTACGACGTGCCGCAGTACTGCGACGACTACGTTCACCGCGTTGGTCGCGCGGGGCGCATGGGTCGCGAAGGCGTCGCGTTCACGTTGGTGACCGCAGAAGAGGGTTCCGAATTGACTCGCATCGAGATACGTATCAACAAGTTGTTGCAGCGTATGGAGTTGCCCGACTTTGAAGCGTATACGAAGCCGACGGAATCCAAGGAGCAGCCGGTAGAGCGTAAGCCGGTCTTTGGCAAGGCGACGCGTCGATTCCGCAACGCGTTGTAACGCTGGCGGATCAAACGTTTATCATTAGGACGCGGCGTCGCGACGAGCGCCGCGTTTTTTCAACGTCGTCAAGATTTATAGACGTAAACGAAACGATGAGCGAACAAAACAAATCTAAGGAAGAATGGTACGACGATTGCGTTGCGTTGCAACAAGAAGGCGAATTGGCGCAAGCGATCTCCGAACTGAAGAAGCTGTTGGAAGTCTATCCTGATTACGCGCTTGCGTATCTGGCGTTAGCCGTGTTCTCGCAAGAGAAGGGGGACGACGCCGGTACTCTGGCCGCGATGGAAAAGGCTTGCGAGTTGGAACAGAACGACCCGTTCTATTTTACGGCGTTCAGTTCTCTTGCGATCAAATGCGGCGACCACGAGTTGGCGGAAACGTCCATGATGAAGGCGCAAGAAGCGCGTTTCGCGGCGCAACTTAAGAAAATGAACGAGTTGCGTAAAAAGGAACTGCGCGAACGCGAAGAAGCGAAAGAACAAGAAACGCAAAGCGAAGGCGCGGATTCCGCAGAATGAGCCGAGTTTTGCGCAACTATCTCTTGTAAGGAGAATTAGCGATGACGACGAGAAAAGATCGTATTTTGATCGCCGACGACGAACCGATCAATCAAGAGCTGCTAGAAGCCTTTCTCATTGGCGAAGATTACGAGTTGGAATTTGCAAGCGACGGTTTAGACACGATTGAAAAGACGCGTTCGTTCCAACCCGACCTTATCTTGCTCGACGTGATGATGCCGAAATTGAGCGGGTTCGAGGTGTGTCACAAGCTGAAGAACGACCCCGAGACCGCCGGCGTTATGATCTTAATGGTCACCGCGTTGAGCGAGCTAGGCGACGTCGAACGCGCTGTCAACGTCGGCTGCGACGACTACCTGAGTAAGCCGATACATAAGCCGGAACTGCTCAA
Source organism: Thermoguttaceae bacterium (assembly GCA_045599605.1). GTDB lineage: Bacteria > Planctomycetota > Planctomycetia > Pirellulales > Thermoguttaceae > RUG369. The sequence goes on from JAZRWE010000013.1 coordinate 153,715, forward strand.
ACGCGTTGAGAATATGCTGAAATTACGCGCCGTTACGAATGAATTGGAACGTTTACGACGCTATATCGACTCGATGGAAGACGCGCTCGCGCCCAAGAAGAACGCCTGAGCCGTTACAAAATAAAGAGCGGTCGACGCCGAGTTACGACTTGGCGCGATCGCTCTTTTGATTTATGCCGTTCTTATTTCCTTGTCAAGCCAACGATTGGAGAATATGCAATGAAGAACCAAACTGTTGCGAACGCGACGACGCGTCGTGAATTCCTGCGCGCGACAGCCGCCTTGAGCGCCGCTATCGCCACCCCTTACTTCGCGTTGAGCGCGCCCAAGAGCGTCGCGGCTCAAGCGCCTAGCGACAGACTGCGTCTAGCCGCTATTGGCGTCGGTTCTCGAGGAGCCGCTAATCTTAGCGAATTCAACGGTTTGACGGACGTTGTTGCGATCTGCGACCTCGATTCCGAGTACGGACTTGGCGCGGTCTTGAAAGACCCGAAGATCGGAAAGAAAGACGGCGATAAAGTCGTTCCTCCCGCCGCTTACGACGATTATCGCCGCGTTTTGGATCGCGACGATATCGACGTTGTTTCGATCGGGACGCCGGACCACTGGCATACGAAGATCGCGATCGAGGCGATGCAGTCGGGCAAACATGTCTTCTGCGAAAAGCCGTTGACGCTAACGCTCGAAGAGAACCAACTTATTCGCGCGGCTCAAAAGAAATATGGCAAGGTCTTCCAAGTCGGCACGCAGCAACGCTGTATGCGCGACCAGTTTATGACCGCCGCCGCGTTGATACGTAAAGGCTTGCTTGGCGATATCAAGAAAACGACCTGTATCATTGACCAAGGTCGTTATTCCGGCGAGATCCCGAAATGCGAACCGCCGAAGACGCTCGATTGGGAACGGTGGCAAGGACAAGCTCCGGAACACGATTATTGTTGGGAAAACAGAACGGAGTTCTTCTCCGCCGCGAACTTTGGCCAAGGTCGCGGGCATCTGTTGTTCCGTTGGTGGTTTGAATACTCCGGCGGTAAGATCACCGACTGGGGCGCGCACCACGTCGATTCCGCGTTGTGGGCGTTGGGACGTCAGGAACTCGGAACGGGGCCCGTCTCGATCGACGGTTCCGACGCGACGTTCATCGTGCCGTATAAAGACGGTTATCCGACTAAAGACAATATCTACAACACGCCCATCACGTTCAACGTGCGTTGCAAGTTCTCCGACGGCACGGACTTTGATATCGTCAGCGATGCTAAGGACCCCAACGGTATCTTGTTTGAGGGAACGAAGGGGCGTATTCACGTCAGTCGCGAACGCATCGTCGGCAAGCCGATCGAAGACGGCGTCAAGAACGAACTTACTGAAGACGATTACTTGGCGTTGTTCAACGGTATGCCGATCGAAGGACACAAGCATAACTTCCTGACATGTATCCGCGAAGGCGGCAAGCCGATCTCCAACGTCGAAGAGAACGTGCTCGGAATGAACGTTTGTCACCTGGCGAACATTGCTTGTCGTTTGCAACGCGAGATCAAGTGGGATCCGCTCAACGAAAAGATCGTTGGCGACGAGCTTGCGGCGTCGTTTTTCTCGCGCGAACAGCGCAAGGGTTACGAGCTGCCGACCTTGTCTTGATCAGAACGCGGAGTAACAAGATGACGCAAGATAAACAAAACCAAGTCCAAGATAGTTCTCGTCCGAGCGCGTTAGGCGCGTGGTTCCTTGCCTCGCGTCCGAAAACGCTGACCGCCGCCGCGGCGCCGGTCGTCGTCGCGTTAGCGTTGGCGTGGAGCGACGTTATGCCGGGCGAATTTCGTTGGGTTCCCGCGATCTGCTGTTTAGCGTTCGCTATTCTAGCTCAGATCGCCGCGAATTTTGTCAACGATTACGCCGACTACAAGAAAGGCGCCGACGGCGAAGAACGTAAAGGGCCCGCGAGAGCCGTCGCGTCGGGGTGGATCAAGCCGCGCGCGATGCTGATAGCCACGTTCTTAACGCTTGCGTTGGCATGCTGTTTTGGCTTGGCGACGCTACCTTACGGCGGTTGGCGTTTGATCGCCGTCGGTATCGTGTCTTGCGTCTTCTGTCTTTTGTATAGCGCGGGGCCGTTGCCATTGGCGTATATCGGCCTTGGCGACGTGCTCGTTATATCGTTTTTCGGGTTTGTCGCCGTTGGGTTCACATATTACCTCCAAACGGGAACGATCGGCGTCGACGCGGCGTTGCTCGGCGTCGCTTACGGTTTCGCCGTCGACAATATCCTCGTGGCGAATAACTATCGCGACCGCGACGAGGACCGCGCTAATCGCAAGTTCACGTTGATCGCGATCTTTGGCGAGCGTTTTGGACGCTACTTCTATCTCGTGAACGGCTTGATCGTCGTCGCGTTGTTGAGCGTAATTTTCCAACGCCGCGGACTAATGCTAAACAGCATGGCGATCTCGACGTTGGTCGTCTATCTTGCGTTCCATATTCAAGCGTGGATCCAGCTTTGGCGCATACGTTCGGGCAAAGGATTGATCAAGATCCTGGCGCTCAGTTCTCGTAATCTTGTCGTGCTAGGCGTCTTCCTCGTTTTCACTCTAGTGAAGTAACAGATTGTTCCCCGCTTGAACGAGAAGACGAGAAGAGTATAATAATAGACCAATTGTCGACGTAGAACGCGCCGATCGCGACGGTCGAACCGACCGCATGATCAGAGCGATACTAGTGAGAGATGGCGCGACGCGTAGTCGACTAGGCATTATAATAAGGCGAAATCGATGAGTTTTATCAGACCTAGCGTAGAAGCGATGGCGGGTTACGTTCCCGGAGAACAACCGAAAGAAGGCGAAGCCGTCAAGCTCAATACGAACGAGAATCCGTATCGTGCTTCTGAGAACGCTTACGACGCTATCCGCGCCGTTGCGGATCGCGGTTTATCTCGATATCCTAACGCCGTTGGTCAAGCGTTTCGTGAAGCGGCGAGCAAAGTTTACGGCGTCGATCCCGACTGGATCATGTGCGGCAACGGCAGCGACGATATCCTGACCATCTTGACGCGTACTTTCGTCGGCGAGAACCAACTCCTGCGCTTGCCCTATCCGAGCTATATCTTATACCGATCGCTCGCCGAGATCCAAGGCGCGCGTAGCGAAGAGGTTTATTTCGACGACAACTGGCGTCTGCCTTCCTATTTCTCGGAAGCGCCTATTGCGACGGAGACCGCGCCTTTCCGCGTCAATCCGCTCAAAGGCGGCGTTGCCGAAGACGATCTTAAACTCGTCTATCTGCCGAACCCGAATTCTCCGTCGGGAACGCTTTTGTCCGTCGAGGAAGTTGAAAAGATCGCGAACGAGCTTCCTTGTCCGTTAGTGATCGACGAAGCGTACGCCGATTTCGCGGGTCAAAACTGCGTCGAGCTCGTTAAGCGCAATCCTCGCGTGATGATCTCGCGTACGATGAGCAAGTCCTACGCGTTGGCGGGTCTGCGTTTCGGCTTCCTGATCGCGCGACCCGAAATGATCGAACAAACGCTGAAAGTTAAAGATTCGTATAACTGCGACGCGTTGTCGATCGCCGCCGCGACCGCCGCTATCGAAGACCAAGACTGGTTGCAAGCTACGACGAAGAAGATCGTCGCCACGCGTGAACGACTCCAAAAACGCATGCGCGAATTGGGGTTCGTCGTGCCCGAATCCCACGCCAACTTCACTTGGAACGTCTGGCCCAATCCCGAGTTCAGTCACGAAGAACTCTACCTCTTCCTCAAGAAGAACGGCTTCCTCGTTCGCTATATGAAGTACCCCGCCGTGGGCGAAGGACTGCGCGTCAGCGTCGGTACCGACGAACAAAACGACGCGTGCCTCGCGTTGATCGAACGCTTCTTGAACGGCGAGCGTTGATCGGGACGTGACGATAATAATTTAGCGGTCGGCGTTCAAGCGTCGACCGCTTTTTGATTGAAATACAATTCCGCGTAAGGATTCTTATAGGAGATAGAAGATGAGAACGGCGAAGATCGAACGCGATACGAAAGAAACGCAGATCCGCTTAGAGATCGATCTTGACGGGACCGGTAAGTCGAATATTACGACAGGGCTGGGCTTTTTTGACCATATGCTGACGTTATTCTCCGCGCACTCCAAAGTCGATCTGACGCTCGACGTTCACGGCGACTTGGAAGTCGACGGCCATCATACGGTCGAAGACGTCGGTATCGCGTTGGGGCAAGCGTTTTTGAAAGCGCTTGGCGACAAGAAGGGGATCCGTCGTTACGGGTTCTTTATTCTCCCGATGGACGAGACGTTGGCGGAAACGGCGATCGACTTCTCAGGGCGTCCGTTTTTGGTCTTCAACGCGAAGTTCCCGGTCGAACGCGTCGGTAATTTCGATCTTGAGCTTGTCAACGAATTCTGGCAAGGTTTCGCCAATTCCGCCGCGTGCAATCTCCACATCAACGTGCCTTACGGCGGCAATGGTCACCATATCTCCGAAGCGATCTTCAAATCGGTCGCGCGCTCTATTCGCGCCGCCGTCGAGAGCGACCCGCGTCAGACCGGCGTCCCGAGCACGAAGGGCGTTCTCTGATACGTCCGCGAGTTGACTGGACTCCGTAAGCAATAAAAAACGCGATAGGCTTGAAGAAGCTTATCGCGTTGTTCTTTTATGCGTTGGATAAGACGTCGGCGTTCATTCGACGGTCCGCTCGATATGGCGATGGAAACCGCCGCGGATGACCGGTCGCGCGCCCGTATACGTCTCGCGCTCGGTTTGCGCCATTTTCAGCGGGAGCAGTAACGACGTTTGCGTTACTTCGTTGGCGCGTTGCGTTTCGGCGTTGTTCTCCGCGTTGACGGGGGCCGACGCTTCCGCTTTCGTCTCGACGAAGAAACGGTTGACGCTATACGTCGTGGCGCCGTCTTTAGTCACGAGCGTCGACGGAACAAACATTTCCATCTCGTCTTGTGAGAGAAGCGGATCGAATTCGTCGGAGGCGACGCGATACGCGTCGTTCTTCCAGAAATCGGAATGCACGTCGACGAAGGTGGGCAGTTCGATCGGCTTAAACGCTAACTCGGCGTTCCAAGCGTTTTGCGGATCGAGCTCCGCGGAAGCGGATTCCGCGTCGGCAAATTCCGCGCCCTGCGGTCCGTTGCCGGCAAGCGCGAACGCGTTGTCGCGCTTCGCGTCTTCCGCGTTGAATTCGTCGTCAAAATCAGCGCCGGAACGTATCGCGCTAAGGTCTTGTGCGCGATTTTCACTTGCGCTCGCTTCGTAGCTCACCGACAATATCGACGGCATGAAGGGATCGACCGCGTCGAGCGCTACGAGATATTCGCCGTCGAAAGTGTCGTGCGCGCCGGAGATATCCGTTAGAAAATGCGTTTTGTTCAGAAAAGAACCGTAATGCGTCTCGGAAAAAGATGAAACGAGACACGCGACGCCCCAAAAAACGACAAGCAACGCCGCGGCGGCGCCGAGCTTGCCGAAAGAAGACAGGAGTGTTGCATTACGTTTTTTCATGGTTCTTGTTTTGGCCAAATTGTGACGCCGCGATATATGAAGGACTCGCGGATCCGTCGCGCGAGACGCCCTCCAACTTATCGAGCTTATCGGATATTTTAACATACGCTCGCGAAAAAATAATGATTTAACCCACGAGCGTCAGACGATTTCTTGTCGTTAAAAATAGATTTTAACGGATTAAATGAGTTGGACTAACTTGGGCGACTGTGCTGAAAATGACGACTTTTATAATAATTGTGTTAGAACAGATTTGATAGAACGGTGAATTTGCTTTTTTGTTATTGTTTGCGAATGTGTTAAAAACCATAAAATCGTTTCTTTTGTGTGTACTTGCATAAACAATAAAACCCGATAATACTATGTATGTTAAAATTGGGTAAGATAATTACGGCTTTTTTTTCTCGGGTATTTTCTAAACGCTTACCTCAGTTATAATCTTGATAAGGTCGTTCTTTTCGCGTCGTGCCGGCGTGTGGAGCGAGCCAAGATTTTCAAATGAACGCGAGCGCGAATCGCCGCGTAAGTTGACAGATCGAGTCCATTTAACGGGCTCCGTTGTAACGAAAGACTCCTTTATGAGCAATCAAACCGAACATAACGAGATCGTTCTCGTTCTCGATTTTGGATCGCAGTACACGCAGTTGTTGGCGCAACGCGTTCGAGAAAACCAAACGTATTGCGAGATCGTGCCTTGCGAAACGACCGCGGAAGAACTGGCGAAGCGTTCTCCCATCGGTATCATCCTCTCCGGCGGTCCTTCTAGCGTTTACGACGCGGAAGCTCCGCAGATCGACCCCGCGATCTATAAACTCGGCGTCCCGATCCTTGGCGTATGTTACGGTATGCAGCTCACTTGTAAGCAATTTGGCGCGAAAGTCGAGCCGGCTGAGAGAAGAGAATACGGCCCCGCTGAATTGGACGTCAACGAAGTTGGCGCGAAGAACCCGTTGTTCGACGGCGTCGAATTGAGATCGCAAGTCTGGATGAGCCACGGCGACCAAGCGACGCAGCTCTCCGACGAATTTGTTGCGCTTGCTTCGACGAGCACTTGCCCTAACGCCGCGGTCGCTTGTCCTTCCGCGCAATTCTACGGCATCCAATTCCATCCGGAAGTCACTCACACGGAAGAGGGGCGCAAGATCGTCGCCAACTTCGTCACGAAGATCTGTAAATCGAGTTGCAGCTGGACGATGAAGAACTTTGTCGCGACTACGATCGAGAAGATCCGCGCTCAAGTTGGTAAAGAGCGCGTCATCTGCGGGCTCTCCGGCGGCGTTGATTCCGCAGTTGTCGCGGCGTTGATCTCTCGCGCGGTCGGTTCGCAACTGACCTGTATCTTCGTTGACAACGGTATGATGCGTAAGAACGAGATCGAATCGGTCGCGAAAGTCTTCCGCGAAAACTTCGAAGTCAACCTCGTTATCGCTAACGCCGAAGAACGCTTCCTGACGCTGTTGGACGGCGTCGACGACCCGCAACAAAAACGCAAGATCATCGGCAAGACGTTCATCGACGTCTTCTCCGAAGAAGCTAAGAAGATCGACGGCGCGAAGTTCTTGGCGCAAGGCACGATCTATCCCGACGTTATCGAAAGCGGCGGGAAGAAGGGCGGACAAGCGGCGACTATCAAATTCCACCACAACGTCGGCGGTCTTCCGGAAGACCTCGAATTCGAATTGGTCGAACCGTTGCGCGAATTGTTCAAAGGCGACGTTCGTCGCGCCGGCCTGGAACTCGGCTTGCCGGAAAACTTGGTCTGGCGTCATCCTTTCCCGGGTCCCGGTCTTGCGGTCCGTTGCTTAGGCGCGGTCACGAAGAAAGCGCTCGACTGCTTGCGCGAAGCTGACGCGATCGTCGTGGACGAAATTATCAACGCGGGTCTCTATCGCGAGACCTCGCAAGTCTTTGCGGTCCTGCTTCCCGTTCGTAGCGTCGGCGTTATGGGCGACGGTAGAACCTATGAAAACGCGATCGCGGTCCGCTGCGTCAGCACGATCGACTTCATGACCGCCGACTGGAGCAGACTCCCGTACGACGTCCTCGCGAAGATCTCCTCGCGTATCATCAATGAAGTCAACGGCGTCAACCGCGTCGTCTACGATATCAGCTCCAAGCCGCCCGCAACCATCGAATGGGAATGAGCGCGAAAACCGCGAAACTCCCTGAAAACACTAGGGCGCTAGCGGCGTTTGAAAGGTATTCGTATTAAAAACGATCCCCTGTTGAGAGAGATCTCGGCAGGGGATCGTTGTTATTTATGGGCATAACGGTATGTTCGGCGACGCCAAACCGGAGTAAGAGATCCGAAGTTGAAGCGGAGGTCGTAAGTGTGAAAAAGCGATTACGGAACAAGGGCGTTCAACCGAACGCTTTTAAGGCTTTCGATCTTATGCGTCTTATTCGATAGACGCGAGTTTCGGATTTTGTAACCTCAACGTATTTATATTGTTAGGAAGTCTCGTTATTTACAGATCTACAATTCTTGTCGTTTTGCGGGAACGAGTGTATAATACACTACTACATAAATGAGGGGAGCTTGTTAACAGGCTGAGAGGAAGGCGCTACCTTCGACCCGAGTACCTGATTTGGATAATGCCAACGGAGGGAAGATTTTGCGGATCGCGGGGAACTTCTAGGTCGGGGTTTCCCGTATTTTTTTTAGAGGAGCGACGATGGTTAAGGTGAACGGCGTAGAGCTAGATATTGCCGGAAAGACTGTTGCTGAGTATGTGGCGACGACCGATTACGATCCGAAGCGAATAGCGGTGGAACGTAACGGCGATATCGTATTTAAGTCGCAATACGAGACGACCGTCTTGAGCGACGGCGATTCGTTGGAAGTAGTCAGTTTTGTTGGAGGCGGTTGAATGCTACCCTCGAAGAACGAATGGCTAGCGGCTTTAGAAGCGCGCCACGGAAAAGAATTACAACAGAAGTTTTCTAACGCGGTCGTCGCAATTTGCGGACTTGGAGGACTTGGCTCTAATATCGCTATTGCGTTGGCAAGAGCCGGCGTTGGAAAACTGGTCCTTATCGACTATGACAGAGTGGATATCACCAATCTTCATCGTCAGCAATACAAGGCGACGCAGATCGGCGCGTTCAAGACAGACGCGCTTGAAGCTAATCTCTTAGAGATCGCGCCTTATGTGGAAATACAAAAAGCGACGCAGAGAGTCGCGAAAGACAATATAATTTCGCTTCTAGACGGCGCCGACGTCGTTTGTGAAGCGTTTGATAACGCGGAAGCCAAAGCGATGTTGGTAAACGAGGTCTTAGAACGTTTACCGAATAGCTATTTGGTAGCCGCGTCCGGTATGGCGGGGTATGAAACGCCTAACGCTATCCGCACGCGACGAATTACGAAGCGATTGTACCTTTGCGGCGACGGAAAAAGCGACGTCGCCAATACGATCGGACTAGTCGCGCCTCGCGTTATGCTTTGCGCCGCGCATCAAGCGCAAACCGTTCTGCGGATACTCGCGGAAGAATATGAAGTATAAGAAAGTGTGTGTTTTATGATGAAAAACGATACGCTGGTCATTGGCGGACATGAGTTCAATTCTCGTTTTATTTTAGGTTCCGGCAAGTATTCTATGAAGCTCATTGAAGCGGCTGTGAAAGACGCGGGGGCTGAGATCATCACGTTGGCGGTACGTCGCGCTAACACGAAAGAACAAGAAAACATACTTGACTATATCCCCAAAGGCGTTACGTTGCTCCCTAATACTTCCGGGGCAAGAAACGCGGAAGAAGCGGTGCGTATTGCTCGACTTGCAAGAGAACTGGGATGCGGCGATTTTGTCAAGATCGAGATCATGCGCGATTCTAAATATCTCTTGCCGGATAATCAAGAGACGATCAAAGCGACTGAGATCCTTGTGAAAGAGGGATTTGTCGTCATGCCCTATATGTACCCCGATCTGAACGCCGCGCGCGATATGGCCAATGCGGGCGCAGCCACGATCATGCCTCTCGCTTCGCCGATCGGCTCGAATAAAGGACTAGCGACTCGCGAGTTTATTCAGATACTCATCGACGAGATCGATCTGCCTATCATCGTTGACGCCGGGATCGGAAGACCGTCTCAGGCTTGCGAAGCGATGGAGATGGGCGCCGCCGCTATCATGGCGAACACCGCGCTTGCCACCGCCGGCGATCTGACGCTGATGGCGTCCGCGTTCCGTCAAGCTATCGAGGCGGGTCGTAACGCTTATTTAGCCGGCTTGGGACGCGTATTAACGCGCGGCGCTTCCGCTTCCGATCCGTTGACGGGATTTCTCAGAGACTAAGGAGAAAAGACGGTGGAAAACAATTATTTTGTTGATTCGGAATTCCTGACGCCGGAAACGCTTGCGAAAAAGCATCGTCTTGAGAACGATCCGTCTAGTCGTAGAAACCATATGGAGTATCTGCCGGGGATGGAGGTTATCGAATCCGAGGTCTGCGGACAAGTTAGGGCGCAAACGGAGTCGTACGACAACTCCGTCTATACCGCTCGCGACGTCCGCGCGGCGTTAGATCGTAATACTTGTTCCATTGACGACCTTAAGGCGTTGCTTTCGCCCGCGGCTGAACCATTTCTTGAAGAGATGGCGCAAAAAGCGCGACTGGAAACTAGCAAACATTTTGGTAATACCGTATATCTCTTTACGCCGTTATATATTGCCAACTACTGCGAGAACTACTGCGTGTACTGCGGGTTCAACTGCTACAACCATATTAAGCGCATGAAGCTGAATATGGAGCAGATCGAACATGAGATGAAAGTCATAGCCGATTCCGGTATGGAGGAGGTCCTTATCCTGACCGGCGAGAGTCGCGCACAGAGTAGCGTCGAGTATATTGGCGAAGCCTGTAAATTAGCGCGCAAATATTTCCGCATGGTCGGTTTAGAGGTCTATCCGCTCAATACGGACGAGTATCGTTATCTCCATGATTGCGGGGCGGATTACGTGACCGTATTTCAAGAGACCTACGACGTTGACAAATACGAGAAGCTCCATTTATTTGGACATAAGCGCGTTTGGCCGTATCGTTTCGACTCGCAAGAGCGCGCGCTTCGCGGCGGGATGCGCGGCGTGGCGTTTGCCGCGTTGTTGGGACTCTCCGATTTTCGTAAGGACGCGTTGGCGACCGCGCTTCATGTGTATTATTTACAACGCAAATATCCTCATGCGGAAATGTCGTTGTCTTGTCCGAGATTGCGTCCTATCGTCAATAACGATAAGATAAGCCCGATGGACGTTGGTGAGAGACAACTTTGTCAGGTACTGTGCGCTTATCGTATCTTCTTGCCGTTTGTTGGGATAACGGTGTCCTCACGCGAGAGCGCGTCCTTTAGAAACGGTATCGTGAAGATCGCGGCAACTAAGGTGTCGGCAGGCGTCTCTACCGGGATCGGCGATCACGAAAGCAAGTATACCGGTAAGGAAGACGAGGCCGGTAGCGGAGACGAACAGTTTGAGATCGACGATAGCCGTAGCTTTGACGCTATGTATCGCGATATGTCCGGCGAAGGATTACAACCGGTCCTTAACGACTATGTGTACGTGTGAGGGATAAATACTTGTTTTTGACTTCGCGTTGGTCAACGAGAAACGGGGGCTAATGGCGTTGCATTACAAGAAAGAGTATAAATAGTTTTATCTACCCAAGAGCAGTTCGACGATCGTAACCGTGCCTAGGGCAGATCTTATCGCGTATCGTCAACTAAGTCAACGACGTCAACCGCGTCGTCTACGATATCGGCTCCAAGCCGCCTGCAACCGTCGAATGGTCATGAGCGCGCTCAGGCTACTGATATGATTTGACTTCGATATCGTTGTCGTGTTAAAATAACGGCAGGTGTTTTTCGAGACGCCTGCCGTTTTTTGCTAGAGTCTGGTTCTACTGCGTTGAAAATTGTTCAGGTGAAATGATGAAACCGGAAAAAGACTATCTAAACTCGCTTATAACGGATGTTGAGGATCTAGCGGACGTCTTTGATCATTCCGACGTCGACGTCGCGGGCGCGGAGATATCGTATCTCGCGACTAAAAAGTATGACTGGTTGGGACTGCATGAGGGCGTCGCCGCCAAAGCGGATATTAAGGCGAAGCGTACGAAGTTCTCTAATAAGATTCGAGCCAACTGCTTGTTCTTTAACAAGTTCTATTATTTAGACGGCAGACTTGTAAAAGTAGAAAACTTTTGCGAAGATCGCGAGAGTCCGGACGTTTGGTACAGAACGTACTATAAGGATAACAAGCGATACTTGTACCCGTGCGGTTCTTATGCGAAAAACGGATGCGCTTATATCTATGTCACCGAGTACAGAGACGGTAAGGTTTATGAAGAATACATGATTACCGGAAAGCAGGTCAAGCAGATCGTGTTTTGGCGATATCGATATCCCCGAGAAGGCGTCGCGGAAGTATACTATGTAAACTATGTTCCAAAAGGCGAATATCCGGTTTTAGCGGAAGGGAAAGAGGTCTACGATGAAGCGACCTTGGAACGCCGGACTGTCGATAGTTATGTTTGGTATCAAGACAGAAACAAAAACGAAGCATGACAGACAAAACTAGTTATCGTGTGTTTCAAACGATAAGCCGCTCTCTTATTATTGAAGCTTTCAAGACGTGGTGACGAAATGATCGTGTAATAGACTAATTACAGTGTAGGAAGCTGCCGATTACTCAAATGGAAGCCGTTAAATAGATATACAATATCGAGTATCTAAAAATGAAACGTTTCTTTTCTCCGGAGTTAAGATACGATAATTTTTAAAAAATGTATTGACAAACATCGATATATAGAGTAATGTATATATTGATGTTTATCAATGAGTGTTTTGAAACGAATTTGATTTGTTGTATTTAACAAACGACTATTCAGACATTTACAAAACGCCGACCTTTTGGATCGGTCTTTTTTTAAACATATATATCGAAATATTTAAATATAAAAAACGGTTTCGGAAGTAGGTGAGAAAGTGATACAAGGACTTTATTACGCGTGGGATTTTTTCCAGAAGCAGGCGCTTGGGTTACGGTGGTTGAACGACCTGATTGGCGTCTCGCTTCAGGCCGTCGGGATGGATTCCGGAACAAAGTGGTTTTCAGCGTTACAGTTCTTTCTTTACGACAGCGTCAAGATTTTCTTCTTGTTGACAGTCTTGATCTTTGTTATCGGATATGTTCAAAGTTATTTTCCTCCTCAACGAACACAAAAACTCTTAGGCGGCGTTAAAGGATTCAAGGGGAAAGCGTTGGGAGCGCTTTTAGGAATATTGACGCCTTTTTGCTCTTGTTCAAGTATTCCATTATTTATTGGGTTTACGAGCGCCGGCTTATCGATCGGCGTTACGCTCAGCTTCCTGATCATGTCTCCGATGGCGGATCTTGGAAGTCTGACGATGCTTGGGACGCAATTTGGTTGGAAGATCGCGTTAGCATACCTTATAACCGGTTTCATTATCGCGGTTATCGGAGGAACCGTTATCGAGAAACTCGGCTTTGGCAAGTATATTGCCGACTACATCCGCAACGCGCGTCTCGCGGAACAAGAGGAAACAAAGCCAACGTTTGTTGAGAGAATGAATATCGCGAAACAAGGCGTTGTTGATATCGTCAAACGCGTGTGGTTGTATATCTTCCTCGGCGTCGGTATTGGGGCGACTATCCATAACGTTATTCCGCAAGAATTGGTGCAATTACTTCTTGGGGGCGATCGATGGTATAGCGTTCTGCTTGCCTGTATGGTGGGCGTTCCGATGTATGCGGATATCTTTGGGGCGATTCCGATCGCGGAGGCGTTACTTACCAAAGGCGCGGGGGTCGGGACCGTCGTCAGCTTTATGATGAGCGTAACGGCGTTGTCGCTACCGTCTATGGTCATGCTTTCAAAGGTGATGAAAAGGCCTCTACTCGTTGCGTTTATCGTAACTGTCTCCGGCGGGATCGTTGCGATCGGGTATTTGTTTAACGCGGTTGCGTATTTATTCGTGTAGCGTTAATAAAACTTTGAGATTAAGAGATCGATCTTACCTTGTGAAGAACTCAGATTCTCAATATGACTTTATGATAAGGAATTGTTTTATGAATAAAAAGATAATAACGAGCGCTATCGCTATCTTGATTTCCGGAACGACGTTGTCAACTTGCTTGACTACTACTTGTTGCCTGACTACTACTTGCGTTTATTCCCGTAATGTCGACGACAAGGTCGTCGTTACGAAAGAGAGCGTCACGAAAAAGAAGTCGACACTCAAGAACGATCTTACAAAAGCTGATTTTTCGCTTGACGCCAAAGGACCGATCGATTACGAAAAACTTGTCGCATTTGAGCTTCCGATCGTCGTCGACTACGGCGCCGATACCTGTATCCCCTGCAAGAAAATGGCGCCCGTTCTCGACTCAATGAATAAGAAGATGCGTGGGAAAGCGTTTATCAAGTTCGCAAATATTCGGAAATACTCCGATATTACGAAAAACGTTCCGATCCAACTTATTCCGTCGCAGGTCTTGATCGACGCGGAAGGGAAGCCGTTTGTACCGAGTAAAGAACTGGCGAAACAGATCGATTTCGTTATGCACAAAGATCGTAAGACGGGAAAGCATACGTTCACAATACATCAAGGCGGACTCACGGAAAAGGAGATGCAAGCTATACTTAAAGAAATGGGGACTACGGAATGATCGACAGTTTACTTGAAACGCTAGCTCGGCTCATTAGACAGAATTGGGGATTGGCGCCGGCCCTTGCGTTTGTCGCCGGTATACTAACTTCCGTAACTCCTTGCGCACTCGCGTCTATGCCGTTGCTTATCGGTTATATTGGCGGAACGCGTCAAAAGAATACCGGTAGAGCGTTTAGACTTTCCGTTGTCTTTGCGATCGGCAGTGCGGTCGCTTTTGTCGCGTTAGGCGTTATCACATCCGCCGCAGGGAAGTTGATGGGAACTTCTGGGAGTTGGCAATACTTTCTTCTCGGCGCGTTAATGGTCCTCATGGCATTACAAACTTGGGAACTCGTTAATATTATTCCACATAACAACTTTACGATACAGAACACGAAGCGTGGGTATATTGGCGCGTTTATAGCCGGAATTCTTGGCGGCGTGTTCTCGTCTCCTTGCGCAACGCCTGTGTTGGTGGTGTTGTTAGGCGTGTTAGCCCAAGGCGGAAATATGATCCGGGGGGCTATACTGATGTTATGTTATTCGTTGGGGCATAGCTGTTTAGCGATCGTTGCGGGAACCTCGTTGGGATTTGTACAAAAAATCAGCGCTTATGACAAAAACGGAAGGTTTAGCAATGTGTTGAAAGCGTTTATGGGGACCGCGATCTTAGCGGTCGGGGCGTATATGTTCTATCTCGGATGTTGAATAGGAGACGTTATTATGAATTTTATGGGTTGGGGAAAGAAGAAGGATTCTGTAAAATCATGTCCGGCGTGCGTGTGTCATGACGACGCTCCCGCGCCGACTGAGGCGGAAGGACGTTGCTGTCCTGACGGTTGTGTTTGCACGATCGAGAGCGTCAAGGTTCTGGGCGCGGGATGTAAGCGTTGCCACGAGTTGTATGAGAACTGTGTTACTGCGGTAAAGGAACTTGATTTACCGGTCGTCGTCGAATATGTAACCGACATGGAAAAGATCGTGTCATACGGGGTAATGAGCGTGCCGGCTTTCGTCGTCAACGAAAAAGTCGTATCCTCGGGTAAAGTCATGAGTTCCGCCGACGTCGTCAAACTCTTGAAGAAGTTAGGATATTGTTGATGAAAAATTCCAAGCCGAAAGTTGCGTTTATCTGCGTTCATAATTCCTGCCGTAGTCAGATCGCGGAGGCGTTGGGACGCAAATTCGCGAGCGACGTATTTGAAAGCTATTCCGCCGGGACGGAAACGAAACCGAGGATCAATCAAGACGCCGTGCGGATCGTGAAAGAACTATACGACCTCGATATGGAAGCCGAAGGACAACGCTCGAAATTGATCGACGAGATCCCGACTCCGGATATCGCTATCTCGATGGGATGCAACGTAACATGTCCGTTCGTCGGCAGACCGTTTGACGACAACTGGGGATTGGACGACCCGACGGGAAGATCTGACGACGAATTCAAACGCATTATCGCAAAGATCGAACAACGCGTCGTCGAATTGCGCGAGAAATTGCGTAACGCGTGAGACTCCGCGACTTATCAATTAAACAAAAAGACCGTCGACATTCATCGGCGGTCTTTTTTTATTACTTTAACGCTCGGCGTTTACGTAGATCAGGTCTCGGCGTTGGGCTCGTTTTGAGCTGCGTCGGCGACGTCTTGCGCTTGTTCGGCGTTCTCGGCGACTTCCGGTTTCGGCTCTTTGACCTTCGGCGGGTTATTCGCCTCCATAATGAGTTCGAGCTTATCGACCTCGGGGTCGACGTGGATCGGGATATTCTTGGTCGTCGCGCCGATATAGATACGTCCCATCGGACCGCCTTCGCAGCCCGCGAATTTATCGGGATTCGTGAAGCGCAACGCGAGCGAACCGGCGGTCTCGATGTATTTCGCGAGCTTATCGGAGATTTGCGGATCTTCGACGCCGTATTCCGGCGCTTCGTCGGTAACGAGCAGAACGCTCGCGCCCATATAGTTTTCGGGGTAAACGAGGACGCAGCGCGAACGCTTCGGCGAGTTGTACAGTTCCATCAACGCGTTGCAGTCGGTAAGACGACGCGCGATCACGCAATACGCGTTTTCGTCGATGCGGATGCGACGTCCCCACGCGACGACTTTGCCGTCCCAGATCGTCGGATGTTCTTTATATTTGAGCAAGTCCTTGAGCTTCGGCGCGTAAGAGTTTTCCGTAAGCACGCACCCGGAAGAAGGTTGCGGAATATTCTTGATACCGAACGCGCTACGAGCGTACTGAATGAGCTTGATACGACTGCGCCCCGTATAAGATCGGAGCTTCTCGCGGTCGATCTTGCCTTCGATCTCCATTTCCGTACGCGGCAACACTTTCGCGCTGAGAGGACGCAATAATTTGCCTTGCAAGCCCGATTCGCGTGCGATCAACGCAAGTTGGTGGATCTTCTGGCTGTTCGGACGTTGGCCCGCGATCTCGCCGGTGGCGACGAAATCCGCGCCGATCTCTTCCATGAACTTTCGCGCTTCCACGCACATCAGCGCGCGACATTCCATACACGGATTAAGGTTCGAACCATACCCGTATTTCGGGTGCGCGAACGTCTCCATATACTCTTCGCCAAACGTGCGCGTGTGCAGCTCGATACCGATCTCTTCCGCGCGTTCCGCCGCTTCTTTGGAACAGTCGTGAAACGGCGTGATCACGTTAAGACCGATCACTTCCACGCCTTGCTGCTTCAAAGTGCAAGCCGCGAGGATGCTGTCTAAACCGCCCGAAAATAATACAACTGCTTTCATATTAGGAGTCAACTCCTTCTTAGAATAGGATATGTGGATCCTTGTCTAGCTCATAACGTCGCCAATGTACGCCTATTATATAAGAAACAGTAAAGACGACGAGAAGGAGAAAACGATTTTCTTACAAGAATCTGTACGCAAGAAATAAAAAAACGCTAGATAGATATCTAGCGTTCAAGAGCCAGCGGGGAGAATCGAACTCCCAACCTTAGCATTACGAATGCTACGCTCTGCCAGTTGAGCTACGCGGGCCTCGAAAGGTTTACGCCCCTTTCAGGCGATTTGAAGAGCCAGCGGGGAGAATCGAACTCCCAACCTTAGCATTACGAATGCTACGCTCTGCCAGTTGAGCTACGCGGGCCTCGAAAGGTTTACGCCCCTTTCAGGCGTTTTGAAAAAGCCAGCGGGGAGAATCGAACTCCCAACCTTAGCATTACGAATGCTACGCTCTGCCAGTTGAGCTACGCGGGCCTACGCTAGACAATATATCTAGTAGTGTGGTTATTTTAACGCCGTTCGCGTTTCGGTCAAGAGGATAATTTAACGCGAACGGAATTTTTTGACTCTATGATCCTGTTTCGCGGGCGCTCAACGCAGTTGTACGATGAGATTCACGATCAGGAACGCGTATTGGAGCGCGATGGCTGCAAACATCAGCGGGGTGTTGGCGCGACGAAGGAAGTGTTGCACAAAGTCGCGATATTCTTCCGCCAACGCGAAGACCGGGGCCGAGTCTTGCGTCCTACGCGCTTCCGCGTCGACTAAGTCGTCAAGATGGTCCGTCTCGGGAAGAACGAAGTTTCTGACGTTCGCGCTCTTCTTATATTGTCGCTTCTTTGCGAGTTTCGCGTTCAAGTACAATAACGTGATAAACGCTAACGCGACGACGAACAATACGCAGACCGCGCCCGCGACGCCGAAAGAACGATTGGCGTGGAACGTCAGACCGATCGACCAACCTACGAGAGAGAAAACTCCAAACGCAAAACGCGCGGTACAATGCTGCGCCCCGCCGAGCGTAACGTTCACGCAGTACGCGACGAACGCCGCCGTGCAGACGAGCGAGGGAGCGTAGATCGCCAACGGTTTGCCAAGTCGTTCGACGACGCGGTCGCTAAACGCGTGTTCCCAGTATTGGGGAAAAGACGCGTAACCGAGCGCGATCGACGCTAATACTAACGCCGTTCCGCGTATGATCGCGTTGTTGAACGTCGCGCCGTACCAGTAGAGCATGACGGAAAACGCGACGCAGACGAAAGCGTAGGATTCAGGACGCGTCCATAACGACGGTTCGAAACAGATCGAATAGACGCACAGCGCGAGATAGAGCACCGAGACGCTCGCGCTACGCCGCCGCCAGGCCCAGTATTCCCCGATCGCGCAGAACACGACGACGAAGAGCGCGTCAAAGCCCGAGGCGTCGACCGCTAGCCACAACAGCGCGATCAACGCCGCTATGTAATGCATCAAGCGAGAACGTATCGCCGCGGCAAGCGCGAAAGCGCCGATCGCCCAGAACGGTAAGATCGCCGGAAACGCTCTGGTGAGTATTTGTCCGACCGCGGCGTGCGTGTCGATATTGGAAGGCGCGTGTTTCGATAACGCCGCCAAGGTCAGACCGTAGAACAGCGTTCCGAAGATCGCGAAGAGCTTCGCTATCTGCTTATTGGATGTGCGGCTCCCGATATAGGAGACGGCGTAGGTCAGCGTCAAGGCGACGAACAACAACGCCGCGCGGATCCCGACGACGAAATCGTTCCAACGATCGCGGAAGAGCAGATAACCGCCGCTGAACAATAGAAGGTAGCATATGCCCGCGATCGCCGCTACCGCCCAGTGATCGCGTCGCGCTTCGTCGTATTCGACGCGTTTAGCCTCGGCGCCGAGTCGCGTAAGTTTACGTTTCGGCTCCGGAGAGATCCCCGACGCGTTTTGGTCGCGTTGCTCTTCGGCGTCGACGTCGCTGTCAAAATCAAGATCGTTAATGTCGGTCATGCCGCCCTCGTTGGGTATTAGATGAAGAGATGACGGTACAATAGCAGAAAGGAACGACTTTATTACCGTCGTTCCTTATTTATTATGTGATTTTGACGGCTCCATGCAAGAAAATTTTGCTATTTCGATCGATTTCTACGCGAGGTCGCGTCAGAACCCGAAGAGTAGCGACAAGCTTCCTTCGTTGAGCGTCTGGTATTTGTTGACTAAACAGTCGTAGTCGGCGGATACGGACAACGAGCCGAACAAGGATAAGCGCAGCCCGAGCCCTCCCCAGAAGTGATCGCTGCCCGCGCCGTTGCCTTGGAAGTACGGTTGCGCGAGTCCGAACGTGCCGGGAACGCGCCCGTAGCAGAACGTCTGGATCGATTCGTCGTGTTTACGCAGTTGCGTGACCCAACCCATACGCCCTTCCATAGTGAAAACGTCGAGACCCGCGAGATTGAGAATAACGCGCGAACCGAGCGTCATCAAGCAGGAGTTGTACTTCTTCTTACCGTCGCGACGTTCAAGCGTGTTCGCGTCGAACGCGGTGTGTTGCAAGTTCGTGTATTGGTAAGAGCCGAAGGGTTTCAGAACGAACATCCCGAGCGTCGCCATCTCGTAACCGGTCTCGAAGAACCCGATATTTTGACAGCCGGTATAGTATTGGCGCGCGAGTTTGCCGTTGAGGTCGCAAGCGGCGTAACCGTCGTCGCCATAGGCGTAGGCCGACGTCATGTAGAAACCGCCGATATTTAGATAGACCGCCGCTCCGAAGCCGTCGTCTTCCTGTTGGATCCCGCGACCGCCGAATTTCGAGCGATTACGATGGTAGTTATAGTACCCTGAGATCGTGGCGAATCCGAGCGGAAGATTGAGGCCGAGAACGCCGCCGGAATTGTTGCCCAAGATCCTGCCGTCGTAGCCTTTGGGTGTAACATGCCCGTAACCGACGTAGCCGTTCCCCCAGAATTGGATAGAGTTGATCGACGGGAGGTCGACTGAACCGCGGATGACAACGTCCTGCGAGACGCCGAACGAGGAGCCGTTGAAGTAGCCTTGCGCGGATCCCGTTGTTGGACGTTCCGCGAACGTCTCGAGTAGTTCGTCGTCGGAATGTAATGCCGCCGAGGAGAACCCGCTGAATCGGCTAAACGCTTCCGGGGAGAGTTCGGCTTCCGGTTCGTTCGCGTCCTCTTGCTCTACGTTCGCCGCGTCGTCAAGGTATTCCGCGAAAAGACCGCCGCGTTCGACCGCTTCCGTGTAGCGGAAGCGCGAGTCGGCTAGGCCCGTCTCCGTAAGATCGAACGTCGAGTCGTACGGACCAAACGCCGACGCGTTCGCGATAAAGACCGATAGCGTGGCGACGCAGATCGCAAACGCTATGGAACGCGCTATAAGGACGCGTCTATCGCGCGACGCGTAGATAAGATGGGAAAAGCGCACGACGACCTCCGTCTTCTTGTATTTAGGTTAAAAAGGTATGGTCGTAACGACTTTTACGAACGTTAGGACCGCGACGTCTTGCGAGTTGAACTGACTAAGTCGTACTCGCTAGGGTGAAAATGGATCCACTTTCACTTGTTATTATCGTCAAAAAAGGAAAAAAACTAAAAACAAATACCATATTTTTTGGTTTACACGTTTGAAAAAATTAAAGAGTTCGTTATACTATGAAAAATATACTCCATATTCTCTAGAGAAATTGTGTCGAGAATAGGAGGCTTGTTGACCACGGAGCGTTCATGCGCGCCCTGCGTATGAGCGTCCACGAGTTAGAAAAAAAGCGTTCGCGCGCCGCCAAGTTCGATCGAGTTTGGAGAAGGCTGGGGCGAGCGCGCGTTCATTAATCCGCGTAGGATAGACATTCCAATGGCTCAAAAACATAATCCTTTTAGCGTGTTCCGCCGCAATCAGAAAGCGTGGATGGCGGGGCTTACCCTGTTTACGATGTTCTCCTTCATCGCGTTGGGCTCCATGCTCCAATGCGTTGGTCAACATAATCAAGGGACCGGTCCTCGCTTTGTCGGACAAGTCGCTAAGACCCAACAATTTGGAACGTTGGACTACAACGATTACCTCGCGCTGCGTCAAGACGTTCTCCGCCTTGAAGCGTTCGTCAACTATATTACCGGCGCCGCTCAAGAACTCCGCGCGATGCCGAGCGAAGATCTTTTCGCGCTCCGCACTCAACTTAATCTCGCTTCTTCCGATCCTGAAGCGCTCGTCACTCGTTGGCTCGTTTTGAATTTCGCCGCGAAAGAAAAGATGGCCGCCGACGACGCCTCCGCTATCGATTATCTCCGTCGCTTGACCCAATTCGTTCGTTACGATGAAAAGGGCGGCGCCACCGTCGATTATTTCGGTACCGACGTCACTCTTACCGCCGCGCGTTCCGCCGGTCTTAACGAAAAGACTCTTGCCGAATTGCTCAAGTCCCAGATCGCGTACGAACGCTATATCCACAAAGCCGACGGCGGCAATCGCTTCACGGCTCTGTATTCCCAAATGGGTCTCGCTCAACTTGGTTTCGGTCATGGCGCTCCCGCCGTCACCCCCGTTGAAGCTCTGAACGCTTACGAAGCTCTCAACCGTATGGCTAAGGCCAAGGTCGCCGTCTTCAAGGCCGCCGATTATGTCGCCGAAGTCGCCGATCCGTCCGACGCCGAAGTTCGCGCTTTCTACGAACAATACAAAGACGTCGTCGCTCGCGTTGACAACAAACAACCCGGTTTCACCGTCCCGCAATTGGTCGCTCTCGAAGTCGTTCGCGCTAACGTCGACGACGCTCTTCTTGACACGATCTCCGACGAACAAGTCAAGGCGTTCTACGAAGAACATAAAGAAGAATTCCGTCGTCCCGCCTCTACCAAGGCTCCGGAACTTCTCGAAGACGAAGAACCCGCCGCCGAAGAGATCTCCCTTGGCGACGCTTCTTTGAACGCGCTGCCGGAAGATTCGCTTGGCACGATCGGCGATGAAGAAGAAGCCGCTCCCGCGGAAGCCGCTGAAGAAGCGACTGAAGAAGCCGCTCCTGCCGAAGCTGCGGAAGAAACGACTGAAGAAGGCGCTTTCAACTACCAAAAGTCTGAAAACCTCGTCGCTTACCAACAAGAAGCCGAAGCCGCGGTTGAAGCCGCCGAAGAACCGGCCGCTGAAGAACCTGTCGCCGTTGAAGAAGCCGCGACCGAAGAACCCGCGACTGAAGAACCCGCCGCGGAAGCTACCGAAGAAGCCGCTACCGAAGAACCTGCCGCTGAAGCTACTGAAGAAGCCGCCGAAGAAGAAGCTCCCGCCGAAGTTGAAGATCCCGATTACTTCCCGCTCAGCTTGGTCGAAGGCATGATCCGTCGTCGTATCGCCAGCGAAATGCTTGAAGCGAAGATCGCCGACCTCAACAAAGAACTTCAAACCGCTTATCGCGCCGCCGTTAAGTCGGAAGCCGGCGTTGACGCCGTCGCGATGGCCGCGATCGACCTCGAAAAATTTGCGACCGAAAACGGTTTCGAATACCACAAGACCGACCTTATCCCGGTCGAGACCGCGTTGACCTACGGTATGCTTCCGAGCGACGAGCTTGAATCCATCTACTCGTCCGCGCCTCTTCCGTACTCGCCGAAACGCGTTGGCGTTTACGACGCTAACGATCCGCAATCCTCTTGGAACCCGGTCGGCACGTTCTACCTCTATCGCGCTACCGCGACGAAGGCTCAGACCAAGTTGGAACTTGAAGATCCCGAGACCAAGGTTGTTAATGAAGACGTCAAAGCCAAGGTCGTTGAAGTGATGAAGCTTCAAAAGGCCGCCGCTATCGCTAAGACGAAGGCTGACGAACTCGCCGCCGCCGCGCAAGCCGCCGGCGCTGATTTCGACGCTCTTGCCGCCGCCGCGAAAGCTACCGTTGCTGAAACTGAAAAGTTCTCTTGGTTCCGCACTTCCTTCGGCGCTTACGGCGAATACGCTCAACCGTCCGAAATTCGTGAAGTCGGCGTTGCCGTTGGCGAAGCCGCTCGCGAAAACAAAGAGATCGTTTACGCCGGTTGGGATTTCTACGAAACGCTCTTCAGTCTTGATCAAGACGGCGTCGCCGCTTGCTTCAACGAGACCGAAGATCGCGCTTTCGTCGTCAAGGCCGTCGAAATGGATTCCGAAGACAAGATCCGCGAAGACTTCGATTCTATCGAAGGCGATCGCGCCGCCAGTTCCGTCATGAGTTGGATGACTCGTATGTCTCTCGATAAGTTCCATGACGATTTCGTCAAGCAACTCCAAGACAAAGCCGGTTTCCAATGGATCTGGATCCCTCGCGTTGATTCTGAACGTTGAGGAACGGAGTTGCCTTAGGGCGTTAATATGATCAAAGGCGTTGAGGTCCTAGGGAACTCAGCGCCTTTTTTAACATGACGCTTTTGCTTTTGCATAGCGTGGAAAGCTTAGGACGACGCCGTTGGCGAAGTCGGGGCGAGTAGACGAATAGGGCGATCGCGGTTTGCGCGTAGGTTTGCGCCGTCGTTGACAAATGCGATCGAACTAATTTTGGTGAAGAGATGTTGACACGAAGACAATTACGCAAAGTGTTTCGAGCGGCGAGCGGGGTGAGACGCGATCCTCGGCTCGTTAATAAATCGCGCCGTATCAAAGCCGCTTTTGCGTTGGTCAAGTGTATGAATCCGTTGGAACGCGCGACGAGGCACTTGATGTTGGTGCTCCGACACAAGTGGTACGTCTTTGTGTATTGCGCTTACGCCGGTCATCCTTGGCGAGGGTTCATGCACGACTGGTCGAAATTTTCGCCCGCGGAATTCTTAGGCTCGGTCCGATATTTCAACGGTAGGCGTTCTCCGGTCGGATTATGTCGCGACGTCGAAGGCTATTCGTTCGCGTGGTTGCATCATAAAGGACGTAATAAGCATCACTTTGAGTTCTGGACTGACGTCGTCGACCCGCAAGGTTTTCACGCGAAGAGACCCGGTCAATTCTTTCCCATAGCGATGCCGTTTCCTTACGCGTTGGAATCGATCTGCGACACGATCGCCGCGTCGCGCGCATATAACGGTAAGAAGTTCAGTTACGAAGTACTCTTTCGTTGGTGGGAACGTCGACAAGAACATTCGCCGGTGAGAATGCACCCAAAGACTAAGCTCTTTGCCGACATGATGTATCAGCAGATGCGCGCCGATGGCAACTGTTCGGCGTTGAGAAACGCGAAGGCGATCTTCGATCGCGCTCAGGTCGAAGCGGAAGAATTCGATTATTCCGCCTGATCTCGATTTAAAAAGATAACTAGATATAGATAATATAAAGGAATAAGAAATTGGAAAGCTCTCGTTGGTATAAAGACGGATTGAGATTTGGTTGTCGTCAATGCGGAGGATGTTGCGGCGGCGCGCCCGGTTACGTCTGGGTCACGAACGACGAGATCGCCGCGATGGCTAAAGAGATGGGTATCTCCGCGTCGGAATTCACCAACTTGTTCGTTCGTCTGATCTACGGACGAAAGAAGAGCTTAAACGAACGTCCGAATGGGGATTGCGTCTTACTCGATCCCGATAAGAAGCAATGCATGGTCTACGAGTCGAGGCCCGTCCAGTGCCGTACTTGGCCGTTTTGGGATTCCAATCTCGATAGAGAATCGTCGTGGAAGCGCGCGCAGAAGTCCTGCAAGGGTTGCGGCGATCCGCGCGGAAAGTTATATACGTTAGAAGAGATCGAAGAAGAACGCGCTAAAAAGTTCTGACGCGCGTCTAGGCTTTTCTCGTCGTCGCTGGGACGAGATAAGCGCGTAAGTTGAGCTCAAATGACGAGTTCCGTCGCAAAGGGTGTTAGATAAGATGAAGTTTTTACGACGACTACCGATCATTTTCAACCTTTCCAAGCTCCCGCATGCCGCGGAGACGCCGATGAGAACTCAGTTTTTTATCTATCTCTCGGTCTTCGCGCTTGCCGCTTTCCTCTTATCGAGCGTTATTGCGTTCACTACCGTTACGATCTCCGCAAGAAACGAAGTGAAGCAGACCATCAAGGCGAAGATAGAAGAGTCGTACGCGCAGTCTCGACGCGCGAGATTCACTCAGTTCGAGTTGAAGAATCGCGTAGGATATCACGCCATTACCCTCGCCAACGCGGTTGCCGTCGCGTTGTCGAGCAACAAGGCTTTATTAGAGTTCGATCCCGAGGCTAGCGATCGTAAAGAAGGCGGGCTAGGACTCTTGTGTTCGCTCTTCGACCTGACTGAGATCTCCGTTGCCGACGATAAAGGTATTGTGATCGCGTCGTTTCCTTCAAAATATGTCGGCTGTAATTATGACGAAGAACCTCTTAGCGAGTTTCTAAATCTCTTAACGGAACCGGATAAGCCGATCGTCCAAGATTTTCGTAAGAACGCCGACGATCCGACCAACGAAGAATTCCTCTACTGCGGGGTCAAGCGTTTCGACGCGCCCGGTTTTATCGAGATCGGGTTGAGAGCGAAGCCCTTGCAACAGATCTACGATCTTGGACAGGTCGCGCATTTTATTACTCCTTACATTGGCGTGAACGGATGTTTTGCCGTCTTTCACGACAATAAGTGTATCGGCGGTAATAAGATGCTGTACAACTTGAATTACTCGCAGATCAAGTTGAATCACGTCGAATCGCATACGATCGACGGAAATAAATACCTGGTCTACACTCAAGAAGTTGACGACGAACTATATGTCGGCGCTATACTTCGTAGTTCGCTTTTGGCGGAACGCGTCGTCGCGTTGGCGACTCTCGTCTTTACGAATTTCGTTCTCTTCATCGGCGTCTTCTTAGGTATCTCGGTCCTCGTTAAGCACAATATCGTCGATAGCGTCGGTAAGATCAATTCCTCGCTGCAAAAGATCACTAACGGCGATCTCGACGAACGCGTTCGCGCGCGCGTCTCGAAAGAATTTGCCGAACTTTCCGACGGCGTCAATACGACCGTCGATTCCTTAAAGACCGCGATACAAGAAGTTCAACGTCGTGCGGAAGAAGAACTCAGTTTGGCGCAACGCATTCAAGAAGCCGCGCTGCCGAAACTAGAAGACGCCTATGCAAGAGAGACCGCGTTCGACGTCTTTGCGATCAATCGCCCGATGCACAAAGTCGGCGGCGATATGTACGACTTCTTCTATCTCGACGATACGCGCTTGATCTTCTATGTCGCCGACGTTTCCGGACACGGCGTCGCCGCTTCGCTCGTGATGATGAAGACGATGGCGCTCGTCAAGAATCTGGCGCTCTCCGGACTCGATCTTACCGAAGTCGTTTCTCGCGCTAACGACTATCTTGCGGAGAACAACTCCCTTATGTTTGTGACGGGGTTCTTCTGCATGTTCGATCTCTCTACCGGGGTCCTGACTTATGTAAACGCCGGACATAACCCGCCGTTCATGCGCAAAGCCGGAAAGAAATTTGAACCGATCTCGCCCGAGATCAATCTCATTCTTGGGGTCGTTCCCGGCACGAAGTATGAGAGCGCGCAATTCAAGATGTATTTGGGCGACGTCTTCATGCTCTACACCGACGGGATCACCGAAGCTACCGCTCCCGGGCTCGACTGTTTTGAGATCTCGCGAGCGCTTGACGCGCTTAACGGCGTGGAAAAAGGCGCGACCTCAAAAGAGATGACGAGAACGCTCCTAGACGCCGTCGACCGATTCACCGGCGGCGCGGAACCTTCCGACGACGAAACTGTCTTGATGTTCAAGTTCAAGCAGTTCATTACCGACGACGAAGACTATAAAGGCGAATGAACTTGGAACTTACGCGTTGGCGTTAAGAGCGCGGTAGTTTACGCCGACAATAAAAAATAGCCGTCGAGGCGCTTACCTCGGCGGCTATCGTTTTTTCTACTAACTCAACGCGTTATCGTAAAGCGTTCATTCTCAACGACGCGACGATTTCTTCTCTTCAAGTTTCTCCCATTTCGCGTGTTTCTTCGGGAGCTTCTTCATACGTACTTGAACGTATTGCGCGATCGTTTTCGGCACGCCGAACGTGTCGATCTTCAACAAGCTGTCCGCTTGTTGGTCGGTGGTCAGCGCGACTAGCGGACAAGCGCGATCTTCCATCGGCGTCGTTTCGTCGGCAACTTTACCGCCGAACTTTTGTTGGATCTCTTTTGCGGCCTCGAATTTGTCTTTTTCAAGTTGTCCGACGAAGATGAGCGCGCCGACCGTCGGGAATTTCACGCGTTTACGCAACGCTTCTAGCGAACTAAGCGCGTTGAATTTCTTCGCGTTCATATCGTTTTCGACGTCGGGACTAAGTAAGACAAGACCGCAGACGTTTTGCGAAACGAGGTCTTTGCTTGTCCAGTCGCTCTTGGCCCACGAAGCGGCGAGCGCGGCGCCAAAACCGGAACCGACGAGGATCGTCTTCTTGATATTGCAGTACTCGTTGTTATTGACGTAAGCGAGGAAGTTGAACCAGACTTGGCGGTCAAGTTCGATCATCGCCATGATATCTTGTTGCGAAACTTGTTGTTGCGCTTGCGGTCTATCGTTAGGAGGATTATTATTGCCGGGCCCCATTTGTCTCGCGCCGCTGCCGCCGCCGCGGAGGTCGGGAAGGAGGACCGCGTAACCGAGTTGCGCAAGCTGTTGCGCCATCGGCTCCCATTCCTCGCGCTTGCCGTTGAGGTCGTGCAGCAGGACGACGACCGGCGTTTCCGTATCGCCTTTACCCTTGTAATACACGCCTTGGAGTTTCACGCCGTCCATCGCCGTGAAATCGTCTTGATTCAACGGGATAGCGGTCGTCGGGTTCGCGTTCTTCAGCGCGTCTTCGAGCGAGACCTTGCGTTCCGGCGCTTGTTGTTGCGCTTGTTGACCGTCTTGACCTTGCGCGTTCGGATCTTGACCGTCTTGCATTTCGCCATTGGGGGCTTCGCCGCCGGGCATATTGCCGCGTCCGCCCCAATTGCCGTCCATACCGGGACGACCGCCGGGCATACCGCCGCGACCGCCGCGGTCTCCGCCCATATTCGGACGACCGCCGGACATGCCGCCGCGACCGCCGCGGTCTCCGCCCATATTCGGACGCCCGCCTTGCGCGCCCGCGCCTCGACCTCCTTGAGGAGGTTGACTGTAAGCCGCGTCGGCAAGTACGAACGCGCTAGCGGCGGCGAGAAGAAGAACGAAACTCTTACGTGCGCGTGAAGAGCGTAACGAGCTTAGTAACGAGGTCAATACCATAGCGATTCCCGATAACGTCTGGAGGTGGTGGGGATATAAAACAAGATCGAGCCGCAAGCGTGCTTTCGACTCGATCGGAATCTATTGCTTCAAAATGATTTAAACTCAACCGCGGACGGCCAAGCGGATCGTCTTGCCGTGGACGTAGGACGCTTCGTCAAGTTCGGCGACCGCGTCGTCGAGCGCTTCGAACGTCGTCTCGTGCGTCAAGATGATGAGCGAGGCGTATTCGTCGTCCGGAGACGCCTTCGGGGGTTGGAGCATCGATTCGATGGAGATGTCGCGACGCGCGAGGACGTCGGCGATCTTCGCCATTACGCCCGGGCGATCTTCGATCGTAGCGCGAAGATAACCGCGGCTGCGGATCTGTTTCGCGTCGAGTACCGCGACGCCTTCGCGGTCGTCGCTCCAAAGGCGCAACGAATCGAACGTGATGCGCGCGCGGCCGAGCGCGGTGTCGATAACGTCGCTGCAGACAGCGGAAGCCGTGGGACGACGACCGGCGCCCCAGCCTTGATAGAAGACCGAACCGACAAAGTCGCCGACGATCTCAACGCCGTTATACGCGTTCGTTACTTTCGCCAACGCGGAGTCTTCGGGAATGAGCGTCGGGCAAACGCGCAACGCGAGCCCTTCGTCGGTGCGTTCCGCGACGGCGAGCAAACGGATCTTGCGACCGAGTTTCTTCGCGAACATCACGTCGATAGCGTCGACGACGTCGACTCCGACGCGAGAGGTCGTTTTCCAGTCGGTAACGGCGCCAAAAGCAAGTTGAGCCAAGATGCAGAGCTTTTGCGTGGAGTCGGAACCGTCGACGTCGAGCGTCGGGTTAGCTTCCGCGAAACCAAGGCGTTGCGCTTCTTTCAACGCGTCGGCGTAAGCGGTACCCTTGGATTCCATCTCGGAGAGAATGAAGTTGCACGTGCCGTTGACGATCGCTTGGATCGATTGGATCGAGTTCGCTTGCAACGAGGTCTGGATCGAGGAAAGCACCGGAATACCGCCGCAGACGGACGCTTCGAACGCGATCGTTCTACCGAGTTCGCGCGCTTTCGCGAAGAGTTCGGGACCGCAGTTCGCAATGAGCGCCTTATTCGCGGTCACGACGTCTTTGCCGGATTCGAGCGCGCGGAGAACGAATTTACGCGCGACTTCGATACCGCCGATGAGCTCGATCACGATCGAGATCTCGGGATCGTTCATAACGTCGTCAAGGTTCGTGGTAAGAATGTTTTGAGGAACAACGACTCCGCGATCGGACGTGACGTCTCTATCGCAGATCTTGACGAGTTCGATCTTCTTACCGTTGGCGCGCGCGATCGCGTCGCTCTTGTTGAGCAGAATATCCGCGACTCCGCCGCCAATCGTGCCAAATCCTAACAGCGCTACTTTTACCGTTTCCATTGATCGTCCTTATTCAATGCGCCTCGCGTAGGAACTGACCCGCGCGCCGCGCAGCTTATGTTTTGCGCGCGCTAATACGCACAAAACGCGCCATGTGAGCGTTTCGAACGCGCGCTGAAGCGCGCGGCTCTTGACGCTGTCGTTTTCTAATGTATCATCTTACTATGCGGAAAAGACCGCATCGGTCTCATTATATCAAAAATCGCGTGTCGACGATATGGGAACCGCGAATTTTTCGCGCTTATCCCGAAAATTTTTTTGAAAAACGCCGACTTCTTTTCGAAAGGTTTTTCGTGCAGACGCCTTCTCAAAATACTCGTTCGACGGCTTCGCAGTTTATTTACTTAAATTGCCAACGAGGCGCCGAGCCCGCCCTTAAAAAAGAAATGGCGAAGCGTCGACCAAATTATCGTTTCTCCTTTTCGCGCCCGGGCTTTTTGACTTTCAAAGCTCCCGAGATGGAATCCTTGGAAAAACGTTTGGCTCTCGACGTCAACGCGCTGCGTACTGTGTTCGCGCGTTCTTGTGTTCATTCTCTCGGGCATATCTCCAAGAAAGACGCGCCCGCCGCCGACGGTTCGTTCGATCCCGAATTGGCCGCTAAGCTTGTGTGGACTCTCGCCGAGATGGAATTCGCTAGCGATTCGCGATCTAACGAAGAGTTGCGGCGCGCGGGTAAGGAACCGAGCAATATAGCGCGCATCCAAGTCTACGAACGCGATCGGTGCGAGATCAGCGTTCGAGGATTCGAACCCGGATTGACCGAACGCAACTACGAGATACATCGCGCTATCTACGACGCCGCGCCCGCCGAATTTCGCGATAAGTTTGGCCCTAACGCCGACCGACTGGACGCGCCCGGCGATCCCGGCGAAGTCTGTCTCGACGTCGCCGTCGTTGAAGACGACCTGTATCAAGTCGGTTTCCACCGCGTTACCGACGTGCATTCTCGCTATCCCGGCGGATTGTTCCCGTTGGCGTTGCCGACCGACGCGGCTTCTCGCGCGTTCTTGAAATTTGAAGAAGGACTGCGTTGGGCGGATTTCCCGATCGGCGTCGGTTCGCGTTGCGTCGATATTGGCGCGTCTCCCGGGGGCGGTTCGCAAGCGCTTCTCGCTCGCGGGGCGGAAGTCCTTGGCGTCGACCCCGCCGAGATCGATCCGAGATTGTTGGTCAATCCGAACTTCACGCATCTGCGCGGGAAGATCAATCAGTTGAAACGCAAGTTGTTCCGCAAGTCGCGTTGGTTCCTCACCGATATGAACGTCGCGCCGAAGTACACGCTCGACGCTCTTGAAGAGATCGTCGGACGCGAGGATATTGCCGCGAGAGGCCTGCTCTTCACGCTCAAATTCTTCGACTGGAATTTGGCGGACCATATCCCCGAGTATCTTAGCCGCGTTAAGAGTTGGGGATTCAACCACGTCAAAGCGCGACAGTTGCAATACAATCACCAAGAGATCATGGTCGCCGCGTTGAAGAAACCTTTTTATCGTTGAGAAACTGCGTGTGAAGACGTTAAAGTCGGTTTTATAGGAAGCGACGACGCGACGCTAATATCTTTGAGTTGAAACGACAAGGGGACGTGATTTATGATCGCGCCCCCTGTTGATTTTTTCAGACGGTCTAATATAATAGGGATGATAGTTTTATCGGCGTGAGATGGCTCCGATAAGACCGTACGAAATGGAGAGCGCGTAGTCGTCGCCGAACATTCCGTCATACAGTAACTAAAATGCCAAATTAGAATTGGAACGTACTGATGAGTTCGTGTGAGCTGAAGATTTTTTCCGGTACCGCCAACCGTCCTTTGTTCGAGAAGATCTGCGATTATCTCGATCAACCCCAGGGCAAAATGACCGTCGAGAAATTCCCTGACGGCGAATCTTTCTGCCGTATTGAAGAAGACGTGCGCGGTAAAGACGTCTTCGTCATTCAACCGACCTGCCGTCCCGTCAACGACACGTTGATGGAATTGCTCGTCATGATCGACGCGCTTCGTCGCGCTAGCGCCGCTCATATCACCGCCGTCGTTCCGTATTTTGGATATGCGCGTCAAGACCGTAAAGACGAAGGTCGCGTTCCGATCTCCGCGAAGCTCGCCGCTAATTTGCTCGAATGCGCCGGCGCCACTCGCGTTATGGCTCTCGACCTCCACTCCGCGCAGATCCAAGGCTTCTTCGACGTTCCGCTCGATCATCTCTCCGCTTCTCCCGTCTTGGACAACTACATCAACTCGCTCGGTTACGATCCTAGCGAAGTCGTCGTCGTCAGTCCCGACGCCGGAAGTATCAAGCGCGCCACCAAGCACGTCGCCGCGTTGGGCGGTAGTCTCGCCATTATCGATAAGCGTCGTAAGAGCGGTTCCGAAGTTGAACAAGCGCACCTCATCGGCGGCCCGATCGAAGGACGCGTCGCGTTCCTGTTTGACGATATGATCAGCACCGCCGGTTCTATTGCCGGCGCCGCTAAGGTCGTTAAAGATATGGGCGCCAAAAAAGTTTACGTCGCCGCCTCTCACGGTATTCTCTGCGGACCCGCTATCCAACGCCTCCAAGAAGCTCCGATCGAAGAAGTCGTCCTCTCCGACACGATCCCGCTCTTGCCCGAACACAACATTCCGAAGATCAAGCAGTTGACTTGCGCTCCTATTCTCGCCGAAGCTATCAAGCGCATCCACAACAACGAATCGATCAGCGAGATGTTCAAAACGTTGAATTTCACGTCCGGACAATACCAATGATCTCGTGAAACGATAGCTCCTGAACGACGTATCCAACGACGTTTGTCGACGGTCGCGAGACTGCGCGGCAAACGTCTTTTTTTTAGAGGCAAGAATATGAGTTTTGATACTGAACATTCCGGCTATTTTCCGACCGCGCGTCTTCGTCGTCTGCGATATAACTCCGGCGTGCGCCGCCTGACTCGCGACACGATCCTCTCGCCCGATCGTTTCATCTTACCGTTGTTCGTGCGTCCCGGACAAGGACTCCGTATTCCGATCGCGGCCATGCCCGGTCAATACCAACTTTCGCTCGACGAACTTGTTAAAGAAGTCAAAGAGATCGAAGCGATGGGGATCGGCGGCGTTATGTTGTTCGGTATTCCCGACGTCAAAGACGCCGTCGGTAGCGACGCGATGAGCGACGACGGTATTATCGCGCAAGCTATTCGCGCGTGTAAAGACGTTGTTGGTAAGGACTTCCTTATTATCTCCGACGTCTGTTTCTGCGAATATACCGACCACGGCCACTGCGGCGTTATGAAGAAATGCGGTTGTGGCGAACACGACTGGGACGTCGATAACGACGCGACTCTCGCGAACTTGGTCAAGCAGACGTTAGTTCACGCGCGCGCCGGCGTCGATATGGTCGCGCCGAGCGGTATGATGGACGGTATGATCTCCGCCATTCGTAAAGGCTTTGACGAAAACGGTTTTGAACGTCTCCCGATCATGAGCTACTCCGCGAAATACGCAAGCGCGTTCTATGGACCGTTCCGTGACGCCGCGGAGAGCGCGCCGCAATTTGGCGATCGTCGTTCTTACCAGATGGCGCCCGATTCCGCGCCCGGACAAGCGATGCGTGAGATCGCTCTCGACGTCGAAGAAGGCGCCGATATCATCATGGTCAAGCCCGCGCTTCCGTATCTTGATATCATCCGCATGGCGAAAGACCAATTCCCCGGCCTGCCGCTTGCCGCATACAACGTCTCAGGCGAGTACAGTATGACGAAAGCCGCCGCGCAAAACGGCTGGATCGACGAACAACGCGTCGTTCTCGAAACGCTGACTTCGATCCAACGCGCCGGAGCGACGATCATTATCACGTACTGGGCCAAAGACGTCGCCAACTGGCTGAAATGAAAACGTAACGCAAATATGCGTAAATATTTGACATTATTATGAATAGGAACGCTCCTGCGATCGCTCGTTAGGGGCGTTTTTGTTTGGCTCCGGCTATTTTCCGACGTTATGCGTGGAGTCAAGCCGACGTCTATTCTCTCAATTGGAAGATGATTTGACGCCGCAATAAATGGAAAATAATAAACGCCGAATATGTTTTTCGATTACATATTCGGCGTCATTTTTTATCTAAATTCTATTGAGACATAACGCTCACATGGGAGCGCCGACCTCGGCGTCGAGTTCTTCAAGTCCCGGGATCGGGGGAAGGTCGGAGTCGTCTTCCATGGCGTCCGGCGCCATAGGCGCGCTCGGTTGGACCGGCGTGACGAGATAACACGCGGTGTCGGCTTCTTCAGTCGCCGCGGCCGCCGCCGCAGCCATATCGTCTTCGGTCACGAGCTCGGAGGAAGTCGGCGTTTTCGCGGGCTCCGGCGTATAGACGCTGTTTCTCGTCAGTAATTTCAGTTGCGCTTCAACGTCGACGAGCGTCTTGCTCAGCGTCTCAACTTGTTCTTTGAGCGCGTCGATCTTCGTATTGATATTCTCGATATCCTTCGCGCCGACCTGTTTGAACGGATTATTGCGCGTTTCGGCGAGTCCGTCGCCTTCCGCCCAGTTGCCGGGAACGAGACGGACCTCGCGATAGTTCGGGTCGGCGAGTTTCGGAGCTTCCAACGAAGCGTAATCGGCAAGTTGCGTAAGACCGGCTTCGCGAAGAAGCGACGCCGCCTGATTTACTTTCTGCATACGCGCCGAGATATTGAACGCCTGATTTCCCGGGGTCATATCCAGTTGATTTTCCGCAGGCACGACGCCGACGGACGGTCTGGAAACGATCGGAAGCGCTTGGGCGTCGAGCGAGGCTTGCGGGGCGGCGTTAAGACGCGTGTCGATCTCGCGAAGTTGCGCGAGGACGTTTGTCTGCTCTTGTTTGAGATTGTCGGAGAGCGCCGCGTCGCCGGGTTGCAGCGCGCGAAGCGTCTGTTGGATCTGACGGTATTGCTGCGTCAACGCTTCTTTTTGTTCGCGCAACATCGCGACTTCGCCGGGAGTAAGACCCGCGCCCGCGTCGGTACGAGCGTATAACGAACCGGAATTGAGACCGCTGGCGTCTAACGCTTGTTGGCGTTGTTGACGCTGAGACGCCAAAGGATTCATCGCGTCGGGCGAATCGAACGCGCCGTTAGCTTGCGGTTGATACGCTTGACTCGTAAGACCGGAGTCGGCGAGAGCGGCTTCGCGATCGCGATTCATTCGATACGCCGCGAATTGACCCGCTTGAGCTTCTTGTTGTTGGATCTGCGATTGGACTTCGAGTAGTTCGTTGTAGATCGCTTGTTGTTCGTTCTGTTCCGCAAGACTCGTCGGCATTTTCTGGAGTTGAGCTTGCAGCGTCTTCAGACGCGCGCGTAACGCTTCGATATCGGCGTTGGCCGCCGGGGATTGCGTCGGAGCGGGAACGATGGCGCGAGGCGCCGCGCTCGTCGCGGGAATAACAGTCGGCGTCGCGGGAACAGCGGTCGCGGGCGACGCCAACGGCGCGGTCGGCGCGGCGGACATAGGCGCGGCTTGCGGCGCGGGAAGCGTCGAGATCTGCCCGGAAACGGCGTTCGTATTGAAGTATTGCGTCGTAACAGCGGCAAGCGCGGCGGCGCAGAGGCTCGACGTAACGAGCGCGACGCGATTCTTACGTGATTCTTTAGTCATGGCGTCCTCATCTTGGCTAGCGTTATCTTGGAGGTGGGGATATTGGCTCGAACGACTCGGACTCCTTTTACCCGAGACTAGCGGCGCGAGCGGTTTTCTTCGCTTAAGTTTACGAGTATCGCGGTGGAAAATCAACAAAATAAAGCAAAATTTTAAATCGATTCTTCTTCGTTTCCGATCCTGACGGGGCAATTTTCGGCTAATTCCATACAAACGGGATCTTCGTCGTTAAACTGCGGGATCGGCGCGACTCCGAGCATACTCGGCGAGCCGAAGCTCTTGGAACCGGCGACCGCGACGCTGTCAAAGAGTTCGCGCGCCGGCGCGGAATTCAGTACCGCGCACAGATATCTCGCTTCGGTAAGCGAGCCGACCGCGACCATCGATAGCGTGTCCTGCGGCACGATCGGTTTGCCGGTCTTCGGGTCCGGCGTCAGGACCGCCGCGCGCATATACGCGTCCATTCTCCGCCAGGCGACTTTATACGGCGCGAACGTCGCTTCATTTACGTTATACGTCGACCAATACGGCGCGCGATGTTGATAACGACGGTATGCCGCGCGTTCGCGTAACGCCGTTTCAAAACGGCGAAGATAATCCAGCGCGCGAGGATACTTCGCTTCCATCGTCTCGACGGAAAAACCTTGACGCGTCTCCGGATCTTGCGGCAGCAGCATGTAGGTCGTCGAGCGTCGAAGCTCGTATTCTTCGATCTCGCGCCAACGCAACAACGGATAGAGCAGTTCCGATTCGACGAGCGCTTCAACGCGTTCCACTTTGCGTTTCCCCGAATCGAAGAGGTTCTCGATCTTCACGAGCGGACGCGAAAGGTCGTCGACGCAACGCAACCAAAATACGCCGCTGGCGCCCGCGGCGTTCGCGCCAAGTTGCGCGGTGTAGGCGCAACCGCTTCCCGTCGCCTGCGCGCGTTCAAATAACGACTCGACTAAACGATCCTGTTCCGATCCGGCCTTCGCTATGAACGGCGTCGCCGCGGTTCGCTTGTCGGAAGGAAAAAGTTCGAACGACAAGATCGCGCCCGGCGAAGAGGACGACGGCAAGACTTCGCCGGCGTAGACGCGAGTCGTCATCCGCTTGCGTTCCGGATTGCGTGGATCGGAACGCACGAAATTCGCGGTATTCAGGTCTTGTAAGAGCGTTAGTACCGCCTCGCGCCGGGGCGTTTCGAGTTCGTCCGCGTCAAGTTCTTGCCAACGGTCTTCGCCTTGCGACCATTTCCTCAGCGCGACCGGGTACTGCGTTTTCATTCCCTTACGCGCAAAAAATACGGTGGGGCGGCTAGTTACCGACGGGAAAAGATCGAGGTCGGTCATATCGTCGAGCGCTAGTAATGCGAACGGCGAGCCAAATTGTTCTCCGAATCTACGAAAGCTCTCGCCGGCTTTTCCTTTTTGGAAGAGCGAACGCGGT
Source organism: Thermoguttaceae bacterium (assembly GCA_045599605.1). Classification (GTDB taxonomy): domain Bacteria; phylum Planctomycetota; class Planctomycetia; order Pirellulales; family Thermoguttaceae; genus RUG369. The sequence goes on from JAZRWE010000013.1 coordinate 190,275, forward strand.
AAGACGAACGAAGCGACTCCGTCGGACTTTAAGCGGCGATCGAGCGTCGCGTAGACGACGAGACCGGCAAGTTCTTTTTTGGCGCCCCCGTAAAGCGAATCCTTGGCGCTGAGGTCGAATAAGCCGTAACGTCGCCAAAGGTCTTTGGTCTTCTCGCGATACTCCGCAGAGAGCTTATCCCACGTTATCCACGGGGGATTGCCTAACGCGACGTCGAAATTACGCATATTGCGGTACGCGCTTGAACCAAGATCAAATTCGGGCGGCAGCGGCGTTTCGTCGAGCAACGCGTCCCAGAGATAGATCGGTAACAACGGTTTCGCTTCGTGTTCGCGACGCTTGGCGATCTCGCTCCATAACGCCCGGCGCGTTGAGGCGTACGTCGACGCGTTGACTTTCGCGCTCGGTTCGCGGACCGTCGTAACGACGTAGAGCAAGTTGGCTCGCGCCGATAAGACGGCAAGCGCGCTTACGTCGGCTCCGGTAAGCTTATCGAGCGTTCGCGACGCGCGCTCGATCGCGATTTCGCAGACGTCGTCGCGGCGTAGTTCCGCGCGAGCCGCGGAGGTGAGGAATACGCCCGCGCCGCAGGTCGGATCGAGGATGCGCGCGTCGGTCCCCGCAAACGCGAGCGCCTGGGCGCGCATATATCGCGCGATCTGCGGAGGGGTATAGAATTCACCGAGCAGTTCCCGGACGTCGCGAGAAAAGTAGCGTTGATAGATATTGGCAAACGGATCGAGCGCTCTTGCGACGGCGGTCTCCAATCCGATCTTGTCGAGATCGCTCAGGTCGACTTCAAGCGTCTTACGCGCTTCCGCGCCCCAATCGAACGGGCTAGGTCCAAAGAGCTTGGCAAGGTCGTCGGAAGAGAATTGAAATTCGCATTCGACGACCGCTAAGATCGTTTGCGCGACATACGTTTGTAAGACGAAGATCGCTTCGTCGAGCGTCAGACCGTCCGCTCGAACGCCCCACGACGCGAATTCGCGAGTTGCGACGATAAGTTCGGCGTCGTTTTCAAGCGCGCCGGAGACCGAGCGCCAAACGCGTTGCCACGCCGAGAACGCGCGCGTCGTTTCCGACGTCCGACGGCGGTAGAGCGTCGCGAGCGCGTTGAGCGCGTTCATCGCGCGAGGGTCTTTCGAACCGAAACGCCTCCGCCACGCGTTCAGGTATTTTCGTTCTTCGGGGCCTTTTTCCTTGATCGACATAAACGCATCCGCGGGGAAACTTCTTTGTTCAAATCTATTGACAATAATTTGTTAAGATCGATTCGAATGATTAGACGTTGTGGATGACCTTACGGACGACTCCCCAGATTATCAATTCGTTTTCTTCGGTCACGACGATAGGTTCGAACTGTTTATTCTCGGGGCGTAACTCGATACGCGAATCGGTCTTAAAGAGGCGTTTAACGGTAAAATCTCCGTCGACCGCCGCTACGACCACGTCGCCGTTACGCGGTTCCTCGCTGCGATCGACTATCAATACGTCGTCGGAGAAGATCCCCGCGTCGCGCATCGATTCGCCGGTTACTTTCAAAAAGAACGTAGACGCGGGGTTCGGGATCAGGAATTGCGCGACGTCGAGCGTTTCACAGACTGAATCAAACGCAGGGGAAGGGAACCCAGCCTGTACGCGGTTGTGATAGAGCGGGACCTGTAAGCCGGAACGTTCGACAAACGCAGGGACCAGTTTAAGCATTGAGACCGGTACGCGGACCGAGCGCGTTTCCTCGCCGTATTTTCCCGTTCCTTTCGGACGACCCGCTTTGTTCGATCTCTGAGTCGCTTTCTCCGCGAGTTTCGGACGCACCGTCTTGATCTCCGGCGCGCTCGTCTTAGCGGTGGAACGCGTCTTGGAAGTCGTTTTCGCCGGAACGACGCTCTTCGCGTTCTTGACGACCTTGCGTTGTCTCGAAGGGGAAGGACTCGCTTTTGCGGCGTCCGTAGAGTTTTGTTTTTTCTGTGTCATGGTTCGACTCCGATCTCTACGCCGGACTATTTCTCGTTACTTTCATTGCTAGCGGATCTAAAAATAGGCTTGAGCCTTTGTCCGGCGTATGAAAGGAAGATTATAATCGCGTTTATGCGTTTGAGAATCAGATTTTTGTTTCAATAATATATTTTACGACGTAGGAACTTGGAAGAAATGTTAGAAAAGGAGAAAAATGAATGAAAAAAGCCGCCTCGTTATGAAGCGGCTTCTATGTCAAGAAAAAATCTATCGAGCGTTTAAACGGCGCGTCAAACCCAACCTTCGCCACGGCGAACGCCGACTTGTTTGTGCGATTCTTTGGCGAAGAGCGCGTACAACGCGACGATCAACGCGATACCCGCGACGATCGAGTAAAGCATGAGGTACAATCGCCATTTGGTGATCAACGCTTCATAGTTGTCGTAGAAGTTGTCGCTCATATCGAGTTCTTTGACGTAATCAAAATACTGATACGCGTAGAAATCGGAGAACGCGTCGATCAGTTCGTCGGTAACGACGTACGGATGTTCGGGGTCTTGAAGGAAATAAAAACCGTAGTCGCCGACGGTGATCGGAGAGGAGTCGCGACGGATCGCTTTACCGTCCTGCATATAGTTGATCTGCTTGTAGAAGATCGCGCGAGGATCGGGCGTACGAGCGTTCATGCCGATCTTCGTAGCGCAGAATATCAACACCAACGCGGCGACGATGAACAAGCCCCAACGCTTGCCGGAGAGACCGGTAATACGACTAAGCGCGCTTTGCTTCTTCAGTTCGGCGACGGTCTGAGCCGCGTCCGCGTTCGTTTCGACTTGTTGTTCGACCTTTTCCGCCGAGGCCGACGTTTCAGCTTCGGGCGCGCTTTCTTCCCATTCGGGCAGACGCTTCATTTTCAGCATCGTGGGGATCTGGATCGTTTCTCCACATTCGCAAACGAGCGTTCCGCCGGCCTGTCTTGTTTCGACGGGGTAATCGTGTCCGCATTTGCCACACGTTAGACGGTATTGCATAACTACCTCTTTATAATATTATGAAGGCGATAAGGACCTGTTTCTTATTCGTTCAAGCGTCGGCGCGTTAACGCGCGCGTTCGCTCTAATGTTTGATTATTATAATCGAAATCCGTTCTCTGCAAAACAGATTTTATCGCGCTTTCTCATTGTGCGACATTTTTTATTGTCGATAGATTAACCTATCTGATTAACCGTCAAAACCGTTATGTGGAAAGTCAAGAAGAGACTGCTGCAAAAGAACCGGATAAATTTCGAACTTCACGCTCGTCTTGGAGCTTTACGTTATTGAAGGTCGTGTCGTTATATCGATCGTAACATTATTGTCAATAAAGAGTAATGCGTCGGTATTGGGATGATGTTGCGACCGGGATCTGCGGTAATAAATTACCACTCAAAAGACGTTAGTCGCGTTATTGAACAATAGTGAGAAAACGCTCTTAATCTATTGAAAATTAGACTGTTAACATGTTGGACCTTATTTTATGACTTTTTGTTCGTCGCTCATGCGGACTACAGTGACGAACGACATAACGACCTAAAGATTTCAATGGAACATATCTCTTTGAAATATTGAACTCTAGGTTGCGTTAATCTTCTTACTTTTCGACCTAAAGATCGGACCGCAAAGTCCTGTCGAGCAACGCCCTAACAAGTAAGGTCCTTTCCGCCGAAAACCTTTTTTAACTCGTTAAAAACCTGTAGATTTGAGAGATGTAAACTCTAGGTCGAGACGGAGTGAAAAATAGGTCGTTTTGTCTTTCTTGAGGTCGCTTCCCAAAACTTAAATGAGTTGCGATAGGGGAGCGCGACGGCGGATCGGAAAAATTTTTTCAAGCTGAACGGCGCTAGTCCGAAACAACGAAACGGACGAGCGAGAAAAATTTTTTTTGCCGCAAGAGCAGATATTTTTAAAAAAATTGGATTTTTTGAGAAATCTCTCATTGACGTATGAGGGATCTGTTGTATGATATGAAGCACTGAAAAAGTCTGAGTGGAAATTTTCTGTGGTTTGCGTGACGCGCGGTTGCGTTATCGCCCCAAGTCACAACTAAGCCCGGAGAACGCGACTTTTTCTGGTTTTCGATATTTTTATTTTCTGAATTCAATAGCCGCCGCATTATCGCGTCTATTTCAATTCAATTCAATTTGTCCTTTCGAACCGATCGAAGAGTGTTTTTGCGCTCTTGTTCAATTTCTTTGCGCCCGCTACGGACTTTGTCGCCGTTTGGGGATGGGCTTGGCGTTTCAAGGGGAAATGCCGCCCTATTACGTTTTTCGCTCGTGTTGAGAGCGCCTATGGGAGAAGTACTCAAAATGACGAACGCTTGCTGCGCCAACGTTAACATGACCAACGCCAATTCCGCTTTAAAAGAAAACAAAATGATGAAGAAAAACGACCGTATTGTTAAAAATCGTAAATCGAGAAATGAATTGAGCGAATCGCAAAAGAAACGATTGGCCGAAGACCTGCGGCTTGGGAAAATAATGAGGACAGGTTCGCCTGACGAAAGAAAGCAAGCTAGCGATCTGCTCATTATAAATCATATGAAGGTGGCGGAAGTCTACGCCGGTAAGGTAGCCGGATTGTATTTCGGCGGCGATTACGACATGAAAGATGAATTATGTGGCGCCGCGTATTATGGTCTGACGGAGGCGGCTAGGGTTTATGATTATACGAAGGGGTATTTCTTTTTAACCTTTGCGTTTAGTCGAATCAAGAAATTCGTCTTAGAAGACGTCAGAAAGATGATCGGACATGCGCCGTCGCCGGAGGCTAAAAAAGTCTTCAAGCAATACGAAGAAGCGTTCTTGGAATTATTCTATGAACTTAGACGCATCCCGACTGACGGCGAGGTCTGTGAAAGAGCCGGTATCGATGAAAGTAGATTGGAAAAGTTCAGACAAAAATACGATCGTAATATCTACTCGTACGATACCGTTGATAACGACGACGAGAGATCGAATCGCGACAATATCGCGTGCGATCGTACCGGCGTTGAACCTGCCGCTGTTGTGGAAGCGAAGGACTCTCGTAGCGCTTTGAACGCCAACTTGGTGGAGCTCTTCCGACAATTACCCGAACGCGAGCGCGAGATCTTCTCGATGTATGTGGGCGTCGGACTCGACAATAACGTGTTTCACGTAAAAGAAAAGCTGTCGTACAAAAAGATCGCCGAAAAGTTTGGACTTTCCGATGAACGCGTTGCCCAGATCTATCGAGGCGTTCTCAGAAGAGTTCGTGAATCCGACGCCGCCAACAACGGTAGATTAAGCCGTTTCCTTCAAGCTTGAGCGATTTGAGATCCACGTCGACGTTACATTCCGGCGCAGTCGCATTTATTTGCGAGTGCGCCGGCGTTGTTTTTATGCCTTGACGGCGCCGTTGCGAGTAGGACCGGTTTTGTTTCAATTTGCAATACTTTTGGCGCCGAGCGTATGAAAAGACGACACTAAAGCGTCGTTAAAAACAGAACAATCGTAATAAAAGGTAAAATTATTGTCTTTTTTAGATTTTATTATGTTGAACGGCGCTAATTTCGAGTTGTTTGTGAGTACTATAGATTATGGATAGGCGCGCTGTCTTCACGCTTGACGAGGGGTACGGCGCGTAACGATTGACGTTCGGTCATGTGGAAAACTCGACTTGCGACGATTATAACGGTTGTCGGAAACGAGTCGATTCTTAGAGCGAGACCTCGTGGTTTACGCCTCTAATCCACGACTCGGCGCCGGATTTTTTGCGGAACCGACGCGGTAAACGTCGATTTATATCGAGAACGCATAGACTCGGCAAGAAATACCACGCGTAGTTGCGTGTTTTGTTTGCACGAGCTCGGCGAGACGTTTTACTCCCGCCCACAGTGTTTACCCGATAGCGGTAGACACTTCGTTTTCAGCATTGTGGAAATCTGAATTGTTTCTCCGCATTCGCAAACGAGCGTTCCTGTCAGTCTGTCTTGTTTCGACGGGGGAACTGTGTCCGCGCTTGCCACACGTTAGGCGGCATTGTATAACTGTCTCCTTATAATATTATGAAGGCGATAAGGGATGTTTCTTATTGGTTCAAGCGGGACGCGTTAACGTGTCCATTTACTCTAATGTTAGATTATTATAGGTGAAATTCGTTCTCTGCAAAAAGATTTTAGCACGCTTTCTCATTGTGTGAAATCTTTATTGTTGACAGATTAACCGTTAGAACCGTTATGAGGAAAGCCAAGAAGAGACTGCTACAAAAGAACAAGACAAACTTCGAACTTCGTACTTGTCTTGGATCTTTACGTTATTGAAAATCGTGTTACTATATCGATTGTAACATTATTGTCAATAAAGAGTAATACGACGATCTTCGACGGGGTTCGTTAATGATCTTCATCGATAGTTACCTGGAAAAGGAACGTTATTGACCAATCGTAAGAAGTTGCTCTTAATCTATTGAAAATTAGTCTGTTAACATATTAGACATTGTTTTATGACTTTCCGTTTGTTGCTCATGTGGACTACTGGACGAACTACATAACGACCGAAAGATTACTATGGAACATATCCTTTGAAATATTAACACTAGACAGCGTTAGTCTTCTTGCTTTTCGGCCTAAAGATCGAACCGCATAAGTCTTCGCGAGTAACGCCTTAACAAGTAAAAGGTTCTTTTCGCCGAAGACCTTTGTTTAACTCGTTAAAAACCTGTAGAGTTAGGAGATGTAAACTTTAGGTCGTGACGGAGCGAAAAATAGGTCGCTTTATCTCTCATAAGGTTGCTTTCAAAAACTTAAATTGCGTTGCGATAGGTGAGCACGACAGCGGATCGGAAATATTTCCAAACTGAACGTTGCAAGTCCGAAACAACGAAACGGGCGAATGAGAAAAAGTTTTTTACCGCAAGAGCCGATATTTTTAAGAATGTTGATTTTTTTTGAGGACACCCCATTGTTGGATTAGGACCTTTGTTGTAAGATTTATCTTAGCGGAAGACACTATTGTTTGTTTTCTTTGGCAATACGGTAACGTGTGGTCGCCGTATTGTTTCAGGGTACAGCAAAGTCTGGAGAACGCATTTTGTTCATTTTAAACCGATTAGTGAGCGCTTTTGCTCTTGATCAGTTTCTTTCCCCCGTTTCTGATTGGGGTATTCCGTGAGGAGCGAAGTGTGTTATTGTGTCTTTTTACTCTCATCGAGGATGCGTATACGAGGTTTTATTATGGATTATTCCAATTTGGAAAGAGATTTGCGACTTGGGGAAAGCCTCAAGAATGGTTCTGAAGCCGAACGCGAAGAGGCAAAAAATAAGCTTATTATGCTCCATTTGGAGAATGCGACAACGCTTGCCTATCAGTGTGCAAGGCGATATTTCGGTAACGATTATTACAAGCGAAAAGATCTCGAAAGCGCCGCGCATTGTGGACTCGCGGAGAATGCTGCCAAATACGATTATGAGAGGCGGAAATGTTTTTGGCCATTTGCGAAGTCTTGGGTATATAAATATATTATGGAGGAAGTGCGGCAGCTAATCGGACACAAGCTACCGTCGGATGCGAAAGAAGCATTTGAAAAGTACGAAAAAGCAGAGGCTGAATTACTTTATGAGCTCGGACGAGTGCCTACTAACGGCGAGATCTGCGAAAGAGCCGGTTTGAAGGAGAAGAGCTTATATAATTTTAGACGAAAATATGATCAACGTACTTTCTTGATCGACTCCGTTGAGGATGGTGACGAGAGAGCGAATCGTGACAATATTGTGTGCGATCGTGCCGGAACCGATCCAACAGCTGAAACGGACGCCGCTGATTCGAAAAAGGCGTTGGGCGTTGCCATTGTTGGAGCAGTGAATCAGCTGCCTGAACGCGATCGTGAGATGCTTTTGATGTCCTGTGGGATTGGGATCGATGAAAGTGGCGCTTTGTATAACAAGAAAGAGGTTTCTAATAAAGAGATCGCTAAAATGTTCGGAGTGACAACGCAATGCGTAAGAAACGCTGTCGAACGATCTCGTGCGAAAATGAAGAAAATCGATGCCGCACAAAACGGATGTTTGAAAAATATTTTTCAAGAGTGATCTTCGTTAAAGCCAGAAGGGAGCGTAAGCGGTCACTTGCGCTCCCGAGATGAATTGCTACTGCGAGTTTTCTTATCAACTATGCGTATGTTCCTGAAAATTTTTTAGCTGTAATCTGTAACTCTAAAAGACTTACGTTCTTGTGTTGAGGAATTTTGAAAAAATCTTGATGAATTTTATGAAAATACGGGTATACTATGCTTAGTTGAGACTTTCTCATGCGTCTCGACATGAAGTTCGAGTTCCGACCGAGCTTCGTTCTGTGAAATGCGAATAACTTCTTGATATTGATCGTCGATACTCATTGGCGAGGGTTAGTATGGAAAAAAAGCTAAACAAGAATCAACAACAGCTTGTAGAGGAAAATTGCGGATGGGCATTGAAATATGGTGAACGCGCAGCACGAAAGTATGGAATTCAAATGGGCGACGTTGAAGTGATCCAAGACGCCGCTCTCGATGGCTTATTCAACGCGGCCTTGGGGTTCGACGAGACTAAAAATGTCAAGTTCAAGACGTACGCGACACGCTGCGTGAACAATTCTATTTGTGACGCCTACCGGAAGATTAAGAGATTGTCTAGCGACGCCTGTAAAATCATTAATATTTTTCATAAGACGAAAAATGAGTTAGCAGCGGTGCGTGGATATGATCCGTCTGATGAAGAAGTCTGCGAATTCGCCGGCATCGACAAAAAGAAATTTCGAAAGCTACAAAAATATCGTGACGGATTGTTGAATATAAGCCTAAATAATGACAGCATCGGTGATTACGAATTTTATGAGATGTTGGGCGATCATTCCTGTATAGATCCGATGTTGAATGCGATTTTGGATGAAGCACGTGGGCGAGTCGTGGAGAGCCTCGCGAAAATCGATTTGACGGAAGACGAACAGAAGAGATTCAATGTGGTTTGGGGCTCGGAAGCGGGTTTGAAGGCATTCGTAGAGGTGGCGAGCTCCAGACAGTGGAGCTACGAACAGACTGTTGAGTGGGTCTTGAGAAAAAAATGTAAATCGGGTAAAAACGTAAATCTGATAAAGACATGAATCGGGTAAATATGACTCGACAGTAGACTGACTTGATATCAACGTTGAGATCCACGTCGACGTTACATTCCGGCGCAGTCGCATTTATTTGCGAGTGCCCCGGCGTTGTTTTTATGCCTTGACGGCGCCGTTGCGAGTAGG
>JAZRWE010000014.1:0-3553 GCA_045599605.1 Thermoguttaceae bacterium
AGCGCGTAAAACAACAACCCCATCGCGCAGGCCATCGAAAACAGAGTACACCATCCAAGGAGGCTCACCGACAATGGTTCGACAGGCGGTTGGCGCAACGGACGTCTCGCTTTAATTCCAGGCGGACTCGGTTTATTGGTCTCGTTCAGGTCAAGTTGTTCACGGTCAGGCTTTACGGGCTCCACAGGTTCCGCTGAACCGTCTAACCGTCTCTTCTCCTCTTGCCCTAACGAGGAAGCGTCGTTGTACGAACAACGCGCGTCGGCAAGGACCGTGAGCAACTCGTCCGTCGTCAATTCGTTTACGTTACGCTCGTTGGGCATGGAAGCAACCTAAAAAAATGAAGTATATTCGTTTTCACCACGCGGGAAAGCAACGTCACAATTCCGCGTGTTTCAATCGCTAAAACATTCGGAAACGTTTGTTACGACGTTCTCCGAAAAAAGCAGGAACATCGGCATAAAAAGTGCCGAGGAACTTACAACGCTCAAAACAATAGTTTAGCGATTGCGGGGATAGAAAGCAACATAAAATTGTAATAAATCAGTCCCAAGATCGTCGTTCAAATAACTATACTTATTCCGTATACCGGTCTATCACACGCTCATTATTCAATAAAGTCAACTGTTCCGGACAGCGAAAGTTTCTTCATATAATAGGAACTCCACGATCGTGCGATCAATTGCGCTTTCAATAATTTTTGAACAGGGAATCCCCTGTCGGCGCATTCTTGAGCGTTATTAGTCGAAAAGCAACTTTTCGATAGCAACGTCGTTCTATACCAAGTATTAGAATCTACGACACTCTCGAATATTCGCGTCGTTGTCCTTGAGTCCGGGAATCCGCTTACGAAGTACAGCAATGCGCGGATTGCTGAAATTCCAAAGCCAGAAGTTGAGATAGCGCAATTCTTTCAATGTTCGAAGGCATAGAATGCCCGAAATCGTTATCTTGGCACACGCTTCAAGATTCAACGATCGCAGAGTTTTGATCTTGCTTAAACGCGCCACCCCTTCATCAGTTACGCCACCCCCCTCGAGGTCAAGACGCAACAGATTCGGTAGACCGGCAATATAGTCCAAGCCTTCCGTGGTAAGATTACGAAAATAACGCAATTTTAACGAACGAAGATTTTTCAACCGTTGTAAAAACCCCATCTTTTTACCGGTAATATTCAAATTATGTTCCAACTCAAGTTCAATAAGTTCCCCTAACGAGCCGAGTGAACTCAACCCAACGTCAGTAATATTTTCTACATTCGACAAAAAGAGGCTCCGTAATTGAGTCAACGCAGAAATACTCTCGAGCCCGCGATCCGTTATGTTGCGACAATCATCTAGATTAAGATATTGTAAACAAACATTGTTTTTCAAATGAGCTAATCCTTCGTCTCCCAATTGCTCGCACCCCCATAACGACAATTGACTCAACTCGGTCAAGCGTCCTATGGCGCGGAGCCACTCGTTTGTAATTTCACACCCGCTTAACGACAATCGTCTCAATTCAGTCAAGCGTTCTACGGCGCGGAACCCCTCGTTTGTAATTTCGATTTTCATCAGATTCAGTCGGCGTAATTGTTTTATATCGCCAATATAACTGAATCCTCGATCGGTAAACGATCCGCCCAAGAACAGCTCGGTAAGGAGAGGTTTCGTTTGTAAACAAGCCAAGTAGTCGTCTTGAAGTGGTTCACTTGACATTAGTCCCAAATCACAAAGCGTCTTGCTTGGCAGAAACTCTAACCCTTTACCCGTTATCGAACAGCCTACTAGCCAAACAGAACTTAACGATCTTAGATCTTTAAGAGCTTCCAGACCAACGTCTGTAATATTACACCGACTAATACTTAACGACTCTAACGCAAGTTCCTTCGCGATATACGTCATTGTTTGATCGTCAACCCCGGGACAATCGATCAAACGTAAATGTCTTAACTGAGTAAGATCTTGAAGAAATGAAAACACGTTCGATTCTAATTCTTCCGTATCTTCTATGGTCAACGATTGTAAACTAGCAAAATTGGCCAAGTTTTTAGCTCCGTCCAAATTGAGAGAATTGCAGTGCATCAGGTGGAGTATTTTTAGATTAGGCAACTCAGTCAGAAAAGCCAATCCCTTTCCATTGAATCGTACGGGGACGTCGATCGTCAATTTCTGAAGATTGACAAGGTTCCGAAGCGAACTCAAATTAGAATCGTCAAAAGCAACGACATTTTCAAACACGACCTCTTGGAGTTGCTTCATATCTTTGAGATAGTTCGGCAATTCTTCTAACCACTCCGGTGAATCCAACAGATCTTCATCCAACAGTGTAAATTCGCTAACAACGAGCGAACACAAACAAGGAATGCTACATAAACGCTTGACGTCGAGTTCCTCAATGTCCCTAGAAAGAATCAAACGAAACGGTTCGGTAATACGCTCCAGACTGTACCAATCCTCAGAAGAAAGTTTTAAGCATAAATCAACGCTAGGCAACGCTTCAAGTTCTTCTAGCGATAGTAGCGAAATATTACCGACGTCACGCGCATTTACAACGTCGTCCAAGTCTGCGTCCAAGTCGTCGTCCAAGTCGTCGTCCAAGTCTGCGGGTAAGTCTAGTTCACGTAGATCAGCATGTTCCTGAATAAACACGTCAGCCATCTCGAAGTGTTGTTCTGACGCTATCTTCAACCACTTTCGAGCGTACTCTTTGTTGACGGGCAAGTCCTCGCCATAGTAATACCACGTCCCAAGTACAAAAGCCGCTTCGCGAATATTGCATAAAGCGGCGCGTTCGAGATAATCGATCGCCTTTTGTACGTCGATCCGCGTTCCCTTCCCATATTTATAAGCGATCCCCAACGCCCCAAACGCTTGTGGGTCATTTAGTTCAGCCGCGCGAGAAAAGTACTGAAACGCTCGCGTGTAATCCGATGAAGCCAACTTGTCGCTAGAATAGAATCCCCCCAAAAACATGAGCGCGTTCGTATCACCCTGTTCCCCCGACTTTTGGAGCCAACGTAATCCTTCTTCTTTGTCGAGAGTGACTTCGTTGCCCCAAAAAAGCCGATGACCTAATTCGTACTGTGCGTTCGCCTCCCCCATTTCCGCCGCCTTTTGGAGCCAATACGTCCCCTTCGACTTGTTCTTTCGAGTCCCTCGACCACTATAAAAACAAGAGGAAAGTCGTCTCATTCCCAATGGATGGTTCATTTCCGCCGCTTGAAGGTACAGTGCAAAAGCAGCTTTATCATCAGCGCCGGTACGAGATAACTCGTCGCCGCGTTGCACCAATTCACTTGCCGCATTATCCAATTCAGACGTCTTATCTCTTAATGACATTTCTAAAATTCCTCTTTTGATAACGTAAGCGATAACCGTAATGCTTGACGCGTTCAAAGATCGTCGCGTCGGCCTCGGACGGTTCCGCCCCTAACGGGTTCGCGCCGACGGTGCGGTCGCCTATCACGATCTCGCCGATCTTTCTTTCAAGGATCGGCGGCGTATCCTGAATCGGCGTCTCAGGCCGTACGACGTCCTTTAAAGTTCTATCGTTATCTGAAATTACCTTC
>JAZRWE010000015.1:0-83009 GCA_045599605.1 Thermoguttaceae bacterium
CTCCCGACGCTGTGCGAGCCTCGCGACGTCTTCGAGACGCTGCGCTCGTGGCCGCGATTCTCGGAGACGTTGGCGGATCCGGAGTTCTGGAAGATCGAGCGTTCCGAGATCTCGCCGTTCGCGGGGGACTGGAGTCTCGACGGCTACAAGAAGAAGTCTAAGAACAACAACGCGTTAGATGAAGAACAGCCCGTCGCGCCCGACGCGCCTGGTCAAAACCTGCTCGAACTGCTCGTCGACGAACAACGCGACGCTCGCGACCGCGTCGTCATCGTCGCCAAAGACGCCGGTTCCCAAGAACGCGCCGTCGTTACGCGCGACTTCTTCTTGAAGATCGATCCTAACCCGAACGCTAATATCGATTTGGGTGAATCGTTCACGAAGTCGCGTTTGTTCGTTCGCCCCGACGATCGCTACTGCGTCAACGACGTCGCTAATCGCTGCGTCGACGACGTCGAGCGCTTGGAGAAGCTCGCGACGAAGAACTGAGCGCGCGACGACTTACGCGCCGTTTACTGTGCGACTTAATAAAAAAGCCCCCCGCGCTAAGCGATTCCCTAGCGCGGGGGGCTTTCGTTATCTATCCGCGACAACTCGCGTTAAGCTATTTCGTCAACTCTCAATAGACGAGGTAGTTGGCGCGCATTTCCTTGAAGCGTTCGATACCTTTGTTCCACATCGGCGCGATCTCGTCGACGCTCTTGCCGGCCTTGATCGCTTCGAGCGATTCGTCGTTGAGGAGCAACGTGTTCGCGTTCTTCGTTTCCCATTGTTCGGGGTAATCGGCGGCCAGGCGCGACATCAGCGCGACGCCGACTTTGACCGCTTCGAGCTTATCGCGATCGGTGATCGTGAAGCGCAAGCCGTTGATCTCTTGATTTTCGTACTTAGAAGCGTTCGGCGTGAACTTGATCGGTTCGAATTCGATACCGGGCAGATTCTCGGCGTTCATCTTCTTCGCGAGGTCTTCGGCGTCGATCCACGGGGCGCCAACGACTTCAAACGGCGTGTCGGTGCCGCGACCAACGGAGATATTCGTGAATTCCGGAATACCGAAGCCGGGGTACAACAGCGCTTCCGTCAACGAACGCATATTCGGAGAAGGATTGACCCAAGTAAGACCGGTTTGGTCGAAGTACATATCGCGCTTCCAGTTCTCGCACGGAATGATCGTGAGGTCGAGATTCAACTTGTATTCGTTAGCGAACGCAAGCGCGATCTCGCCGACCGTCATACCGTGTTGGATCGGCATCGGGAAGAAAGCGACGTAAGATTCGCGACCCGGGTCGAGCCAAGGACCGTCGACTTTGACGCCGCCGATCGGGTTAGGACGGTCGAACACAAAGAACTTCTTGTGTTGGTCCGCGGCGGCTTGCATCGCAGAGCACATCGCGCTAATGTAGGTGTAGAAACGAACGCCTACGTCTTGGATATCGAAGACGAACGCGTCGACGTTTTTAAGCATTTCCGGAGTCGGACGGCGCGTTTCGCCATAGAGGCTGAAGACGGGCAAGCCGGTTTCGGGGTCGTTGCCGTCGCCGATATTGCCTTGATCGAGAACGCCGTAGAGGCCGTGTTCGGGGCTGAAGAGCGTCGTCAAGTTGACGCCGGCGTCTTGCATCGCTTTCGGGATGCGTTTGCCGTCGCGAAGAAGACCGGTTTGGTTCGTGAGAAGACCGACCTTCATACCGCGGACCTTCAAAGGCGCGTAATCGTCGCGAGCAAGAACGTCGACGCCCGCGAGAACTTCGCCGTCTGCCTTGGCGTTCGGAGAAACGTAGACGGACTTCTTGACGAATTCCGCGGCTTGAGCGGCGTCGGTCTTATCGCAGATCGAGTCGAGCGCAACTTGGCCGACCTTGCCGCAAAGACCGACGTAATCGCCTTTGCCGTCCGGGTGCAGGCGGTTGCCGAGGCAGATGACGAACAGGTCGAGATCCGTATCGATCCAGATGCTCGTGCCCGTGAAACCGCTGTGGCCGATCGCCGAGGGGCTCATCAAAACGCCGCGGTTGCCGGAATACGGCGAGCGCTTGTCCCAACCGCGAGAACGAATACCGCGCGGGATCGTGACCGCTTCGATCATTTGTTCGCAAGTATAAGGATTAAGAATTTGCACGGGGTGTTCCGGATCGTTGGCCGGAACGTACGTGCCGTGATTGATGATCATCGAGGAGAGGATCGCGAGGTCGGGACCGGTGGAGAAGTTGCCAGCGTGACCCGCGACGCCCTTCATCTCGTAAGCGCGAGGATCGTGCACTTCGCCCTTGATCCAGTCTTCGTCTTCGGGAGTGCGCTTTTCACAAGCCGCGGCGCGCGCTTTTTGCTCGTCGTTCGGGTTATAGCCAGTGTCGACCATGCCCAACGGCAAATAGATGTTTTGACGAACGAATTCGTCTTGAGACATACCCGTGACTTTCTCGATGACGTAACCCATCGTGATGAAACCAACGTCGCTATAAGCAAACGCTTCGCCCGGCGCCGTGCGGAGACCGAGTTCGCAGATGTTCGCGAGGATCTGGTCGCGATCGAAGCCGATATAGTCTTTGATGCTATTGTCGGGCGTAAGACCGGAAACGTGCGTCAAGCAGTCGCGGACCGTGACGTTTTCTTTACCGTTTTGACCAAATTCCGGAATGAAGCGCGTAATGCGGTCGTCGTATTCGATCTTGCCTTGCTCAACAAGCAACGCCGTCGCGATAGCCGTCGACGTGACCTTGGACAAAGAAGCGAGGTCGAACACCGTGTCCGTCGTGCATTTCTCGACGCTAGGCTCGACTTGGCGATCGCCGTACGCCTTCAAGAACGCGATCTTGTTGCCGCGGCCAATACAGACGACCGTGCCCGTGCCGTTGCCTTCGGCGATATTGTTTTCGATCAGCGCGTCGATACGCGCAAGCGCGGCGGAGTCCATGCCGAGTTCTTCAGGCGCGACTACCGGTTCCGCCATTTTTGCGGGGGACGGATAGTCCGCGGCAAACGCGCCGACGCCGACTACCGTAGCCGCAAAAGCGACAAGCAGAGTAGCAAATTTCTTCATAATGATTTCTCTCAGGGGGAAAACGTATTGACGAGCGCGTATCGCGGAATACGCCATACGCGCGTTTCTCTTTATTCTAGCGCTTTTTAGCGCGACGCGCAGTAGTTTTTTCAAGTTTTTCGACGACGCGAACTCGATTATTTTTCACGAGTTGCGCGTTTACACCCAAAAGCTATGCGATATAAGTTGCGCTAAGCGCTATATTAACGTTCATTTCACGTTCTTTTTCGCATGAACGGCCGCCGCTTTCGCTTTCATGCGCTCGTTCGTGAGTCCGAACTCTTCGCTAGACAACGATTTGAAACCTTTGGCGATAAGCGCGGAATCCGGCTTCAAGCGGTAATTGTCGTTAGCGGGGTCGACGAAGCCGGGATCGATACCGTCAGGTTCGGTATCGGAGTCGGCGACGTAGTTGTCCTTGACGACGATATATTTAAGCGCGGCGGGCTCAAGGCTCTGCCCCGGCCACAAACCGCCCTTCTTCAACGCCCATTCCCCGCCGATGCAGACGTTGCCGGTCACGGTCGTTCCTTCCGGCGCTTTCGGCGTCTTGCCTTCGTCGAACATCGTCGCGAACTCGGGGTAACGCGATTTGAACGGTTCTTCGTTGTACTTGATACCGGAGACCGTGCCCTTCGTTCTCACTTCTTCGAGCCAAGCGTCGGCGCCGGCTTCCGCCCAACCCAACGCGCGAGCGTCGACGTAGACCGCCGGATGACAGTTGATGAACACGTTGTCGGTAATATGGTTGTCGCGACCGCCGCCTACTACCGTCGCTTCCGCGACGTTCAAGAACAAGTTCCCTTCGATCGTCGCCGACGAGAACATATCGTCGAGATAGATACCGACGCAGCCGTTGTCTTGGAACCCGCGAATATCGTGCAGGAAGTTGCCGCGAAGAACGTGACCGCGCATCGACCAGTTGCGCCCGGTGTAGATGGCGCCGGCGTCGTTAGATTCCGTGCAGACGCGCGCGATCTCGTTATATTCAATGAGTTGGTCGTTGCCGCCGAAACCCATGCCCATATGCGGCGCGTCTTCCACTAAGCAGTGCGCGATGCGGTTACCTACTCCGCCGATCGTCGCGCCCGGAGCGTACATGCGTTGGATGCGAGCGTAATCGTGGATATAGTTCTCAACGATCTCGTTATTGCCGCGCGTCAGCGTCGCGCGATCCCCGCCGCTGATCGCGACCCCGTTCGCGCCAAGATTCCACAACTCGCAGCAGGAAACGACGCAGTTATAGCTGTTGTCGATATAGATACCCGCTCCGCCGCAGTTTGAGACGTTGAGTTCCGAGAACTTCACGCCGTCCAAGCCGGCGCCATAGACCGCGGCGCCGCGCGAGCCAAGGAGGTCAAAACCGACGAGCTCAAAATTCTTGACGCCGTTCAGCGCCAAGATCGACGGCGTTTGCGACAACAGGAAGTCGCCGTCTTGCCAGTCGTCCGTCGTCGGGTAAAAATACAACTTGTTATTTTTGCGATCGATATAGTATTCGCCCGGACTATCCAGTTCGCGCAACACGTTGAACGCGTAGAACCATTGTCCCGGCCGATAACCGTATTGGTGGTTTGGTTCCGCGAGCGTTATCGTCTTCGTCGCCGCGTCGATCGAGACCACGCGTTGTTTGTCGTTCGACCAGTCCCAGAACCAGTATCCGTCGACCCAGACGTCCTGTTCGTCTTCCCACGTCGTCAATTCGTCTTCCGCGAATGTGAACTTACCTTCTTTGACGCCCTTAACGCCGCGGTCGTCGACCTCGGTCGTACCTTCTTTGACGACGTCGACGATCTTGACGAACCCGTCGTTAGGGAACCGCGAGACGCGCGCCGGCTCGCCTTGGAAGAACAGTTCCGGCGCGTTATTCGGCGTTCCGAGATCCGGCGAGCCTTGCGCCGCAAGGTCGAATTCGACGACGTGGTCGCGAGCTTCCGGCTTCAACTTATTCAGCACGTCGGCGTCGCTTAACTTCTTTGCGCCGGTGAGATAACGTCCGCCGACTAAGACCGCCGGCGCGTTCACGTCGGAGACCCAGCGCACCGCGACCGCGTCCGTGCCGCCGTCTTCCGCTGTCAGCTCCAACGAGTTCTGCAATTCGTATTTACCCGCCGCGACGGAGACAACGATATCGCCTTGCGCGTCCGCGCTCAGCGTCTGCTTGTACGCCTTCACCGCCGCGCGCGCGCGTTCAAGCGTGGCGAAAGGCCCGTCCGTTGCGCTCGCGTCCGCGCTCTGACCCGTCCATGCGTCGTTGCCGGTCGGCGCGACGTAGAACGTCTTTAACGTCTCCGCTCCAAAAGCGTGGTTCATGCCGACGGAACCGCAGAACGCCGCGACGACCGCCGCAAGCGTCGCGATACGCGCGCTATTCTGTTTCTTCATTATAATTACTGCTCCTATGCGTTTTCTAAATCTCAGTCGCGTTGGGATGGCGTTAGGCAAGCCGCGACCGTATGCCCATATTGTAACGCAGACTAGATGAAAATTCAAGAAAGCGCCTGTTAACAAAAATCGCCCGAGAACCAAAAACGGCTCTCGAGCGAAAGACTTATTAGCGCGACTTCGATCGCCGCGCAAATTCAAGCGCAACGCGCGTCGGCGTTCATTTCGCGTTCTTCTTCGCGCGCCAAGCGGCGGCTTTCGCCTTCATACGCTCGTTGCTGAGTCCGAACGTCTCCGACGATAACGACTTATAGCCTTGAGAAAGCAACGCGGAATCCGCTTTCAGGCGGTAATTGCCGTTAGTGGCGTCGACGAAGCCGGGGTCAGTCCCTTCGTCCGCGACGTAGTTCTCGCCGACGGTGATATAATCTCGCGCGAGCGGTTCGATACTAGGGCCTTGCCATTGCCCTTGTTTGTTGACGTCCCACGTTCCGCCGACGCAGATATTGCCGCTAACGCGGTTCCCTTCCGGCGCTTTCGGCGTATTGCCTTCCGCGAAGATATTAGCCAACTCCGGGTAACGCGATCTATACGGTTCTTGGTCGTAAGCGATACCGGAGATCGTGCCGTTCTTTTTCGCTTCTTTGATCCAACCCTCGGCGTGGTCGGCGCACCAACCGAGCGCGCGAGCGTCGATATGCACCGAAGGATGGCAGTTGATAAAGACGTTGTCGACGATTTGAGAATCACGACCGCCGCCAATGAACGCCGCGCGCGTTACGTTCACGAACAAGTTCCCTTCGATCGACGCCGACGAGAACATATCGTCGAGATAGATACCGACGCAACCGCGTCCCTCGAAACCGTTGATATCATGCAAATAGTTTCCGCGCAAGACGTTGCCGCGCATCGTCCAGTTTCTGCCGGTATAGATGGCGCCGGCGTCGTTCGACTCGAAGCAGACGTTGGCGATCTCGTTATACTCGATGAGTTGGTCGTTTCCGCTGAACCCCATCCCCATATGCGGGGCATTTTCAACCAAGTTATGCGCGATGCGGTTTCCGACGCCGTTGGTCGTGGCGCCGGGCGCGTAGACGCGTTGGATGCGCGCGTAGTCGTGGATATAGTTCTCGACGATCTCGTTATGCGCGGGGGTCAACGTCTTGCGATCGCCGCCGCTGAGCGTTATACCGCTGGAACCGAGGTTCCACAACTCGCAGCAAGAAACGGAGCAGTTCACCGCGCCGTCCATGTAGACGCCGGAACCGCCGCAGTTCGAGATATTGAGGTCCGACAACGCGACGTTCTCGCAGCTCATGCCGGTAATGGCGGTACTGCGCGAACCGAGGATATCGAAACCCGAGACCGAGATATTAGCGATATTCTTAAACGCAATAACGGAAGGAAGTTGCGACAGTATGAAATCGCCGTCTTTCCAGTCGTTCGTAGGGGGATAGAAGTACAGCTTATTGCGTAGGCGATCGATATAGTATTCCCCGGGCGCATCGAGTTCGCGAAGGATATTGAACGCGTAGAACCATTGCCCGACGCGATACCCGTACTCGTGATCGGGGCCGACGAGCGTCATCAGCTTCGTCGCGGCGTCGATCGATTCCACGCGTTGTTTCTGCGTGCACCAGTCCCAGAACCAGTACCCTTCGACCCAAACTTCTTGTTCGTCGGCCCACGTCGTCGGCTCGTCTTCCGCGAAGAAGAATTTACCTTCGTTGATACCCTTAGTACCGCGGATATCCGCTTCGGTCGTACCTTCGCGAAGCAGTTCGGTAATGCGGATGAAGCCGTCGTTAGGGAACCGCGAAACGCGCGTAGGCTCGCCTTGATAGAACAATTCCGGCGCGTTGTCGGGCGTACCGAGATCGAGCGCGCCTTGCGATTCCAGGTCGATCGAAACGACGCGTTGACGCGCGTCCTCTTTGAGTTTCGCGAGAATAGCGGCGTCGCCAAGTTTCTTTGCGCCGTTGAGGTAGCGTCCGCCGACCAACACCGCCGGCGAATCGACGTCGGAGACCCAACGCACGAACAGTTGGTCGAAACCGCCGTCTTCCTTATCGAATTCGAGCGTCTTCTGCAGCTCGTAAGTTCCCGCGCCAACGGAGACGACGATATCGCCGCAAGCGTTCTCAGGCAGCGTCTTCCTGTATTCCCTTACCGCCTCGCGAGCGCGTTCTAGCGTCGCAAACGGCCCGTCGTTATCGGAAGCCGACGACTTCTGCCCCGACCACGCGTCGTTGCCGTCGACTGCGACGTAGAACGTCTTTAACGGTTCCGCGCCAAAAAGATGACTACTGCTTATGCCCGTAAAAAGCGCCGCGACGGCTAATGCCGCGCGAAGCGCGAAACGCCCGCGTTGACGTCGTTTATTCATAACGTTCGTTCTCCATTGTTCTCGGTCGCCGACTATTTGCGTTTTCTTTTCATGGCGACTGTGATAAGATTGTAACTTCGCGACAACGAAAATTCAAGCGATCGCGTGAAGAAGTTTGGAAAACGGTTACGTCGAGCGCTCAAACGTGCCGCGAAGATCCCAACGCTCGCGCGATACCCAAAAAGAACGACGGCGGTAGCGGGACTATATTGTAGTAAGACGGGAACGAGAATTCAAGTTGTAAGAAAGCAATACACCCAAAAGAATCCGCCGACGGCAAAGATTCCGTCGACGGACTCACATTATAAACGAAACAAAATCACTTTTCAACAGCGTCTAGTAATTCTTTACACACTTGCGAAATATCGCTGGGCGTCGAGTTGATATATTCCTCTCGTAATCTTTCTTTTACGTCGGAAGGCGCGATTGGGATATTTTCCTTTTCGTATAAATAATACCCGAGGTATTTCCGCGTTTGGTCGGAAAAGCCTTTCCACTCGTCTTGATGAAAGACGTTCGTTCCAACGATACGTTCCACTTCGGCTCGTTCGTCGGCGGGTATCTCCACATTAGCGCTACGCCATGCGTCGATCAAGCCGGCGGCTTCAGCGTCATAACGATTCAAGATAAATTCTTCCGGCATACGAAGCAACTCTTTAAACGCGTTCTCATCTCGTCCAAAGGCGGTAAAGAAGAACCCGCGTGAACTACCGACTTTTCCCTTCGTCGCGTTCAAGATCACTTGGATCGTTCTAACCTCTTTACGCGTCCACTTCTCGCCTAAGTAGTCCCGATTATCAAACCATAAAGGATCCATGATCGGGTGATACTTCATTGGGAATGAATAAATACTTATATCCAACGCTTTAGCGAGGTCAACATTAAGAGCCAATCGATTATAAAGGTCGAGCGGTTCGTCTTTGAAGTTGTAGAGGATGTAATTCGAGGCGTTTTTGATATGGTATTTATGCGCGTAATACATCGCTTGGACGTAGAATTTGCGCAACTTCCAGTCGTCAAAAGCAATACGTATCGGACGTATGGCAACGGAACTCAGCTTCTTGACCTTTTCTTCCGTCGCCAACCGCGCGTCAACGCCTTGATTAAAATCGACATACCGACTTACGGGCCGTCGTTTTTGAAGGAATTGTTTTTGGTAATCTTCGCGAATCGTCTTACAAACGCTCAAAACGTTATCCTTAGTCGCTGTATAATTATGCAATACGCCGTGTTGACTCATAACGGCATACAATTCGTCATAAGCGTTACCTTTGAGTTTTTCAAGATACTCGTTCAGTATCTTAACGCCTTTACGAATATACGCGCGGTCGTTCCATCCATCTTCAAGTCGAGCAATAACGATCTCTAACTGATTAGACGCCGTACACTTCGAACCTAAACCAAACCCGCAATTCCTGATCTCGTCGATAATATCGTCGTAACGCTTGGACGCAAAGACGTTATTATCAAGTAACAACAAGTTCTTTTGTTCGCCAAAATGTTCTCTAACAAACTCAATACGAGGCTTTAGCGGAATATAGTCTTGGTAATTAGGTTCCAATCTAGGAACTGCGCAAAACGGACAACGATTAACGCAGCCGCGCGTCGTATACCCATAATACCCGTTTGTTTCGGGGTACTCGTAGTCGACTTCTTCCAATATCGAATAGTCTAGCGGCAAAGCGTCGACGGGAACGTCTAGCGACGGATCTCCGAGGATCGATTTATCGTATATACATCCCTCAAAAGGTCTAACGCCCGTCGTCTTCTCGATCTCTTTCGGGACGACCGACGCCATAATTCCGCCAACCATCAACTGACTTGGATCGCTTACGATCTTCTTCGCAAATTCGATCGTTTCGTAAGTGATCTTCGCGTAAAACGTAAACAAAGTCGTTACGCAAACGCGATCCCAAGGCTTTTCAGCAAAATACTTACCGCTTTTGTAATATTGATGATAATCGTCTAGGATCGAACACCCAAACAGACTGTTATCCAGTATGTACTCAAACGGCGTTTCAGGCTTGACCTTGCACTTCTTTATATAATCAAATATCTCCGGCGTGTATTTTTCCCAATCATAGTCGGAATCGATCTGCTTAAGTCTCCGTATTGCCCGCGGAGTCAATTCCTGTACGACAAAGTCTTTTAAATCACCCTTATAAAAGACAACGTCCCAGTCACCTTGGAGTCGATGATACATCGCAAGTTTCATCAATCCCATAGGCGGGTACTTGTTCTTATAATTGGGTTCTAGGAGAAGAACTCTTTTCATGGTATGCAATAATGTCTAATCTTTGTTACTGTCCTCGCCTAAAACTTGTATTCGAATCTTTTTCCAGATATTTTTGTATTGCGGAGCCGATAATTCTTCTTGTAAAATTTTTCTTACCTTTTCAAGAATTCCTTTTTCACCATCTGTAAGTTTATTCAGGGGTTCATTTTCCGAAATATTAGATGGCAAAGGGCTACTAACATTTTTTTTCGGTGCTGGCGTCCTGCTTTCCTTCTTATCGGCAGTCTCTTTTACTTGTTCCTCTTTTAACTCTAAGTCGGCGTCAACAGCCTGTTCGCTTAAATATGAACCCAAATAGAGATTCGTTAAATACCCTCCTGTTAGTTGCGAATTATTTTCTTCTATGGAAGGAGCCGAATATTTCTCAGTAATTGCCTCAAGGGTTCTACGCGATTTTTCACTATCTTCCGACAGTTTTTGAACATTTGCCAATTCACTCTGACGTTCTTCTTCGTCCAAAAAAAGAGAATTATTCCTTTCAAATTCCTCCCTAGCCTCTCGAGCTTTTTCAATCTTTCTATTAGCAGAATTATATTTGGAAAGTTCTCGATAAGAGTCGTTTAATCCTTTAAATATTTCCACTAATGCAGATTCAAAATTAAGACGCGCAGCATTTTCCTCAAAATAATCTCGACGAGCATTGGGATATAATCCATTACCCAGAGCATGAACTTCGCCTACAAAAAAATTATTCCCTCTTTCTTCCGGCCAAAGCTCTAATTGACTCAAACAGTCAGCTTCCCCAATCTGAATATTCCAATGACGTAAACGGAGGCACTTGGTTTGACAATACTTCGCTAAAACACCGTCACATCCGGTTACTGCAACCCAATACCAACCAATGACATTATTACTTTCATCTTTGATAAGAGAAGGAATTACATCTAAAATTTCAATCGATTTGGCAGATTGTTTTGCGTCGGAATTCTTGTAAGGATCTTTTTTAATATTAAGAATATTGTCTTCGTAACATTTATATACGGGATTTCCATTCAATGAAACATTATATTCTTCAATATGAATGTCATTTACTTCCAAAAACTTATATATCTTTTCGTTAAAATGAAAAAGAAGCTGATCAAAAGGAACGGGAGCAACTTGTGAGATATAGTCTCTCACTAAATCTTCATCAAGAAGTTTCAGGTGCGTATTATGAACACCTTCCATTGTTACCGTAAAATAATGCGAGTCCTCGTCTTCTGATTTTTTACAAGATTCTTTTCGATAAGAAACGATCTGTTCAATAGTAGAAATTGCGTCGTCATTATTCTCATGATCCGCAAGAATTTCAGTAAGTTTCTTTGCGTTCCATTCAACGAAACTTTTGATATTTTCGCCTTTGGCGCTAGTTTCAAAAATTAGTCTATCACAATATCCTAATCCTCCCATACGTCCAATTCCAAAACGCCCCATACTCTTATCAGGTTCTTTTTTGGAATCGCCAACATAAATAAGGCTCTGGATCACCCGATCAGCCGAAATACCACACCCATTGTCTTGAATCTTGATGGTACTATTTTCAGCGTCTATGGTGATTACGATACGCGCTTCATTGGGGTCAAGCAATTCTAATGTCACTGCTTCCCTAATAGAATCAGCGGCATTTTGTATGTATTCACGATACAAAAAGAAAGGATCTAAATACATCCCAGTTGACAGGGAATATAATATCTTCTTTCCAAATCGAACATCAAAATTATTGTTGTCAGATTTACTCATCGTTGTTTACCTTTCAATTAGAATTACCTTTATCTTGCTTATACAATGGACGCGGAAACTGGATTTTTAACAACGATGAAAAAATCGGGTTCTGGATAATATACTCCCCTTGCTTCAAACGAGTCATAATATTTTTAAACGTATTAGGGACAAAACTATACGCCTTGTCCGCAAGTTCTATCGAGTTTGTTCTTCCGTAAGCGTGAGTCGAACAGTTCCCCGTAATACGTTTGTGAATAGAACTCTTGAATTGTTCGGCAGAAAACAAAACGATTCCAAGAGAACGACCTCGTTCCGCAATGTCTAACAACAACCTTAGAATTGGCGAGGATTTAGGAATATCGTTAGACGCATACTTATTAAGTTCGTCAACAAAGATAACAATACGGTCGGGAACTTGCGATCTTTCTTCGTCGCTCAGCTCGCTATCAAATTCGCCAAGTTTAAGTTTTTGAACAGCTTGCATGACCGAGCCAAAAACAAATGCTTGCATATTCTCGTCTTGTTTGGCAATATCGACAACAAAAACGTCGTTTTTCTTAATTCGCTTAATTTTCTCCTCAAGTCTAACTTCACGTTTAGGCGCCCGCGCCTCGCCGGAAAACATACTGTTAGACTCAATAGACTTTCTAATGATTCTTTTGAATTTTCGCCAACTCATAACAGAGATTTCCTTATCTCCATCCTTGGAACCGGGTTGGCATTTTTCATCAATTACACTAAGTAAACTATCCCAATCATGAACCGAGTAAAATTTCCCCTGTCCGGAAATAATGTAATTCAATATCGATTCAATGGTTTGTTGAGGGTCGTCTACATTTGAAAACAAAAGTTCAATATTTTCTTTGTCTTCGTTATAAAGGTACTTATAAGTATAAGCTCTTCCCTTTGACAATTGATTATTGTAAACTTCCGAGCGAACATAACTTGTATAACCTCCATTACGCGAGAATGGATAAAAATAAGTTACGTTGTGGAAGGGCTGCACCTCTAGACCCAAATTACGATATCTTTCGCCATCGGAATCAGTAAGGTCGGTAGCCTGTTCATCAATCGTCAGTAGATCGCGTCCTTTAACGTTAAGAAAAATATACGCAACGCTTTGATTCTTATCATCTTTCATTGAGTTTTGTTGAAGAGCGTTCAACAAAAACATCGTATATGAAGTCTTTGCCGCAAGTCCGGAAATACCGGAAATATTCAAGTGCGCGCCTTCCGGTCCGATTAGAAAATCCGAATTCACATATACAGGGAGCTCGATCTTATTCTCTTCGTCGGCTCCATACATTTCCACATAACCGCAAACCAAACTATTTTTGTTTGGTTCCAATCCTAATGCCTCTGTAATATCTTCTTTTGAACCAAGGTGAACAAGGCTGCCGTTATGTACTGGGATATAAATATTTTTGGTATTACCGACGACTCTCGCTTTTACATAATTCATCCCTATACGCAAAGTAGGAGCCTTTGTTTCAAGTTTTCCAAAATCGTTAGAAATGAAGTCGCCTAAAAAACTTCCGGAATCTGTAATGTGCGAAATTTCTTCAACAACGCCATAGGTTTTACTATTGTCAATATGGTCGACAACAATGACGTCAAAGGGATTTAGGATAACGTCGGCTTTAGTCCAAAAATAAAAATTATCAATAGTAGAAGGTTGCTTCTCTAAAGCGGCAACTTTACCAACCACTTTTGCCGTCTTAGTCTTTGTTTCCTTTGCCTTGGCCATATCAATCACACCTCTATCAGAATAGACGCATAAAAAAGTCGTTACTCAAAAACTTACTTTTTACATAAGATTCGGTCAAATAAATTGGATATAGGTGATTCGCCCATCGCTCATCTTTCCCATAGCAAACCGGATTCCTCTCATTGAAGATCCAAGCGCTAATGTTGTTTACCTCATCTGTTTTAAGGCCATACTCTAAATCGTCTTTGGAAACTAGTATTTTTTCTATCTTCACGACGCCGTCAAAAGGACCTCGGCCATACCTTGCCTCGCGAAGACGTAAATACCAAACAGAATAATCCCCTAACGATCTACTGGTACGATATCTAAAAGCAGGCGTCCTAAAGCCTGGCTTAAGCTCTACGATCATTTGTGAAGCGCTTTTCTTATTTTTCAAGCGAGGCAATTCAGGATTGAATGATTTAGAAACCCCAATGACGCTACTATAATTTTGCTGAATATTACTGAAAGCAAAAACATCGTCCTTTTCATTACTCAAACGAGCATATTCTAGGGAACCGTCTTTGACAAGCCAACTACTTCTACTCAAACAGTGCTCTTGTACTAATTGCTTAACAGCTTCCTTTTCCTGTCTGATCATATATTCTTGAATAACAGCTATCGCTTTATCAACATAATTTTCATCTTTATCAGTTCGATAATAAAGAATTTCATCAAGCTGAAATTTGCCGTTTACGTTATTCTCGGTAGAAAGCTTGTCATTTAACTGAACGCACAAATTACTAAAAAATGCATGGTGCGCTCGTTCTGTTTTGTCGCTATCAATGTCAAGACGTACTGGCAGAGCCAAAACGTAATGCATTTTAAAATCGCCATATAAAGAAAGCTCGCCAGCTTTACGTTGGCAGACCCCAACGCCTACTTGACCGGCAACAACCGGATAATACTGTGAATCAACGGCAACCTCACCTACTCGAAACGTCCTCCGAGATCCATCCATAAAGTAATTAAAAAGAGTCGAACTATCTCTTAATTTCTCAATACAGGAGGTAAGATCAAACGCTTTATTAGGGCCATCCATTTCTCCCGATTTCTCGGGGACAAATTGTCGATCTGGAATATCGTCATATTCTACAGTAGAAGAACGCTCCCAGTCCAATTGTCGACGACAGGCGTCCAAAAAGGAATCTTCCCGATCAAGGATAACACCTAGTTTATTAATAATACCGCCGCTCATTGGATTTCCATACCAATTCGAATTCACTGTTAATTAAACACGGATGCACCCGTAATAGACAATTATAAAAGCGTTAGAAACATGATCAATAATACAAGTCACCGAGGAAGACCAAAAAACGGCGCAGCAGATTATTATTATTATTATTATTATTATTATTATTGGCAAAATTCCCGCAAGACCAATATTCGGTGTGTTTTCACTAACTGTTACAGATCAAAATACAAAGTCATGATTCGCGGTTTTGAAGATGCAATACATCCTGGGTTCCTGTGTTCTTCATAGTAATCGCGCACACCACAATACCTTTTATATTTGAGAAATCAACGAAAGATCCACGATTCCATCAGATATAACTGATAAAAAACTCTTTCAAGTAAGTTTCATCAGAAATATCTGATAAAATCCTCTTTCAAGTAAGTTTCATCAGAATTTCATTAAGGAAGAACAATAATGCTTCACATAACCTTTAACGAAAACTCAGTCAACCTCCTTACGAGTCTTATAGGAAAACGCTTTAACGTCTACAAATACGCGCCGATCGGTTCCGGCACTTACGGCAATATTTTACTTGTAATCGATTCAACGCCCTACGAATTGCAGAACCGTCAACGAGTCGTCGTTATGAACGGCGAGCCGACCGACCTTGCGATGTTCTCTTTCATGCAACTCGCGAACGAATTTACTCCCGACTGCGGTGACAGACTTGTTTCGACTGTGGTAGACGCCGTTATTCAAGACGTTTTCGTCGTTCAAGACCGCGTCGTCCTAGTGGAAGGAGAACGGATCGCAATGGATATGGCGCTCGTATTCAAGACAGAAAACGGCGTTACGGCGTTTTCTCGCGACGCACAGTTCTCCGAGTTCATCACTATAAGCGACACTGTCGACCTCGATACAGTCTATCCCATTTGCCGCGCTAAAGATAGTTGGCGTAACGACGACGCCGCGGAAGTCGATATCCAACGCTCATTCGTGTCTTGAGGCGCTAAGAAGACGCGTAAACTCGTTTTCAACGCGCCCTTCAACAAAGCTCGGCGACAAACATACGCCTCAGTTCCATTCCTTCATCAGAAGGAAATCGCGGATATTCCGATGCTTAACGCCGTTTCTACTCATATCGAACTCGTCTAGCGAAACGACATATTTCGGGTAGTTATCTCGGACGTCGTCATACGCGCCAAACTCACGAGCGACGGTTTCTTCCGACGCAAGTATATAGGCGACCTGAATATACAACTTCTCGCCGCGTTTGTCGCATACGAAGTCGATCTCGCGGTCTCCCGCTTTGCCTACCGTGACCTCATAGCCTCGGCGCAACAGTTCCATATAAACGACGTTCTCGAGGATAAGATTGATATCGCGCGTGTTGCCGCCGTAGACGGCCTCGCGGAGCCCGTGATCCGCTATGTAGTATTTCTCGTTCGTGGCAAGAAGCTGTTTACCCTGTAGATCCTCGCGCTTCACCTGATAGAACAGATAAGCGTCGCGACAATACTTGACGTAGTTCAGGATCGTCTCCGGCGCAACAACGCGTTGTTCGCTTTTGAGGAACTTGGCAAGAGAAGTCGCAGAAAAGGTGTTGCCTACGTTCGCCGTCACATAAGCGATAACGCGTTCAAGTAGGTCGACGTCTCTGATCTTGTTACGCTTCACGATATCTTTGAGCTGAACGGAGTTGAAAAGATCGTAGAGGTACTGTTTAGACGGCGCGTCGGCGTATTGAAGGTTCGCAAGATACGGCATACCGCCGAACAACAGGTACCGCTGAAAGCGCTTCTCAATAGATTCGTCGGGCGCGATAGGACTATAAAGCTCTATAAACTCGGCAAAGGAAAAAGGATAGATCACAAACTCAACATAGCGGCCGCCTAAATAGGTCGCAAGTTCGCCGGACAGCAACCTAGCGTTGGAACCGGTGATATAGACGTCGCAGTCTAGCGAGACGCGGAAGGAATTGACGCATTTCTCCCAGTCCTTGACCTCTTGGATCTCGTCGAAGAACAGATAGACCTTCCCTTCGATCTCGGCGGCTCTCTTCACGATCTCGTCATGCAACGCTTTCGCGGTCTGCAGATGAGAATAGCGCATATCCTCAAAATTGATCGAGATAAACTGCGACGGACTAACTCCGGATTCCGCGAGCTCCTGCTTGATAAGCTCCAACATGACCGATTTACCACAGCGGCGTATTCCGGTCATGACCTTGATAAGCTCCGTTCCGATGAAGGGACGGATGCGGCGCATATACATTTCACGTTTGATCATGAATTACATCCCACCTTTCTTGACGGAACGTATTATAACGCTTTTATAACTGAAACACAACGGAAAACGACCGATTCCATCAGATATAACTGATAAAATCTCCCATCAAGCACATTTTATCAGTTATAACTGATAAAAATCTCTTTCAAGCACGATTTATCAGTTATATCTTTCACCTTGCGCGCGGGAAATCGAGGGAGCCTTTCTCCCCCCGATTCTGTTCGAGCGTTTACGCGATTCCGTTAGCAATAAAAAAACGCCGACCCGTATTTCGCGGATCGGCGTTTCGTTTATATCAGTCTCGGTTCAGACCGCCGTTTTCTCACAGGGAGTATTCGGGGCGATTGAGGTTGACTTTCGCTTCGGCTTGCGCTTCGGCGATAGCTTTTTCGACGTCGGCGGAGGAGGCCGTCGGCTCAGCGGCGTTACGGACCAACTCGGCGGCGTATTCGAGTTCCGGCGTGTCGTCGGAATCATAATCGAACCAAGAATCTTTGAATTCGACCGTCTTGTTCAGAGCGGCGGAGATGTTGGTGACGAGCGCGATGATGGCGTCCCAGATAGCGACTTCGCCGCGGCAGCGCGTCAAGAGCGCGGGCTTGGCGCCGGCGGTGTCGCCGAAAGCCGCCGCGCCGTAGAATTGGCAAAGTTGCGGCATGATCTCGGTATCGACAGCCTCGAGATCGCAGTTCGGGTTCTTGCGGATGCAGTACGCCCAGTGTTCGAGTTCTTCGCAGTAACCGCGGCTGACGTCCGTGGCGTAAACGCCTTGGTAACCGATAGCCGAGGAGAGTTGGTCGCCGTCTTCGCTGATCGGAACGTCCAACTTGCCCTTGCTGCCCGCGACCTTGATCTTGTCGTTGACCGCGGAGGTACGATACAGATACGCTTCTTTTTCAGAATCGATCTTCAACGTGCCCTTCGTGCCGTAGACTTCTTCGCCGTAGCCGCCGAAACCGTTGCCGTTGATCGTGGCGTAAGCGACGGTCACTTTGCGTTGCTTGCCAAGTTCGTCGTTCGGGTCGTAGTCCGCGCCCGGATATTCGAACAACGCGGAAACGTGGTCGTCGACGTCGCGGTCGAGCGAGTTGAACAAGCTGCGCGCGCCGGACGCGGAGACCGTCAACGGGTGTTGCTTATGACCGCCGTGGAGCGCGGCGATGAAGATGTTCGCGGCGTCGAGTTGGTGACTGCCGAGTTCCGCCATGAGGCCGCCGCCCGTGCGGTCCCACAAACGCCAACGAATAAGTTCTTCAATAGCCGGACGATCGTAGGTCTCGTCGCCTTCCTTGCGGACGGTAGCTTGATAACCGTAGTCTTCCGCTTTGCCGTACTTGACACCGTTGAGCTCGCCGCCATTGATCAAGATGTAGTCGGAGAGTTGCGCGAATTTTTGGTCGACTTTGGCTTGAAGAGCGTCCAACGCCTTCGAGTTGACGACTTTTTCGTGTTGAAGCGTCTTCGCTTCGTCGAGCATCGCTTTCGTTGGTTCTTTGGCGTTCGAGATTTCGTCGACGCGAGCTTCCGCCTTGACGATCTCAGCCTTCAGGCGCTTGCATTCGGCGGTCCATTCTTCGTATTCGCGCTTCAATTCGCCCTTCTTGACGTCGACTTTCTTCGAGCCTTCCGGCAACGGCATTTGCCAGCTGTCGTTACCCGGCATATTGCCGCGGTGCCATTGCGCGCGGATGTAGTGAATGTCGCCGATGACGCTCGAATTGATAAGGTTCGTGGCGTGATCGTAGAGAATGTTGTAGTGGCGTTGGTGACCGATCGCAAGGTGTTTCTTGCATTGGTGCGAAACGCGGATCATTTCCTTGCACTTCGCGACGCTGTGGCCCATCAATTTTTCAGTGAGGACGTGGCAGCCGGCTTTCATCGCGAGGATCGCGGCGGGAGCGTGAAGGTGCAGCGGAAGACCAATGATGACGCCTTCGATACCGAGCTTGTCGGCGTCTTTGATGAGGTCGCGATAGTCGTTGTAGACCGCGACGTGTTGACGAGCTTCAGCTTCCGTCTTCCAGCCGTATTTCTTCATAAGGCCGGGACGGACCGCGGCGGCCGTGCTGCTGTAGCAGTCGCCGTGGAAAGCGCGGTATTGGTTGTAAGGACGAATATCGGCGATCGCGACAACTTGGATGTAGCGAGGATTGATACCGCCGATCAAGACGCTGCCTTCGTCGCCCGTACCAAGGCAAGCAACGCGGACCGGCTTGTCGACGACGCCGTACTTGAAGTAATAGGAACCGATGCCTTTACCGGAAGCAAGGTCGTTGCGAGAGGATTGCTTCAAGAATTCGCGACGAACCAACGGACTTCCAACCGCGGCGAGGAAGTTTTCCTTACCGATAGCTTTTTGTTCGGTAGTTAAATTCATTTTTTCAACCTGTATATATAAGCCGTTTCCGAAGAAACGGGAATTATTCGAATGGGAAAGCTGCGAAACCGCCGAGGCGCCGTAGAGCCTCGGCTTTCAGCGGAAACTCCGAGCCGCCGCACGGTCCCAAAGGACCGCGCGACCGCATTGTAGATCAGAGCTTGTATTTTTCTTGGTCGACATTCGGGACGCCGATTTCGACGCCGAGGTCGTTTTCCGGGGTTTCGTCGTTATCCGGATCGAACCAGGATTCTTTGAATTGAACGCTTTCGCCCTTATCGGCGGCGATATTCGTAACCAGCGCGATGACCGCGTCGCCAAGCGCGATGCGCGGATTGCAGCGAGGTTGGATATCCGGGTCGGCGCAGTTCGGATTGTTTTGAGCGCACCAAGCCCAGTGTTCGACTTCTTCTTTATAACCGCGAGAGACGGCCGGACCGGCGGCGCCCTTCGCTACCGCTTTTTGAGCAGGCGCGGAAGCTTGCGTATCGAGCGCGGCGGCGCCCGCGGCTTTCTTCTCGACCTTGCTCGTGGAAGGTCCACGAAGGAGTTGCGAATCTTGTTCGCGTTCGAGAATGATCGTGCCCTTCGTACCGTAGACGATTTCGCCGTAGCCGCCGAAACCGTTGCCGTTGATCGTCGAGTATTGGACCGTGATGGTTCGGCGACGACCCGCGGGAGTGGTCTCGTCGTACGTCGGAGCCGGGAATTCGACCAACGTCGTGATGTGGTCTTGAACTTCGCGGTCGAAACCGAAGAGGTTGCGGTTCGCGGAGACGTGAACGCGCAGCGGGTGAACTTTACCGCCGTCGGGCAACTTCGTCGGGTCTTCGCCGCGGAGCATGCACGCGCGACGATTGTTGGCCGCGAGGAAGATGGAGGCCGCGTCGAGTTGGTGAGAACCAAGTTCGACCATCAGACCGCCGCCCGTACGCTTCCACAAACGCCAACGGATCAATTCTTCCGTGCTCGGACGTTCGTAGGACTTTTTGCCGCTGCCGGCGACCATGCTGGTGTAGCCGTATTCGGCGGGACTCTTGAGCGCGACGCCCTTGTAAGAAGCGCCTTCTTCAAGCATCAACGCGTCGGCAAGTTGCGCCTTCTTTTGTTCGACCTTCAAGCGCCAAGTCTCGATATCGAGACCGCGAGCGTTGTCGAGTTCCGTTTGCCAAGCGGCGAGTTCTTCGGCGAGCTTCGCGGCTTGCGGGTCGGAATCTTTGAACGCTTCCGGCATCGGCATTTGCCAGCTGTCGGCGCCCGGGGAGTTGCCGCGGTGCCATTGCGCGCGGATGTAGTGCAGATCGCCGAGGATACCGCGTTCGATCTGGTCGGTAGCTTCGTGATAAAGAATATTGTAGTGGCGTTGGTGGCCGATCGCAAGATGCTTGCGCATCATCTTCGCGGCGCGAGCCATTTCTTTACATTCGATGATGGAGTGCCCCATCAATTTTTCGCAGAGAACGTGCAAGCCCTTGCTCATCGCTTGAATAGACGCGATGGAGTGGAGGTGGAGAGGCAGGCCGATGATAACGCCTTCAATGCCGAGTTTCTTCGCATCGTTGAGAAGATCGCGATAGTCGGCGTAGACCTTGACGTGCTTGCGAGCTTCGTCTTCGGTGTCCCAACCGTAGAGCTTCATGAGGCCGGGACGAGCGGCGAGAGCGACGTCCCCGTAGTGGTCGCCGTGGAAAGCGCGGTATTGGTTGTAAGGACGAATATCCGCGATCGCGACGATCTCGACAAATTCGGGATTACAAGCGCCCAAGAGAACGCTACCTTCGTCGCCGACGCCCATGACGGCGACGCGCATACGACGGCCGTGCGTCTTCGAGTAACCGGCATAGAACGAGCCTACGCCAACGGCGGGAACTGCGGCGGCAAGAACGCCCGCTTTAAGCACATTACGACGGGAGCAACCGCAAGCGGCGGCTTTGACGTCATTTTTTGAAGTCATCAGTAAATTTCCTATATATCTGAACGCCGGACAAGACGCGAGGCGATCTGAGCATTCTCACACGAGCGAGAGGAGGTCGTTCAGACCGCGCTCTGTCTCGACGCTTGAAGCGTCCGGGTTGTTTTGATCTATCTTATCAGTTCAAACGCTAAACGTCAGTTGCAGGCTTCGACGTTCATGCATTCGGGAACCAACGGGTCTTTTTCAATCCCGTACCAGCGATAAATATATTGTCCGAAGAAGTTCCACAGGAACCAATCCAGACCGGCCCAACGACCCGCCGGCAAGACCGCCAACAGGAGCAACAGGACCATTTCGATAGAGTCTTTATTGCAGACCATCGAGTGCCCGATCATATCGGACGGATAAGGATAAACGGTCGGCCACGGGAATTGCGACATGACGACGTTGAACATGAAGCAAGCGCCGCCCAACGCCGCAAGGCGAGTGCAGAAGCCGAGGACGAGGCAAAGGCCGATCGCGGCAAGGCCGAGCGTGACCGTGAGGTCGAGCATACCCATCGTGGTGCCGTGAGCGAACTTGTTGATGAACGGAAGGCCCGCGACGACGCGCATGATCGCGTTGCGGTTAGCGCCGTAAGCCAATTCGGGCATACGACCGGCCTTCTTTTGTTCCGGCGTAAGGATGTTCCACAGATCCAATTCGAGGTTTTCACCCATCGTGGACGGCGTGGAAGCGAATTTTTCGCCTTCGCTACGGTACTTCATTTGGGCGTCCCAATCGCGAATACGTTGGTATTCGGCGTTGTTTTTGGTAGCCTTCAGGCTCTTGTTGAAACGAGCCTTGCTGGCGACGAAACCGCGGATCTCTTCGCGATTTTCCAGCGTGTATTCACGTAAAGAAAGAACGTATTGTTCCAAGATCTTCTTGGCTTCTTTCTTCACTTCTTTGTTTTCAGGTTGATCGAGCTTGTACTTGTTGCGGTATTGATCGAAATAAGAATACCATTCTTTTTCGAAGACCGGCATCGTCCAACCAAGACGTTTCGCCGTGTCGCTTTGAGCGACGCCGTTTTCAATATCGACCTTGTAAACTTCGGCCATTTGAATACGATCTTCACCGCCGAGGTCGGGAAGGAACATGTAGTAGAATTCCTTCGTCGGACCTTTAGCTTGACCCAAGAAGCCCTTAGAAGAGAACCCGTTCGCAGGATTCATTTTCCAAAGACCTTCATACAAAAAGTGGCAACCGACCGCGAGTCGCAATATGACGACTATGGCGATCACAGCCGCAGCGTAGCAGCTACAAGTTTTAGTCTTACCCAAGAGACGCCTCCTCTCGACCGAGTCGACGCGACGTATCGTTCTCGTCGCTCGTTTTCGGTCTGTGCTTACAAAATACATGTCAAGCATACGTCGCGACAAGGCGTCTCGAACGTACGCTTACAATTATAATCAATACGCTTGATGTTCACACAGGAATTTCGACAAACAGCGGGGCCGTCGCGAATATTCTTTCCGTTTTACGCGCTCAAACGCACAGGTCTAAACGACCGATAATCTCTACCTCGTTTACCCTGCTTATATAGTTTTCTCTATTTTAGCGCTTTTGTGGGAAAAAATAAACCGCCTATTTTGAAATTTGTCCTATTTTCCCATCTTGCCAACCTAGTTCAACAGAAAAAGGCTGATTCATCGTTATAATTTGCACAAATTGTCTAATTTGTAAAGAGGAAAAGCGTAAAAAAATTAGATTTTTTGCCTAGTCGCTTATCTCAATATTACGCTTTCATTATACAATATCCCAAATAAAAAAGGCGCCTCCAACTTGGAGACGCCTTCTTATGACTCAACGCGCGTTTTCAGCGCCGCGTTCGCTCGCTCATTCGGCGACGACGCGTTCTTTAGCGGCCTTGATCAGCATCGGGACGACCGTGTTCAAGTCGCCGACGATACCGTAGTGCGCGACCGAGAAGATCGGCGCGTCGGGGTCGTTGTTGATCGCGATGATCTTCGCGGATTCTTGCATACCGGCGCGGTGTTGGACGGCGCCGCTGATGCCGATCGCGATGTACAACGCGGGACGGACCGTCGTGCCCGTTTGACCGATCTGGCGTTCGCGTTCGACCCAACCGCAGTCGACGGCCGCGCGGCTCGCGCCAACGGCGCCGCCGAGAGCTTCCGCCAACTCGAAGATCTGTTCAAAATTCTCTTTACTGCCGACGCCGGCGCCACCCGCGACTACGACGCGAGCGCCCTTGAGGTCGACTTTCTTCTCTTCAACGAAGCGTTCGATGCATTCCACGACAAGCAATTCCGCGGGGATCTCGATCTTCTCGTTGACGACTTCGCCCTTGCGAGATTCGTCCGCGTCTTTCTTCGGGAAAACGCCTTCGCGTACCGTCGACATTTGCGGCCATTGCTCGGGGTTGACGATCGTGGCGACGATGTTGCCGCCGAACGCCGGACGGATCTGATGCAGCAAGTTCTTGTATTCTTGCTTAGTGCGCGCGTCGACGACGTCGCCGATCTGCAGGTCGGTGCAGTCCGCGGTCATACCGGAACGCGTGACGGACGCGATACGCGGCGCGAGGTCGCGACCCAGCGGCGTGGCGCCGTAGAGGACGATCTGCGGTTCGTACTTGTCGATCAACGTGTTGAAGACGTAAGCGTAAGGAGAGCTGGTGAAGCGCGCGAGATTCGCGTCGTCGACGACGTAGACCTTGTCGGCGCCGTAAGCGAAGAGCGTGTCCGCGAGCTTGGCGACGTTGTGACCGGGCAGGATCGCACCGACTTTAACGCCAAGCGTATCGGCGAGTTCGCGAGCCTTGCCGCAGAGTTCCAGCGAAACTTCTTGAAGGATTCCGTCTTCTTGTTCGGCAAAAATCCAAACTTCGCCTTGGGGATTTTTTCTACTCATATTTCTAATTCCATTAGGATATTTTTTAAGATTAGGAGCGCTCTACCGCGCAAGCAAGGTCGCGGTAGGCTCGAATAAGGAGATCGCTCGAGATCAACCCAAGGCGCGATCTTTAACGAGTTCGGAGATCAAGCCGCGAATACCGTCTTCCGTAGCTTCGACGTTGACGAACCCTTCCTTCTTAAGAACGATCGATTGAACGTTGTGGACCTTCGTCGGCGAGCCGGCAAGACCGCAGCGAGAAAGATCCGCGCCGATCTCGTCCATGCCCCATTGTTCCAAACGATCTTCTTCGGCAAGCGTTTGGTCGGCGGCGACTTCGAGAGGAACGCGCTTGTGCTTGTTGCGCATCATCTTGATCGCGGCTTGCGGACGAGGTTCGTTCGCTTCTTCGACGACGGTGGCCAACAAAGGCAGCTTCGCCTTGACGACTTCCCAACCGTTACCCAAAGAGCGGCACAACGTCGCGTAACCGTCTTTTACGTCGATAATTTCCGTCAAATAGCAGATCTGAGGAACGCCGAGCTTTTCCGCCGTTTGAGGACCGGTCTGCGCCGTGTCGCCGTCGATCGCTTGACGACCGCAGAATACGAAATCAAATTCGCCGGCCGTCTTGATCGCTTGAGCGAGAATGTAGCTCGTCGCAAGAGTGTCGGAACCGCCCGCGCGACGGTCCGTGACCAAGATCGCGCGATCCGCGCCGCGGTACAAGCAGTCGCGAAGAACGTCGGCGGCGCGAGGAGGCCCCATCGTGATGACGGTAACCGTGCCGCCAAAACGATCTTTGACTTCAAGAGCCGCTTCCAAAGCGCTCAAGTCTTCAGGATTGAAGATCGTGGGAAGCGCGGCGCGATTGACGGTGCCGTCTTCTTTCATGGCGCTGCCGGATATATTGGATGTGTCGGGAACTTGTTTGACCAACACGATCGAGCGGTATGTGGACACTCGTTAACTCCTTATGGTAATATAAAATAGGGCGAATACTCGCCGTAATAAAAAGCGGAGGGGATATGTGCGAAAGAGGCCTAACGCCGAAATTGCTCGACGCTAGGTCCTCGCGGTTTCGTTCATTTCTTCGTCGAACGGATCGTCGTGGGCGCGTTCGATTTGCGCGCAGGGGAGACCGTCGTACCGGTCGATTTCGAAGCGCCGGTCGCGGGCTTCGTCGTCGCGCCGGTCGACTTCGTAGCGGTTGCGCCGGCGGCTTTCGTCGTCGCGGAGCCCGCGGCTTTCGTGGCGGCGGCGCCGGACTTCGCAGTAGCGGCTTTGCCCGTCGTCGCGGAGCCCGCGGCGGCGTTCGTCGTAGCGGAGCCGGCTTGGACGGCGGCGGCTTGCGCGAAAACGCTTTCCAGCGTCGCGACTAACGATTCCATACTGATATCAAGCGCGGCAACTTTGCCGTCGCCGCCGATCAGGATCATCGTCGGGATCTCGGTAACGCCGTAATACGCGGCTAACGAAGTCTCTTTCGCGTCAACTGTGGCGCGGTCGGAAAGAATTATCCACGGAATCGAGTTCTTTGTCAAGTACTCGTTCATTTGGTCTTTTTCGGCGTCGAGGTCGTAACCGACGATCTCGAATCCGGCGTCATGGTACTTCTCGTACAGTTCTTTCAACTGCGTGTGGACGGCGGCGCAAGACTCGCTCCACGCAGCCCAGAAGTCGACCAAGACGACCTTGCCCTTCACCGCCTTAGGATCGAGCGCGTTACCGTCGGCGTCAAGACCGTGCCATTCAAATTCGTTGCCTTCAAGTTCGGAATAACGCAGCGTGCCTTCAAGAAGTTGCAACGCGGCTTTCGCTTCCGGCGCCTTAGAAGCCGCAAGTTGTTTGCGGATCGGGGTCCAGATCTGCGCCGGCAACTTCGGTTGCTTCTGGCTTTCCGCGACAAACGCGACGGGGAAGACCAGGTCGATCGTCATATCCGAAGTTTCGGGATGTTCCTCAATAAACGCGGCGACTTCTTTCATCGCGGCGGTGAGTTCGGCCGCAGTGCCGTCGCGTTCCGCGATATCCGCGACCTTAGCTTGCAGATAAACGCCTCTGAACGCCAACGCCGCTTGTTTGCCTTCTTCAAGACCTTGAACGCGAGCGTTCTTTTCCAACGCCGCGGCGTAAGAGCCGAGCTTCGGCAAGACGCTCGAGTCGATCGACGCTTGGTAGCAGAGCGCTTGACCCTTCAACGAGATCGCCTTGACGAATTCTTCGTCCGACGGCTTCAGCTTCAAGATCGAGTCGCCGATCTTGCCGACCGTAGCCAGCATCTTCTGGACCCAGTCGTTGAACTCTTCTTCCGTCTCAAACGCGAATTCCGTCTCCATCAACTTATCCGCTTGCTCGATCAGTTGCGCGATCGTCGCGTTCGCGGGGATAACGAATTCCGAGCCGTCCGATTTCTTCAGCGGGGCTTGCGCGGTCGTCGCGGCGGCGCCGGGTTGAGCGGCGGCCTGCGCGGCGGGAGTAGCAAGCGTGGCGGAACGCGTCACGCCAAGACTCGACGGCGCGGCGGGCGCTTCTTCGACAACGATCTCGCCGTTAAGCGCGTCCATAGCGGCGGGGTCGAGATTGGCGGCGGCGTTGCGGCCGACGCCGAGACGAGAGCCGATACCGCCGTTCTTCAAGAGCTGCGCTTGAGCGGAGTCGGACGTCGTAAATAACGCCGCGGCTAACAACGCGGCGACTACTTTATGCATGTTTCTCATTATCGTTCGCTTCTTCTGTTATAGGAACATTTCGCCCGCCGTACCCGCGTCGACACGTCGCCGACCAAGCGTTCAAGGCGCAAGGGCGCTATTTCTACTATAACGAATTTTTCAACGCAAAAAAACATTGATTTTTTCACGCGAGAAACAAGATTCAGGGAAATATTGACGCGATTTTTCCTACTATGCCGATTCTCTTTCCCAGATTCTCAGATCTTGAAGATACCGACTTCCGCCGGCGGGTAAGAACGGCGCTTCTTCGGCGGGATATCCGCTTCTAGCAAGTCGAAGTCGAAGCGGTCGTCCGATTCGACGACGAAGATCGAGCCTTCCGGGGCGCGGTCGCGCAAGATCTGCAATAGTTCGAGCGTCTCTCCTTCGCGGTCGACGTAGAAATCGTACGGCGGGGAGCAGAACACCAGCCACGGGATATCGTTCGGGAGATTAGCTTGCGAGGACGCTTCGATCTTCGACTTCTTCGCCTCGGCTTCCGCGTCGAACGCCGCGAGCTTTCTGCCCCAGAAATAGACGTCCGTCGTGATGAGTTCGATCTTCTTCGCCGTACCGGGCTCTTTGGCTTCCAGCAACGCGATATTGTGACGCGTCGTTCTCGCCGTCGGGAAATGCACTTCGATCGCGGTGGCGGAAACGGCGCCACGGCTGATCGCCTCGAACGTTAACGCGCCGGTGCCCGTGAACAGGTCGATCACGTGCTTGCCCTTCACCGCGTCGCCAAGTAGATTGAAGACCGCCTCGCGCACGCGCTCTTTCATCGGGCGAACGCGTCTGTCGCCCGCGTATTCGAGCTTCGTGCCGCGCAAACGCCCGCCGATGACGCGAAGTCCGACGGAGTCGCCGCGATCGCCCGGCTCGCTGCCGACGTTCTTATTACGCTTGCTGCGCTTGCGCGGTTCTTCTTGTTTCTCCGCGGCTTCTTCTGCGCGACGCTCCGCGCGGATGCGCTTCTTTTCCTCGGAACGGTCGGCGCGCTTGTTGAATCCCGCGCCCCCTTTGTTCATCGGGTCCGACTCCGCGGTCCCGAACGCGTCGAAGATATCCTTGGAAGAAGGACGCTTGTTGCCCGTGCGAGAACTGAATCGCTTGACGATCTCCGCGCTGGACATATAAGGTGTGATCGTTACGTCGTCGGGACCGTCGGCGAACTCTTCGTAATTCTCGCGTCGGCTTTTGCGCGAAGGTTTGTTTTTCACGGGTCGTTCCTATTTTTACGATTTTAACCAATCTGATTAAAAAAGCGCTTGTTAACTCGGCGCCTTTTCTTTATAATTCGATAATGTTGGAGACGCGGCGTCAAAACACGCGACGTTCTCTACGATTTTACCTAAAAATGCAGTCGGCGCCAGTATGGGCGACGAAAAAACCGCGTTACGCGCGTCGCGTTATCGTTTACGCGCCGTTATCGCGGAACCTATTCAGCACTTGATGGAACAGAACATGAAGAGATCCGTCCTTTTCGCCGCGTTCGTCGCGGTCGTAACGCTTTGCGCTAGCATTGCTTCGGCGCAAGACCAAGCTCAGCCCGTCGTTTCTTCCGCCGCGCCTGCCGCGCCTGCCGCGGAAGCGCTCACGCGTACCGACACGCCCGAATATCAAGCGTTCGCGGCGCAGATGAAGGTCTATAAAGAGGGTCTGAAAGCGCTTCGCGCGCTCAAAGACGAGTACCAGACCGCGACCGCGGAACGCAAAGACCAGATCATCGCGGAATTTGAGACGCTCGTCGACAAGACCGCGGAACAACAAAAAGAGCTTGTCCCGCTCGCTTGCGCGGCGTATACCTCGATCGACGGCCAAAACGACGAATTGCGCGCGTTCCTTTGCTCGATGCTGCAATGGTCGGTCGTGTCTCGTGAAAATTACGAGCTCGGCTACGACGTCGCGAAGATCCTGTTCCAATACCCGTTGCCTCCTAATGCCGACGAGCTCTACGCTTACGCCGCTTACGCCGCGTTCTGCACGATGAATCTCGACGACGCCGACGCCTGGACCAAGGTCGCGAAAGAAAAGAACGCGATCGCGAAGGCCGACCCCAACGAGAAGATGCAGATGTACGGCTATCTCACGCAAGTTCTGCCGCAATACCGTCTGAACTGGGCGAAAGAAAAAGAGATCCGCGAAAAAGAAGCGCAAGAAGGCACGAATCCGCGCGTCGAACTCGTTACCACCAAAGGTACGATGATCCTCGAACTCTTCCAAAAGGAAGCGCCGAACGCCGTTAACAACTTCCTTTCTCTCGTTGAAAAGGGTTTCTATACCGACGTTCCGTTCCACCGCGTTCTGCCGTACTTCATGGCGCAAGGCGGCGACCCGACCGGCACCGGTTCCGGCGGGCCCGGATACTGCATTCCCTGCGAATGCTCGCAAGAAAACGCTCGCGACCACTTCCGCGGCTCGCTCTCTATGGCGCACGCCGGCCGTAATACCGGCGGTTCGCAGTTCTTCATCACGTTCGTTCCAACCTACTTCCTGAACGGTCGCCACACCGTCTTCGGTCGCGTCGTCGAAGGTATGGACGTTCTCTCCGATATCACGCGCATCGATCCCGAGAAGGAATCTGACGAAGCGCCCGCTAAGATCGTCAAAGCGACTATCATTCGCGGTAAAGGCGGCGATTTCAAGAAGTTGCCCGCGCGTTGAGATACGAACGCTTAACGCGACACGCGCGACGCGTGACGGTTAACGCCGTTTCAAGCGCCGCGCGCGCCACGAGTTAGGAGCGACGCTTCCACGCGTCGTGATATTTCGCCAACGCCGAGGCGTTAATACTCGGCGTTGCAGTATATTTTTCTATGAATTTCAGCTATTGTAAGCGGCGCTAATTTTACCGTAACGCGGCGACGCGTTAAGAATCGGAGAACATAATGCCCTACAACAACGACAATTACGCACCAAAAAAGAGAGTTCTGATCGTAGACGACGACCCCGCTATCGTCGAATCAACACAGCTCGCGCTAGAAGCGTTTGGTTATGAGGTCGAGACCGCCCCCGACGGCGCTTGCGGACTCGCGCTCGCCGAACGTCGGCGACCCGACGTTATGATACTCGATATGATGATGCCTAAACGCTCCGGCTTCCTCGTACTCGAGACACTGCGTCAGGTCGACGATTTCCCTACGCGCATCATCATGATCACCGCTAATGAAGGTAATCGCCATAAAGAATACGCCGAACAACTCGGCGTCGACGCCTACCTCCGCAAACCGTTCGCTATGGACGAATTACTCGCTACTATCGACCGCGTGCTCGATACCTGAGCTCCCCTCAGTGATAAGCCTCGCAGGGGCGTGGGCGCTGCGCTAGGCTTGTCCTCTACGGCCGGACGGGCCGGTGGCGACGGCGCCACTCCCGGATCGCGCTACCGCGCGGATAGCGGAACGTAACCGCTCGCGTTGCTCGCTTGCC
Source organism: Thermoguttaceae bacterium (assembly GCA_045599605.1). Classification (GTDB taxonomy): domain Bacteria; phylum Planctomycetota; class Planctomycetia; order Pirellulales; family Thermoguttaceae; genus RUG369. The sequence goes on from JAZRWE010000015.1 coordinate 30,355, forward strand.
GCAGTAGTAGTACCCGCTCCCGTTGGTCGCTAGCGTTTTGGTGGAGAGGACATACGTTCGCGTTGCTCGCTAGTTTTAACACCGCACGTTTGCCGACGAGCGATCTCCGAGCGCTAGCGAGGTTAACCGTGACTCGCAGTCACGGGCGCCGCATGGCGTCGGGTACTACGCCTACGACTGCACTCCCCCCGAACTGCTACCGCACCACGACACAACGTCATCTCAACCGCACTCGTCGCGTTAGCGCTCACGTAGGAGCCGCAAATTGGAGGGCGACTTGCTCGCCCGGAGATTGCGGACGGAACCGCGCTGAAATCGCAAGAACCCCCATATTACCATCGCCGCACTGAGCGACCAACGGGAGCGACGATCCGCTATCCGCGCGGTAGCGCGATCCCGGAGCGCCCGGCGGCGCCGCGACACGATTCTATGCAGAAAAACGATTACGAGATCGCGTTTGAACGTTTCTTGCGTTCCCACAAGCGTCCGTTCCTGTCTAATAGGCAAGAGCGGCGTTTTCTATTGGAAGACGGGTCGACGCTAAAAAATTTTGACAATATCGTGACCAATACCGCCGGCGAGAACTGGATCGTCGACGTCAAAGGGCGATTGTTCCCCGGCGGGACGGAACGCCGGAAGTATTGGAAGAATTGGACGACCAAAGACGATCTTGTCGGGCTACTGCGCTGGGAACAGATCCTCGGCGGCCCACAAGACGCGTATCGCGATCGCTCCGCCTTCGTGTTCGCGTACCGCGTTCTCGGCCCCAAATTGCCGCTAGATTTTGATAAGCTCTTTCTCTCCGACGGCGAATACTACGCCTTCTTCGTCGTGCCCGTTAATATCTATCTCTGCGAAGCCGTCTTCATCTCCGAGAAATGGCAGACCTACGAGATCCCCGCTAAAAGATTTCGCGAGATCGCCGTCGAAGCCTCTGAATTCTTCTGAACCCCTACTGCCATAAGCCTCGCGGGGGCGTGGGCGCTGCGCTAGGCTTGTCCTCTACGGCCGGACGGGCCGGTGGCGACGGCGCCACTCCCGGATCGCGCTGCCGCGCGGATGGCGGATCTTCGCTCGCGTTGCTCGCTTGTTACACACGAAGGTACCCGCTCCCGTTGGTCGCTACTACCGCACTTGTCGCGTTAGCGCTCACGTAGGAGCCGCAAATTGGAGGGCGACTTGCTCGCCCGGAGATTGCGGACGGAACCGCGCTGACCTCGCAAGAACGGAATCACGCCAACGTTGCAAGAAAAAAAATACTCCCGCTATCGCAACAAGCGACCAACGGGAGCGATTATTCTCACGTACGCCAAGCGAGCAACGCGAGCGCATATCTATTTATTAAACCCGCCAGCGACCAACGGGAGCGGTTACCATCAAGTGCAATAAGCGAGCAACGCGAGCGATTACGTTCAGCTATCCGCGCGGCAGCGCGATCCCGGGGCGCCCGGCGGCGCCGGCCCGTCCGGCCGCAGAGGACAAACATTTTTGCAGTAGGCGTCGCGTCAGTTGCCGAAGGATTGCAGCGGGGCGGGGATACGGCCGCCGAATTGGACGAACTGTTGGCTGGCGCCGACGTTGCGTACTTCCATGATGGGTGAGGCGCCGAAGAGCCCGCCGAATTCGACTTTGTCGCCGGCTTTCTTACCGGGGATCGGGACGAGTCGCGTCGCGGTCGTCTTGTTATTGATGACGCCGATAGCGAGTTCGTCGGCCATAATACCGGAGATGCTTTCGGCGGGCGTATCGCCGGGGATAAGGATCATATCGAGCCCGACGGAGCAGACGGCGGTCATCGCTTCGAGTTTTTCGAGCGAGAGATGTCCTTTTTCCGCGGCGGCGGCAAGCGTGGAGTCTTCGGATACCGGAATGAACGCGCCGGAGAGCCCGCCGACGGAGCTGGACGCGAAGAGTCCGCCTTTCTTGACGGCGTCGTTGAGCATCGCGATCGCGGCGGTGGAGCCGGGAGCGCCGACGTTGGCGAGTCCGAGGGTCTGCAGGATCTCGCCGATACTATCGCCGATCGCGGGCGTAGGCGCCAACGAGAGGTCGACGATGCCGAAGGGGGTGTTGAGGCGTTCCGCAACTTCGCGACCGATCAATTCGCCGATACGCGTAACGCGGAAAGACGCGGTCTTGATCTCTTCGGAGAGTTCGGAGAGCGTGAGGCGTTTGCCGGAGGTCTTAGCTTGCGCGATACGGCGTTCGAGCGCGCTCTTGACGACGCCGGGGCCGGAGACGCCGATATTGATACAGGACTCGGGCTCGCCCATGCCCATATACGCGCCGGCCATGAACGGGTTATCGTCCGGGATGTTAGAGAAGACGACGAGCTTCGCGGCGGCGAACCCGTTATTAGCGGAGTCGGCGTTGGCGATATCGAGGATCGTTTGCCCGAGCGTGCGCAGCGCGTCCATATTGATACCGGCTTTACGCGACGCGGCGTTGACGGACGAGCAGACGCATTTGGTCTCGTTCAGAACTTGCGGCAGCGACTCGATGAGGACGCGAGCGCCGTCGGACACGCCTTTTTGCACGAGCGCGGAGAACCCGCCGACGAAGTCGACGCGGCAGCGTTGCCCGGCTTCGTCGAGCGTCTTCGCCAGTTCGACGGCGGCGTTGACGTTGTGTCCGGCGAGCAGGATCGCGGCGGGCGAGATCGCGATACGCTTATTCGTGATCGGAATACCGTATTTCGCGCCAACTTCGTCGCAGACGTCGACAAGGCGGCTGGCGCGCGTCGTGATCTTGTGGAAGACCTTTTTGCACATCTGGTCGACGTTGGCGGAAGCGCAGTCGTTGAGATTCAACGCCATGGTGACCGCGCGGACGTCAAGATGTTCGGCGTGTAACATTCGGATCGTGGAAAGAATTTCGTCAGTTCTCAACATAGCGCGTGCAATCCTCGCTGTAAAAAATAAGATCGTCATCGTGCGACACTCGAACGGCGCTCGCCGCCCTATGCGCAGACCTATATTATAAATGCGTTCACGCGCGATACAAGGGGGCGCAAGCGTGAGCGGTCGTTCTTGGTAAGATAGGCAAATACTTTACGTAAGTTGACGTGGTTTTAGAGGAACATGATTCAAAAAGTTGTGAAAAATTGTGGTTTGGAGCGTGGGGACGGCTTGTCTAAAATCCGAATATATAATATGATTACGAATTGCGCGATAGTGAGAAATCGTCTCGCGAGACTATGCCGCAGCTCGGGCAAAGGGGCCGAGCGCGACGGCGCGTATTTATTTACTTATTCCGTCGGGCGCGGGGAGCGCGATCTTCCGCGTTCGCACATTCATGCGCTACAAAGGCGCGGCAATCAATTATTAAGGATCACTCCATGAGCAAACGAGGTTTCACCCTTGTCGAATTGTTGGTCGTTATCGCGATCATCGGTATCTTGATCGGTCTTCTTCTTCCCGCGGTCCAAGCCGCTCGTGAAGCCGCTCGTCGTATGCAATGCACGAACAACTTGAAGCAACTTGGTATCGCGATGCAAACGTACGCGGACCAATACGAAGGCAAATTCCCGATGGCTATGCAGATCGGCGGCTGCGGTCACGACGACAACTTCACCGACACGTTCTCTTGGCACGCGCGCACGTTGCCGTTCATCGAACAAGCCGCTCTCTACGCCACGCTCGACTTCAACAACCGCGTCAACAACGGTCGTAACCCCGAATACCGCAAGGCGTTGATCGCCACGCACCAATGCCCGAGCGAACCCGAAGCTATCGGCGAAAAGAACAACGAATCTTGGTGCGTCCGTCGTTCCTGCTACGTCGTCAACCTCGGTAACTCCAACTACCACCAAGACGACGTCAACAACTGGGACGGCCGCGGCTCTTACAAGAACAAGAAGGCGCCGTTCTCTTACAACAAAGCGATCAAGATGTCCGAGATCAAAGACGGTACTTCCAACACGCTCTGCCTCTCCGAAGTCCAGATCAACACCGACGAAGACCACTACAAGGGCAACTACGGCACGGTCCTGTTCTCCAACGGCGCCGGCTTCACCGCTTACCTCGGCCCCAACTCCACCTACTCCGCCGACCACGGTCGTCAAGGCTGGGATGAAGACGACTTCACGCCCCCGATGCCGAACCACGGCGGTCAAGGCGACCACCTCTGGGGTTCCGCGTGCTTCCCAGCTCGTTCTTCTCACTCCGGCGGCGTCAACGCCGCGATGTGCGACGGCTCCGTCCGCTTCGTCCCGACCGTTATCGATCTCGACATTTGGCGCGCTATGTCCACCTCCAAGGGCGGCGAAACGGTCAGCATGTGAGAATAACGCTCGCGTATGACTTTGCGTAACGCATAAGGCGTCGAGGTCCACGCTTCGACGCCCGGCTTGCGCGCGAGAATATCGCGTTCAAGTCGTTCACGCGGCGACTTTTTTCGTAGCGTCGCGGTTTTTTCAGCTAACGTAGTAACGTAAACCAAGAAAGAAACTCCACCATGTTCAAGAATATCGCGAAATTCGCCGTTATGGCTTCTCTGCTCGTCTGCATGGCCGCGTTCGTCGGCTGCGCCAAGAACGACGGTCTCTGCTCCGTCGAAGGCACGGTCACGCTTGACGGCGCGCCGATCGAAAGCGGCAATATCAACTTCGGTCCGGAAGTCGGCCAACCCGGCACCGCCACCGGCGGCAAGATCGAAAACGGCAAGTACTCCATCCGCGCTTCCGAAGGCAATATGATCGTCTCGATCCGCGCGCAAAAGAAAGAGACCGTCCAAGACCCCGAACACGGCGAAGTCATCAATATGATCGACCTCGTTCCCGAAAAATACAATCGTCAAAGCGAACTCAAGGCGACCGTCAACGCCGGTAAGAACAAGATCGACTTCGACCTCCAATCCAAGTGAGAACGGCTAGCGCTAGTCGCCGAGCTCAACGATCTTTCACAACGTCGGAATACGCGAGTATCCCGGCGTTTTTTTATTGCGGCGTCATATTCGTCGGTATCGATACAAGAAATGCGTCATAACTTCACATTCCCGACTTGCGTTAACGCCGTCAGCTTATACAATGAGCGAGGAACGCCGTATACAAAGGGGCCGACGCTCCCGCCCGCGCGAGACCGCGCATGCTCGCCTATTTTGGCCCGCCATAATTTTTTTTGTAGTAGTTTTAACCGCGACGCCGCCCCAAGAGCGTCGCCAGTATTTGGAATCAGTCGTTATGAGTCAACGCAACTCTTCCACGCGAGGTTTCACCCTCGTCGAACTCTTAGTCGTTATCGCGATCATCGGGATCTTGATCGGCTTGCTCCTTCCCGCCGTCCAAGCGGCGCGCGAAGCCGCGAGACGTATGCAATGCACGAACAACTTGAAGCAACTGGCGTTAGCTTGCCAGACGTACGCGGATCAAAACGCGGATCATTTCCCGATCGGCGTTCAGATCGGTCTTCCCGGCTACACCGGGGACGCGGAATTCTCGGACACGTTCTCTTGGCACGGCAGAACGTTGCCGTTCATTGAACAACAAGCGCTTTACGCGACGCTGGACTTCACGAAGCCGGTAGGCGCGGGCTACCACCACGAATACCGCGTCGCGTTGATCCCGGCGCATCAATGCCCGAGCGAACCGGAAGCTATTGGCGAAAAGAACAACGCGACTTGGTGCGTTCGTCGTTCTTGCTACGTTTGCAATCTCGGCAACTCGAACTACGTTGCGGAAAACGTCGTCGACTGGGACGGCCGCGGCTCTTACAAGGGCGGCGCGGGCCCCTTCCAATACAACAAAGCGGTGAAGATGGGCGATATCCTCGACGGCACCTCGAACACGATGTGCTTCTCGGAAGTTCAGATCAACACGGACGAAGACCACTACAAGGGCAACTACGGCACGGTCCTCTACTCCAACGGCGCGGGGTACACCTGCTTCCTCGGTCCTAACACGACGTATGAAGTCGACTATGGTCGTTACGCGTGGGATCCGGAAGACTTCAACCCGCCGATGTACTGCCACGGCTACGGGCGTTGGCAATCCGCGACGTTCCCCGCGAGATCCTCGCACTCCGGCGGCGTCAACGCGGCGATGTGCGACGGCTCCGTCCGCTTCGTCCCGACCGTTATCGACCTGACCGTCTGGCGCGCTATGTCGACGCGTAAGGGCGAAGAAGTCGTCTCGATGCAATAGCGCGACTTAACGCATAATACGATCGATCCAATCGATCTTATTTCCCCGAGGCTCCGCGTTTCTAATGAAGCGCGGAGTTTTTTTATGCGCGGTGAAGGCGCGATAACGCGCGAAACGAGCTATTCTTAGAAAATTTTTAAAAAATTCGACGACGATCGGGCGCAAATACTTGTAACGCGCGTCTAAATATCTACAATTACTATCGTCGGCGCGAAATTGTGCCGATAACTTCTCACGGACAACTGATACAGGTCGACTTGCTAGTCGAGCGACCGCGACAATTTATATATATGCTACTATTAGGGACAGACGTCATGAACTATCGCAATTCTTCTCTTAAAGGGTTCACGCTTGTTGAGCTCTTGGTCGTTATCGCGATCATCGGTATCTTGATCGGCTTGCTCCTTCCCGCCGTCCAAGCGGCGCGCGAAGCTGCGAGACGTATGCAATGCACGAACAATTTGAAGCAACACGCGTTGGCGTGTCAGAACTACGCGGACCAAAACGACGGTCGTTTCCCGATCGGGGTGCAGATCGGGCTTCCAGGCTACACCGACGACGCGAACTTCTCGGACACGTTCTCTTGGCACGGCAGGACGTTGCCGTTTATTGAACAAGCGGCGTTATACGCGACGCTGGACTTCACGAAGCCGGTAGGCGCGGGGTACCATCACGACTACCGCGTCGCGCTGATCCCGACGCATCAATGCCCGAGCGAACCGGAAGCTATTGGCGAAAAGAACAACGCGACGTGGTGCGTTCGTCGTTCTTGCTACGTCTGCAACCTCGGCAACTCGAACTATCGTTCGGACGAAGTTGTAAACTGGGACGGTCGCGGCTCTTATAAAGCCAAGCCGGGCCCGTTTGAACCTAACCGCGCGGTGAAGATGGCGGAGATCAAAGACGGCACGTCGAACACGATGTGCTTCTCGGAAGTGCAGATCAACACGGACGAAGACCACTACCGCGGCAACTACGGCACGGTCCTGTACTCCAACGGCGCGGGCTACACCTGCTACCTCGGCCCCAACACGACGAACGAAGTAGACTTTGGTCGCGCGGCGTGGGATCCGGACGACTTCACGCCTCCGATGTACTGCCACGGCGCCGGCAACTGGTTCGCCGCGACGTTCCCCGCTAGATCCTCGCACTCCGGCGGCGTCAACGTCGCTATGTGCGACGGCTCCGTCCGCTTCGTCTCCTCCGTCGTCGACCTCGAAGTCTGGCGCGCCGCGTCTACGCGTAAAGGCGGCGAGACCAAGATGTTCAACTGACGCCTGCGCCCGCGCCATGCGGGACGACGCGTAACGATACGGCGTAAATAACGAACTCCGCGGTACGACGGTATCGCGGAGTTCTTTTATTACGCTCGGCGCCAACGCGCGCTAGCTTCGCCGCCGCGCGGACGACGCGGGTCCGACTTGCAACGCGCCGAGATCGAGCTTGTAGATCCATGGCGCGTCGGAGAGCTGTTTATCGACAAACATCAGCATATAGATCGGGTAATACCGGATCTTGCCGGCAACGGCGACATTGCCGTTATGGAAAACGAACGCTTCGGGGATCTCGTAGTCTTCATTAGCAAGCACGTTAGATAAAGCGGCGTGTTTGGTATAATCTTTCCCGGACTTGATCTCTATGGGCAAGACCGCGCCGGCTCGCTCGATCAGAAAATCAAGTTCGCCTTGTTTCTTGCTATTGAAATAATATAGTTCAAAGCCGTGCGCTTTCAGTTCCTGCGCCGCGACATTCTCATATACGGAGCCGAAGTTGATATCCTTTTCGCGCTTCAAGATCTTGACCTGAATATCGTTCATATACATCGACGCAAGTAGTCCGACGTCAGCGAGAAAGAGCTTAAAGAGATTCGTCGACTTGGAGAGTTTCAAGGGCGCGGCCGGTTCTTTCGCGCAAAAAGTAGGCAGCGCCACGCCCGCGTCTCGAAGCCAAATAAAACTGTTTCTCAATCGCGAGAATTTGGTATTTTCATTGAGATCTTTCAGGATAAACCGTTTGTTCTTGCTATTCAATTCGCTGGGAATGAGGTCAAAAATATCTTCAAGGTATAGTTTTTCTTCGGGGTCGTAACGCGCGATATCGCGTTTATACATAGTAACGATAGAGCGCTGAAGTTTAACGACCTCGCGCAGATCGTTTGTTTCAAGGTATCGCATGACGACGGCGGGCATTCCGCCCACTATCAAATACAGCCGAAACAGCTCCATCATCTTTTCATGGACGATCGGATCCACTTCCGTCTTCTCGTCAAACGCGCTACGTAAAGCGTCCAGAACCTTGGGAGAGACTTTATTAGCGAGCGCAAATTCTTCAAGATCGAGCGGATACATCTCTAAGACGTCCATATATCCCACCGGAACAGAACGGATATCTTTCAGGTCGACGCCAAGCAGGGATCCGCTCAGGATATAGCGATAACTTCCTTCTTCGACCAGGAATTTTATAGCCGTAACGATCTCCTTGCACTCCTGGACCTCGTCAAGAAAGATAAGCGTTTTCCCCGGGATCAGTTGCGCTTCTGCTATAGCGGAAATACGTAACAAAAGTTCCTTGCTATCGCGAGCGTTTTCAAATAAGGCTCGAGCCGCTATATTTTCGTAGAAGTTGATCTCGACAAAAGAATCGTATTGCTTCCCAAATTCGCGTATAATGAACGTCTTACCGACCTGACGAGCCCCCGTGACTAGCAACGCCTTTTTCTCGGAGGAATCACGAAAGCGTTGCAGCTCCTTTTCCAATTTTCTATGTATCATGAACTCGTTCTCCCAACATCATATTTGGCAATACTATCCAAAACGCGACGCCGCTTTTCCAATACGATTTTACCCCTTTTTGTCCGCTTTTCCAACATGTTTTCGTCGTTTTTTGCCACTTTTCCAACATGTTTTCGTCCCTTTTTGTCCGCTTTTCCAACATCGCGACCTGCGAGCGCGGGGATAAAAAAAGAACTCCGCGGTACGACGAGGTATCGCGGAGTTCTTTTTTGGACTAATTGTCTCAAAATTAAAGCGAACAATTGACAAACAGTTAGAACAGTATTACATTATTACTATAATATATAATTCCCGGAGGGTTTCGCAATGAAGACGATAACATATAACAAATTAGTACGCGACAGGATCCCCGAAATCGTCGAAAACGCGGGAAAAACGGCTTGCGTCGAAGTCTTATCCGACGCTGAATATCAAACCGCAGTCGACCAAAAGCTAGGCGAAGAACTACAAGAATATCTTGCGGAAGGCGACGTTACGGAACTTGCCGACTTGTTGGAAGTTCTTTACGCAGCCGCGCAAGCGCGCGGATGTTCTCGCGAAGAACTGGAAAAGATACGCGCGGAGAAAGCGGAAAAACGCGGCGCGTTCGCTAAGAAACTCTTTTTGCGTTACGTCGAAGAACAGGACTGACCATGCCTCTTAAAGCCGTATCCGGTAGCGCCGCGGAAGACTTGTTTGTCGAACTGTTCGCCGAAACTTTTGGCGAAGAGAAAGCGTCGTACCTCTATTCGCAATACCCGTTTAACGATATCTATCAGAACAGTCGGTTCGCCGATTTCCTGTTAGAGACAGGCGCAAGGCGTATCGCTTTTGAGATCGACGACGACGCGTCGCATAACCCGCAGTTGGTATCTTACGACAAATACGACGACGATCTGCTCAAACAAAACAGCATGATCAAGTTCGGATGGGCGGTCTATCGCTGGACGGTGCGACGACTTCAGCAACGCCCTGAAAACGTCAAAGACGAGTTGCAGCTCTTTGTCGGGGATTCGCCGCGATTTAAAGAGATCGACGACTATTTGCCCGTCCAATACGGCAAGACGCTTTCCGTCGAGCATATCGAGTTGCGCGATTATCAACTGGAAACGCTCGCCGCGCTTGAAGAGATGCGCGCTAATAAAGAAACGATAGCGCTCGTCTGTTTAGCGACCGGGACGGGCAAGACGCTGATCGCGGTGCAAGACGCGAAACGGCTCGACGGTCGCGTTTTGTTTGTCGCTCATACAAACACGCTCGTCTATCAAGCACGCAACGCCTTTCAAGAGTATTGGCCGGAAGCGTCGACGGGGTTATTTGTGGACGGTCGTAAGGACTGCGAGCAGAAAGTGATATGCGGAAGCGTTCAGAGCGTGGCGTTGAATCTCGACGCGTTTCACGACGACGATTTCGACTATCTTATCGTCGACGAAGCGCACCACGCCTCGGCAGAGACGTATCAAAAGATCTTAGCGTATTTCAAGCCGAAATTCACATTAGGCCTCACGGCGACGCCGGAACGCGCCGACGGTATCGACGTGTTGGAGATCTTCCAGAAGACGGCGAGAAAGCTCGACCTCCAAACCGCGGTGGAACTGGGCGCGCTCGTTCCGGTGCGTTGCATTCGCGTAAAGACGAATATCGATATCTCGAAAGTCAAATACAATTCCGTTCGCTACGACGCTCGCGATCTGGAAAGCAAGTTGTGTATTACCGACCGCAACCGTTTGATACTTGACACTTGGCTTGAATACGTCGGCGATAAGCGCACCGTCGTGTTTTGCGTATCGGTCAAGCACGCGAAAGAGATGGCGCGGATGTTCCAAGAAGCCGGCGTTTCCGCTCGCGCCGTTTCCGGCACGGACAAGAGCTCGGAGCGTTCGGAAGCGTTGCAACTCTTTGCCGACGGCGAACTCAAAGTCCTCTGCGCTTGCGATTTGCTCAACGAGGGTTGGGATTGTCCGCAAACGGAAGTGATCTTCGCGGCGCGTCCGACGATGTCGAAAGTACTCTACACGCAACAACTTGGGCGCGGAATGCGTAATTCTCCCGGCAAAGAGTTCTTAACGGTGTTTGACTTCGTCGATATCGCAAGTCAATTCAATACCCCGTATTCCGTTCACCGCCTACTCAAAGTCAAAGAATACCGCCCCGGCGGTATCGTCGCGGGCAAAAAAGGACAACGCGAAGCGGAAGAAGACTTGTACCGCCGCGGCGAGAAGCCCGAAGCGATCGTCGATTTCCCCGTCAACGCGATGGATTACGAGTTGGTCGACCTGTTCAATTGGCAAGAAGAAGCCGCCGGGATGTTGAGCCAATTGGAATTCGTGCGCCGCATCGACGTGCAACCGGAGACGGTAAGTCGTTATATTCAAGACGGCAAACTCACGCCCGACTTAGTCGTTCCTATTAGCGAAAAGAAGACGCTGAAATATTTTAAAGAAGAGACGTTAGAAAAGGCGGCCAAAGAAAACAACTGGCGACTTATCAACGACTCCAATCGCAAGAGCTTCTTTATGGAAGTTATCGAGCGTATGGATATGAGCTATTCTTATAAGCCGTTATTGATCAAAGCGATCCTCGAACTCGCGGACGCCAAAGGTCGCGTCAATCTCGCCGAGCTCGTCGCTTATTTCCGTCGATTCTTCGAAGCGCGACGTGAAGCCGGGCTAGTCGTTGAGAGAAACAGCATCTACTCGCGCGGCGGCTACACCGACGCGGAAGTGCGTCAGAATATTCTCAACAGCCCGTTTAGGAGATTTGAGGCAATGAATATCATGCGCCATACCTCGACGCTCGGCGTGATACAAGTCGATTCTACGGTCTGGAAACGACTGTCCGACGACGATAAGAAGCATATTCGCGAAGTCTGCGATAAGAAGTTGGACGAGTATTTCGCGAAGTTGAAATGATATTCCCAAAAATCGAGGCCAAGTATCAACACTTGACCTCGATCGTTTTTTAGAGGCGTAATTATCTCTCTTTAAAGATCGCTCGATCACTCTACGCCCAGAGCTTTGAAGACGGCGTCCTCAGCGCTCTGATAGGGAATCAATTGAAACGCGCTCATGAGTTCTGCGGGTATTGAGGCAAAATCAACAAACGACGCGCTTGGTAGCAGTACTCGCTTTGCGCCGCTATCAAGACAAACCTGGAGAGTACTGGCCAATTCGTTCACTTTTACTATAACGCCGCTAATACTGATATCGCCAAGAACGACTAGCGAACCAAGCGTAGGCTTTCCAAGCGCAATAGAACACAGGTCGATCAACGTCGGCAAGGCTAATCTTTCAGTCATGCCGACGCCCTGAAGATCCTGATAGTTGACGATATAGTCTTTCGTAGTGATACCGATCGTTCCGCTAATACGATTGCTATTTGCCTTGAGATAGTTAAACGCCGTATTAGACGCCTCTTTGGCTTCACGATCGCTACCTAGACCGGTTCGATCAAATTTTCCATTACCGGGCAGCATTTGACTTTCTAAACGGAACAACCCAATACGCCCCGACTTTCCATGAGAGACGGTGTAGACCTGTCCCGGATTACACGTTCCTTCGGGAATGAGTTTCCCGCCTCCCTGTTCGGGGACGGATATATAATGCTCCGACATGTCCTCTAAATCAACGTAGGAGAAATTGACGTCGTAAAACTCCATTCCGCCTAATTTTTTGAGCTGTTCTTTCACTCTTCGCCGCATTTCTAGCGAGAGCGTCAAGATCTCTTCAAGTTGTTCCTTTGTGAATTCACCGTCGGGGTATATAAGTTTCAGATACCCGTTGATCATCTTTCGGACGGCGATCGTATCGCGCTGATTGAGATTCTTGCCAAGTCGGAAATACTTGTCTAACGCGTCGCCGTATTGTTCCTTACGTAATTCTTTGATGAATTCCGCAAGATAGTCGCTGATAAATCCGTAATCGTCGGTAAAATGCTCGGGTCTAAATTTAGGTACTTCCCACCCTGGCAAATAGCAGTGCATACGGTCGAGAAACGCCGTATCGTCAGCGATCTCCTGCGGAAACGGAGCAAACAAGTTACTTGTTCTCAACAGCACGTCGACGCTCTGATTGACGTTGCCGACGAACACCATCGAGGCGGACGCAGCTTTCTCTTCTTTTCCTCGCGCAAAGGATCCCGACGCCATATAATCCTTCATGATCTGGATACCGTCTTTGTCCTTAAAGCGAATACCGGCAACTTCGTCAAAAGCTACGCAATCCCAGAGCCCTACTAGTCCCACCGTCTTGCGTCCCATATTATAGAACAGGTTCGCGACCGTAGTCTGGCCTCCTGACACAAGGATGCTATTTGGGGATATTTCTTTATATATGTGCGACTTACCGGTGCTTCTTGGTCCAAGTTCGCACAAGTTGAAGTTATTCTCAATAAGGGGTATCATACGAGTCAGAAGCAACCACTTTTCACGTTCTTTGAGCTCGTCGGGTTCCATACCGATAGAACGCAATAAGACGTCGATCCATTCCTCTTTCGAAAACGCCTTACGCCCTTCCTTCAAGTCGTTCATTTCGATACGCGGCATCTGGATCGGCGTTAACTTACGAATACTTATCGGATTACTGTTCTTATCCGCTTCTACGTAAAAGTATTCTAATTGTACGACGCACCAAATACCGCCGCACAATAAGCGATCGAATTTCTCAGGATACTCGTCGCCGATCGGCACGTTGGTCAAGCCTAGATTCGAAAAGTCGGCGACATAGCAGTCCTTTCTGATATCGAGTCTAACGGTGATCATATCGATAACAGAATGACTTCCATGACTTCGGAGCCGCGACAAGATCTTTTGCGCTTCATCAGGGCGAACAAAATTATCCGCCAAGATCCGCTTGACTTTCTGAACCCCTTGTTCGATCAAGTCTTCATCATCGGAGACGCAGTACTGTCCTAACAAAAATTCCAGTACATAGACCGGGACATTCGCGCCTTCTTTGATCTTCTTCGTCAGGTCTTTACGAACGATCTTGCCCTCAAAATTCCGGCGTAGCTTTTCTTTTATCTGTTCGCGAACGCTTTCGCTCGATTCATAATTATCCATATTCTTCCCTAATCAATAAAAGATCATTCGAAGAAGTTAAACTCGTCTACCGCAAAAGCGATATCGATCTGAAATTCCTCGCGCTTCGGCGCTTGCAGTCCGCTCTCGTCGGCGATCGTCAGGTAGTAACAGTCCAAATTGTTATACTTCTGAGATCGCAGATTGAAATTGCAGCGGAACGTGCGCGCTTGCGCGTTCGTGTCGGTCTTGTCCGCTATGATCTTACACGTATCGCTGATATGATTGCCCGCCGCGTCGGTAAAGTACAACAGATACGTCGCCGCCTCACGATTACCGCCCACCGCTTCCGTCTGATGGAAGTTCAAAGAAAAGATCATGTTATAGATCTTTCTACTCGTGGCGAGCAAACTCAATTCAACAGGTTTCATATCGAACTTATCGCGATTGTTTTGATACTCCTTGGAGTTAGTTCTCAAGCGCTGATAATCGATCACGGGTACGACCATCTCCTGAAGACTGACGCCGCCGTGTACAAAATTCATTCCGCCGCCGTTCATCTTAATGCGCACATTCTCTCTTGGCGCGTATGCACCGTAGTCGGCGTGTCCCGTCATGAATCTGATCGGCATTAGATAAGTCGGACTCGCGTCTTGGAGCGTGAGCGCGTAACGTCGCCCATACTCGACGATACTCTTTGCGAAATCCGATTTGTCCAACTTGTCGTCCTCGTTCAACGGGCTATAAGTGTACAAGAACCCATGATCGGCGGTAATAAAGACCCTCGTACCGCGAAAATCGTTCACGATGATACGCACAAGGGCGTCGATCTCCGCGATCGCTTCTTCACAAGCGGAAAAGACCATGGCGTCGGAAGTATGACTCGCTTCGTCGATCTTGTTATGGTAGATATAGACTACGTCCATCCCCTTAACTAAGGCGGCGCGTTCGGCGCGTTTCATACCGATGATATTATCATACTTAAGAACCACGCTCTTCTCGTTGGCGCTCTTCAAGATCTTCTCGCGGTACGCGGCGTCGGTGGGTATCCCGTCCGCACAGATACTTAAAGCGCCATTTTCTTTTTCAACGATCGTAAGTCGGTCGTGCGGCAGCAACGCCGCCATTCCAAATTTAGTGATCGTCGGAAAGAGCGCTTCGCAACTCGTCAATTTGACGACGTTCTGCGGTTCGCGTTGTAATTTCTCCGTCAATGACGCCGCAACCTCAAAACGTAACGCGTCGGAAATGACGACAAAGACCCTGTTATTAACTTTCTCTACCTTATCTCGATAGAAATCAGTCTGTTGCGACACTTCAAAAAGCCGACCATGCCTATTCAAATCGTCGGCGCAAGCGTTCGACCAATTCTCACCCAATTGTCCGAGGAACCAATGAGAATATAGCCCCTCGACCTTTTCGGCGACTTGTTTGAACAGATCGTCAAGATTCAGAACGCTAACCTTCAAACTACGCTGAAAACGCAGATGGAATTGACGATAATAGGCGTCCATTCTGTAATAATCGCTCGTGTACGCCTTCCAGACCTCGCTAGGATCGACCGTATGGAACCCCGCGGAATGTTCGAGGTAGAACTGCTGCATATTGGCGACTTGAAGAACGCTCTCGTAGTAGTCGGAATAGCCGTCGTACCAAGCGAGCGCGCGACGTTTTTCGACGATCTTTTTTATGACGTCTACATTGATGATATTATCGCATATCTCGCCCATCAACGCCTGCAAGATACATTCATTAACGCAAGGTAGGCACTCGGTATCCGCCAACAACTCGACGTCGAGTTTAGTCAAACGCTGATAAAGTCGCGTCTCATTTTCGACAGATCGCGCAACGCGTCCAAGTTCGTCGCGTTCGTCGCTATGAAGCCATTCCGAAACGATATCATAGCAGGTCGCCTGATGGGGAATCGATATAAACCGCTCTAATCCTTCAAGATTCTCTTCCCCTAACTTTCTCGAAGCCGCGGTCAGGAGCAAATGTATCGTCAAATTCGCGAGACTAGGCGCGTTTTCCTCTTTGTACCCGGTCAACTGCCCGACCATAGTCCAAAACGCGTCATACACTCCATAGTTTACGAAGTCGTTATAGACGGCGTTGGAATCATTATCGTTCCCCGCGCCGATCACGGCTCGGATCACATTCTTCGGTGAAAGCTCGCTAGTATGGGAAAGGACAGCCATCACCCCAAGAGCGATCTGCGACTTCGTCGAGATAGTCCCTTTGATCTTCGAAAAAGCCTCGCGTCGCAATCTAGCGTTAAAGAACTTAGCGTACCGCTTGATCTGCCCGCGAACGATCGGCGTTTGCGGCAATCCTAATTCGGTCATTAAGATCGACGTCAGATCGGCGCGAAATTCCTCGCTATACAACTGAACGTTGAGCAACCAGTTGTCGTCGTCTCTGTTGAAAGAGAACGGTTGATACACGAGGAAATTCGACTTCAGATCGTCCTCACAAAGCAACTTCTTGACAGCAAACGCGTTACTACCGGTCAGTACGACAATTTTGACGTTGTCGAGTTGCAGTTCTTTTATCCGGTCTTCAAACTCGCGTTCTTCGTCATACCAGAAGATAATGCGACGATTATAAAACTCCGGTAGCGGTTCCGCAAAACGACGATCCAAGTCTTTCAGTACGGCGCTGAGATCCATTCCGGGCATGATCGATTCCTTACTTGATCTTGGCGAGAACGTCTTGGAAAATGGCGTAATTCTTCTTCACGCCGTCGTCGAGATCGATCTTGATCATCTGATCGGCAAGATGGTGGATCTTCTCTTCATACACTCTTGTCTCTTCCGCTTGATCTCGTAGCTTTTTCAGGTTCTTCGACAACTTGACGCGCTCGCTAGTCGTCTGCGCTGTCGCTATACGGTCCGCAAGATTCTCGATCGCGGTGTGATAACGACTCTGCTGTTCGTGGATATAGTCCGTTCGGATACGCGCAAGCGTATCAGGTTGATAACGATGCATGTAGATCAGAGACTTAAAGCCGTTTTTCTTGCCGGAATCAAACAACCAGTATATCGGGCGTTTCTGGTAGGTCTTTAAGTGGTCGGCATAGAAATCATTCATAAAATAGTTACGAATAACCTCTTTCGGCAGTCCTTTACCCCCAAGCGCGTCGGCGATGAATTTCAGATTCTCATCAAGTGTACCCGCCCCATAAACGACTTTGATAAACTCGATAAAACGACCTACGATATCATCGGAAAAATATTCGTCGTCGCTGATAGGAATGATGTTGTCTTTGTCGGCGCTAAAGGTCTTGTACTTACTTGCATCCCACTCTCCGCCAGCATAAGCAAGACCGTCTTCATCCAATGAAAATCGACCGAACATACAGCCTACGGCATAAGAGATCAAACTCTTGATATCACGACTAAGGTCTGCCTTGCGAACCGTAACCTCTTCGGGTTGAACGTCAGGAGCCAATTCCCCTTCTAATCCATAGGCAGATATTATTAGTTTGTTGATTTCTTCTTCAGCGTTGTGCATTCCTTCAAATCGAAGTCGACAAATATCTTCCCATTTAAAAAATGCGGCTGCGATCGTCTTTTCCTCATTAATTAACGGATGTCGTTGAAAATGCCATGAATTTTCAAAAGAATCCCAATCTGCTTTGGATAAGGCTACGCATTTCGTTGCTAATTCTGCAACTCTTTTCTCAGTTACACCTAAATCGATCATTGGAAGCGAGATGCAATCTGCCCCACTTCGTAATTTAATGTTGGACTCAAAATAGCCAAGAAATTACGTTGAACACAACTGTTCATAATGGCGAGGATTGACATATAATTGCCATTTGGAAACAATGAACAACCGGCAACATCAAATAAAACCCCATTCGGAACATATCTCATCGAAAATATGCCACTGGAAATTTTACTCCAAGTTAAGCATTCTCGAAAGAAATATTGTAAATTTTGGGGGCGTGATCTAAGTTTTCCATGTTCATCATAGGAATTCTTTATCTCGAAACCATTATTTTCCCAATTCACCAAATACTCAATATTTCCATACCATTTTCTAAACCCACCACCTTTATTATAAGGAAACCATTTGACACCACTGGCCAACGCATCATTTTCATCATCCGCGTCAAAGCAAGTATTTTCAATACTTACCTCAGTCCACAGGCGAAGGAAGCGGTTATTATCAGATGTTGCCATACCTTGTCTTGGTAAGGCAAAAGTACTCAATGAAGGATTATCAAAAGCCGCAATTTGAGCCTTGGAAACCCAATATGCCACGGGACTTCCTGGTATTTTAGAAAAATTGTCTTGTTGTGCAAGATACCTATTTTCCCCACTCAAGAACATATCTTCCTTTCCCTGTTGCGTCGTAGGCTCAGTCAGTCTAGCATAACCTCCTTTGTAATTAGCAACATATCTATTATTAATAACAAAACTCGTTGTTTGAACGACTTCCCCGCCAATTTCTTCGAAAGCCCTTGCGCCTAAATGCGCCATATTTACGAGATTAATAGATTGTAATTTTTTTCTTAGATTTTCGTAACTCGTTAAAAACATCCATGCGTGCTGAGTTACCATTGCCTGAAAACCATTTTTAACAATCATCTGTCCGCATTTTTCAATAAATACGGCAAACAAATCATTTTTACTGTCAGGATAATTCTTCTTGACAAAATCAGACAAAATCCCACTTACGCCACTAATCCCCATATAAGGCGGATTAGTAACAACAACGTGATATTTCTGCGACATTACGTCGGCGCACTGAATTAACGGTAATAAGTAATTCAATGCCTTTTCCCTATAAACAGAGTCATCTTCTCGAATTTCATCAATACGCGCATACAAAGCGTCGAAATCTACTCGAGTTATATTGAGAATAGAACCATATTCCTTTGCGTCACGTAACTCATTAAGAAGAGTCTCCATTTCACTTTGAAGTTTAGAGTTTCCATTATAGAAGTACTCCAAAACATTCAAATCAAAATCGTTACTCTCACAAATTACGTAAACGTGAGGTTGTATTCCCCTTGTAAGAAAGCGAGAGTCATACTGACGCGCCTTCATCATGACTGCAAAATAGGCTAACTGCGCGGCGCGATCGTCGATATCAAGTCCATAGATATTATTCTCGACGATACTAGCGACAGCTTCACGAGTCGTATAACCATAAGACTCGTATATTTGCATCAACACGTCAAACATGTACGCGCAAATGTGCCCGCTTCCAGCGCATGGGTCGATACACTTGATCTGTTCCGGAGTAAGAGCCGCATACTCTTTGCGTATCTTCGCAAGTTGTTCTTCTACTTGCGGTTCCTGTTCCGCTTCTTCAAGATAGTATTTCCATTGAGCTTTCAGTTCGTCGTTCGGATGCCCTTCTAGCCAAAGTCGTCCCAGAGAGTTTTCGACCATGTAACGAACGATCCAGTCGGGGGTAAAGAGCTGAGTCGCAGCAGGAATATTCTCCTTTGTAACCTTTACATTCTTTTGTAGAGCGGTAAAGACGGCGTCTTTTTTCTCGCTATTATAATACTGATACAGCCATCCAAGAATACTGATACAGCTATCCGAGGATACTGACCCACCCCTCCGAGAATCGGGTCCGTCTTGCCAATCTTCTTGCGGGATCGCCGTAACCATTTGCTCAACGACGGAACCTTCGCGGAGCAAGTTATCAGGGAACAACAGTTCGGTGTAATCCGAGATACGCTGAAACATACCCGGTAAAATGCCGCTGAGGGCGTTGCATTGAGCGACGATCAAGTATTTGAATAGAGCGTCAGAGTTATTCGCCATCTTTAAGGCGTAGACTTTATCCATATCAACGCCGTCGATCCTTAGGTCGAACGCTTCCGTCATGATCTGCGGTTTGAAAGCGTTCTCTTCATCAGAAAATACGCGCACATGGCTCGGCAAATAGCCGTTCACTTCCATAAAGCGCAAAGCGGAGAAACGATTAAACCAAGTATAGGCGACCTCTTCCATAACTTGATCGTAGCGCTTGGCTTTGATCTGTTCGATCAGCGCTTTACGCTGCGTTCTTTCCGTCTCCGACAGAACGCGACCTTCTACGCTGATAGCATCGACGTCTCCCCATCCATCCTTCGTTATCCCATAAAGCGCCGCTCTTTGGCATACTCGGGAGATAAGGTCGCGTCTCGCCCATACGGCATACTTCTTGATCGCGTTCTTGTTCATCGCTTTCTCCTCACTTTAATTGAATACAATCACATTCTTTAAGAATATTTATCAACGCGTTGCGCACCAATTCAACATACGCGTCGACGTCGGCTTCCGAACTCAATTCCTTTACCGGGAACAAAACGCCCCTCTGGCAAGTCTTGACGATCTTTTCCGGCCCCGAAGCAGGCGTCTCGTTGTTGACGTCATGAGCCGTCGGGAAGAAGACGGTAGGCGATGGTTTCAACGCCTTGTCGATCTTACTACAAGCGTCGTCCTTATGTTGTTGCATCTTTGATTTTAGACCGTCCAACAACGCAAGACTGTCACATTCGTCGATCTGTTCTTTCTTTTGACCGTAAAATTCCTCCGCCTCTGTAACGACGTCTTTTATCGTAAAGTTATCTTCGGGCACCTCTTGCGCCGCGGCATATTGTTGGATCGCCGCAACATATTGTGGCACGTCGTCCAATAGCTCCTTACGCTTTGAAGCTAACAACCGCTCGTGAACTTCACGAACAGTCGTCATAAGGCCGTTAAGAGCGGGAATCTTTTTGTAGTCAAAATTTTTCTCTGGCGTAACGATCTTTACTATTTCCTCTAACGCATCCTTCGCTGTGGTCTCTCGATTCAGATCGTCTAGATCGTTCTTCAAGTCGATCAACATCTGCGTGGCGGCGTCAAAGATCTGGACTTGGTTCTTGAAGAAGCTCTCCACTTTTTGAAGATCTTCTTTATTGTCGAACAGGTCGTTCTCGCACTTCAACACTCGCTCGATCAGCGCAAAATTATCCTTACTTTGAGAGAGGATATCCGCAGTCAGCTCTATTCCCTTTGTCACGAGACGACGATCGGGATATTTACGATTTGGGGCGCTATAACGAGCGTCCAACTCCTTAAAGCGTTTATTTTGCGCTGTGAAATTCTCCACAATGAAAGAGACGAGTCCGTCTTCATCGCTCGGCACGTCCATAACGTCAAAATACTCGGACAACAGCGATCTGATCGACCTTATCACAGACGCGCCGATAGAAACTCGTTTGGAAACGGTCGTCTTCCCGATCTCGTTCTTCTTACGAAGCATATCAAGTAATTTAGGATCGTCGGGCTGAATAGTCCCCCCGCCATACTTGATCGTAACCTTCTGTTGAGCAATGAGGAGCGCCACGACCGCCGCGATATCGATCTCTTTCCAACCGTAAGGGATCTCTTGGTATCGCTTCTGGATATCGTTCATCGAAGTCGGTAATTTTTGAAGTTCCTGTAACGAAAGATATTCGTAGACCTCCGCCGTTGCATCGCTATTTAGTTCAACGCCGTCAAATGTTTTATTTTCGCCACGCAAGATAGCGACAACGTCTTCGTCGCTGTCAAAGCGTTTGGTAATAAATCCATGTTTGTTATAGACTTGTGCAACCAAATATTCAAGAGCTTGATCGATCCGTTTCTTGAAGTCGCCGTTATTGATATCAACGCATTCCCCCGCGACGTAGAATGTCGCGCCTTCGATCGACTTCTTTAATTGTTCGATCGCGTCCTGTTCATACCTTTGTGCTTCTTCCTGATGACCGCGAATGATATCCTGAGTAGATTTCGGCAAGTGAGCGACATTACGTTGCTTGATATACTTTCCGATCTTCATCGCGTGTTCCAAATTATCATAATAAGGAGATTCGGCAAGCACAACGATCGCTTGTTGTTGCGAAGACGCTAACAGGCGCAGGTCGTTTTTCTCTGAAATGTCGCTAGCTGCGGTAAGAAAACGTAACGTCATACCTCCGCAGCTATTGCCGATAGTCACACCGTCGACCATCTTGTAGAACTCAAAATCGTCGTTTTTGCCATAACGGAATTTTTTCGTCGGATAAATTTCCACAAAGATCATCTGCGCAATACGTTCCACGATCGCCGAGGTATCGACGACGGTGTTATTGATCTCGCGCTGAATATCTTGTTCTTCGTCGGTCAGAAAGTTATACGTCTCCCCAAAACGACCAATATAGCCTTGACTTAACAATCGCTCTAGCGACTCTTTGACGCGGTCGCGTAACGCGATTTTATCAACGCGTATATCGTCCGCCATGAGGATGACGATATTGTCTACGGAAGCGGGAATATCGTCTACATAACGTATGAGATACAAGAGTTTGAGGACATCAACGTCCTGTTGTTTGACGCCGTTATCGTCATCGGCGGCTTTCTGACAACGCTCGATAACGCGACTGATCGAGCTGTCAAGAAACGAATGAACGCTATCATAGAAGCGGAAGAACGGTACTAATGCGTGTTCGTCCTTCTTCATGATCGCTATCGCGGCTTCTTGGAAACCGGACAACATCGAGCGCTCGCCCCCTGAAAGATGCTTACCGGAATTACCATGCTTACGGATCTGTGCAAAGACTTCCTGCATGATGATGAACTGATACGGTACGAACGGAAAATTCACCGCAAAATCGCTCGAATCGGCGTAGCCCTTAATATCGCCTATCGCGTCCTTAAAACTAAGGAGGTTGCGTAATACCGATTCGTTCTCATCGTAGAGAGCCTCCAATCTCTGTTCCGCTTCCTTATTCTTCTTCAAGATACGCTTCTGAATGACTTCGTCAACAGAGGAAGAAGAAAGACTTAACCGAGTCTTAAAACGCGCCTGAATACGAGAGAATTCGTCGGAAGGGACCTTAATGATTTCGTCGATCCCCTCTTGCCCCGTACACATGACCCAGACTTTACCGCCGCACGAACTGCCGATCTCCTCGACGATCGACTGTAAGTTCAGCAACATATTCGTATTAGAGCCAACATACTGACCAACTTCGTCGATCATAAATAATAGACGATAGTTGTTAGGTTTGGAGCTAACGTAAGTACCAATATCCGCAACAAGGTTATCGATAGCCAGACTCTGTGGGTTCTTGTCGTCAAACCAATTCTTCGCGTCTGTTTCGTTCATCCCCAGAACTTCAACAAGCGCGGGAATGATATAATTTCCGTAAAACGCGTACATCTTGCGCAGTTCTTCCCACGATCTACCGTTGGTCATTTGCTTGATGACGCGGCGAAATTCCTCCGTTTTACCCTCTAGTTCGATGTACTGTTCTAACCTCACAATCTTAAGATCGTCTCCGTAAAAACCAAGATGTCTATAGAAAACCTTAGCGAAGACGTCAGGAACAGACTGTTTATTCGCATCACTCACTATGTCAATATTAAACAGAATCGTCTCTGTTACGCCTTGAGTCGCTTTGTCGATCGACATAAAAGAAGCCGCGTCGTCTTCAAATTTCTCTCGGAAGACTTCAACCGTCGAAGTATCGCCAACTTGTTTGTTTTCCAATATATAGGACAACATTTTCAAGAAGTGCGATTTACCGCTTCCAAAAAAACCTGAGATCCAAACGCCGATATCATCAGTCGGTTCATCAAAAGCGTCGCTGTAGTAGTTGAAGAAATTGATAAAATGCTTCTTCAATTCCCTCGTAATAACATATTCGCGAACTTCTTGTTCAATAACCTCGGGGGCGTCTTGTGTCACTTTAATAACGCCATTGATCTGTCGATCGACGTCTTTGACGAACATATCTTTAATGAACATGGACGTTATTCTCCTTCGATCAGTCTAAAAGCTCTGTAATAGTCGCTAGGTTGTAGACGATTAAACAATTTTAGTTGATAACCGTTAAACTCGCCCGGATACATAACTAAGATCGGAATATTAGGACATTCAGGTTGCAACGCTTCCAACAACGTGTGAACTCGCATAAATGGAAAGACGTCTCCTACGCCGGTAAGTAGTAAAACATTGCCCGTTTTAAGTTTCGGTTCTAAGATCTTCTTAATAAGAAGTTCTTTGATTGCATAAAGCTGTTTAAGAAGGAAGTCTGCGCCGCTAGATTCCTCTATTTCGGGTATCATGTCGATAATACCTTGTTCGGTACAAACAGCCAAGAATGTCTTATAAAGATTACATTCTATCAAGTTATAACCAAATAATGGATCGTTGCTCTTGAGTTGTTTCAAGAACTGTACGACCGTCATCTCTTCTTTTGGGTCGTAACAGAAGATACGAATATTGACCTCGTTACTCAGCCCTCTACCTTCGAGAAAATCCGGATCATGGAGTAATGTGCGTAATGCGTCTAAGCGTTCTTTAAGTCCCTTCATCGCCGCACCTTCACGAAAAACTATTGAACGCGGGCAACGCCTTGTGGTCGCCGTTTGTTTTGATAGCGCTCTCTAAAACGGGATCTAACAATACCGGATTCAGCCGAGTCGAACGCGAATTATCGAGATACCCGTTTTCAAGAAGTAACCTCTTCAATACCTCCGCAATCTTCTTCACAGTCGAATCGCTCCATCCGGCGACTTTGTCGTCCTGTTCTTGTAACTGCAAAAAGAAAACGTTGAGGTCGAGCTTACCAAAAGAAAAATCCTGCCGTCGGTATTTTTCGCCGATCACGCCGATCATAAAATCCCAGACAAGGCGATACTTCTTCATCATACCGTAGAGACAGATCTGTTTAGCGACTTCCGAAGAGCGATTGGCGACGGCGTCGATCAACGCGTCGTTGTTCAGCCCTCGTAATCTCGCAACACACACGAGAGCCATCGAGCGAAGCGTTCGTTCCGTCGGATATTGGAAGAGATTCTCGCTAACGATCTTGGAAACGATCGCTTGATCGTCCAGTCCTTCGATCATCAACTTCGCAGTTATGCGAGTTTCGTAAAACAAAAATTGCTCGCGAGTCAACGAGCCATTATACGGAGACGTATATCCCACCACTATCACCCGATCGTTCTTTCATTCATGTTTCATGAATGCGTCCGACAAATAATCGGTGAACTGCATTCAGTAGATACACGACTTCACGTAATCGTTCCCTTTATTTTCAATTGCGAAAGGTTTCGATAAATCGCATTTAGTGCGTCAAAATAGCACTAAATACCGATTTTTTATTATATATCTATCACCCAACCTGTAAAGGTCAGGCGACTCGTGAATTCGATCCCCAGACTATCTTCCATCAAGTCCAAAACACAAATCTTGCGATCGCTATTTATCTCTATCTTCGCACCCGCGTCAAGAAATAAAAAAGCCGCCAAGCGTCCCAGGGGGGAACTTAGCGGCAACAACCCGTATTCTTAGAGTCAGTTAGCGATCAATACCCGAAGCGGATGGCGACATAGGCGCGGCCGTATTGGTCGTTGTATTGTCCGATCCCGCAGGTGCGGAAGCCGGATTGGAGGAGGATCGCGCGGTGCGCGGGGGAGTTCAGGAATTGGTTGATAGCGCCGTCAATAGAGGCTCCAAAGCTTTGCGCGCAGATCTCGAACCCGCAGCCCGGGGCGTGATAGACTTGCCCGGAGGCGCGCATGTTCGCGGCATGAGCCGCGGCGCCGTTTTGCAAGCGGTTGTCGATCTGTAACGCCGCGCCAATACCGTAGCGCGCGCGTATCGCGTTGACCTTGTCTAAGCAGGTCTCCAACGCGGTCTTTTCCGCAACCGGTTCAGGTTCGGCGGGGGCCGGTTCGGGATCCGCTTGCGGTTCTTCCGCAGCTTGCGCGGGCTCCTCGTCGGCTTCAACGACGACGATACCCGTAGCGTCGTTCTCAACTTGCGCGTCTTGCGTTTCTTCCGTCGCAACTTGCGCGTCGATCGAGACGACTTCGGTAGCTTCCGGGACGCCGGTAGTTTCGATAATATCCGAAACCGTCGGCTCTTGCGCGTTAGGGTCTACGACGCGCGTCGCCGAAACTTCCACCTTCTTGACGCTCGCGGCGTCTTGCGTTTTGGTCGCGACGCTCGGAACGGACGACGCGACTTGTTGTTTAACCTGAGGTTGGACGCTAGTCGGTCTAGCGTTGGCAGTAGCTGCGTTCGTCATCGGCGCAAAAGGTCGATAAGCGCCGGCATAGTTGTAGCCGGGAGCATAACCCCGATAAGAAGCGGCGGGATACGCGGCACGAGGCTGGAATAGACGCGGGAAAATCTGCGCTTGAACCGCTGTCGACGACAGACAAGCCGCTACTAATACCGCGGCAAAAATTCGTTTGTTCATAATTTCACCCGTAGTTCTGGAATTAAAGGACCGCCCGAAAATATTTGCACCTTTCAAAATCGGACGCCAAGGGAACTTCCCCGCGATCCCTCGGAAAGTTATAATAGTAATACGACAAAACCGGTCACTCTTTGCGCCGATCGTGAAATTTTTTCAAAAAACGCTAAAGTTTCCGACAGCAATTGGAACACAGCGTTGGTTTCGTCGACTACCTACGTCAATATTCGCGCTTATTCGCCGTATCGCCGGTCCCATTACGGCTCGACGACGCTATACGCAAATCACGCGCAAGATCTGTCATCCCGATCCCCCGGAACGACAATCACGATCGATTCGAATATTACTAGTTTGTCTAGGAATACTCTTTTACCACATTTACGCATTTTAACGCGTTTAACATAGTTGTCTAGTAGAGAAATAGGTGAAATAGTTAAAATAGATAAAATTTTGAGAGAAATTGGTAAACTGTGGGGGGGCGCGGCGGCGCACCTGAGAGGTCGGCGTTGTTCCTACGCGACGAGAGGGGTAGTATATGCGAATATCGTGCGGCTGCGTAACGCCCTCGACGGCATACGGGCGGCGTTGATACGGGGAACAACGTTGGCGTATTGCGGTGGGGAGTGCAGTCGTAGACATGGTACCCGACGCCATGCGGCGCCCGTGACTGGCGAGTCACGGTTAACCTCGCTGACGCTCGGAGATCGCTCGTCGGCATACGGGCGGCGTTGATACAGGGAACAACGCTGGCATATTGCGGTGGGGAGTGCAGTCGTAGGCGTGGTACAAGCGGCCATGCGGCGCCCGTGACTGGCGAGTCACGGTTAACCTCGCGTGCGCTCGGAGATCGCTCGACGGCATATGGGCGGCGTTGATACGATGGACAACGTTGGCGTATTGCGGTCGAGTACGGTCGTAGGCATAGTACAAGCGGCCATGCGGCGCCCGTGAATGGCGATTCACGGCTAACCTCGCGTACGCTCGGAGATCGCTCGTCGGCGAATGGACGGCGTTAAAACAAGCGAGCAACGCGAGCGTATGTCCTCTCCCATAAACCCGCTAGCGACCAACGGGAGCGGGTACCCATCACCGCAACAAGCGAGCAACGCGAGCGAAGATCCCCTTTCTCTTTCCCACACGCTAGCGACCAACGGGAGCGGGTACCATCGCCGCAATAAGCGAGCAACGCGAGCGAAGATCCGCCATCCGCGCGGTAGCGCGATCCGGGAGTGGCGCCGTCGCCACCGGCCCGTCCGGCCGCAGAGGACAAACACGCCCCCGCGAGGCATTACGGGCAATACGGGAACCGCATTGCAGCGGCGAACGCGTCGGCGAAATCGGGGCGTTCCGCGAGTTCTACTACGGTGAAGCGATCGAGGTCGTCGAGGTGTTGTTGCAGCGTGGTCTCGCCGACAAGGAGGGCCGCGGCGCCTAGTAAGGAGGTGTTGCCGGCGTAATGGATACGCGAAGTCGGGAGCTCGGGCGGCAATAGTCCTACGCGCTGGGCGTTGGGGAGAGAGAGCGCGGCGCCGAACCCGCCGGCAATATGAAGCGCGTCGAGCTCGCCGGGCACGCGCGACGCCGCGGCAAGCAGTAGACGCATGCCCGCTTTCATCGCGCCGATCGCAAGTTGCGCGCAGCGAATATCTTGTTGCGTCAGCGCGACTTGCGGGGAACCGTATTGCGAGATCGTCAATTTGCGTTGTTTCCCGTCGCCGGTAACGCGCCATGATTCTTCATGTTGTTCGAGATCGACGGGCGCGGCTATCCTACCGGTCGGAGCAACAAGTCCAAGTTCTAACGCGGCGGCTAACGCGTCGATCATGCCCGAGCCGCAGACCGTCGCGCTTGGCGCGTTGGCGATCGTACGCGCTTGCCAACGCGGTAAGGAGCGCGATAGCGTTATGCCCGCGATCGCGCCGGGGACCGCCAACGAGCCTTGCGATATCGACGCGCCTTCAAATGCCGGGCCTGCCGCCGTCGACGAGGCGTAGAGCTTGCCGCGATCCGAGAATATCAGTTCGCCGTTAGTGCCAACGTCGAGTAATAACGCGATCTGCGTCGCCGGAAACGCGCCGCGGACACGGAGATATTCGTAGCCCGTCAGCGCGTCGCCGCCAACAAACGCCGAAACGACCGGCAAAATACAGACCTCCGCCGTCGGCGAAAACGCGAGTCCGCAAGCTGCGCCCGTCGCTAGCGCGAAATCGCGCCGCGGAACAGCAAACGGCGCCGCGCCAAGTGAAGCAACATCGCGACCGGCAAAGAGGTATTCCATCACGGTGTTCCCCGCGATCGCGATCTTGCGTATGCGCGAGGGCTCGACGCCAACTTGCGCGGTCAGCTTCAACGCCAGCGCCGTGATCGCGTCGACCGCGGCTCCGCGCAACGCGGCGGCTTTGAGCGGGTCGGCCGCCGCGGCAATACGCGTGGCGACGTCGGCGCCGTAGTCGCGCTGCGGATTGCGGTCGGAGGCGGTAGCGAGGAATTTGCCCGAGGCTAGCGAGAGTAGCGCCGCGGCGATCGTGGTCGTGCCGAGGTCGACGGCTAGCGCAAGATCGGCGTTGCGATCGGCGAGCGAGACGGCGGTCGGCGCGTGGACGAGCTCCGGCGTGATCACGCGTTCCTCGCGCGTCAACGCGGAGACGTCGACGATCGCGGGGCCAAGCGTTTTACAAGCTAAGACCTCGACGCGCGCGCCGTCCGGGCGTATCGTCGTGACGCGGCAGCGGCCGCAACGCCCTTGCCCGCCGCAGTCGAGCGAAAGAACGTAGCCGAGTTCGCGTAGCCGCTCGGCGATCGGCGTTGAGGCGGGTATAGAGATCGTGCGCATAGCTGACGTATATATATGGTATCGCGGTGATAGAAGTGAAAACGAGTACCGCCCGAGCGGGGACGCGTGGGCGGCGCGGATAAAAAAACCTCGAACGGTCGCAAGGGATCGTTCGAGGTTTCGATCTAGTTACATATCAGCGAAGAGTCAGACTCATTCTTCGTCGCCAAGGCGTTGCGATTTCTCGCCTTCGTCGTACCCGCCGTTCAAGAAAATGTCGTTGAAGCCGACGTTTTGGTCGTTCGCGGGCTCGTCGTCGACGATAGTGACGACTTCGCCGATAGAATCGAAGATCACGTTCTGGCTCTCGACGCCGCTCTTTTGGTCGGAGACGGCTCCGAAGCTCGAACCGCCGTCGACTTCGTCGACTTTGGCGTTGTTGCTATTGTTGTCGAACGGGTTCAGTTCAGGATCGAATCCGTTTTCATATTCCGTAACAGCTTCAACGCCTTCGCATCTATCCCACTTCGCGCGTTGGTAGATGTTGAACCCGGTGCCGGCGGGAATAAGACGCCCGACGATAACGTTTTCTTTCAGGCCGATCAAGTTGTCGGTCTTGCCCGCCAAAGCCGCTTCCGTCAAGACTTTCGTGGTCTCTTGGAAAGACGCCGCGGAGAGGAACGAATCGCTCAACAACGCCGCCTTGGCAATACCAAGGAGTTGGACCTTGCCTTCCGCCGGTTGGCAGGAGGTGCAGGTCGCCGAGATCGCGTTGGGGTCTTCGCGCATATAGCGTTCGTTGACTTCGTTGAATTCTTCGCGAGAGATGACCTCGTCCTTTTGGAAGTTGGTGGAGCCCGCAGAAACGATCTTGACGCAGTCCTTCGTAATACGGTTATTGCGGAGGAATTCGGCGCGGTCGACGACGTCGCCAACGTGCATATTGGTATCGCCGCTGTGCTCGATCTTGAACTTACGCAACATCTGCGAGATGATGATCTCGATGTGCTTGTCGTTGATCGGCACGCCTTGCGAACGATAGACCTTCTGAACTTCGGCGATGAGGTAGTTCTGGACCGCTTCCGGACCTTGCGTACGGAGGATGTCCTTCGGATTGACCGGACCGTCGGTAAGGGGTTGACCCTTCACGACTTCGTTGCCTTCGTAGACGAGCGGACGCTTGTTCTGCGGAATAGCGTAAACGGTACCGGACTTGGGATCTTCGCCCGGTTGGTAGATGTACATCTCCTGCTTATTGCGTTTACGTTCTTCGGAGAAGTGAACGATACCGCTGACGTCCGCGACGATGGCAGGGTCCTTAGGCGCGCGCGCTTCGAAGATCTCGGTAACACGCGGCAGACCGCTCGTGATGTCTTCGCTACCGCCGCCGGAGAACGGAACCTTAGCCAAGACCGTACCTTTGGTAACGAACTGACCGTCCGAAGCCAAGAGGATCGATTGCGAAGCGAGCAAGTAAGACTCGGTGGAACGACCGTTGCTAGCGATCAAATCGATACGCGGATGGCGGTCGCCGCGCAGTTCGCCGATCTGGCGGTTGATCGTACCGGTCGTCTTATCTTCACGTTCGATGACGGTCTGAGCGACGTCGAAGAACTTGCATTGCCCGTCGTTCATCGCGATGATGAGCTTGTTGTGCGCGTCGTAGCTGGCGATGACGTCGTCGATGCTGACTTCGTCGCCTTCTTTGACGTGCAGGAACGAACCGCTCGGGATCTGATACAATTCGCGCGCTTGACCGCGTTGGTTGCAGATCTCGACGCCGCCGCCGAGGTTGGAGCCAAGGACGAGGGACGCGGGACCGTTGTGCCCGGCGACGTTGACGTTCTCAACGACTTCGAGGTTCTTGAGATGGATCTTACCGGCAAACGCCGTCTTGATCTCCGCTTCCTTAACGGAACGCGAGGCCACGCCGCCCGAGTGGAACGTACGCATGGTCAGCTGCGTGCCCGGTTCGCCGATGGATTGCGCGGCGATGATACCGACCGCGAGACCTTCTTCGACGAGACGCGAGGTGGAGAGGTCCATACCGTAGCAGAGCGCGCAGACGCCGAGTTCGGCTTCGCACGTCATCGGGCTACGGACGAGCAGCGTGTCGATACCGAGGGAGTCGATCTTACGCGCGATCTCGATGGTGATGAGTTCGCCTTCTTTGACGATGATCTCGTCGGAGACCGGGTCGAGTACGGACTTGCAGGAAACGCGTCCGACGATCGATTTGGAGAGCGGGATCTTCTTTTCGCCGTCCATCAAGACGTGCTTTTCAACGCCGTTGGTGGTGCCGCAGTCGTGCATCGTGACGACGCAGTTCTGGGAAACGTCGGCGAGCTTACGCGTGAGGTAACCGGAGTCCGCCGTCTTCAACGCCGTGTCGGACAAGCCCTTACGAGCCGCGTGCGTCGTCGTGAAGTATTCGAATACCGAAAGACCTTCAAGGAAGTTCGCTTTTACAGGCGTTTCGATGATTTCGCCGTTAGGACGTGCCATCAAACCGCGCATACCCGCAAGCTGACGGATCTGACCGACGTTACCACGAGCGCCGGACGTCGCCATCAAATAGACCGGATTGACATAGCCGCGAGGACGGATCTTCTGCGCGTCCGCGGCCGGTTCCGCTTGATAAACGTCGGCCTTGAACGATTCCATCATGTCGTCGGCAATGCGCTTGTTGATCTTTTCCCACAAGTCGATCGTTTGTTCGTAACGACCTTCGTTCGTGATCGTACCGCCGTCCAACTTTCTGTGAAGTTCGTTGACTTGGCGATCGCCTTCGAGCAGCAATTCCTTCTTGGAGAGCGGGGTGATCAAGTCGTCCGCCGCGAAGGAAAGACCGCTCTTGGTGCTTTCTTCGAAGCCAAGACGCATCATCTTATCGAGCAAGTTGATCGTCGTCTTACGCCCGTGGTTTTCATAGCATTCGCTAATGACCTTCGCCAATTCCTTAGAACCGAGCGCGTAGTTATAATACGGGCCGTCGTCCAAGATCTGGTTGAAGATGATACGACCGGGCGTCGTTTCAAACAACTTACCTTCGCAGATCGTTCTGTCGGTGGAGAGATAACGACCTTTCGGCATACGGACTTTGATACGCGCTTGGAGGTTGACCTTACCCAAGGAGTGCGCCAACAAGCATTCGTCGAAGGAGGAGAAGACCATGCCTTCGCCGTCCATGCCGGGTTGGTCGTAAGTGATATAGTAGCAACCCATAACGACGTCTTGTTGAGGCATCATGATAGGTTCGCCGCT
Organism: Thermoguttaceae bacterium; assembly: GCA_045599605.1. Classification (GTDB taxonomy): domain Bacteria; phylum Planctomycetota; class Planctomycetia; order Pirellulales; family Thermoguttaceae; genus RUG369. Next base: position 62,545 of record JAZRWE010000015.1, read on the forward strand.
CGCGGGGCTGAAAATGTTGTTGGTGGACAACATCAGCGTGTAGGATTCGACTTGCGCTTCCAAAGACAACGGAAGGTGGACGGCCATCTGGTCGCCGTCGAAGTCGGCGTTGAAGCCCTTACACACGAACGGGTGCAACTTGATCGCGTTACCTTCGACGAGGATCGGTTCGAACGCTTGGATACCCATACGGTGGAGCGTAGGCGCGCGGTTGAGCAAGACCGGGTGGTTCTTGACGACCTCTTCCAAGACGTCCCAGACTTCGGGGTCGCGACGTTCGAGCATCTTCTTCGCGCTCTTGATCGTGTCCGCCTTCTTTTGCTCCTTGAGCAAGCGGATGATGAACGGTTGATAGAGTTCCAACGCGATCGGCTTAGGAAGACCGCATTGGTGCAGACGGAGGTGAGGACCGACGACGATGACGGAACGCGCGGAGTAGTCGACGCGTTTACCAAGCAAGTTTTCACGGAAACGACCTTGCTTACCTTTGATCATGTCGGTCAACGACTTGAGCGGACGACCGTTCGAGCCTTGAACCTTGCGCTTGCAGCGACCGTTGTCGAACAACGCGTCGACGGATTGTTGCAACATACGCTTTTCGTTGCGGATGATGACGTCGGGCGCGTTGAGCGAGACGAGCTTCTCCAAGCGGTTGTTGCGGTTGATGATACGACGATAGAGGTCGTTCAAGTCGGAGGTGGCGAACGTGCCGGAGTCAAGTTGGACTAACGGACGCAGATCCGGCGGAATGACCGGGATGACGTCCAAGACCATCCACTCGGGACGGTTCTCACCCTTGCAGTTGCACAGCGCGTCGACGAGCTTAAGGCGCGTGGCAAGCGTCTTCTTCGTCGCGGCGGCGGTGCAGGTCTTGATGCTTTCTTTGAGTTCGCGTTGGAGCGCGGGCAACTCGAGACCCTTAAGGAGTTCGCGGATCGCTTCCGCGCCCATACCGGCGACGAAACCGTCGCGGCCCCATTCTTCGCGAGCCTTACGATATTCTTCTTCCGTCAGGAGTTGGCACTTCTTGAGTTCCGTTTCTTTCGGGTCGATCACGACGTAATCTTGGAAGTAAACGACCTTTTCAAGCGCGGAAGCCTTCATCGCGAGCAAAGCGGCCAATTTGCTTTGCGCGGCGCGGAAGAACCAAATATGCACGACGGGAGCGGCAAGATTGATATGCCCCATTCGCTTGCGGCGTTCGCGGCTGTGCGTTACTTTGACGCCGCAGCGATCGCACGTCATGCCCTTATATTTCATGCCCTTGTACTTACCGCAAGAGCATTCCCAGTCCTTTTCAGGTCCGAAGATCTTTTCACAAAAGAGACCGTCGCGTTCCGATTTGTAAGAACGGTAATTGACCGTTTCGGGTTTCTTAACTTCGCCGTAGGATTCGTCGCGGATCTTTTTCGGGTCGGCGAGACTGATTTTTACAGCGATAAAGTCATTGACGCGGTCGGAATTGTCGCCGTTGTGTGACACTGTCGTCCTCGTTTCGAATATATAGTTAACGACTTGGATCGCTCGCGCGGTTCGGAGTCAGGGCTCGATACCGCGCGCTAGCTAGCGCGAACCGGAGTCGCTCATGTGTTATTTTTCTAGCAAAACGCCGCGAACGTCTCGAGGCGCCCCAAAAAGAGCGCGGCGCGTTCGCGTCGGCAGCGGACCCGCGCTAATTGCGAATAGCGCGGGTCGCGTCTCTAACGACTAAATTACATAAAAGCGCGATTGTCAGCTTGTCCGGAAGTCTTGACGGGCGCGAAGGTGAAATCGTCTTGCGCTCTCGGAACGAGTTCCATATTGAGCGCTAGACCTTTGATCTCGTTGACCAAAACGTCGAAGCTCGCGGGCGTGCGAGCGTCCAACGTGTTGTTGCCGTTGACCATAGCTTCGTAGATCTTCGTACGACCTTCGACGTCGTCGGACTTGACCGTGAGAAGTTCTTGCAACGTGTATGCGGCGCCGTAAGCTTCAAGAGCCCAGACTTCCATTTCCCCGTAACGTTGACCGCCGCTACGCGCTTTACCGCCAAGAGGTTGTTGCGTGATGAGCGAGTAAGGACCGGTGCTACGAGCGTGGACCTTATCGTCGACCAAGTGGTGCAACTTCATCATGTACATGTAACCGACCGTCGTCGTTTGCGCAAACGGTTCGCCGGTACGACCGTCGTAAAGTTGGACCTTGCCGTTACGAGGCAGACCCGCCTTTTCGAGTTCGTCGTTGACGTCCTTTTCGGTCGCGCCGTCAAATACCGGCGTAACGGCGTGATAGCCTTGCGTCGCCGCGGCGTAACCCAAGTGCGTTTCGAGGATCTGACCGACGTTCATACGAGAAGGCACGCCCAACGGGTTCAACATGATCTGGACGGGAGTACCGTCGGCCATGAACGGCATATCTTCTTTCGGGAGGATCTTGGAGATAACGCCCTTGTTACCGTGACGACCCGCCATCTTATCGCCGACGCTGATCGCGCGTTTCGTCGCGATGTAGACCTTGACGCTTTGCAAAACGCCGCGCTTGAGTTGGTCGCCGATCGTCTTCGTGTTGATCTCGCGGTCGCGAGCGTCGATAGCGACTTCGACGGCGTCGCGATGTTCGTAATAGATGCGTTGGCATTCGGTGTATTCGATAGAACCTTTCGCAATGCCGTTCATCTCGCACATACGAGTGAAGGAGAACGTCTTAGCGGAGAGAACGATGTCTTCCGGCTTACGTTCTTGGACGAGCGCGCCGCCGTCTTCCGCGATGAGGACGCGGCCGAGCATCTCTTCCATATTGCCGATCATCGTACCGAACGCGTCGGCGACGCTGTAATCGCCTTGCATCGTGATCTCTTTGACTTCCGCGTCGAAGATCTTGCGTTCTTCGTCGGAGAGACTGGCGCGGCTGCGGAAGTGTTGCGCGGCCAAGACGACGCCTTCGACGCCGGCGGGAACTTCGAGCGATTCGTTCTTGACGTCTTCGCCGGCCTTACCGAAGATCGCGTGGAGCAATTTCTCTTCGGGGGAGAGTTCGGTCTTGCTCTTCGGGGAGACCTTACCGACAAGGACGTCGCCGCGAGAGACGTAGGTACCGACGCGAACAACGCCGAATTCGTCGAGATTACGAAGCGCTTTTTCGCCGAGGTTCGGGATATCGCGCGTGAATTCTTCGCGACCGAGCTTGGTGTCGCGAACTTCGGCGTCGTACGTTTCCATATGGATGGAGGTGTAGACGTCTTTTTCAACGAGTTCTTCGCTGAGGATAATAGCGTCTTCGTAGTTGAAACCGTCCCAAACCATGAACGCTACGAGAACGTTGCGGCCGAGCGCGAGAACGCCTTGGTCGGTGCAAGCGCCGTCGGCGATGACTTGGCCCGCGGCAACTTCTTGACCGAGCGTGACGATCGGGTGTTGGTTTTCGCACGTGTTGCCGTTCATCTTCGCGTACTTGCGCAATTCGTAAACGTCTTCGAAATCGTGCGTGGCGCCAAGTCCGTTTTTGCCCGCGGTCTCGGTACCCTTGACGACGATCTTGAGACAGTCGACATAGGAGACGACGCCGGCGCGACGCGCTTTGACGAGCAAGCTGGAGTTATGAGCGACGGCTTGTTCCAGACCGGTGCCGACGACGGGCGCTTCCGAGATGAGAAGCGGGACCGCTTGGCGTTGCATGTTCGAACCCATCAACGCGCGGTTGGAGTCGTCGTGTTCAAGGAACGGGATCAAGCTGGAGGACACGCCGATCATTTGGTTCGGCGCGACGTCGATGTAGTCGACTTCGTCTGGATCGACGGGGAGGTAGTCGTCGCCGCAGCGGACGAGGACTTTACCGCCGGCGTCGGGCACCAAACGACCGAAGGGGTTCTTTTCGGAGCGTTCGACCAACGCGTCAGGCGGCGCGATGTAACGATTGTTTTCTTCGTCGGCGCGGAGGTACACGACTTCGTCCGTCAAGACGCCGTCGTCGACAACGCGGTAAGGCGTGGTGAGGAAGCCGTATTCGTCGACGTTGGAGAACAACGCCAAGTGGGAGATCAAACCGATGTTTTGACCTTCAGGCGTTTCAATAGGACAAACGCGGCCGTAGTGAGAGGCGTGTACGTCGCGGACTTCGAAGCCGGCGCGCTTACGATTCAAACCGCCCGTACCCAACGCGGAAAGACGGCGTTCGTGCGTCAACATCGACAACGGGTTCGTTTGGTCGACGACTTGCGACAATTCGTTGCGACCGAAGAACGCTTCGATCTGCGAAGAGATGTTCTTCGTGTTGATGATCAAGCGCGGGGACTTGTTGTCTCGGAAGCGGTCTTGGATCGTCTTGCGGAGGCGATAGAAGCCCTTGCGGATCTCGGCGCCCGCCAATTCGTCGATGGTGCGGAGACGACGGTTGCCCAAGTGGTCGATATCGTCGAACGTGTAATGCGAATCGCCGCCTTCCCAGAGCGCGTCAAGATACTTGACGGCCGCGACAACGTCTTCGGGGCGCAGAGTCGTGACATCCTCGGGAACGTTAAGCTTGAGCTTACGATTCATTCGGAAACGACCGACGCGACCAAGTTGGTATTGTTGTTGTTGGAAGAAGCGTTCGTCAATGAATTGTTCCGCCTTCTTCAAGTCCTGCGGGTTGCCCGGTCGGAGCTTGTGGAAGAGCATCAAGACCGCGCCGCCGTACGTGCTGGTCTTGTCTTCGGCAAGGGAGTCGAGGAGCAACTTGCTCTTCGGTTTCGCCATGACTTCAACGCGTTCGATACCGGAAGCGCAGATAACGTCGGCCAATTCGCCGTTGATCTCGCCGCCAGCCGCGACGACGATCTCGCCGGGGTGAGCGGAATGCGCCGGGAAGACGATATCGGAAACGGCGACCTTGTCGCGGATGACGGAAGCGCTATCGGGACCGTCGATCTCGACGACTTCGGGTTGATAGAACGCGCGAAGGATCTTGTCGTTGGTGCCGTAGACGCCGCCCTTGCCTAACGCGCGCAGGAACGTCATGACCGGGACCTTGGCGTTTTGGTCGATCTTGACCGTGATCGTGTTCTTACGAGTGATCTCGAGTTCGAGCCAGGTACCGCGTTCAGGAACGATACGACAGCTATAAACTTGACGATCGCCGTCTTCGCTCTTCGTGAAGTCGACGCCCGGGCTGCGGTGCATCTGGCTGACGACGACGCGTTCCGCGCCGTTGATGATGAATTCGCCGCCGCCGAGCATGATCGGGAGCTCGCCGAGATAGACGTCTTCTTCAATAGATTCATGACCATCTTCACCGGTGCGATCCAAACGAAGACGAACGCGCAACGGGCAGCCGTAAGTCAACTGCAGTTGACGGCATTGGTCGGGAGTATAGCGAGGCTTTTCAAGTTCGTAGCGAACATAGTTCAGGCTCGTGTCGCCTTCGTAGTTCGTGATGGGGAAAGATTCACGAAAAACAGCTTCAAGACCGAAATTCTCGCGTTCCTCAGCCGGAACGTCCATTTGCAAGAACTTCGCGTAACCATGCGTTTGCAATTGGGTCAGGTCAGAAACCGGCAACGTTGCGCATTTTTTACCGAACTGCTTGTAGCCTTCCAGATTCAGCTTGCGTTGTGATGTAACAGCCATTAAGAGTATTCCTCCCGATAAGGTATAGAACCTATTTTAACATTGGCAAAATTTGCCGAACCCTTATTTTAATGCTCTACACAAACAGCACAAGGGGGCTTTTCAAATATATTCCATATTTTCAGAAATTTTTTACAGATAATTCAATTTAGAACAAATAGGGCGCTTGTTTGTGAAGATTGAAACCAAAATTTTCTTTTCAGATTTTCATTTTTTTAATTCGATTTTTTAGATTTTGCAACGAGAATTTCATATTTTGAACCATCGATTATCGCTACAATCGTTACATTTTAAATCTATTTTAACATCCGAACACAAGCGACTCTTACACCCTCTTGCAAATACCGATTATAACAATCAGTCAAAACAGGCAACTTTATATTACTTCCAATTACGCCATTGAAGAAAACTGTGAAATTGCAACCAAAAGTTATCCAAAATTTATTGAAAAAATTTTTTGTTCTTACGCTTCATCAGCGCGTTTCCAGCTCGACAAAAGCAAAAATCGTCGTCTTTACGTCAGATCCTTATAACCATTTTAAATTCGAAGCTCAAAAGCAAAGCCTCTTTCAAGACGTCGTTAAGTTACAATTTTCCCGTGAGTTTCATCCAATTAGAAGAAAATGCTGAGCGCCGAATAGACGTCGCCGAGAAAGAATACTTATGGGTAATTTGGAGTCGGTAAAAAATTACCCTAAATCTATATTAAACGCTTAAGCGCGGCAAGTTGTCGAAAAAAGTTTCAATACGTCTTCTAAGCGTTCCTATGGGTAATTTTGAGCCGGAAAAAATTGTCCCAAACTATATTAAACGTTTAAGCGAGACAAGTTGTCGGAAAAATTTTTCAATACGTTTTCACTCAAAAGATGCCGGCGGAATCGTCGTTAAGAAACGTTTTGAGCCAAATATATATAACGTTTGAGCACATCGAGTTGTCGAAATTTTTTTGAATTGCCAAACGCCCAAAACTATCTTTCAAAATTATCTTACAGAAAATCCATTCGCTCTGATTACAAATCAAAATTTAAAACAATACCGAAAACAAGAAATAAAAAAGACTCGCAGTTCGTAAAGATCCGCGAGTCCTTTTTGATTCAATCGTAAGAACGATCAAACGCTAGTGGCGATCTCACTTGAGGGAGACCTTGGCGCCGGCGTCTTCGAGTTCTTTCTTGAGCTTGTCGGCTTCGTCCTTGGGGAGACCGGTCTTGACAGCCTTGGGAGCGCCTTCGACCATAGCTTTGGCGTCGCCGAGGGAAGCGCCGGTAGCGGTGCGGACGACCTTGATGACGTTGATCTTGTTAGCGCCGAAGTCTTCGAGAATGACGTCGAATTCGGTCTTTTCTTCAGCGGCGGGAGCAGCGTCGGCGCCAGCGGCGGGACCGGCCATAACAACAGCGCCACCAGCGGCGGGTTCAATACCGTATTCTTCCTTGAGGTAATCGCTGAGTTCTTTGGCTTGCTTCAAGGTCATGTTAACGATTTGATCGCCAAGAGCTTTGATATCTTCAGCAAAGGTGCGTTCTTCGGACATTTTAAATTCCTTAATGGTTAGTTGCGGAGGTCTTCCAAGCTACTCCGACCCGTTATCGGAAAGTCAGCGTGGTCTACGACCGGCGCAAGGTAAATATTTTATTCGTCGCTAAGCGACAATTGTAACATACGATAAGGGTTCGTCTAGACCGCCGTTCAATATTTCTACAAACGACGGTCAAACAGCGAACTCTTGGCGTTCGCGCGGCTCGTTCGTCCGATCTCTCAGCCGAACAGCGTAAGCGCGAACGCGATTATACGACTCATTCAGCGGCAGCTTCAGTAGCTTCGGCAGCTTCTTCGCCTTCTTCGCCGTCCCAACGTTGCTTGATTTGACTGGCAATGTTCTTGCCGCCGGCGACGAGTTGGGAAGAAAGATTGGCGCCAACGCCGGTGATTTGACCGAGCAGGATGGCGATCTGTTCTTCGCGAGAGGGCCACTTGCTGATTTCGGTGACTTGTTCGGCGGCGAACGCTTCACCGTCCATGATACCGCCGATGATACCGAACTTCGCGAATTGCTTTTCCTTGGAGACTTTGACGATCTCTTTGGCGAGCGCGACGATGTCGGAAGCGCCCCAGCACAACGCGGTCGTGCCGTTGATACCGTCCATGACGCCTTCCAACTTGGTGCCGACGCAAGCGCGAGCGGCCAAGCTGTTCTTGACGACCATGACGTTAACGTCTTTTTCGGCGAGCATGGCGCGAAGACGATTGCTATCGTTGACAGCCATACCGACAAGATTGACGAGGAGAGCGTTTTCGACGCCGTCAAGACGCTTCTTCAATTCCTCAGTAATAATATTCTTAACAAATTTACTCATGGCTTTATATTTCGATTAAAGGTGCGGTTGTTAACTAGAAATCGACCTACGCCCGAAATCATTGGAGCGAGACGCGGATACCGGGACTCATCGTAGCGGCGATCGCGATCGATTTAACGTAAACACCCTTGACGGACGCCGGTTTCAAAGTATTGACGTAGTCGACGAACACGTTGATGTTTTCAACGAGTTTATCAGCGTCAAAGCTAAGCTTACCAACGACGCCGTGGACGATACCGCCCTTATCGTTGCGGAATTCGACCTTACCGGCTTTATATTCCTTGACCGTCTTTTCGATATCCATCGTGACGGTGCCGGCTTTCGGGGACGGCATCAAGCCGCGGGGACCGAGCAAACGACCGAGAGAACCGACGACGCCCATCATGTCCGGGCACGCGATACAGACGTCGAAGTCGAACCAACCATCTTTAATCTTTTGAGCCAATTCGGGACCGCCAACATAATCGGCGCCGGCGGCGGTGGCTTCGTCAGCCTTAGCGTTCTTGGCGAAGACCAAGACGCGGAGGGTCTTACCAATACCGTTCGGGAGAACGACGGATCCGCGGACAATCTGATCGGATTGCTTAGGATCGACGCCCAAACGCATCGAAATTTCGACGGATTGATCGAATTTCGTGGTGTTGAAATTTTTCAGCAAGGAAACGGCTTCGGCCAACGACATCGGGGCGTTGGTCTTCGGAAGCAATTTTTCCATAGCCTTCATGCGCTTAGAAACTTTACCCATAGTTATCGTCTATCTTTATTCAAAAAGTTTTTCGGTTGTCATCAACCTTGGGGAGCTAAGTCAAACTCAGCTCTTTACCCAAGGCGCGCAAGTTGAACCGCCGCTTTAAATTGCGCCTCGATCTGAGTAGTTTCGATCGTAATAGCGGTAGTTCAACTACGGTTAGTCGCGGATCTTCTTACAGCTTTTTAGCGTCGCGAGCTCAACTCGCGTTGGATCGCAGCGGCTTTCGCGCTTCCGATCCCGAAGATCTCTTTAATGAAAATCTACGTCTTGTGCTGACGAGTTAACTCGATCAGTCGACGACGTCGACGCCCATGCTGCGGCAAGTACCGGCGAGGATACGAACGGCATGATCCATTTCACGAGCGTTCAGATCCTTTTGCTTCGCTTTAACGATCTCTTGAAGTTTAGCGACGGTAACAGTTCCGACCTTTTCCTTCGGAACGTGGGTGGAACCCTTTTCAATACCGGCGGCTTGTTTGATCATGTCGACGGAGTGAGGGCTCTTGCATTCAAGTTCGAACGAGCGATCGCTGAAGACCTTGACGACGACGGGAATACGCATTCCCATGTTAGCCTTGGTGCGGTCGTTGAAATCTTTGACGAATTGGCCAAGGTTAAGACCATATTTACCAAGAGCGGTACCAACCGGCGGAGCCGCGGTCGCTTTACCACCGGTAGCATGGAACTTAACGATAGCTTGCAATTGTTTAGCCATTGATATTTTCCTTAAAATCTTTCGTCCGATCGTTTTATCCGTCGACCATCCGGACCACAAGGTCTTAGGCGCTTTGGCCTCCGGATCAAAAACTCGCTTCCGTTCGCGCCTCTCGCAACTTTACGATTGGTTCGTCGTCGACGAGTTTTCTACTCTCAGACTTCTACTTCTTACGCTCGCGGACGTCCGCAAGCGTTTGTTACATTTCTTGTTTAATTATTCGTTACGCGGTTCCGTCCGATCACTTCACGCACTTTTCAACGTCGAAGGTATTGAATTGGACGGGGGTGGGCTTGTTGAACAAGTTGATCTCGACAGTGACCTTTTCGTTGGCTTCGTCGATATCGACGACTCGACCTTCGGAATCCTTCATGTTTTCGCCGACTACGCGGACAAGATCGCCGACAACGTATTCGACCTTAGGCGCGGATTCTTTTTCTTCCTCGCCGTTGCCAAGCATCAATTCGACGTCCTCGGGCGTCATCGGCAAAGGCTTGACATAGGAACCGTCGGCGGCTTTACGCCCGAAGGAGCCGGTGAAATCGCCGACGCCGGGAGTGCCGCGAAGCAAGAACCAAGTGTCTTCGGTCAGGTCCATATAGACCATGATGTAACCGGGGAACTTTTTGACGGTTCTGGTATACTTTTTATTCTGTCCGTCTTTCGCGCGGTATTCTTCCACCTTCGTGACCGGCACGCGCATTTCACCTACGCAGGGCGATACGACAGCGGAAGCCCGAACGCGGCGTTCAAGTTCTTTCAACACGCGAGTTTCACGGTTGACTTGAACCTTCAAGATATACCATTGAAAATCGTGTTTTTCTTCGGGACTTTTAGCGTCTTGCGCGACGTCTTCATTCGCTTGTTGTTCTTGAGCGAGTTCGTCGTTTTCGTAATCAGAGGCCATTCCGTTCCTACCTTTCCGTTAGAATTTGCGAAAGTCGGCGACGAGTCCCCCCCTTCGACCGACGCTATCGCGCGGAAAATTGCCGTTATTCTACCACTGTTTCCGAGCGCGTCAATAGGCGCGAGGCGGATTAACTTTCCACTTTGCGCCAAGTTCCTTCGTTTTCACATGATCAGCGTGAAGATGAAGCGGAAGACGAGGTCGTAGACCAGGATCAGGACGGTCAAGAGGAACATGAAGAGCAAGCAGACCTTGGTGTTCGCCCAGAGTTCGCGCTTGGTAGGCCAGGAGACCTTAGCCATTTCCGCTTCGACGCTGACGAGGAAGTCGGCGAACGCGGGGTAGTTGATAGCGCGGAAAGAGACCCACAGACCGAGGATCGCAATGATAGCGGCGGTGATGTTGGAAGCGGAAGCGCCAAGAGATTGTTTGGCGTACATAGTGTAGGCGCCAAGAACGAAGACGAGCGCGAGACCGATGAAAGTGCAGCGACGCGCGACGCGACCTTGAGAACCTTTGTAAACATTCGCCGAAAGAAGAGTGGAAAGCAATCCGTTCATTACTAGCCTCAACGTTGATATGGATTAAGTTTAGCGCCGTACTTGCCCGGGCGGCGACGCTTGAACTTGGTAAGATTTGTATATAAAAAAAGACGCTCATCGTTGTTCGACGAGCGCCTCATTCGCTTACGAAGCAGGGGAGAAGAGACTCGAACTCCCAACAGCCGGTTTTGGAGACCGGTGCCCTACCAATTGGACGACTCCCCTATTGCTAATCGGCGAACCGTTTAGCGCCAGCCCGCGCGGTTCGGGAACCGCGCGAACCTATTTGATTTGACTCAAAATCACTTGGTGATCTTGGTGACGACGCCGGAACCGACGGTCTTACCACCTTCGCGGATAGCGAAGCGGACGTTTTCTTCCATCGCGATGGGGCTGATGAGTTCAACGGACATCTTGACGTGGTCGCCGGGCATGCACATTTGGACGCCTTCGGGCAACTTGATCGTACCGGTGACGTCGGTCGTGCGGAAGTAGAATTGCGGACGGTAACCGGACATGAACGGGGTGCTACGGCCGCCTTCTTCCTTGCTCAGGATGTAGACGTCGCCTTCGAAGTCCATGTGAGGCGTGATCGAGCCGACCTTGCAGATGCATTGGCCGCGTTGGATTTCTTCGCGCTTGATACCGCGGAGAAGAAGACCGACGTTGTCGCCAGCTTCGCCTTGTTCCATGCTCTTCTTGAACATTTCAACGCCGGTGCAGACAGTCTTACGGGATTCTTCAATACCGACGATTTCGACTTCGTCGCCGACCTTGATGACGCCGCGTTCGATACGACCGGTAGCAACGGTACCACGACCTTCGATGGAGAAGACGTCTTCGACAGCCATAAGGAAGGGCTTATCGATTTCGCGAAGCGGTTCCGGAATTTCGGTGTCGATCGCGTCCATGAGTTCGTCGATACACTTGGCGCAAGCCGGATCGGACGGATTTTGTTGGGCCGGGAGAGCGGCGCCGCGGACGACGGTGGCGTTGTCGCCGTCGAAGTCGTACTTGGAGAGCAGTTCGCGGATTTCGAGTTCGACGAGTTCGAGAATTTCTTCATCGTCGACGAGGTCGCACTTGTTCATGAAGACGACGAGCTTCGGAACGTTAACCTGGCGAGCGAGGAGGACGTGTTCCGCGGTTTGCGGCATGGGGCCGTCGACGGCGGAGACAACGAGGATCGCGCCGTCCATTTGGGCCGCGCCGGTGATCATGTTCTTGATGAAGTCCGCGTGTCCGGGGCAGTCGATGTGCGCATAGTGGCGTTTTTCGGTTTCGTATTCGACGTGCGCAACAGCGATCGTAACGGTCTTGGTAGCGTCGCGGACGGTACCGCCTTTGGCGATATCAGCGTAAGACTTGACTTGGGCGAGACCCTTCGCGGCTTGAACAGCGAGAATCGCGGAGGTCAAGGTCGTCTTGCCGTGGTCGATGTGTCCGATGGTACCAACGTTAACGTGCGGCTTGGTACGTTGAAAAGTTTCCTTCGCCATGTAAGTATCTCCCTACAATTGGAACGGGGCGTTCATATTTTCATAAAAGCGTAAAGAACCCCTAACAAGTCCTTACCATAAAAAAAGCACCCGATGAGATTCGAACTCATGACCTCGTCCTTACCAAGGACGCGCTCTACCTACTGAGCTACGGGTGCGCCATAGAACTTGCCGGGGCGCCAAAATCGCCGGATGGAGCAACGCCCCAATTTTACCGTCGATCAACGCCGACCATCGCTTATCGCAATGAATCGTGAAGCGGGTGAAGGGAGTCGGACCCTCGTCGTCAGCTTGGAAGGCTGTCGCTCTACCGTTGAGCTACACCCGCAATTAGCGAACACTTTGTTCACTTCTGCAAGAGAGTGGGGGTTGAAGGATTCGAACCTCCGAAAGCATCGCTAGCAGATTTACAGTCTGTCCCCTTTGACCACTCGGGAAAACCCCCATTCGTCAAATTATGACTTGTGCGTTTGTTTTCAAATATCTTTTCGCTTTTCAGCGAATCGCTTCGGTACGGCGGAGTGGGGGTTGAAGGATTCGAACCTCCGAAAGCATTGCTAGCAGATTTACAGTCTGTCCCCTTTGACCACTCGGGAAAACCCCCATCAGGCCGTTTCCAACCTTTGATCGTTTTACCGTCCGAAGTCGTTTTGCTTTTTGGAGAGCTAGCGCGGGGAATCGAACCCCGAACCTGTTGATTACAAATCAACTGCTCTGCCAATTGAGCTACGCTAGCCTTTTAGCTTTTGGCAAGCGCAATTTTCAGTTATTTTAGCCTTCCTTCGATTTTCGTCAAGAGGATTTTTAAATTTAATTTTTTCCTCTCGCCAGGCTCAACAACTGGCCGCTTCGAGTAGCCCGCGGCAATTGCCTCTGCTTGTTATCGCAAAAGACGAAAGAAGTATAATCCATAATTAATCTCTGACAAGGGGTTTTATTCCTCACAATTTCTTTTTACCCCCTTCTCTTTTCTCCCTCACGCCTTCACGCAATCTCTAACTCTTTTAGTTTTACTGTTTAATAATCTCCCTGCGCCGCGTCGTCATTTTCAAAAAATTCGTCACAATCCATATATTTTTATCTTTTCCCTTTTATATCTTCCTTCATTTTTTCATTTCGTTTTCACTTCTCCTTTCATCTCCCAAATAAAAAAACGCTTTCAGCGTGCTTATGAGATCTTTTCTGAATGCGTTTATATCTCGACATTTATCGTTACCGATGGTCGTTTTTCATTTTTCGCGCATCTTAGCGCCGACGTCGTATAGCCACGTTTCGATAATGAACGGCAGATTAGCGTTTCTATCGATCTGATCGAGCGCGTCCAGCGTTCTTTCCGCGCAGTCCATAGCGGTATCGGGCGTAAAGAGCGCTCTTTCTAACGCGCGTTTGACATACGGCGCGTATAGTCCGCTAAGTCTTGGTCTTTCGCTCTTTAGCGCAACGAACACCGCGCGATAATAGGCAATAGCGGTCTTCAATAGGTTTTGCAGTCGTCTGCGTCGCAGTATCGCCTCTTTCCCGGCTTCGTCTACGAATTCGCATAATCTTGTGGAGAAATCGACGGCTAGCAGTCTCTCTCGCGCCAATTCTGTCAGCAACGTCTGTTGAAACTCCATCAGCGGTCTATCGAGCGCTTTTTTCGCTTCCTCCATCGACCCCGCCGCATTTTTAGCGACGACTTCGGCTTCTTCTTCGTTCTCCACCCACCGCCTCGCCAGCAAGATATTAGAGAGCGCGTCGATATCGAGCGAGCGGAAGCGGAAGATCTGACAACGCGAGCGTATCGTGGGCAGCTGTTTCGCGGCGCTCGTTCCAAGTAGTATAATGATCGTGTTTTGCGGCGGCTCTTCTAGCGTTTTGAGGAGCGCGTTTGCGCCTTCGACGTTGAAGTAGTCGGCGTCGTCGATCACGGCGATCTTACGTCCGCCCATATACGCGGTCTGGTTGAGCTCGTAGCACAACCCTGAGCGCGAGCGCGCGTCTTTTTCGCCGATAAGCAGATCGAGCGGCAGTTGCGATTTATCCTCGGGCTTACAGACGAAGTGGAAGTCGGGATGCGTCGGTATCACGGTCTCTTGGGCGTTAAGATCCCATTCGAATTGCTTGCAGCACTCGCATTCCCCGCAAGGAACGAAGCGTTCAAGTTCTTCTTCCATCGAAAGTTCGGGCCGATCTTTCTCGTCGTCGGCATTAGTCGTCAACGCCGGACCTTCCCCGCGTTTTGCGAAATGCTTTCGACAAAGCAGCGTCTTTGCCAACGCGAACGCAAAGGCGCGTTTCCCTACGCCGTTAGGGCCGACGAATAGGAAGCTGCCTCCCAGGCGTCCGCGACGATTGGCGCGAGCAAATTGCAGCGCGATCTTATCTGCCCCGTAGATTCCTTGCCAAGTCATCGCCGACCACTTTCTTTTACGTTATAAAGTTAAATGACAACGTTTAAAACAAACCGACCGAAACCGTCGGCTCGCGGACCTAGATCCGCGAACGAGCAGTTTCGGTCAATATCCTAATTATAGTCGTACTCGACTCATTCCTTAGTCCAGACGCAAACGCCGCCGGGACGGTCTTCTAGCGCGACGCCGATCGCTTTGAGGCTATCGCGGATCTTGTCGGCGGTGGCGAAGTCCTTATTCTTCTTAGCGTCGCGACGCAGTTCGATAAGGATATTCATGAGCGGGTCGACGAGCGAGTCGGCTTGGGCGTTCTCTTCTTCGACGGGAGCGCGGAAGAGTCCGAGCGTGGAGGCGAGTTCACGGAAAACGGCGGTAGCGGCGGCAAGCGTTTTGCGCGCTTCGACGTTCTCGGTAACGGGGGTAGCTTCCAACTTATTAGCTTCAATGAACTTATTGAGCGCGCGGAGGTAATCGAAGAAGACGCCGACGCCACCGCCGGTATTGAAGTCGTCATCCATCGCTTCGAGAAACTTAGCGCGGAACGCTCTGATCTGGTCGCCAAATTCGCCGTTGAGAGCGGCGCATTTTTCGAATTCGTCCCCTTCGACGCGAGTCTTAGCGCAGTTGAGCGCGTAGAACGATTCGCCGGTAACGGCTTCGAAGCGCTTGAAGTAGCGATAGAACCCTTCAAGGCCCTTGCCTACTTCTTGCAAGCGTTCTTCGCTGTAGTCGATCGGGCGACGATAGTGGCTAGAGAGCAAGAAGAAGCGGATATTTTCCGGCTTGAACTTCTTGAGCAAGTCGCGGAACGCGGACGCGCCCTTAGACTTACTGATCTTACCGGCTTCTTGAGAAGCGAGGTCGCCTTCTTTGGCGCCGGAATCGGCTTCGCGAGTCTTGCGTCCGCCGACCTTGCCAACTTCGTTAGAGGCTTGCATCAAGCCGTTGTGCATCCAGTACTTGGCCATGAGCTTGCCGTTGCGAGCTTCGCTTTGAGCGATCTCGTTTTCGTGGTGCGGGAACTGCAGGTCGAGGCCGCCGCCATGGATATCGAACGTTTCGCCAAGGAGCGAGCAGCTCATGACGGAGCATTCGATGTGCCAACCGGGTCGACCTTTACCCCACGGGGAATCCCAGGCGGGTTCGCCGGGTTTCGCGGACTTCCACAACGCGAAGTCGGCGAGGGAGTGTTTACGGTCGGCGGTCCCGCCGCCTTCGCCCAACATCTGTTCGAGAGAACGGTTGCTCAATTTGCCGTATTCCTTGAACTTCGCGACGTCGAAATAGACGTCCCCTTCGGAAGCGTAAGCAAAGCCTTTGTCGATAAGGTCGGCGGTGAACTTAATGATCTCGCCGATGTAATCCGTCGCCTTGGGGAAGACGTCGATCGTATCGACGCCCATCGCGGCGAGGTTGTTTTTATAGTCTTCGGTCATCTCGGCGGCGACGGCGGCCATCGGGATCCCGCGCTTGTTGGATTCGGCGATGAGTTTGTCGTCGACGTCGGTGATATTGACGACCCAGGTCGTTTCGTAACCGGAGTATTGCAGATAGCGCTTGATCGTATCGAAGATCGTGGGGCCGACCATATGTCCGATATGGCTCGGTTTGTAAACGGTCGGTCCGCAAAGGTACATACCGACTTTACCCGGCGTTACCGGTTGAAACTCTTCTTTGGTACGGGACAACGTATTAAAAACTCGAAGCATATCAGCGTCTCAATTCGTGCTTAATATATCGTGTGCATAAAACCTAACACCGCGAAGAGCGATCGATAGTCGTTTTCGCGCGGCGTTTTTTTGGCGGAACGCTTTCCGTAAAAATATTTGCGCGGTCAGCGTTCATTCCTTCGCCTCACGCGTCCCAACGCCGTCGTCGTTAAAACGCGAGTCCATTAAATAATCATATATCGGGCGGATTTTTTTGCAAGGACAGCGAAACTTGTCGCGCGGGGCGATTTTTCGTTTCGGCGTCCTCAAACTCCGTCTCATCGCGTCATCTGTACCGCGGCGTCACATAAAACCCGAGAGCAATAAAAAAACGAGAAGACCTCGCGCGCAAGACGCAAGATCTCCTCGTGAAATATCAGGCTAAGCCGTAAGCGAGTCTAGCTCGCTCAGACTCAGTTGCTAGCAACGGTTTCGCCGCCGCGGGTAGAACCAAGAGCCTTCCAGACGTCGGAAGCAATGGTATCGGAGTAGAAGCGGACGGAGCCGTCGCCCATAGCGCAGTTGACGCCGCCGGAGTGATGGCTACGAGCGGCATAGTATTCGCGAGAAGCGACTTCGATGCAGGGACGACGCTTGTCGGGAGTACCGGCGGAAGAGGAGACGTCCGGGCAGGTGCCGGCGTACATGACGTCGGGAGAAGAAGAGTTAGGCGTAAGGAGGGTGGAGAACCCGGAACCCATACGTTCGTCGTTGTAGACGTCGCCGCGCTTGTCGTTGTCGGTGATGTCGTTGACGAGCAGGAGTTCGCCGAACATCAAGGTGTTGGAGAGACCGTCGACGACGTTGGCGAGGGTGATGCACTTACTGAGATAGAACATAGCGCCGTCGAAGCGAGTGTACAAGTCGACGTGTTGGGACGGAATTTCGTCGCCGTGATAGTTAGCGCGGTAGCCGTAGCAGCCAACGTAGTTGCAGCGAGCGCGCCCGTAGGTTTGGCTCTTGCCGATCTCGTTGTTAGGTTGATCGCTGGGGCAGTAGAGGATGGAGAACTTAGCGCTTTCGCAAGCTTCCGGATTACGGTTGGCGTTGGCGCCTTCTTGGTTGTTCGGGTATTGATAGAAGTGCTTCGAGAAGTCGTATTGGTTGGCGAGCGCCTGTTGTTCGATGAACGCGTACATACGAGGCATCCAGGTGCAGCGCTTGTCAATACCGCAACGGCTCATAGAGTCGGCCATGGTGGCGCCGATCGGAAGAGCGGAGTTGTTGACGTCGGCGTAGTTGTGAACAGCCAAAGCCCATTGCTTGAGGTTGTTCGTGCATTGCATACGGCGAGCCGCTTCACGAGCCGCTTGGACGGCGGGAAGAAGGAGGCCGATCAAAATACCGATGATCGCGATAACGACCAACAGTTCGACGAGGGTGAAACCGCGACGATTGGAAGTAGAGTTCATACTGATACCTTACAAATAATTGTGAAAATATAATATATGGAATATATTATACGGCGTATAAAAAAATAATATTACGATCGTATTCTATCGGACGCGAGAAACTCACTTTTTGGGAGCGCCTTCGCCGGTGTATTCGATATCGATGACTTGGTTCTTTTTCTTTTCGACCGTGACCTTGATCTCTTCGGTGAAGACCTTGCTAGGAAAATCTTCGAGCTTGTTAGCCATCTTGTCGGGATAGAGCGGGTCGGGAGCGAATTGTCCGACGATCTTAGAGCCGAAAGCTTGGACGACTTTTTCGCCTTCGGTACATTCAACGGTGAAGGCGCCGTCTTTGATCGCGCCGCCGCAATCCATACCGTTGCCGTCGGCGGGCTTGAACGTGATCATACCGGTCTCGATGACTTCGCCGGCGACCTTGACGGTACCGGTGACGGTGTACATCTTAGGTTTGTCGCTACCGCAACCGGTAACAAAGAGAGCGCAAACGCAGATAGCGCAAGCGAAAGCGGCAAGCTTCTTACTCATATTTTGGTCCTCAATAAAATATATGGAGCCGACGGGGTCCTCTCCGTGAGAGCCCCGACCGACGCGAACTGTCGATCGACACGATCTCAAAGCGGCAAACAACTCGGGGGCTAGTAGAAATATCGCGTTTCCTTTCGCCAACGCGCAAGTCGTCGGTCTTCCCCCCTTTGTAAAAACACGCCGGGGTTCGTTTTATCGACCAAAACGCCCTTGCGACTTTAATTATCCCGCATTAGTTCCACCTATAATGGAATTATAACAGACCCAAAGCTATTAGACAACAATAACGCGAAAAATTTCTAGAAAAATCTCGATTTTTTGAAAAAACTTTGAGTTAACTCGTACGGAACTGGACTTTACCATAGTTTTACACTGACACGACGTCAATAATTGAGTTACCTCGACGTCGCGGCTCGTCAAGCGGCGTTTTGCAAGCGCTTGTCGAGTTCATTAATAATCGTATAATTACCCCCATCGAACCATCCTAGGTCTTGCGCTTGCCTTGCGCGAGCTATAGCGAACAATCTCCGGAACCAGAAAAAGATGACGCATTTACTTCAAACGTTATTCGACGCAACGCCGTCGTCCACGCTTCTTGAACTTCTTTTCGCGGGCGGCGCGCTGTTGATGGCGCACTGCGGCTGCGGACACTGCCATAACCATGGCGAAGAAGGCGACGAGGAAGAGAGCGACCAAGATTTCGACGACGGCGCCGACGCGGATATGACGTTCAACTTCTCGAAACAACAACTCGAAGAATTCAACGCGATGATCGCGGAGACCGACGCGCGCATCGCGGAGATCACGGAAGAATTGGCGTCGGGTAAAGCGGACAACGCTCGCGACGCTCAAGAAGAACTGATCCAACTCTACCTCTCTCGCGCGGCTCGAAAGCAAGAGGAGGAAGAATACGAAAGCGCGTCGGAAGATTACGAATTGGCGTTCGGTTCTCTCGCGGCGTTCATAGAAGAATACGGCGAAACGCTCGACGCCGTCAAACAAGTCGCCGCGGCGCGTCTGAACTACGGTATTCTGCTAAACGACTCCGGCGAACTTGCGGACGCGGACGAACAGTACGCGCTCGCGATCGAGGCGAACAAGAAGCTCGCGTCGTTCGGCGATAAAGAAGCGCGTCTCGACCTCATCGGGCTACAACTGAATCGCGCGTCTATCGCGTTCGAACAAGGGGACGCGAACGGCGCGCTCGGAACGATCGACGAAACGATCGAAGATTTCCGCCGTCTTGTCGACGAAGATCCTGAAGGCAACGCGGAAGCGCTCTACTACCTCGCCAAAGCGTATTCGACGAAAGCAGACTTCCTTGACGCGACGCTCGACGACGAAGAAGATTACGACGCGGGCAACGCGGTCTTAGCGCGCGAAGCGATGGTCGAAGCGACGAACACGTATCGCACGCTCATGAACGCCGGTTTCTCGAACTACAAGCAAGACTTCTCCGAAGCGCTCGTGAAACAAGTCTCTCGTATGCCCAAACGCAGCGCGGAAGAACTTGACGCGACGCTCGCGCCGTTGGCGGAAGCTTGCGAGACGTTCAAAGACGTCTATCAACAACAAGAGATCCTTACGCAATCGAGCAAGACGCCCGATATGCTCCTCGAATTGCTGAATCTCGGCGTCGACTACTTCGATATGCTCATGATGTACGCGGACACGCTGACGCAACTCAAACGCAACGCGGACGCGGCTTCGCTCTACGACGCTATCATTCAAAAGTTTGAACAATTCGAGGAATCGGACGAACTGTCGTTGATCGAAGGAATGGCGATCGCGTACCAACGCCGCGCGACGCTCCGCAAAGGCAAGATCTCGAACAAGCAATTCGTCGCCGACCTTACGAAAGCGGTCGATCTGCAAGCGAAGATCGCCGACTCGCTCATGGGTTCGCTCGACGAATCGCACGACCACGACGAATGCGGCTGCGGTTGCAAGCACGACCACGACGAATGCGGCTGCGGTTGCAAACACGACCACGACGAATGCGGCTGCGGTTGCAAACACGACCACGACGAGTGCGGCTGCGGTTGCAAACACGACCACGACGAATGCGGC
>JAZRWE010000016.1:0-9049 GCA_045599605.1 Thermoguttaceae bacterium
GCCCGGAGATTGCGGACGGAATCACGCTGACGTTGCAAGAAATAAAATACTCCCGCTATCGCAACAAGCGACCAACGGGAGCGATTATTCTCACGCACACCAAGCGAGCAACGCGAGCGTATATCTATATATTAAACCTGCCAGCGACCAACGGGAGCGGGTACCATCGCGTGCAACAAGCGAGCAACGCGAGCGAAGATCCGCCATCCGCGCGGCAGCGCGATCCCGGGGCGCCCGGCGGCGCCGGCCTGTCCGGCCGTAGAGGACAAGCCGAGCGCAGCGGAAGCAGTCTTATTTGCTTTCGCGCCCGGAGAGGGCTTTGACGAAGACGTCGTTGGAGACGTTAGCGGGGAAGAACGCGGTGTATTCTGCGATAGCGACATTGAGTTCGATCATTTGTCGGAGATACGCGAGAACGAGTTCGCGTTGTTTCTCGAGCGCGACGCTAGCGGTTTGGAGGTCTTGCGCGTTTTGGGTATTGAGCGCAAGCGTTTTCTGTGGTTCAGCTAGATTTGCGCTGAGGTTCTGCGCTAGCGCGAGCCGTTCGCGGATCAAGCCGGCGGCGCGAGTCATATGGTCGTTGAAACTAGCGGGCGCGCCGAAATTGAATTTCTCGCCGCAGAACGGTATCGTCGTCGGGACGGGGTAGCCGTAGCCGGGGGAGACGTTCATGAGTCGCAGGAGTCGGAGTTGGAGATCGCGCGTCTTGCCTTGCGCGTCGGTGCAACGCGCTTGCGCGCCATAGGCTTGCGACATGACGTACTGGTCTTTGGTCGTGCTATAAGCCGCGAGGTACTGCTTGTACACAAGTTCTTCCACGCGCTGACTCGCTATCGCGCCTTGCAGTTCCCAATACGTCTTCGCAAGTTCGTAACGCATTACGGGCGCGGCGCTAGCGCGCGCGAACACGTCGCTCAACGCGTAGTAGCGTTCGGATATCCCCGTGTCGGTATTGGACTTGAGTTCCTGTTTCGCGAAATAGAGTTCCGCAACAGTTTGCGCGCGCTTGTAATCGACGTCGGCGGCCTTCTTCTCGCTTTCCGCAGCTTGGCGTTGCGCGGTCTCGTACGACGGCACATTGGATTCCACCTGCGGAGCTTGCGCGCGAACGATCGGCGCAGTCGCGTTGTCGTCGGAGGCGGTCGGTTCGGCGAGCATATCGGCAAAGAAGTTGGCGAGTTCCGCTTCAAACGCTTTCCAAGACGCGCCGTCGTTGGTCGGCGTCACGACGGGCGGCGCGACTCTGGTCGCCGGTAACGCCCATTGCGGCGGGGAATTAGGTTGCTCGTAGCCCGTGATGATGAACGGCGCGAAATCGTCCGACGGCATAGCGGCGTCGACGGAGCGACCGAACCCAACTTCGACAAGCGCCGGCTTCGGAGCAACTTGCGCCATCGTGCCGGGCGTATCGTCTTCCGCGGGCTTCGCGGTCTCTTCTTCCGCTTTCTTAGCCGCTTCTTCAGCAGCCTTCTTCGCAGCTTCCTCTTCCGCCGCTTTCTTAGCGGCCTCTTCCTCAGCGGCCTTCTTCGCGGCTTCTTCTTCCGCCGCTTTCTTAGCCGCTTCTTCCTCAGCAGCCTTCTTCGCGGCTTCTTCGTCGGCCTTGCGCTTCGCTTCCTCTTCCGCGGCCTTCTTAGCGGCTTCTTCGTCGGCCTTGCGCTTGGCTTCCTCTTCCGCGGCTTTCTTAGCGGCTTCTTCGTCGGCCTTGCGTTTTGCTTCTTCTTCCGCGGCTTTCTTCGCGGCTTCTTCAGCTAGTTTCGCGGACTCGTCTTCTTTGACGGCCGTATACGAGACTTGCGTCAGCGGCGAGACGGGCAAGTCCTGCGCTTTCAGCAGTTCCTCAGCTTGCGCGAGGCTTGGCGCGTCGAGCAGGTCTTGCAGCGATTCCGCGGGGAGGTCGAGTTGCGCGAGCGACGTCTCGACGGTATTGAGCGCTTCCGCGTCAAGTTGGGAGAGCGTTTCTAGCGGCGCGGGGACGGCGGTAGTATTCGTATTAACGGCGTTTACGGCAAGTTCGTCGTTGAGCGCGTAGCCGGGGAGTATGCGCGCGTAGCCCGCGGCGGCGGGGGCGTAGTATTGCGCGGTCGGCGTCGGCGCGGGCGCGTTCATGTCGCGGTAACCGGGAAGCACGAGCGCGTTATAGCCGTAATACGGCGCGTAAGCGGTAGCGGCGTCGTAAGCAAGCGCGTCGGCGGGATAGCCGGGCAGCGTCGCGTAGGTCGAGCGATAGGTCGCGGCGGTCGCGGGCTGCTGCGGACGTTGTTGCTGCTGTTGCTGTTGTTCGTTTGGCGCGCCGACGCGTTGATTCAGCGTTCTGAGCAACGCCTCGCCGTTGACGGAGCCGGGCACTGTCTCGCAGGAATAGAGCGCGATCGCGGTATTATAGCGAACGACGGCGTAGATCGCTTCTTTTTGAGCGCGGAAGTAGCGGTCGGACGCGGCAAAGAGCTCGGTCTCGGCGGGGGTCTGGGCGGAATACGCGGCTTCAAATATCGCTTTCTCGTTGGCGGCTTGCGACGCGCGTGATTGCGTCGTCTCGTAAAGCAGCGGCAACAACGCGTTAAGACGCGCGGCTTCCGCGCTGGGGGCGCGTCTTGCGGCGACGAGTTCGTCGTATCTGGTCTCGTAGTAGTCCGTCGCGGGCATGGTCGACGGGACGTAGAGCACTACCGTTTGCCCGCCGAAAGTCTTGGTCATCTTGATATTAGAACTGAGCGCGCGATCGAGCGCGGCGCGACGGCCCGCCGGAGTCGAGAACGCGGCGTCGTAATCGTATTGGCCTTGCAATAGGTCGAGTCTCGCCGTCTCGCGTAACTGCTGCGCGTTCTTCAATACGGAATTCGCCAACGTGTTGACCGCCGGCGGAAGCTGGTTGTTGTATTTCGTCAAGATCTTGTTGCAGCAGGACCTGATGTACTCGTGATTCTTCGCGCAGAGGTTGTAGTACGCGTATCTGCCGGAGAGGTCCCAGTACGCGCGTAGGCGGCGCGAGCGGTCGGCGGGGCTGTACGAACCGTACAACACTCTCGCGAGCGGGAGGTCTTCGCCGTCGATCGCCGAATCGCGAGCGGGGGGCGCGAAGAACGGTTTTAACTGCGTCCCCGCGACGTTTTGCGCGATCTGCTTATTGGGCGAGGCGGCGGTACGCTCTTGCGGCTGCTGCGCGGATAGTTGACCCGGTTGGCCGGGGGCGCCGGGTTGACCGGCGGGACGCGCTTGCGGCATGGCGTTAGGAGCGCCGGGTTGCGCGGCGGGGGCTTCCGGGGCGTCAGGAACGGCTTGGTAGTCCTGCGCGGCGGTGTCGCGTACGCGCGCGATATTCGAGATCTGCGGAGCCGGGGCGTCGTAGGCGTCTTCGTCGTAAGCGTCTTCAGCTTCTTCTTCGATCAGCGCGGGCGCGTCGTCGTCTTCTTCAAGCAGCAATATCTCGTCTTGTGCGAACGCGACGGGACAAGAGAAAACGGCGAGTGCGGCGGCGATACGCGCCGAACGTAACGCCAACTGTGTGAACGCGTTAGGCGCGGCGTCCTTGTGGGCTTGCTCAAATTCGGCGGCGTGTTTCATAACGGCAGGCTCCCGATTGCCCGCGCGCGAATGGCTCGACACGCGGGAATCTGTATTGCAAAGCGGCTAAAAATCTTTATAATCATTGCGTTCGCGGACACGCGTGAAGGGGCGCGAACGCGAATAGTTGGGCGCGACGCCGAAAATGACGACGCTATGCCCCAAACCTATTATAACTAGGTTTTCGCCGAAAAGGAATAGCTTTTTTGCGCGGCTAAGGGGGGTTTGCTTAACTTTTTTACAAGATAGACACGAGAAAACAAATTATTTGTATTATAACGAATATTGACCTCGATCGAGAACTAGCGCGGCAAATGACGTATTGAAGGGGGTTGAAACATGGTGGACGAATCGGTATACTACTCGGACGTACAGAACGAATTTGACGCGGCGGTAGAACAGGGACGACGACGTAAATACTTTAAACGCTTTACATGGTTTTTCTTGATCGTCGCGATAGTCGCGGGCATATTCGTCTTGATGGCGTATCGCTATCGCAAGCCGATCGATCTGGAACACGCGACGCCCGATAAGCAGGCGGCGTGGCTCGCGGTGCAGGATTTCAGCGCCGAGGAGCCCGCAACGCAGGAAAAACTGTTTGATATGTATATCGGGAAAGTCACAGTGCCCGACGCCGAGAAGGTCGGGACGTCGACGTACGCGTTGCCCGGCTATATTGAGAAACTTGCGTGGATGTTCATGGGCGGGCGCGACGACAAAGTCGTCGAATGGCGCGCGACACACGAACGCTTGCCCGTCTTGCGCGTCGATTACGTCTTCGATTACGATAAGAATAGCAAGAGCGCGTTTATTACCTCGCGCGACGTTAAGCCCGGCCCCGCGCTCAAGAAACGGTGGGAGGAACGCCGCGCCGCGATGAAGCAGGGCAAAGTCGCAAAAACGCCGCTCGTCGAAAAGAACGTGCAGCTGCTCATCTTCCAGTGGTTTGTCGCGAAATACAAATACTACGACGCCGCGCCCGATAAGAAGAAGAAAGCCGCGCTCAATGCCGTCGTCGCCGACGTTAATAACTTCCAAGCGTTCTACAACGATCTGCGCGCTAAGGCCGGTATGCCTAAGCTGACCCGCGCACAGATGCTCGGCGAGATGGATATGACCGTCGATAGTTGGCTCGAGCTCGTTAGCGTCGAAGAACTCGCCAAAGTACTCTGGTTCAAAGACCTCGTCGTCTCCATCGTCGTCGCCCAAACCGCCGCACCCAATCCCGCCAATACCAACGGCGACTCCAAGAACGCCGGAAACGCGGAACCACCCAAGAAGCCCGTCCCCGGCGAAAATACCGATATCGCCGAGAAGATCAGAAACTGGCTGAAACGCTGACGACCCGCGCTCCCCGTGCCGCATCCGCTGCGCTCGGCTTGTCCTCTGCGGCCGGACGGGCCGGTGGCGACGGCGCCACTCCCGGATCGCGCTGCCGCGCGGACGTCGGATCTTCGCTCGCGTTGCTCGCTTGCTGCGGTAGTAGTATCCGCTCGCGTTGGTCGCTGGCGGGGTGTGGGAGAGAGAAAGGGAGTAGACGCTCGCGTTGCTCGCTTGTTACCTGCGATGGTACCCGCTCCCGTTGGTCGCTAGCGGGGTTTGATAGAGGACATACGCTCGCGTTGCTCGCTTGTTTTAACGCCGCCCATATGCCGACGAGCGATCTCCGAGCGACAGCGAGGTTAGCCGTGAATCGCCATTCACGGGCGCCGCATGGCGTCAGGTACCATGCCTACGACAGCGCTCGACCGTAATACGCCAACGTTGTTCGCCATATCAACGCCGCCCATACGCCGACGAGCGATCTCCGAGTGACAGCGAGGTTAGCCGTGAAGCGCCATTCACGGGCGCCGCATGGCGTCGGGTACTCCGCCTACGACTGCACTCCCCAAACTGCTACTGCATCACGATACAACGCCGTCCCAACCGCACTCGTCGCGTTAGCGCTCACGTAGGAGCCGCAAATTGGAGGGCGACTTGCTCGCCCGGAGATTGCGGACGGAAGCGCGTTGACCTTGCAAGTACAGAATCACGCTAAGGTCGCAAGATCACGAACAAGAAACAAAAAAAGCCGCAACTCAAAGTTACGGCTTTAAAGTGGCGGGGGCAGGACTTGAACCTACGACCTCAAGGTTATGAGCCTCGCGAGCTACCAGCTGCTCCACCCCGCGATCCTTAACGCTGTTCGGCGCGTGTTGCGTCAAACAACGAGAGACAATATAGCATTACCTACAGAACATTCAAGGGGGTATTTTCTATTTTTTTGCAGCCTCAAATCGTTTTGAGTTGACCCAACCTCAAAACGGATCTCCTCACGCCTCGAGTTTCTTCCTCCTCTTTACCCCCCTTGTTCCGAGGCGATCTCTTGGCGCCCGTGGTCGCATGCCCGCGACTACGGGCGTCCCTCTTATTTGAAGGTTCGCGTGATTCTGTACTTGCAAGGTCAGCGCGGTTCCGTCCGGCCGCGACGGCGCGGCTCCCAGATCGCGCTCCCGTTGGTCGCTTGTTGCGGTAGTAGTACTGCGGTGGGGAGTGCAGTAGTAGGCATGGCGTCGGGTACCCCGCCTGCGACTGCACTCGACCGCAATATGCCAACGCTGTCCGTCATCCTCACGTCGCCCATACGCCAACGATCGATCTCCGACCGCACTCCGCCAACGCTGTCCGCCATATCAACGCCGCCCATATGCCGCCGAGCTCTCTCCGAGTGACAGCGAGGTTAACCGTGACTCGCAGTCACGGGCGCCGCATGGCGTCGGGTACTACGCCTACGACTGCACTCGACCGCAATATGCCGACGCTGTTCACACGCGTAAGCGTCGGTAAATCGCGTTTGGAAATATCCGAAGTACAAATAATATTGAAAAATATTTGGCGTTAGGACGTAAACTACATATAATTTAGGGCAGCAGTATCTATTTCAAAACAAGAGGGGAAAACAATGATACTCTTACAAGGTCGGAGAAGCCGAACGCAAGACAGAGACGATATTTATTGTAAGAACGTCGGTGAAATAACAGGCTATGAGGCCGTAATTGAACCTTATAGCGACGACGGGATCTGTCTAAGAATATGGGCGGACGGTATTGCTTATTATTCTTCTTGCAGGGTCATGTGTACTAGGTATTATGGTTTTTGGGGATTATATTGCACTAGAGAGGCTAATCCAAACAACGAAAATTTTGAAAATCTTTTAGAGCAGTATCGAAACCTAAGCGGCTATTCACGAGATTATATGGATTTATACACGATCGATCCGCGTATTGTAAGAGCCGGTATCGTGGTGTTCTATGAAGCCATGAAAGACTTGAAGACCCGAGATTTAAAACGAACGAACGACGTACTGAGCAAAGAAACGTCCGTTACGATCGAAGAAGCGTATCAATGGCTTGAAGACAATCGGTTCCCCGTCCTTCATAAATATGCACCTTTTATACCCGATACTGAGGATAAAAAACTTGAGAAATATCGTTCCGATCCCCGTAAACTTATAAGGCGTTAGTCAATAGATCTCACGCAAGTAACGTGGCGTTTACGTCGCATATCGCGAGAAACGCGAGCTCGTGTGGGTAGCGTTGATATGATGGACAGCGTTGGCATATTGCGTTCGAATGCAGTCGTAGGCGCAGTACCCGACGCCATGCGGCGCCCGTGACTGGCGAGTCACGGTTAACCTCGCCGGGGGCTCGGAGAACGCTCGTTAGCATACGGGCGGGCGTTGATATGACGGATAGCGTTGGCATATTGCGGGGAGTGCAGTAGTAGGCATAGTACCCGACGCCATGCGGCGCCCGTGAATGGCGATTCACGGCTAACCTCGCGTACGCTCGGAGATCGGTCGTTTGCATACGGGCGACGTGGGGATGACGAACAGCGTCGGCGTATTGCGTTTATTGACGACGCGGTTCGTATATACAAAAACGGCGAGAAGCGTTTCCGACTTATCGCCGTTTTCTTATTATGCGATCCTTACGACTCGCTGCCACGACAGCCTGTATATCGCGGCGGCGTTATAGTCGCGTCAATCTTTCATAGAGAGTATCTTCCAGACGATAGCGGCGAGAACGGCGCCGGCGAACGGCGCGGCGATGAAGACCCAGACGCAAGCGAGCGCGTCGCCTTTGAGCATCAGCGCGGGGGCCAACGAACGCGCGGGGTTGACGCTAGTACCGGTGAGCGGGATCCCAATAAGGTGAACGAGCGTAAGCGCGCCGCCAATAGCCAACCCGGCGACGGACGCGTTTTCCGCCTTGCTCGTAGCGCCAAGTACGGCGAGCACGAAGATGAAGGTCAAGACGGCTTCGACGAAGAGCGATTTGACGACGTCCCCTTGGTACAGCGCGTTGGCGCCCAAGCCGTGTTCGGTCCCGATGAGGAACATGAGCAAGGCGGAACCGAGGAGCGCGCCAAGGCATTGCGCGACAACGTAACCGACGAAATCTTTGACGCTCATGCCCTTATTGAGCAAGACGCCGAGCGAGACCGCAGGATTGACGTGGCAGCCGGAGACGTTGCCAATAGAGTACGCCATCGCGACAATGGTCAGACCGAACGCCAACGCCGTGAGGATGTAGGACGCGTTGGGAGTGGCGCTGCAGCCGGTAAGAGCCGCGACGCCGCAGGAAACGAAGACTAAAACAAACGTGCCGATCAGTTCGGCTAAATACTTTTTCATGAAAATTCTTTCCTAATGCTGTAACAATATAAATACATCTAGTTTCCCCACGCGTTCGCGGGGAATATCCCCTTCGGCGCATATTATACTGCTAGCGAGTTTTCGTGGAAAGAGCAATTTTATTGCCAACGCCGCGACGACGAACAGCGTTGGCATATTGCGGGGAGTGCAGTCGCAGGCGTAGTGCCCGACGCCATGCGGCGCCCGTGACTGGCGAGTCACGGTTAACCTCGCCGGGGCTCGGAGAACGCTCGTTGGCATACGGGCGGGCGTTGATATGACGGATAGCGTTGGCATATTGCGGTCGGGGGGTGCAGTCGCAGGCGTAGTGCCCGACGCCATGCGGCGCCCGTGACTGGCGAGTCACGGTTAACCTCGCGTACGCTCGGAGATCGCTCGTGGGCATATGGGCGGCGTTGGTATGGCGAACAGCGTTGGCATATTGCGGGGAGTGCAGTCGTAGGCATAGTACCCGACGCCATGCGGCGCCCGTGACTGGCGAGTCACGGTTAACCTCGCCGGGGGCTCGGAGATCGCTCGTTGGCATACGGGCGGGCGTTGATATGACGGAACAGCGTTGGCATATTGTGGGGAGTACAGTCGTAGGCATAGTACCCGACGCCATGCGGTGCCCGTGACTGGCGAGTCACGGCTAACCTCGCTAGCGCTCGGAGATCGGTCGTCGGCATATGGGCGCGTTAAAACAAGCGAGCAACGCAAGCGTATGTCCTCTCACATAAACCCCGCCAGCGACCAACGGGAGCGGGTACAACTGCCGCGGCAAGCGAGCAACGCGAGCGTACATCCTCTCAC
>JAZRWE010000017.1:0-88217 GCA_045599605.1 Thermoguttaceae bacterium
TACGGCGCGCGTCGCGGTCGCTAGGAGGCGTTTCCATCCAGACGAATTGGACGATGAACTTATAACGATTGAGGTTGAGGATCTTATCGGCGCTCAGGCTGTTGGCGATCTGGTTGTTCATACCGCTCATACCGCCGCCCATGCCCGAGGACATGCCGCCCATGCCGGAACCGCCGGCGAGGCTTCCGCCGCCCATACCGGAACCGCCGCCCATGCCGCCCATGCCGGAGCCGCCGCCCATCGCGTTTTGGCGATTAGCGCCGCCCGCGCGACCGGGTTGCTGCTTGACTTGCTTCTTGAGCAATTCTTTACGCGCTTCCGCCGCGGCTTCGGGGTCGAGAAGACGGAATTGGTCGTCGATCACGCCCGGGTCGACGAGGACGGGGTAATAGATCCCCATTTCTTTAAGCGTGACGTGGTCGGTGCCGGTCTCGCCGTCGCGTTGACGTTGGAGGCTGATAGGCAGATCGATCTCGCCGTGCTTGAGGTTGTACAACAACGTGCGACGGAGGAATTCGGGACCACGCGTCGGGTCGTTGACGTCTTCGGGGTTATGGTAGTGATAACCGGAGAGTTGGACGATCTTACCGGGGCCGGTCGGGCCGGGGATAAGTTCGAGACGCGCGTCTTTGGATTCCGTGAATTCGTTGAGCGCGGTAGGTTCGTCGCTATCGGCGGAGCTAGACGAGGAGGAACTCGAAGAGCTGCTAGAACTGCTCGAAGAACTGCTAGACTTCGAGGAGCTAGAACTAGAGCTCGAAGAGCCGCCGGAAGAAGAACCGGAGCCGGAACCGCCCTTGGTGTCGGACTTTTCGACAAACGGGAACATCTCTTCCAACGTGTATTTCGGCGTGTAGCCGGTCGATTCGGAGGAAGAAGACGAGGAGGACGACGAAGAAGCCGAGGAATCGGAATCGGCGTCGTCAGAATCGGCGGAGTCGGACGCGGCGGGTTTCGCGGCGTCGGCGCCTTCGGCGACCTCGGGAGCGAGGCTTTCGCCGGCGGCGTCGATATCAAACGCTTGCGCTTCGATATCGTCGATGTAGTACCAACGGCGAACAAGTTCGAACCATTCGCTGAGGTCTTCGACGTCTTGAACTTCGATGTTGTTGATATAGACGCGGTTTTGGTGATGGATCGCTTCGCGCTTCATCGCGGAGACGCCGTCGGAGAGGATCTCTTTATTAGGCGCTTCGGCGGGAATAGCGGCGTTGATCGCCTTGAGCAATTCCATCCAGGTGATACGGCCTTCGACGCCGCTCGTGAGGTTTTGCCCGATGTCGTCGAATTTCTTGAATTCGGTGACGGCGGCGGTCGCTTTGGCGATGAGGTCCTTCGACTTGGAGGCGACGGATTCCGCTTGTTTGGAGGCGGATTCCAACGCGGGGTTCTGGACGACGTTGTAAGTCTGCGTCGTCAAGAAGTATTGCGCGGTGAGTCCGAGCCCGACAAGCGCGGCGGCGGCGAGCGCCCACGGCTTCTTTTGTTCGATCAGGCGGTCGACGACGACGTCGCGAGGAACGAGGTTGATGTTAAGAGGCGCTTCGCCAAGGAGTTGGAGCGCGAGACCGTACGCGACGCCGAAAGACGTCAGGTTGTCTTTGAACAACGGGTTGGCGAGCGCTTCTTGCCCGCGGACCTTCGTGAATTCGGTCGGGACGACGACGTCGTAGCCCAGGCTCTTCGCGAGGTATTGACGCAGACCGGGCAACTTCATGGCGTTGCCGAGCGCGTAGACGCGGCGGATCTTCGCCTTCTTGTTCAAGCTCTGATAGAACTTGATAGAGCGATCGACTTCGGTCAACATATCGTTGAAGACCGATTTCATCGCGAGGATAACGGCTTTCGGATCTTGCGCGGCTTCGGTGTTGCGCTTGATCTGTTCGGCGTTGGAGAACGTCAACTTCATCTGCTTGGTCAACGCCTTCGTGAAGACGTTGCCGCCGACGGGGATATTACGGAGCCAGACGCCGACGCCGTTGGTGACGACGATCTCGGACGCGTCCGTACCGACGTTGAGAATGACGTCGTAATCGGTCATCTCGTCCATGTTTTGTTCGGCGATAGCTTCGTAGTCGTAGTTATCGTGAACGAAAGCGTTATATAACGCGACTTGCGCGCCTTGGACGCAGTCAACGTCGATACCGGCGTCGGAGTAGCGCTGGAGTGTGCGTTTCGCGACGTCGCGCTTCATAGCGTACATGAAGATATGGAGGTCGAGCGCGACCCCGCCTTCAACGACGCCGCCGACTTCGCGGTAGTCCCAGATAACGTCTTGCAGATCGAAGGGAAGCCATTGCTTAACTTCGTATTTGATAAGGTCGGGGACCTTTTTCGGATCGATCGGCGGAAGGGGTTGGAAACGCCACAACGCGTTTTGTCCGGAAACGGAGATCGCGATCTTTTCGCCTTTTACATTGTTGCGCGAAAGAAACAGCTTCAACGATTCCGCGAGAATCTCGTTCGCGTCGGCGCCCGGCTGCGTCAAAATCTTGCTGTGTTCGATATAGTCGACCTGCAAAATCTCCAGCGTTCCCGGCTCTTCGCCTTTGCGGCAGCGCAACGCCTTCAGCGACGTATTGCCGACGTCGATACCCCATACGGTCTGATTTTTTGCCATAGTTTACTCGTCCCGTGCTTCTTTCCCGTGCGCCGTCGAAGGCTCTACGCCAATCGCGCCGCGCTTCACGTTCGGTCGACGTTCGACGTTATCCAAAAAATTTCGACGTATGCGAAACGTATTACGCGTTTTGCGGTCTAAAATAGTACCGCGACGCGGCTTGGACAACGTGTACGACGTCGTCGACGCTAGTCGACCAACGCGCGCATAAGCGGGCGCTATCGGTTTCGTTTAAACGATAGTGAAAGTAGTCTCTGATAAGTGTGCAAACGGACGCGGCGTCACCGACGCGTTCGCTTCTCTCTCCGGAGCGTTAGTCGTCTCGCTTTGCGCGCGCAAAAATTATTGCAAACGCGGCGGCAAGGCACCTATAACCCCTCAATCATATTGTAACATGATAGGCGGCTTTCGGTCAAGTTTTTTTTACCCTTCTCAACGATATTTTTCCAACATATTTTAAAAAAAAGCGTTGACACGGAATATTCTCGCTCTTCCCTATTCGATATTCTAAACGGTTGCGCAAACGAAAACGATTACCAATATTATTACGATTATCAAATTCACAAGACCTACTCCGACTCTCCTAACTATTCAAGAAATAGAAGTCGCGGCGTTTTTACCGATTTCAACGTTTTTCCGAGAAACTTTAAAAATCTTACAGAATATACTAAATATTCTGATTATGTGGACGAAAATTAAATGTAGAGGGCCGCAAAGACTCTCGCAAACGAAAACTTTTCCGCTTATCGCGAAGCAATACAACTAGTCGATTTAGATCAGAGAATGGAGCGTGTTCGATGACGCGTATTATCGTAATGTGTATTATCATGGCGTTTGCCGTCGGTTTTGTCGGATGCCGATCCTGTCTTTCCCCTTACGATCATTGCCAACCGACGTTCTTGCCGGAACGCGGCGACCAATGCATGGGCGAGTTGTATCGCTGCGGTTCCAACCTCGGCGGCGCGAACCAACAATCCAACGCGAACGGCTACTGCGAGAACTGCGGCGGCGGTTCCGTCGAATACTATTCCGAAGACGGCCAACAAGTTACGGTCCTCCAAGACGCTAGCGCGACGGAAGTCCAAACCGCGGCGCCGTTGGCTCCTTACGCCCAAAGCGCGGCGACGGGTAGTTACGGCGGCGAATTCTCTCTGAACACCGAGTACGAATCGTACTGATCGTCGACGGAGTTTGCACGTATCTATGACGTTAAACGATCGTAATACCGAAGCGCTCGATCTCTCTCGCGGACCGAGCGCGTTTTTTTTGCCCGACGCGCCTATGCTGCAATGGTTTCCGGAGTACGGAGATCGCGACGAATTCTTTATGCGTCTCGCGTTGACGCAAGCCGCGCTTGCCGCCGAGGAAGGCGAAGTCCCGATCGGCGCGGTCTTAGTCTGTCAGGATCGCGTTATCGCGCTCGACCATAACCGTCGCGAACGCAACTTCGATCCGACAGCGCACGCCGAGATGTTGGTATTGCAAGAGGCGTCGAAGTATTATCCGTCGTGGCGAATCGAAGACGCGGAGCTGTTCGTCACGCTGGAACCTTGCGTGATGTGCGCGGGGGCGTTAGTGCAATCCCGCGTGGACCGCGTCGTCTTCGGAACGCGCGATCCCAAAGGGGGCGCGGCGGTATCGCTGTACGAGTTGATGACGGACGCGAGACTGAATTGGCGTTGTAAAGTGGAAGAAGGATTATTGCAAGAGGAATGCGCGGAGACGTTGCGCGAGTTCTTCAGAGCGCGACGAGTCAAACGCGCGTAACGCGAGAAGCATACGCGCCGCGTACGATATCGTCAATGTATATATAATGAAACGACCGCTCGGTTCCAAGGAATTCGAGCGGTCGTTTTTTATCTAATACGATATCGTATCGGTATCTAATATAGATATGGATATGGATATGGATATGGATATGGATATGGATATCGTATCGATATCGAATATGAATATAGATATCGTATCGGTATCAAATATAGATATCGTATAGGATCGTCGTCGTTCAGTCGTCCATCGCGAAGTTGAGTCTTCGAATAGCGCGCGCCTTTCCGGAGGCGGGGTCGACGTCGACAAACGTCCCGTTGATACGCGCGTCGTTGGAGGCGACGTCGAACGAGGTCGGGCGACAAGTGCGGAAGTTGTCGACGACGCATTCTATATTACGTCCGATGATGCTCTCGAACGGCCCGGTCATCCCGACGTCGCATTGGAACGCCGTGCCGTTGGGATAGATCTGCTCGTCGGCGGTGGCGACGTGCGTGTGCGTGCCGAGCACGGCGGAGACGCGGCCGTCGAGGTGTCTTCCGAGGATCTGTTTTTCGCTCGTCGCTTCGGCGTGGAAGTCGATAAACTTGACGCGGATCTCGCCAAAGCGTTCGACGATCTTATCCGCGGCGAAGAGCGGGTTATCCCCTTGCGTCTGCATGAAGACGCGTCCTAGCAGGGCGGCGACGCCGATACGCACGGCGGGGCGGTTGTTATTTGCGGGGGCTTCTAGAATAGTCCATCCTTTTCCGGGCGCTTCGGGGGAGATATTCGCGGGTCTAACGATGCGCGCGTCGTTGGAATTGAGTATCGGCAGGATCGATTTTTGTCGAAACGCGTGGTCGCCGAGCGTAACGCAGTCGACGCCGGCGTTGACGATAGCGTTGTAGATCTCGGGGGTCAGTCCGGAGCCGCCGGCGGCGTTCTCGGAGTTGGCGATGACGAAATCGACGTCGTAGCGAGTTCTGACGTCGGACAGACGCTTGATCAAGACGTCCCTACCCGGCTTCCCTACGACGTCGCCTATCATTAGAACGCGGAGATTGCCAGCCGCTTTTTCAAATCGATCCTCTTTACCTTTTTTACTCATATCACTCTCGTCGTAACTAAAAGTTGAAACGCCCAACGGCGCCTCTTCTTTATCGGAGTTTTTACGCTCGACCTTTCGTTTTTCACAATTATACGCACATTGGTAACTTTTTATCAAAAAAGGAATCAAGTTTTTTTTTGTGGGGACGATTAAATAAATAGACGCGAACAAGACGGTCAAACAAGACCGATCCAGTTCCCTAATCAGCGATATAACAGGCATTTACGCTTATCCTCATTTCGGCGTAGTTCGTCGTTTCGGCATAAGGTCGAACGCTGAAAATTGAAAAAAACGCAATAACTCCGTAAACAGGGAGTTGTTTTTTTTCGCGAATTTAGTTAAAATAGGGAACTAAGATAAACCTTGCGCGTCAAAATAGCTAAATCCCCCCCAACAAGAACATCGTATTTCGGCGCGCGATCGCCGATAAAAATAAAGGTCAGTATCATGGATCAACAAGACGTCAATGTCCTCGCGCTCGTTAAAGGTAAAGAACGCTACGTTTTCATGTATAGCGAAAAGAACCGCAACGCCGTTTTGGACACGTTCGCTCGCTACGCGTCCGATCCCGAGCTGAGCTTCACGTGGT
This sequence comes from Thermoguttaceae bacterium, assembly GCA_045599605.1. GTDB lineage: Bacteria > Planctomycetota > Planctomycetia > Pirellulales > Thermoguttaceae > RUG369. The sequence goes on from JAZRWE010000017.1 coordinate 6,067, forward strand.
ACGACGCCGCCGTCTTGACGCAACGCGTCCGCAACGAACAACGCAAAGCGGAGATCGAAGCCGCTCGTAAGCAAAACCGCGAAACGGAACGCGTCGAACAAGAACGCGCCGCTCGTCGCGAGACTCGCGCTTTCGACGCCGCCTCCTCCAATTTCTTCAATTACCACGAAAACTGATATCGCGCCGCTTCGAGCGTCACTTCAGTACCGAACGTTATACCGTCCCCGTCGAAAACACGATTTTTGACGGGGAAATTTTTTGTTCCCTTAGAAAAAACGTCGCCGCCATGACCGAGTCTGAGAATGTGAACGACCGCAATCTGCGTTACCCGATAGAACGCTTTCTCCGCTACCTGCGCGTGGAACGCAACTTCTCCGACTACACGCTCAAGAGCTACGCGGAAGACTTGGAAGCGTGGATAGAATACGAATTGGCGTTGCATCAAGGCGTCTGTCCGCGTCCGGACCGCATCGACGCGCCGGAATTACGCGGGTACGTCCTCGCGATGCACGAAGCGGAATACGCGAAATCGACGATCGCGCGGCGGTTGGCGTCGTTACGCGGGTTCTATCGTTTTGGCGAGCGCGAGGGCTGGGCGGTGGAGAACCCCGCAAAAGCGTTGCGCAATCCGCGCGCGCGACGACCGCTGCCGCTCGTGCTCTCCCAAGACGAGATACGCCGATTATTGGCGGCGCCGGACCCCAACGACCCGTTAGGCTTGAGAGACCGCGCGATCTTGGAGGCGATGTATTCCGGCGGTCTGCGCGTCAGCGAATGCGTCGGGCTAAAATTCTCCGACCTGCTTCTCGACGAAGGTCTGATGAAGATACGCGGTAAAGGCAAGCGCGAGCGTATGGCGTTTCTAGGGTCGTACGCGCGCGAGGCGTTATTGGATTATTTGCTGCAAGCGCGCGAGTACTTACAAACGGCGGGTAACACGAAGGCGCGGCGCGACCGCAAAGAGTTCCGCGCGACGGCTCCGAAACGCGAATTGCAGCGATTTATCGCGACGTTCTTCCCAAACGAATACGGCGAAAGCGCGGGCTGCGGTCTTCCGCCGGTCTCCCCGGACGAGGCGCGCGATCCGAAAGCGCGAGCGCGTTGGGAGGCGTTTCTCGACGAAGCGGTCTTTTTGAACAAGAACGGCGGTCCGATCACGACGCGCACCGTCGGACGTCGCATCGACGACTATCTCCGCGCGACGGGGCTGGACGGCCGAGTCTCCCCTCACACGCTGCGTCACTCTTTCGCGACGCATCTGCTCGATTCCGGCGCGGATATCCGCTCGATCCAAGAACTACTCGGGCACAGGAATATCGTAACGACGCAGATCTACACGCACGTCTCGACGGCGACCTTGCACAACGTCTACGAAAAAGCGCATCCTCGCGCGCGTTAAAATTGCCGCGAGAATGCGCTTGATATGATGAAAGACGCTTATTGAGGCCGCGTTCAGTTCGCGCTTTCCCAGACGTCGACCACGCCGTCGGAGCATAACGCGTAGATCCGTTTTCCGTCGTCGGACGCGTCGACGGCGACGATATCGCCGGGCTCGTCGCGTCTGTCTTTATCGGCGACCGTTTTGCTCAACGCGTCTCCGCGCGAGTTGAACGTGACGATAGTTGTTTCTTCCGCGAGCGGGTCGACTCCGGACGCAACGACGCCGGACGCGCCAAACGCGGCGATAACGAGCGGCGAAACGGCGTTAGGCTCGACGGAAGTCAGACCGGTTTGCACAAACGCGCGATCGGAACTCGGCAGGCCGGTATTGGCGTTGAACGCGTCGACGCGCAGCACACGGGGATTCGCGACCAACAGTTGATTTTCAAGAGGGACGTACGCCAAGCTCATCCAACGCCCTTGCGCGAGCGCCAATCCTGGGTAGCCCGCGGTCGGATCGGGATCGCCGACAACGCAATCCGGGATAACCGTTTTGTCTTCGGCCTCGGCGACCGCGTCGATCTTGCTCCAAGAATAACGCAGCACGCGCGAGGTCTTGAGGTCGGCGGCGTAGAGTCTGTCCGTGGCGACGACGATCGCGCAGATATCGACGTCGGGCATATTCGCCAACAAGATCGGGTCTCCGCCGGCGCCGTCGTGCGCGGAGTAGTGGACGGCGCCGCTTTCGTCGGTAACGACGTTGTTCTGGTTGAAGCGCAAGACGCGCAGTTCGTCGCCGTACGCGATAAGTAGCGAGCCGTCGCGAGGGTCGTTTTCGTCGGAAACAAACGTAACAGCGGTCGGAGTCTTCTCGTTGCTATCGCCCCAGTAGTTGAGATGTTGACCGTTTCTATCGTAGAGATGCGCGCCGTCGCGATAGACGACGAAGAGTTCGTCGTTCCACCCCGCGGTTATCGCGATAGGTTTTAGCCCTTCCTCGCCTTCGGGATAGACGCTGAACTTGTATTCGTAAGACGGAGTCGAGTTCGTTTGTATCGCGCCGTTCCGCGCGTCGTCATGTCGCGCTGTCAACACGCCAAAGAGCCCCGCGACCACCGCCAATACCGTGACGACGGCGAGGACCGCCCAAGTCGCCTTCGGCTTTTCCAGCGTCTTCTCGTCAAAGACGACGAAATGGGTATGCCCTTGCGTGTCGATCCACTCGTGTTTATGTCCTAGCGAGATCTTCAATCCTTTTTTCTTCATAGTCTTGTTCCTCTGTCATAGCCGCGTTCGTAATTATTGCGTAATCGTAGTCTTTTATTTAATTTTGCAATCAAGTTATTCGTTCGTCAAGACGCGTAGCTAAAAAAAGCGTCTTTCGCGCGATCACATAGCGGAGATCGGATAAGGGGTAAAGCCGACGACGATAAACGCGAGCGTCGCCCAGCCTAGTATCGTGCGTCCAACGCCAAGCGATTCGTTCTCGTCGCCGATATAGGGATGTTTTAATCCGATGAAGAACAGGATCGCGAGAAAGAGTATCCAGTTCCAACACCGGAAGATCGCGACGCAAGCGACGGCGGCGCCGAAAACGATATACGAACAGAGCTTAGCGTAGCGACGCGTCAACGCGTAGAAGACGTGTCCGCCGTCAAGTTGCCCGATAGGAAAGAGATTGAGCGTCGTCAGCAGCAACCCTACCCACGCGGCGACGCAGGTCGGGTGCATGAGCAATTCGTGCGCGCTCGGGTCGTATCCTAGCAGCGCTTTCGCAGCCCAGCGAAAGATCAACGGTTCGCCAAAGACGAGTCGTTCCTGCGCGGAAGCGAGCGCCTCTTTCGGGACGAGCGTCGAGTTCTCAACGCCAATTACTAAGAAGAAGAGCGTGAGAACTAGCCCCGCAAGCGGCCCGGAGATACCGACGTCGAAGATCGCGCGCAGCGTCGGCGGGCGGCGTTTGATCTTGATGAGCGCGCCGAAAGTCCCGAGCGGCGGAAACGGCACGGGTATAAAATATGGGAACGTCGCCTCGATATTATAGCGGCGATTCTGTAAGAAGTGTCCCAGTTCGTGACACGAGAGTATAATCATCAACGGGGCCGAGAAATAGAACGCCTCGACCACGGAGCCGTCGGAGTAGAAGAAATATCCGACGAGCGTCGTCGTGATCCACGTGCAGACGTAAAGTATCGCGGGAACGAGCCACGCGGGTAATCGCTTTTTAGCTTTATCCGTCATATCAGTAAGGAGCGCAACGCTAGCGAGCGCGTTCAGGCGTCCGACTTTCCGTCCTCGGCGCGCGCGTATTGCGCGACGGCGGGATCGGCTTGCGGCAAGTTGGAAGTATCGACCGTCTTCGGATCGTATAATTTCGCGCGAAACGCGGCTTTTTCGCGTTCCTCGTAGAGTTTCACCACCTCTTTAGAAGCGGCGCACGCGCACTTGCGCTTGAGTTTGCGTCCGCGCAGTAGAGGCAGCGCAAAGATAGCGGCGACGATAATAAACGCGACGCACGACACGGCGATCGTCGCGCAGAGCTGTCCGACGTCGTTACCTCTGTTAACGGGTATATCGGCAAAGAAGAACAACATCCAACGTCTCCTCGGGCGGTAAGAAAAAACTGCGGCGTATATAGAAAAGAACGCCGCTCGTACGAAACGCGGCGACGTTCTTAACTATGCGAGATCGTTCCGGCGCGCAGGGCGTCGAAACGCGTGTCGTCTATTGAAACTCAGATCTCAGACTTGAATTTGAGTTGCTTACCGGTCAGCGTAGTGAACGCTTCCAGGTACTTTTCGCGAGTCTTCAAGACGACGTCGTCGGGCAGAGTCGGCGGGGTGGAGTTGCGATCCCAACCGGAAGCGAGAAGCCAGTCGCGAACGAATTGCTTATCGTAGGAGGGTTGGCCTTCACCGGGTTCGTATTTGTCGGCGGGCCAGAAGCGCGAGGAGTCGGGAGTGAGGACTTCGTCGATCAAGATGATCTCGCCGTCGGCGGTGACGCCAAATTCGAATTTGGTGTCGGCGATGATGATTCCGCGAGTAGCGGCGTATTCGCTGCCGCGCTTGAAGATATCGAGCGACATATCGCGAAGTTTCGCGGCGACGTCTTGCCCGACGCGTTCGGCGCATTCTTCAAACGAGATGTTTTGGTCGTGTCCGGTCTCTTCCTTGGTGGAGGGCGTGAAGATCGGTTCGGCGAGTTTGGAGGATTCGACTAAACCGGAAGGCAGCTTAACGCCGCAGACGGTCTCCGTCTTTTGGTATTCTTTCCAACCGGAGCCGGAGAGGTAGCCGCGAACGACGCATTCGATCGGGATGACCTTGGTCTTTTCGCAGAGCACGGAGCGTCCTTCGAACATCTTGAGGTCGGCGCCTTCGGGCAACGGCATCGCGTTGACGTCGGTCGTGATAACGTGATTGCGGACGCCAAGAGTCTCAAACCAAAATTCGGCGGTCTGATTGAGGACCTTGCCTTTATCCGGAACGCCGGTGGGGAGGATCCAGTCGAAGGCGCTGATGCGGTCGGAGCTGACGAGCAGGACTTTGTCGCCAAAATCATAAATGTCGCGAACCTTGCCGCGCTTGGGCGTCATTCCCGGGATAGACGTTTGCGATACTACGTTAAAACTCATTTTTACGTCCCTTGTCTATGGGTATTGAAGGCGCGTCGACTACTTGGACCGCGCATGCGCCTTAATTATACGTCAAACGCGAAAACAGACAAGAGCCGAACAAAGCGTTCAATTCGTCTTGACGTCAAACCTAAATTTTCGCATACTCTGAATCGTTACAGCGAAACGCGCGCCGCGCTCAGTCCGCGCGTCAACTCGCTTCAAAAGAGTAACAGCCGGAAGGAACCGGCGCAACGTAAAAGGACGCAAACTCTATGTCGATACAACCCAAAAACGGTCTTTCCATCGCTCTTTCCGTCTTGCTTGAAGGAGAAAACGTCGCTCCTTATCGCAACGACAAAGTGGCGATCTGCGCTAAAAATTCATTTGAAGCGTTGTCCGACGGGCTGTACGTCTGCGTTGAGACTTCGGCGCAAGCGGCGCTCTCCGCGTTGAAGACCGCGCGTCGCAACGGCGCTTGCGCGGCCATCGTCGCCAACGCGTTTGAAGCGGAACTCGCGCCGGCGTTGGAAGACGTCCTTGCTGAAGACGACAGCTACCAAACGATCTTCGTCGACGACCCTCGTTCCGTCTACGCTCGCGCCTGTCAAGCGTTCCAAGGCTTCCCGGGCAGCAAGATGCGTCTCGTCGCGATCACGGGCACCGCAGGCAAGACCTCGCTTTCCTACATTCTCGGCGGCGTTCTCGCTGAAGCGGGTCAAAACATCGGTCTTATCGGTTCGCTCGGTTACTACGACGGCAAGAAGCTTAGCCCGTTGAAGAACACGACGCCGGAACCGGAAGAATTGGCGTCTATTCTCAGCAATATGCACGAAGGCGGCTGCACGTGCGTCATCGTGGAAGTCTCTTCCTCGGCGTTGGCGGAAAAGCGCGTCGCAGGTCTCGAATTTGACGCGGTATGCTTAACGAACCTCCGTCGCGACCACCTCGACGTCCATCGCACGGTCGACCAATACCGCCGCGTGAAGATGCAGATCTTCAACTACTTGAAGAAGAGCGGAGTCGCGATCTGCAATCTCGACGACCGCGTTACCGACGCCGCGTTGCACCTCATCACTTGCCCGACGCTCACGGTCGGTATCCAGCCGACGACTTGTTCCGTCTCCGCCACCCCGATCGAGCGCAACGAAGGCGAACAAACGTTCTACATCGTCGCGGGCGCGGACGCCTCGGCGATCCATACGAAGATCCTCGGCGACGAACATATCTACAACTGCCTCGAAGCCGCGGCGTTGGCTTTGGCGTGGAAGATCGATCTGAAGACGGTGGCGCGCGGGATCGAACGCGTCAAGTATATCCCCGGCCGTATGGAACGCATCGACTGCGGTCAACCTTTCGGCGTCTATCTCGATCGCTCCAGTTCTCCGGAATCCCTCAGCGCGGCGTTAGAAACGCTTCGCAAAGTCACGACCGGCAACTTGTATTGCGTTCTCGCCTCCCCCGACGACGGCGATCGCAGCAAGCGTCCGTTGATCGGACACGCCGCCGAAAAGCTCGCCGACCTCACGATCGTAACGAGCGGCAATCATCCGGAATCGCAGACGCAAGAGGCGTTCGACGACCTGCTTCGCGGCTTTGACAACGCGGATAAAGCGAAGACGATCAAAGATCGTAAAGAGGCGGTGGAATGGGCGTTGTCGCACGCGGAACCGGACGACTACGTTCTCGTCGTCGTTCAAGACGTCTCCACGCTGAGCGTCATCACGGAAAAATTTCTCCCGGACCGCCAATACATCAAGCACTGGCTGTACGAGAACCAACCCTGCGCCGAGACGTCTTGGTATAACTGACCGAGCGGCGTTAGATAAGCGATTACTCAATGAAAGATCGTCAAGATTTAGTGGGAATAGTAACGTTTACGTTCGGTCTGAATTACGGCTGTCACCTCCAACGTTACGCCTTGCAGCGCGCCTGCGAACGTTTGGGTTACCAAGCGTCGAGTCTCCTATTGTCTCTTGACGATCTCACGTTGCCCGAGAATTTGGGTTATCTTCGCCGTAAGCGCAGGAAATTTCGCAAGTTCCGTCAAGATGTGAGTCAGGGCGTCTATACGTTCTCATATTTTCGCAAACTTAGGGCGTTCAAGCGTTTTGAGCGCGTGTTCCTTTCTACGACCAAGAGATTCCACTCTTACGAGCAAGTGACGCGCGAGGCGGAATCTTTTGGTTTTAGCGCCTATATAGCGGGCAGCGATCAGATCTGGAATCCGCTAGGGATGTATCATCCCAATTCTTATAATTACTATATGTTGGCATTCGCGCCGAGTAAGAAGAAGATCGCATACGCGCCGAGTCTTGCCGTCTCTAAGGTCTCCGAACAGTACGAAGAAAAATTCCAACGCTATCTCTCCGATTTCCGTTACCTCTCCGCGCGCGAACAAGAAGGCGCTGACGAACTTAGTCGTATTCTCGGTCGTCAAGTCGAACGCACGCTCGATCCGACGCTGCTGCTGTCCGGGGAGGAGTGGGACGTCGTCGCGTCGCGCGCGAAATGTAAAATCCCGGAACGTTACATCCTCTGCTACTCGTTGGGCAATCCGACGGACGTATTCTATCGCGCGCTAGCGATCCAGAAGACGCTGAAATGTCCTATCGTCTGTTTTGAGGAGGCGTACGAAGCGGCGACGCTGAAACGCTACGGGCACGACGCGATCTTTGCGCGCAACGTCGGACCTTGCGAATTCGTCCAATACGTCAAGCACGCGTCTTGCGTCGTCACGGACTCGTATCACGGCACGACGTTTTCGATCGTTTACGAGCGTCCTTTCTTCACGATGATGCGCGACGCGGAATCGCAGGATCGTTCGATGAACTCGCGCATCACGACGCTCTTCGCGTCGTTGGGACTGCAATCGCGACTATTCGACCCGCGCTCGGAATCGCTTATAACTATGAAGGCGTTGGAGATAGACTACGACGCCGTCAACAGAGCGTTGCAAGAACGCCGCGAAAACTCGATACGATATCTCCAGACCGCGCTATCCGCGACCACAGGTGACTCATGACCGCGCCAACACTCGCGTCGTTCGCGCGTTGCACAGGTTGCGCGGCGTGCCGTAACGCTTGTCCTAGAAACGCTATCGCGATGAAGTTGGATCGCGACGGCTTCCTTTCCCCAGTCGTCGACGCCGGTTTATGCGTCGGGTGTAAGCTCTGCGAAAAAGCGTGTCCTATCGTTACGCCGACGGGCTTGGAACGCTATACCGCCCCGCGGACTTACGCGTGTTGGAACGCAGACGCGCAGTCGCGACTTGCAAGCGCTTCCGGCGGGATGTTCAGCGTCTACGCCGAGGCCGTTCTCAACGCCGGCGGTTCGGTGTTCGCGGTCGAATACGACGCCGAGTTCCGCGCGATATTCACGCAAGTCGACGCGCAGGACGGTCTTAACGCGCAGCGTTGTTCCAAATACGTCCAAGCGGAAGTCGGAACGATCTACCGCGACGTGAAGCAGGTCTTAGAATCGGGGCGTTTGGCGTTGTTCGTCGGCTCGCCGTGTCAAGTCGCGGGTCTATACGGCTATCTCGACAAGAGTTACGAAACGCTGTTCACGCTCGACCTCGTCTGTCACGGCGTTCCCTCGCCGACTTTGTTCCGGAAATGGCTCGACGCGCTTGAACAACAAAAAGGGACGCGTCTTAACGCGATCTCGATGCGCGCTAAGAATAGCGGTTGCGAACAGCTCGCGATACGACTCGATTGGTCGAACGGCGAGACCGACTTCCACGCGTGGACGACGCGCGAAGCGGACTACCTCGGCGAGTTCTTCTTATCGAACGCGTCGTTGCGTCGTTCCTGCGGTTCTTGTCCTTTCGCAAGTCTACCGCGTCAAGGAGATATCACTATCGGCGACTTCTGGAATCTCGGTCAAACTCGCGTGTTTGAACGTCAAGCGGAAACGCGCGACGGCGTCTCCCTCAACCTTGTCAACAGCGTCCAAGGGGAGCGTTTGCAAGCGTTGGCGTCATCACAAAACGCGGCGTTATTTGAGCGCGAGTTATCCGAAGCGCTCGCTAGCAACCCGCAACTCTCGCGCCCTTCTCGACTCCATCGCCGGCGCGAGCGTTTCGTCGCGGACAGCGTCGCGCTTACGTACGCGGAACTGCGAGAGAAATACGCCGGTCGACTCGGTCCGACGTTCCTTGAACGCGTCGGCGCGTTACTCGCGGCGCCGTTCAAGAAGTACGCGCGGAAGTATCGAAGGCATATGGAAAAACGCCGAGCGCGTAAAGAGCGCGGCAAATAATAACGAACAAGCGTTGCAGCGGAAAACGGCTTTGGGACCTTTGCGTCTCGAAGCCGTTTTTTTTCGTTGAAATCCCGGACGCGTTATAGTACAATACATAGGTAATCCAAAACCACGATCCGACGTCATTGGTCGGTTTATCCTTATTTGATAAAGGAGTAACAATGCAACGCCGTAATTTCCTGAAACAAGCCGGTCTTGGCGCGGCGCTTCTTTCTAGCGCGAACGCATTTGGCGACTTCGCGAAACCGAACGCCTCTCAGAAGACATATCGCGTCGGTCTCATCGGCTGCGGTTGGTACGGTAAGATGGACCTCTTCCGCTTACTGCAAGTCCAGCCTTGCGAAGTCGTATCGATCTGCGACGTCGACGACGAAGCGCTCGAAGAAGCGAGTCGCATGATCGCGGAACGTCAGGCCTCGGGGCAACGTCCGAAGGCGTATAAGGACTATCGCGAGATGATCGCGCAAAAGGATCTCGATATCGTTATCATCGGCACGCCGGACCACTGGCACGCGCTGCCTATGATCGCGGCGGTCGAAGCCGGTATCGACGTCTACGTCCAAAAGCCGATCGGGGTCGACGTGGTCGAATGTCAAGCGATGTTGTCTGCGGCGCGTAAGAACAACGCGGTCGTCCAAGTCGGTATGCAACGCCGTAGCACGCCTCACTTGATGGAAGCGAAAGAAAAGATCGTCGACAGCGGCAAGCTCGGCGAAGTCGGCCAAGTCGAGATCTTCAGCTACTACGGCGGTCCCGGCGGCCCGTTGCTCCAAGACGAAGCGGAAGTTCCGGAAGGATTCGATTACGACATGTGGTGCGGTCCCGCGCCTAAGCTGCCGTATTATCCGTTCTTGCGCCGTCGTTCGTGGCGTAATCGCATGGAATACGGCAACGGCACGCTCGGCGATATGGGCGTCCATATGTTCGATATGGCGCGTTGGATGCTGAACCTGCGCTATCCGAAGCGCGTCACCTCCGTCGGCGGGCAATACATCAAGCGCGGCGGCCTCAACAACTGCGCCGACACGCAGACCGTCATCTTCGACTACGAAACGATGCAGATCGTTTGGAATCACCGCGTCTGGTCGGAATTGCCGGACAAAAAGCATCCTTGGGGCGGTTACTTCTACGGCAAGAACGGTTTATTGAAGGCGAGCGTCTTCGGTTACGACTTCCATCCGTATTATCAAGACACGACCGACGAAGGCGGCGTACTTTACGAAGACGCCTATCCGGAAGACAAGAAAGAACCGAACATCGAACTGCACGTATCTTCCGCCGTTCGCGAACATATGCGCGACTTCATCGCTCGCGTCGAAGACCGCGGTCGTCCGCGTTCCGATATCGAAGAAGGCGCGATCTCGACGATCTGCTGCGTCCTCGGAAACCTGTCGATGGAACTGCATCGCACGCTCGAATGGGACGAAGAAGCCGGCAAAGTCAAGAACGACGACGAAGCCAACGCGTTGCTCGCGAGATCTTACCGCGCCCCGTGGGTGCACCCGCAAGCTTGAACCGTTATATCGCAACGTTTACGATAAGGAACTAAGTTATGAAGTTATCGCGAAGAAGCTTTCTCTCCGCAAGCGCGTTGGCGGCGACGTCTCCTATGGTCGTACCGCGCAAGGTGTTAGGCGCGGGCTATCTTTCTCCTAGCGAGACGCCGACGGTCCTCGGCGTCGGGGTCGGCGGTATCGGCAACGCGCATATGCAAGAAGCGGACGCGGCCGGTTTCAAGATCGCGGCGCTGTGCGACTTGGACTGGAACCACGCGGACAAGACGTTCAAGCTCTTCCCGGAAGCGCGTAAATATAAGGACTTCCGCGAAGCGCTCGACGCGGAGGGCGATAAGATCGACTGCATGTACTGCGGCACGCCGGACCACACGCACGCGATCGTAACGCTGGCGGGTCTTCGCGCGGGCAAGCATATGTGCTGCGTTAAACCGTTGACGCGAACGATCGAAGAAGGTCGCGCGGTCGCGAAAGCGGCGATCGAAGCGGACGTGGCGACGCAGATCACGACGAGCCCCGCTACCGGCGAAACGGGTTGCCGCGTCTGCGAATTGCTCGAAGCCGGCGCGATCGGAACCGTGCGCGAAGTCTATCTTTGGAGCGAACGTCCGGTATGGCCGCAAGGTTCCCCGACGCTGCCGCAATGGACGGACGCGGTCCCGGAAGGATTCGACTGGGACGCGTGGCTCGGTCCCGCCGCCAAGATCCCGTTTGCGGATAAATGGCCCGAAGACTCCCCTATCCCGCATATGAGTCCTCAGAACTGGGGCGGCGCGGCGGTGTTCCATCCGTTCAACTTCCGCGGTTGGACGGCGTTCGGCACGGGCGCGCTCGGCGATATGGGATGCCATTGGGCGAATATCCCTTATCGCGCGTTGAAGCTCGGCACGCCGGATCGCGTAGTCGCTTCGACGACGAAATTCTACGGCGACGCGTTCCCGTTGTCGTCGCTCGTCACGTACGACTTCCCCGCGATCGAAGGACGACCGGAATTGCGCCTCGTCTGGACCGACGGCGGGATCAAGCCGCCTATGCCGAAAGACTGGGAAGGCGACGAACTCCCGTCTGAAGGCGTACTCTATATCGGCGACGAAGGCGTTATGTTCAACGATCGTATCTTGAATAAAGATCGCGCTAAGCAATTTGAGAACGTTCCGCGCACGCTGCGCCGCCGCGGCGAAGTGATGAAGGAATGGCTCGAAGCAATACGCGGAGGCGAGCCGGCGGGGTCTAATTTCCCGCAAGCTATGCCGATCCTCGAATTCGTGCTGCTCGGCGTCTTGGCGATACGCACGCGCAAACCGGTCGAGTTCGATCCGGTGAACTGCGTCGTCAAGAACAATCCCGACGCCAACGAGTTGCTTAAAGCGAACTACCAAAACGGTTGGACGCTCTAACGCGCTCGCTACGGCGACGTTGTTTCGATACCGCAAGCGTCGGACGCGCAACGCGTTCGGCGCTATTTTATTACGTAATCGCAGGATGTTATGATGATAAGAAAATGTCGTCCCTCCGATCTCGACGCCGTTGCGCGTATCTGGCTCAACGCGAATCTCGACGCGCATAGCTTCGTCGGCGCAACGTATTGGCGCGAGGCGCGCGACGCGGTACGAGCGCAGATAGCGCAAGCGGAAGTCTATGTCGCAGAAGAAGATAACGCGATCGTCGGTTTCGTCGGTCTTGTCGGCGACTTCCTCGCGGGGCTATTCGTACAAGCGGATCGACGCTCGCAAGGTCTTGGCGCGGAACTGCTGTCTTATGTCAAGAATATCAAGAGCGCGTTGACGCTTCACGCGTATAAACAAAACGCTCGCGCCGTCGCGTTCTATCAGCGCGAAGGATTTGTCATTCAAGAAGATAGCGTCGACGAACTCGGTTTTGAGGAATACGTTATGACGTGGACGAAATAAAAAAGGGAGTCCGTAAACTCCCCTGTGTCTCGCTACGTCAAGCGCTTATCTCATCCCTCGCGCGGCAGGTCTCTTACGATCTCGGCGGCGACGCATCCGTTCTCGATCGCGATATCCGCCCACTTGCGCGCTTCGGCGTAGTTTGGGCCGCCGACGGAACCGAAATAGTAGCGCAACGCCAGCAGGTACTGCGCTTCCGGGTCGCCGTCTTCGGCGTGTATCTTGAGTTTCGCGGTCGCTTTGACGCGGTCGGTCAGCGTTTTCTCGCGCTTGGAATCTTTCTTAAACGCTTCTTCGGCAACGGCGTAAGCGACGGCGTCCATCGCGGAGGTCAGGTCGCGCAACGGGAACCGGCGCTGCGCTTGTTTCAGCGTCGCCAAGAACTCGACGTTACAAAACTCTTCCGCGACTTCGTCTAACGCCAGTATCGCAAAACGCATCCGGTCGTCGTCGCAGTTGAGTAAGAAGTACGAACACAGCGGTTGCGAACTCCTGAGCAGCTTCGCGAGGTCGGCGAGCAGGTCGTCGATCTTGTCGTCTTCGGCGCTCTTGTACGCCAAGCGCAGCTTCTCAAACTTCTCTTCAAATCTCTTCGCGCCGCGAGGGGCTTTCGGTTCGGAATCGTTATTATTTCTCATCGTCGCTACTATGCTTATCTATTACCAATTCTTGCTTTTGCGGCGTTAACGCGTTCAAGTCTGCCGTTGGCGAGCGGTTGGACCGCGCTAGGGTACGCCGTGATGACGTCGCGGAAGTCGCCCTTCGGACTATCGCGCAAAATGACGATGACGCGAACGCCGTTGTAGTCGTCTTCGATCTTGTCTTCGTTGACGTTAGCGAGCGCCAACGCGTTGACCGCCTCGAAGATATCCCCTTTCGTCCAATGCGTCGGATAGAGAGAATGTCTTGGATTCTTCGGATCGTCGGCGGTACGGTTCTCCGTATGTTTTTCCACCGAGCAGACTTGCACGCCGTTTTCAAAGAGTCCGCAGACCTTCGGCTTCATTCCGCATTTGAGCATATAGTTGAACGCGCTGAAAGAATGGCCGCCGGAATTATGCAGGCCCGATCGATATTCGCCGACAAAGATATGCTCGGAACGGAATTGCGACAATTCGATCTTGCCGGAACCTTTGCCGCCAAGCAGCGCGCGCACCTTCTTATCCGACGTCATATCGACCGCTTTCTTGCCCTTATACGCGGCGTTCTTATCGGCGCCGGCGTCAAGCAAGCGTTTGAGCGCCCAGTAGTTATTTCTCGAAGCGGCGCGGCATACGGCGGGCTCGTCGGCGTTGAGCGCGGAATACGGATACGGCTTCTTACCCCAATTTGCAAACAGGTCTTTGACCGTCTTCGTCGTCGCAAGTTGCGCGGGCTTCTTGCCTTTATACGTCGCGTTCGCGTCGGCTCCCAGCGTCAGCAAGCGTTGAACTACCCAGAAGTTATTACGCGCGGCGGCGCAATGCAGCGCGGTCTCGCCGTCGTCGTTCGCGGCGTTGGGGTCGGCGCCGTAATCGAGCAGCGTCAACGCGTTGAACGTCGCGTATTCGTCGTCGATCGTCAACGCGTGCCACACTAACGACTTACCAAACAGCTTCGCGTTCGGGTCAGCGCCGGCGTCGAGTAACAGATCGACAAACGCGGGGCCGTCGCTGGTATAGAGCGCGTACGCCAACGCGGTCTGACCTTGCTTGTTCTTCGCGTTGACGACGGCTTCCGCGTCGGGCCTCGACGTGGCGGAAACGACCGCTTCATAACGTTTTTCGACGGTGTTCAACGCGTTGGCGCGCTTCGTCAAAACCGGACTGAACTTAACTTTCCCGTCTTGGCTTTCCGCGAGCGTCGCCGTCTTGATACCGGTCAACGTCGTGAAGAGGTCCTGAGCGCGCGTCGTCGGGAGTTGGAACAGCAGCGTGAACGCCAACGCTAACGCGCATGCTAAATGTCTATATCGCAACATATATTCTCCTTGCGAGCGTCAGGAACGCGGAGCGAAACGCCGTCTACCGCGGTCGCGATCGTCGGTCTGTTTCTGCGGCGCGGGGATAATATGGAACGAGCCCTCGCCAAAGGCTTGTTCGATACGCTCTCGCATCTGCGTCGTCAAGTTGACCTTGACTTCCGGACAGCGATATTTCGCGCAATACCCGCGCTTGTTGTAGAACCATATCTCCAGTTCGGCGCCGCGAGCGTTTTCGTCCGTGCCGTTGCGATAGGTGCGGACGATATCGTAAAGCGTCTTCGGACTGTTTTTAGCAACTCTATCCTCGTGCAATACGATCGCGACGCCCTTGGACATCTGAGCGACCGCGTTGCCAAACGGGATGACTTCGTCGACGAAAAACGTCACTTCGACTTCGGTCTCTTCTTCGCCGTCTTCGCCCATATCGCGCGTAACTTCTTTTTTGTCAACGCGTCCACGCAAGAAGACGATCTCGTCGTTGCGTATCATCTGCATATACTTCGCGTAGGCGTCGGCCCAACACGCGCAACGCATCGTGCCTTCGAGGTCTTCAAGTTGGAAGAACGCGAACGTGCTCGGTTTACCCGGTCTGGGATTCTTCGAGTTGTAGATCTTGATATCGGAGATCTGGCCTCCGATCGTCGCGACGGCGCGATTCGAGAGCGAGCTGACTTTCACGGTCGACTGCGCGAAGAGACTGAGCGTTTCGCGATAATCCCCCAACGGGTGAGCGGTCACGTAGAACCCGAGTGTCTCTTTTTCGTACATCGCGGTCTCTTTCGCGGACCAGTCCTCGACGTCGGGCAGACCTTGCATCGGGTCGATCTCTTCTTTTTCTTCCTCGACCTCTTCGAAACCGAACAAGCTGCGTTGTCCTCGCGCGCGGTCTTCGGCGGCGGCCTGGCCGCTCTTGAGCGCCTTTTCGACGGCGAGCATCAACTGCGAGCGTTTCGCGCCAAAGCAGTCCATAGCGCCGCATTTGATGAGCGATTCGACGGAGGAACGACCGCAGAGCTTGGAATCGACGCGTTCGTAGAAATCGAAGATGTTCTTGAACGGTCCGCCTTCGGTACGCGCGCGCACGATCTCGTTCATCGCGTCTTCGCCGCAGCCCTTGATCGCGGTCATACCGAAGTAGATCTTGTTGTCGACGACCTTGTACCGCGCGTCGCAGAGATTGACGTTAGGGGGCACGACCTCGACGCCCATACGCTTGCAGTCCTCGACGTGTTCGACCGTCTTGTCGCGCTTCGTGAAGTTGCGTTGCAAGATATCGCCGCACAACAACGCCGCCATAAACGCCGCGGGATAGTGCGCCTTCAAATACGCCGTCGTGTACGCGACGTTCGCGTAAGCGGTGGAGTGCGATTTGTTAAAACCGTAGCCCGCGAATTTCTTGATCAGCTCGAAAAGCTCTTCCGCTTTTTGTTCCGTCAAGCCGTTCTCTTGCGCGCCCGCCACGAAATCGGCGTAGAACTTCGCGATCTTGTCGTGCTTCTTCTTACTGATCGCCTTAATACAGGTGTACGCGCTAGAAAGCGGGATCTTGCCTAACTTATTGAGAATACGCATGATCTGCTCTTGGTAGACCATAACGCCGTTAGTTTCTTCCAAGACCTCTTTCAGAACCGGATGCAGGTACGTCGCTTCCTTACGCTTATGCTTAACGTCGACGTATTCGTCGATCATGCCCCCTTCGATCGGGCCCGGACGATACAACGCGAGAACGGCGATGATGTCGCGGATGTTGTCGGGACGCATATCGACGAGCAACTTGCGGATGCCCGCGCTTTCAAGCTGGAACACGCCTTTAGTCTCGCCGCGGCAGAGCAGCGCGTAAGTCTCGGCGTCGTCTTTGGGTAGATTATACGGGTCGATCTTCTTCCCGGTCGTCTGCTCGATAATAGCGACGGAGTCGGCAAGGATCGTCAAGTTGCGCAAGCCGAGGAAGTCCATCTTCAACAAGCCTGCTTCTTCGACTTCGTGCCCCTGCCATTGCGTGACTAAGTCTTCTTTGCCCGTCATCTTCTGGACGGGTACGAAGTCGGTGAGCGCGCTCTGCGCGATAATAACGCCGCAAGCGTGCGTGCCAGTGCTTCTCGCGAGCCCTTCGACCTTCTTCGCGTAGTCGATAAGTTCGTGAACGTCGGGGTTTTCCTCGTACATTTTGACGAGTTCGGGGCTCTGATCGAACGCCTTCTTGAGCGTCATCTTCGGCGCGTTCGGCACGAGCTTCGCGACCTCGTTGACGGTGGAGAGCGGGAACCCTAGCGCGCGACCGCAGTCGCGGATAGCGAGTTTCGCCGCCATAGTGCCGAAAACGCCGAGCTGCGAGACCTTCTCGGGGCCGTAGTGCGCCTTAACGTAGTCGATGACTTCGCCGCGTTTCGCTTGTTCGAAGTCGATATCGATATCGGGCGCCTCTTTACGATTCTCGTCGAGGAAACGCTCGAACAACAAGTCGAATTCCAACGGGCAAACGTGGGAGAGGTTGAGCGCGTAGCAGACGAGCGCGCCGACGCCGGAACCACGCGCCGTGCGGTGGATGCCGCGCGCTTCCGCCTCGCGTACAAAGTCCCATACGATAAGGAAGTACGTCGGGAAGTTGAGCTTCTTGATAACGCTCAACTCGCGATTGAGACGCGCGATGACTTCTTCGGTCAGCTCGCCGTTCACCAATCGCTTCGGGTTATTGGCGTAGCGCCGTTTCAGCCCTTCGATACACAACTTGCGCAGGTAGTCGTTCGGGTCCATCCCGTCGGGGGGCGTGAAGATCGGGAAGAAGCGTTTGTTCAAGACGATATCGAGATTGCAGCGGTCGGCGATCTCGAGCGAACGCCAGACGGCTTCCGGGTCTTGCGGGATCGCTTCGAGCATCTCTTGCCCGCTCTTGAGATAGAATTGGTCGGAGTCCATACGCATACGATTGGCGTCCGTACGGAACTTGCCGGTATTGATACAGAGCACAAGGTCTTGAACGTCGGCGTCTTCGTGATTGACGTAGTGGACGTCGTTCGTCGCGACCGTCTTGATCCCCAGTTCTTTCGCGATCTGCAATTCGTATTTCAGCGCGATAGCTTGTTCCGGTATCCCGTGGTCTTGCAGCTCCATGTAGTAGCGGTCGCCAAAGACGTCTTTATACCACTGCGCTATGCTCTTAGCCTTCTCGTACGCTTCCGCGGAACCGTTGCCTCTGGCGAGCGTGCGCGCGACTTCGCCGGCAAGACACCCGCTAAGGCAGATCAGACCTTCGTTCAGCGATTCAAGCAAGTCGTGGTCGATACGCGGCTTGAAATAGAAACCTTCCGTAAAAGCTTGCGAAGAGAGCTTCAACAGGTTCTTGTAGCCCGTATTGTTCATCGCAAGGAGCGTCAAGTGATAACGCGTCTTATCGCTCTTGTCGTAACGCTTACCCGGCGCCATATACGCCTCGTAACCGAGGATCGGCTTGATACCGGCTTCGCGAGCTTGGTCGTAAAATTCGAGCGCGCCGTACATATTGCCGTGGTCGGTGATCGCCAACGCCGGCATCTCCAACTCCTTCGCGCGCGCAATAAGTTGGTCGAGCTTCCCGATACCGTCAAGGAGCGAGTAGTGCGTATGCGTGTGCAGGTGAACGAACGGCACGGCGCCGGACGCGGTGCGTTCCCACGGCGTGCGTTGCGGTTGCGCGGGCGTATCCTCTTCCGCGGCTTGCGCTTCGGGCGCGGGAGCCGGGGCGGGAGTCGCGGGTTGCGCGGGGACAGGCGCCGGTTGCGCGACTTGCGCTTGTTGTTCAAGAGTTTGTTGGGTAGGTTCTTCGCTCATAGCGCAAGGTCCTTTATGAAAACAGACTCGCTCAAATATAATATAAGTAGCAATACTAAGGCGCTATTTTACAAGTAATTTGTATTCATTACAAGATACAAAAGCGCCAAACGCGCTCGGCGTTTGCTTGCCGTAATAAAAAAACGCGGCAAACCTCGAAAGATTTGCCGCGTCTCTATTTATTTACCTAAACGGATCTACGCGTTAGATCAGTTCTTTTTGACGTCTTGCAGCGCGACGTAGTATTCGTAACGCTTTTGGATCTCCGCTTGCGCTTCTTCTTGGAACTTCGCGGCGGCTTCCGGATTGACGCGGTTGAGGGACTTGAAGCGGTTTTGCTTGGCTTCGAAGTCTTTCAAGAACCCTTCCGGCGCTTTGCTGGCGAGGTTGAACGGTTTTTCCAAGCGCGGGTCATAGGACCACAGCGGCCAGTAACCGCACTTGACGGCTTCTTTTTGGAGATCCATACCGGTCTTCATATCGATGCCTTGGCCGATGCAGTGGCAGTACGCGATAACGAGCGAGGGTCCCTTGTAGGATTCCGCGGCGACAAGCGTCTTGATCGCGTGAGCCGGGTTGGCGCCGAGGGAGATCTGACCGACGAAGCAGCCGCCGTAAGCGACAGCCATCATGCCGAGGTCCTTCTTGGAGGTCGCTTTACCGCCGGCGGCGAACTTAGCGACGGCGCCCTTCGGGGTAGCCTTGGAGGCTTGACCGCCCGTGTTGGAGTAGACTTCGGTGTCGAGGACGAGGATGTTGACGTCGCGATTACCGGCGACGACGTGATCCAACCCGCCGTAACCGATATCGTAAGCCCAACCGTCGCCGCCGATGATCCAGGAGCTGCGGCGGATGAGGTAATCGGCGGAAGCTTGGAGAAGTTGCGCTTCTTCGGAGGTGCAGTTGAGTTCGACGATCTTGTTCTTAAGTTCGGCGACCCAAGCGCGTTGTTGCGCGATCTCAGCTTCGGTCTCTTGCTTGTTACCCAAGATGTTTTCGACGAGCGCGGCGCCAAAAGCTTCTTTCTTTTCGGTCAAGATCTCGCGCATGAACGCGGATTGTTGATCGATAGCGCAGCGCATACCGAGACCGAATTCGGCGTTGTCTTCGAACAAGCTGTTAGCCCACGCGGGACCTTGGCCTTGCGCGTTGGTCGTGTAAGGCGTGGTCGGGAGGTTGCCGCCGTAGATGGAGGAGCAACCGGTGGCGTTGGCGATGAGCATACGATCGCCGAACAATTGCGTAACGAGCTTGACGTACGGGGTCTCGCCGCAACCGGCGCAAGAGCCGGAGAATTCGAACAACGGCAGCAAGAGTTGCGAACCCTTGACGGTGTCGACCTTGACCTTGGCGCGGTCGTATTCGGGCAGCGTGAGGAAGTAATCCCAAGAGGCGCGTTCGTCTTCGAGGTGTTGAAGTTGGTTTTCGAGGTTGATCGCCTTCTTCGTTTCGTCGGCCTTGTTCTTAGCCGGGCAGACGTAGGTGCACATACCGCAGCCGGTGCAGTCGTCCGGAGCGACTTGGAGCGTGAACAACTTGCCTTCGAATTCCTTGGTCTTAGCCGGGACGGACTTGAACGCGGCGGGAGCGCCTTCCGCGGAATCGTAGATCTTCATACGGATAGCGGCGTGCGGGCAAACGAGCGAGCAGTTACCGCATTGGATACAGACGCTGGGATCCCAGATCGGGATATCGATCGCGATGGAGCGCTTTTCGTACTTCGTGGTGCCGCTCGGGAAAGCGCCGTCGGAGGTCGGAAGCATATCTTTCGTGGTGAGTTCTTCCCCGCGAGCGTCCATGATGGTGCCAAGGACGGTCTTGACGTATTCGGGCGCGTTTTCAGCGACTTTGCCGCGGACGCCGGTGATACGATGGAACGTCGAGGTGACCTTGCCGGGAACCTTGACTTCTTGCAACGCGGCGAGAGAAGAATCGACCGCTTTGAAGTTCTTTTCGACGATCTCCGGACCCTTCTTGCCGTAGACCTTCTTGATACCGGCCTTAATGCGTTCGATACCTTCGTCGACAGGCATGAAGTTGCCAAGCTTGAAGAAGCAGGTCTCCATGACGGTGTTGATACGACCGCCCATGCCCGCGGCTTTCGCGACGGCGACCGCGTCGACGACGTAGAACTTCAGTTCTTTGTCGATGATCTCTTGTTGGAGTTCGATCGGGAGGTGATCCCAAACTTCGTCCGCGCTATAAGGCGAGTTGAGAAGGAACGTGCCGCCCTTGACGATCGGCGTAAGCATGTCGACTTTCGTCGTGAAGACGAATTGGTGGCAAGCGACGAAGTTCGCGGAGTAGATCAGGTACGAACCCTTGATCGGGCGCGGGGAGAAACGCAAGTGGGAGATGGTGACGGCGCCGGCCTTCTTGGAGTCGTAGACGAAGTAGCCTTGGCTGTAGTTCGGGGTGTATTCGCCGACGATCTTGGTGGTTTCTTTGTTAGCGCCAACGGTACCGTCGGAACCGAGACCGTAGAAGATGCAGCGTTGGACGTCGTCTTTTTCGGTTTGGAAGCTCGGATCGTATTCGACGCTGAGGTTGGTGAGGTCGTCTTTGATACCGACGGTGAAGGATTGCTTGATCGTGCCGGCTTCGAGAGAGTCGTAGACGCCCTTAGCCATAGCGGGGGTGAAGTCCTTGGAAGCGAGACCGAAGCGGCCGCCGTAGATCTTCGGCATAGCGCCTTCCCACTTTTGGTTCATCGCGGAGACGACGTCCAAGTAGAGCGGTTCGCCCATGGCGCCCGGTTCCTTGGTGCGGTCGAGGACGGCGATCTTCTTGACGGTCTTCGGCAACGCCTTGACGAACGCGTCGGCGTAGAACGGACGGTACAAACGAACGACGACGAGACCGACGTTCTTGTCGTTGCCAACGTAGTCGAGATATTCTTCGACGATGCCGGCGCCGCTAGCCATGACGACGATGACGTTTTCGGCGTTAGGATCGCCGTAGTAGTCGAAGAGGTTGTACTTACGACCGGTGAGAGAGGCGAACTTATCCATTTCCGCTTGAACGATAGCGGGAACGGCGTCGTAGGTTTGGTTGCAAGCTTCGCGAGCTTGGAAGAAGACGTCGGAGTTTTGGGCGACGCCGCGGATGAACGGGTTGTTCGGGCTCAAAGCGCGAGCGCGGAATTGCTTGGCGAATTCAACGTCGAACATTTCGCGAACGACGGATTCGGGGATGACTTCGAGCTTGTTGACTTCGTGAGAAGTACGGAAGCCGTCGAAGAAGTGAACGAACGGAATGCGAGATTTATGAGTGGCGGCGTAGGAGATGAGTGCCATATCGTGGCATTCTTGGACGGAGGCGGCGGCGAGCATAGCCCAACCGCAAGAACGAGTCGCCATGACGTCGGAGTGGTCGCCGAAGATGGAGAGCGCGTGAGTCGCGATACAACGCGCGGTAACGTGGAAGACGGTCGGGAGTTGTTCGCCGGCGATCTTGAACATGTTCGGGATCATCAGGAGCAAGCCTTGGGAGGCGGTGAACGTACAGGTCAACGCGCCGGCTTGCAAAGAACCATGGACCGCGCCGACAGCGCCGGCTTCGCTTTGCATTTCAACGACTTGCGGGACGGTTCCGAAAATATTTTTCTTACCTTTAGCGGCCCAATCGTCGGCCAATTCGCCCATCGTAGACGAAGGGGTGATCGGGTAGATCGCCATAACTTCATTACAAAGGTGCGCGATCATCGCAGCGGCTTCGTTACCGTCGCACATTACAAAGCGTTTTTCATCGCTCACGGTAGGTCTCCTCTACACAATATATAAGTTGTTACGGCGCAAACGCGCCTATATTGATTTTCGGCTTGCGGGGAAGGTACGTTCTTAGCGGGTCAACGCAGGATCTTCGTTCTTGCGGCCGCGCGCGACCCCGAAAACGCGAAAATTCTTTCCGTTAAAACGGCGATTCTCCACCCGATACTTTAATTACGACATACGAACGTCGGCAAGGCGAAGCCATACGACGACACACATATCGATTCTAATTTAGTTGATTTTAAACGAAAACGACTTGTTTACAAGCGGGGGCGACTCTCTTTTTTCTTGTAAATCTCCTCTTTATCCATTATTTTCTATTCATTTAGGACAAATATTCATTCCACTCAAACGACAAAAGATTTTCTAATAAAACAAACTCGGCAAATTAGCAAAAGTAACGGCATTACAAAAAATATTCAAAGCGGCGTTCAAAACGTTCGTCTTTAGGAAGAAAATTTAGAAATATGGAAAAATCTTTTCGTCTATTGTTGATTTTAACGAGAAAATCTATTATAATGGTGACATCAAGACGTCGCGAGGACGTGTAAAAACGTATCGCGATAGTAGTCGACGTCGGCGAAAGGAGCGCGTTCTTTTCGCGTTGAAGAGCATTTCTTCACGAGGACGAACAGTCCTTGACGTCGGCGCGTCATAGCGACAGATACAACGGTAGGGCGTAATTGCAAGCGTTTGGTTCGCAACGACGTTCCGCCGTTTTTTTTATCATGGGGGCGCGACTTTTCGCGCTTCCGGCCGTTATTCGGCCCCTTTTTACTGTAAACCTACGGATAGAATCATGCAAGTTGAACACGTCGATCCGGCGTTTGACTCGTCAACGAACGTCAACGATCCTAAGATCGCCACCCTGAGAAATCAGCTGATCTTCTGGCTCAAAGTTATTGCCGTCAAGATGGTCGCCATGCGCAAGCTTGGCAGGATCAGTCAACTGTTATACCCGTTCGTCCGCAAAGCGTTGGGAGCTATCTCCAACGAATCGCAAGCCGACGCGAAAGAGCTCACGCGTCTGTGCGCCAAAGCGGACTTGTTGGACCAACTCGCGGAGTATCTCCAAAACGAAGAGACGACGCAAGAAGGTCAAGAATCGACTGAAAAGTCGTTGAGCGAAACGACGCTCAAGCAGATCGAAGAACAAGAGATCACGGAAGAAATGGTCGAAGCGTGCGTCGCTCAAGGCGCGGGCATCGCCACTCCCGAAGCGTTGCGCGCCGAACTCGGCGACTCCGCGTTCTGCCTGCAATCGCTGATCTTGGCGGGCTTGAAGAACGTCGCCGTCACGAGCAACCGCGCGATCGTCATGGGCGAGCCGTCGCGTCAGAAGCTGGTCTTCACCGCCGGCGCGTTGGAAGATCGCATCAACGGTCTCAGCAAGCGCAAGCACGCCGATAAAGAACTGCGTAAAGAACTCGAGCCGCAACTTGCGGAACTGCAAGCTCGCATCGAGGAATGGCGTTCTAAGGAACTCGCGGCGATCGACCTCATCGTGAACGCGTTGGCGGTCCTTCAAGAAGCGGGCGCGAATCTCGAACAACTTGGCGACGCGATGCTTGCCGTCGGTCAAGCTGCGAAACTCGCTTACGAACTCGCGGAATTCGGCGCCGTCCATACGTTCGGCGACCCCACCCCCGCGCCTGTGCGCATCAATCCGCTCGCCGGCGAATGCGTCGCGTTCTGCGGGGACGATTTCGAGATCTTGGCGCAACTCCTCGAGATCGCGGAATTCTATAACGTCAACGTCTGGACGTACGGTTCGGCGATGGCGGCGCATATGTATCCTCAACTTGCGAAGAGCCGTCGTCTCGTCGGTCATCTTTCGAGCCCGCGTTATCTCCAAAACAAGACCCTCGGCGCGTTCCCGGGCGCGACGTTGGTCACCTCGTCGACGTTCGACAAGCCGGCTTCCGACTACGCGGACTACGTCTACACGACGTTCGACAGCGGTTGGGACAAGGTCCATCGTCTTGAACGCAACGCCGACGGCAAATACGATTTCACCGACTTGATCCACGGCGCGAAAGACTCCGGCGGTATCTTCCGCAACGAACGCGCCGCTATCAAATTGCCGGTCGGTTTCGGCGGCTCGACGCTTCACGGCGTCGTCAACAAGATCGTCGAAGCGTACCGCGCGGGCATAATCAAGCGCATCTTCGCTATCGGCGGCGAAGACTCGCCCGTCCAAGGCTCCGACTACTACGCCAAGTTCTATGCCGCCGCTCCGAAGACCGCGGAATTCGTCGTCTTCGGCGACGTTCGTCATCGCTTCGAGATCGCCGACCCGGAACAAGTGGTCAATCCCGAACTCGGACTGCCGCGCATCCTCGATATGGGACGCATCAGCGACGTCAACGCCGTCTTCCGCTTCGCCGAAGAGGTCAACCGCGAGTTGGGTAGAACTCCCGCAAACTCCCCCGTCGCCTTCCGCGTCAGCCTCTGGTCCGAACGCTCCGTCGCCGCCTTCCTCGCCATCTGCGCGCAAGGCTATCGCGACGTCGCTATTGGCGAATACGTTCCCGAGTTGTGGAACGACGAGATCGCGGAAACGCTCAAGAACAAGCTCAACGTCCGTCTGATCGGCGACCCCGCTGAAGACTCGGCTATCTGAGCGAAAAACTAGCTCACTGGGACGGCGCCGATATGACTCGACGCCGTCTTTTTTTCTATCCGCGCCTATCTACGCGCCGCCGCATCGCAACGCGTTTTTGATCCGAACTATTGAATTATGACTAACGCCACGCATTCTTTCTTCACGCGCGCTTTCGTCGCGTTCGTTCTGACGCTCGCCGCCGTCCCCGCGTTCGGCGCCGACGCGATCTCCGTAAGCTCCCCCGAGGGTAGAACGAAGATCGACGTAACGGTCGACTCGACGATACGCTACTCCATAACTTACGACGGCGTCCGCGTCGTCGGCGATTCGCAACTCGGTCTTACGCTCGGCGAAGGAGGCGCGTTGGGCGCGTTGAAACTCGTCGCCGTCGAGACGCGCCGTATCGACGAGGAATACGCCTCGATCGGTCGCCGCGCGGTCGACCGCGATCGTTGTTTTGAAGCGAACGTCGACGCGCAAGAAGAAGCGGCTCCGAATCGCAAGATCCGTTTCACGTTCCGCGCTTACGACGAAGGCGCCGCGTTGCGCTACGCTTTCCTTGACGACTCGAACGTCTACGACGCTAACGGCGAAGTGCGCGTGGACGAGGAATCGCTGCGTTTCGCGTTCGACGAAAACTGCGACGTCTGGGCGGCGGAATTTAAAGACTACGCGTCGAATCACGAAGGCGCGTTTCAAAAGCGCAAGTTCGCCAATATCAAGCCGGGTCAATACGTCGGGCGTCCGCTAGTAGTCGTAGGCGAGAGCTTTATCGCGGCGTTGACGGAATCGGACCTGCTCGACTGGTCGGGGCTGCAATTCACCGGCACGGACGTTCCCGGCACGGTCGCGACGCTCTTAGCGCCTCGCGACGACAAGCGCGGCAAAGTCGTCCGCAAGGGCGCGTGCGCTTCTCCGTGGCGCGTCGTCGTGTTGGGTAAAGACGCGGTCGAACTCGTCAATCATAGCGATATCGTTCGCCACGTCGCCACGCCGTGCGCTATCGATACGGATTGGATCGAACCGGGCAACTGCTCTTGGGATTGGTGGGCGCCGAAAAACGGTCGCGAGATCTCCGACGCCGCCGCGAAAACGTTTATCGACTTCGCGTCGGAACACGGCTGGCGCTATATCCTTATCGACGCCGGTTGGTATAAGAAAGACGGTAAGAAGGTCGTCGCCGACGAAGACGGCAACCTCGTCGTGAAGGGGCTCGACGTGCCCGAACTCGTCGAATACGGCAACGCGAAGAACGTCAAGCTCCTGATGTGGATCGATTGGCCCGACATTATCCAAGTCGACGTAAGAAGGACGCTGAAACGCTTTGCCGACTGGGGCGTCGCCGGCGTCAAGATCGACCATATGAATTCGCACTCGCAAGAGATGGTCGCGAACCTCGCGGAAGCGGTCAAGATCGCGGCGGAATATCGATTGCTCGTCAACTATCACGGAATGTACGAACCGACCGGGCTCGAAAGAACGTACCCGAACCAGATCACGCGCGAAGGCGTCCAAGGCAACGAATACTTCCGCGGCCGCGCGCTCTCGATGACGCTAGTCGCGGCGCTCCCGTATACGCGCGGTCTGATCGGCCCCGCGGATTATACCCCGGGCGGATTCCGCAACGCGCATCTTGAAGATTTTAAGACGCTTAAACAACAAGAAGAAGCGGACGCCTCGACGATGGTCGTCGGTACGCGCGCTCACGAGTTGGCGTTGTGCATGTTGTTCGACTCGCCGCTACGCTGCTTATGCGACCTTCCGCGCGTCTACGCCGGCAAGTCGGGCCTCGACTACCTCGACGCGCTCCCGGCAAGTTGGGACGACACGATCGCGTTAAAGGGCGAGATAGGCGAGTATTACGTCGTCGCGCGACGTTCCGGCGAGGATTGGTACGTCTCCGCGATCGCGAACGAGCGGGCGCGCGACGTTGAACTCGTCTTCGATTTCCTCGACGACGCGACTTACGAAGCGACGTTCTATAAAGACGCGCCAAATTCCGACAAAGACGCAAACGCGCTCGCTATTGAACATACTGCCGTTAACAAGAACGATTCCGTCTTGGCGCGTATGGCGCGCGACGGCGGTTGGAACGTCGTCTTGAAGAAGCGTCAATAAAATTGTCGAATAAGCGTTTACAATAAACTATCAAGCGTTCGAGAGTTCTCGGAGACACGTTTTGAATAAGATACTATCACGATACTTTCCGTTCCTAGCGGCGTTGACGTCGTCCGCGATACTGTACGCCGCGCTATGTCCTGAGCTGCGTTGGAAATACGGCGTTTTCCTCGTTCCGGCGTTTTGGGCGATCGTCGCGTTGCGCAAGCCGACGAAGCGCGAAGAGAGCGCTAACGTCGCCGACGATAAACCTAAGAAGCGCGGGCTGTTCCGTCGCATCGGCGCGTTTCTCACGACTGAATTCATGCAGCTGTGGTTCGCGTCGTTCCTGTTCTGGCTCGTTACGACGGTATGGGTCTCCTACCCTAGTCCGTGGACGGCGCTGGGGTTGGTCGCGCTTGCGGGTTATCTCGCGTTCTATCTCCCGTGCTATATCGCGTTATGTCGCGCAATGAACGCCGTGACGCGACTGCCGATCTGGGCGGCGTCGCCAATATGCTGGGTCGCTATCGAATGGACGCGCAACCGCGTCTTAGGCGGCTTCTCTTTCGCGGGTCTATCGCACACGATCTACGACGTTCCGCAGCTAATCCAACTTGCGGAACCGCTTGGCGAATACGGGGTCAACGCGATGATAGTCCTTGTCGGCGCGCTACTTGGTTCCGCGGTCGCGTATCGTCTTAACGCGGATCCGGGCGTCGGCGGGCGTCGTTCCGTGCGCCTGATCAGTCTCGCCGCGATCGTCTTGTTCTGCAACGTATTGTACGGCATGTCGCGCATCGCTTACTACAACGCGATCGAATTGGACGCGAAAGACTATAATCGTCCGGCGTTGAAGATCGGATTGATGCAAGACGCGACGCAGTACTATTTTCCGCCCCCGAAGACGCTCAATCGCGAAGTCTCCGACAAGTACCGCGCGTTGGCGCTCGAAGCGTCGAAACAAGACGACGGCTACGACCTGCTCGTATGGCCGGAAGGCTGTTATTTCGGGTTCTTCTTCGACCTCGAAAAAGATTTCAACGACCTGATCGACACGGTCGACCCGGATTTCAAGATCGCGCCCGGCGAACGATTGACGAAAGAAGACGTCGCGAAACGTTATCCGAAATACGCGGCGTTGGAAGGCGAAGCGCGCTCGAAAGCGGATTACAATTTGTTGTATCTCCGCGATAAGATATTGAAGCAACGCCGCGACTTAGCGCGATTTGCGTCGCGTCTGAACACGACCGCGCTGCT
The DNA here is from genome assembly GCA_045599605.1 of Thermoguttaceae bacterium. Classification (GTDB taxonomy): domain Bacteria; phylum Planctomycetota; class Planctomycetia; order Pirellulales; family Thermoguttaceae; genus RUG369. Next base: position 34,255 of record JAZRWE010000017.1, read on the forward strand.
CGGAGTCGCGTCCGCCGTCTTCGACGAGACCGGGGAACCGACGTCGTACAACTCCGCGGTCCTCGTGCCGAACCTCGGCAACGCGGATCAGATCGACGCGTTGACGCGCGAAGAACTCTCGCAAGCGCCGACGTACTCGCTGAACTCGGAGAGTCTGTCGGAATTCCGCCGTTATAGTAAAGAACATCTCGTAATGTTCGGGGAATATATCCCGTTCTTGAAGTACTTGCCCGACTCGTGGTCCCTCAAAGCGGTCTGCGCGGAATGCGTCTTAGGACGCGGCGAAGGACCCGCGGCGTTCCGCGTTTCCCCGCGAGATACGAACGCAAGATTCATTTTGGCCCCGAACGTCTGCTTTGAAAGCTCCGTCCCGCACCAGATCAAACGCCAGATCGCGGAATGTCGCAAGGTCGACGCCGACCCCGACGTGCTCGTCAACATCTCGCATGACGGCTGGTTCCGCTGCGGTATCGAGACAGATATGCATCTTGCGACGCACGTCTATCGCGCGATCGAGAATCGTCGCAACGTCGTCACGGCGACGCACGGCGGATTCTCCGCGTGGATCGATCCTTGCGGGCGCATCCGCTCCAAAGGAACGCGCGCGGCGACGGAAGTCGTGTCCGCGGAAGTGTATAGCATCAAAGTCAAGCGTCAAGGGCTTTACGAAGCGTTCGACCTTGGCGAAACGTGGTCGCTCGTCTGCGCGCTTCTTGCGGGTCTATGTTGGGCGATCGCGCTCGCGCTAGGTTTCATATCGCGCAAACGTCAAACCAAACAAGTAACATCACTGACAACGACCGGAGATCTATCATGAAACACACCTACCTCTACCTTGCGGCTTTGACCGTATTATTGTTCGTATCCGCAACTTACGCTCAAGACGGCGGTCCGACTTGGACGCCGATGTACGAAGGCGTAGACGTGACGTCGTACGAACGCGCTGAACCGCTGCTGAAGATCGTCGCGGCGCGTATCGACACGACCGCGCCCGGCGTCGAGTTTACTACGACGACCCCGCACCCCGATTTCGAAATCGGCAAGCGCGAAACGATCCGCCAAACGACCGCCGGCTTCTTGAAGGAAAGCGGCGCCGCCGTCGCGGTCAACGGCAACTTCTACCTTCCGTTCAACGCGACGACGATCGCGACGCCCGGCGACGCCGACCTGCTCGGTCTTGGAGTCTGCGACGGTTTCGTCGAATCGGAACCTGTCGGCGCTTATCCCTCTTTCGTCGTGAAGAAGTCCGGCGAGATCGCGATCCACGCTTATCAGCCCGGCGACGACCTTAGCGATATCCAAATCGCGGTCTCCGGCAACAAGATCGTCTTGCAAAACGGCGAGATCGTCAAACTGTCCGACCCGACCCATCCGCGCACGGCGATCGGCTATTCGCAAGACAAACGCTACGTCTATCTGCTCACGATCGACGGTCGTCAAGCGGGCTTTAGCGTCGGCGCGAGCTACGAACAAGTCGCCGCGGAAATGCAATACGTCGGCGCTTACGACGCGCTCAATCTCGACGGCGGCGGGTCCACCACGTTCGTCCTGCGCGACGCCAACGCCGAACCGGTCGTTATCAATCGCCCTTGCAATAGCACGAAAGATCGCCTGCGATTCAACGCCAACGCGATCGGCGTTAAGGCAAACGGCGCCCCGCAAAAAGAACCGCTCGAATTCAGATTCTATTGAGCGTTACGCGCTAATGTTGCGATAAGACAACATAGACAATAAAAAAACGGCTCCGAGCTATTTCAGTTCGGGGCCGTTATTCTATTTCAAGTCGTTAGTTCGTCGCGCCGCGTCTCGCTTTCGGACGAACCGTCGCATTCTCACGCGATCGGGCATTTATCGACGACTTGGTCGACCAAGCCGTACGCCATCGCTTCTTCGGCGGACATGAAGTTGTCGCGGTCGGTGTCGCGTTCGATCTCGTCCATCGTTCTGCCGGTGTGTTGCTTCAAGATCGTGTTGAGGCGTTCCTTGGTGTGGCGGAATTCCTTAACATGGATCATGATCTCTTCGGCGGTGCCTTGCATGCCGGCGAGAGGTTGGTGGATCATGACGCGCGAATTCGGGAGCGCGAAACGCTTACCCTTCGCGCCGGCGGTGAGGAGGACGGCGCCCATCGACGCGCATTGCCCGATGCAGTACGTGCAGACGTCGCAGCTGATGTATTGCATCGTGTCGTAGATGGCGAGTCCCGCGGTCACGCTGCCGCCGGGGGAGTTGATGTACAGATGTACGTCCGCTTTCGGGTCGACAGATTGCAGATAGAGCAACTGCGCGACGATCAGGTTCGCGGATTGCGCGTTGACTTCCGTGCCGAGGAAGATGATACGATCTTCGAGAAGACGGCTGTAAATGTCCATCGCGCGTTCTTCGCGACCGTTTTTATCGATAACGATAGGAATCAAAGACACTACTTAATCCTTATATTCTTGTACGTTGCTACTAGCGTCTAAACGCGTTGCGCTCACACGCGCGTCAAACGGCTTTTTCAGCGGGCGCTTTAGTGAGGATATCGTCGACCAGGCCGTACGCTTTCGCTTCTTCGGCGGTCAGGTAGTAATCGCGTCCGATATCCTTAGCGATCTCTTCGGAGCTCTTTCCGGTCGCTTCAGCGAGAATACCGTTGAGGACCGCGCGATCTTTGACGATCTCGTTCGCTTGGATCTCGATATCGGAGACTTGACCTTCGACGCCGCCCCACGGTTGATGGATCATCACCTTGGAGTGCGGAAGCGCGAAACGCTTGCCCTTCGTGCCGCCCGCCAACAAGATGGCGCCGCCGCTCGCGGCAAGACCGACGCAGTACGTCGCGACAGGACAAGCGAGGATCTTCATCGTGTCGTAGATAGCGAGCGTCGCGGAAACGCTGCCGCCGGGCGAGTTGATGTAGAAGTTGATATCCTTACGGCGATTGACGCTCTGCAAGTACAGTAACTTCATGATCAGTTCGTTGGCGGAACCGCTCGTGATCTCGCCTTGCAAAAAGATAATGCGGTTGTCCAACAGGAGGTCGCCAACCGTCATGCTGCGTTGACGTTGGTATTCGTAACCGGCTCCCGCCGCGCCCGCCGCCATATTCATGACGGAAAATCGTTCTTCGTAAGACATTGGGGTCCTATGGATCTAAAGTCTAAAACCGCCGCGCTCTATCGGCGCGGTCCAAAAGCTCCGCGCATCGTCGCGCGGCATATAAAGAGGCGCGTCGTTTCCGGCGCGTCTCCTTGACTCTATACATGTTATACGCATAAAAGGCGCCAACGCATCGAAAAATTTCTTCATTTGCGTCGACGCCTAATCCTAAGCGTAATACTTAACGCTCATTACGTTATTGAGAAATATCTCACTTAACGCGGCGGAGCATGATACGGCTGTCGGCGACGGAGCAGCCCTTGCCTTCGTCGTGGACGATCAACGGGTTGATATCGCATTCGGCGATCTCAGGATGGTTGACGAGCATCGTGGCGAAGCTGAGGAGCGTCTTTTCGAGCGAAGCGACGTCTTTCTTAGCGGCGCCGCGGAAGCCGTCCAACATCTTGAAGGTCTTGATCTGGCGGACCATGCGTTGCGCGGAGACCTTGTGCATCGGGGCAAGACGGAAAGCGACGTCTTTCCAGAGTTCGGCGTAGGTGCCGCCGTGGCCGATCATCACGAGCGGACCTTTGGCGTCGCGGTTGCAGCCGAGGATGACTTCAACGCCGGATTCAGCCATTTGTTCGATCAGGATAGAATCGATCTTGGCGCCGGGAACGTTCTTGGCGACGTTGGCGTAGATCTGGTCGTAAGCGGCTTTCGCGGCTTCCGGACCTTCGACGTTGAGGATGACCCCGCCGGCGTCGAACTTGTGCTTGACGTCGTCGGACATGACCTTCAAAACGACCTTCTTGCCCAACTTGGCGACGAAGTCGGCGGCGTCTTCAGCGCTGTGAGAGACGTGGCTGGCGAGCAACGGCAGGTTGTAGCATTCGAAGATGGAGCGGCAGTCGGCTTGCGTGAGGTACTTTTCGTCGGCGTCGCCAAGGTATTCGGCGACGATCTTCTTCGCTTTTTCAACGTCGCAGTCGGCGGCGTCCATGTATTCGCGGCCTTCGAGAGCGCGGAATTCGGCGAGTTTGACGTAAGCGCCCAAAGCGGCGACGGCGTCTTCGGGGAAGGAGTAGTTCGGAACGCCTTGCTTAACAAGCGCTTCGACGCCTTCTTGAACGGAGGACGCGCCCATGAACGCGCAGACGACCGGTTTGCCGGCGGCTTGGATGACCTTGGGGAGGTCGGCGCCGATGCGGTCGGTGTCGGTCATGGATTGGGGCGTGAGGATGATCAAGCCGAGGTCGACGTTCGGGTCGGCCATAGCGATCTCGGTCGCGGCTTGGTAACGATCGGAGTGAGCGTCGCCGAGGACGTCGATCGGGTTATGGATAGAACCGGCGGCGGGCATGCATTCGGTCAACTTGGCGTTGGTCTCTTCGGAGAGAGTCGCGAGCTTGAGACCGCTGCGGATAGCGGCATCGGTCGCCATGATGCCGGGGCCGCCGGCGTTGGTGACGATGACGAGGTTCTTGCCCTTAGGTTCCGGTTGCGTGGTGTAGAGGGACGCGCAGTCGAAGAGTTGGGAGATGGTGTCGACGCGTTGAACGCCGCATTGCGTGAAGAGCGCGTCGTAGACGGCGTCGGAACCGGCCAACGAACCGGTGTGGCTGCTCGCGGCCTTCGCGCCTTCGGCGGAACGACCGGACTTCAAGCACAAAACGACCTTACCCTTTTCCCAGAAGATCTTAGAAGCGATCTCCATGAACCCTTTACCGTCTTGGATGCTTTCGAGATAGAGAGCGATCGCCTTGGTCTTGGGGTCGTCGGCGAGGTATTCGAGGAGTTGCGTTTCGTCGATATCGGACTTGTTGCCGAAGGAGACGAACTTGGAGAAACCCATTTGGCGTTGTTCGGCGAAGTCGAGAACGGAGGTGCAGAGCGCGCCGGATTGCGAGATGAACGCGAGCGAACCGGTGTTGCAGATCTTGGCGGCGAAGGAGGCGTTCAAGCCGACTTCCGCGTTGATAACGCCGAGGCAGTTCGGGCCGACGATCGGGATACCGGCGGCTTGCGCTTTTTCAGCCATACGTTTTTCAACTTCGGCGCCTTCCTTACCGGTTTCTTTGAAGCCGGCGGAGATGATGACGATACCTTGAACATTCTTTTCGATCGCTTGATCGACGACGCTTTCCACGAACTTGGCGTTAACGAGGACGCAGACGAGGTCGACTTCGCCGGGGATCTCGCTCAAGGAGGTGTAAGCTTGTTTACCTTCAATTTCGCCGCCCTTAGGATTGACGGGATAGATCTCGCCTTTGAAATCGCGGATAAGGTTAAGGAGAACGTCGTTACCGACGGTGCCCTTTTTCGCCGAAGCGCCAACGACCGCAACGGACTTGGGATTGAACATTCTGTCAATTTTCGAGAAACGTTCTTGGGATAACACTTGCGTAACCTTTCATGTACATCGAAAAAAGCGGGCGCGCCGCGAAAATCTCGCCGCGACTCGCGTCGTTCCACGCGGCGCCGACTCCATATGACGAATAAGCCCACGCGCGAGAGGGATAATTTCATTAATTAAGATTGTACTCTTTTTTCAGTGTTGTGAATAGCCCTATATGACACAAAAAGAAATCCTCTTATTTTTTAGCGCTAGTTTTTCCGACAATCTCGCGAATATCGACTCGAACGCCAAACGCTATATCTGAAAATTCGCGCAAATTACGGCTCGGCGCCAAAGACGCTCTCTCGTCTTTTCGCGCGCCTCGCTCGTATTGTCGCTTTCCCAAAAAATGACGTTCAAGAGGAAAATGCGTATAACGTAAGTAGACGAACCATAGAAACGGCGCGTATGAACTCCTTTACAGTCGGTCGCGCAGATCGACCGCGCCGCGATACCGCCTCAAAAATAATAATGGAGCCAATATATGTGGTTATTTTGTAACGCCGGATTCTTCTCCGCCGTCGAACATTTTGAAGACAGCTCGCTGATCCACGTTCGCGCGCGTTTCCAAGGCGACTTGGAAAAGCTATGCGCTAGTCACGGGGTCAAGCCGCAGATCGCGGAAACGCCGAACAACGATTATCGTTGGCGTATGGACTTCAAACGCGAAGACTGGACGCGCGTCGTGAAAGAGGAAGCCGAAAATATCGACTACAATAACTTCAAAAACGCCGTCCACGACGGCACGCCTCGCGACGACGCCTATATCGACGTCTGGACCGCCATGAGAGACGCGCAAGAACGCCAATGACGCGCGGAAGCTCGACGGCGACAAGCAATAGACAAGCAATAAGTAGAACAAGGAAAAGAAAAAGGGCCCTTACCATAACGGCAAGAGCCCTTTATATGTATCCCCGACTGGATTCGAACCGGCGACCTACGGTTTAGGAAACCGTCGCTCTATCCAACTGAGCTACGGGGACGATCGGCGATCAAGAAACTCAATCGCGGTACCCGTTGGGGTACTTATGTTGCCAATTATAGGCGTCGCGACACATTTCGTCAAGCCCAAGTTCCGCCTTCCATTCGAGAATGGTGTTGGCCTTCGTGGGATCGGCGTAACAAGTGGCGACGTCGCCGGGACGACGCGGCGCGATGACGTAAGGAACGTCGACGTTATTGACGCGCTTGAACGTTTCGACGAGGTCGAGAACGCTGTAACCGTGGCCCGTGCCGAGGTTGTAGACGTGAAGTCCGTCGGTCGCCTTGCGATACGCTTGAACGTGGCCCTTAGCGAGGTCGACGACGTGGATGTAGTCGCGAACGCCGGTGCCGTCGGGAGTCGGGTAATCGTTGCCGAAGACGCTGAGCTTTTCGCGACGTCCGACCGCAACTTGGCAGACGTAAGGCGCGAGGTTGTTCGGAACGCCCAACGGATCTTCGCCAATTTCCCCGCTCGGGTGAGCGCCGACAGGATTGAAGTAACGGAGCAACGTGACGGAGACGCTCGGTTCCGCCTTCGCGAAGTCGGTGAGGATCTGTTCGATCATGAGCTTCGTCCAACCGTAGGGGTTGGTGCAGCCGGTGGGTTCGTCTTCTTTAAGCGGGACGTTTTGCGACGTGCCGTAGACGGTGGCGGAAGAGCTGAACACAATCTTCTTAACGCCGTATTCGCGCATCAATTCGCAGATAACGAGCGCGGAATCGATGTTGTTGCGATAGTATTCCAACGGTTTCGCGACAGATTCGCCAACAGCTTTGTAGCCGGCGAAATGGACGACCGCGTCGATCTTGTTTTCTTCGAAGATCTTGCGCGTCGCTTCTTTATCGCAGACGTCCGCTTCGTACAACTTGATCTTCTTACCGGTCAATTTCTCAACGCGTTCGATCGATTTCGCACAGCTGTTATAGAAATTATCGACGACGACAACGTCGACGCCGGCTTCCAAAAATTCAAGAGCCGTATGCGAACCAATGTAGCCCGCGCCGCCGGTAAGAAGTACAGTAGCCATGTTAACCCCGTTTACGCGTTTGTATCTATCTATAAAACTAATATCGACCCGGGCTTCTAAAACCGAGTTTAAATCTAATGGATTATATAATTGCAATCGCGCTCGTCAAGGGACGCCGCGCGACTTCTCGCTTATTCCCTCACCTTTTCGCGTTCTTTCGCGCGTTCTTACTCACGCCGTTCCAAACGCGCAATAAAAAACCGAGCGCTATCTCTATTGAGACTGCGCTCGGTCTGATTTGTTTACAACCTAACAACTTAGGCTTTTAGTTCGGCGAATCGCCGGTAGGGATCACCAGCTGCTACCGCCGCCCATGCCGCCGCGGTTGCTGTTGCCGCCCATGCCGCCGCCGTTACGGTTGTTACCGCCGCCGTAGCTATTGTTATTGCCGCCGCCGTTGCGGTTATTGTTGTTGTTACCGCCGCCGTAGCTGTTGTTGTTACCGCCGTTACCGCCGGAGCTGCTGGAGCTCCCGTCGGAGGAGTTGTAGGTGAACATCTTCAGCATTTGGTTGAAGTACGGATACGGAGCCAAGAGGACGTAGCGACGATCGCCGGAAACGCCCGCGCTGGTGGTGAAGCCGGCGCCGAGGTCCAAGTAATCGATGACCGGCATGTGACCGGGATCGGGAGTGACGTACTCGATCTGAGGAGTATCGTCGGCGGCGACGGTCGTATCAGCCTTGTAAGAGGATTGATATTCGTCGGCCTTGCTTTGGAGCTTGGAGGCTTCGCGAGCTTCGTTGTGAGCCTTACCGCTTTGGTAAGCGGCGGCGCGTTGAGCAAGTTCCTTAGAGGTGCGAACTTGCATTTGGTTCATGATCGCGGACGCGGTCAAGAGTTCTTCTTTGACTTCTTCGCTGCGACGACCTTCGGCGAGGTTGACCGTGAAGAGCGCTTCGTCTTGTTCAAGCGTGAAGACTTGAGTGGCACTGCGTTCTTTTTCAGTACCGACGTTAGTCTTGATATTGACGGTAACTTTGCCTTGGGCGACGGAACCCCAAGAACGGGTAACGAGGAAGTTATAATCGCCGCTGAAACCCATCGGGCAGGAGTAAACGCGAGTGCGCATGCCTTCGCGATTAGCGTCGTAGGATTTCTTGAGGTCGACGGAGGTATCCGAGAGGACGCCGCCGGCGGCGGTGCGTTTTTGCATGTACCAGCAGACCGCGTTCGTAGGTTCTTGAACGGAGAGGTCGAGTTCGGCGTCGCCGGACCAGCAGATCTCGACGACGACGTCGCGTTCGCGAGCGGCGACGAGCTTAGCTTCGAAATCGGCGGCTTCAGCTTCGCGACCTTCTTCCTTCATCTTTTCGACGAGGTCGAGAGCGATCTCTTCGCCCTTGTTTTGGACGTCTTCAACGAGAGCGCCGTCCCAGACGATGGAGGCGATACCGAGGGCGACCCATTTGAGGGCTTCTTCGTCGTTGAGCTCTTGCGCAAGCGCCAAGCCGCGGACGTAGGGTTCCGGACGAGTCGGGAAGACGCGAGCGACGTCGCGGTAGATCTTCAGAGCGCGTTCGGAGGAACCGACTTTTTCAAGGTAAGCGGCCAGTCCCATGAGGACGAGCGGATCGCCGTCGAAGTCGGCGACGGAGAGGATCGCTTGTTCAACTTCTTTTTGAGGCGCGTTCGCTTTGATCAACGCGGCGGCCAGAGCTTCGTACATCCAGTTGGCGGCGAAGTCGTTGCGGAGCGCGGACTTGATCAACGCGGCGGCGGAAGCGGCGTCGGAGTTCAGCAACTTACTGACTTGGACGGCGATGCTTTCGGAGAATTCCGCGCGAGCTTTTTCATAAGCGTTGACGACGTCTTCGGAAGCGTCTTCAGCCGGAGCCTTAGGCGCGTTCGCGGCGATGTAAGCGTCCCACTTGGCGTTGAGGTCGACGGGAGCCTTGGCAAGCGTACCGGCAGCCTTGGATCCAACTTGAGCCGCTTTGGCGTTCTTCGCGGACTTGGAAGGAACGGCGAAGAGACCGTCGTTGGCGCCGGCCGGGGTGATCGGGGCGTCAAGGAAGTTTTGGAGGATGGAATCGTTGGCGCCTTGCGCGTTATTGGTGCGATGACCACGAGCCGCGGGTTGGATATTCCACATACCGCCGCCCATGCCGCCGCCCATGCCGCCCATGCCGCCCCTGCCGCCGCCCATGCCGCCGCCCATGCCGCCCATGCCGCCCATACCGCCGCCGCCCATCATGCCCATACCGCCGGACATACCCATTTGGTTGGGTTGCATGATGAGGTCGCCGACAGAGTACAGCTGCAAGCTGGTGGAGATGTCGGGATTGTTCTTAATTTCGTCTTGGGTGGTGATGTACAAGCAGTCGTCCAAGATGCAGAAGTCGAGTTCGTGAGGACGAAGGACGATCTTCAAAGCCTTACGAAGCGTGATGCTCGAAAGGTTTTCCGCGATATTGAGCGAGCTCGGAGGACCGGCGGCTTCTTCGATGTTCGTATTGTCGAAAACGATGTTGACGTCTTGACCCTTTTCACGAAGAGTGCGCTTGACTTCGTCGATCCAGTCGGAGAGAGTGAGGTCCGCGTCTTCGCCGCCGTTGACGTCGACTTTGAGGTCGAGCGCCTTGGCAATGCGTTGTTCTTCTTCGCTGCCTTGGAGGTTCGTGGTCTTATACTTTTCCTTACGGACGTTGGACATGTTGATCCAAACTTCGGCGTCAGGATAAGAGATAGGCGGTTCGTCGCTGACCGGAATATGGGCGCGCTCTACGGACATCAACGTGTTGAGGAGCTTGCGGCGGCGATCGAAGCGCAGCTTTTGGTTTTCTTCATAAGCGTCGCGGAGAAGAGCGACGTTCGCGGCTTGCATCGGGAGCGCGTTGTCGACGGCGATCTTAGCGGCTTCGTCGGCGGCTTCGGAGGCGAGTACGAATTTATGTTCTTTGATAAGCGAATCGAAACGCTTCATGATCTCGACGATCTTGGTTTGGTCCGCTTGGTAGCCGCGAGCGGCGCGATTGACGGCGTCGACCGTAGCTTGGTTTTGTTGAGCGCGAAGTTGTTGACGAGCTTGCTTTTCGGATTCTTGTTCGACGAACATACCGGTGCGTTCGAGCTCGTTGCACAAGACGGCGCGGTCGGCGTCAGACAGGATCTGATTATTGCGGACCGTTTGGATCATCGTCTTGATGTTTTGTTTGGCGCCTTCAGGATTCGTGCGAGCGTCTTTCATCGCGTTTTGAACAGCGACGTTGACGGCCGTCTTCATTTGCGCGGTTTGGACCTTGACGTTGCTTTCGGCGGCGTCCATCAAGTTGCCTTGTTCTTGCTTGGCCATCTTGGCGCGAGCGTTGGCGAACAGGTCGGAAGCGTCGGTATCTTCGTCGGCGACAGCCTTGGAGACGGCTTTCGGAGCTTCAGCTTTGGGGGCTTCCGCTTTCGGAGCCGCGACTTTGGGTTCGTTGACAACGACGGCCGCTTCTTCTTCAACGACTTCGTCGGCGCCGTCGATCTCGTCTTCTTCATCGACAACAACGACGACGGCAGAATCTTCGTCTTCGTCTTCATCGTCTTGGATGGTGAAGGAGACGTCGACCAAGTTGGCGATACGACGCGCGGCGTCTTCGTTACCGGCTTGCGCGGCTTGCTTAGCGAGCTCGACGTTTTCGTCGGCGGCTTCGTTAGCGGCGACTTGGCGGTCGGTCAAGAGAGCGCGACCGGCGACGGCAAGCGTGGAGCCGTTGTTAGCGGCGGCTTCTTGGACGAGTTGATAGAGATATTGATTGCTCTTGTCGGACTTTTGAGGAACGACGTTCCATTCGACGTCGGCTTCACGGCCGTCGGAGACGGTCGCGGGGATCGTGATGGTGAGAGCTTCAAGTTCTTCAGAGGTGGAGCCGACGAGATAGGTCTCGCGGTCGCTGCGGATCGGCGGAAGGGGAGCCGGATAGACTTCGGCTTCGCCGATAGCGAGAGCGTCGACTTCGGGGAAGAAGACGGTGGCGACGGCGGCGTTAGCCAATTCCGCGCCGGCATCTTTGGCGGTCGTGCCTTCTTCGACGACGTAACCGCCGGTGCGGTTAGCGAGAGCGCCGAGGACGGTCTTGTTGACGTAGGAACCGACGCCGAAAGAGTTGACCGGAATACGAGCGTCGACAAGCTTTTCGACGGTCTCTTCGAAGACGTCTTCATTGAAGGCGGCGCCGGTGCTGACGCCGCGGCCGACGAAAACGATCGAGCGGTCGGCGGATTCGTTGTAGTCAAAAGAATCGACGGCGACGGAGAAAGATTTTTCCAAGTCGGCGGCGCCAAGAGCGTCATGATTCTTCAACGAAGCGACGGCGTCCTTGAGTTCTTTCGAGTTGACGGAGAGGTAGCCGTCGGTAAGCGGTTCGGTCTCGTTGGAGACGGCGAACAATTGAACGCGAGCGTTCTCGGGCAAGCTAGCGACGAGAGCGTCGATCGTTTCTTGGGTCGCTTTACGAACGTCGGAGCTAAGTTGCGCGGCGGAGAAATCGACCAACGCGGCGACGTCGACATAATCGGAAGTCGACTCTACGGCGTCGGCTTGCAGCGGAACCAAGAAGCAGTTCGTGCCGTCGCTTAGTTGATACGTTTCCACAGGAACTTCTGACTCCGCCCCTGGAACCGCCGAAACGTTAGCGATCGACATTAACGCGATCGCCGCGGTCGGCAATATCATGAAAAGGCGCTTTCTCATACTTTTGATCCTCTTCTCCAATAATCTTGGTTCGCGCTGCCGCGCGGTTAACAAATTTCCGCTCGAAGGCTCGAACGAACGCGTAGGTCGTTCATTGCGACCGAGCCGAGTTTCGCGCTGCCGCGCGGCTGACAATCACGCGTCTTGCCAACGCGAAGTCGACAAGTGCGCGCCGTCCGACTACATATCTATAGCCGACAATTCTCTATAGTTATACTCGGAACGAGTCTATATTTCAACTGATTTAATCGACCGAGAAAAGAAACAACCTTTAAAAGGTCGAGTCTCATTCGGAACGACCGAAAAAATCGGAATTTCTAACAGGCATATGCGTTAAATCGCGCGCAACTATCGTTTTTAGTCCTTTCGACAAGTTCGACGTAAACGATAGAATCGCGAAAACGTCGATAATTCTCGGCGTATTAAACGACTATGCTCCTTTGTCAATTCTACACACCTTCAAAAGAATCTCAAGAAAAAAGTTCCCTTCTTTTAAGAAATTTTGAAAAAATCCGCCGCAACTTGGAATATTTTACGATTACGCGGGTTAAACCGAATTAGTCAAATATTGCGGCGTCGATGCGTTATCGGAGCGTAATCGTCGTCACGATCCCTTTCCTCGTCAACACAATCCTATGCGTTTTACTCAACTTAACGCAAAATTTCTTCAATCGAGGCAGAACTGGCAATATCGGCAACAAAGTCAAAAAAGGCCGATTGTTCAATATAAGAAAAAACAGAGGCAAAAACGGTTTAAGTCGGCTACATATCGGACTCTATGACGCTCAAAACAGTCAAATCGTCGTTGACGCCAACGTTGAATTTGTTTAGACTTTTTTCAACTGTGTTCTCGCGCGCGATTTTTTAGCGCGCGAATTTGCCCGCAGACGCAGGAATCGCAAGAGGCGTTCCGAAATGATAGATCGAGGATGGATCCTATGAACTCAATCGAATCCCAAACCGGCATTTTCACCGCGTTATCCGCGAAAGGCGCGTTGTTGGCGCTTACGGTAGCGGCGTTGTCGCTCAGCGCGCTCGGCTGCACGAGTCGCAAACAGTACGCGATCAACGAGGCGATCCTGATCAGCGAGCGCCGCCAATTGGAAGACGAGATCTATCGAACGAAATTCGAGTTGCGCGACGCGCTCCGAGAGAACGAGCAGCTTCGCGAACTACTTGAAAAAGAGAATCCTGAAGCGTCGAAAAAAGCGCAGAAGCAGCCTACGAAATCGAACCGTCCCTCCAACGACGAGTTGTTCCCCGGCGGCGACGCGTTGCGCGTCGATCAATCGCAGACCGCGCCGGCATATCAGAGTCCCGCGGATCCCGACGTTTACGACGCCTCGCCGTCTCGCGGCGGGTCGAAACTGCCGGACTTCGCGCCCGCTCCCGCTTATAATAGGATGACGCAAGCGGAACGCGTCAATATGGAACGCCGCGCGCTCAACGCGACGCAAGCGCGAAATATGGCTCAAGCGCAACCTCAACGCTTACAACGCGTTCCGGCTATGCCGCAAGCTCAATACGGTTCGCGTCCGCAGAACGTCCAAGCGCCCGCGCAACCCCAAGACGCGCGCGCTTTAGCGTCGCAACCCCGGGACGCCGCGCGGACTTTCGGTCGCCAACGCCCGATAGCTCAAGCGACGGATCTCGCGATGAGCGACGAACGCGGAGTCGTCGGTCAAGTCTCCTACGAGGAGCGCGCCGCCGTCGAGCCCCAAGAGTCCGTCGCGCCCGGATTCGTCGCCGACGAGGTCGACGAGGATTCATGGTCGCCCGTCGGAATGTGAGCGTCCGCCTTTACGCAAACCCAATAAAGCGCGCTTTCGAACTAGGTCGCACTATCTCGAAGCGCGCCGCTATATTATATAAAACGCCGACTTCGTCGTTCGACGTCGACGGCAAGCGATTCGGTATGTTTTAATGAAAAAGAATTTCTTTGAAGAATACGGACTTCGGATCCTTTGCGTTGTAGTATTCCTCCTGTCGTTTATCTGGATGGGTACGAAGCAGACGATCCTTAGCAATTCTAATTCCGCGGAAGACTGGCTTCCGGCGCAGTACCAACAGACGCGCGACTATAAATGGTATCTTGAGAATTTTCCTTTCGAGAGCTACGTCGTCGTCAGTTGGGACGGTTGCGAGATGGGGGACGACCGCATCGAGCTGTTCGCGCAGAAGCTCGTTCCCAGTCAAACGATCGACAACTTCTCGCTTAGCGCGTCCTCGGACGCGTTCAAGGCGGACCTGCAATTAACGCAGACTCCCGACGACGCTCGTGGCGAACTGCGCGAAGCGACGGGCGAACAAACGAACGTCTCCACTCAAGCGTTGGTAGACGCGTCCGGGGCCGACGTGGCTTCTCCGCGCGCGGAATCTTCCCAAGACGAAGAATACTTCAAATCGGTCATGACGGGTCCGCGTTTGGCGCGCGTTCTGAAACAGACGTACGAGAAGATGGAGCGTCGTTCGTCGCGCAAGAACGAGACGCAAGAAGTCGACGAAGACGGACTTACGGAACTCGACCGCAGTATCCGCGAACGTCTTAAGGGCACGTTGATCGGTCCCGACGGCAAGAGCACGGCGATGATCGTTACGCTGAATAAAGGCAAGCGCAACGGTAAAGAGCTGCAAAAAGTGCTGGAACGCATCCGCCAACTCTCGATCGAATCGGGTCTCCCCGACACGGTCGAAGTGAAGACGGGGTCCGTCGCCTCGCGCATGGTGAAGAACTTCGCCGATATGATCGACGAGATGATGCACGGTCGTAAAGTGCGTATGGACGGCGTTATTCTCGGCGGTCCTCCCGTCGACAACGTCGCGCTCGACCAAGAAGGCGAACGCACGCTGTATCGTTTGGCGGGCGTATGCGCGGTCATCGGCGTGACGATCGCGTTCTTCTGCCTTCGCAGCATCCGTCTCACGATGTTCGTATTCTGGATCGCGGCGTTGTCGGCCGGCGCCGCGCTCGCGTTAGTGTCGCTTACCGGCGGCACTTGCGACTCTATCTTATTGAGTATGCCCGCGTTAGTGTACGTGCTCGGAATGTCCGGCGCGGTCCACTTGATCAACTATTATCACGACACGATCCGCGAAGAAGGTCTGCAAGGCGCGACGGAACGCGCGGTGCGTCACGCGTTTACGCCGTGTTTCTTCGCGCAATTGACGACGGCGATCGGTCTTGGTTCGCTCTTCGTCGGTCGTCTCGTTCCGATCACGAAGTTCGGCTGCTATTCCGCGATCGGCGTGTTAGCGTCGTTATTGTTGCTGTTCCTGTATTTACCGACGTTGCTTCACTTCTATCCGTCGAAGAAATTCGCGGCGCAATACGGCGGTAAAGGCGTCAGCGACGACGACGGTTATATCCGTAAATTCTGGGGCGTTATCGGCGGTTTCATCGTCCGTCGCCACAACGCGGTCTTGCTCGTCTGCACCCTTATGATGGTCTTCTTCGGCTTCTATCTGACGAAGATCAAGACGTCGGTGAAGATGATGAGCTTCTTCTCCCCGGACGCGGACATCGTTCAAAACTACACCTGGCTTGAAGACCAACTTGGTCCGCTCGTCCCGATGGAACTCGTCGTCTGCTTCGACAATAGTAAGTTGACGGAAAACTCGTTCCGCACGTCCGAGCGTCTGCAATTGATCAACAAGATCAATAAGAAGCTGAAGTCCGAACTCTCCGAAGACGTCGGGGGCACGCTGTCCGTCGCGTTGTTTGCGCCTGACGCCAGCGAGTTGACGTCGCGAGGCGGTTCCGCGTATCGCGCGCTTGGGGCGGTCGTCGGCAAGACGGTCGACGAGAACCGCGACGCGTTGCGCGACTACCTGACGATCGAAGGGGATCCATCTCTTAGCGAGTTGGGCGACTTCCTTTCCACTCGCGCCGACCACAAGCGTCTTGAACTCGACCGTCGCATCGACGAATTCAACGCGAGTTTAGCTAAGGACGTCAACGTCGGGGATCGCGGTCTCAATTACGACGCGTTCGTCGCGGACGTCGACAACGAATTTGCGCAAGACGAGTTCTTAGCGCCGTATTACGCGAAATTCCAAGCGCTGGAATCGCAGACGCTCGAGACGGAGAAAGCGGAACGCGCCGCCGAGATACTTACAGCGGAACAAGAATATTTCGAACAACAAAGCGTCGACGACTTGCAGAAATTGCTTGACGCGACGAAGCTCGATCGCTCGTTCCGCAAGCTGTCCCCCGAAGACGTCGACCTCGTGCGCGAAGGCGCGGAGACGTGGCGTCGCGAGCGCGGCGTGGAGCTCTGGCGTATCAGCATCCGCGTCTGGTCGTTGAAGAAAGATATCGACTACTCCGCGTTCATTGAGAGCGTGAAGAACGTCGTCGAACCGATACTCGCGGAAGCGTCGCTGGAATTGACGACGTCGATCGCGACGCTCGAAACGCTTGACGACGCGTCGTCGCCGGAAGAAGCGGAAACGGACGCCGTTCAAGCGAAACTCGAAGAAGCGCGCAACTACGTCGCGGAAAACCTGCCTCCGGCAGACGCTTCGGCACGCGTCAAACGCGCTTCCAAAGACGAGAAGACGCTCCTTCGCGAATTCACGCTCTCCGAATTGACGGAAGAAGAACAAGAAGAACTGCAGAACTCGATGGGCGAAACGCACACCGAGGACTGGATCTACCCCGCCGGGTTCTCGGCGAAATACACCGGTATGGTCCCGCTCGTCTACAAGACGCAACACGAGTTGATCAACGGTCTTACGTCGAGCTTGCTCACCGCGTTCCTGTTGATCATGTTGGTCTTCGTGTTCATCTTGCGCAGCGTCCCCGCGGCGTTCTTCGCAATGATCCCGAACATCTTCCCGGTCATCGTCGTCTTCGGTTTCATGTCGTGGATGGGCATTTTGATCGACGTCGGCACGATGATGACGGCGTCGGTGGCGCTCGGGGTCGCGGTCGACGACACGATGCACTACCTGACGTGGTTCTCCGACGGTATCGGCAAAGGGATGACGCCGAAAGAAGCGGCGTTGGAAGCGTACAAACGTTGCGCGACGGCGATGACGCAATCGACGTTGATCGCGGGTCTCGGGCTATTCAGCTTCGCGTTCAGCACGTTCGTTCCGACGCAGCGCTTCGGCGTGCTTATGCTGTCGATCCTTGCGGCCGCGGAATTTGGCGACTTGGTCTTCTTGCCCGCGTTGCTGACTTGCTCGCCGATCGGCAAGTTCTTTACGAAACGCAGCATCGGTATCAAAGAGCGTAAAAGCGCTCGCGCCAAGTCCTGACGCTTAGAGCAACTTGAAAATAAAACGACCTCGAAGAGAGCGAGAATCTTTTCGAGGTCGTTTCGTTTCTTGCCGACGTCGCGAACGCGGTCGCTAGCGCGCGGTCTTGCGTTCAGTTCTCGCGCCAGCGCGCGTGACTGCCGTTCTTATCGCATGTAACGACAAGCTGTTCGTCAAATTCGTTCTTGAGCGCTTCGACGTGCGAGACGATCCCGACGAGCTTCGAGCCGCCCGAACACGCCTTGACGACGCGTATCGCTTCGCCGAGCTTGTTCTGATCGAGCGTCCCGAATCCTTCGTCGATAAACAACACGTCGAGCTTTACCCCGCCGTTGAAAGACTGGATATGGTCCGCAGTCCCAAGCGCCAACGCCATCGCCGCCGCAAACGATTCCCCGCCGGAAAGCGTGTTCACCTCGCGCGTGCGACTGTTGTCGTGGTCGTAGATCAGCAAGTCGAGTCCTTTATTGGAACCGGTAGCGGCGTCTTCGATCTCTTTGAGCCGCAACTCATATCGTCCGGAACTCAGGCGGAACAAGCGTTTGTTCGCATAGTCCAAGATCTGTTCCAAGTACGCGCGTTGCACGAACGTTTCCAAGTCCACGCGCGCGCCGGTCTCCTTCCCGCCTAAGCGACTGAACAACTTATAGACGCGGTTGTAATCGAGAAGTTGCGACTCAAATTGTTTTTTCAACGTCGTCAACTCGTTACGCGATTCGGCGTTGCGTTTTAGCGCGTCTTCCAACGCGCGGCGTTTGACGTCGTAGCCGTCGAATATTTCTTGCGCCGCGACGACGCGCGCGTTCAGCGCGTCCATATCGGGAGTTTCTTTTCCTTCGAGCGCCTGTTTGCAAGTCTCGATCGCGGCGATCGCTCCGGCTTTGTCTTGCTCGTACGCTTCGACTTCTTGACGCAGCGCCGGCGCTTCCGCCTGTCGTCGCGCGTTCACGGTCGTTTTCCACGCTTCTTCCGAGATCTGTTTTTCGGCCAGTTTGACGTCGTATTCGCTCTTGAATTTATCGCGATCGACTTGCAGCGTCGGAACGCGTTTTTCATTTTCCTCGATCGTGGTCGCGCATTCCGTCTTCGCCTTATCGGCGGCGGTCTTGCGCGCTTGCGCGGTCTTATACGCGTCGTCGGCGGCGTCCTTTTGGCGCTTGAGCTGCGTTTCGGCGAGTACGGCGTCGGCTTTTGAGGGGAACGCCAGCGTCTTCAACAACTCCTCTTTTTCCGTCTTCGAGGCTTGAACTTGCGTAAGATCGGAAAGAGCGCGCGTTTTGCGTTCGCTCGCTTCTTTCGCGCCGGCTTCCAGTTCGGCGTTCTTCGCGACGCTCTCTTTGACCTTTCGATCGAGCCCCGTAAAGCGTTCAAAGTCTTTGTTCAACGCGGTCAATTTGGCTTCGAGCGACGCTTTATGCTCCGCGACGACGTTCTTCGCGTCGACGACGGTAAATCCTTCGGCAAGCGCGGCGCCCAGTTCGTCGAATCGTCCGCGCAGTTGTTCGCGAGTTTGCGTCAACGCGTCTTGCGCGGCGTTCAGACTCGCGACAGAAGCGGCGACGTCCGCGGCTTTATTAGCGGCGAGTTCCGCAAGTTCGGCGGCTTCACGTCGCGCTTTGTCGGCGTTCTCGCGAGCTTTGTCGACCTTATCGACGGTCAATTCGCGAATATCGACGGCGATCTCATGCGGGCGCGGATGCTCGAGCGACCCGCAGACCGGGCACGGTTCGCCGGGCTTGAGCGTCTGCGCGAGAAAGCCGGCTTGGTTGTTCGTGAAGACGGCGCTCTTCTCGTCGTACGCCTTCTTCGCTTCTTCCGCGGCGTTCGCGGCTCTATCCGCGTTATCCTTCGCGACGCGCGCCGCTTTTTCCGCAATAGCTTTATCGGCGGTCAGACGCAGAACGTCGCTCTCTTTTTGTTGGAGCGCGTCTACGCTTTTACCGCATTGCTTCCACGATTCGTATTCCGCTTTGGCGGCTTCACACCTTTGTCCGGCGTCTTGGAGCAGATCGCGTTCCTCTTGCCACTTCTGAACGTCGGCGGCATGTTTCGTTTTCGCTTCATCGGCGACGGTTTCGGCAACGCGCGCGGCGTCATACGCTCTTTGTCGCGCTTGAAGTTCGATTTCGACCTTGGCCAGTTCGTCGAAGACTTGAACGGCTTGATCGACCTTCGTCTTCGTCTCGGCAAAAGCGCTCGCGAGCGCGTCGGCTTCCTTCTTCGCGTCGGCTTCGGCCTCGACGGCGTTTTGCGCGGCGCTTTCGAGGCTCGGCAATTCTTCGCGTTTCGCTTTGAGCAGCGCTTCGACGCCGTTCAATTCCTTATCGCAACGCTCAAACAGATCGTAGACGGCTTTAAGCTCGTACGCGACCTCGATCGACTTACGCAACAAGTCCTTCGCGTTAAATTCGTCTTGTCGCGCCGCCAACGCTTCAAACTTACGCTTGGCGTCTTCCAGGCGTTGGAACGCTTCGAGCGTCCCTCGCGCTTCCGTCGTCGCCTCTTTGGCTTGTTCGAGCGCGGACTTCGCGGCTTCCCATTCTTGTTTGTCGTCAAGTTTCGTTTGCAGGCGTTCGCACGCTAGTCCCAACTCGTTCAAGAGCGCGTCAAAGTCTTGAACGGTCAGCGTTTCCATGAGTCTGTTACGTAGCGCGACGATCGTCTCGCGGTCGGGGTCGTCTTCCAACAGCTCGATGCGGCTCAACGGCGAACTCGCTTTGGCGGTCAGCCCCGCGATCTTTTGTTTGGCGTCGGCAACGCGAGCGTTCAGCGCGGCCCCGATCTTCTCATAGACGGCGGTGTTGAATAATTGGCGGTAGATCTCTTTCTTCTCGGAGCTTCCCGCGCGCAATACCTTCATGAACTCGCCTTGCGCCAAGATACCGACTTGTCGGAACATATCGGCGTCGACGCCAACGATCTCGCCAAGTTTATCGTTAAGCTGCTTCGCCTTTTCCATCTGCTCGACCCCGTCGATCGTCAACGCGACGGTGGGCGCGTGATGCGTCAGATTAGCGCCGTTGCTCGATCGCTTCGAGGTCGTCCATTGCGCGGGCGTACGCCGTACCACGTAGTTCTTACCGTTGTGTTCGAAGGTCAACTCGACGAACGCCTGGACCTTAGGGTCGGCGAAATGGCTTTTTAACGCGTCTCCGCTTTTCGCGCCCTTAGCGTCCGAGCTGACCGCGCCGTAGATCGCGAACATGATCGCGTCAAAGATAGTGGTCTTGCCCGAGCCTGTGGGGCCGGAAATGAGAAAGAGGTTGTCTTTACAGAGTTCGAAATCGATCTCGGTGTATTTTCCGTACGAACCGAAAGCCTCCATCTTCAATAATTTCGGATACATCAGCATTCTCCTTTCGCTTCGTCGACGATATCTTTCAGCAGTTCGATCTCTTTATCGGTCAGGTCGTCGCCGAGAAAAGCCAGACACCATTCCAACGGGTCGCGTTTCACGCTTTCAGCGTTCGCGAGAACGTCGTAATTAGGTTGGTATTGTCGTTCCCAGGCGTAAGTCAGCAAATGCGGAAACGCGGCGCTAAGTAGCGCGCTCGCGCTCGTATCATAGCTATTATCCCCTTCGATCGTGACGGCGACGTAATCGTCGCAGGCTTGTTTCAGTATCTCGTCCATGGTCCCTTTGATCTTCACGATCTTGCGCAACGGGATGAGCGGCAACTTTCTGACTTCGATCGAGCCTTTCGGTCCCATCTCTACGATGATAGACGACTTCTTTTGTCCCACTTCGTTCTGAGAATACGCGGTCGGCGTGCCGCAGTAGCAGTGACAAACGTCGCCGAGATTCGACGGGCGATGGATATGTCCTAGCGCGGCGTAATCGAACGGTCGCACTAAGTCGCCCGAGATCGCTTCTTCGTTGCCCATCGTCTCTTTGAGGTAATCCTCGTCGACGTCGGCGGTCTCTTTATGGAACGGGGCGTAATACTGGTGACTGACGACGACGTTGCGTTGCGCCCAGTCGATATTCTCGCGCTCGAGCAGTATCTTCAACGCGGCTTCGGAGGAAAGACGCGTTCCGTCTTCCTTAGTACCGACGATCTCTTTGACCCAATTCGGTCTGAAGAACGGCAGGAGATAGAAATTGACGGGCCCAAATTCGTCTTCGAGCGTTATCTTCTCAATATGTTCCTCGGGCGTAACCGGCGGTCTTCCGATCATATGCACGTCGACGGAGGCGAGAAATTCGCGGAACTGGTCGATACGCGTCGCGTCGTCGTGGTTGCCGGCGACGATCATGATCTTAGCTTGCGGGGCAGCGGCGCGCATATCGAGCAAGAACCTTTGGAACTGCGCGATCGCGGTCGAGTTAGGATCGGAACGGTTGTAGACGTCGCCCGCAATAACGATCGCGTCCGGCTTCTCCGCTTCTAGCTGCGCATAGATCTGTTTCCAGACGACGTTTTGGTCCTCGGTAACGTCGTGTTCGTGTAGCTTTATTCCAAAGTGCAGGTCCGACAGATGCATAAATTTCATTATCCGCTACTCCTTCTTCTTTCAGGACAAATATGACAAGCTAGAATAGCTCTCGTCGCTTACTCTACCGTAATACTCGTTTGTACCAATAACGCTTTCGCACGCCCAAACCTAATTCGCGCGGTCAGTCTCGTTCTCTCGCGTCGTCGCCACGATCGGCGTCAGGACCAACCTCGCGCCGTTCTTATTGTGTCCGAAATTCGGCGTTTGGGCTCCTCTGCGAATGGATCGACAGTCGCCGTAATGACTACTCCACGCGCCGCCGCGCATGACGCGGAAAAAACCTTCTTTCGGACCTTGCGGGTCGACGGTCTGTTTTAGGTCGTAGGGTCCGTACCAGTCGGAACACCATTCCCAGACGTTGCCGTTCATATCGTAAAGCCCCCAGTGATTCGGTCTCTTTACCGCGACTTCACGCGTTCTACCTCCGCTGTTGTTTGCGTACCACCCCATCTCGCCGATCTTTTCCGAACCGGAGAAACGTCCCTCGCGACCGGCGCGAGACGCATATTCCCACTGCGCTTCCGTCGGCAGCGCGAAACGATACCCTACGGGCGCGAGTCCTAAGGCGTTCAACTTCTCCGCAAATCGGCTCGCGTCGTCCCATGTGATACTATCGACAGGTAGGTCGTCACCGTGGAAGAGACTCGGCTCCTTGCCCGTCACCGCTCGCCATAAGCGTTGCGTTATCGGGGTCTCCATCATCCAGAATCCCTTAGTCAGCGTAACTTTATGCTCGACCTCGTCCTCTAAGCGATCCCCTTTCGGCGACGGAGCCGCCATCGTGAATCCGCCGGACGGCAGCCAACGGAACCTGTATTCCACGCCGTAGATATTTAGTCCGCGCCACGTTCCCGGTGAACGGAAATCCGACTCTTCCCAATCGTTGGCGCCGAAAAAGTTCGAATTGTCGCTCTTCTCACGCGGAACGGACTTAAACGGCGGTTTCTTTTCGGGTCCGAATATTTCGACAAAGATCTCGTCGATAGAACGGGTCGTTCTCGTCTTATCATCCGCCGCTTCCTCGGTCGGAACTAACGCCAATCGGAACCCGATATCGGCGCCTTGTCGCTCGGGCGTCAAGCGTCTGCGATAAGCGGAGCGACAGAACCCGTCGCGGAAATACCACGCGCCCCCTCGCGCCACTCGCGCCGTCCCTTCCTCGGGCCCCGTCGGGTCGTACGTCAAACCCGCCGGATAATCGCCGTAATAGTCCCGGCACCATTCCCAGACATTACCGCTCATATCGTATAAGTTCCACGCGTTTGGCGCTTTATCGCCGACGTCATGCGTGGAACCGTCAAACCAGCTTTCGTTACGCCACGCGATCTCGTTCAGATCGTACGCGCCGGAATATGGCCCGTCGCCGCCGGCGCGAGAAGCGTACTCCCACTGCGCTTCCGTCGGCAACGCGAATTTGAATCCCCTCGGCGCTTTGCTATTGCGATTGAGATAGTCGACGAACTCGACGCAATCGAACCACGAGACGTTTTCGACGGGTCGCTTCGGGCCTTCAAACGTCGGCTTAAGTTTTTCGGCCTCGTAAACGGCTCGCCATAACTCTTGCGTTACCGGCGTTTCAAGTAGCCAGAACCCTTCGGAGAGTCGGACGTTGTGAAGCGTCTCGTCCTCAACGCGATCGCGTTCCGTCGCCGGACTCCCCATCGTGAATCCTCCGCTAGGGATCCAACGGAACCTAAACGGTTTCCCGCCAAGATTCAACACCTTCAACGTCCCGGGGCTGCGAGCGGGGTCGCAATACCAAGTCTGTTTGTCGAAGATCGAGGTCGCGATATTTTCGTCGCTGAACGTCCGCCATTCGCGATATATCGTTACGAATCCGTCTAGTATCTCGTCGACAAACGTATTGAGTCGTTCGTACGCGACACATGTCGGATCGATAACGCGTTTTGCCGCGACGCGATCGTTTTCGTCGAGATAGACGGTCGGCGCCCCGAGAGCGAGATTCGTCGCGTTACAGAACTCCAACGCGTCGACGCGCGCGACAAACGTCAGCGATTCAAAGACGACGTTCGCGACGATATTCTCGCCGTCGTCGACAAATTCTACGACATATTCTTTGTCTTTATTACGTTTATCGAGAATATTCAACGTGACCGCGAGAAAGTCTCCGCCGTTAAGCGAGTTTTCGGCAATACTATTCGCCACGCCGTCGGAATCGAGCGCGGCTTTGATATCGTAGATCGTGATGCGTTTCATGCGGTTCCTCTTGGTTCAAACGAAAGTCCGGTCTCTCGTTAATTAGCGTTTATTATACAGAAAGAACGTCAATCGTCGAGGAACGCGAGAATAATAATGCACAAGAACGCGCTTTATCACGCCGACGTTTCAAGCGTCTCCTTTCGCGTTCATATGGATATATACGAAATAGAACCTCGTTTTTGCTAGTTCAAAGCGTAAGACTCTTAGAATTTCGCCAAAAAATCAATAATCTCGCTTCGATCGTCGTTCGTTCCGGCGTTAAGCGCTAAAAAAACGCCCTCGCGTACACGAGAGCGCTTTCTGCCGCTTAACGCCGCAAGCAACGCGGCTCAAACTTCGTCGTCGTTTTCGACAAAGACGTATTCGGGGGCGCGAACTTTCTTATCCGCCTTGATATCCTTCCCTTTGATCTGATCGAAAACGAATTCCATCGCCTCCACGACGAGCTTTCCGCCGCGCTTGACGCCGAGGAGCCGATACGTTTCCTTGATAAGGTCGGCTTTTTTGAGTCGCCCTTTTTGCATCAGAACGTAACACATCGCGTTACGCGCCTCTTGGAAACAGATATTATCGACCTTTCTCTCGTTGGAGACGCGAATACCTGCGTAAAGCTTCGGGTCTTGGTCGACGGGCCAGCAGTACTCGACTTTCTCGCGCTTCCGCTTATCGCCGTCGGCGTCTTTAGGTAAGACGGTAGATTTCTCCACGACGACTCGCACGTTAGCCGTTTTCAACGCGCGCACAGTCGCGCTGACAACGCCGCCGCTAGCGTACTTGATCCCGAACGCGCGCTGTATTTCTTGTATCACCGCGTCTTTACGTATCGGCGCGGCAACTTTGACCAGTTCCTCGATACGCTCGACAATAGCGTGCTGATTGGCGCGAAGAACATAGTCCTCCGGCGAGATCGGGGCGCG
Source organism: Thermoguttaceae bacterium (assembly GCA_045599605.1). Taxonomy (GTDB): domain Bacteria; phylum Planctomycetota; class Planctomycetia; order Pirellulales; family Thermoguttaceae; genus RUG369. The sequence continues at coordinate 59,319 of JAZRWE010000017.1, forward strand.
CGTAGATTTAGGCAAGACGTATTCAGTCGGCGCGCCCGGCACGACGCGCAAACGTTTACGCGGTTTCGCGACGGCGGCGACTACTTCGCGGCAATCATCCGCGTCGGCCTCTTCGTCGTCCTCTTCTTCATCCGCGTCGTCTTCTTCGTCGAGTTCTTCTTCGGACTCGTCAAGGTCTTCTTCGTTGACGTTCGTATAAGTATCCTCGGCGTCGCTCTCTTCGTCGGAACTGTCTTCGTCGCTTCCGCGCTCTTCTCGATCGAGTTCTTCAACGACCGATACGAAATACTCGTCGTTTTTAAGTTCGCGCAACAACTCGTTAAGGTATGCGAGCGAGTCTTGTTCAGAATCGCTATCTCTCGTCGTTGTTTGAAGTTCCGTCGTTTCCGCTTTTACCTTGCGCAACTCGGTTTTAAGCTCAGCCTCAACTTCGGCGCGATTCCTAATATAGTCGGCTGTACAAACGTAATAAAGTCGTTTCCATCCGGAGTTTTTGAGCATCTCGTATCTCAAAACATTATCGAGTCCCGTCTTGATCTTATCGCCGTCAAGCAGGATCCCCATAACGTATCCGCAATCGCTAACGTCTTTATTCACAACGGCGACGTCAACAGTCAGCCCCGTCGAACCGACCCGCGTCTCGTAATCAAGTCCGCACTCTTGTACGATCCGACAGATCTGACGAACGAGTCCGCGCTCGTCGCCGGCTTTTTTGTCGTCGTCGAACGTAAACGTATTGAGTTTCCCCGACTCCGCGTAGACCATGAAGTTGTACAACGCGACGACGCCGTCAGCCTCCGAACCGTTGGGACGAATATCGGCCGAATCGTTAGTTGAATAAACGACGATCGACTCTTTGGCTCTCGTGAGTATGTAGTCGAACCAATGCGCGGCCTTGTCTAACGCGAGATAGTTGACGCTCGTTTGCAAGTTGCCCGTCGAAAGCAACAACGCGTCGACCTCGTGATCGTGGACGTCTTCGTCCAAGCGCTGCAACGTCGTCATATTCTCGCGCCAAATATCGAATCGCCGATCCTTTTCCGCGATCTTATCCAATAACGAGTTCAACAACGTCCATTGCTTATCCGACAAAGCGACGATCCCAACGCTTTGCTTTCGCAAGACGGCGTCGTTGTATCTTCTCAAGACCTCCGCGCATACGGCTATGGTTTCGTTGTAGTCGTCGCCGTCAACGCAGACCGCCTTAACGCGACGCTCATGTTCATAGAACGCGGGAGCGGCAATAAGTTTGTCGTCGTAGGTATTTTTGTTACTGTAGGCGATCAACGCGCCGTTTTTACTGCGATAATGCCGCGTCAAACGGACTTTATCGGAGCAAACGGCGGAGAAGACGTCGTAAACGCTTCCTTTTTCAGCTAGAACGGGGTCGGCGACGACGACAGTCTTCTTTGCGCGAACGATCGCCCCTAACGAGTCGACCACAGGCATAGAATCGGCGTTGCCAAGTATTGCCAGCTCAAATATATCCGCGGAACGGTAATCGGAAAAACATATCGCGACGTCTTGCGGGGTAGCTAAAACACACGGGCACAACTCGAACAACAAATGCGGAGTTTGCATAACGAGTTCTCGTATCGCGCCCTCGCGCTTCTGCCATTGGTTGAACTTGACCGCTTCGTCTTGTATCTTCTTGTTTGACTTTTTCAGCGCGACAAATTCGCCGGCTCTTCGTTGCGCGATCTTCCTCGCAAACGAGCGCAAGTACTTATCGCGACAATTTTTATGTTCTTCAAGTCGTTGAATGAAACTCTCGCGATCAAACTCCTTCCAATACGTTCTCGCAAGTACCGAACGAATAGCCGTTTCATAAACGCCTTTTCTAAATCGGTCGTAAAGCCGGTCGTCGTTCGTCCCTCGTTCCCATTCGTCGACTAAGACTCGCAAGCCGTTGGTCGCGCATTTTTCGCGAATAGCGCAATAAGCGCCCCAGTTTTTCAACGCGTCGATATTTTCAACCAGAAACTCGCAAAACGCGGTCTCGTCGGCTAGCCAGTCCTCGGAATCGCGCGACTCTCGTTTCAACGCGGAATCGAACTTCTGCGCGGCTTCCCCGAGTCGCGCATAGGCGTCGCGATACGCGTCGCTATACGCCTTGAAATTCGCGATCTCACGCGCCGCTTTACGTATCGAACGCCATTGTACGTCTTGTTCGGCGACGTTTTGGAATCGGCGGTACTCCTCGCGCGCTTTATCAAAAGCGTCTTTCGTACTCCAACGATCCAATGCTCTTTGACACGGTTCGGCTAACGCGGCGCGTCGTTCGGACAACTGTTTTGCGGATCGTTGGTAAGCGTCAAGCTGTCTTAATCTCGCGGGAACGGCCTCAAATAATAACGGCTTTTTCCTGAACTTTTCAATTTTTTCCGTCAACGCCTTTCGACTTGCGTCAACGTCTTTTTTCGCAGCGGCTTTCTCGTATTCCTCGCGAAACAACGCGACCGGCGCCGCCAACATCTCCTCTTCCGACTTCCATTCGTCAAGCAAGACGTCGCGCGCTTGCGCTAGTTTCGCGGCGTATTGGTAATACTCGTATATCGTATCCGCGGCCTTCTCCTCAAACGCGGCGTAAACCGATTCCTCGACGTCGGCGTCAAAAGCGAGTAATGCGTCAAGTAAAAATAGGTCGTTCTTACTCTTAGGATCGTCATACTCGCCGACCTGAGCGCACGTCTGCTTGGCCAACGCGGAACCAAATCTCTTGACGAGCTTTAACGCCTGCCAATACTCGCGCGCAATATCTTCGATCTTCATATCGAACTCGACCGCATGAACGTCGGCAAATCTCGTTCTGACGTCGGCGGACAGAGCGTTTCCATACTTGACCAACGATTCGAAATCAGCTCTAAACGCCTTCTCGAGCTTGATCTTACTCAAGCGTTGCGCGACAACGGGGGAAACTTCGAGCGGCGGTATCCCCTGAAGCGATTCGTAAACGTCGACAAGGTCGTAAATACCGTCGCCTGCGGCGGTCCTTAGATTCTGATAATACGTCGTCAGTTCCGTTTCCAACGCGTTCAGCGCGGCGCGTTCCTCTTCGTATCCCGTCTCCTCGTCCCATTGTCCGTTCTCGACTCTCTCCAAACTCTTGGCGACGCTCTTCCAAACGTCGTCTTTCGTCTCAGAGTCGTAAAGCGATAGCGCGAAATCACCTAATCCGCCTTCCGACAATATCGCTCGTACTTCGTCTAAAAACTCCGATTCTTTCGCGACGACCAATACGCGTTTCTTCTTCAAGATCGCGTCCGCAAGGATGTTGGCGACTGTCTGCGTTTTACCTACGCCCGCGCCGCCTATCAACGCGAAACTTAATGCGGAAGCGGCGGCTTGCACGGCTCGACGTTGCGCGTCGTCGCTTGGGAACGGCGTCGCAACAGAGGTCTTCGCGATATTTTCGTCGTTCCAATCCTGTTGGAACCGCGAGTCGCCCGCTACCATCGCGTCGACGACTTGGTTCGACAATAGTTTCTCGTTTCCAAACGCGTGGATATCGCGCCATATCGCGAACTTATCAAATTTTAGGTCGGCGATAACGCATATTTCCAATACGTCCCAATCACGACATTCGTCGAACGCGCTTATCTTGGCGCGTATCGTTTCGAAGACGGCGTTAACGTCGGCGCCGGACGAGTCTTGCGGTACGGGATCCAATTCGGCCAGATCGATATTGAACTTCTCTTTCATCATCTGAATGAGCGTTCCGTTAAATCGTATCTCGTCGCGGTCGCGTAATCGTATAACAAATTGCGAAGTTCCTCGAATATCGATATCGATCGGTTCCAGGATCAAAGGCGCGTAATGCGAGACCTGTTCGTCGGCCGCGCGCCAACGCAAGACGCCGACCGCCAAATATAAGCTGCTAGCGCCCGTCTCTTTGACGTTCTTTTTATTGACTTCCAATAATTTATTAAGCGAACCTTGGAACTCCTTCAACTTACGCAACGTGTTCTTCATAAGTTCGTCGCGTCGCTTAATAGCTTCCTGAAGATCGTCGTTCCCTTTCTTCCCGAACAACTCCACGACTTCTTGCACGCTTTGAGCCATCATCACGGGGTCGGACGCTTGCGTAGCCGCCAACATTGCAACGAAATTCTTTACGCAAGCCCACAGTAGTCCTAACGCGCCGAGCGCTAAGGGCTGTATCGCATATAATCGGCGATCTTGGCAAGCGTCGTTCTTCAACGCGACCTCTAATTGCCGCCCATACTCTATCTGCGCGATCTCAAACGGGATCTTCGCCAACGCCAACACTTCGTCGCCGCTTGCGCGTTTCTCGGGCTTGTCCATCGCAAGTTTTTGAACGCACTCGACGCATTTCTTCAACGCCTCGCCGATATATACGTCCGTATTCGGATGCGCAACGACGCTAAACTCTTGTTTGGCGGCCAATACGTCTTCGATCTCCCCAACATGCGTAGTGAAGAGCGGCACGACGGGCAGTTCGTTCTTCCCCGAGCTAAGGTCAAGCAATAAATTGTTTTCGGGATCGAGATCTAGCAACGCGTTTTGCCAACGATCGAGCTCGGTCTCCATCTTTCTTGGTCTTACGGGTCGCTCGACGACCTTAGAACTATCGACGCCGGTCTTTTGAACGATCGTGAACGAGCCGTTGACGTCCGCCTGATCGGGCAACGCTCCGATCCCGGCGCGTCGAGCGTTTTGCACGTCGATAGCACAATCGAACGGCATTTTGAAACTCGACGTTCTCGCGTACTTTACCGCTTCTTCAAAACTTACGTTATTGAAATCATAACACATACGCGTACATTCAACGAACAAGACTCGGTTGCAGTCGCAATAGCTTTGCAATTCGCGTCTGTCGATCTCGATCTTGCCGTGATACGAACCGTCGCGCAATAAGCCGTTATGCTCGTGTTCGTCCAACCACACGCCGCAGAAAATGTGACCTTGGACCAAAACGAGGATCGGATATAGTCCGACAAGTTCTAACAACGCGGCGTAAAGCAGCGTCATATCCATACATGTTCCCGCTTTGGTCTGCTTGACGGCGCTCGGAATACGCACGCGCTGCCCGCAAAGTCCGTTTCCTCTCGCGGGGGGATCAGAATAATCCAAGTCCCAACTTTGCACGGCTTGATAAGCCGCTTTACATATCTCTTGAACGCGCTTTTTACCGGACTGATAACCTTCCGTCGACGACGAACCGGTATTCTTCATCAAGAATTCGGAAGTCTTTGCGCGCAATTCATTAACGGTGGGATCGTCCGGTAAGACAAAGACGGGCAAGTCTTGACGATATTCAAATTCCCAGAAGTACTTAGGTAAGATCCACACCTTAGTCGAGCATTGCCCTAAGACCTTGTCGTCTTTGAGAACTTCAATAACGATAGGCGTGTGATAGATATTGTTATTCGCGGAACCGTTACCTTGCGGCAACGCCTTTAACGTCGGCACAAGGTCGATCTTCCACGGCTTCGAAGTCTTGCCGCTATGGATCGGCAGCGGAAATACGCCTTCGAATTTCTCAAACAGTTTATGCGAAGACTTGACGCGGACTTTTAGTCCGGTAAGAAGTTCGTTCGTGTTATTAACGAATCGGACGCCGCGGATCGTCGCGACGCCTTTTTGAAAACGCGCAAAACTAAAAACGCTGTTCTCGCGCAGGTTCGGTATAGAAATCCCAACTTGTTGCGAAGCGTCGGGCTCAAGGTCTTCATAACGACTCCACAAACCGACGTCTTGCTCGTTGTCTCGTACGACTCTGCGCGGCTCTCTCTCATGCGCGGGGGCGACCTCCTTCTCTTCGCGTTCTTCCACGCGCTCCTCGCGTTGTCTCAGCGCCCTTTCTAACATCGCGGCAAGTTGATCGATATCGTCGGGCGTCAAGACGACGGGGTCCGAGCCGTCGACGCATATCGAATCAAGTATAACGAGGTCGATAGAAGGGTCTTTCTGAGCATAAATGAGCAACAGCGCAAAATCTTGCTCCACCAGGTCGTCGTCGTTTGAGTCGACAAACGTAAGCAAACAGCTATTCCCTTTGACGTCGATAGTCGCGGGAACGCACACCGTCTCCGCGCTGAGTTTTTCGCGCTCTTTTTCCGTCAGCGACTCAGGCGTTTTTCCCGCTCGAATATATCTTTCTATCAACGCTTTCCCTTTATCGGTCAAGCCGTGTTCCATCCTCACAAAGACTTTGCTCACAAGAAGCAACTTCTTAAAATCGCGTTCGCTGATATCGCCGTTACGAAACGCGAAAAACGCTTCCGCGGCAGTTGGAAGGTCAGGTTCAATAGGAGTGTCGACGTCGAGCTCGCCAAACGAGACCATATCGGCAAAGCGCGTATACTTTCGGACCATTATTTCAGCAAATTCGACTTCATTAAATTGGCCTTGTTCTTTCAATAATGCCAAGGCGACGGAAGCCTTCAACGGCTTAGGATCCCAAAGAGAAACGGAAAAATCGGTCTTGATCCAATTGTTGACAATATCGAGGGTCTTTACGATCTTTGCAACGCTCGCTCCATCGAGATCGCCTTGTTTAGACAACCAATACCTAAACAGTTTACGCATTTTCTCTTCTTGCATCTGCTTACCCAACGCCGGTAATCTTAAAACGGATGGAAATAAATACGACCGAATAGATTCTATTTTAATGAATAATTAGAGAAAATTCAACCCGGTCGTTAAAACAACGGATATTCAACAAGAAAAAGGGATAGATCGGAAAGCAATAAAAAAGCTCGGGAACGCGCTTTAACACGTCCCCGAGCTTCGCTTAGTTAGTTATCGCAACAGCCCCGGCTCAGTCGAGCAACGAGGCGGCGAGAAGTTCGAACATCTCGTCGTCATCGATCGCGGCGTCGGTAGTGACGTCGACGAAGCGGTGGTCGGAGTTGAGCGAGACTTCAACGCCGGTCTTGGCGCGGACGCCGACGACGTAATCCGTGCCGGGCTTCAAGCCTTCAATGCGGAACTCGGTTCCTTCATTGACGTTGTAGTACTTGTAGGTCTTGGAGTTGGCGAGCTTGATGCAGACGGAGTAGCCGGCGGCGTTTTCTACCGGTTTCCAAGAGACGTTGATCGCCGTGGACTCGACCTTGACGTCGACGACCGGGATCTGGAGCTTGCGCTTCGCGGGGGTCGTCACGGCGATCGCGGCGTTTTCAGCGGCGACGGCGTCGCTCGCGTACGGTTCGACAACGATCGTGTAGGTCGTCTTCTCTTCCAGTCCGGAGATCGTAACGCTCGTCTCGACGGTATCGACGTCGACAAGTTGGATACCGGCCTTCGAGTAAACTCTGACGCAATATCCTTCGGCGCCGGCGACGGCGTCCCACGTTCCGGTAATGGAGATCGGGTCGGCGCTCGCTTGCAATCCGGTCGGCGCGGGCAAGACGGGCATACCGACGACGACGGTCATAGAGTCGGCGACCGCCGTGTCGCCGCTTTGCGCGGTCAAGACGACCTCGTGATCGCCCGCGGCCAAGCCGCCGTTGAAGACGAGCTTGTCGCCGTCGATCGCGATCGCGTCGCTAACGACGCCGTCGACGGTAACGCTAACGCTATACTCGTCCATACCCTTGACTTGGAAGGTCGCGAACTCGACGGCGGAACCGACGTAGTACGGCAGTTCGTTCGTCGTCGCGTCGATCTTGACTTCCGGCGCGGCAAGCGTGACGACGTCGAGAATGCGACGGTCGGAGTTGTAGTAGTTGACGCCGTTGCCCAACGCGCGGACGCGGACCGTGTACTCTTCGTTCGCTTTCAGACCTTCGATCGTGTAGTTCGTATCGGTAGTCTTGACGACCTTGTAGGAGTTGATCGACGCGGACGCGAGTTTGTACTCGACTTGGTAGCCTTCCGCGTTGTCGATCGCCTTCCAAGTCAGCGCGATCGAGTCGAGATCGGCGGACGCTTTGACGTTCGGGATATTCAACTTACGCGCAACGTCGGTAGCGACTTCCACGACGCGACGGTCGGAGTTCGCGTTGTAGACCTGGTCGCCCATCGCGCGGACGCGAAGCGTGTAGCCGACGCCGGACGCGACGCCGTCAAGCGTGAAGTTGGTATCGGTAGTGCGAACGACGACATAATTCTTTTCCGCGTCGGTCTTGTATTCAACTTGATACGCGACGGCGTTGGCGATCGGCTTCCACGTGAGCGCGATCTCGCTCGGGGTCGTGGCGACCTTGACGTTCGGGATAGCGAGCTTCTTAAGCGCGGGAGTCGTAACTTCGGCGACAGTCCAGTCGGAATCGAGCGCGTCGGCGGCGGTCGCCTTAACGCGGACGTAATACGTCGTGCTGTTCTTCAAGCCGTCGATCGTGTTGACGTCGGCGACGGCGTCGAGCGTAATAGCGTCGACGAATTCCGCGTTGTTAGCGTATTCGAGCACGTAGGCGTCGGCGGCTTCGTTCGGGGAAACAAGCACGTCGATCGTAACTTGGTCGACGGCGACAACGGAGATCGCGGGCGCGGCAAGTTGTTGTTTTTCAGGCGTAACGACGCTGACGACGGCGGACCAAGAAGATTCCGGCAACTCGTTGGAGTCGGCCTTCGCGCGGAAGAAGTATTCCGTTTGTTCTTCAAGTCCGTCGACGACGATCGTTCCGGCGTGCGCGCTCGTAACCGTGACGGTGTCGCTGAAATCGGCGTTAGCAGAGTATTGCAACGTGTAGAGCGTGGCGTCGTCGACAGGTTCGACGGTCGCGACGATCTCGATCGGGGAGACGGCTTCCGCGGAGATCTTCGGCGCGGGGGTGCGATAGACCGGCGCGTAGAACGTCAGATCGTACGGTACGGTCAGCGTCTTGTCGAAGTAGTTGTACGCGCGGACGTAGTATTCGCCGACCGGAAGTCCTTCAAGCGAGATAGTTTCCGTACCGGTGACGAGCTTCGAGGACGCGATAAGCTCGCCTTCGGAGTCGTAGAGATAGAGGTCGACGTCGGCGACGCTCGGGACGTGTTCGTACGTCAGCGTGATAGTATCGCCGGGGAAGCCCTCGGAAACGGTCGAGAACTTGAACCAGTCCTCGTTTTGACCGCCTTGCGCGTTGAGCGAGAACGTCTTAGAGCCGGCGATATCGCCAAGATCGTAAGCGTCTTCAAACGAATCGTTCGGTTCGTATTCGTCTTCGCCGCTTTCAACGACGATAGTCTTCGCATAGACGTTGTCGAACTTATTAGATTCGTCGACGACGTTGTCCGTATCGAGTTCGACGCGGATCGTGTGAGCGCCAAGCGCAAGCGCGCCGGTGCTGAACGAGAAGGAACGGTTCGCGCCGATCGCCATCGGTTCGACGACGTACGTCTTGACGTTAACGTCGTCGAGATAGCACTTAACGGTGAAGGACTCTTCGATCGCGACGCTCGAGTCGTTAGTGAACGCGAAGCGGACGTAGTAGTTCGTGCCGTCGAAGTAAGTCTCAGCGTCGGAGGACGACGAAGAGGAACTGGCGACCAAGATGGAGTCAGACCACGTGGAGAGCACGGTCGGCTTCAAATTCGGTTTCGCGACGGTGGACGGGAAGAGCGTGATCTCGTACGGGACGGATTGTTGGACGTCGCAGCAGTTGAACGCTCGGATATAGTACACGCCGGCGGGCAAATTATTCAGCGACAACATTTCCGTACCGGTCGCGCGATTGGAGTACGCGATAAGCTCGCCTTCCGCGTCGTAGAGATAGAGGTCGACGTCGGAGAGCTCGGAGACGTGGTCGTAGGAGAGCACGACGCGGCCCGCGCTCGTACCCGGTTCGGGCATAGAGAAGCGGAACCAGTCTTCGTTTTGACCGGAGCCGGCCCAGAGCGTCAGCGTCTGCATCTCGATCAGCGAACCGAGGTTATACGCGGCGACGATCGTGTCGTTAGATTCGTATTCGTCGTCGACGCCGGCGACGTTGAACGTCTGCGTGAACGTGTTGTTCGTTTCGCTCTCTTCTTCGACGTCGTCGGCGGCGTCGACGACGATCTTGACCATATGCGTTCCAACAGTCAAATTGCCAAGCTCGACGGAGTATTGCTTCGTGCCGTACGCGCCAAGTTTATTGACGGTAAACGTTTGCACGAGCACGTCGTCGACATACGCGTCGACGTAGAACACGCCGGCAACGGGCGTCGGGGAAATATTGCCGATGCAGAAGTTAGCGTAATACGCTTGATTTTCGTAGAACGCTTCGGCGCTCGTCGTGGCGTCGGGCGTGGTGTTGACGACGATCGGGGCGGACCAGCCGTTCGGCGTGGCTTGCGTGAGGTCGGCCTTCGGCGGAGCCGGGGGTTGGAGCGTGAGTTCGTACGGGATCGAGGAGGTCGAATCGATCTGGTTGACGACCTTGACGAAGTACGTTCCGGCTTCCAACGCGTTGAGCGAGATCTCTTCGTCGCCTTGACCGCCGAGCGAGTCGACGATAAGGACGCCGGACGCGTTATAGATCGCGATACCCAGATCTGCGGCGGCTGCGTGTTCGTACTTGAGATGGACGAAGCTGTCGGCGGTACCGATCGTGGTCGTGGTAAAGCGGAACCAGTCTTCGTTTTGTTCGGAGCCGGCTTTCGCGTCGAGCTTGGTCTTAGCGAGCAGCGTGCCGAGATCGGTCGCGACTTCGAGATAGTCGTTCGGTTCGTAATCGTCGTCGTCGACGACCTTGATCGTCGCTTCGAAGACGTTGTCGTTCTCGTTGGATTCGTCGACGTCGTTACCCGAGTCGAGCGTGACGCGCAACGCGTGTTGGCCCGCGGAGAGTTGGCCGAGTTCGAGCGTGTAGTTCGCGGACGCGTCGGCGGCCAAGCCGGTCATGGAGTAAGTCTTGACGACGGCGCCGTCAAGGAAGACGCGGATAACGAACGAGTTGGCGATAGCGACGCTCGAATCGTTGGCGAGTCCGAAGCGGAGGAAGTAGTCTTGTCCGATCTTGAACGTAGCGGCGTTGGTCACGGCGTCGGCGGTCGCGTTCATGACGACGGGCGCGTCCCATCCTAACGGGGCTTGGAACAAGAGGTTCGCTTTCGGGGCGAGCATATATTCGTAAGCGCCGAGGTCGACCTTGCTGTTGTAAACGCGGGTATTGCCGGTGATATCGCGAGTGGAGACGACGAAATCGTTATTACCGACGTCGACGGCTTGCGAGTTGGACGGTAGCGAGTAGTCGCCGGCGTCGGCGTTATTGAAGAGCGGCTTCGTTTGCGAATAGGTCTTATTTCCTTCCGCGGAGGTCCACTTCGTGTACGACGTGAGGTTGTTGTAGCCGTACAACGACGCGCCGGATTCTTTTTCGAGGTCGGCGCCGGAAGCGCGTTGCGAGGAGTTCAGCAAAACGATGCTGTTATAGACGTACCCCGCGCCGGATTCGACGTAAAGACCGCCGCCAAAATAAGTAACGCTGTTCTTGACGACCGTGCAGTTATACGCCTCGAAACCGCTGACGGCGTAGATCCCGCCGCCGTAGGAACCCGCTTGGTTGTCGGCGATAAGGCAGTTGACGAAGGTCGAGGGTTGCGCGGTCCAGATCGCGCCGCCGACGTTCGTCGCGACGTTGTTAGTAAAGGCCGAGTTCTCGACGAAGAGTTCACCGAAAGCGCGTATCGCGGCGCCGGACTTGCTCGCCTTATTGCCGTCAAATTGCGAGTAGGAGACGGTCAACGAAGAAGCGTAGTCGGCAAAGATAGCGCCGCCGTCGTACGCGTAGTCGCCGTTGGCGGTATTGCCGTTGAAGACGCTATTGGCGACGGAGATCTTGCCGCCGTAAGCGTAGATCGCGGCGCCGGCCGCGGCGGAGTTGTCGACGAAGAGGCAGTCTTGGACGTCCAAGATACCGCTGTTGAAGTAGATAGCGGCGCCCTCGTTGAGCGTGACGGCATTGGCGAACGTCAAGCCTTTAACGCAGAGGTAGTTGGAATCGCTCGCGTTCAAGATGCGCGAACCGTTGTTACCGCTGAGCTTGATACCGTTCGGCAACGCGGTCGCGTCGATCGTGATCTCTTTATTGACGACGAGTTCCGTGTTGACGGTGATAGTCTGACCGTCGAGCGAGGCGTCGAACACGATGCGGTCGCCGGCGCCGGCGCTAGCGAGCGCTTGTCGCAGCGTCAACGGGCTAGAACTTGCGGCGTCGCTGAGCGACCCGACGGTCCAAACGGTCTGCGCGGCGACCTTTTCCGAAGTAGCGGACGCGGAGCCAAAGCAGTTGCCGTAGCCCGACGCGACGACTTTGAGCGCGTACCCGAGGTCGTCGGAAGTCGGGACGTACGTCGCGTCGATAGCGCCGGGAATGGCGACCATATCGCCGTCGTTCGTACCGCGATACCATTGATAATTAGCGGTGAGTCCGGCGTACGGCAGGATCGCGGTAATAGGATATCCGACTTTCGCCTTAGTGGTGGAAAGCGTGACGGAAGTGAGTTCCGGGTTTTCCAACGGCGTGATCGTGACGCGGTAACTCGTCGCCGATTTGAAGTTGGAGGCGTTGACGCGGAAGTAGAGCGAGTCGGACGGATCGAGCGCGTAGAACGACTTGGAACCGTTGTTAGTAGCGTGGCTCCACGTACCGTCGGGATTGAAGTACAGCGACAGCGTCGAGGTGGAATCGTAGTCGAGAGTCAGTTTTACCCCGGAGAAACCGGCGCCGATCGAGAAATTGAAGTAGTCGTTATCGGAGCGCGGGTCGATCTGCGCGTTGATAGTCGTCGGTTCGGTAATGACGCCGAGACGATACGCGCCAACTTGCGTGTCGTTCGGTTCGTACGGGTCGGCGACGTCGGACGAGAGCGCGGTCTCGATAGTGTAAGCGCCCAAGCTCGCGTAGTCGGAATAGATAACGGCGCCGTCGACGGTCAAGCCCGTGCCCGCGACGGACATATAGTACTTGCCGGCGGGGAAATCGGAGACGTCGATCGAGACGTAGGTCGTATTCGTGGGGTCGTACGTCGCAATGAGGTTCTTATCGGCGTCGTAGAGCGAGACGATCGCGTCAAGGTTCGTAACTTCCGCGTAACCGCCGACGGTGATAACAGATTGTTGTCCGGCGAGTTCGAACGAGAAGAAGTCGACGTCGGTATTGCGTTCGACGATACCTTTACCGATAACGCCGGTCGCGGCAAACGTTAGCGGGGTCGCCTTAGCGATCGTGTCGCCGTGGTCGTCCTTACGATAATCGAAACCCTTGCTCGTGATCTTTTCGAGGTCGTCTTCGTGGTTGTTCGCGTCGTTGTATTCGCCCTTCGACCATTGCGTGATCGTTTGGCTGTAGCCGACGCCCATGATCGGCGCCCAGCCGTCCGCGCCGCCGTAGTAGCCTTGCGAGGAGGTGCCGTCGTGTCCCAATCCCATCGTGTGTCCGACTTCGTGCGAAGCGGCTTCGGCGACGTTCTTAGCGGAGTAGAGCTGTTTCGGGAAAATGAACGCGGGCGTATCGGAGTTCCAGTCGAAGGAGCCGACGTAGGCGACGCCGCCGCAGCTGCTGTTGTACCAGTCGTAGCAGGAACCGCCGATCGCGGCGCGTACGCCGTACGCGGTATCGCCGGCGCTCGATTTCGCAAGTTGAGCGGCGGTCGGTTCTTTCGTCGTGACGTTGACGTTGAACGGCATGTAGTCTTCGCTCACGCGGAGCCAGACTTCGTAAATGTCGCGTAATTCGGAGTTCGAGAAGCTATTGAGGTTACCGTCGGTATCGTAGGCGGGCGTAACGACGTCGTTTCCGCCGTTCCAGAGCGTACCGGTCGCGACGTTGCCGTTGAAGTCGAGATAGATCGTATACGTCGAAGACGGATTGCTGCTGAGGTTGAAAACGAAGTCTTCGGAGATATGTTCGGGGTCTTGTCCGGCTTCGCTGAGGAGTCGATCGATAGTGTTCGTAAGCGAGGACGCTTGTTCGACGACGGCGCCTTCTTGAACGACCAAAGCCGCGCAATCGGAGACGACGGGCTCAAGAGGGGCGGCGGCAAGTAGATCGTCGTTATCGTAGGGCGTCGCGCTAAGGAGTTGACGCGCTTCTAACGATTCGACGCTCAACTTACGCGAACGCAGCGATTTCTCGGCGCGCTTAGCGTTGCGAGCGCGGTCGGAACGAAACATACTTAAAATACCGCCGTGTAACATTTTTCGACTCATTAAAATTCCTCGTAAAGGACCGTGATAAGGACCACGCGCCGCCAACGAACCGGCCTAAAACGCTTGCCGACGACGCTTCACCCAATATACGAAAAGCTTTTCTCGCGACGCGACGCCGAGACTCGACAACGCAACCGCGCTTACTGCAATAAGTAGCGACTATACGCTACTTGTATTTTACAAAAACAGTCTCGGATTTTCAAGAACTTTCAACGGATTCAACCAAGAAATCATCAAAAAAGACAATATTATTTCAACTGTCGCAACGCGCGCTTTCCACCTTATCGGTAATATAGGCGTCGACAATAAAAACCGCCCTCGTCGGTAAAGAGCTCGGCGAGAGCGGTCTAAGCGCGGCGCGGCGTCACGCGTCGAAATTCAGGTCGTCGAAGTCGGCGAAGAGCTCGGACAATAACGCGTTGGCAGACGCGGTCAACGCGACGGTCTTGGTAACGCTATAATCGCCGTTGAGATAGCGAACGCCGTCGCCCTTCCCTTTGACGCGAACTTCGTAAGTCTTGTTCGGATCGAGCCCGGTCAACGCGTAGCTCGTCGAGGAAACGGTCTTCGTCGTGAACGAGGAACCGCTGCCCGCGACGCGGTAAGCAAATAGGTAGCTCGACGCGTTGGCGAGTTTGTTCCACGACACGGTCAACGAAGTCTCGGAGGCTTCGACGGACGCGATCGTCGCTTTCGCGAGTTTGACGGGCACGATCTCGGTCGCGATCGTCTTCACGGCGCAATAATCTGAATTCGCGTTATGCGTCTTATCGCCTACCGCTTTGACGCGAACTTCGTAAGTCGTTTCCGACGCCAGCCCTTTGAGCGTAAAGTTCGTCGTCGCGACCGTCGTCGTCTTGAAGGAGGCGTCTCCGGCCTTTCTGTACGCGACAAGGTAACTTACCCCGCCGTCGACCGCTTTCCAAGACGCGTCGATCGTCGCGCCGGCGGCGGAGAGCGTTAACCCCGCGGGAACGCGCAGTTTCGACGCCGCGGACGTTGCAAATTCGACGACGTCGGCGTAAGCGGAATCCTCGGTCTCGACTTCGTTCCCCTTAGCCATGACTTTAAATTCGTATCGCGTATTCGCGACAAGTCCGGTCAACGTCAACGCGTTGGAGGCGCGAGTCTGCTCGACGAATTCGTCGCTTGTCCCCGCGACGCGATACGCGACTACGTACGCGGCGGCGTCAGCGACGCTATTCCAGTTCAGCGCGACGTTCGTGCCGTTGACGCTCGCGCGTAAATTGGTCGGCGGTTGCAATTTGACGACGCTCGCGTTCTTGGTCGCGATCGACTTAGGCGCGCAGTAGTCGGAATTGAGTCGGACGACGCCGTCCCCTTTCGCCTTGACGCGGACGTCGTAGGTCGTGTTAGGTTCAAGCTCGGCGAGCGTATACGACGCGTTCTTAGTCGAGATCGTTTTGTACGACGCGTCGTTCGACTTCTTGTAGCTTACGATATACCCTGTCGCGTCTGCAACGGGAGCCCAAGTCGCGGCGATCGAGGCGCCGTCGACGGCGAGCGTCAACGCGGTCGGCTTAGCAAGTTTCGTCGGCGCGGCGGGCAAGGTCTTCGCATTAACGACCGCCGCCTGCGAGTTTCCATAGCTCGCGCCGTCTCCAATAGCGGTAACGGCGATCGCGTAGGAGGCGTTCGGTTCGAGGTCGGCGAGGACGCAGGAACAGTCGTCGACGATCGTCGAGCGCCACGCGCTCTCGCCAACTTTTTGATACGCGACTTGGTAGCGTTCGGCGTTAGGCGCGCTCGTCCATGCGACGGCGATCTCGGTCTTCGTCGCCGACGCGGTCAAATCTTCCGGCGCGTCCAAGCGCGTTAGCGCGGAACTGTTCGTTCCTTCGACGCGGTAATAGCCCAAACTGCCGTATTCGACAAAGATCGTCGTACCGTCGATCTCGAGTCCTTGTCCGGCGACGGAGACGTAGTATTGGCCGGGAGCGAGCCCCGTCAGATCGACGGAAGCGCGCGTGGAAAGTATCTTGCCAATAGGGCCGGGATCGGGCGCGTAGGTCCCGATCAACGCGTTATTGGCGTCGTAAAGCGCGACGCGCGGGTACAGGTTCGTTATCCCGTCAAATCCGCCGATCGTCAGCGTTTTGATCTGAGCGTCGAGTTCAAACGAGAAGTAGTCGACGTCGGTATTGCGTTCGATAATTCCTTCGCCGACGATACCTTCGCGAAGCGTCAACGCGGTCGCGGACTCGAAGTCGTCGGCATGGTCGTCGGGGCGATAGCCGAACCCGTTCGCGGCGATAATAGCGAGGTCGTCTTCGAAGTTGTTGGCGTCGAGGTACTCCCCTCGCGACCACTGCGAGATAGTCAGATTCGCGCTGCCCATGATCGGAGCCCAACCGTTTGCGCCGTACTCGTAAGCGGTACGCGAGTTGCCGTCGTGATGCAAGCCGAGCGTGTGTCCGACCTCGTGCGCTACCGTTTCGCCAACGTATTTGGACGTGCGGCATTGACGCACGAAAATAAACGCCGGCACGTCCGCCTCGTACCCAAACGCGCCTACGCCCGAAACGCCCCCGGCGTTGCTGCCGTACCAATCGTACGCCGAACCGCCGATCGCGGCGCGTATTCCGTATTCGCAGTCGTCAGGATCGGATCTGACGATCTGATCTTCCGTCGGCTCGATCGTCGTTACGTTGACGCCAAACGGTTTATAGTCCTCGCAAACGCGCAACCATATCTCGAACATATCGCGCAACTCGGCATTTGAGAAGCTCAGCTCGTTTCCGTCGACGTCGTACGGGGGAGTATAGATATCGTAACCGTCGTTATATCTAGTGTTCCAAAACGTTCCAGTCGTAGTGTGGCCGTTGAAGTCGAGATAGATCGTGTACGTCGACTCCGGGTCGCTAGCAAGATCGAAAATGAATTCTTCGGAGATATTTTCAGGGTCCTGTCCCGCTTCGATAAGGAGTTGGTCGAGGACCTCCGACATAGTCGCGGCCGCTTCAACGTCGAGGACGTCGACGTCTTCTTGGACATAGAACGCGGAACAAGCGCATTGCGTCGTTTCCAACGCCGCGCGCGACAACGCGTCGACGTCGCAAGCGTTCGCGCTCAGTAGGCGCCGCGCTTCTAGCGATTCTACGCGCAACTTCCGCGTTCGCAACGCTTTATTTGCGTTCTTATCGTTGCCGGCGCGAAAAGCCGCGAACGATCTCAATACCCCGCCGTTAAAGGCTCTTTGACTCATGACGTCCCCCGTGAAGAAAAGTAGGCTAGGCTCGCCCGAGCGCGATACGAGATCGGCAAAGCGTTCCTCGCTCATCTAAAAAAGTCGTCTCACGTTATGTAAGGCCGGCCTCAAACTCGATACAAAAAACTGTTTACTAGTCGTATCTTTTCCTTAAATCTTCCGTATTCTACACAATCTCGAAAAGGGTTGCAAGAAGAGCCGCTCGAACGCGAAACAAAAACAAGACAAGACGGTCCGCGCGGTAGAAAACGTTATCGCGGCAAAAGTAGACAAAAAAAATCCCGTAAGCGCCAAGGCGTGTTACGGGAATAGATACGAATCGCTAGGAAAAAGGACTCTCCCTAAGATCGCGACCTTAGCCGACTCAGGGGTAAGCTCGTATAAAACAGGAGAACGTTGCAGGTATGAGACCTTTGAACGTTTAGAGCTTACCCGAGGCCGAGCTCAGTCTTTTCGATGGCGAATCTTGGATCGCATTCGTCGCTTTTTTCTTCCGAGCTTACGTCGTCCTTTACCAGTTTTTTTCGTTCCCACGGTACTCTCCGTATTTGCCAGTTTTACGCGCGGCGCCTTTTAGTCGCACACGCGAAATGTTTATAAAACGCCGAAATTGCCGCGTCAATTTTCGTCGACCGTTCAAGAGCGGCGACGCGCGTAGGCAAAATCGAATACAATCGTCTTCAATCGCGCCATAAAAATTTTATAGCGTGGTATAGTATACCGAAATTTTCCCTCTTGAAAAGGGGTAGACGCAAATTTCTTATCATTTTGCGTTGATTTTCGGCAGTACGAACGCGAACGCAAATGCGCGAGCGAAGCTCGTATTACCTCGCGTAGCCGACGCGACAAAAAAACCCGATCCTAAGACCGGGTCTCTTGTACGTTCAGACATATCCGCGCGCGGCAAAAAAGTGAGCGGCCGCGCGTTTCAACGTCGCCGAGCGTCTATCGAACTCACGCGTTCGGGTTGTTCTTTTGGAGAACGCCGGCCGCAACGAGTTTGTCGATCAGTTGTTGCATGCTGTTGAACATGGCAAGGAAGCCTTGGGGCGGCATGATAACGCGTTCGGACGGTTCCGGAACCGGAGCGGCGCCGTCAGCGCCGGGTTGAAGCGTAATGAAATCGAAACGAACCATGTTGCCCGCGAAGTGGATTTGACCGACGCCATCAGCGTAGATTTCTTTTTTCATTTCTGATTTAAACCTTATAATCAAATTTTGTAAACGTACCGGCGCCACAACGCCGCGCGACGACGCAAACGCATAGTCGTCCCGCAGGACTAACGCGTTCTTCGCGCGTCCTCGCGCCAGTCTGACCCTCGCGCCTACGCGCCCTCAAACTCAATAAGTCGAGAGCCTGCGCGAACAAGGCTAGAATAGTGTTTCTATCGTACTCTTGGAAGATTGAATCGCTCTTTTTTGCTTAAAAATTTCGATTTTTTGTCGTTTAGTTCGTCCCCAAGGTCCATGTAGAACGGTTATTCCAAATTTTCATGTTATAATCGTCGGTGTCACCTCAATATCGGCGCGAAAAACGTCTGTCGCTCACAAAAATAGACGCCGCGTTCCCAACGAAGAAACGCAGCGTCGCAACAGTCGTCAACGCGTCGTTCACGTGCTCACTTGGAGAGATTCGCGACTTGTTCGGGCGAGAGCGCCCACGTGAAGAGCTTAGCGTACGCGATACGTCCGCTGAACAAACTCTCGACGCCGTTGTTGGGCGCGACGTCGCCGCCGAGCGCAAACGCCTTGGCGGAATCGTCGTGAGTAAACGTCAAGCCGCCGATCGCGATCTCGCGCGCGGCCTCTTTACCGTCGACATAGAAGATCAGCGTCTTGCCGTCGTACGTACCGTAGGCCGTCACGTATCGGTCTGTCGCGATATCCGTCGTTAGCGTATGATACGAGCCGTTGATATGCGCCCAGAGCTCCAGTTTCCCGGTCTCCGCGCGATAGCTGATCCCGAGTCCGCCCATCTGCGTGTTGCTGAAGATGCAGCCGCCTTTATTAATGCGGAACTTCGCGCCGACCGTCATACGTCGGAGTCGTTTGTAGTCGTCGTCGACGTTCTTAGCCAAGTACGCGCCGCCGTAGTCGAATTCGACGACCTGACAGCCCGCGTCCGCGTCGTCGACGATCTTCGAGTCGCGTATCGGCTTCCACTCGCGGTCGGTCGTCCAGTCCATGCAGGGCGTGTTGACGAGCGCGCCGTTTTCAACATGCAGGTCGTAGAAATTCGGCTTCGGATATTCCGCGTTTTGTTCCTCGGACGCGCCGGGGTCTTTCGCGGTCCTGAATTCGACCGGGATAGTCGTCTCGCTCTCGCGCATGAACGGATTGAGCGCGGTAACTTGTCCTCGATAATTCGTCTCGGGATCGAGGTTCGTCAGTTCTCCGGTCGCGATCTCGGGCATATCGCGGAGGTAGTATTGCGACCAGAAATACATCGGGGCGACCGGTTCCCACGCGTTCGTCTTCGGGTCTTGACGTTCAAGATCGACGCGATATCCCGCGGTCGTGTCCTTACAGTACGCCTGCTTGAACATGACTTTCACGAAATACGGATCGGAAACGTCGTAAGTCGCGACGGTCCCTTCGCGCCAAGTCGGCTTCTCCGATTCGCAGTAACGACGATCGGTGTACGTATACTTGTCGATCGCGCCGGGTTCGCCGACGTAGTAAACGACGTCGAAGAACGAGTCGGTCGTCAGATCGTACGGCTTGAGCGTAACGAAGTTGTCCGCGCGCACTTCCATGACGTAGAACTGACCGTGGTTATGGTCGTCCGCGAAATAGCGTTGGAATTTGTTTCCTTCGTGACCGTGACAGATATAGCTGAGCGTGCCGGTACCGAACGCGCTGAAACAGCCTTGCCAAGCGCAACGCGGGTCGTTGATCGGGTAATGCGTGTGGCCCGAGAAATTGACGACCGTAGGATAAGCTTGGAGGATATCAAAGAAGTCGTCCGCGCCCCAGTCGTCGAACCCGCGACCGCCGTAGACGGTCGGAGAGACGGGGTAGTGTTGGAACATGAAGATAGGTTTCTTCGGGTCCTTCGCGTACGCGGCTTTGAGTTCTCGTTCAAGAAAGTCGACGGCGTAGAGGTAGTCGCCGTCCTTCATAGTCCCCTTCTCCGGCGAAACGGCGATGAAGCTGTACCCCTTCAACTCGTAACGTCGATTTGGTTCGACGCCGAAAACAGATTGCCAATACTCTTGATTCCCGCCGTAGAATTCGTGGTTGCCCATGCACAGGAACTTCTCCGTGCCAGGCTTGACCGCGGCGTCCATCTCCTTCTTGAAGAGCGTCAACTCCTCTTCGTTACCGTGGTTGGACATATCGCCGACAACGACGAGCGCGTCGAATTTGTCGTACGGTTGCGCGGCGCTGTATTCGTACATGAATTGCAACGCGCGACGGAATCGGATCGTCTCTTTAGAATTAGGATCGCCGTTGAAGTGAACGTCGCTCATCACGCAGCAACGCATAACGACCGCGTTTCCATTTTCTTCGGCTTGCGTTTCATAAGTCGAGAAAACGTCGCGTGGCAAGAACATCGTGGAGGCGGCGGCAAACGCGCTCGTCTTCAAGAAATTTCGACGAGTATTCGTATTCATAAGAGAGTCCTTCAAGTAAGCGTATCAAAGTTAAGCGCGCGAGAAAGAGAAACCAAGCGAACAAGATCTCGGAACGCTCGCGCGGAACGTTCCGAGACCGATATCTAAAACGCTAACGCGCTATCACTTAGAGAGATTCGCGATCTGCTCGGCGTTCAACGCCCAGGTATAGAGCTTAGCGTAAGCGATCTTGCCGTGGAGTAGACATTCCGCGCTTTGGTTGACAGCCGTGTCGCCGCCAAGCACAAACGCTTTCGCGGTCGGGTGTTCGGGGAATCTGATAACGCCCTTAGCGGCGACGCGCGAAGCCTCTTTACCGTCGATATAAAGAACGGCGTCTTTACCGTCGTAAACGGCGTGAACGGTCAAGTACTTATCGGTCGGCGCGGGCGCGTCGACCGCTACCGTGTGGTCGTTGACGTAGACCCAAAAACGAACGCATTTCTTGTCGTGCGCGTAACCCAAGCCGTAGCCGCCAACTTGCGTACCGCACAAAACGCATTCTTCGCCTTGACCTTTCGAGGAGACCAAGAACTTCGCGCCGATCGTGACGCGACGCATACGTCTGTAATCGCCGGCGACGACTTCGGAACGATAGTAGCTGTGCCCGTCAAGTTCGAGAACTTCGCATCCCGCGTCTTTATCGTCGACGAACTTCGGCGCGCCGACCTTCTTCCAAACGCGATCCTTAGCCCATTCCGCGCTCGGAGCGTTGACCAACGCGCCGGCGACGACGCTCAGGTCGTAGAAATTCGCGCGCGGCTTAGGGGCGTCGCAGTCCTCCGGTTGTCCGGGGTCGGCGGGGGTCGTGAACGCGATTTCGAGCGGTTCTTCGCTTTCGAGCATAAACGCGTTATAAGCGACGATCTTACCGCGATAATTGGACTTCGGTTCGAGCGTATCGAAATCGAACCGCATCGTTTCGGGCATATTGCGGAGGTGGTAACGCGACCAGACGTAGGTCACGCCGTCGGCTTCCCATTTCTGCGTCTTCGCGTCTTGCTTTTCGAGTTCGACGCGATACCCTACCACCACGTCTTTACTGTACGCCTGCTTGATCTCGAGCGCGACCGCGGCGTCGTTGACGTCGTACTTGATCTCTTTATCGC
The DNA here is from genome assembly GCA_045599605.1 of Thermoguttaceae bacterium. Lineage (GTDB taxonomy): Bacteria > Planctomycetota > Planctomycetia > Pirellulales > Thermoguttaceae > RUG369. Next base: position 81,360 of record JAZRWE010000017.1, read on the forward strand.
GCCAAATAGGCTTTTGAGATTCGTAGTAGCGGCGGTCGGTGTACGAGTAGTTGTCGGCGTCGCCAGCCTTCGGCACGAAGTACACGAGATCGAAGAACGAATCCGTCGCCAAGTCGTAAGGCTTGAGCGTGACGGAGTTGTCGCGACGTACTTCCATGACGTAGAATTGTCCGTAAGCGGGGTCGTCGTATTGCGCTTCGGAGAAGCGACGGCCTTCGTGACCGTGGCAGAGATAGCTGAGCGTGCCGGTCCCGAACGCGGTGAAGCAGCCTTGCCAGGCGCAGCGCGGGTTATTGATCGGGTAATGCGTATGCCCGGAGAAGTTGACGACTTTCGGATAGTGTTGCAGCGTCTCGAAGAGGTCTTCGGCGCCCCAATCGTCGTAGCCGCGCCCGCCGTAGACGGTCGGCGAGACGGGGTAGTGTTGGAATACGAAGACCGGTTTCTCAGGATCGGCTTTCGTCGCGTCGTCAAGTTCGCTCTTGAGCCAATCGACTTTGTAGAGGTAGTCGCCGTCGGCCATCGTCCCTTTTTGAGGGGAAATAGCGACGAAGCGATAACCGTTGCGTTCATAACGACGGTTCGGTTCGACGCCGAAAACAGATTGCCAGTATTCTTGATTCCCGCCGTAGAATTCGTGATTGCCCATGCACAGGAACGTGTCGGTGCCGGGCTTGACGGCGGCGTCCATCTCTTTCTTGAAGAGCGTCAATTCCGCTTCGTTGCCGTGGTTGGACATATCGCCGACAACGACGAGCGCGTCGAATTTGTCGTACGGTTGCGCGGCGCTATATTCGTACATGAATTTGAGCGCACGACGGAAACGAACGACTTCTTTCGCTTCGACATTACCGTTGAAGTGGACGTCGCTCATGACGCAGCAACGCAAAACAACGTCGTTTCCGTTCTCTTCCGCTTTCGCTTCGATCGACGAGAAGACGTCGCTCGGGAAGAACATCGTCGACGCGGCGGAAAGCGCGCTGAATTTCAAAAAGTTACGACGAGAATCAGTATGCATATCTGTAGACCTTGTTGTATAAATATAGTATTATCAAAGTAATAATTGAAAAGCGACTCAACGTTCGATCGCGGCGTCGGCAAGCGCGAACGAGTCGGCGTCGACGTAGAGCGTAGCGTTAGGCAGCGTGCGCATGATAGTCGCGGGGCACGCGGTCGTAATAGGGTCGACAAGCGTCTTCTTGACGGCGGCCGCCTTGAGCTTGCCGGGCACGGCGCACACTTGGACTTTACCCATACACAGCGCGGGCACGGTCAGCGAGAGCGCGTGCGACGGGGTCGATTCGAAATTCGGGAAGCAACCGTCGTTGACTTGTTGGTTACGGCAGACGTCGTCCAGTTCGACGACTTTGACTAAGCGCGCGTCGTTGAAATCGGCGACCGGCGGGTCGTTGAACGCGACGTGACCGTTTTCGCCGATACCCATCACGACGAGGTCGATCGGGCCGTCTTTCAAGATCGCTTCGTAACGCGCTTGCATCTCCTCGACGCTCTTGCCGTCTTGTTCGTCGAGGTAGTAGATCGCCTTGAACGGCAGCTTCTCAAAGCAATGTTTTTTAAGGTAATACGAGAAACGCGCTTCGGAGCCGACAGGCAGACCGATATATTCGTCCATATGCAGCGCGACGACCTTCGTCCAATCGACGTCGGGAGCGGCGCAAAGCGTGTCTAACGTCTCGTTTTGCGACGGCGCCGCGGCAAAGATGACGCGCGCTTCTCCACGCGATGCTATCGCATCGCGGATCGCTTGCGCGGCGGCGTCGCCCGCGCGTAAACCTAATTCGGCGCGGTCGGCGCAGACTTCCACATGTAATTTCTCTCGCTCGAACGAATACGACATCGGCTCTACCCTCTTTTTCTAAATTCTTGCGCAATACTCGCAATACGTAATATTATATTGGAACGAACTTCAAAATAAAGAAAAATTTTAATTATTTACGCCGACGCTCGTTCTTGCGGAACTCGCGCTAACGCTAATTCCGCCGCCATAGCCAAGACGAACGCCAACGCCAGGACGAAAGCGCGACTCGAACGCCGCGACGTCGTAGCGACCGCGCTATGCGCGCCGCTAGACGCAAGTTCAAGCGTTTTCTCCACAAGCGTCGCGAAATACGGCGCCGACGCCAACGCCCCGGCGTTAGGATCGGGCGACGCGCCAAACCAATACCACCCGGGATAGAGCTTCGCGAAGACGATCGCGCCGGTACCGGAGTCGCGCAGCAACGCCCCCGCGTTCTCCACGGCTTGCAGTCGCTCCACCGGCAACGCGTCGACGCGCGCCGCCTTCGCGTCGGGAAAGATACGCGACAACGCCGACGCGCGATAGAAACGCGAATATCTTGCCGCGACGTCGTTAACGTCGACGATCCTCGCCGCGGAACCGAGCTTGCTCAACGCGTCGTTCCAGCGTTCCGGGACGACGCGCGCGCCGATCCATATCAACACAAAATGCTTTCCGTCTTGCGTAAACCCCTTTAAGCGTTCGAGTTCCGCGTCTGTCGGCGACGAGACGTCCGCTAAGATCGCCGCGTCGTAATCGAGTAGATTCGACGCCGAGCGTTCGCTTAGTTCGCTCGCGGCAATAGTTTCCGTCTCAAGTTCTATTGCGCAACTCAGGTATTCCGCAACAGACGGCGCGTCGATCGTTTGCGCGAAACGCGTCGGGCCGGAATCGGAGCCGTCGACGATCAGAACGCGTCGCAACGTATTCGGGGGCTCTCGCTCAGGCTGCGTTTGTTTTGGAACGTCCGGCGCGACAAGGGTTATGAACGCGAAGAGCGCGATACTGCGCGACGCGGCCAGCGCGATCTCACGAAATCGGCGGCGTTTGCGCAAGCGTTTGGACGTTAACAGAAACAGCGGCGCGAAGAACACGCGCGGGGGTTTATTGCGTCCGCGTAAGAACAATAACGCCCACGGAAGTAAGACGAAGAGATAAAGCAGATAATATCTCGACATACGTTCTTCCCGCAGGCGTTGACTTCAACATGATAGAAAATGAAAAGCGTCCGACTCGCCGAACGGAAACGCGCGGCGATCGGAACGCGTGAAACGAAGTCTTGCGTCAAGTATAACGCAAGTATCTAGCGACTGTTACGGCTCACTTAACGACGATCTCGTACCAGACGGTCTTTTGCTCGGGTCCGATCTCGAATCGCGAACCGGCGGTAAACGGCGCGACGTCAAGTTTTTGCATACGATCGCCGCGAGCGTTGAGCGCGTAGACCTCGACGGAATCGGCGGCGTTGTTGTAAAACGTAACTTGCGCCGGTATGCCTTCGCAGAGGATCGGAGCGTGACCGTTGGAACCGCCAAAGTGGCCCGCCGTCGTTACGTCTTTACCGCCAACTTCGACCATCTTCGCGTCGGCGTTATGCATAAGACCGGTCGCGGCAAGCAGATACGTACCCGGCGTAAGCGCGCCGTTCTTCTCGGCGTTCTTATCGACGTTCTTCGCCTTCACGAGCGTAACGGTAGCCCAACCGAGTTCGGATTCGCCGAATTCCAGCCCCATGCCGTCGAAGTATTGCGGTTCGGTCGTGAAGCCGCTGAACGCCTTGCTGTTGGCGGTATCGACGGTGAAGTAGCCCTTGCCTTCGGTCGCGTAGTTCCACGTAATTTCGCCGGTATCGTTGACGATCTTCTTATCTTTCACGGAACCAAAGCGTTCGGGCAGATCGTCCCAGCTATCGATCTTCTTCGCGTTCTTGAGCGCGTCGGACTTCGGCAAGTTCAGATCGTCAAGTTCGACGCCGGCGTAGACCGCGAGAGACAACGACTTATCGATCCCCAGTCCTTCGAGCGAGCGGTGGTAACCGTTGAGCGAACTGTGTATGATCTCTTTTTCGCGTTCTTCGGACATATTGGGAGCGTAATAGAATTCCCCGGGGCCGGATTTCACGTCGCCGCGAACGAACATACCGTAGCACGCCGGCAAGTGCGCCAACTTCACGACGTTAGAACATTCGTCAAAGAAGCTGCCGACCGTATCGCGCTCGAATTGATCGCCATGCGACCACGCGAATTGGAAGGTCGCGGACCAGTCTTGGAATGCGGCGACGGCGGCAAGCATGACGTTGCCTTCGGCGCAGTATTGGTTCGGGTACGGGTGATCGTATTCCGAGCAGGTGAACGGTCTACCGAGAACGCGGACGGACGAAAGCGTCGCGAGCGTGCCGCTTTGCGGCGAATTCGCCAAGCAGGAGTTGCCGATCAGCCAATCGTTTTGGTCCCACGAACGGCGCGGGAAGTTCGGGTGATTCCAGTACGCGTGGATATCGCAGTAATCGAGACGCGCTTGGTTGTACCAGAAACCGTATTGCAGCTGGGTGCCCGTCGTAAGAGATTTCGTACCAAGAGATCTGACGTAGGCGTACATCTCTTGCCAATAGCCGTCTTCAAGATCGTGAAGGAAATCGGAGAAATCGGCGGCGCCCTTCGCGCCAAAGAGGACGGAAGCGCCCTTCTGCGCAAGCGGGATATCGCCGTTTTCAAGTTTCAACGCTTCGTCGAACCCGAAAACGCCGCCCTCGCGAACGGAAACGCTCGCAACTTCAATATCCGTACCGTCTTGGAAACCGCTGAAACCAAGGCGCATATACGAGTCGTCTTCGGGCGCGATGAACGGAACGGCGATCGTCTTCCATTCCTTTTCCGCCTTAACGCGCTTAGTGAAACCGGTCTGTCCCCAAGGTTCGTGAGCTTGACTGACCGCAAGATTGAATTCGCTGTTGTTTGCGGAACGTACTTGCAGTTCGACAATATACGGTTGCTCTTTTTTTACCTTGATCGGCGAGTAGTTGAATTGCGGACGCCACGCGACGTCGCCAAGTTTCTCGACTACGAAATGCAACGCGGGGACGTCGATACCGGTCTCGGCGGCGGGAACGATCGAATACGTATGCTTGGAGTTGGCGTCGGTCTCAACGCGCCAACCGGTATCGTCGAACTTAAAGTCGGCGTCAAACGCGGTCGCGACCATATTGTCGCCAAAAGGTATCATCTTGCAATCCCACGCTTTACGCAGGTTCGCGGTAGAACCGTATTTCTTAAGTAGCCACGCGTTCCAGAGCTTTTGGAATTCGGCGGCGTAGGATTCCGGCAGATCGTCCAGTTCGCCCCAGGCCCAACTCGCGACGACGGAGTTCTCGTTGTTGATCTCGACGACGGCGACGCCGGGGTCGTCGACATACGCCTTGCCGGTATACGGGTTAACGTGTTGGAGTAGATCCTTCGCGTACTTCTTTTGGTATTCGATCATCTTACGATCGAAGTTGTCGACGCCTTTATTCTGCGTCGGGAGCTTATCGGCGTCGACAAAGCCGTCGATCTCGCGGAACGCGCGCGAGACGTGGAGATTGATATTGACGTAGATACCGCGTTTCTCAAACGCGGCGACGAGGTAATCGAGACGTTCGAGCTTTTCCGGGTCGATCTCGGTCGTGCCCTTCTCGAAGTTCTTACCCCAGATATCGCGCGAATCCATATGATGGAGACGAACGACGCCGACGCCGTAACGCGCCATCGAGTCGGCGAGGCGGTCCGCTTTTTCATGCGTCGTAAAGCTCGCGCCAAAGCAGATGTTCGTACCGAGCAAACGCTTTTGCCCTTTCGTCGACACAAACGAAGCGTCTTTGGAGAACAAGAACCCTTCCGAGCCGGCGGGCGTGAACGCGTCTTCCCACGTTTGAACGTTCGTGATATTATCGGGCGCGCCCATCTCTAAAACGAACGGGAACATCGTCTTCGACTCGTCGGCAAACAACGCCGTCGAGGAAGCGAGCGCGAGAGCTAGCGTCAATAAACAATTTTTGATCTTCATATTCAAACCTCTGTGTCAAAAGGCGGGTATTGGGTCAGTAGCTTCAATGATACCAAAATCGATAGAGAATACAAGAAAAAATCGAGAACAAGTCGCGAAACATAAGATATGAAAAAAGCCCGAACCGTCGCGCGGACGATTCGAGCCCTATTCAGTTAACTAATTCGACCTAACAGTCTTACGCGTTCATTCTCAGTTGAGAATAGAAGCGGCGAGAAGATCGAAAACGTCTTCGTCATCGAGTTCAGCCAACGCGTCTACAGGCAACGTGGAGGTGTTGACGTAAGAAGCGTCGGAGACGAGACCGGATTCGACGGCGACGGCCTTAACGCGGACGCGGTAGTCGGTACCGGCTTTCAGGCCTTCGAGTTTGTAAGAGGTCGTATCGCCGGAGACTTCGACGACCTTGAAGGTCTTGCTCGTACCAACGGCGTATTGGATGCTGTAAGCGCTGGCGCCTTCGACGGCCTTCCAGGAGATCTCGATGCTGCTGTCGGTAACTTCGACGAGCTTAGCGACCGGCTTGGACGGCTTGCCGTAGACGGAGACGACGATAGCTTCGGAGACGACGTCGCCGGCGACGAGAACGATCTCGTGCGGGGTGGCGGCGTCGAGCAGGTTGCCCGCGACGACAACGTTGTTCCCTTCGATTGCAAACAGACCGGTCGGTTCTCCGTTGTCGAGAACGACGATAGCGCTCGGGTCGAGCGAGACGGCGTTGAAGGTCGCGACGACTTCGCCGATCGCGTCGTGGCGGACGGAATCGACGACTTGTTCGATCGCGATAGACGGCGCGGGCGCGGTGGTGGCGCTGACGTAAGCGGCGTCAGATTCGAGACCGGATTCGACGGCGACGGCCATTACGCGGACGCGGTAGTCGGTATCGGCCTTCAAGCCTTCGATCGTGTAAGAGAGTTGATCGCCGGGAACTTCGACGACTTTGAACGTCTTGCCGGTACCCTTGACGTATTGGACGCTGTAAGCGCTCGCGCCTTCGACGGCCTTCCAGGAAACGGAGA
>JAZRWE010000018.1:0-9131 GCA_045599605.1 Thermoguttaceae bacterium
CCCTTCGACACGTCCTTCTTCTCTGATATCGTCAATAAACGTTTTCATTTTATACCTCACTTCTTCTGGAATAGCGTTTTTTCCGGCGTTAGCTAAAAATTCGTTATCGAATTCTTTTCCGTGATTTCTCATATACATCACAAGGAAAAAGCGCAGGCTTTGAAAAAAGCTGAAGTTTCTTGGATCTTTCCAGTCGACGTCGCGCAGCGGTTCGACGACATATTCGAAATCCTTGTCGAGCGTTTGGTTACCGGCGCTTCCCAACGCGCGTAGAGCGGCAAGTAGCAACGGCGAGCCGACTAGGCGTTTGGTCGCGTAGAGCTTCGTCAGGTTGACAAAGAACAATTCGCAGCGCATGGAGTATCGCGCGAGCTTCTTTTCGTCTTCGCCTAGCGGTAGGACTTTCTCTAACGACATAGAGTCGAGCGTCTTGTCGGGTCCGGTGTAGACGACGAACCCGAAGACGCGCGGCTTCGCGTTACGGTCCTTATTGAGCTGCGTCAGCATCGTCGACGTCATATAGTTGACCGTCTGCGCGACGGTATGAACGTCTTCCGCTTCGCCGCTCTGCGCTTTGTGTTCGACGATCACGGAGATCGTCGCGGCGTCGTTAGGGGCGTTCTTTTTGGGCGCCTGCACGATGAGGCCGGCGACGCGTTTTGCCAACGCCTTGCTGACGATCTCGTTGGGCAGTAGCTTCGTTTGCTCGAAATCGTAGATCTCGGCGAAATCGAGCGCGTACGTCTTCATAAATTCCGCGGCCAGCTCCGGGTCGCCGAAGATGAGGCGGAAGAACACGTCGTAGATCGAGCCGAAGTAACCCGGCTTGTCGTCGTCAGACGCTTTACTGAATTCGCGTTGCAATACCTTGACGGCGAAATTCGGATCGTCCGCCGACTGCGACATAGTCGCGATCGACACGATTTCCGTCTTGCGTTTGGAAGTTCGTTTGGCCATAACCTTACCCGACGTCTAGTTAGACGCAGAAGACGCGTCGCGGTTCGAAAATTCGTTTCACGCGACGGTCGAGCGCTAGCGTTCGACAATAATATACGCGTACGCGAGAATAACTCAAGCGCGACATAATTATACCGTCGTCGCGTTCAAAACGCAATTGCATTCTTGTTTCCGGCGCGATTCCGCGTGGAGTTATTTCTTTCTCCAAAAGATCGCGTCGTCGATACCCAAGGCGTTGCGTTTCTCGTCGACTTCGTCGCGGAATCTCGCGGCGTCGACGGGGTAGCCCGCGGTGGGGCGCAGCGCGTCCCCGAGTTGCGCGCGCCAGTAGGCGTTGAACGCTTCCATCGACAGTTCGCGGAAGTATTTCGCGCATATCGACGCCAGCGCCGTGGGGGCGTTCGCTTCGCCTTTCGCGGTGAAGCGTATCTCCAACGCGATCGGGGAGCGGTATTTTACGACGTTGCCGTCTCGGTCTTTGCCGCAGTTGGCGATCAGACGGTAGACGGAGACGGCGCGAGTTTCCTCGACGACGCGTATCTCGGCGCCGGGAAAGCGTTGCGTCAACGCGGGCAAATAGCGGTCGCGGCCGCCGAGCTTATCGCATAACGCGAGACACAACAGCGGTTCGGAGCTCTCCGACTCGCGTTCTACTGCGCGGCCTAGCGTCTCTGCGACGCACGACAGCGTCACGTCGGAGATGAGGTCGCTCTTGAGTCCGAGACGGTCGACTAGCGCGTTAAATTCCGCGGGCTGAACGCGTCTTGCGCCGATCTCGCATAACGCGATCCGTTCGTTTTGCATGAGCGCTTCTATTTGGCGTAGCGCGTCGTCGAGATCGAGCTTCGCCAACGTCTTCGCGTCGAGCGGGATAGCGGCGTCGTATTCCGTTTCCCACGGCGGCGCCGGCGTCGCGTCGGATTCTCGCGCGACGTTCTTGACGACGGTCCTAAATGTCGCGTTGGTAATACTTGACCGCTCGACTAACGCGGCGGCAAGGAGGAAAGAGCGTTCCAACGGCGCGAGCGCCCCGCTCGTGTAGAGCTTCTTCGAGTCCACGAGCGGGAATAACCCTTTGCGCGAGGATATCGGCGCCAACGCGGCGTTGAGCTTCGCCATTGCGCGCAACGTGAACTCGCGGTCGTATTCCGTGGGCGGGGACGTCGGCGTTTGTTCAAAGTCGAAGAGTGTCGGGCCCGTTGGGAGCGGCTTCTTTTTTTTAGTCGGCTTCTTAGGTTCCGGCGTTTCGGCGACGGGGGGCAGGAACGCGTCGCGCAAGCGTTTAGCGTCTTCGTCGAGCGTCAGACGCCAACACGAGCATCCCAGTAGCAACGGGCCAAGATTAGGGCCGTAGCCGGCTTCGTCGGTACCGAGTATCAATAACTTCGCTTGTTCGGTCATCTTGCTGCGTTCCATTGGTCCAGTTCGCCGGCGCGGCGAGCGAGTTCGAGCATGAACGCGGAGCGCGCGACGTTATGCACGCGGATCAGCTGCGCGCCTTGTCGCGCCATAAAGCAGGTCGTTGCGGCGGTGGCGAGGTCGCGCGTCTCGATCGCGGTAGGGTCGACGTCGGGATCGGCCTCGATTCCGCGAGACTCGTTGTATCGTCGCGCGGTCTCGACGAGGAAGCGTTTACGCGAATCGCCGACGAGCAGCGGGCAGCCAAGTTCGTGCAGCTTATACGTTTCGCGCAGCAGTTCCCAGTTCTGTTCAAACGTCTTGCCGAACCCGAAGCCGGGGTCGAGCGCGATACGATCCAACGCGACGCCGGCGTTGAGAAACGCGTCGCGACGGCGTTGCAAGAACGCGTAGACTTCCGGCGTCACGCCGGCGGGATAGACGGGGTCGCTTGCTTGCATCGTCTTCGGTACCCCGCGCATATGCATCAGCGCGACGCCCGCGCCGTACTTCGCGACGACTTCCGCCATCTCTTCCGGATATCCCGTCTCGGCTTCGTCCGCAAAACGGCTCTGCGTACCGACATAGCGACCCGCGGCTATATCGTTGACGAGCTCGGCGCCTACTTCCAGCGTGGCGGCGGCGACGGCGGGTCGATACGTGTCGATAGAGACGATCGCGTTAAGTTCTTCTTTCAACGCTTTTACGACGGGAACGACGCGGCGTAGTTCTTCCGCTTCGTCGACGGGGTCGCATCCCGGGCGCGTGGATTCGCCGCCGACGTCGAGTATCGTCGCGCCGTCGCGCAACGCCTTGCGACCCGCTTCGACTACCGCGGCTACGTCGACTTTGAAGCGCTCGGACGCGTTAGCGAATCGACCGCCGTCGGAAAAACTATCGGGAGTGGCGTTAAGTATCGCCATGATACGAGGTTGGGTGAGGTCTAACGATAGCGTTTTCAAACGCTGCGACGTTGCGATTTTCATTACTAGATCGCTTTCTTGGAGTTGTGTATTCGCGCCGCCGTCGCGTGAGAGCGGTAGGCGGCGTTTAAAAAAACATACCGCGCTTTTGACGGCGCGGTACTTAATTAAATAGCGTCAGTATTACGACTTACGCTCATTTCTCTTCGGAGACGACGACCGGGCCGACGAGTCCGGACTTCTTCAACGGGGAGGCGGGAGTGTAGTCGTTGACGGGGCACCAGGTCTTGCGTTCCGCTTCGGGGAGCTTGGAATCGCCGATGAGGCGGTTGACCCAGCAGTTGACGACTTCGATCTCGACGGCGTTCGTACCGGCCTTGACGGCGTCGGTGACGTCGAGACGATAAGGCGCGGTCCAGACGCCGCCGACTTCCTTACCGTTGATCTTGACTTTCGCCATTTCGCTGACGGCGCCTAACGACAGGTAGACCTTGCCCTTAGGAGCGGACTTCAACTCGAACGTCTTGGAGTAGACGGCCGTGCCGGAGTAGTACTTGATCGCGTCGTCTTCATTTTCAGCCCAGTTGGTCAACGCGGCGAACTTGACGGCGTCTTTCGGGCCGCGAGCGATCTCGCCGGAGTCGAATTTGACGGTCCAGTCGGAATCGAGCGTGGCGAGCGCTTCAAGTTGGAGGTCGTTGGTCTTAGCGGAACCGGCGGTCTTGTCGGTATCCTTTTCGAAGATGACGAAGTAGCTTTCTTGCGCGACGAAGGAGAGCGGGATAGTCGTGCGACCGTCTTTGGACGTCCACGCTTTGAGTTCGCGAGTTTCGCCGGTGGTGGGATCCCAGAGCTCAGGGGTCTTGCCGGCGACGCGGAACGTGACGGCGACGTCGGTCAGGACGTTATCGCCTTGGTTGGCGATGAAGTAGACGTCGGAATCTTTCATCGTGCGGCGGCCGTAGACCAAGCCGGTTGCGGGGTCGTATTGGCAGTCGGGCGCGCAGTTGACGGCGGCGAGCGCTTCTTCCATAGTCATACCGGAAGCGATAACGCCCTTGCCGACCTTACGCGATTTGACGTTGACGCCGTCGACGTCGCCCCAGAGTTCGTCGGCGAGCGCTTGGATCTCGGCGTCGGCTTTCGGGTAGTCTTGCAAGCTGGGCGAACGATTCGGTTTAGGACCGAGAACGAAGGCGCCGTTTTCAACAAGTTCTTTGACCTTACGCAAGACGGCGGGACGCATCGTCTCGAGTTTCGGGAGGACGAGGACTTTGTATTGCGTGCCGTGAGGCAGCGTGAGGAGGCCGTTTTCGTCGACGCTGGTCGTTTCGGTCAAGACTTCCGCGTTGATGAAGTCGTATTGATAACCGCTCGGGATGGCGGGATCGCAGACGCCCATCATCTTCGGGCAGTCTTCGCCGATGAAGTACGCGACGTCGGCGACGTTAAGACCTTGTTGAAGCATATAGTTGACGCGCTTCAGGTACATGATGTACAGGTCGAGTTGCTTGAACCACGTGTTGTGGCGATTGAACTCGTTGCCGAACCACGCGTTGAAGCCGGGAACGCGTTCGTCGGGTTGTTCGACGAACAGGTGCAACAACGTGTTGTTGATACCGTCGGCGAAGAAGCGGTCGGTGCGTTTCTTCATATCGACGGGACTGCGTCCAAACGGTTTGCCGGAGCAGGTGTTGGATTCCGCCCAGATCTTCGTCTTGCCATAGATATGGCCGCAGGAAGCCGCGATGCGGTTTTCAATATCGCCGAGCGTGCCTTCGCTCCAGTACTCGCCCGCGATCTCGTTGGATTGACCGCCGTATTGCAGCCATTCGCCGGGGAAGCCCCAGTGACCGTAGCATTCCAGCCAGGTGTTCTTGCCGTACTCGTTGCTAGCGTCGCGAAGACCGCCGACGTAGGAGTAGGAGATCTCGTCCGCGATGAAGCGACGGAGGTCCCAGAGGAAGCGTTCGGAGATATCGAGGTTGCCCGCTACCGCGCCGTAGAAGACGGGAAGGAACGGCGTAGGATCGTAACCAAACGATTTTTCAAATTTCTCGGCGAAGTTGTCGGTGAAGTTTTGGCCGCCGACTTCGTAGCTGTCTTGAACGACGGTGGTGAACGACTTCATATCTTCCGCGGGATAGCGTTCGATGAGGTCTTTCATATAGGCGTTGAAGTGGTCGATGGAGTGTTCGCGACTCATCTTATCGACTTCGTAACCGGTAGCTTCGGGAACGGCCGGGGCGTTGGTCGTGCCGGTCGGGACAAGACCGAAGCGTTGGACGATCCATTCGCCTTCGGGGACGTCCCAAGTCAGAACGCCGTCTTTGTAGTTGTCGGTCAGGTCGACGACCTTGCTCATATCGTAGCCGAGCGCGTCGTCGTTGCGGTATTCTTCCGGCGCGGCCTTCCATTGATAGTCGGACCACAACGGGTGCGGGGTTTGGTGCATCTTGGCGAGCGTCTTGTTGAAGACGTCGGCGACTTGCGAATCCGCTTTGAGTTCGATCGAGGCGAGGCCGGCGGCGCGGTCGCTCTTGACGACGAGTTCGAACGTCTTAGCGTCGGACGGCGCGAAGTTCGCGGTCACGGGCGCGTAGGGCATGAAGCCGACGTTGAGCGCGGGGTTATAGCGGTTGATCTCGAACGCGACGAGCTTCGTCTTCTTATCGCCGTCGACGGCGTAGAGTTCGGCTTGCGCGATCAACGGACTAGGACTCGGCGTGATAACGATCGAGGCCATCGCGTTGTTCGTATCGTTCTTGATGGTATAGGATTGCGCTTCGTTCGCTTTGAGCGGGTAGCCTTCCGCGAGGAGGACGCTGCTGCCGTAGCCCTTAGGAGCGGGATACGCCAAGACTTTGACGTCTTGATATTCGCCGTCGGCGCGGAGCGTCTGCGCGCCGTCTTTGATATTGCCTTCGTATTTAGGCATATCGAGCGCGGCGCTGAATTTCGCGGGGCCCTTGACGGTCGTCTTGCTCTCGACGAGGAAACGCATCGCTTTATCGTAGGAGACCCACGGACCGCCGGATTGGCTCCAACCCGGCGAGTTGAAGATACCCATCTCGACGTCGATCTCGGACGCCGTCTTGAACGCGGTGTGGACGATCTCCCACCATTCGTCGGAGAAGAAGCGGACCGGACCGGTCGGAACGGCGTCTTGCCCGATATCGCCGATGTAGGCGCGGTCGATACCGACGGACTTCATCGCGTGCAAGTCTTTCGTGACGCCTTCGCGCGAGGAGTTGCCGGAGAGCCAGTACCAGTACGCGCCGGTGCGGACTTTGCCGACCGGGTTATTGAAATCGGCGAGCAGTTCGTCGCGAGTGGGGGCGGTCGGAAGTTGGTTCGTTTCCGGCGGCATCTTATGAGAAAACGTCAGATCGTTGGCGCGTTGCGCGTAGGTCGACGAGGGCGTGAGCGCCGAAACGCCGAAGAGCGCGGCTCCAAGAAGCGCGCAAGAGAGAATACGACGTCCTTTAAGCATAACAAGGGACCTTTTCTGGGGGTGAACGCGTACCCGTTGCGGGACGCGCGTGGACTAGCGGCGAGGGCTCGATACGTCCTACGCCGGACGTCGGACGAGCGCGGCGCGATCGCGGCGCTCACGACGTTGCCGGTATTATATCAGACGCGCGCGTAGAAAACAAGCGACGAGAAAATTTGCGCGCTCTTTTTTTCAAATTAGTTGACTTGCGTTCTTGCCCACTCTATAATGAAGTAGACGCGCGATATCGCGAGAAGGGCTCGTCGTACGCGCCGATTACGATAGGAAGACATTTTATGGCTAAGAAAGAATTTACCTCCGACGCCGAGGAAGCGCTCTACAAGATGACTTCGTCCGCCGAGGAGTCGCAAGGTTCCGCGCTCGACGCCGCCGTACTGCAAGAAACGATCCGTCGCAAGGCGAATCGCCGTTTGATGTCGCTCGACGCGTTGCGCGGGCTCAATATGCTCTGCATCATCGGGTTGGCGTCGCTCATTACCGCGTTATGTAATTTGGAAGTCAAAGATTTCCAAGTATTTGGCGACCACGCCGTGCAGATGGCGAAGACGTTCCGCACAAGTTGGCCCGGACCCTCGCCCGAGACTATTGCGAAACATATGGACCACGTTCGCTGGGAAGGCGTGTTGCATCACGACACTATCTTCCCGTTGTTCCTGTTCTTAGCCGGCGTATCTTTCCCGTTCTCTTACGCGAAGCAGCGCGCTAACGGTAAGCCGATGTGGCGCGTGATCGTGAAGATCCTGACTCGCGGTATTGCGTTATTCATCGCGGGCTACATCTACCAGAACAAAGTGCGATTCAATTTCGCCGACCTGCGGTTCATGGGGGTGTTGCAACATATCGGGTTGGCGTGGATGTTTGCCGCGTTCATCTTCTTAGCGCTCGCTAAACATTGGAAGGCCCAGATCGGGCTATGCGCCGCTATCTTGGTCTCGTATTGGCTCTTAGTCGCGCTCGTGCCGGCTCGCGACGTCGCGCCCGACGAAGCGTTTACCGCAAAAGCGTTTCAAGCACGCGCGGCGCAACTGTTTACGATACGCGCCCCCGAGGTCTTGCCCGAAGAAGCAGAAGACGCTCAGAACGAAGCGGAAGTCGCCGAAGCCGCTGAAACTACGGTAGCTACGGACGCCGCGACTACGGAAGGCGTTGAAGCTACGGAAGTCGCCGACGCCGCGAACGTCGCGCCGAAGAAGAAGCATTCCCTCAAAGGGATCCTTGCGGGGTTATGCAACGACAACGCGTTACCGTCGCCCGGCGACGCGGATTACCCGGAGGTCGGGACGGTCGCGCATAACTTGTTGCCGGAAGGCTGCGTCGTGAACTATATCGATCGCCAATTTGTGCCCGGCAGACTCTATCACGACTCCAACAACGCGCGCGCGAAGATGCGTAAAGGGGAGATGGAATCGACTTACGACCCGAAGCTCTGGCGCGATCTGCGCGACCCCGAAGGCTTGGCGTCGACGTTCCCCGCCATCGTGACCGCGTTGCTCGGGATGCTTTTCGGCGGGATCTTGCGCCGCGAAGATATGGAAGTATCGAAACTTAAGAAGGTCGGCTTGCTGCTCGGCTGGGGCGTCGTCCTGCTCGTTATCGGGTTCCTGTGGCACTTGGTCTTCCCGATCAATAAGAACTTGTGGAACAGCTCGTTCGTATGCTTTGTCGGCGGGTACTCCGCGATCGTGTTGGCGCTATTCTATCTCGTGATCGACGTCTTGCGCCAACGCTGGTTCGGTTGGCCGTTCGCTATCGTCGGGATGAACTGCTTCGGGATCTTCGTTATCCGCCGTATCGTCGATTTCAGCAACGCGCGCAACTTCTTCTTCGCCGACGCGATCGAACGATTCATTCCGAAGGAATACCCCGATCCCAATCAGGTTATACCCGAAGGCGTCGACCCCAGTACCGTCGATATCGCTATGATTACCGTCAATAACTTCCAGAGCATTGCGACTATCTGCGCGGGCTTGATCGTCTCGTGGGTCTTCCTGTTCTGGCTGTATCGCAAACGGATATTCTTCAAGCTGTAATTACCGTCGCGCCCCCGTGCTGCGGTCGCTGCGCTCGGCTTGTCCTCTGCGGCCGGACGGGCCGGTGGCGACGGCGCCACTCCCGGTTCGCGCTACCGCGCGGACGTCGGATCTTCGCTCGCGTTGCTCGCTTGTTGCGGTAGTAGTACCCGCTCCCGTTGGTCGCTAGCGGGGTGTGGGAGAGAGAAAGGGAGTAGACGCTCGCGTTGCTCGCTAGTTTTAACGCCGCCCGTATGCCGACGAGCGATCCCCGAGCGCCAGCGAGGTTAACCGTGACACGCCAGTCACGGGCGCCGCATGGCGTCGGGT